>CAVRXZ010000010.1:0-51937 GCA_963725105.1 uncultured Acidobacteriota bacterium
GCTGATTGCGACGGCCGTCTCGCTTGCGCTCTGGGTTTACGAACGTGAATCAGCGCTGCCGGTACGAAGCGATTGCAATCAGTGCCGTCGTCCTGCTGAATGCAATTCTCGGGTACGTGCAGCAGGAGCGTGCGGAATCGGCGATAGCTGGTCTGCGTCACCTGACAGCCGCACACGCGCGTGTCATCCGCGAGGGCGTGCCGACACAGGTGCCGGCGACAGACCTCGTGCCTGGCGACGTCCTTCTCGTCGAAGAGGGCGACACCGTGCCCGCGGATGCCCGCCTGATTCAGTCGACGGCACTGGACGTCACCGAAGCAACGCTCACGGGCGAGAGCCTGCCGGTTTCGAAAGATGTCGAGGCCATCGCGAGCGACGTCGGGCTGGGCGATCGCCACAACATGATTTACAGCGGAACGTCTCTGACGTATGGCCGCGGACGAGCCGTCGTCGTGGACACCGGCATGCAGACGGAGATGGGGCGGATTGCAGGCATGCTGTCGCACGTCGAGAGCGGGCCGACGCCGCTTCAGAAGGAGCTCGATCGCGTTGGCAAGAGTCTGGGTCTTGCGGTCGTTGTGATTGCCCTCGTCATGATTGGCACCATCATCGTTGTCGAACACGTCCGGGGCGTCTCGGCCTTGCTGGACGTCCTGATCCTCGGAGTGGCGCTCGCTGTGGCGGCCGTGCCGGAAGGGCTTCCCACAGTCGTCACGGCGGTGCTGTCGATTGGTGTGCAGCAGATGGCGCGGCGAAACGCCATCGTGCGGCATCTGAGCGCGGTCGAAACGCTCGGGTCGGCGTCGGTCATCGCGTCGGATAAGACCGGGACCCTCACCAAGAACGAGATGACCGTTCGCGACGTGGTGACCGCCAGCGGCTCTGTCACGTTGAGCGGGACAGGCTACGCGCCCGTAGGCGACGTGCGAGACGAAGGCGGCAGCCCTGTGACGGGGAATCTCCGGCACGAATTGGAGCGCGCGCTCGCCGTCGCCGACCGGGCGAACAACGCGTCGATCCGGCAGGAAGACGGTCGATGGATTGTGCTCGGCGATCCCACCGAAGCCGCGCTGATCGTCGCAGCTCGCAAGGCCGGGCTCGATTCAGACCGCCTGCGTCAACGCTTCGCGCGCGTCGGCGAGGTGCCATTCTCGGCCGAGCGAAGGTTGATGACGACCGTGCACACCGACGCAGAAACCGGGCGTGTGCTCGTGTTTTCGAAAGGCGCGCCAGACGTGTTGTTGACGCGCTGCACGCACGAGTACTCGGGTCAGGATCGGCGCGCACTGTCCGATGAACGCCGCCGCGAGATTCTCCAGGCGAACGATGGGCTGGCGGACCGTGCCCTGCGTACGCTCGGTGTCGCGTACCGTTCGGCATCGGATGAAACGGCGGCGGCCGAGGACGTCGGCGCCAATCTCGAGCGGGATCTCGTTTTCGCTGGCCTGATTGGCATGATCGACCCCCCGCGCGACGAAGCGCGAAAGGCCGTGGCCCGCGCGAAGCAGGCCGGCGTCCGCCCGGTGATGATTACCGGCGATCACCCGAAGACAGCGGCCGTCATCGCACAGGAGCTCGGGATCGGGAGCGGCGGTCACGCGGTCACTGGCGCCGAGCTCGAACGGATGTCCGATGAGTCGCTCGATCAGGCCGTCGGCGACGTCTCTGTGTACGCGCGCGTGAATCCAGAGCACAAGCTGCGCATCGTCCGGGCGCTCCAGCGCCGCGGGGCGGTGGTGGCAATGACCGGTGACGGCGTGAATGATGCGCCCGCCCTGAAGACCGCCGACATTGGCGTCGCCATGGGTGTCACAGGGACCGACGTGTCCAGACAGGCGGCGGACATGGTGCTCGCCGACGACAATTTCGCAACCATCGTCGCAGCCATCGAGGAAGGTCGATCGATCTTCGCGAACATCCGGAAATTCCTGCGCTATCTGTTGTCGTCGAACATCGGTGAAGTGATGACGATGTTCTTTGGGGTCGTGTTTGCGAAGGCCATCGGACTCGAGCCAAAAGAGGGCGCTGTTGTGCTGCCGTTGGTCGCGACGCAGCTCCTTTGGATCAATCTGGTGACTGACGGGGCGCCTGCACTGGCTCTTGGCGTCGATCCGGCTGATCCGGGCCTGATGGAGCGGTCGCCGCGGCCGGCTGCCGAGCGAGTGATCACCCCTCAGATGTGGGGCGGCATCTTCTTCATCGGCGTGGTCATGGCGGCCGGGACGCTGTACGTGCTCGACGCCGACCTGCCGGGCGGACTGTTTCACGGGGGTGGCAGCCTGCGTCACGCCCAGACCATGGCGTTCACGACGTTGATGCTGTTTCAGCTGTTCAACCTGTTCAACGCACGGTCTGATCGGCAAAGCGTCTTACGCGGCCTCTTCCGGAATACATGGTTGTGGGGCGCAATTCTTCTATCGGTTTTACTGCAGGTCGCTGTCGTGTACACCCCCTTTCTTCAGCGGGCGTTCTCGACGGAGCATCTGACGCGTCTCGACTGGTTTCGCTGCACGACGGTGGCGAGTACGGGACTGTGGCTTCGCGAGCTGGAGAAACTGCTGCGCCGCCAGTTCCGGGGAGGGATGCCACGGCCTTAGTCGCGATTCCGGTATGATCCGGCTGCTATGGAGAACAGCGCCGTCATCACAGCCGGTTCCCAGCAGCCGCTCGATCTCGATCCGCTCTTCACGCCCTTCAAGCTCAAGGGGCTCCAGCTCGCCAATCGATTCATCATGCCGGGCATGCAGCGCACGTGGTGCGAAAACGGCCGGCCGCTGCCGCGCCTGGCGGAGTACTACCGCGAGCGGGCCGAGGGCGGCGTCAGCCTGATCATCACCGAATCCTGCTCGGTCGACCATCCGTCCGCGACCCAGGTGCCGGTGTATGCGTGGCTCACTGAATCGACGGCGGAGGCGTGGGCGGACTGCGTCAACACGGTGAAATCGGCCGGTGGCCGCATGTTCATGCAGCTCTGGCACGAAGGCTCGATTCGCAAGGAGGGCGGCGACGGTCCGTATTCGCAGTATCCGACGCTGAGTCCATCAGGCCTGATACGCGCCGGCAAGCCGAACGGGCGTGCCGCGACCGCTGAGGATCTGGAATCGATTCGTGAGGCGTTTGCGCGCAGCGCCCGACTGGCGCAGCAGGTTGGCGCCGACGGCGTCGAAGTCCATGCGGCGCACGGCTATCTGCTCGACCAGTTTCTGTGGGCCGAGACCAATCGACGCACGGACGGGTACGGCGGCGATGACATCGTGCAGCGCGCACGCTTTCCGACCGAAGTCGTCGCGGCCGTCAGGCGCGCCGTCGGCCCAGATTTCATCATTTCACTGCGGTTCTCGCAGTGGAAAGAAGTGAACTATTACGCGAAGGTTGCCGAGACTCCGCAGGAGCTCGCCACGATGCTCAGCATGTTGCGCAACGCGGGCGCCGATATTTTTCACTCGTCAGCACGTCGTTTCTGGGACCCTGCCTGGCCGAATTCGCCGCTCGGCATTGCCGGCTGGACGAAGTCGCTGACAGACGCGCCCGTCATTGCCGTCGGCAGCGTCGGCCTCGACACCGACGTCATGGATAACTTCCACGGTCAGGAAGCGAAGCAGACTGGGGAACCAGGGTTGCGCGAGCTCGCCCTGCGGTTTGGCAACGGCGAATTCGATCTCGTGTCGGTCGGTCGGAGCCTCATTGGCGACGCCGAATGGGTGCGCAAGGTACGCGAGGGACGCTTGAGCGACATCCGGGGCTTCACACGGAAGGATGTCATTGGCGACATGAACCCCGACGAGCTCATCAGCTGAGCTGCCTCGCGGTTCGGCGCTGATGGCCGGGTTCAGGGCGGCACGAGCCGCGTCAGCTCCTCCAGCCAATTCAGCACGACGTTCAGTTGGGTGAGCGGTACATCTTCCATGGTGGGCTTCAGCATCAGGAACCTGCGTCCGTCGAGAGAGACGTCGTAATTTCGCCACGGCCCTCCCTTGGCGAAGGCGCGCTCAAACAGGAGGCGCGGCTTGCCGGGCTTGAGCGTCGGCCGCGTGACGATGTCGACCGTCATCATGCGATCCCCGCTGCGGTAGAAAAGCTCGCGACCGTCCGGCGCCCACGCGAGCTCTTGGCCGCCATCACTTGAGATTCGGATCTTCCTGCGGGAGCCGGAAAACGAGCGCACGTACACCTCGTTGTCACCGGACTCGTTCGAGACGAACGCGAGCCACTGCCCATCCGGCGACAGCATGGGTCCGCCTTCGACGAATTGAGTCGTCAGCAGCGGTCGCGGTTTGCGACCCGAATCCATCGGCAGCACCCAGATGTCCTGAGCATTCGACGGATGAAGCTCGACAAACACCAGCAGCCGCCCATCAGGCGAAAATGAAGCAGGATCCTGAAAGAGCACGCTCGTTGTCAGTCGCTCAGGCGATCCACTCCCGTCCGCAGGCAGCGAAAACATGTTCAGCACGCCATCCCGGTTCGAACTGAACGCCAGCCGCGACCCATCCGGCGTCCATACGGGGAAATTGGTTTGAGCATCCGCGGCCGTGAGGGGAGTAAGGGTGGCACGCGCGAGATCGTACGACCAGATCCGGCGGTTATCGACGACGACGGCAACTTGCCGGCCGTCGGGCGAGAGCCTGGGTTTGGAAAAGCTGCGGAGTGCTATTGGAATGGGCTCATCCTTTCCATCACGGTCGACCCACACGAGGGTGTGGCTGGATGATTGGTTGCCGCCCGGTATGTACACGAGGGATCCAGTGTCTGAAACGGCGAACTGTGCGGCAGGGGTTCGGACGATACCGTCCAAGATTGGGACCGGTTTTCCGATCATTTCGTGGCGCGCGAGATCGAACGGGACCGCCATCAAGGTGGCGCCATGGGTAAATATCAGGTGTCCACTCGAAACGTACTGAGGATGATCACCAGGTCCGATGACGATGCGTGTGCCATTCTCCAGCGACTGCACGATGATTTGACCTTCGGCGACTGCCGTTCCGCCGACCTCGTTGAACAGCACGGCCTTCTCGCCGGGCAAGAGCTGCGGCGTGTGCTGTACGATTTCGCCGCGACTGGTGCTGCGCATGGTGAGCGCCACCGGCAGGCTTCCATCGGCGGAAACTTGCTGGAGGCCGGCGCCGCCTGCCGATGCGAAGACAATGCTGTTCGTCGACCCCCAACTGGCGCCGAGGAGGCCTCGAACGGCGCACACCGTCTGTGGACGACCACCCGCGACGCGGACTTTTCTCAATTCGTCATCGGCACCGAATCCCACCCAGTTCCCATCAGGCGAGAAGAATGGACTGATCGCATTCTCGGTTCCCGGAATCGGCACCACGTCCAGCTCGCTCACGGCGCGGGTGTACAACTGTTGTGTCGAACCTCGACGGCCCACATAGGCCAGTCGAGTGCCGTCTGGCGAAATCGCGACGTCAGTGGTCGTGCCGCCGCTGGCGCGTGTGACCAGGGGCGGCTGCAGCAGCGTCTGGAAGCGCGCGACGAAACGAACTGGAGCAGCCGATGAGACCGATGAGGGTCGAGGCGGTCGGTGCGTGCACGCGGGAGTAGCCGCAACAAGGACGGCACAGAACGCTAGAGTCGCGGTTCGAGAAGCGGAAGCCGTTGACGTCATTCTGCTCGAGGCGGCTCAAGCTATAGTCTACGGTGTCGGCCGCATGGACGAGTTGTATCGTCAACAAGAGGAAATCATGAACTACTGCAAACGGCTTGCGGGACGGCAATGCCCAGCGCGCCCGGGGTTGGGGGTGCTGGTGCTGATGGTCGGGGCTCTGTCGAGCCTGAGCGCCCAGACCCCTAAGCCGCCATCGACCACACCTCAACGCGCCGCGCCCGCCGCCAAGGCGGCGGTTCTGCCTGTTGTCGTCCAGAAATGGACGCAGCAAGACCCACTACTTCATCGACAAGGGCGTCCAGCGGGGCATCGTGTATGACGCCGGTACGAAGCTCGAAGCCGAGATCAACAAGACACTGAAGACCACGCCGGCGACGAAGGTCAACGTGGTGTTCGTGCCGACTTCGCGTGACGATCTGCAGCAGGCCTTGATCGAGGGCCGCGGCGACATCGTGGCCGCCAACGTGACGGTCACGCCCGAGCGCGCCAAGCTCGTCGACTTCGCTGAGCCCGGAAGAGTCAACGTCAAAGAGATCGTGGTCACTGGCCCCGGTGCGCCGATGATCAACACGCTCGACGATCTCGGCGGCAAGGACGTCTACGTCCGCGAGAGGAGCATCCAGTTCGAGAGCCTGACGGCGTTGAACGCGAGCCTCAAGGCGAAGGGCAAAGCCCCGGTCGTCATCAAGACCGTCCCGTTGTCGCTCGAAGACGAGGACATCCTCGAGATGGTCAACGCCGGTCTGCTGAAAACGACCGTCGTCGACGATTTCATCGGGGAATTCTGGAAACAGATCCTGCCGAGTCTGACGCTTCACCCAAGCGTGAGCGTTCGTGACGAAGGCTCCATCGCGTGGGCGGTCCGGAAGGGCAGCCCGCAGCTCATTGCTGTGCTGAACCCGTTCATCATGGCGAACAGGCAGGGCACGGTATTTGGCAACACCATCCTCCAGAAGTACCTGAAGAGCGCGAAGTTCGTGAAGAATGCGACCGCTGGAGAGGATCTGACGAGGTTCCAGAGGGCGGTCGAATTGTTCAAGAAGTATGGCGGTCAGTACGATCTCGACTACTTGCTCATGATGGCGCAGGGTTTTCAGGAGTCTGGGCTCAATCAGGACGCGAAGAGTCAGGTCGGAGCCATCGGCGTCATGCAGGTGATGCCGGCGACGGGCAAGGAGCTGAAGGTCGGTGACATCAGCCAGATCGACGCAAATATCAACGCCGGCGTGAAGTACGTCCGGTTCATGGTCGATCAGCAGTTCGCCGGCGAGCCGGTGGACAACCTGAACAAGACCTTGTTTGCGTTCGCGGCCTACAACTGCGGCCCCGGCCGTTTGCGGGCGCTTCGCAAGGAAACCGCGAGCAAAGGGTTGAACCCGAACGTCTGGTTCAACAACGTGGAGCGCACGACAGGTGAGCGCGTCGGACGCGAGACCGTGCAGTACGTGAGCAATATCTACAAGTACTACGTGGCCTACTCGCTGATGGCGCAGCAAATGCAGGATAGAGCCGCGGCAAAGCAAACCATCAAAGATCGCTGATCGTCAGTCAGACCAGCTGGCGGCGCCGTCAAAAACGGACGCGACGATGAACCACGGTTTGGTCGCCGGCATGGATGGGAACGACGTTTTCAGTTCGCGCGGGAATGGCGGCGTTCGGAAGTCGCGGAAGACCGAGCAATCGCGCGATAACGTCGAGCTCGAGCACTGTGTCGCGCGGGATGACCAGCGCGAGTGCGAAGCCGTCAATTGGTGGCGCGACATAGCCGAGCGTCCACTGGACAGAGCGCGTTCGGTATCGGCTCGAGTCGATCGGCCGACCGTCAACCGACGCGGCACGCACCTGGGTGTCGATCGCGGTTAGACGGATGGAATAGGTCCCCGGCGCTGGCCGGACGCGCAGCTCGAGCCGTCGCGATCCGGTCTCGGTCGAATCAGCGACGAGCATCAATTCCGGCAATCCGACCTGGACCACTTCAGCCGCAACTGCCAGGGCAGCCGACTCGCCAGCCATCGCACGCGTCAGCCATTCCGGTGGGTCGTCCACGGCGGTCTGTGTGAGGGGGACCACCACACGCGCGGATGGCCCGAGCGCCGTGGCGGCCCACGAGCCGGGGCGAGCGAAGTCCACAGGCGTCACGAGCCACGCCCGGGCCGTGTCAACGTCGAAGGCGTATCCCAGCATCGACGGTCCGGGGTACGTGGCGCTCGTTCGTGCGGTCATCATGCCGATCGCAATGAGAAGGAATCCGCCCGCGAAACCGGTGAGTGGCGCCACCCAACGTCGCGGGGTGCTCAACGTCTCCAGATGCGGCGCGAGAAGCCACGCGCACATCGGGACAATCAGACCAAGGGCGAGCGCGCCAGGCAGGCTCATGCCAAAGATGACGACAGACACCAGATAGACCGCCGGCACGATCATGATCGCGGCGACGAGCGTGGCGGCCCAGTCAGCCCAGTCAGCCCGGTGAGCCCAGTGGGCCATATCCCTTGCGCGAGGCGTCTGGGTGATCAGTGCAGCGATTGTCGCAGCCGCTGCCGCGAGAAGTGGCCAGACGAACAGGAAGCTCGTCCCTGGCAGCCGCCATGTCGTGACCAGGGCGACGATCGTCCACACGAGCAGTGCTCCGATTCGGGCACCCGCGGGACTCGCCCAGCGCCGCACCAGCGCCCAGCACGCCGACGCCACCGCGACCGCCAGTATCGTGATGCCAACGGCGAACCAAGCCCGTGAGCGAGCCGCGCCACCAAGTGGAGGAGCCACGTCGAAGCGCGCTAGTAGGCGAATCACGCCGAACGCCAGACTAGCGGCGAGCCCGGTGGACAGAACGATCCCGGCGATGCCGAGGCAGATGTGTCGGATCCAGCGCTGTTCGCGACGCCGGAGCAGCAGGACTGCGACGATGACAAGCAGGGCCGACGCGATCGCGACCGGAGGCGCCAGCCACTCCGGATACATGATCACGCCAAGGCCTGGCACGTCGAAGAAGACGGCATCGTCGGTGCGCGGGCGCGGAAGGGGACCGTCGGCGAAGGCTCGCGCCAGCGCGAGCGCCTGCACGCCGTGATGCTGCACGCTGCCGGGGTCGAGGTGGGTGATGTCGTCGCTGGCCGTGTGATAGCGCTCCAGGCCGTCTGCGAACGCGAAATTGAGCGCGGGTTGACCGAGTGTGAGGAGTTCGGACAGATCGGTGTCGTTTGGAAGGGATCGGTATACGGTCACCGACAAAGAGGTTCCCGTCGCGCCGGGCGCGTGCCGGAACACGCCGACGGTATCGCGATTCCCGACGCCGGTTTCGAACATCAAGGAGCGGCCGCCGGTCCCGCGTCCTTCGAAATTGAGAACGACGGCGACGTCGCGCGCCCACGCATGCTCGCGCGTGAAGGCGGCTGCGCCCGTGAGGCCCCCTTCCTCTCCATCGCTGAAGAGCGCGATCACGTCGTGGGTCAGGGGTGGGGCCGAGCGCAGAGCCCGCAAGGTTTCAAGGAGCGCCGCGACCGCGGCGCCATCATCGCCGGCAGCCGGACCCGCGGGGACGCCGTCGTAGTGCGCGGCCAGCAGCACGGCGGGTCCGCCTGCGTTTCGTCCCGGCACACGGACGAGGACGTTCTGCACACGCGCCGCCACGGCGTTGTGGGTGCCGACGCCGGTTGCCTCCTGAACCTGCGGATCGAGTCCAATCGTCCTCAGTGTGTCGATCAAGTACTGCCGCACCCGCGCGTGCTCTGCGCTGCCGTTCGGGTGCGGGCGCTGGGCAATGGCGCGCACGTGCCCCATCGCACGCTCGGCGGAGAACTCCGCTGGACGTGCCGTCGCGGGAACGGGTGCCGGGGTTCGACCTGTAAGCCAGACGAGTGCGGCGCCGAGGAGAAACAGCGCAAGTGCGCACAATACGGCCGGGCGCCACTCCTTCATGTCAGTTACGATCATCGGCAGGACACACGATGACGACACACAATCAGGTTCTCGCGATCATTCTCGGCGGAGGCCAGGGCACGCGCCTGTTTCCGCTGACGCAGCTGCGCTCGAAGCCTGCCGTGCCGATCGCCGGCCAGTACCGGCTGATCGACATTCCCATCAGCAACTGCCTGCACGCCGACGTGCGGCGGATTTTCGTTCTCACGCAGTTCAATTCCGCGTCGCTCAACCGGCATGTCGGCCAGACCTACCGCATGGATCTCTTCAGTCACGGCTTCGTCGAGATTCTCGCCGCCGAGCAGACGCCCGACAACCCCAACTGGTATCAGGGCACGGCCGACGCCGTGCGCCAGGCGGCGCGCCACTTCGCGCGGCACGACGCCGACTACTATCTGGTGCTCGCCGGCGACCAACTGTATCGCATGAACTACGCCGATCTGATCGAGGCTCACATCGACCGGCAGGCCGACATCACGATTGCCGCACAGCCCGTCACCCGCGACGACGCCTCGTCGATGGGAATCTTTCCGATTCGATCGCGACGGACAGATCGTCGCCTTCGAGGAAAAGCCGGATGCCGCAAAGCTCGCCGAGATCGGGCAGAGCATTCCGCGCGGCGCCACCTTCGCGGCGCACGCACCGGACAGGCCCTTCGTCGCCTCCATGGGAATCTATCTGTTCACACGTGAGGTGCTGCTCGACATGATTTCGAGACAGCAGCACGACAGACTTCGGCCGCGGCGTCATCCCCCGCGCGCTGCAGCGCAGCCGCGTCCACGCGCATCTGTTTCGAGGCTACTGGGCCGACGTGGGCACCATCGGGTCGTTCTACGACGCGAACATCATGCTCACGCGTCCCGACGCGCCGTTCAGTTTCTACGATTCACGGCGCCCGATCTATACGCATCCGCGGTTCCTGCCCGGATCACGCCTGGCCGATTGCACGGTGACGAACGGCATCATCGCCGACGGGTGCAATCTTCAGCGCTGCACGGTGGACCAGTCCGTCGTCGGCATCCGGACGCAGGTGCAGCCGGGCGCGCGGATTTCCCGATCGGTGCTGCTCGGCGCGGATTTCTACGAAGGCGACGACATTGCGCCGGCCCGCGGCGGCAATCCGCGTCTGGGAATCGGGCGCGAGGTGGTTCTGGACCGCGTGATTGTCGACAAGAACGCGCGCATTGGTGACGCCGTGCGCCTGACCAACGAGGCCGGCCGACAGGAGGCAGACGAGGACGGCTATTACATCAGGAACGGCATCATCATCGTCCCGAAGGACGGGGTCATCAGGGAAGGCACGACGGTCTGACCCGAGTGCTCAATTCGGGTGTCTAACGGGTCGGCCGGAACTGGCGCACGGTACTGCTCCGAAGACATGGAATTCAAGCACTTCGTCCAACTCGTCGCGATCGGATTGCAGGCGCGCATTCCGATGCACATCACGGGCTTTCCCGGCGTTGGAAAGACCGAGTTCGCCAGGAGCCTCGAAGCCGGATTCGCCCGCGCGGGGCTCGCGTGCAAAGTCTTCATTCTGATCGGCTCGATTCGAGAGCCCCAGGACTTCGGCGGCTTTCCGGTGTCGACGCCGGAAGGCGTGCGACTGCTGCCCATGGCGTGGGCCCGCGATGCACAGCGTCTGGCCGAGGACGGCTATATGGTGATCGTCTTTCTGGACGAGCTGACCACCGTGCCTCCGACGACGCAAGCGGCCATGCTGCGTCTGTTGACCGAGAACGTGTGCGGTGAGCTCACCCTGCCGAACTACGAGCCGGGGAAAGGCGGCGTCGTCTACTTGTGCGCCAGCAACGCCGTCGAATGGGCTGCGGGGGGACAGGAGATTCAGCCGCCGATGGCGAATCGCTTGTGGCACGGCGAATTTCCGATGGACCACGAAACGTGGTGCGACATGATGCTGAGCGACTTTCCGGCGCCCAGCGATTTGCCGATCCTGCCGGCGGACTACCTGCGCGTGCATCATCATCAGCAGCGCGCGATGATCGCGGCGTACGTGAAAGCCGCGGGACATGACGCCTGGATGGCGCCGCCCGACGATCCCGCCCGGCGGAGCGGTCCGTGGCCATCGGGCCGCACCTGGTACCTGGCGTCGCGCCTGCTCGCGGCCATCGAAGCGGTGTCTCCGGGGAACCGGCTGCTTCAAGGCCCCGCGCTCGCTGGTCTTGTGGGCGACCAGGCGCTGCCGTTCCTCGAGTACCGCGAGATGTTGAACCTGCCGGATCCCGAGGACATTCTGAAGGATCCGCGCAGGTTCGTGCTGCCCGATCGTGTCGATCGCGCGTACGCGATCTGTTACTCGCTTGCGGGCGCCGTGATCAACCACAAGACACCAGAGCGATGGGAAGCCGCGATGATTGCCCTTGGCGTCGCGAGCAGGAAGAACGCCGACATTCCAGCGGCGGCGGCGCGCACACTGTGCGACAAGAGGAACCGTCCCGACGGTGCGATCAAGCTGCCCGAGGAGTGCCGTCCGTTCTACGACTTGATGAGAACGGCGAAGCTGGTTCCGAGAGAGTGACGTGAACATCAGGCTCTTCGATCTGATTCGCAGCGCCGATCAGAAGGCGGACGGCTATTCGCGCGCGCTCCAGGCTGCGCGCGTGCGAGCGGCGCATCAACGCAGCTATTTCGCGCCGGCGCTGTTCAGCCTCGGTCCCGTCGAGACCGATCTCATCGGCAGCATGGCCGTGGATTCACACTGGCGGCTGTACTACAACGACGTGTGGGTTGCCCGGCACACCGTCGAGGAGAACGCGAGCCTGCTGATCCACGAGGTGAGCCATCTCCTGCGCGACCACGAGGGACGCCGGCAGGCCGCAGGTATCACAGATCACCGCCGTTGGAACACCGCCGGTGACTGCGAAATCAACGACGATCTTCACGCCGAAGGACTGCCGCTGCCAGGCGATCCGCCGCTTCCCGAAAAATTCGGACTGCAGAGCGGTAATAGCGCGGAGAGCTACTACCACCAGCTGCCGAAGCCGCCGCGGGCGGACGGCCGCTCGGCGACTGTCGATGAGCCACCGTCGTCGTCAGATTGCGGGTCTGGCGCGCACGGTGAACGGCGGTTCTGGGAACTGCCGGCAGACGACGGACGTGATGATGGAGTGGGAGGGCGTCGACAGGATCAAGGGCGAGCTCGTGCGACGGGAGGTTGCGCGACGCATCGAGGAGAAGTCTCCTTACGACAATGACGTCCCGCTTGGCTGGCGCCGCTGGGCGCCGCGCGACGCTCGCGCCGAAGGTCGACTACATGGCCACGCTCCGTCACGCGGTGCGGCGAGCCTTGCGCGACAGCACGACTCGGCCGATACGACCGCACATACCGGCGACCGCATCGTCGGCAGGCCTGCTATGGCGAGTTCATCATCGCCAGCTTCTACCAACCGAGACCAAGGCCCGGCTTCCTGATCGACTCGTCCGGGTCGATGACGGACACTCGGCTGGCGAGAGCCGTTTCGGAGCTGGGAGGCTTGACGCGCCAGCTCGGTTACGGCGCGGACGTGGTCGTCGCCTGCTGCGACGCGGCCGTGCATACGGTGAGGAAGGCGTTCACGAGGACGCAGGTCGAGTTGTATGGCGGCGGTGGGACGGACATCGGGGTCGGACTTCGTGCGTTTACCGAGCGCAAGGTCGCGCCGGTCGACCTCCTGGTCATCGTCAGCGACTGCCGGACGCCGTGGCCCCAGGAGGTTCCGCCGTTTCCCGTCATCACGATCCGCGTTGGCAGCGGCGCGCCGCCACCGTGGGGGAGTCATGGTGCCAACAAAGTGATTACGATCGAGGAGCCAGCCGCCGCCTACGAGAACAACGCACGAAGGAGATGGAGCTAGAAGGATGGCGCGGCCCGCATGGCCCGACATGAGTCCCTGGAGGCGGCGCGCGCTGGCGATCCCGCCGGATTCGATGCAGGCCTGGGTCAGGTTGGCCGTGTGGGAATGCTGGATGGGCATGCTCGTATTCGGCGCTCTGGGTTTCGGGACGCGGCTGATCGCCACCGCTCCCGACCACATCGTCACCGTGTTTGATTTCACGAACTGCTATGGAGTCCCGCCGATTGCGTCGCCCTGTGAACGCATCGCCTACAAAGCCGGAACACTGAACGTCGTGCTCAATGCCTGGTGTGGCCTGCTGCTGGTCGTCGTCGCAGCGTGGCTGCTGTGGGAGTTGTGGAGCGCGGTCGCACCGGCGCCGATCACTGACGACTTCCTGAAGCTGCTGAACGACTCGTTCGGGCGCGACTGGCGCAGGCCGTGGACCTGGCCCTGGGCGCGCATTGGCTGGGCTTACGGCTTTACACTCGTCGGCGCCGCCTCCGCTGTTTGCCTCGCGCTGATCGTCTCCGCCGCGATCGCGTCGTCAGCCAGGGCTCCGGTCGTTCACGTTGAAACATCGGAGCAGTTCAGTGTGAGATGACGTATGCGTGGATCGCGGATGGCCACCCTTTTCGTGTCTGGCAGGCCTGAAGGCCTGCACTACATCGACCTGCACTACATCGGCCTGATTGTGCAACGCGCTCTCAGGGCTTTGGCCGTGGCGCCTGTTGCTGCGCTCGCGGCCTGCGTCGCCTCGCCGTTGCCCCTCGTGGACCCGCAGCTCGCCGTCGAAATCGCGAAGATCAAAGCGGTCGACAACCATGCTCATCCGGTGCGGCCGACCGCCGCCGGTGAAACACCCGACAAGGAGTTTGATGCGCTGCCGGTGGACAACCTGGAGCCGCAGTCGGACCCGCTCCGCCAGCGGGCAATGTCGCCGGAAATCGTCAACGCCGGCCAGTCGCTCTACAACGGCGACAAAGCCGGCGTGATGCGCGCGCACGCATCTGATTACGCGACGTGGGTACTCGACAGGATCGGTGTCGATGTGATGCTCGCCAATCGCGTCGCCATGGGTTCTGGCCTGCCGCCTGCGCGGTTCGTTTGGGTGCCGTTTGCGGACGCGCTGCTGTTTCCGCTGGATAACCAGGCAATCGCCCAGACGCCGGATCAGAAGGCGTTCTTCGTGCTCGAGGAAAAGCTGCTCAAGCGCTACTACGCCGAGAGCGACGTCACTGGCAGGCCGGCATCACTCGGTGAGTATCTGGACAAGGTCGTGACCGGGACGCTGGAGCGCCACCGAAAGGGGGGCGCGGTGGCCGAGAAGTTCGAGCTGCCCTACCTCCGCACCATCGCGATCGGGAACCCCACGCGCGCGGAGGCCGAACGCGCGTATGCGGGCGGCGCCGACTACACGGCTCTCCAGGACTACCTGTTCCGCCACATCGTGACCGAGTGCGGCAGGCTGGGAATGGCCGTTCACATTCACGCCGCTCACGGGGGCGGAGGATACTTCCGCACCGAGTGGGCAAACCCGATGCTGCTCGAACCGCTGCTCGACGACCCGTCGCTGCGCAAGACGATGTTCGTGCTGATCCACGGCGGCTGGCCGTACACCCGGGAAACCACGCCGCTCCTGACCAAGCCAAACGTGTACGTGGATTTCTCCGAGCAGACGGCGTTCACCACGCCGCACGACGTGGCGGAAGTGTTGCGGTCCTGGCTCGGCTACAACCCGGAAAAAGTGCTGTTCGCCACCGACGCGTACCCTTTTTCTCAGGCGTTGGGTTGGGAGGAGAGCGGGCTGATTGCGGCGAACACCGGGCGCGAGGCGCTCGGACGAGCGCTCACGGCGATGATGCGCGACAACGAGATTGGCCGCGAGCGGGCGGTGGAGCTGGCGCGGATGGTGCTCAGTGAAAACGCTCGGAAGCTGTACGGGTTGAAGTAGCGAGCTTCGCCGCGCCACCGTGGTCCTCTTGCCTGCATGGTCATGAACGTCCAGGCTAGTCCAGGTCGGTTGAGAGGGCGGGCTTGGTCGAAAGATCTGCGATGCACCAGCCGGCCATCGTTGCGTGGAGAACGACCGCCAGCCACAACGCTGCGCCGACTGGCTGCGCCTGTATTCCCGCGCTTCCGAGGATGACAACTGCGCCGACGTTGTACAGCAACATCCCGATAACCAGCCCTCTTGCCGCACGACTCTGGGCATCATCCCGCGCGAGCCAGCAGGCGACACCCAATGCAAGTACGCCGGCCGCGCCGACGCGAACCAGCCTCAGTGCGGCGGGCGCCGCCAGCGGAGCACCGACCAGGAGCATGGCCATCGCAGACGGATAAGACATCAACGCCGCGCCTGCACCCACTTCAATCAACGCCGTCGCGATGAGCAGGCGCTTCATCCGTCGCTATCTCCGCCGCCCAACACGCCCATATGGGCTACTACTTCTTCTTTTCTTCTTGTTGCGTGATCGAAGACAGCTTGACGGGCTCGTTGCCGTAGTTCTCGAGCTGAAGTCGGCCGTCCTTGGTGGAGATCGCAGACCGAGCCAGCATCCGGCCTTCGCCCTTGTTGTTCGTGCCCATCCGCATCTCAAGGATAGTGAACGGATAGTCGGTCGACTCGGCTCCCGACGCCGTGGCTGCGAAGCTCACCGGCCTGTCGGTCGCGATCACGATTTGCCGCGTTCCGTCTGGTTGGACGTTGTCGCGCGCATACCGCAGGTCCCATCCCAGGGTGTTCGGCAATTTGATGAACCCGGTCCGCGGCTTGACCTTCTCGAGAGCCCGGAGCAGCTTGTTCTGGCCGCCGCTTTTCAACGTCGTGCCTGCCAGCACGTCTACGAGCGACTGGCGTTCCTCATCCGTCGTCCACCGTTCGATCGAGATCTCGGCAACGCCCATGCGGCCCGCGTCCTGGCCTTGAGTCTGGAGAACAGCCCGAAAACGCAAAGGATCTTTCGTGGTGGGTCCCGCTGGCGCCGCGGGTTGCTGGGCCGCGACGGACACGACAAGCGAGAGTGCCGCCACAATTCCGACGAACGGCCGAGGTTGTAACCTCATAATGAATCTCCTCTACAAACATGCGTCTGCATCTGATACGGAGCGATGAATCATGTCGCAGACGTTCTCGTACGTCTGTGCAGTTGTGAACACCAACCACTCTGTGCGGTTGCTCGTGCTGGGCGTCGCGACGAGCGTCCTGCTCGTGCCCTGATGATTGTGCCAGCCGCGGCCGGGCAGGCCGAGACGCAGCTCTGGGGCAACGTCACGCTCGATTGGATCAAGAGTCATCGGCTCACGTTCGGAGCCGATATCGAGCCCAAGATACTCGTGTCAAAGCCGCCTGACGCGCCTGGCTGGGCGACGCTGGACGTCACACCGTCAGTTGAATACACGCAGGGAAACTGGTTCGACGTAGTAGGCGAGCTGCTCCTGGCCCGGACGAAGCAGACGGATGACTTGAATTCAACCGAAATCACTCCGCGTCTCGGATTTCGATTTCACGTCCTGTCGAATGTCAAGAACGACCTGTTGAAAGAGAAGCTGCCCAAACGGCGGCTCGTGGTGCGCAATTTCCTGCGTCTCGAGTGGCGCCACCTCGATTACTCTTCGGACACGCCGGACTCGTCAACATTTCGCCTCCGTGATCGCGTCGAGCTGGATACCCGTGAATCGTCCGCGTGTTACCGACGATGGCGCCACGTACATCCTGAGCGACGCGGAGTGGTTCTGGACGGCGAGGACATTGAGGAGCGCTACGCCAGCAAGCAGCGAGTTCGTGCAGGCATCGGTTACCGGCGTAGCCGTGCCTGGCGGGTCGAGGCCCTCTACATCTGGGATCGGTCGCGCCAGGCGGCCACCGACGGATTCATTACCTCTGACTACGCCGTCGACGTACGAGTGCGCCGCGTCTGGTGAGGCGGGACCAACTGAAGTTTTCGCGCCCGGGGATCAGGAGGTTGACATGAAAGGGTGGTTCACCGCGGCGGTGTGGCAGCCATCATTACGGCGCTGGCACCGTCTCTTTCGGGGCAGTGGCCCGCGTACCCTCTACCGGGAGTTCCGAAAGGGCCTGACGGCAAGCCGAATCTCAGTGCACCTGCGCCGCGAACGGCGGATGGCAAGCCGGACTTTTCGGGCGTCTGGATGATTGACAACGATCCGGAGCCAAACGGTCCGCGCCCGGTCGGCCTCCGCGGGTGAGCGGCGGCAACGCCGGGGCGGGATTCAAAGACGGGCTGCCCTTCCAGCCGTGGGCGGCGGAGCTCCAGAAGAACCGCGCCGCGGAGATTGGCCTCAACGATCCTGACGGGCTGTGCCTGCCGCAGGGTCCGCTTCAATACCACATCGATCCGCAGCCGCTCAAAATCGCCCAGATGCCGCGACAGATCCTGATCATCTATGAGTCGAACTACGGCCTCCGCACGATCTACATGGATGGCCGTTCACTTCCGCCTCCGAGGTCGGTCGCGCCCTATTGGCACGGTTACTCGGTTGGACGATGGGAAGGCGACACGCTGGTGGTCGAATCGAACAATTTCCACGGCGTCGATCCGAACAATCCCCGCGCTGTCGGGCTGCCTGACACGTTCCTCGGCGCTGGCTGGCTCGATCACCGAGGGAGCCCGTACACGGAAGCGATGAAGTTGACCGAGCGATTCCGGCGTGTGAACTACGGACTGCTGGACATCGAGTTCACCGTCGACGACCCGAAGGCGTATACCAGGCCCTTTACCGTCAGAGTTCTGCAGCAGATTGTGGCGGACGGCTCGGAGCCGATCGAATTCATCTGCCACGAGAACCAGACATTCTTGAAGCTCACCGGCCGGGCACCCAAGTAGACTTGAACGATGCTGACGCGAATCGTTGCGACTGTTTGCGCGGCCTCGATGTGCGCGTCGTTGATGAGCGTTGTGACTGACGCGCAGTGGCTGAACTATCCGACGCCGGGAATTCCTCGTCTGCCCAACGGCAAACCCGATCTTGCGGCGAAGGCTCCCCGCACAGCCGACGGAAAACCCGATCTCTCGGGTGTGTGGCACGTCCAGGCGGAGACGCTGGAGGAAAAGAGGCGTCTCTTCGGCGCTGACTTCGGCACGGAGTACGTTCCGGGCATGGAGCCGACGACGATATCCAATTACGCCTGGAACATCATGCTGGACTACAAGCCTGGCGAGATCGTCATGACGCCGGAAGCCGAGGCCATCGTCAAGCGACGGAGCCGGGGCGATGAAATCCCGCCGACCACCCATTGCCTGCCGATGGGGACGCCGATGGCCACGCTCGTGTCCGAAGTGCAGAAGATTGTGCAGACTCCGAACTTGATTCTGGTGATACACGAAATCGACGGCATCCCTCGGCAGATCTACACCGATGGGCGACCGCTGCCGGCGGATCCGAGCCCCTCCTGGCTCGGTTCCTCAGTGGGCACGTGGGACCACGACACGCTCGTCGTACAGACGGTCGGCTTGAACGATCGGGTGTGGCTGGATGCAGTCGGCCACCCCCGCAGCGAAGCGATGCGCATGACCGAGCGGTACCGCCGGCGCGACGTCGGCCACCTGGACGTCGAGATCACGTTCGACGATCCGAAGATGTACAACAAGCCGTTCACAGCAAAACTCACGCACCTGCTTCAGGCTGACACCGACATCCTGGAATACCTCTGCACCGAGAACGAGAAAGACCGCGCCCACCTGCCGCGGTAGGTCACATGAGCTGCCCAACAGCCGATCAGAAGGTCACACCAACCTGGACCTGATACGCGCGAGGCGTCACGAAGTGTGTGCCCGAGAACGTCGAGAGGAAATTGTATAAGGCCTCTTCATTGGTCAGATTGATCACGCTGAACCGCACGCGCAGCTTGGTTTTGTCGGTGTGCAACAGGTTGTCGGCGCCAATCGCGAGGTCGAACAGGTGGCGGGGCGCAATCCGCGGCGGGTTCGTCACATCGTCTTCGGTCCCTTCGGCGGGAATCGTCAGCCGAGTCGCGCCGTAGTTGGACGTGGTGCAGGTCGCGGCCGTGAGGGGACGTCACGCGTGGCGACTTGGCTCCCGCAGAAGAACCCGATGGCCGCCTGCTGATCGCCTGTCAGCGCCAGTGCGTCCTCGAGGCTGCCGACCGCGCCGGCGACCAGCCCTGAGTCGTACCGCCACGACAACGCAGCCCATGCGCCGGTCCGCTTCTCGAACACGTACTGCAGGTTGGTGGTCGCATTGAACTTCTGATCGTGGTCGATCCGGAAATCACCGCCGGCCTCTTCCAGGAGGATGCCGCCCACGCCCGGCGGCGAGTAGATCGCGTTCGTGTGCGCCATCACGACGAACGCGCTGAACCCGCGATGCTCAATCAGGTTGACACGTCCCGTGAAGCCGTCGATCCGCGAATGGTCCCAGGCGACGGGGAACGCGATGGGCGTGTCGAACAGGACGCCGAAGTCGTACCCGTTTTCCGTATGTTTGTCGAAGTACCCGACGTCCGCGACTACCCAGCGGCCCAAGCCCTGCTGGATGCCGACCTCGACCTGATTGCGCGTCCCCGGCGGCACAGGCTGGCCCACGCCAAACGTTCCGTTCAAGCCGTACCCGGACCCGAGCAACAGGTTCTCGTTGTAAGGCGTTTCCATCGTGCGGCCGTACGACGCCCGGAACACCGTTCCGCTATGCGGTACGGCATACGACACGCCAAGACGCGGCTGGACGAGCGTGCTCGTGGTCAAGCCATCGTAGTGATCGAGGCGGACTCCCAGTTTGAAGGTGGCGTCGCCTGCCTTGATGTCGTCCTGGATATAGGCCGCTTGCTGCTTGATCGTGAACGACTGGTCGTACGCCAGCGGCGACCCGCCGCTCGTCAAGTCGTACGGGGCGAGCGCCGGATTGAGGTTGCCGTCAGCTCCCGCAAACGCCGGATCGGTCGGATCGGTGATGCCGAATGTGAACTGCTCGTGCAGCTGGGTCGCCGCCACGGTGCCCCCAAACTTCACGTTGTGGTTCTTCGCGCTGATCGTGACATCCGCTTTCACGCCCATGTTCATCAGAGTGCGATCCTGGCCGACCGTCGCGGGCGTGTCGTCGAAGGGATTCGGGCTCGGGGTGTAGGTGAGGTGATCGCGACGCACAAAGCCGTTCGCCGTGAACAGCGTGCGTGAGCCGATCACGCGCGAGTAGCCGGGCGCAATATTGAATGTCGTAATGTCCTGGTGCTGTGCCTGAGCCATCGCGTCGTACGTATTCGGTACGTCAAACCCCGAGGTGGCCGCCTGGACGTTGAGGCGCAGCGTATCGGTGTCGTTCGGATGCACGTCGAGACGATTGAAGAACGTCGCGCTGTGGCCGGTATCGTGCAGCGCTTCGAATTCGGGAGGATCGAGGAAGCGATCGGTGTGGACACCCGACACCGAGAAGAACTCGCCTACCGTGTGCGAGCCGGCGCCCAGGTTGACGTCGCCGGTTGGGCTGCTGAACGACCCGTACCCGAATGACGCGCTGCCGGTTGGCTTCGGCTGATCGAGCCCCGACTTGGTCACGATGTGGACCACCAGGCTGCTCTTATCACCGTATTCAGCGGGGGCCACACCCGTGATCAACTCCATCGACTGCACGGCATCCGAGGAGATCTGGTTCGAGTAGAGACGGCTCTGCTGATCCGTGATCGGCTGGTTGTCGATCGAGAACTGAGTTTGGGCATGATCCCCGATTGGATGGAAGAAGCCGTTCGAGTCCGCGACCACGCCTGGCGAGGCCAGCGTGATCACCTGGTTCAGGCCGGACGAGGCCTCGACCGGCAGTCTTGCAATGAGGCTTTGATCGACATCGGTATGCGCCGTCGGGTCTCGCTCGAGCAGATCCTCCGCGTGCCCGACGACCTCGACCGAACTGGTCGCGCCAGCAAGCACGAGCGTCAGATCCACCGTGATTGGTACCGAGGTCCGCACGTCCACATCCCGCTCGAGTCGCACGAATCCCTGCGCCTCGACCGTCAGGTGGTACGGGTTGGGCGGCAGATTGTTGAACGCATACTTCCCGGCCGCATCGGTGGTGGCGGTCCGCATGAACCGTGACACCGGGTTGCTGATCGTGACATCCACCGATTGCATGACGCCGCCAGTCGGGTCTTTGATCGTCCCTTGAATCGTGCCAGCGCCTCCGAGGCCCTGGGCCTGAACCCCCACGTCACACACCACGACTGAAAGAACCACGACGCGAACGCTGCGCCATGAAAACAGCTGCATAGAGTCCTCCGCACCCTGCGCTCGACGTGCGAGCGCAAATACCCATCCGCCGAACTTATGAAAAGGGGTTACAGCGAAACAGGAGGCGGACCGCGGGAGGAAAGTGCGACGCCGAACGCGCTGCAGGCAGCGACGCCTTCGACCGGTCGAAACGACGTCGATTGGAGGGGGAGGGCGGCATGCGCGCTGAGGGCGACGAGGCCCGTTTGAAGCAGCCGCAGCGAGTGGCAGATGTAGCAGTGATCCGCCGGCGAGGACGACGTCGACGGCGCGGCTCCGAATCGATGGGCGTGGTGGTCGTGGTGGACCAGAACCGGGTTGCAGTCCGGATCGTCTCCGCCGGCATGCCCCCAGTTGAGCGCACCGCCACAGACGAGGACCGCGAGGACCGCGGCAACTCCGCGACGAACGATTTCCTTACGCGCGACGCGCAACCACATCAGCCTGCGAATGTAACCGCGCACCAGCGAACAAGTCAACGCATGATTAGAACCCGGTGCTGCACGCGAAATTCGCGGCGTCGTCAGTGCTGCCAGTGCCCTTGTATTTCGCGACGAGAGGGTACTGACATAGCGGCCGCGAGCGTGTGACGGCGCCCGTCTGATCGCGGCGGGTGGCGGTCAGCGTTTCCGGCGCCTTGCCTTTCTCGACCCACGTCAGCAGCGCGTCGAGGACGCCGGTCGGCTGAGGTCCGGGGCCGCCGGCGCAGTGCGCCACGCCCGGCGCGAGAAAGAAGCGCGCGAAGTCCGACGTCTTCTTCTCCCCGCCCATCTGCTGCTGCACGTGCTTGTAGTAGTGGATGCTGCCGTCGGCAGAAATGAGCTGGTCAGCCCAGCCGTGCCAGATGATTGTTTTGCCGCCGCGGTCGCGGAACCCGGTCAGGTCCGGATTGTCGGTGCCGATGACGATGCCGTACTGCTCGGCCGACTGATCCCAGAAGAGCTGGTACGCGGCAGGCGTGACCGTCGTCCAGTCGAACCGCGTGTTCTGGGTGATGAAATACCGCAGCCAGTCGACGATGAACGGGAACGCCTGCGGCTTGAGCGGAGTGCCCCGGGTCGCGGACAGGGCATTCAGATCGGCGCCGCGCGATTGTCCGTACCAAAGGAAACTTCCGTCCTCACGCGTCGGGCCCTGCCACAACTTGCGGATGATGTCGGCGTCAGTCTGTGTGAACGTGCCGCACTCCCCAGCCGACGTTCCCACGAGCGCCCTCGGATCGTAGGTACATCGCTTCGGATCTTCGATAACGCCGTCCTTTACGCCGTCGATGCCGTCACAGGCCGCGACGGCCGCCGTCGTCGCCGCGGCGAGCTTGCACGACGCGACCGGGTTGGATGCCGTGTTCATCAGCATCGAACCCCAGAGCGAATGCATCATCAGCTTCGTCCAGTTGACGGCGGGCGCGGCGGACGCGATGCCGTCGTAATCCTGCGGATAGCGCTGTGCCTCCATCAGCCCCTGCCGGCCGCCGGTCGAGCACCCGTTGAAATAGGAGTACCGCGGCGGCACGCCGTACATTGCTTGCGTCAGTGCCTTGCCGGTGACCGTCATCTCATGAATGCCGACGTGCGCGAAATCGCGGATCGCCTGCCAGTTCAGGCGCCCCTCGGCGTCGAGCGCGAAGGAGCCGCTGCCACCTTCGTGTCCGCCGTCGGTCGCGCCTCCCGCAAATCCAAGCGCCACCGGCTGATTGACCGCGGCGGCCATGCCACCGACGAATCCGCCGCCTCCGTTGCCGAGGAAGCGTCCGTTCCAGTTCGTCGTGGGAATCGCAATCCAGATCCGCACCTTGTCGCCAGCTGGCTGATGCGTCGTCGTCGCAACCACGCGGCAGATCCCCGTGTTGTTCGCGTCAACCGTCGCCGACTCGATGGTCGTGCTTGGAAGGGCCACGGTCGTCAGGCTCTCGCACGATCGAACCGGCTTGGCGTTGGCGATGAGCGGCTTCGGCGACGTCTGCATGAGAGGAGGGAAAACGGGACCGCCGGCGGGTACACCGCCACGGCCAGGCTGCGGGCCCTGCGCGCGGCTCACGGTCGCGAGGACGACCGCGATTGACGCGGAAACGAGTATCCTTACGCCCACAGCTGATGGCTCGCCAGAGCCGCCCCTTCTGCCAGGATCCTCAGCTTGGCCCACGCGAGCTGCGGATGGATCCGGCCTCCGAGACCGCAGTCCGTTCCGGCAATGACGTTTTCCCGTCCGACGACGCCGGCGTACTGCACGATGCGATCGGCGACGAGCTCCGGGTGCTCGAGCACATTCGTCGCGTGGCTGACGACGCCGGGAATCAGAATCTTGCCAGTGGGAAGCTTGACTACGTCGCGCCAGACTTTCCACTCGTGCGCGTGGCGGACGTTGCCCGCCTCGACCGAATACGCCTGGGCATTGACTCGAATCAGCAGGTCGGCGATGTCCTTGAGCGGCACATCGGAGCTGTGGGGGCCATGCCAGCTGCCCCAGCAGATGTGGAACCTCACCCGGTCTGCCGGAATTCCCTTCAGCGCGTGATTGACCACCTGGACCTGGAACTCGGCCCATTTACGAAAGCCGGCGAAGTCATCCTGGGAGGAGTACCACCAGTCATAGAGGTCGACCAGCGCCGGATCGTCGATCTGCAGGATGAAGCCCGCATCGACGATGGCTCGGTACTCTTCGTGGATGGCGTCCGCGAGGGCCCAGGTGTACTCCTCCTGACTCTTGTAGTAGGTGTTACTCAGGATCTGCAGTGTCGCCGGCGAGACGGCCGTCATGAATGTCTCTTCAACAACTGTTCCCTGAACGGCGGACTTGAGATTCCGGATGTCTCGCGCCATCAGCTGGTGGCCGACGTACTTCACGGGACCCGTGCAAACGAGCTGCGCCAGCCGCATGGCCGCGGTCGCCTGCGGCGCCGGCGCGCCGCCACCGGCCGCCATGGCCATACCTGTGTCATAGAACTCACGGAAGTCCGCTCTGTCTTTGCTGTTCATCGGGCCAAAACCCGCGACCGGAGGCCCCGATCGGACTTCAAAGCCTTCCAGGCGGTCGTAGACATAGGACCACCAGGCGCCGTAATCGACCGCGGCCCGTGTGGCTTTCCCGAACTCGCCGTCGTTGACGATGTCGAGGCCGGCGTCCTTCTGGCGACGCACGACGTCTGCCACCGCCGCCGTCAGCCGCGGCTCCAGCGTCTCAGCCGTTGCATTCTCCCGGTACAGCTGGATGAGATCGTCCGATCGCGGCAAGCTCCCGACATGAGTGGTCAGAATGCGATTCGCGCTGCGTTGCATGGTGTGCCAGTCAGCGTCACTTGAACATGCGGTGAACGTCCTGTTCGTTTTCCATGCACATGAAGTCCATCATCTCGGTGTCGAGGACGATCTTCTCGTGAAGGTTGACGGTCCACGGCTTCGTATAGGCCTTCGCATCGTCGACCGTGACGTCGATCTCGAGGTTCCCGAAGTTGGGGCGGCGGATGCGCTCCGTGATGATTGCGGCATCCGTCAGCGGGTTGCCGATGATGTCCAGCCATGAATCGTCGCGGAAGCCTTTTGATTCGACCACGAGCGTCGGTCCCTGCCAGTGAGCGACTGAGTAACCGCTCCAGGTCGGCGTCATGTCTTCGGGAAACGTGCGGCCGTCGAAAAAGATCTGGCGATAGCTGGCATTGAACTCGTGCAGCACGACGAGCAGCTCGGGCATTTGAAGAATCTTCTGGTACTCCGGAAACGACCACGCGCGGGGGAAGTTCGGGGGCATGCAGCGCGTGTGCGGGTCGATTTCCTTTTGGCGGCGCTTGACGAGCTCTTTGGCCCACGGCTGAAGGGGCAGACCCTCCTTCAGCCCGAGACCTATGTTGACGACCTGCGGCGTCAGTGTGAGTTCCGTGCATTGCACCGAATCCGCCGGTTCCTGGCACGGCAGGATGTCGCGGCCAATCCACATGCCGGAGAAGTCAGGTTTGCCGTCGGCCGTCTTTGGCGCGGGCGCCTCCAGGTTGGGCGAGCCGTCCGCGTGTCGCGGAATTCCCCGGGTCGGCAAATGGAGCCACTGAGCCGAGAGCGGCACGGAGAGACAGAGCGCCAGGCCAAGGGTGACTTTCATCATGCGCGCCATTCTAATGCTGCATTCGCCGGGGCCCAGCCGAAGAAGTTGACAGTCGGGCTGGCAACGGCGGTTTCATGAGGTACTTATGATGCGGTTACGCGCCATGCCATTCGTGGCGTCCATCCTGGCCCTCGCCTTCATTCGAGTCGGCTCGAGCCAGGCGCCAATTGACGACGCCCGGCTGAAGACCGCCGACGGAGACGCGGCAAATTGGCTCATGTACGGCCGCACATACGACGACCACCGGTTCAGCCCGTTGACGCAGATCAACGAACAGACGATTGCGAGCCTTGGCTTGATGTGGAGTCGAGAATTTCCGACCACACGCGGCCTGGAGGCCACGCCCCTCGTGGAGAACGGCGTGATCTACACGACAGGGTCGTGGAGCGTTGTCTACGCGCTCGATGCGAAAACGGGAGACGTCAAGTGGACGTATGACCCGGAGGTGCCTCGCACCGGTGCCTTTTTCATCTGTTGTGACGTGGTGAATCGCGGCGTGGCGCTGTACCGCGAGAAAGTCTACGTCGGCACGCTCGACGGCCGTTTGATTGCGCTCGACAAAACGTCGGGAAGGCCCGTCTGGAGTGTCCTTACTGTCGACCCAGCGCGTCCCTACTCGATCACCGGCTATCCGCGGATTGCGAACGGTCTGGTGATCATCGGGAATGCGGGCGCGGAGTACAGCGCTCGCGGCTACATCTCCGCGTACGACGCGGAACGGGGAACGCTGCGCTGGCGGACCTACACGGTACCCGGTGATCCGTCGCGCGGATTCGAGTCGAAGGCGATGGAACGGGCCGCCAAGACGTGGAGCGGTGACTGGTGGACGGCCGGTGGCGGCGGCACGGCATGGGAAGGGATTGTTTACGACCCGTCGCTTGACTTGCTGTACTTCGGAACCGGAAACGCGATCGCCTGGTACCGGGCCCTTCGCGGTCCGACGCGGGGTGACAATCTCTATACGTCATCGATCCTTGCCGTTCACGCCCGCACCGGCGAGCTGGCGTGGTACTTCCAACCGACGCCGGGCGACAACTGGGATTACGACGCGACCCAACCGCTGCTGCAGGCCGACCTCATGATCGGCGGCCGTCAACGAAAAGTGATCATGCAGGCGTCGAAGAACGGCTTTTTCTACGTCCTCGATCGTCAGACGGGCGCCTTCATCTCGGGCGCGCCGTTTGTGAGCGGCATCACATGGGCTACCGGACTCGACCCGAAGACGGGGCGGCCGATCGAGTCGCCAACGGCCTACGCGGGCCTACAACCTGTCCTCGTTTCGCCGGAAGCCGCCGGTGCGCACGGCTGGCACCCCATGGCGTTCAATCCGGCCACCGGGCTGGTGTACCTGCCGGCCAAGCTCGGCACACACACCGTGCATGCGCCCGACCCGCACTGGACCTACAACCCGAAGGGCGACAATGTCGGCATCGATGCGCGCTATGAAGGACCGCTCAACGACAAAGCGGCATCGCTGCCGCCGCCACGCGGGGAATTACTGGCGTGGGATCCGGTGAAGCAGCGTGCGGCATGGCGCGCGACGCAGCCCGTCGTTGACACGGGCGGCGTGCTCACGACGGCCGGGAACCTTGTCTTTCAAGGTCGTTCCGACGGCGTGCTGATCGCGTACCGGGCCACGGACGGTCGGCAGTTGTGGCAGTTCGATGCGGGAACGGGCATTCTCGCGCCACCGGTGACCTATCTCGTCAACGGCGTTCAATACGTATCCGTGATGGCGGGCTGGGGCGGAGCCCACGGCGCGATGAATGCGGCGGACAGGGGAAAGGTCAAGCCCGGGTATGGGCGCGTTCTCACGTTCGCCCTCGGGGGAACCGCAACGCTTACGGTCCCCGCGTTCGGGCATGCCGGACCACCCACACCCGCCATTACGATGGATGCGTCGCCTCAGGAAGTCCACGAAGGGAAGTTGTTATACGGCCGAAACTGTTCGGGTTGCCACGGCCTCGATGCCGTCGCCGGCACGGTTCCCGATCTGCGGTACGCGACCAAGGCAGTCCACGATCAGTTCGAGGCCATCGTGATTGACGGCACGCGCTCGTCGCTCGGCATGCCGTCGTTCAAGGATCTGTTGCGTGCCGATCAGGTGCACGCGATCCAGGCGTACGTTCTCTCGCGTGCCAAAGAAGGTGCGGCTCCGCCGTCGAAATAACCACGGCGGGGCTGAATCCCCGCACTACAGGCAATTTGGAAATGTAGTGCAGGCCTTCAGGCAGATGTAGTGCAGGCCTTTAGGCCTGCCAGACACGGCGCGAAGGCGGAAGCCCCGCACTACCTCACTTCGCGGTTTCAGGCGGCCCCCCCGCCGTCCGCCCGGGCTCCAGCGGTCCGTCCACCATCGAGTGGCCCGCGACACTGAATGACGGGATGGGCTGGATGACATCCCAGTGTTCGACAATCCTGCCGTTGCGCACGCGGTAGAGGTCAGCATGGGCCACACCGCGCGGGTCGGCCTTGGTGGTTACTCGACGATGCGTCAGAACCAAATCCCCGTCGGCGATAATGCGCGCGGTTTCGGACTTTCGACCTTCCCTCGCGCCGGCAACGGCAAGATCGGTCAAGTACTTGGCGAGCGCCTCTTTGCCCGGCGAAATATGTGGGCTGTGCTGCACGAAATCGTCAGCCACGAAGGTTCGTACCGCTTCGGCTGACCGGCCCTGCTCTTCGAACATGGCGGTGTAGGACTTCACCGTTGCGAGCGCTCGGTCCCGATTCTCGGCCGGCCCTGAGCGCCCGCACCCAGGGCGCGCAACCATGTCGCCGGTCTTGCCGGCCTCCTCATAGTTGTTCGCACCGCCGCACCACATGGTGGCCTTGTTCAGCGATGTGCTCGGCACGGGCTGAACCACATCCCAATGCTCGACGAATTTGCCGCCCGCCACTCGCCAGATATCGACAAACACCCGGCCCGGATCTTTCGGATTCGTATACACGTGAGATTTCACGGCGATGAGATCGCCGTCGGCCATCAGATTATCGACGACCGTATGGAATTGCTCCGGCGGAAGATATTGCTCAGGATGCAGCTGGCGGCGCTTTTCGAGAAAGACATCGTCGCCGCGTCCACTATCGCCGATTTCGGCATCATGCTGAATGAGATGGGCATCGAAGTAACGCGCCATCGCCGTCACATCGCGCTCCACGTACAGAAGTCGCGCGAAGCCCTCGAGATGACGCCGAGATTCTTCAGTCGCGGTCGCTTTTTCTTCGTCGCGCGCGATGCCGAGGATGTTCTCCATCGACATGTTGCCTTCATGACAGGCGTACTCGAAGACTGGCCCGTCAATCCGCCTCATCGTCAGTTCGCCTGACCAGGGTCTGGTGAACGACTCCGGGTCCTCTACTCTGAACTGATAGAGCAGTGTGCCAACGTCCATGCGCGTGAACCGCTCGACAACGCGCAGGTTCTTGCCGGACCCTCTCAAGTTGGTCTTGTCGGTGAAGTTCGTCGTTTCAACGACGAGCGTGTCGCCCTCCCACGAGCCGCGCGAATCCCCCGTGAGATTCCGGATTTGAGAGCCCAGATGCGAGCGGCCGTCCAGAGAGATGAGGCGCGTATCGTGGATCATCTCGACGATGATGGCCACGTGATCCGGGCTTTGCACAATCTGATAATTGTTGTTGTAGCCTGCGGGCAGCATCGGCGGTCCGGCCGTTCGGCGCACGATGCAGCGGTCGTCCAGCGATCGATCCTCGGGGCCATCGGCCGGGTGTAACGCTCGCGCCTCGGCGCGCGCGGCAGCCGTGCGCTGCGCCTCAGGCGTCAGCGGCGGGATCCTTCCGTCCCGTGGCTCGACGACCAGCGACGTGCGCCTGGTTGCCACCACTTTGGTCCCGCGCTCCCACCACACGTCGTTGTAGCCGATCGCGAGATCTTCCTCCACGCCACGGTTGCGACGGTCGGCGTTGTTCTGCTCGACGATGCGTTTTTCGTAGTCAGCAGCTTCTGACGGCGTGAAGAATTCCTTGCCCGCCAGTTCGGCGGGGCGCTCCAGCGGAGTGACGGTGGCGTTGGTCCACACACCCTGGAGGTCGGGCTGGCCATCAGGTGTGCGCCAAACTGCCCGCGATTTGCCGGCGGAAGGCGTCGCCTGCCCCGCGAAACAGGGTGATGCCAGCGTCACCAGAACGGCGATCGCCACGGCAGTGCGAGTGTTCATGAACTCAGTTCCTTGTCAGAGCGGACCGCATCGCGATGCGGTCGACTTCGCTGCCTTTCAGATAGATCTTCGAGATCCGCTGGGTGTTCGTGATGTCGTCCAGCGGATTCGCGTCGAGCACCAGGAAGTCCGCTTCCTTTCCGGGAGCGAGCGTACCCATCCTATCGACCTTCAGGTACTCGGCTGCACGGCTCGTCGCGGCAACAATCACCTGCATCGGCGTCATGCCGGCCCTGGCCATGCTCTCGAGCTCATGCTGCTCCGACAAGCCGAACAGGTGATCCTCGAGACCCGTGTCGCATCCGAGCACCACCTTCGCGTTCGCCCGTGCGAGCCGGGCGAGGCTCCGCTCGAGGATGCCGTATTGCGCGCGCGTCCGTTCCACGGCGGCTGGGTCCCGCGTTCCAACTACCTGTTTGAGCTTGGCAATGACGGGCTCCGGTGCAGACTCCCTGAGCAGTTTCATCATCGGATCGCCGTCGGCCAGCCAATGTGGCAGTCCCGTATAGGTGTTCCACTCGGGCGCCAGATTGGGCATGACGTATACGTTGTGCTTCACGATCGACGCGACGAGTTCGTCATCCATTTCCTTGTCACGAACGAGATGCACGAGTCCGTCGATGCCTGCGTTCACGAGGTCGACGGCGTCCGAGTAGTAGAACACGTGGGCGTTGACCTGCAGCCCGTGGCGATGACCCTCGTCGATGATGGCGGTGAAAAGAGCTGACGACAGCCGCGGCGCACGGCCGTTCCGGTCGTCCACCCACACTTTGATCAGATTGACTTTCTTCGCAGCGAGCTCCTGAACCGTCTTCCTCGCCTGCTCTTCGGTCGTCACTTCGTACGCGATGCCTTGGTACGCGGCGGCGCCGGGTCCTGCATTGGGGGCACCGATTCCACGGCCCGCGATGCGCAGCCGGGCACCGCCCAGCTTTCCAGCTTCCTGGTCGGCCCGAATCTGATACGTGGTGTCGCCTTTTTCTATGCCCTGTGATTGAACGACGGCAACACCGAAATACAGCGCGCGGTTGAGATCGTCGATGATGTTTTCACGCGTGAAGTTGTCGGCGCTGTACGTAAGGCCACGCTGGAATCCTGGATGTCCGTGCGCGTCGATCAACGTCGGCATGACCGTCTTGCCGGACAGGTTGACGCGTTCTGCGCCCGGCGCCGACACGGTGCCTTTCCGGCCGATCTTCGAGATGATGCCGTTCTCGACGAGAAAGGCGGAATCGGTGATCGGAGCGGAGCCGTCACCGGGAATCACTCTGGCGCCCTCGAACAGCACGACCGACGGACGGCTGGGCTGAGTCTGAGCGTGACTGACCGCCATTGCGGCCGCCAGTCCAGCGAATGCATACGTTGCGATCGGGTGTCGCATTACTTCGCCTCAGTTGTCCCAGGGTTCCTTGATCCGCCCGAGCATCGTGATCTCGATCGGGGTGAGCCGATATTCCGAGCTGTGAATCAACGCTTCGGCGAGAGTCACGTCCTCGGCCGTTCTGAAGTCATAGGGCTCAGCCGATCGGCGAGTAGTATAGTGCTGGGGCCGCAAACAGCCAGCGGCCGCGTAGACGACAGACGAGGAGGAGATGTGCGCGTTCAATGGTGCTTGCTGGTCGTGATAGCGCTGCTCCCATCGCCCGCGCGTGCCCAGAATGCGGATGCCGTGCGTGGTGGGTGGATGGCCGACGTGGGCGGCGTGCGCCATATCTACATGCTGACCGTGCGTGATGCCGTCGTCAGCGGCACGTACTGCACGAACTGCATCAAGATCGGCAACCTCGCATTCATCCAGAACGGCGTACTCGAAGCCGACAGCCTGCGGTTCGACGTGCACAACCCGGGCCCAGCGGCGTACACGGATACGGTGACGGCCCGGCTCGTCAATGGCGAGCTTCGCATCACGCGTCAGCGGAAGGGCTCGTCGGCAGCGCCGACCACCATGGTCTTGCACCGGTCCACGTCGGCGGGCCCCGCGCCCCCACCGGCTGCACCGGGGCCGCCCCCGGCTCCCCCCGCCTACGTTCCTCCGGGTCCGGCCGAGACACTCTCGCCTGCGAAGGTCGCGGGCCTGTGGCTCCGCGGGGAAGGGCCGGGCAAACAGTACTTCATGTTCAAGCAGGTCGGCGCGCAGGTTCTGGGCCTGGGGTGTGGCCCGTGCGACGACCCGAACTACATGGCGCCACTCGATCGGATCTCGATCAACGGAACGACCCTGCGGTTCAGCATCGTCCATGAGAACAATGCGCCGGCTTTCTACGACAAGGGACCATTCAGCAACGACGTTCGAGCCACGATCGCTCGGAACGAAATGCACTGGTGGGTGGTTCCAAGCTATGAAAAAGCTGGGTTCACCCCGCTCGAGATCACGATGCTCGGGCCGATCAAGTAACCTTGAGACAGCCGGCATCATGGAACCCTCCCTTGGCCTTCCGGTCTTGACCGCCGACTACGACTTCTGGATTGACATCGAGCACATCGTCCAGTTCAACGAAGCGGCGCGACCGTTCGGGCTTCATCCCACGCGATCACCCGATGAGGCCCGCCAGTCCGAGACGATACGTCCTCGAAAACGACGAGCATATCGACGTTCTCGTCGCCCGGTCGGTGCCGACAGTCGACGGCATCACGGTCGTCTTCGAGGCGCTGTGGGCCACTAGGCGTTCGCTGTCAATCGCGTCCGATGTGTCCGTTGACGTCCCTGACATCGCCGGGCTGATTCTCACCAAACGCATCGCAGCTCGCCCAAGGGATCTCGAGGACATCCGCCTTCTTGAAATCCTACGGCAGGAGGAAGAGCTGTGAGCCGGCGGCGCTCGCCACGGCTGGCGGCGCGGCTCAGAGAAGAGGCCGAGCGGACGCTGAGCGCGGAGCAGCTGCGGGGATATCTGGCCGCCGCGATCGACGAGCGCGAACGGGAGGACGTCCTGGCGTTGGTCCGTTGGTTTCGCCGCCGATACCAACCCCGGTCCAGCGCCTCTCGTACGTCAGGCGAGCCTACGACCGTTGGGTGAACAATCAGCTCGAGAAGGACTGAATCGAGCGGCGTGTACGGCGCCACAGCCGTGTGGTCGCCAGATCGGCGCCCTGCGCCAGCGCTTCCAGCTTTGCCCACGCAATGTCGGCGTGAATACGCCCGCCAAGACCGCAGTCGGTCGAGGCAATCACGCGCTCCTTCCCGACGACGTCGGCGAAGCGGCCGATGCGCTCTGCGACAAGCTCCGGGTGCTCCACCACGTTGGTCGCGTGGCTGACGATGCCGGGAAGGATGATCTTGTCGTCTGGCAGCTTCACGTCGCGCCAGACGATCCACTCGTGTTCGTGGCGGACGTTGGCGGCCTCGAACGAGTAGCCCTGGCATCTGACCAGGAGGGCCAGGTCGACGACGTCCCGGAGCGGAATGTCCGTCACGTGCGGACCGTGCCAGCTGCCCCAGCACAAGTGAAGACGAATGCGATCCGGCGGCAGTCCCTTCAAGGCCTGGTTGAGCGCCTCGATTCGCACCATCGTGAACTTCCTGTACTGCTCCAGCGTCGGCTCGGGAACGATGGCGTCCCAGTTGTCGGCGATCGAAGGATCGTCAATCTGAAGGATGAGGCCGGCATCGACGATCGCCTTGTATTCGTCATGCAGGGCGTCGGCGCACGCGAACATGAATTCCTCGTCGGTTCGGTAGTACACGTTGCCCACGCGTGACGCGCTGCCGGGACCGATCGAACTCATGAATCCTTCCGTGACGCCGTTCGCGGCCATCGCGGCCGTGAAATGGGCGATGTCGGCCTTAATCGCGGCATGGCCGCTGTACTTGACCGGGCCGGTGCAGACCGGCCTCGGCGGACGTCGCGGACCGGTCGAGATCGGAATATCGGGATCCGTGTAGGCGCGGATGAACTTCACCCGATCGCGGCGCTCCGGCAGGTCCACTGGAACGAGCTCGTCCGGACGCGCCTTGCGTGGCGGCGCCTCGATTGAGCCGCCGGGCGGAACCTCGATGCCGTCCAGCCGGTGGAAGATGTAACTCAGCCACGCCCTGTAGTTGACGTGGTGGCCCATCGACTTGCCGAATTCGCCGTCATTCGGAACCGTGATGCCGAGCTGCCGCTGGCGCTTCACAATGTCCGAGACCGATGAACTGAGGAGCGCTTGAAACGCCTCGTCTTCTCTCCCAGCCTTTCCGCCAGCACCGGTTTCCCGCGCGTGATTGGCCTCTATCAGGTCGTCTGGTCTCGGCAGGCTCCCGACGTGGCTCGTGACGATGCGCTCTTGGCTGGCTTGCATGCTGTGGGGTGTCGCGCGGCAGGATTATGTCAAACTGCCTGCCCAAGAGGTCATCATGCGTCTGCTGAGCCGATGCCTTATCACGACCGCGACGACAGGCCTGCTGTTCACGGGCATGGGTTCTTTGGCGCATGCGGCGGACGACGATCGGTCGTACACCACGTGGAGCAGTTATCTCGGCACGCCTGATTCCGCTCAGTACTCCGCGCTGAAGCAAATCAACAGGTCGAACGTCCACCAGCTCCAAGTCGCATGGACCTACCCGACCGGAGAGGGCACGCTCTTTCGCTTTGGCCCGCTCGTGGTCAACGGCGTGATGTACGTGCTCACCGGTTCGCGCTCGATCGTCGCGCTCGACGCGGCGACGGGCAAGGAGATCTGGACGCACCGCAACGAAGGGCGGGTCGGCGATCGCGGGATGAGCTACTGGGAAAGCGCCGACAAGTCCGATCGACGGCTGCTCTATCTGAACGAAGGGTTGCTGACGGCGATCGACGCGCGGACGGGCAACATCATCGCCTCGTTCGGAGACAACGGCCACGTCGACTTGAAGGTCGGACTGAACCGCGACATCACAAAGATGCAACCACTGCAGACCGGCAATCCAGGCCGTGTGTTCGAGAATCTGATCATCATGTCCCTCCCGGCCGCCGGCGGCCTTGCCTATCGCGCCAATCCAGGAGACGTGCACGCCTACGATGTCAGGACCGGTGAGCTGAAATGGACGTTCCACAGCGTCCCTGGGCCGGGCGAATTCGGCGCCGATACGTGGCCCGAGTCGGCGCTTGCCAACGGAGGCGGCGTGCACAATTGGAACGAGTCGACGCTCGACGAGCGCCGCGGCATCATCTACATCCCGTTCGGAACGGCCAGGTTCGACTTCTACGGCGGGAACCGGCACGGTGACAATCTGTTCGCCAACAGCCTCGTCGCGATCGATGCGCGTACCGGGAAACGGCTGTGGCATTTTCAAACCATCCACCACGATGTCTGGGACTACGATCTTCCCGCGGCGCCCAAACTGCTGACGATTCGGCATGACGGGAGGACCGTGGATGTCGTGGCGCAGCCGACCAAACACGGGTTCGTCTTCGTCTTCGACCGCGTGTCGGGCGCGCCGGTGTGGCCGATTGAAGAGCGCCCGGTGCCACAGACCGATGTGCCGGGCGAGCAGACGTCGAAGACGCAGCCGTTTCCCACCGCCCCGCCGCCGTTTGCCCGCCAGTCGTTCACCGAGCAGGACATCAATCCGTACATGCCGGAGGCCGAGCAGAAGGTCTTGCGAGAATCGACTGCGAAACTCCCGGAACGAAGGGTTGTTCACACCACCCAGCATCCGCGGGTCGGTCCAGGTGCCGGGATGGAACGGCGGCGCCAACTGGGGGAGTTCCGCGGTGAACCCAGCCAAAGGCACGATGTACGTCGTCTCGAAGGAGTTCCCGTCGTACCTGAAGATTTATCCTCCGGGGGAAGTTCCTCCTGCGGCACCCGGGGTCACGGTCGCGCCGCCAATGTTGCCTCCGCTCAACGCGGGACCGGATTTCGTGGCGTACCACTCACCCTACGAGTGGATGTTGTCCGAGTCGAACGGGCTGCCGTTGATCGGGCCGCCCTGGTCCCAGCTCACCGCCTACGACCTCAACAAGGGCACGATCCTGTGGCAGATTCCAAACGGCGAGGTCGATGGCGTGCCGAGCCGCACTGGGACGCCAACGGGGAGCCAGGCGCCGCGCGGCGGCCCGGTCGCAACCGCCGGCGGGTTGCTGTTCGTTGCGACGGCTTCTGACCGAAAGCTGAGAGCTTACGACCAGGACACCGGCAAAGTGCTCTGGTCGTACGGGCTGCCAGCGGCATCCGAGGGCGTGCCCGCCGTGTACGAGGTGAACGGAAGGCAGTACGTCGCCATACCGGTCGGCGGTGCCGGGTTCATGCCGGCGACGATCCCGGGCCAGCCGCCCCCCGGCCCGAGTCAATACATGGTGTTCGCGCTGCCGAGCCGAAAGTAACGCTTCGATAGAGGCTGCGCACATGTCGAGGTGCCGTCGCCGTATCAGCTCGTCGGGAAATACAGTAGACTCTGGCCGAAAGTCCCGAGGAAACCCGGAAATGTCCGAGGCTCGCACCCCGATGCTTCCCGAGCGTGTTGAGCCCGTGAACTGCCCGCTGCCGGCTTCCCGATACGCGTTCGGCGCCTTTTCGATCGACCTCCATGCGCGGAAACTCTGCCGGGGCGGGAATGTCGTTCCTCTCCCGGCACGTGCGTTCGACACGCTTGCCTATCTGATTGCACACGCCAATCACTCGATCGACAAGAACGAGATCATCGCCGCCGCCTGGCGGGATGTCGCAGTGACCGATGACAGCCTGATCCATGCGGTGTCAGTGCTGCGGCGGGCGCTGAGCGACGACACCAGCCATCCCTCGATGATCGAGACGATTCCGCGGTTCGGGTACCGCTTTATCGGTTCGGTGAGACCAATCGGCGATTCGGGATCGACCATCTCAGAGCCGACAAACCACACGAAGGATCGTCGCATTTTCTTCAGCTGGCGACCCGGCTTCGCAATTGGTGCTGCACTTTCCGGACTCGCCGTGCTGGCCTTGTGGTTCGTGACCGACAAGGTTCGGGGTCCAGGCGAGTCGGAGGCCCAGGGAGCGGTTGTTCTGCACCAGATCGCACCCTCTGGAACCTCGCTCTTGTCAGGAGGAGTCGTTTCGCCGACGGGCAGTCATCTCGCGTTCCTGGCTCGAGACGAGGCGTCGGGAGAGACGGCGTTGTGGGTGAGAACGTTGCGGTCGTCGCAGGTCGAGAAGCTTCCCGGGACGACCGGGGCCTCCAAACCGTTCTGGTCGCCGGACGGGCGATCCATCGGATTTTTCGCGCAGAGCAACCTGGTCGCAGTGGGTCTCGCAGGCGAAGCTCCGCACACCATCGCGACGATCGGCTCGATGCCGGCTGGCGGCACGTGGGGAACACGGAATGTGATTCTCTTCGCCGACTGGACGCGCGGCCTCAGTGCCGTTTCTGCCGAGGGCGGGGCAGTGACGGCCGTGACGAAAGTCGACCACGGCACCGCCGACTTTGCCCATTCCTGGCCCCAGTTTCTGCCGGATGGCCGCCATTTCCTGTATCAGGTCGTCAGCATGGACGCTTCGCGTGCGGGCGTCTACCTGGGCGCACTCGATTCGCCGCGGAGCACGCGCCTTCTCGACTTTCTCTCGCCGGCCCTGTACGTGCCTCCGGGCTTCCTGCTCTATGTGCAGCACGACCTGCTCATGGCGGAAGGTTTCGACATTTCACGCCTGACTCTCGATGGACGACCAGTCGTCCTCGCCCGAGGGGTTCTCGTGCCTTCTTGGCAGGACGGCGACATCATCTCGGGATCGCGCGACGTGCTCGCCTTCCGTGAGGGCGATGTCCGCCAGAGACTGCGTCTGGTCGACAGGTCGGGCGCGGAACGGGATCTGTTCGACCTTCCGCTTTCCCTGACCAACTTTCGTGTATCCCCGAGCCAGGGCCAGTTGCTCGCGACCGGCGCTGCAAACGACAGCCCGGCCATGTGGGTCGTCGATCTCGCACGGCATCAGCACACCCGACTGGAGTCTGAAGGGCTCGGGCCGATTTGGGCGTCAGACAGCAATCGCATCGGCTTCACGGCTCGCGGGGGGCTCGATCTCTATGTCCGAAGCGCGAGCGACATCAGTTCCAGGCCGCTCGTCAGTGACCAGTTCGTCAAGGTGCCGAACGATTGGTCTCCGGACGGAAAGGAGATTGTGTATGCGCAGCGCGATCCGGAGACGAAGCTCGATCTCTGGATAGTGTCGCTGTCTGGAGGCGCTCCTCGACCGCTGTTGAAGACTCGTTTCAACGAGACGCAGGCACGTATCTCTCCGGACGGTCGATGGATCGCCTATCAGTCTGATGAATCGGGCACCCCGGAGGTGTACGTCCGAAGCTTCCCCCAGCTGGGCAAGCCCAGTGAGGTCTCATTCGGCGGAGCAGCCCAGCCGCAGTGGCGACGCGACCAGTCGGAACTGTTCTATCTGTCCTCAGACAACGCGGTCATGGCGGTCCCCGTCAGCGCCAAAGGCGAAGTCTCGTTCGGGGCTCCGCAACGCCTTTTCCAGACGCCGATGACGGGTAGTCCGTCAGATACTCGTGATTCATACGCCGCGATGGCGGACGGCCAGTCGTTCCTGCTGGCGGGCCCTCCCGATCCGAGCCAGGCAGCGCGGATCAGCGTGATGGTCAACTGGACGATGGGCCTCGCGTCGATGGCACCGCGCGGGCCCTCGGGCCGCCACCTGGACACCGTCATCCGCACGACTGCAATTCGCTAGTCTTTGCGGGACGATGGCGACCGGATTCATCTTTCAGGCTTTTCCTCAGGACTTTCGGCGGAAGCTGCCGTATCTGTGGCGATCCGGCACAAAGGAAGGCGACTATTCCGGCGCTTTCTGGCAGCGCAGAAGAAGGACCGGTGAGGAAAACGAGGCGCACGTTGACGCCGCGGCAGCTTATTAGGGAGCCGACCAATTTGACGATGTGGCTGCTGAGAGTGTGTCCCGTTGCGGCCGCGGTGATCTGTCTGAGTTCAATTCCCACGGCACAATCCTCCGTGGAGCGCGGCACTATCACGGGATCGGTCACCGACAGTCAAGGCACCGTTCGCGCGTTTCGTGTTGCTGCCCACAATCTGGATCGCCGAATCTGGTATACGGTCTTCACCAATCGAGGCCGCTACCTCGTCCCGAAGGCCTTGCCGGGGCGTTACGAAGTCATGGTCGTCGAGCCGGGCTACGAGTCGCCGCGTCTGTCCGTCCGACTCGGGCCCGGAGAAAATCAGTCAGCAGATCTCGTGCTGACGCAGCGCGCGGCCGAGCGGCCGAAGCCGACAGCCGGCGACGAGGGACCGCCGGCGCGAAGCGGTAGTGCCGGGCAGACCGCGTACTTCGACACGCTCGACGAGTTCTACCCGGCCGGACCGGCGAAGAGTCTTGTGCGCACGAACTGTGTCGGGTGCCACCGCGACGACTTCGGCACGATGCACCTGACGCGGGAGGCGTTCAAGCGCGGCATCGAAAAGATGACGGAAACCGGCCCCGCGAACAACCATTACGCGCTCGCCCTGGGCCGGACGATCATCACGAAACAGCAGAAGGAGATGATCGCAGACTATCTTGTGACGCACTTCGGCCCTGGGATGCCGGACAAAGCACTCCGCGTTGAGCCGCTGCTGCTCAATGAAGATGTTGCGTCGAAAGCGATCTACGTGTCCTACGACATTCCGGACGATCTGCCGTTTCCATCGATGGGAAACCGGATTGGTGGACCGACGATCGACGGCGTCATCGAACAGCTCGCACCCGAGACGCGGCATCATCTTCAGGCGGCCGCCATCTCGCCCGTGGACGGGCGCGTCTGGTACAGCTCCCGCGCGTCGAGCTCGATTCTCGGCCTCGATCCGAAGCAGCTCGACCCCGCGAAGCGCTGGGACAACCATCCGATCAAGGGGGAGCCATACGTGCATCCAACCGGGATCGCGGTCGACGCGAAGGGGCACGTGTACTGGGCTGAGGCACGAGGCTCGCGGCTGGGCGAGCTCGATCCCGTGACCGGACGCCAGATTCGTTATGCTCTGCCCGCGCAAGCCGGCGCCCTGCTTCAGGTGGTGGTGGACAGGGACCAGAACATCGGGTTCAGCGTCATCTGGGGCGCGTTCTTCGGCAGGATGGAGGCCGCCTCACGCCGGTTGCACATGTACCCGACACCGACGCCCGACAACGGCATCTACGGCCTCGACGTCGATCGAGCTGGCAACATGTGGGGAGCCGGATGGCAGAAGGGCACAATCAGTAAATGGGACGTTCTTACAGAATCGGTGACGGAGTACCCCGTGCCGAGCGCATGGGGACAAATCCGCCGGGTCGGCGTCGACTCGAAGGGTATAGTGTGGGGCGCCGGCTACAACACCGGCATTCTGGTGAGGCTGGATCCCGCAACAGGTAAAACGACCGACTACAAACTGCCCGTGATGGGGGCTCAACCCTACGACGCGTGGCCCGACAAGCTGGACAACATCTGGACCGCGGACCACGTACATAGCGCCATCGTGAAGCTGGATCCGCGAACGGGCAGCTGGACCTTCTACCCGATGCCACAACCAAGCCAGAGTCTGCCCAAGTTCGAGGTGGCACCCGACAATACGCTGTGGTTTGGCAGCCGCGGCGTGCCGGTCATCGCGGCCGTCCACTTCTATCCGAACGGGTACACGGCGGACGCCGTGCCGATGCCTTGAACACGGAGGTGCAGGCATGACGATGCGTCGAACGCCGCGAACGGCGTTCCTGATAGTGGCGCTGTGCGCCACGGTGGCGGCGACGGTCGTTCTGGCCCAGAACGCGCCGGTGATCACGATGGACTTCTCGGGCGAGTGGATGCCGATCCGTTCCCAGGACAACACCGAGAATCCGTGGGTCGGCGACTTCTTCGGTCTGCCCTTCAACGACGACGGTCTTTCGCGGGCGGAGAGCTGGGACGCGTCCCTGCTGTCGCTCCCCGAATATCAGTGCCGGCCCCATGGCTGGGCGTACATCTACCGTGGGCCGACGCATTTCCGCATCAGCAAGGACGTCGATCCAGTCACCCGGGAGATCATCGCGTATCAGCCCGAGTGGAACCAGTCGACCAACATGCCGGTCTTTCTGGACGGCCGTGAACATCCACCGGCCGGAGCGGCGCACTCGTGGGGCGGCTTTTCGACCGCGACCTGGGAAGGCGACATCCTGCGAATCGAGACGACGAATCTGAAGGAAGACTACATCCGCCGAGACGGGGCGATGGCCACCGACGAAGCCACCGTCACGACGTGGTGGATTCGCCGCGGAGACATCCTCACGTGGGTCAACATCGTTCACGACCCCACGTATCTGGCTGAACCGCTCATTCGCAGTTCGGAGTACCGACTGACGCTGAACTCGCTCGTGCCGCCGCATCCGTGCACGGCGGCGTATGAGGGCCTCGAAAAGGGACATGTCCCGCATTTCCTCCCGGGAGAAAACCCCTTCCTGAAGGACATCCGTGCGCGATACGGCGTGCCGGCCGACAGCCCGACCGGCGGACTCGAGACGATGTACCCGGAGTACGAACAGAAGCTTCGCAGCAGCGGCTGGACGAACGGCGACGCGGCGAGCATTCGCTGATCGTCACGATGAGGACGGCATGTCAGCGTCGATGAAACGGTTGGTGCCTGCGGTTCTCGCGTTGCTCCTGGTTCTGGCCACGCGCGCGACGACAGGGGCGCAGGCCCAGGGCCGGGGCGACGGAGTTCAGATACTCCCGGTGAAGGGCAACGTCTGGATGCTCAGCGTGGGCGGTAGCAATGTGGTCGCTTCGATTGGAAAAGACGGGATCCTTCTTGTCGACACGGGGGCGGCTGGAGTCAGCGATCAGTTGCTGACTGCCGTTCAGACGCTCGCGCGTCAGGTGACGGCGACGCCGGTGCCGCAGAAGTCGTGCATGGGCCCCCTGCCGGGCTGCTCGTGGTGGAACAGCTCGACGTTCCTGCCCACCACCGCCGCGCCCGCGCCGCCGAAGTCCATCGTCGGCATCGTCAACACGAGTTTCGATGTGGATCATGCGGGCGGCAACGAGCGGCTCGCGGCCGCCGGCCGACGCATCATCCGGTTCGATCCGGAACCCGCGTGGATTATCGCTCACGAGAACGCCCCGAAGGGATCGGCCCTTCCCGAGGCCGCGCAGCCGACAGAGACGTATGACGGCGCCAGTTACAAGCTGAACTTTTTCAACGGGGAAGCTGTACTGCTGTGGCATCTGCCGGCTGCGCACACCGACGGCGACACGTTCGTGCAGTTCCGCGGCTCTGAGGTATTGGTGGCGGGCGATGTGTTCAACATGACCAGCTATCCCGTCATCGATCTCCAGAAGGGCGGAAGCATCCAGGGCACAGTCGACGCGCTCAACTGGATCCTCGACCTCGCGGTAGTCGAGCACATGATGGAAGGCGGAACCATCGTGATTCCGGGCCACGGACGGATGGGGGACTCGGCCGACGTCGCCTACTACCGCGACATGGTGACCATCGTCCGCGATCGCGTGCGCGCGGCGATGAAGAAGGGGATGACGCTGCCGCAGATCCAGGCGGCGAGAATCACGCGTGACTATGATGGACGGTTCGGGCGAAGCCCGGCGAATACGCCGGCCATCTTCGTCGAGGCGGTGTATCGCAGCCTCAGTGCCAAGGAGTAAGGAAGAGATCGTGCGAACACTCTCTGCTGCTGCCGGGCTTGCAGCGACCTTGCTGATCGTCGGTCTCGGTGCCCAGGGACGGGGCTCTGGCGCGACCGCGCCGATTGCCACCGGTCGTGCGTCTGCTCCGTACGACATCACCGGCTACTGGGTCTCGCTGATTACAGATGACTGGCGCTACCGGATGTTGACGCCTCCGAAAGGAAACGTTGACTACCTCCCGGTAACCGCGGAGGGACGCCGCGTCACCAACACGTGGGATCCGGCGAAAGACGCGGCTGCTGGGGAGCAGTGCCGCGTGTACGGTGCCGGCGGCGTCATGCGGCTGCCTGCGCGTCTGCGCGTCACATGGGAGGACGAGAACGCACTGCGCATGGACATCGATGCCGGCCAACAGACGCGCCGTTTCTTTTTCGACACAGCCCGGAAAGCGCCGCCGCCCGACAGCCGGAGCTGGCAGGGGTATTCCGCCGCGCGCTGGGAAATACCTCGTCCCGACTTCTTCAGGGGAGAAGTGCCGCAGGGTCCGCCCCGGTTCGGCCAGCTGAGAGTGGTCACAACTCATCTCCGTCCGGGCTACGTGCGCAGGAACGGCGTGCCGTACGGCTCGAATGCGACGATCACCGAATACTTCGTCCTTCTGGTGGACCGCGACGGCCAGGAATACCTGGTCGTCACGACGACCGTGGACGACCCGACGTATTTTCAGCCCCCGTACATCAAGACCTACCAGTTCAAGAAGCAGAAGGACGCCAGCGGCTGGAATCCGCGTCCGTGTGTCGCGAAGTAAGCGGCAACCCCCTAGCGCGATTTCTGGAGATTTCGGCGTTTTCCTCAGGACTTTCGGCGGACCCTCCTGTATTCCCCCTTCCAGACGAGACGCAGTTCCGAAGGAGGGTGTATGCGGAGGTTCCAGCGGCTGGCCCTGATCGGGGGGCTCTTGCTCACACCGGCGGCAGCGTACGCGCAGGCCTCAATCGCGGGCACTGTCAAAGACTCGTCCGGCGCGGTTCTGCCGGGCGTGACGGTCGAGGCCTCGAGCGCCGTCCTGATTGAAAAGGTCCGGTCAGTGACGACGGACGGGACGGGCCAGTACAAGATCATCGACCTGCGCCCGGGCATCTATTCGGTGACTTTCACGCTGACCGGTTTCAGCACCGTCAAGCGGGAGAACATCGAGCTCGCGGGATCCAGCGCCGTCACGGTCAACGCCGACCTTGCTGTTGGATCGGTGGCGGAGACGCTGACTGTCAGCGCGGAAACACCGGTCGTAGATGTCCAGAGCAGTCAGCGGAACAAGATCATCGACGACGCAGACCCTTGCCGCCCTGCCGACCGCGCGCAGCCAATACAACGTGGCGGTGCTCATTCCGGGTGTTTCGCTGGTGACCTTCGGCGGCAGCAACGTCCAGGACGTCGGTGGCACGCGCACGATGGAGCTCAACATCTTCTCCATCCACGGCAGCCGCGCGACCGATCAGCGCTTGATGATCAACGGCCTGACCTCCCGAAACCTGCTCTCCTCGGCCTGGGCGAGCAATCTGGTGCCCGATATGGGCACGGCCTCGGAGATGACGTTCGATTACTCGTCCGGTACTGCCGATTCGTACGGCGCGGGGTTCACCATGAACCTCATTCCGAAAGAGGGGGGCAACCAGTTCCGCGGCTCCGTCTTCGGCACTTTCGCCAATAGCTCGTTCCAGGCGAACAACTACTCTGAGGAGCTCAAGGCGGAGGGCCTCACGTCGCCGAACGAACTGAAGCGCCTGTACGACATCAACCCGTCGTTTGGCGGACCCATCATCAAGAACCGACTCTGGTTCTTCGGGTCGATGCGGTGGCAGGAGAACTCGTTCTACCAGGCCGGCGCGAATTTCAACGCCAACGACAGCGATCCGAACACGTGGAACTACGAGCCCGATCTGGGCAGACGGGGCGAGGGGCTGCAGCAGGCCACGCCGACGGGCAGCCTCCGCCTCACCTGGCAGGCCACGCCCAGGAACAAGTTCGGATTCTCGATAGATCCTCAATCGCGATACTGGATCACGCCGGTCACGACGCATTCGCCGGAGCAGTACTCGAGCTGGTCGTTCACGCACGAGACCCTGACGACGGCCTACTGGTCGGCGCCGGTGACGAGCAAGCTCTTGCTGGACGCTCGCTTCGGCCACCATGCAACCGGCTTTGTCGATGACTACCCGACCGACTTCCAGAAGGACGTGATTCCCGTCCTCGATCAAAATACGAATTTCCTGTACCGCGGTCGCGGTTACTGCTGTATTCCATTCGGGTTCTTCGGCACGCTCGACTCCCCGCACATCCTGCAGGCGCAGGCGTCGGTCTCCTACGTCACCGGGTCGCACGCGATGAAGTTCGGCTGGCAGAACGACTGGGGCAACTCGAGCAACTGCCAGTACGACAACACCCGGGGTCTGTACTACCAGTTCGGCGGCGGCGTGACGGATGCCTACGGGCGCTCGCTGACGCCGGTGTCGCTGCAGATGCACGCGCTGCCGTTCTGTGCCGCGGTGCATCTGTCGGCGGACATGGGCATCTACGCCCAGGACCGGTGGACGTACAAGCGCGCGACGATCAACGCGGGCTTGCGGTTCGACTATTTCAAGAACGACTTCCCCGATCAACACCTCGGCCCGACCGTCTGGACCCCGACGCGGGATGTCACGATTCCGGCATTGGATTACAGCAGCCTGAAGGACCTGACGCCGCGCGTCGGCCTGTCCTACGACGTCTTTGGCACCGGCAAGACGGCCTTGAAGGTTGCCTGGGGCAAGTACATGCAGGGCCTCGACCCCAACGCCGGCCAACCTGTCCAGAACCTTTCGTACATCGCCAACAGGAGCTGGACTCCAAGCGTCCCGTTCGGGTCGCCCAACTACTACGAGCCGCAGTGCAACCTGTTCAACCCAGCGGCGAACGGCGACTGCGGACCCCTGGACAACGTGCTCTTCGGGAAGCTGGTGCCGAGCGCGGCGGTCGACCCGGCGACCTATACCGGCTGGGGACATCGCCTCTGGAGCCAGGAGTTCTCGGTCAGCGTCCAGCACGAGATCGTGCCGCGTGTGGCCGTGGACGTCGGCTACTTCCGCCGCTGGTATGGAAACTTCTCGGTGGTCGACAACCGCGCCGTCGGGGCGGCCGATTTCACGATCTACAGCCACACCGTGCCGAACGATCCGCAGCTGCCGCAGGCCGGGAAGGTTCTCAGCACCCCTGAAGTGAGCGCCGACAAAGCCAGCCTGGTCAACAACTACACGACGTTCGCGGATAACTTCGGCACACAGTACGAGCACTGGAACGGCGTGGACGTGAGCATCAGCGTGCGACCGCAGGCCGGTCTCACGCTGCAGGGCGGATTCAGCACCGGGCGCACGAGCACGGACAATTGCGACCTGTACGCGACGGTCCCGGAGGTCTCGCTGGCGTTCGGCATCATCGCGACCCCGAAGGAATACTGTCACGTCGACACGAACTTCCTGACGCAGGTGAAGTTCCTGGGCTCGTACCTCGTGCCGAAGATCGACGTGCAATTCGGTGTGACGTTCCAGAGCACGCCGGGCCCGCAGAATACGGCCAACGAGCTGGTGCTCCCCTTCCAGGTGGGGCTCCCGTCATTCTCGGGGGCGGGCGTCCGACTCATCAACTTGCTGGAGCCTGGGACGGACTACTCACACCGCGTGAACGAGCTGGATCTGCGCATCTCGAAGATCCTTCGAATGGGCAGTCATTACAGAGTGTCCATCAACTTCGATCTGGCGAACGTGCTGAACGCGAACTACGCGCTGGGCCGGAACGGCACGTGGGGATCCGTCGGCGTCGCATCGTCGTCCTGGCTCACCCCGTTGAGCATCATGGACGCGCGCCTCTTCAAGTTCGGCGCGCAGTTCGACTTCTAATACGATCCGTGCCCTGCACCCGGATTCCTCCAATAGTCCGGGTGCAGGGCTCCTCGTTGCGTCTTGGTGTTCGGGGTTCACCTGAGCAGCTGTGCGGGATTACACTGGGATGATCTGGCTATGAGGACGTGATGCTCAATCGGCGTAGGGAGAGGACTCTTATGCTGCGTCGCATCGGTTTCGTCGTCTTCGCGCTTGCCATCATGGCGCAGGCTCTCTCTGCGCAGTGGCTGAACTATCCCACGCCGGGACTGCCGCGGCTCCCCAACGGGAAACCCGACCTCGCCGCAAAGCCGCCGCGCGCCAGGACGGAAAGCCCGATCTCGCCGGCGTCTGGCACGTCTTATTCGGAACCGCTGGAGGAGAAGAAACGTCTCTTTGGCCCCGGAATCGCCGCCATTTCGGTCCCCGGGAGTGGGCCTGAAACGGTTTCGAATTACGCGTGGGACATCATGCTGGACTACAAGCCGGGCCAGATCGTCATGACACCGGAAGGCGCAGGCGATCTTCGATCGACGACGAAAGGGCGATGAAGTTAATCCCCAGGAGCACTGCATGCCGATGGGCACTCCGCTGGCGACGCTCGTGTCCGAGGTCCACAAGATCGTGCAGACACCGGGGCTGATTCTGATGATGCACGAAATCGACGGCATGCCGCGCCAAATCTACACGGATGGACGGAAGCTTCCGGCGGACCCCAGCCCCACCTGGCTCGGATCCTCGGTCGGCCGATGGAGCGGCGACACCCTCATCGTCGACACGGTGGGGCTGAACGATCGCGTGTGGCTCGATGTCAGCGGCCACCCGCGCAGCGAAGCGATGCACATGACCGAGCGCTATCGGCGGCGTGACGTCGGGCACCTCGATGTCGAGTTCACGTTCGACGATCCGAAGATGTACAACAAGGCGTTCTCGGTCAACATCACATACTTGCTCCAACCGGACACGGACATCCTTGAGTACGTCTGCAACGAGAATGAGCGAGATCGCTCGCACGTGGTGAGATAGGCGAGGCTCGGAGGCGACATGCCATTCCCCACTGTTGACTGCAAGCCGCTCCCGCGACGGCTGTCCGGCTGGATGGCCGCCGCGCTGATCACGCAGGCACTGAGCCCACTGTTGCATGCCCAGTGGGTGCACTATCCGACGGCCGAGGTGCCGCGCAAGGCCGACGGCAGCCCCGATCTGAAGGCCGAGGCGCCGCGGCAGCCCGATGGGAAACCCGATTTCTCGGGCATCTGGGGAACGGCTGGCCGGCTTGCCCTGTTTGGCGAAATTCGACGTGTTCCTCGAGTGCGCGATCGAACTGCCGGGATCGCCGTTGGCGATCAACATCGGCGCCGGCACGTCCCGCCGGATTGCCGTATCAGCCGTGGGCGGCAGCGCTCGTCAAGCAACGGACGGCGAATCAGAGCCAGGACGACCCGCACGCGCGCTGTCTGCCGGATAACCCCCCGAGGCCGTACGGACTGCCGCACCTGACAAAGGCCGTTCACACGCCGCGTCTGCTGGTGCTGCTCTACGAGGTGAACGCGATGTACCGGCAGATCTTCATCGACGGCCGTCCGCTGCCGGACGATCCAACGCCCGCGTGGAATGGCTATTCAACAGCCGCATGGGAAGGCGACACGCTCGTCGTGCACACCGCCGGGTTCCGGGACGCGCTCTGGCTCGACAGCGGCGGCAGTCCAATGACCGACGCCGCGAAAATGACGGAACGCTTTCGTCGACCCAATTTCGGAACGCTCGAACTGGAAATCACGGTTGACGATCCGAAGGCGTACACGAAGCCGTGGACGGTCTCCATGCCGATGGAGATCCGGCTCGACACAGAGTTGATCGATGAGTTCTGCCTCGAAGGCGAGAAGTCATCGCAGCGCATGCGCGGAGCCAAATGATGAACCATCACTCTTCATTACCGACGTCACTCGCCGTCGCCCTTGGCCTGTCGCTGACGGCGCTCGGAGCCGCTCGTCCATCGGCGCAGGGATCGCCTGCCTCGAAGCCCGCGAGCGCCGTACAGGTCCTCGGCGTCGGCCACTTTTCGCCGATCGTTGCCGACCTCGATCGAACGGTCGCCTTCTATCGCGATGTCGTCGGGCTCGAGATCGCGACCGATCCGCCATCGACCTGGGACGCGGAGCCGTGGCTGCGACGATTGCACGGCACACCGGACTCGCCGATCCGCTTCGCGACCGCACAGATTCCTGGCGCAACGTGGGGCATCGAAATGGTCGAATTCAAGGACCCTCATCGCCGCCCTGCGCAGCCGCGCGTGCAGGACCCGGGAGCCTGCACGGTCGCCCTCCTCGTCCGCGACTTCGACGCGGTGTACGCCCGGCTGAAGCGCGCCGGCACGCCCGTCGTCAGCGCCGGCGGCAAGCCGATTGACTTCCCCGAGCTCCATTCTCGCGCCGTCATCGTTCGCGATCCGGATGGCCATTTCGTGGAGTTGGTGCAGCCATCGCCGCTGCCCGAGACCAAAGCGCCCGCATCCGCGAACGTGATCGGCGGCGGGATGCGGATCGCCGTCCAGAGCGTCGATCGCGCGCTCGGATTGTTTCGCGATCGGTTCGGCATGCCGTTCGACGCGGGGAAGGTGTTCGACAGCAAGTCGTTCGTCGATCTGATGGGCCCGACTGGCGGCAAGGCGCGCATCGGAACCGCGACGCTCCCGGGCGGCACGCTCTTCGAGTTCGCCGAATATCAAGGTGTCGATCGAACGCCGCTGATGACGCGGATCCAGGATCCAGGGTCGACGCGTTTCCAGTTGATGGTCAGCGACCTCGACGCGGCGCTTGCGGCCTTCAAGGACGCGGGCGGGACGATTGTCTCGCTCGGCGGCGAGCCTGTCGTCGAGAACGGCCAGCGCTATGCTGTCGTCCGCGACGCGAACGGCGTCTTCTTCGTCGTCTGGAAGGGACGAAGCTGATTCAGTCGGGCGAAAATCGGTGTTCAGTGGAATTCACACACGATTAAGCAGTGATGAAATTGCGGCTGTCCGTGTGCGTCGAACGCGCTGAGGAGAGTGCCGAGTGAGCCGGTGGCGGCGTATCGCGTGTGTGATCGCGACCGCGTCGCTCGTCGGCGGGTCGGTCTTCGCGCAGTCCCTGCCGTCCGCAACGCGCGACTCCGCCGACGCCTCTCCGGTGTCTGCTGCGAACTCCGCAGCGATTGTGCGCCAATACTGTGTCGGCTGTCACAACCAGCGGACGAAGACGGCCGGGCTGAGTCTGGACACGTTGGACCTCGAAAGAGTCGCCGCGGCGTTCGACGTCTGGGAAAAAGCGGTTCGCAAGGTCCGCGTCGGCATGATGCCGCCTCAGGACGCCCCGCGGCCCGATGCCGCGACGCGCCAGACTCTCGTCACCTACCTGACGGGAGAACTCGATCGCGCGGCCGTTGCGGCCCCCAATCCCGGTCGTCCGTTGATCCGGCGGCTCAATCGCGTCGAGTACGCCAACGCGATTCATGATCTGCTGGCGCTTGACGTGGACGTCTCGACGATGCTGCCGCCCGACGATTCCGCGTACGGCTTTGACAACATCGGCGACGCGCTCGGTGTCTCTCCCGTTCTGCTTGAGCGCTATCTCACATCGGCCGGCAAGATCGCGGCGCTCGCGGTGGGCGCTCGGAACATCGGACCCGCGGCCCAGACGTTCCGGATCCGCCAGGACGCATCGCAGGACACGCACATCGAGGGGCTGCCCATCGGCACCGTCGGCGGCATCCTGGCCAAGGTGACGCTGCCGCTCGATGCGGAGTACGACTTCCAGGCCAGGATGTTCCGGACGAACCTGGGCATTATGCGCGGCCTCGAGTACGCGCATCAGCTCGAGTTCAGCGTCGACGGCCGGCGCGTGCACCTCATCTCGCTCGGTGGGGAGGATGATTTCAAAGCCAGCTTGAAGAACCTGACGACGCTGGCCGACGAGGTCGACGCGCGGGCGCACTTCAGGCTGCGGCTCACGGCGGGCCCCCACACAATCGCGGTGGCGTTCCTTCAGCGGACAGAGGCGTTCAATCCCATGCGACTCCAGCCGTTCATCCGGAGCTCGCATGACCCCCTCGACACGATCGGTCACCCGCACATCGACACGCTCACGCTGACCGGCCCGTTCAATGCGACCGGCCCTGGCAATACGCCGAGCCGCCGCCGGATCTTTGTCTGCCGTCCGGTGTCACGCGATCAGGAAGACGCCTGCGCCCGGCGGATTATCGCAACCCTGGCGCGCCGCGCGTATCGCGGGCAGTCCACGCCTGTCGATGTCGAACGCTTGTTTGCCTTCTACCGAGCCGCGCGCCGTGAAGGTGACTTCGAGAAGGGCATCCAGACGGCGCTGCGCCCCATACTGGCGAGCCCGAAGTTCGTGTTCCGCGCTGAACGGGATCCCGCCGGTGTCGCCGCAGGTACGGTCCATCGCGTCAGCGATGTCGAGCTCGCCTCGCGGCTGTCGTTCTTCCTCTGGAGCAGCATTCCGGACGATCACCTGCTGCGCATCGCGCAACAGGGCCGGCTGAGGGACCGGTCCGTACTGACCGCAGAAGTTCAGCGCATGCTCGCCGGATCCCAGGGCCGACGCCCTCGTCAGCAACTTTGCCGGCCAGTGGCTGTATTTGCGCAATTTGAAGAACCTCCAGCCAAATTCCGTAGCGTTCCCCGATTTCGACGACAACCTGCGCCAGGCAATGCAGCGCGAGACCGAGCTCTTCTTCGGGGCGATCCTGCACGAGGACCGCAGCGTGCTCGATCTGATGACCGCCGACTTCACGTTCCTGAACGAGCGGCTCGCGACCCACTACGGCGTCCCGAATGTCTACGGCAGCCAGTTCCGCCGCGTCACGCTTCAGGACGACGCCCGCCGCGGGCTGCTTGGCAAGGGCGCGATTCTGCTCGTGACTTCGCATGCTGACCGCACGTCGCCGGTGGTTCGTGGCAAGTGGGTTCTGGACAATCTGCTCGCCGCACCGCCGCCGCCGCCGCCGGCCAACGTTCCGCCGCTCAACGAGAGCAACCAGCGTGGCGGCAAGGTGCTGTCGATGCGCGAGCGCATGGAAGAGCATCGGAAGAATCCGGTCTGCGCTGGCTGCCACAAGTTGATGGATCCGATCGGTCTCTCGATGGAGAACTTCGACGCGGTGGGCGCGTGGCGGACCCGTGACGGCGGGACGCTGGGCTCGCCAATCGACGCGTCGGGCGAGCTCCTCGACGGCACCAAGGTGGACGGCATCGTCACGCTCCGGAAGGCGCTGCTGCGCCAACCGGATCTGTTCGTCGGCACCGTGACCGAGAAGCTGATGATCTACGCGCTCGGCCGCGGCCTGGGGCCGTACGACATGCCGACGGTCCGGGCGATCGTCCGCAACGCGGCACACCAGGATTACCGCTTCTCCTCCGTCATCCTGGGCATCGTCACGAGCACGCCGTTTCAGAAGAGGATGAAAGTTGAAGAGTCGACCAACTCCGAAGTGCTCACAACCGCTTCGACACACTGAGGGACGACAATGTTCATCGTCAAGGTTGCGCTGCCGAGACGAACGTTTCTTCGGGGCATGGGCGTCACGCTCGCGCTTCCGCTGCTCGAGTCGATGGTCCCCGCGCTA
>CAVRXZ010000011.1:0-74098 GCA_963725105.1 uncultured Acidobacteriota bacterium
ATCTTCACCACGACCAGGCGCTCGGCCTGGCCCGCGGCCGTTGCCGGAAGGAGTACGGCGAGCACTAACAGACATGCCGCACACCGCACAGGCAGGTCTACTCCCCGGTTGCGGCGGCGAGCACGGGCGGGCGTGCGAGCGCTGGATCAACGGCCGCACGGCCCTTATCGTCCGGTGTTCGCGCGAGCAGCCGCCCCAGGGTTTTCGCGGTCCGAGGCGGCAGTGCCGTGGACGTCACCGCATCCTTGGCGCGAAGGACCTCGGTCATGTTCCAGACCAGTTCAGGCTGCGGGCTCGAAGCGACGGACTCCAGGAAGTGCAGCTCTCGTGACACACGCCGCTGATCGTCCAGTACGGCGACCATTTCTGTCTGACCGACTTGTTCCCGATGCCCGTATAAGCCGAACGAGGCAAGCGTCGCCGCGGTCATTCCAGCGCGAGCCAGCGGCCCGTGTTGGAAGGCGACCACCTCGCCGGCGCGATCTCTTTCCAGACGCGCGGCAAGGCCCTGTGGATCCGCGGCGTACGACAAGAGCGCTGCGTAACGACGCCGTGCGATCTCGGGTTCGGCGAACACGCTGTCTTCAAGCGGATTCACGCCCATGACCTCGAGCCGTCGCTGCAGCTCCACACGAAGAGCCGCATCAAGCGTGTGGTCGAGCGCCAGCCACCGTCGCACGGCCGAGTACGCCTCGAGTCGTCTGGCGCCGTCCGTCGCGGCGCCGTGACGCGTTCTGATGAAGTTCCACCCAAACGAGCTGGCCATATACGGCCAGTTTCCCCAGCTGCTGATGCCCAGCACGCCCGAAACGAGATCGTTCATGGCATGGCCGAACATCTCCCGACGCTTCGCGGACTGAGCGTCGCGGAAATCCACGAGCAGAAGCGGTACTTTGGGGTAGTCCAGCGCATAGAGGGCGAGGGGGATCAACTCCCGCGCGGCGCTGCCGGGCGTTTCAGGCTCCACCTCACGGCCGGTCGAGTCGTACCATCGCGTCGCGACGATTCCTCGCCAGTTGCGCAGCCGCTTGTCGCCAAACGGATTCCGGATGCCCAGGAGCTGACCGTCGAAGCTGTGCCCGGACTCAACGTCCTCGCGAGCGATCCACAGCAGCGCGTGCGTTTGCGAATCGCCGATTCCCAGGGGCTGAAAGTCCAGGCCGTTCAGCTCAGCCTGCTGGCGCAACAACTCCCAGTTGTGCCCGCGGGCCTGTTGCAACTGATTCCGCCGTGACATGTACGCTTCAGGCAGCTTCTTCTCGGTAACCAGTCCTCCCATCGTCTGGCTGGCGAGCGACAGTCGGGCTTCCATTTCAAGCAGTTCCGCTTCCGAGAAGGCGTCGCGAATTTCCGGGTGTTCTTCGAGTGTCGCCAGCACCGCCCGCCCTTCGACCAGCTGGGCGCGGCGCCGGTCGGCCACATTGGTTCGATAGTGGCGAGACGAGGCGCGAATCATCGCACCCGTTCCGTCGATGGCCAGTACCTGCGTCAGCGACTGGGCGAGCGACGTCCACACGGACCGGCTGGCGTTGGCCAGATCCAGGACCGCGCTCGTGTCCTTGTCCGCGCGGTTGCCCGGGCTGGGCCGCCAGTAGAAGAAGGGGACAGCGGCTGCAACTCGCTGCATCGGCGACGGGCTCGCGGCTGTCAGAATCCATACGGATCTCAGCCGGTCGTTCCGGGGATCGGCATCACCCAGGGTGTCGCGAAGCACACTGAGCAGAGGGATTTCCGTCTTGTCTGGCGCAACGGCGATGATGGTCACGATCTCGGCGCCCGAAGGGACGGAGACCTGCTCGATCCGGAGGCTCGATTCCCCGGCAGTGAGCGAGGCCGGCAGCAGGAGCGTCAACGCGACGGCGCCAAGGCGATTTCGACGAGAGAGCATAGCGTGTGAGTGCGGTCCCTGCCGATTTTCCGTTACTAGGATAGCGCGTCTCGTGGCGGTTGTGGATACCACGAAGGTGCATTGTGGCACGCATTTGCTCCAGGGCCAGGACCGGTTCGCCTGGGCCCACAAAGACCTCTTCGTTCACGCGGCGGCGCCTGCAACCCTAAGTGTCACGCGGAACTCGGTTCGACCGGGCCGCGACTCGACTTCAATGCTGCCATTGTTCTGGCGCATCAGCTGCCGTGCGATGTCGAGGCCCAGCCCGGTGCCCTGTCCCGGCGGTTTTGTGGTGAAGAACGGCTCGAAGATATGTTCGCGGTCCTTCTCCGGAATACCCGGGCCGTCATCGATGATGCTGACGATGACGAAGTCGAGCTGTCGCGCGGCGGACACCTCGACGCGCCCGCTTTCGGGGGCGGCGTCAATGGCGTTGTCGATCAGGTTCGTCCACACCTGATTGAGGTCGCTGCCAATCGCGAGGGCTGGCGGGAGATCCGGCTCGATGTTGATGCTGATCCCGACGGATTTCTTCCGGGCCTTGTGGCGAAGAAGCTCAACCGAGTCGCTCAGGCTGCTTGCGATATGGATGGCCTCGGGCGACCGGGTCTGATCCATGTAGCTGAAGCGCTTCACGGCCGCGACCAGATCGTGCACGCGCGTCGCCGCCTTCTCGACTTCGCTCGTCAGCGTGCGGGCCGAGCAGTCGGCCGCGATCCAACGAAGCACGGCGTTGAGTGAGCTGCCGTCGAAGGCCGCCGCAAGCCCGTCCAGGTCGGCGAACGTCACATCGGTCTCGACCAGGGCTGCTGCGGCGTCCGGGTCTGCCCAGTGCTTGTCCAGCCAGACCGAAATAGCGTCCTCGCGATCGGCGCGCTCGATCGGGGACAGCACGGAGCGGACGGTTGAGCGACAGGCCTTCAGTACACGATCGAGCGTCGCGCGCTGTATGTCCTTCAAACGCAGCGCCCCGACGGCGCGCGCCGCGTCTTCCAGTTCTGCCAGCCCCTCGGCAAGGAGCCGGGCGCTCCGCGCGGCCGCCGACGCCGGATTGTTCAGTTCGTGGGCGAGTCCAGCCGAGAGTCGGCCGAGCGACATCATCTTCTCGTCAAGCAGATCGCTCGATGTGAATCGCCGCACGCGATCGAGCATCACGTGCACGAGCGTGGTGGTCAGCGCCGGGCACTCCCGAGTCATTTCGGGGAAGTAATCGCGGTGAACGAGAAACAGATCGCCGGCCTCGTCGACGACGCCGTCGCCGGGCGGCTTACCCATTCGCGAGTACGGCAGAAAGCCGCTGACGTCGCCAGGGCCCCACTCCATCACCTTGCGAGGGCCGAATCCGCGATCGACCCGAATCGCCATGTGACCGGTCAGGACGACGACAAGATGGTCGATGACCTCCGTCATGGTCGTGATTTTTTCCCCGCACTCGACGTGGCGCATGTAGCCATGGGCGGCAACCCAGGCCAGCTCTCCGCGCGGCACTTCAGCGAGGGTCCGATGTTGCGCGAGCCGGTCGATGAGGTCAGGGGCATCCATAAGGAACGGAAGATTGTACACCCGCCGCGAGAGGACGGGAACTATCCGTGCGCAACGGGCGTATAATTTCGACCGCAAGGAGCCTTTCATGAGCCCGAAACGTGCCGTGTGGATTGCCGCCGCAACGGTTCTCATCGCCCTCCCGAGGGTGGGTGCCCAGCTGTCGGCCCAGACGCGGACGGCGCCGACCAAGACGTCACCGGCAAAGGCCAGTACGTGGGTCGCGCCGCGGACCGCAGACGGCCAGCCTGACCTGCAGGGTGTCTGGGCGAACAACGTTGCGACACCGCTGCAGCGGCCTCAGGCGCTGGTGGGGAAGTCGGTGCTCAGCGCCGACGAAGTGGCGGCGCTGAAGGCGGCGGCCGCGGAGCTCTTCAATGGTGATGGCGACGCAGCGTTCGGGGACAGCGTGTTCGAGGCGGCTCTGGAGAAGACGAAGTCGTTTACGTCGATTGACGGGAAGACGGGCGACTACAATCATTTCTGGCTGCCTGTCAGGGAATTCGACAACCGAACCTCGCTGATCACCGATCCGGCCGACGGGCGCATTCCGCCTCTGACAGCTGAAGGGCAGAAGCGTGCGGCGGCGAGACCACCGATGGGTCTCGACAATCCCCGCGCGGATACCTGGGAGGATCGGGGTCTGTCCGAACGGTGCATTACCTTCGGCGCGCCGAGCCTCCGGGCCGGCTACAACAGCTACTACCAGATCATCCAGACCCGCGACTACGTTGTCGTCGTGATGGAGACCATTCACGACGCACGGATCATTCCCCTGGATGGCCGTCCACACGTGGGTACCCCGATCCGGCAGTGGCTGGGCGACTCGCGTGGACGCTGGGAGGGCGACACCCTGGTCGTCGACACGAAGAACTACACGCCCAAGAACAGCCTGATGGGCGCGACCGAAAACCTGCACGTCACCGAGCGCTTCACGAGAGTGGCGGCGGACACCGTCAAGTACGAAGTCACCTTCGACGATCCATCGACCTGGGTCAGGTCGTGGACCGCGATGGTTCCCCTCAAGCAGGCCGACGAGCAGATCTACGAATTCGCGTGTCACGAGGGCAACACCGGACTCGAGGGCATTCTCTCGGGCGCTCGCGAACAGGAACGAGCCGAGCGCCGCTAGTCGGGAAGGTCGTTCCTGCGCCGAGGCGGGCTTCGGTCACGAGGAGGGCAGGACGTGGGCAAGCTGAAAGGTGATCCGGTCAATCGGCGCGGCTTTCTGAAGGGCACGGTCGCTGGTGTGGCCGGGCTGGTCGCCGCGCCGGCCGTTTCGGCGGCGCCGCAGGCGACGTCGGGTCAGTCGTCCACGCCGCTGCCTTCTCCGGCGCTCGTGGCGGCCGAAACGGCTCCGCCCCCGCGCGCCGATGTCTACACCACCGATCGTCCCGGCGCCGACTTCATGGTCGACGTCATCAAGTCGCTCAACCTCGAGTACGTCGCCGCCAATCCGGGCTCGACGTTCCGGGCGCTGCACGAATCGCTGATCAACTACGGCGGCAACCGCGTGCCGGAACTCCTCACGTGCTGCCATGAGGAGTCATCGGTTGCGATGGCCCACGGCTACGCCAAAATCGAAGGTAAGCCGATGATGGTCATGGCGCACGGCACCGTCGGTCTGCAGCACGCGTCCATGGCCGTGTACAACGCCTACGCGGACCGCGTGCCGATCTATCTGGTCATCGGCAACATCGCGGACGGCCCGTGGCGCCGCAGCGATGTCGAGTGGACGCATGCGGTGCAGGACGCGGCGGCGATGGTGCGCGACTACACGAAATGGGACGACTCGCCCATTTCGTTGACGCAGTTCGGAGAGTCCGCCGTCCGCGGCTACAAGATCGCGACGACGCCGCCGATGGGACCGGTGGTGCTGGTGGCCGATGCTGTCCTGCAGGAAGAGCCCGTGTCGCCCGAGGATCGTCGCCGGCTCCGCGTGCCCCGACTCTCGGTGACGGCGCCGCCAGCCGGCGACCCGGGCGCCGTTGCCGAGGCCGCGAAGATCCTCGTTGCGGCCCAGAATCCGCTGATCGTGACCGGGCGCTCGGCCCGGACTCCAAAGGGACTCGCCCTGCTCGTCGAGCTGGCCGAGTTGCTGCAAGCGCCTGTGTCGGATCGTCGCATGCGGATGAACTTCCCGACGCGGCATCCCCTGTTCGATGCCGGAAGCGTCGCCAGTGCCGACGTCATCCTGGCCCTCGAAGTGCCTGATCTGTTTCATGTCACCCACACGCTCACGCCGATCAATCGGATGGGCATGGAAGCGCGGACGATTACGAAAACTGGCGCGAAGATCATCACAATCTCGTCGCTGGATCTCCTGACAAAGAACAACTATCAGGACATGGGCCGGTACACCGAGATCGACCTGGCGATCGCGGCAGATGCCGAGGCCACACTGCCTGCGCTGATCGAGGCCTGCAGGCGCTTGATCACTGCCGATCGCAAGCGCGCCTTCGAGGAACGCGGCGCCAGATTCTCCGAGGCGGCGAAGCGCCGGCAGGATCGGGCCGTCCAGGAAGCCGCCTGGGGCTGGGATGCCAGTCCGATCACCACCGCGCGGATGGCGGCGGAAATCTGGAACCAGGTCAGGAACGACGATTGGTCGCTCGTGTCCGAGGTGGTCTTTCAAAGCTGGTGGCCGACACGGCTGTGGGACTTCACGAAGCACTACCAGTTCATCGGCGGACACGGAGCGTACGGCATCGGCTACGGCGCGCCGGCGGCGGTCGGTGCAGCGCTCGCGAACCGGAAGTACGGCCGGCTGACGATCAATATCCAGTCGGACGGCGATCTCAACTACGCACCCGGCGTGCTGTGGACTGCCGTGCATCACCGGATTCCGCTGCTGACCGTCATGCACAACAACCGCAGCTACCACCAGGAACGGATGTTTGTCGCCGACATGGCCGCGCGCGCCGAGCGCGACGTCTCGCGCGTCGGCATCGGCAACGACCTGACCGATCCCAACATCGATTACGCAGCGATGGCGAGGGCATACGGCATGTTCGGGATCGGGCCGATTGAGAATCCTGCGGACCTCGGGCCGGCGCTCAAGAAGGCGCTCGATGTCGTCAGGCGCGGCGAGCCGGCGCTGGTCGATGTGGTCTCACAACCGAGATAGGCGAGGAGGCCGGGAATGAAGGTGTTCTTGATGGCTCTCGCCGCCGCTATCGTTTCGACCGGTTTCGTGGAGGCCGGCCAGTCTGCCGAAGGGAACGCCGCCGCCGGCGGGCAGCTGTTCCAGAAGCACAACTGCTACTACTGCCACGGCACGGTCGGTCAGGGTGGACGCGACGGCGCGCGGATTGCCTCGCTGCCGCTGAACGCGCAAGCCTTCAAACGCTACGTGCGCCGCCCGCCGGCGGCGATGCCGGCCTTTACCGAGAAGGTGCTCTCCGACGAACAGCTGACGGATATCTACGCGTACTTGAAAGCGCTCCCCGCCGCGAAAGATCCGAAGGACATCCCGTTGCTGGACCAGCTGCGGGCGAAGTAGCGAATTTCCGCCACAGCAATGCCGGCTCGGCGTCGCTTCACAGCCAGACAGCCGCCATGTGACCTCGAATCCGTCGGAAAACTCATCCAGCAGCAGCCGGCGCTTTGGGCACCAAATTGGCATGAAACGCATGCAAGGAGCGCCTATGGCAACCGTCAAGGTCTCGAGTGAGATGGCCGCCCCCGTGGAACGTGTGTTTCAAGCCTTCACCGACATCGAGCACGGTGTGGGTCGCGTGTCCGGCATCAGGGGAATTGAGATCCTCTCGCCCAAGGGGTTCTCCTTGGGAACCAGGTGGCGCGAGACCCGCGAAGTGCTGGGGCGTCTGGATCAGGCGGAGATGGAAGTGACCGCGTTCGAGCTGAACCGCTCGTACACCATCACGCACTATAAGGCCGGTGTGCGCATAGACACCGTGTTTGCGTTCGATCCGATCCCGGCCGGCACGCGGGTGAGCGTGGAGTTCGGCCTGCATCCTCAAGGTCTGCCGCCAGGCTTGCTCTCGCCGATCGAGTGGGCCATGGGGGGCAAAGTCCGCGAGGTGCTCAGCCACGACCTGGCTGACCTCAAGCAGTCAGTCGAGCAGGTTGCCAGGAAGTAAGTCCCCCGACGTCCTATAATCGGCCCACATCCCCGGTCGCCGGGAGCCACCTTCTGGTGCGTGCCCGGCCGGGTCCTAATCTTGCCATCTTCATGTCGACACTTCCTGCTCGGCCGACTCTTGCTCATCGCGAGCTCTGGTCGTGGTTGGCTGGACGTCGCACGCTCAGTCACGAAGCCTCGAGATCTACTGGATCGACGTCGAAGGAGGAGCTGCGACGCTCGTCGTGTCGCCGTCAGGAAAGTCGCTCCTGTACGACGCCGGCTGGGAAACCGATGGGCGCGACGCCAAACGCATCGCGGCGGTGGCGCAGCAGATCGGACTGAAGCAGATCGACAACTTCGTCCTCAGTCACTTTCACGCAGACCACGCCGGCGGCATCCAGGGCCTCGCCAGGCTGATTCCCATCGCGCGATGCTACGACCGTGGCGACCTTCAGCTCGAGCCGGCCAATCGGCGCTGGCTTGACGCGTACTTGAGCGTTTGCGCGGACAAGCGATCGATTGTCAAAGTCGGCGATCGGATTCCACTAACGGGCATACAGGTGGACGTCGTTGCGGCGAACGGCCAGCTCGTGCCGGCACCAAGGGGAGGCGTACCGAATCCGACGTGCGCCACTGCCGAAAACAGGCCACCCGAAGGTCCGGAGAACCAGTTCATGGTCGGAGCGCTCTTCACCTACGGCCGGTTCCGGTTTCTGGATCTGGCAGACCTCGACTGGGAAAAGGAGATGGAACTGGCGTGCCCCGTGAACCGGCTCGGTTCGGTAACGATCTGGCAGGCCGGCCGTCACGGCGCGCTCGATGGCGCCGGCGCTCCAGGCCTGCTGAACAGCATCAAGCCGCAGGTGGTCGTCGTGAACAACGGCCCGCGCAAAGGCCTTGGCGGGCCTTCAGCCGGACTTCCGAAAGCGCAAACCGTTCACTACGACCGCATCGCCGCGACGCCCGGGATTGAAGGCATCTGGCAGGGCCACCGCTCCCTCCTCGATCCGGACCACAACACCGCCGACGACATGATTGCCAATCTCGAAGACACCGCGGAGTGCCAGGGGCACTGGATCAAAGCCTCGGTCGCGCGCGACGGGTCGTACACGATCACCAACGGCCGGAACGGCCTCGCCAGGATGTACAAGGCTCGTTGATGGCGCGTTCATCGGGCAAGTACGAATGGTTTGCGCCAGGCGATCTGAACGGCTTCTTCGGCCTGATGTTCGACAACCTGACCGTGCTCTCGTTTCTCGCAGGCATCGCTGGTTTTCGTCTTCAAGTTCCCCGCCGACATCGTCTACACCCGCATGTTTCCCGGCACCGCGTTCGGGGTGCTGGTTCGGCGACCTCGTCTACACCTGGATGGCGTTCCGGCTGGCGAAGCGAACGGGCAATCGATTCGTCACGGCGATGCCGCTCGGACTCGACACCCCGTCCACGATCGGCATGACGCTCGTCGTGCTCGGCCCGGCCTTCGTCGGCTTGAAAGCGGAGGGGATGTCGGAGCACGACGCCGCGAATGATGACCTGGTACATCGGCATGGCCACGATGGTCATGATCGGGATCTTCAAGGTCGGGCTTTCGTTTGTCGGTCAGTGGGTCCAGCGGGTCGTGCCGCAGGCGGGGCTGCTCGGGTCGCTGGCCGGGATCGCCATTGCGCTGATCGGTCTTGCGCCGCTCGTGGACATCTTCGGCATGCCGGTGATTGGGATGTTGTCGCTCGGCCTGATGCTCTACTCACTGGTGGCGCGTTTCAGGCTGCCGGGCAACGTGCCTGGCGTGCTGGCGGCCATCGTTCTGGGAACGGTCGTCTATTACTTGTTCGGCGCGACCGGATGGATGGGCGGATCGTACTCCGGCCTGCCGCCGGTTGATCTCCATTTCGGCGTGCCGGCTCCGACGCTCTCGTTTGCCGACGGGTTCTCGCGAGCGCTGAAATACCTGCCAATCTCCATTCCGTTCGGTCTCCTGACAGTCGTCGGCGGGATCAACGTCACGGAGAGCGCGCGAGTCGTCGGCGACGACTACGACACGCGGGGCATCCTGCTGACGGAGGCCATCGCGACGGTCATCGCCGGTGTGTGCGGCGGCGTGGCGCAATCGACGCCGTACATCGGCCATCCGGCGTACAAGCGGATGGGAGCCCGCGCCGGCTACACCATCCTGACCGCGTTGTTCATCGGCCTCGGCGGCATGCTTGGCTTCGTGTCTTTTTTCGTGGAACTCGATTCCTCGCGCGGTCCTTGCGCCTATCCTGGTTTTCGTCGCGTTGGACATTGGGGCGGAGGCGTTTCTCGCGTGCCCCGCCCGCCACGCCGTGGCGGTGGCGTTCGCGTTCTTCCCGACCATCGCCCGGCTTCTCGCCATCCGGCTCGCGAATCCGGACATCGTGCCCGCAGACAATCTGCGCCGGCTGCTCGACGCGCCAGGCAAGTCGCTGCCCGAAGCGCTCGTGACCATCGCCGTTGGAAACGGCTTCATCCTGACCGCAATGCTGTGGGGAGCGTTTCTCGCAGAATTAATCGATCGCCGCGTTGCGATCTCGTCGATATACGTGCTGATCCTGGCGGCGCTGACGTTCTTCGGCGTCATCCACTCTGCGTCGCCGGACGGCGTGATGTACCTGCCTTGGACGCTGCCGCCGTCGACCCAGAGAATTCCGTATCAATTCACGCTCGCTTACGCGCTGCTGGCAGTGCTCCTGCTGCTACTCGCGATGACTAAAGGGGCTCGCGAGCCCGCACGCGCGTGAGCGCTCACAGCAGGCAGCTCATGAAGCTGACGGAACCGCTCATCCGATCGCTGCCCAAAGTGCTCCTTCACGACCATCTGGACGGCGGTCTGAGACCCCTGACGGCCATCGAGCTGGCCAGAGATCAGCGCTACCAAGAGTTGCCGACCTCGGATCCCGGCGAGCTGGCTGTCTGGTTTCACCGTGGCGCGCAGCGGGGCAGTCTGCCGCTCTACCTGGAGGGGTTCAGGCACACCTGCGGCGTGATGCAGACGGAGGAGGCGCTCGAACGGGTCGCCTACGAAATGATGGAGGACATGCGTGCGGACGGAGTGGCGTATGTCGAGACGCGCTTCGCGCCCGTGTTCCACACGAGCAAGGGCCTGCACTGGGACGGGGTTGTCAACGCGGTGCTGCGAGGACTCGAGCTCGGCAGGCAGGCTTTCGGCGTCGAGTTCGGCCTCATCATCTGCGCCCTGCGGAACATGAATCTGTCGCAGGAAATGGCGGAGCTCGCCGTCGACTTCCGCGAACGCGGCGTCGTCGGGTTCGACCTGGCTGGAGAAGAAGGCGGGTTCCCGCCCAAGAAACACATCGACGCCTTCCACTACATTCAGCGGGAAAACTTCAATATCACGATTCACGCGGGCGAAGCCTTCGGGAAGGAAAGCATCTGGCAGGCGATCCAGTGGTGCGGTGCGCACCGCATCGGTCACGCCACGCGGCTCATCGAGGACATCGGCGTCGACGACCACGATCCGACGAAGATCACGAAGATGGGGTATCTCGCCCAGTATATTCTCGATAAGCGCATCCCGCTCGAGATCTGCCTCAGCAGCAATGTAGACACGGGGGCGGCGTCGGCGATCGAGTCGCACCCGTTCGGTCTGTACCACAGGTACAACTTCCGCGTGACGCTCAATACGGACGATCGCCTCATGAGCGACACGACGATGACCCGTGAGCTCACGTTGGCGCACCAGGCGTTCGAGCTCGATCTCGATGACATCGAGAAAATCACCATCAACGCGATGAAGAGCGCGTTTCTGCCGTACAACCGCCGCACCCAGCTCATCTTCGATGTGATCAAACCGGGGTACCGGAAGGCGAGGGAGAGGCTGAAGAAACGATCTCGACGATCCTGACTGCGCCTACCCGCTGCCGTGGCGCAGCAGCGACGACAGAAGATCGAGCCATTCCGTGACTGACCCTCCGGCCTTGAGCAAGGGAAGCGCCGTTGCGACCGAGCCAAGCGTTGATGCCAGAAGCTGCGTCGCCGACCAGTAGTCGAACGGGACAATACGCATGCGCTCGACCCGATCGAAGATCGTGGCGAGACTGTTGAGATTGACCAGCTCCCCCGAAGCGGACACGGTCGCTGCGCGAGCTTCGCCAGACAGCCAGCTCTGCTCGAAGCTGATGGCCTGTCGCCTGGCGCGTGCGCGGTACAGCGACAGGGCGCGCCGCTTGGTCCGGAACAGCTGCTTCGTGAACATCAGCAGCGGTACCGTGAAGAGCAGAGGCGCGCCGATGACGAAACCGACGGCCGGGCCCCAGACGGGCGGCAGGTTCAGCGGAGCGTGTTCGATGGCCACCTTGTAGGCGATGACGGCGGCGACGTTGCTGATACCGTACGCAAAGATCACGAGTGCGAACTTCGCCTGCACCTCGCTGATGAAGCCGATGCCGCCCGTTCGGTCCGGGTGACCGGCCACGAGGCCGAGATGAAGGCGGGACATTCGATACAGGTAGAGTGTCCAGATGCCGCACTTCCAGGCGAGGCGCAGCCACCAGTAATTCAGGATCGGCAGCGCGACTAGAAGCGCCCAGGCTCCAGGCAGCGTCGGAATCTGGGTCCCACCCACGGACTTCGAGTGCCAGGTTTGAATATGCGCGCCTCTGAACTCAGGCAGCAGGGTCGCGACGGCGAGCGCATAGGCGATGCCGATGCATGCCGCTTCGGCCTTCCACGATCGCCTGAGTTGCGCGAGTTCGTGGTAGCTGGCATCGACACGCGGATAGTCCGCAGGCGTAACGATCCCGGTCTCGATGAATTCAGACGCGGCTTCGCGTGTATTCCGGGCGACGATGCGCTCGGCGACGACGAAGAGGGGGAGGGCGATCAGACACTGCGCGTACGCCGCGTAGTCGGCGAAGAAATTCGTCCCTTCGAGCTTATCGCTATACAGACCCTGCAGCAGGGCCAGAAGGGCCATCGGGGCCCAGGTGAGACCGACGAGAAACGCCGCCCTATACGCGAGATCCCGTGCCCGACGACTGTTCCATCCGAGTCGACTGAAGAAGCGATTGACGAGATCGCCGTCGAAGAGGGAGAAAACCGTCGGCTCGGCGGCGGCGAGCTCGGGCGAAGACTGACGGGTTACAGCATCCATCGTTCGTCACGCCGCTCGCGGGTCATCATGCCGCCCCGTCATCGCGCCCGGTCACCCGGTGATGAGGACTTGGTAACACAGCCCCCGTAGCTCGTCAAGCGAGCGCCAATCCGCGTAGCATACGCGTATGGAAGTCCGCACGTTCCCGAACTCCAGACGCCCGGGCGCTGGCCTTCAGCCGCGGCGGGAAGGGTCGCGGCCGCTGCTGCCACAGCACGCCCGTCATTGTCCTGTTCTCGAAGCCGGAAGTGCCCTCGGGTTCATGGTCTACGCGCCGCTCGAACCGAAGGAGTCGCTGTATCTCGAGTACGAGGGGGACGGTCGATACAAGTTCGTCTACTACCTGCTGACGCAGGACAACACGCGCACGCCGATCTTCCAAATCACTATGAGCCTGCCCGTGGGCGGGGTGGGCATGGTGAAGGAAGAGGTCACGTTCATCGGCGCGCCGATGCTCTCGCGCGAGGCCGCCCTTGCCGTGGCGCGCGTGTTCCTGGTGCCCGAGGACATGGGCACGCCGCCCGGCGCGATTGCGCTTCGCGGCGCGACCAACTTTCAGACGCCATCAGGGTGGGACACCGTCTACACGCCCATCTTCAACATGATCGAGCGGCCTGTGGCCCCGATGCTGGTGGTACGCGTCGAAACTGATTGGTACGCACACGAAACAGAGTTTCGATACGTGCTGCAGGCAGGGGAGGGCATCACGCTCGAGCACAGCATTCCGATCGGGCAGGTACTATTCGCGCCGCGCGAGCAGATCACTCTGCGCGCGTGCACGAGCGAAGAGCTGCACGCCATCGAAGAGTCGCGTGTGGAGTTCAGTCGTCACAAAGCCGAAGTCGCCCAGAAGACGGCGTACGGCTTGACGTACAGCCCGCACTATCTCCGCCAGAGCCGTGCCCAGAAGTCAGACGAGTAGTCGCAAAGGAGACGTCGATGCTCCGTATCACATGCACCACGGCCGCGTCGTTCATCGTAGCCGGTGCGATCGTCGTCGGCGGCCAGAGCCCCGCCCAGCGCCCGCCGGCCGCTGCGACCAGCCGGGTGGCAGCCTATTTCCCCGATCGATTCGAGTGGCGCCACAAGAAGCCCGACGAGGTCGGCATGGATGCCGATCGGCTCGAGCGAGCGGTGAAGCTCGCGATTGCGAGCGAAAACCCTGCGCCAAAGGACCTGACGCTCGCGCTTGCGGAGAGCTTTGGCAGGGATGAACCGTTCGACACGCCAATCGGACCGGTGAAGGCGCGCGGCGGCGCGAGCGGCCTGATCACACGCCACGGCTATATCGTCGCCGAGTGGGGCGAGCCACGCCGCGTCGACATGACCTTCAGCGTCACAAAAACATTCGTGACGACGCTGGTGGGCCTCGCGTGGCAGCGCGGCCTGATCCATGACGTGAACGACTATGTTCGCGATTACATGCCGGCGGACGTCGACCTCTTCGACGCGCCGCACAATCAAAACATCCGGTGGGACCACTTGTTGCGGCAGACCAGCGACTGGCAAGGCACTTTGTGGGGAAAGCCGGATTGGGCCGATCGGCCTGAAGGCGAGAAATCGACTGACTGGCCGAACCGCAAGCTCTGGGAGCCGGGGACTCACTACAAGTACAACGACGTCCGGATGAACGTGCTGTCGCTCGCCGCGCTGCACGTGTGGCGACGGCCGCTGCCAGAAGTGGCACGGGCGGAGATTATGGAACCGATCGGTGCTTCGTCCACATGGCGCTGGTACGGCTACCAGAACTCGTGGGTGGAGATGGACGGCCGCAGAATCCAGTCGGTTCCCGCGGGCGGCCACTGGGGCGGCGGCATCTTCATCAACGCGTACGACATGGCGCGATTCGGCTACCTGTTTCTCCGCAACGGGATGTGGAACGACCGGGCGCTCGTGTCGACGAAGTGGATCGAGATGGCGCGAACGCCCGGTCCGGCGAACCATGAATACGGCTTCGCCAACTGGTTCTTGAACACGGGCAGAAAGCCGCTGCCCTCGGCCCCTGAATCGAGCGTGACGTTCCGAGGCAATGGCCAGAACATCATCTACATCGACTGGGACCACGATATCGTCGCGGTCATCCGGTGGATCGACACGAACAAGCAGCTGGACTCGGTCATCGGCGGGATTCTGGGTGCTGTGACCGATGCCTCACCGGCCACGCATTAGTGTCCCAAGAAGCATTTAGTCTGGAGAGCGGCCGACTTCCTGGTTCACCAGGTCCAACCTCGGGCACAGCGGCCCGGCATATCGCTTGCGAGTCTTCGAGCACGTGGGACGCGCGAAGAGGCGTCACGCTCGATCGGGATGGCTGGCACTTGCTGTCTTCTGCAGTGGGTGCGGCGGCATTCCAGTTGCGCCATCATCGAGCCATACGCCCGACGCGAGGACGAGCGTTGTCCCCGCAACCGCCGTCCTCATCCAGACGTTCTACTACGCTGATCAGACCATTCCCTTCGCCGGCGTCGCCGTCCGTGTGAATGGCACCGCGGCTGGGACGACCGGCATCGATGGCACACTGGTGGTCGATGTGCCCGTTGGCGGCGACACGACGATTGAGGTTGCGCACACAGGGTATCGATCAGCGTCTGCGAGCGGCGCGGTCGCCGGCCCCGGCGAGCACTGGACGTTCTGGATGATGCGGGATCAGCAGTAACGCAACCTACCTGACTAGCCGCGTCCGGTCGTGTAAGATCGCCAGCCCAGGCGAGACTCCAAGGAGGCCTCATGAAGTTGGCGATCGGAGCTCTATTTCTGACGCTCGCCCTCGCGTCGCAGGCCAGCGCACAGATTCCGGAACCCAAGTGCGACCCGGTTCCCCAGAGCCAGCTCGACGCGAACAAGAAGCTGCTGCTCGACTTCTTCGACTCGGGTCAGCTCAGCTTCGAGGAGCGGTCCAGGCGTTTTCAGGTCGAAGACTACGTCCAGCACAATCCCCGTTTTCTGCGAATGGACGAAGTCACCGGCGCCAAAGGGCGCCACGCGTGGGTCCGAGGGCAGGAGGAAACGCGCAAGCGGGGCATCCGCGGCGTGGAGCTGAACGGCATTCCGCTGAAGAATCCGCCGGTGATCATCATGGCGGAATGCGATCTGGTCACCGCGATCTATCGAGGCACGCTCAAGGATCCCGACGATCCGTCCCGCACCTACGAAGCGTTCGCGTTTGAAACGGTACGCGTTCGGGACGGCAAGTTTTCCGAACACTGGGACCAGGTGACGTTGTCGCCCGGCTGGATGAAAGGCGAGCGCTAGCGGCCATGCCGTTACAGAGCGGAACCCTCCTTGGGCCGTACGAGATCATCGCGCCCCTCGGGCAGGGCGGGATGGGCGAAGTCTACAAAGCGCGCGACACCAGACTCGATCGCAACGTTGCCATTAAGGTCTCCAAGGACCAGTTCTCCGAACGCTTCGAGCGCGAAGCGCGGGCCGTGGCCGCACTGAATCATTCGCACATCTGTCAGCTGTACGACGTCGGGCCGAACTACCTGGTCATGGAGTATGTCGAGGGCGCGCCTATCGAGCCCGTCGACAACCCCCAGCAGTTGCTCGATCTGGCCGCTCAGCTCGCCGGCGGCCTGGTCGCTGCGCACGCCGCCGGCATCGTGCATCGCGATTTGAAGCCAGGCAACATTCTCGTCACGCGCGGCGGCCAAGTGAAGATTCTCGACTTCGGGCTCGCCACGATGAGACCCGGGTCGCCCGAAGAGGCCGAGGCTCGCCCCACCGAGGCTGTCACAGACCCGGGCGTCACTGTCGGCACGGTGGCCTACATGTCGCCCGAGCAGGCCCGTGGGCAGGCCGTCGACGCGCGCACGGACCTCTGGTCGCTTGGTGTGGTGCTGTACGAGATGGCCACGCGCGTGCGCCCGTTCGACGGTCCCACCGCGGCGGTCATCTTCGAGGCAGTGCTCGGCAAGGCGCCCGTGCCCGTACGCGAGCGGAACCCGAAGGTGCCACCGGATCTCGAGCGGATCATCGGCAAGCTGCTCGAGAAAGACAAGACGCTCCGTTATCAGTCGGCCGCCGATGTGCTCGCCGATCTCAAGCGAGCCGAACGCGACAGCAGTTCCGGTCGTGTCGCCGTCGCCACAGCGGCGACGCCCCGGCGCCGTACCTGGCTGATGTACGCCGTCGCAGTGGCGGGGCTGATCGCGGGCGGAGCCGGCTCTCTTCTACTCGACCAAGCCCGCTGGACCGGTGACATCACCCTCCGAGTATACGCAGCTCACCAACTTCAACGACTCCGCCACGGCGCCCAGCTTGTCGCCCGACGGCCATATGGTGACCTTCATTCGGGGCGGGGCGTTCTGCTGCGCGGGCGGCCACGGTCAGATCTACGTCAAGGTGCTCCCGGGCGGCGAGGCCGTGCGGCTCACGACCGATCCTGCGCCCAAATTGGGCCCGGTCTTCACGCCTGACGGCTCGCGCGTGGCGTATACGACCGGTCTGCCCTGGGAAACCTGGACCATCCCCGTCCTCGGTGGCCAGCCGACGAAGCTGCTCCCCAATGCCTTCGGTCTCTCCTGGATTGCCGACCAGCGAGTGATGTTCTCGGAGATCAAGGGCAGCGGCATGCACCTGGGTGTCGTGACCTCCACGGAAAGCCGCGCGGAGCGGCGGGAGATTTACTTCCCGGCCCACGAGCGCGCGATGGCGCACTTCTCCCATCTGTCCCCTGACGGCAAGTCGGTGCTCATCGTCGAGATGGATCGCACCCCCACCTGGCAGCCGTGTCGTCTGGCGCCGTTTGATGGCAGCTCTGCGGGACGGCAGGTCGGACCGCAGGGCGCGTGCGTCGCAAGTGGCTGGTCCCCGGACGGACGCTGGATGTATTTCAGCGCGAACGTGGGGGGCAGTTCGCATCTCTGGCGCCAGAAGTTCCCCGACGGGACGCCTGAACAAATCACGTTCGGTCCGACCGAAGAGGAGGGCGTTGCGGTGGCGCCCGATGGCCGATCGATCGTGACGTCGGTCGGAACGCATCAAAGCGCCATCTGGATGCACGATGCGGCCGGTGAACGCGCGATCTCGTCTGAAGGCTACGCCACTTTTCCCTACCTCTCCCGCGACGGCACGCGCGTGTTCTACCTCTTTCGGCGCGATTCGGCCGCGACGTCCTTCGAATTACGCGCCGTGGACCTCACCTCGGGCCGGTCCGATAACGTGTTGCCCGGCTCACCGGTGATTGACTACGACATTTCGCGCGACGAGCAGGAAGTCGCCTTCACGACGAAGGAGACAGGCGGCGAACGGCAGATCTGGCTGGCGGCACTTGACCGGGGATCGCCCCCGCGCCGGATCGGTCATGGGGGCGATACCGTGTCGTTCGGCGTGGACGGAGAGTTGGTCTTCCGGTCGCTCGAAGAGAAAAGCAACTTCCTAGTTCGAATCAAGCGGGATGGAAGCGGCCTCGAGCGCATCACCGGTCGCCCGATCGACAGCAAGGACGGCGTGTCGCCTGACGGCAAATGGGCCATCGTTCACGCCCCCGCGATCAGCGGGCAGGCGTTCGGTGAAACGATCGCGATTTCCGTTCATGGTGGCGCTTCGAGAAAGGTTTGTTCCTACTGTTCCGCCGGCTGGTCTCCCGACGGGCGTTATTTCTCAGTCACGCTCGGGCCTGCTGTTGGGGCCAAGACGCTCTTGATTCCGGTACCGGCCGACTCGTCGCTGCCAGACCTGCCTCCGTCGGGAATCGACATGAAGGACCCCGCGGGACTACCCGGTGCTCGCCTACTTGACCATGGTCTTGTGTCGCTCGGGCACGATCCTTCGACGTACGTGTTCGCCAAGGCCGATCTGCTGCGGAATCTGTTCCGGATTCCGCTGCATTGATGGCACGGCCGGCCGGCACGCGCTTCTGATCGTACGAAACCGCTTCTCTTTTAGTTTGGTGGGATGGTCGGTCAGTCACACGGGACCCTTCGCGCGGGTCCCGTGCGGCCGATTCGTTGGTGCTATAGGTCGAGGCGGCCTGTGCTTGGGCCGAGGCTGTCGATTTCGGCCCCGGCCAGATGAGCCATCGCGAGCAGCAGGTTCGCCGTCGGCTCGTCTTTCTTCGCCTCGATGTGCCGGTTGCCCTGGAGTCCCCCGCAGGCGCCGCCTACGAGAACAGCCGGCGGGTTCTCTCTCTCGTGCACGTTGCCGTTGCTCATCCCGCTGCCCCAGTAGAGCAGTGAGTGATCCAGCAGCGTCCCGTCGCCGTCCTTCGTGGCCTTCAGCTTCTGCAGGAACTCGCCGAACTTCACGATCTGATACGTGCCGATCTTCGCGTACTTGGCGAGCTTTTCGGCATCGTTGCCGTGATGCGAGATGCTGTGGTGCGTTTCGGGGATGCCGATGTGCGCGTACCCGCGGTCGCTCGCTTCGTGGCCGACCATGAAGGTGAACACGCGGCTGATGTCGCCCTGGAACGCCAGGTGCATCAGGTTGTAGGTCACCGTCATGTGATCGTCGAACGCCTCTGGCAGCCCGATGGGCGCTTCCGGACTGTCCGTGAGCGTCCCAAGTCGATTCTCCATCCGGTCGAGCTGCTGTTCGACTTCACGGATATTGCTGAGGTACTCGTCGAGGATGGCCCGGTCGGGTGCGCCGAGCGAGCGCCGGAGCTTCGCCGTTTCCTGGCTCACCGAGTCCAGCAGGCTTTGTTTTTCCTTGAGACGTGCGGCCCGCCGCTGCGGCGAATCGGTCTCCCCGAACATCCGCTCGAACGTCACACGCGGGTTGATGCCGACTGGCAGCGGGCTGGTGTCGTCGCGCCAGGAGAGCGTGTTGAAGAACGTGCAGGGGAAGCCGTCACAGGCGCCCACGGCGGTGCCCATGTCCTCGGTGCCGACCTCGATCGAACGCAGCGGCGTGTCTTCCGCCACCCGATCGGCGATATGCTGATCGACCGTCTTCTTCGACTGGATCTTCCCGAATGCGTCGCCGCTGTTCCCCCTGGCCGCAACGGGCCCGACCCCGTTCAGAAACGCTGAACTCGCCCCGACGTGGACCGAGGCTCCCCACGGCGCCTTCATCTTGCTGACCGTGACCAGCTGATCGCGCAGCGGCTCAAGCGGTTGCATAACCGGCTTGAAGTCGAAGTTGCTGCCGACCTTCTCCGGATGCCACGTGTCCGGGTACACACCGCACGGAAAGTAGACGGCGCCGAACCGGAACGGCGACGTTCCCGTGGCCGTTTTCGACACCGCGGTGAGTGCCGGCACCATGGCGTCGAGGAAGGGCAGCGCAACCGCGGCCCCGAGCGTGCCGCGCATGAATGTGCGGCGAGACAGGTGCTTCTTCGTGATAATCATGGTTTCTCCACGCTTGTTCGTGCGACCTGGTTGACAGTTTCGGCTAGATCCAGCTTGGTCCGCATCTGAAATGGCGCACTCTCGGTGATGCCCATGACGATTGACGCGAGTTGGTAATCGTTCTGGGCGGCCTTCTTCACAATCCGGCGGACGACGGGCATGTCGGACGGCTCGAGGCCACGGCCCAGGGCGTAAATCATCATTCGCTCCGTGAGCGTCGTGGCAAACGCATTGGGCCGGCCCAGAATGACATCGCGCAGCGCGGCGGGACCATCCACCTTGGAGCCGTCCGCCAGCACGCCCGCGGCGTCAATCGGTGCGCCGTCGGGCATCGCATTGCGCCACTGCCCGACAGAGTTGAAGTTCTCGAGCGCGAAGCCCACCGGATCGATAATCCGATGGCACGACGCGCAGGTCGGATTCTTTCTGTGCAGCTCGAGCTGCGCTCTCACCGTCTTTGGCACGACCGCCGCGTCCTTGTTGCTCGCTTCGAGCGTCGGGACGTTTGGCGGGGGCGGTGGCGGCGGCGTGTTCAGGAACGTGTTCAGGATGTACTTGCCGCGGAACACCGGCGATGTTCTGGTCGCCACGGACGTGAGAGCGAGCACGCTGCCCTGGCCGAGCAGACCGCGCCGATTCGGGTCCGTCAGCGTCACCTTGCGGAACCGCTCGCCGTATACGCCGGGGATGCCGTAGAGCCTGGCCAGCCGCTCGTTGACGAACGTGTAGTCGGCGCTCAGTAGTTCGAGCGCGCTGCGATTCTCACGCAGAACGTAGCCGAAGAACAGCTCGGTCTCGCGGCGGAATCCCTTCCGGATGTTGTCGTCGAAGTCGGGGAACAGCAGCAGATCAGGGGCGACCTTTGCTTCCAGGTTCCGGAGCTGCAACCACTGCCCGGTGAAGTTGCTCACCAGCGCATCGGCGCGCTTGTCGTCGATCATCCGGCGCACCTGCGCCTGGAGGATGCCCGGTTCGCGGAGCCGGCCGGCTGCGGCCAGGTTGAGCAGCGTCTGGTCCGGAATGCTGCTCCAGAGGAAGAACGACAACCTCGACGCGAGATCGATGTCACTGACCGGGTGCGCGGTGCCGGGCCGGATGCCTGCGGGATCGCTCTCGACCCGGTACAGGAATGATGGGCTCGCCAGGATGCGCGCGAGGCCGCTGCGAATGCCGGCGTCGAAGTTGCCGCCGGCCTGGCGCGCCTGCTGATAGAACGAGAGCGGCGCCTCGACGTCCGAGGCCGTGACGGGCCGGCGGTAAGCGCGGCGCGTCATGTTCGTGAAGATCTTCTCAGCGCAATTTCGCTCTTCGGCGACTGCCGCCGGGCTTGCAGCGCCGGAGCCTGTGGGGGAAGCAGGTCGACAGACAAACAGCCGCTCGCGGCTTGGCGTGTTGCTCACGCCGGTGACGTTGTAGGGACCCTCGATGCTGACGCTCCGCAGCTTCGGGAGGCCTCCGATCATGTGGATTTCCTGGCTGTCGCGCGCCGGCGGCTGCCACACATCCTGACGCTCGGAGGGGCGCTCCTTCCACGTGAAGCCGACGTCATGTGGACCCGCGGTCACGCGGACGCGCCCGGCCATGCGCGCGTCGATGATCGGACGCGACGTGATGAGATCCTTGCCTTGAATCTCGTGGTCTTTCGGACCACCGATCTCCGCGGAATACCCCTCCGCACCGTCGATCGTGATCACGAAGGTGTGCGGGGTGTCGTTGCTTTCGACGCCGGCGTAGCCTTCTTCGACGCCTCGAACCAGCCATCCCGAGAGCCTGTATTCACCATCGGCCGGGAAAACGTAGCGCACGAGCGTGCCGCCTCGTGTTCCGAGCGGCAAACCTTCGATGTGCGCGTTCTGGCTGAATTCGCGGCTGATTGGGAACTCGGAGGTGCCCGGCCGCACGTCGGGATCGCCGACCGCCAGCGACGCGACGCGCTGCGCCGCCGTCACGTAGCGCTCGAGCAGGAGCGGCGACGTCTTGAGCGAGGCCGCGATGTTGTCGAAGCCGAATTCGGCGCCGTCGGTCGGCAGCCACTCATTGACGTTGATGTCGAGTGCAAGGAGATCGCGGACCGCGTTGCCATACTCCGTACGGTTCAGGCGATGCACGACGAACCGACCCGGAGTGCTGCGTCCCTCCCAGGCGCGGTCGAGCGACGCGGCCAGCCATGTCGTGAACCCGGCATAGTCGGCTTCCTGGGGATGGGGCATGCCCTGGGGCGGCATCGCGCGCACGCTCAGCTTGCGGAGCACGCGTTCCCACGTCGCCGCGTGAGCCACGACATCGTCCAGGCTTGCAGTTTCGAGGTTGACCGGCTCGTTCGCCGGCGATGCGTTACGGCTGTTGTGGCAGCCGACACAGGTACTGATTGACCCAGGCGCGATATTTCGCCGGGTCGGAGACGGCGGCGGCCGACTGCGCGCGCGCAGTTGTGGCCTGCGCAGGCGCCGGCCGCGCTGGCGTCGTGCTCGGTGATTGCGCGAGCAGGACCGCCGCCCCCACCCAGCAGAACACCGCCGAGGTTACGAAGATCGAGTGTTTCATCGCGCGGCCTGCTGGCTCGCCGGGCTGTCCGCGGTCGCGACCTTCTTCTTTTCGTCTTTCTTGTCGTCCGGCTTGGCGTCGACCTTGTCCCCTTTGACCTCACCCTTGTCGTCGTCCGACTTCTTCACCTGCTCCGCGGGGAGCGGAGGTGGTTGCGGCGTCGGATCGTTCGGCCCCAGTCCCATCAGCTCACGCAACGCCGCAATCACGGCTTCTTTCGTGTCGCGCTTGGGTTTGTAGGCGTCCGGGTCGTTCATCATCGCTTCGAGCGGCGTTGGTTTCGGATCGGGTCCCTCCGCCTGCTGCAGCGGCGTCAGATTGTCCTTGTTAACGGCGTCCGTCTTCGCGCCGGCGCCGACCAGTGCTTTGATGATGGCGACCTGCCGGGCCTTGACCGCCTGGTGCAGTGGCGTCGATCCGTCCGGTGCTTTGACATTCGGGTTCGCGCCCGCCGTGAGTAACACCTTGACGGCTTCAACCGGCTCGCGGCTCGCGGCTTCGCGGTAGGGCGGTGCCGTCAAACGATCGAATCCCGGGCCGCCGCCGAACGGGGCGCCGCGCCCGCCAACGAGCGCCACCATGAGCGGCGTCTTCCCGACGTTGGCGTTCATGCCCCGGCCGCCACCTGCCGGGTCGTCGGTCTTCTTCTTCTTGACCTCGGCCGGACTCCATTCGACCTGCGCGCCGTGCGCCAGCATCAGCTTCAGGACTTCAACGTCAGAGGCGATGGCCGCGCGGTAGAACGGCGACGCGTTGACCTCGGCGCCGCAGCACAGGGTCAGGGAGTGCAGCTGGCCGACGAACGCCTTGTTCGGATCGGCGCCGCGGTCGAGCAGGAGCTTGACCAGGTCGAGCGCGGTCGACTTGTTGGGAAGGTTGGCGCGCAGGCGCGACCCGTCGTGTGCGCGCATATCGGTGGTCGCATCGTGCATGTCGACCGCGAAGTACAGCGAGCCGTCCTTCGGGTCGGCGCCCATGTCGAACAGGGCCGCTGCCAGATCAAACCGGTCGTTCGTGATGGCAATGATCGCCGCCGTGGCGCCGTCACCGTTGGTGAGGTTTGGATCCGCGCCGCCCTTGATCAGGGCGCGCGCCACTTCTTCGTGACCATTGCGCACCGCGAACATCAGCGCTGTGAAGCCGCCCGTCGGATGGTCCGTGTGCTTGCGTTCCTCGAGAATGTTGACACGTGCCTTGCGATTGGGGTCCGCGCCCGACGCAAGCAGCGCCTTCACGACGTCGAGGTGACCTTCGACCGCCGCATACATCAGCGCCGTTTCCTGCTGATAAGTGTCCGCCGCATTCACATCGGCGCCGGCGCCGACGAGCAGTTTCACGGCGTCCACATGACCCGAGCGCGCAGCCGCCATCAACGGCGTTTCACTGTCAGGACGCGGGATTGCGGCGTCGGCTCCAGCGTTGAGCAGCGCGCTGATCACCGGCGCGTCACCCGTGCGGCTCGCCTGAAGCAGTGGTGTGACGGCGTAATGATTTGATGCGTTGACGGCGGCGCCGGCCGCGACGAGCGCGCGCACCATCTCCAGGTTCGAGTTGTAGGTCGCCCACAACAGAGCCGTCGAACCGTCTCTCGATGTTTCATTGACGTTCACGCGCTTGGCAATCAGCGCACGAACGGTTGTGAGGTCGTTATCTTGAGCCGCCGCGACGAGCGCGCTGTCGCCGGCGGCCAGTCCCCGCAGGGACGGCAGCATGGTGGCAATCGCCACCGCCGAAATCAGCAGCCACCTGGAAGTCCCTTGGATGCGCATCTTGGCCCCGCCTCTCCAAAACCGCCACGATCAAGCCCGTAAGAACTGCAGCCCCACACACCACGCAACATTTTGATGTTACACCGCCACCCCGGCCCTACGGTAGCAAGATCTGCGTCCTGAAGGCCCGCGGCGATGACACATCTGGAACGTGTGTCAGTCTGCCACAAATTGGCCCGTAAGCTCCTATACCGTAATGACCTACGGGTATGCCGTTCCGGCCTAAGGGCAGGTGTCCCCAACGGGGTCGACGGTGGTGACGTTGATGCCCTCCGAGCCGCCGTCTCCGATAAGGATGCCGCTCACGGACATGCGCTGGCCGACGAACGGATCCAGCCGGGTCAGCACGAACTTGAGGGTGATCGTCCGGCTCCCCAGCGGCCGCGTCCTAGCGTCCGGTCCGACCCCGGTCTTTTCGGTGCGTACCGGTGCTGTCGCCCTTGTCAGGACCCAGTCGCTGCCGCTCTTCGCGAGACAGCCGACGATGCGGACGAGTGTGTTGGCGGGTAGTTCGGTCGCGCCGCCTCTCGGAACGATCTGGACGTCCGTGACGGTTTGGGGCGTGAGCTCACTGTTGCCTGCGGGGAATCCGTTCGACTTCAGGATGAGCGCAACGAGATCGTTGTAGCTCGAGTCTGGCAGCGAGCCGCCGCTGCCGTTCGGCATGTTGGTCCTGACATAGGTCAGCAGCTCGCCGACGGTCTTCTGCGAGTAACCCTCCCAGAATTTTTCACCGCTCAGCGGGCCTTCGCCCTGCGACGAGAGCGTGTGGCAGTTGGAGCAATTCTGGCTGAAGGTCGCGGACGCGCGATCGGCCTGCGCGGTCGTGTAGACGCCGTTCCAGACTGTGCGGCTCGATGTGGCGGTCTGCGCGCTCATCAGCACGCGTCCCGTGGATGCTGCAAGAAGGACGGCAGCCAGCAGAGGCAGCAAAGGTCGCGACCGAGACATCAACCGCACACTATCGTCCATTTACAATGACTTGGAAAGAGTCGCTACTCCCAGCCGGTCGCCGACTTGTACGGCGCGGTGAAGCCCATGGCCTCGATTTCGTGAATCTGGCCGCCTGTGATCTTGTAGATGTGCGCGGCGGGGAAGTCGAAGGCGTTGATGTCGAGATCCACTTTCTCGACTCCCGGCACGCCCTTGATCGCGACGAACTTCTGCGCCATCGAGTGATGGAAGTGGGACAAGCCGAAGACGAGGCCCGTCTCCACGTCGGCAATCTCCACACGGCGGTGATCGATCGCATCGATGTAGGCGAATGTGCCGGTGTCGATCTGCGCGGCGCACCCGAGTGTTCCGAGCGTCCCGAGTGCACCGGGCATCGCCGGCGCCGAGTTGCTGGATGTCTGCATACCGTTCTCGTGACGGGCGCAGTCGCTGGCAAACGGCGCGAGACGACCGTTGTTCTCGTCGAGCGCCTCGTAGTACGAGGCGCCAATATCGAGCAATTGAGGACGTGAGGCGCGTTGGGCCGCCGGGAGTTTCGCAAGCAGTCCGGGCCGCGGCGTCTTCAGGTTGGGAAGATTGCGCTCCCCCAGGTTGCGCGCGACGAGGTGTTCCATCTCACTGATCTGACCCCGCAGGACTCTTCAAGCGGATGGCGACCTCGATGGGCTTGCCGTCCTCCTGCATGACGCCCATGAAGCCGACTTGTCCGGACGTCGGATCCGGCACGAAGATCTTGAAAGTTGCCGGCGGCGCGGACGCCGTCTTCCACAGGCCGTCGCCAGGTTTCAGGCGCATCAGGTTTTCAACGAACTTCGCGCCCGGTGCGATCGGAACACGACCTGGCTCGTGCGCGACGAGCGCCGCCACGTACGAATCGACGAGGGCAGCGAGACACGCGCGGTCGCAGCGCCCGCCGCCGACTCTCTCCTGTGGCGCCGCCACCGCGCCAATGGAGAGAAGAACCACGACGGCGACGGGTCGAATTCTCCTGGTCATGGTCGATCAGTCCTCAGCATCCAGCCGCGCAGTCGGGTGCGTGAACCCGCGTTTGCTTTCACGGATGAACTGGGCCAGTTCGCGGACGAGCGCACATGGCGAAGCGTCCAGTTCTGCTATCGCGTCTTCCACCCGAAGGGGCGGACGGAGCAGCGCGAGCGCCTTCTTGAGCGCCGCCACGTCAGGCGCTGGCACGCCGGTGCGCCGGAGGCCTACGCTGTTCACGCCTCGAACGCGTGCGGGCGACCCTTCGGTGATCATGAAGGGTAGGCAGTCATTGGAGATGCGCGCCAGGCCGCCTACCATCGCGAGCCGACCGATCCTGGCGAACTGGTGAATGACCACGTTGCCCGACACGAACGCGCGCGGACCGATCGTCACAAATCCTGCCGCCAGGGCGCCGTTCGCCATGACGACCTGGTTGTCGATGCCGCAATCGTGAGCGACGTGCGAGTACGCCATCAGAAAATTGTCATTACCCACACGGGTCTCGCCACCTTCCCGACTCGCCCGGTGAATCGTGACGCCCTCGCGGATCAGATTGCCGGAGCCGATGACCAGGAAACTGGGCCAGCCCCCGAACTTCACATCCTGCGGCTCACCGCCGATGACGGCGTGTTCGGCAATCCGATTGCGAGGGCCCAGGCGCGTGTAACGTTTGATGACCGCGTGGGCGGCAATCTCGCAGCTGTCGCCAATCTCCACATCGTCTTCGATCACGGCAAACGGTCCGATGCGCACGCCAGAGCCCAGGCGGGCTCCAGGAGCAACGGCAGCCGAAGGATGGATGAGAGAAGAGTCCGTCGTTGGCACGAGCGTCGGAGTAGTTTCCTCCCGAACCGCTCTACGGGACAAGCGCCGGCCAATCAGTCGCGCCGCAAACGCCCCACGATAGCCGCGAGGGGAACGCTTGCGGCGAGCAACCCGACAGCAGCAGGTCCCGCCGGAAGATCCGCATAGAACGAAGCGGCCAGCGCCAGGCACGCGAGCGTCGTGCCGAGGAAAGCCGCGACGGCAAACGTCGCTCGAACACTCGTGGTCAGGAGCAGCGCCGACATCGCCGGCAGCGTCAGCAGCGCAAAGGTCAGGAGCGCCCCCACCTCGTGGACAGCAGCCGCCGCGACCCCGCCGACCAGCAGGTTCAACAGGAGCGTCCAGCGGCGCGTCTTCACGCCGGCAACGTGGGCCGCTTCGGGATCGAAGGTCACGAGCAGGAATCGCCGCATGAAGAGGACGTGGATTACGCCGGTCGCGAGGGCAATTACCACAAGCGCAATCGCGTGACCGACGCTGACGGCCAGGAGGTTGCCGAATAACAGGTGCAGAGTATCCGCGTCGGCCGCCGCCGCGCGCGAGAGGATCAGGACCGTTCCCGAAGAAGCGGCTGCATACGCCCAGCCCATAATCGATTCATTGGCGACGCGCCGCGGTGGCGGGAGGGCGCCGAGCGCAAGGGCCGTTCCGAGTGCGGCGCCGACCGACGCGATTTCAGGCGACGATCCAATCAGTTGGGCAACCGCCGCGCCCGCCGTCGCCGCATTGGCCAGGACCAGGCCCAGGAACACGATGCGCTGCGTGACGAGGTACACGCCGATGACGCTCAGTGATGCTCCTGCGGAAACCGCTACGACGAGCGCCAGCCGCATGAAGGCCGGCTCGAACATCGAGGGCATCATGTCCTAGGAGTGCCGGTCAACGACGAGTGTCCGCTGGCCGGCGACCACGCCGAGATGAACCGGCACGCCGTACAACGCTGTCAGCCGGTCTTCGCGCAGGATCTCGTCCACGGCACCGTGAACGACCGTACTGCCGGCCAACAGCATGATCGAGGTCGCCAGGTTGAGTACGAGCGGCAGCAGATGCGTGACGATCAGAATCGTCACGCCGTCGCGCCGATTGAGGTCTTTGAGGAATTCTTTGATCGCCGCCTCGCTGGCGATGTCCATTCCGGATGTCGGTTCGTCGAGAACGAGCAGGTCGGGGTGCGCGACCAGAGCCCGAGCCAGCAGCACGCGCTGCTGTTGGCCGCCCGACAGGCTGCGGAAGCGCTGAGGTCCCAGGTCTTCCGCCTCGAGCTGGGCCAGCGCGCGCCGTGCGGCGCCGTAGTCGGCCGTCCGCACGCGCTGGAGCGCGCTGGCGCGGGCGCTCAGTCCCATCAGGACGACGTCGAGCGCCGTGAGCGGCAGAATCGCATCGAGGCGTTCGCGTTGAGGAACGTAGCTCGTTGCCAGAGTCCTGTTTCGAGTCAGCTCGCCGCTCAGGGGCGGCAGCAGCCCAAGGGCAGTCCGTAACAACGTCGTTTTGCCGGACCCATTGGGCCCGACGATGCCCAGGATCGTCCCTTGCTGGATGCTGAATGAGACATCGCGCAGAATCACGCGCCGGCGGTACCCCAGCGTGAGCGCGCGCCCGGCCACGACAGGTGGTGATGTACCCAAAACGGCGTCTATGGTAGCAACACGAGCTGCGCATAGACATCCCCGGGCCGAGTCCGTGCAGCAGCGGTGTCGAGCGCCGTCACGATCGCTTCTGGCGGACAGCCACTTGACCTCTCAGCCAGTCGGTACGATTCGCCAGGCGACCAGTTGAACTCGTAGCGCCCAAGCGCGGTCAGGCGCGCCACGCGATGCCCGCACTTCGTCGAGGGCACTCGGCAGGTACTCGAACGAGAGCGCTGCGAGTGGCTGGGACAGCCCATCGAGCACAAGCGGCTCGCGCCCTTCGACATCGATCTTCGTGAAGGCCGGCACGCCGAACCTGGCGATGAGATGGTCGAGCGTCGTCACGTCGACCTCGATTGTCCGATTCCACACCACGCCCGAAAAGCCAGGTTCTTGTGCGCGATCTTTTTTCCACCCGTCAGCAAGCGTCGTGACGGTTGGCGTCCGCTCGCTGATTGCAAGAGACGCTCGCCCCATCACAGCTCCGACCGCCGACTCGACGACTTCGACGCGTCCCGTCCGCGCCAGTAACAGGCGCAGCAGACGGGCAAAGTCCGGCTGCGGCTCCACCGCCACGACGCGGCCGCCAAGCGCCGCGAACGCGCGCGACCTGTTCCCCGCATGCGCGCCGATGTCGAACACCAGATCGCCGCGGCGGACGAACTGCCGGTAGAGCTGCCGCATCCGACGTTGCCGCAGCGGGATCGCGTGGTAGATGGCCAGCGATCGCGCGGTCCCGAGCACCCGGTCAAAACGGCTCATGTGCCGTCCATGCCGGCCGGTATAATCGAGGCTTCCCATGCATCGCGAGGTGCCGACAATTACGTCGCCTCCGGCGAGCAGCCGCGAAGAGGCGGCGGCCCGCGCCTGGAAGATCGCGCTTGCCGCGGCCGATCTTGCGGAGCAGCTGGAGGCTTCTCGACAGAACACCACGTTTGGCTGGAGTGAGGAGGCCGAGCTGGTGCCGATGCCAACCGGCGATCCCGAGGCGCTGATTGTCTGGCGCCCCGCTGCCGGCTGGGAACCGCACCTGCCGTCCGACGACCCGCGCCGCGCATTGCTCGACCTCTACCTGCCCGTCTGCAGCGCGACTGCGTCGAGGCCGATTACCGTCGGCCACCTCGGTCAGAGCCTGGACGGCTTCATTGCGATGCACGACGGCGAGTCCCAGTTCGTCACCGGCCGTGAGAACCTGCTTCACCTTCACCGGATGCGGGCGTTGTCCGATGCTGTCGTCGTTGGTGCCGGGACCGTTGCGGCCGACGATCCGCTGTTGACAACGCGCGACGTGCCCGGCCCGAGTCCGCTGCGCGTGATTTTCGATCCGGGCCGACGACTCGGTGACGACTACCGCGTATTCAGCGACGAGTCGGCCCCGACGTTGTACGCCTGCGGAGAGTCGCGACTGCAGCAGGGCGAAACATTGATCGGGCGAGCCTCGATTCTCCCGCTGACCAGCCCCGAAGGGTCCCAGATCGGCGAACTGCTCAACGCGCTGCGCGGCCGCGGATGTCATCGGATCTTTGTGGAAGGCGGCGGTGTCACCGTATCCGCGTTCCTTGAAGCCAATCTGCTCGATCGCCTGCAGGTGGCAATCGCCCCGCTCATCATCGGCGATGGCCGGCCGGCCATCCGCCTCGCACCCCGTGCTGCGCTTCGCGATTGCCATCGCCCCCACTATCGCGTGTTCCGCATGGGTGGCGACGTGCTGTTCGATTGCGATCTCACGGGGCAATACGGCGGCGCCGCCGACGAATCCGACTCGCCCCTCGTCGTCCGAATCATTTGAGCCATCCGGCCAGATCCTGATGGCCCACCGTCAGGTGCGAGCGGCCTTCGTTGACGTGTTCGAGGCGTCGGCGTTTCCAGCGTTCAATAGTCGGCGTGTGCTGCGACGACATCGCCGCGGCGGCCTCAGCCCATCCTTCGATCAATTGCCGCTGCAGCTCGACGTCTCCTGATCCCAGGACCCAATCGCTCGGTTCCCGGACGACCTCGTAGCCCGCGGCCTCGAAACACTGCGCCGCCTCGTCGCAGGAGGCTGGCCCGAGCGCCGCCCCGAAGCCTTTGTCGGTCTGCTGGTGCGCGTTGACCAACGCGCGCACGGTTTCGTCCCCGGGTTCTGCGGGGGAGCACTCGAATCGGCCGTCGTAGGTCAGCGCGAAGAGCACAGTCGCCCCAGCGTTGCGACACACGTGTGTGAGGTCGGCGAGCCACGACGCTGATACGAGATCCAGTAGCGCGGAGGCCGTCACCAGATCACGACCTTCGAACAGCGCCGTGCGGCTCCTCAGTTCGGTGGACAAATCCACGAGTTCTATTCGCGTCGAAGACGTCAATCGTGCGTCAATTACCGCGGCAGAGAGCAGGTTCTTATCGCGATCGACCAGGAGCCAATCCTGCGACCCGGAGAGGTGCGCGCCAAGGTACCGTGCGTTCGCGCCGGTGCCGGTTGCCATATCCAGGATCCTCACCGGCCGACCAGTCAGGTGATCGGCGACCAATCGGACAAGTCGAGCCGACCGTGCCGCGATGTCCGCCGGCTCGCGAAGAGCCAGCCATTCGGCCGTGAAGCTAGACATGGGAGAGTGCCTCGGCCATTCGGGCTGCGGCGCGCTCGCGGGTCGTCAGGCGACTGCGGGCACGGAGCGCGCCGGCCCGCAGTTCTTCGCGTAGCCGTGCATCGCTCGTGACCTTTGCCAGCGCGGCGGCCAGCGCGTCCACGTCGCCCGGCGGCACCAGCAGCCCGGCGCCGTCGCCGATGAGTTCGGCAACCGATCCGGCCGGTGTGCTGATCACCGGAAGACCACGGGCAATCGCTTCTGCGACCGCCATGCCGTACCCTTCGTGCAACGTTGGCAGGACGAAAGTGTCCGCCCTGTCGTAATACTGGGCGAGCGCGGGCGGCTCGATCTCACCGGCCAGACGCACACGACCAGTGAGACCGATTTCGGCCAGCAGTTCGCGAAGACGCCGGGCCGTTTCCGGATCGCGATCGTGGCTGCCGACGCACGTCAGGCGCCAGTCGCGAGCGGCGATCCGTTGGAGCGCCTTGAACAGGACGTTGTGGCCTTTGCGAGGGATGAGCGTCGCCACGCAGAGGAAATGAACACCAGGTCCGCCGGAACCGCGGGCGATCGGGCCGAGCTCGGTTCCCGGCTCCACGACGGTGACTCGGGTCCGCTCGACGCCATACGCAGGCAGCGAATCAGCCGTCGCCTGACTCGTCACGATCACACGGCGGACGCTCGTCAGAGCGCGGCGTTCGCTCTCGTGAAGCTCTGTCGCGAGGGACGTGTCCAGACCAGTTTCCGCGGCCAGAGGATGGTGAACCAGCGCGACCAGTCGCAACCGCGCCGCTTCGTGTTCAGCTTCGACTGGCAGGGCCCCCAGCGCCAGACCGTCCACCACCACAATCGCATCGTCTTCAATCGCGCTCAGCGTGCGGGCTGCATTGCGCCGCGCCGCGGCGGTAGGTCGCGGAAAGCTCGCGTCGATCTCCCGGACGATGACCGTCCAACCGAGGACGCGGAGGTCGTCCACCATCCGGCGGTCGTAAATGTATCCGCCTGTCAGGCTGTCGAGAGAGCCGGGAACGATCAGGGTGATGGCACGCACCGAGGTCACGAGGCGTCTGGATCAGCTACGTTTCGGCCACCCGTCCGTCGAACGCCGCCGATGCGATGTGCGACTCGTGGAGGGTGACCCGCACGCTCTGCACCTCGTGCGCCCCTGCCCCCAGATCTCCACGGCGGATGGCCGCGACGATGCGGTCGAAGACAACACGGGCCAGGAATTCGGTCGTGGTGTTGCGACCCTGAAACGAAGCGACCTCGTCCAGGTTGCGCATGTTCAGGTCGGCCAGGACGGCGCGGACTGTGTCGCCGGCTCTCCCGATATCCACGACGATTCCGTCGGAATCGAGCGTAGGCCGGCGGAACTCGACATCAACCACGTAGGTGGCGCCGTGGAGGCGCTGGGCTGGGCCGAACACTTCACCCGTGAAGCTGTGGGCGATCATGAAGTGATCGCGGACGGACACGCTATACATGCCTACTCACTGTATCTGATGCAATGGCAGAGCGTGTCGCCCGGGCGGTCCGCGAGACCGGCCATGACCTGCGGCAGGGCTTCGAACTCGCTCTCTCCCGTGATCAGCGAATCGAGCGCCGATTCAGAGAGGAGGCTCAAGGCAAGCTGCATACGTCGCTCGGTGCTCCATCGAGCGCGTTGTGCCGGAGCAACCGATCCGACCTGCGATGATTTCAGCGTCAACCGCTTGGCGTGAAAGGATCCTCCGAGCGCGACAGACGCGATCTGATCGCCGTACCAGCTCAGTTCAACGATGGTTGCTTCGAAGGCCGCCAGCCGAAGCGCCAGATCAAGACCAGAGGGGGAGCCGCTGGCGTGTACGACCAGATCCACTTCGTCCGACGCGGCATCGGGATTCGCGAATGGGACGCCGAGCGATTCGGCGACGGCCTTGCGATGGGGATTGATATCGATCAACTCGACCTCGCAGCCGGGAATCCGACCGGCAAGCCAGGCAACCAGAGACCCAACCGTACCCGCTCCGATCACCGCAATCCGACTGCCGATCGCCGGCAGGGCGTCCCATAAGCCGTTGATCGCCGTTTCGAGGTTGGCGGCAAGCACGGCGCGGCGCGGCGGAACGGTTTCGGGAAGTACGTGGAGTGATTCGACCGGCACTGTATATCGCGTCTGGTGCGGGTACAGGACGAAGACGTGGCGGTCAACAATGCCGCGCGGTCCCCTCTCAACCAGTCCGACGCTCGAATAGCCGTACTTCACAGGGCCGGGGAAGTCGCCTGCCTGAAAGGGAGCGCGCATCCGCGTGTACTCGGTCACCGGGACTCGGCCCTGGAACACGAGCGCCTCGGTTCCGCGGCTGATCCCGCTGTACATCGCCTTCACGAGCGCTTCACCTGGTCCGGGAGCGGCGAGAATCTCGTTGCGGATTTCTGCGCGCCCCGGCTCGGTGATCCAGAAGGCGCGCGCGGCTTCGGTCATTGACGCTTCATTCTGTGGTGTCGGGCTGCGAGTTACAATCCCCGCTTGCCGTTTCCCCCAAGCCCGTTGCGCGCCGGTGTGATCGGCGCGCAGCTGGCCGGGCTCGTACTCCTCATCATCCTTGCCACAACAAACCGCGCAAGTCTCGCTCTGAGCGCCTCGTATCCGTGGAAGGCTACGGCGTTGTTCGCCGTCATTGCCGCAATTGTCATCGCTCGCGTCGGACAGCACCACCCGTTTCCCCGATTTGGTCCCGCCAATCAGACGACGACACTGCGCGCCGTGATCGTCGCGCTGGTTGTGGCCCTCGTCGGCGAGCCGGCGACATCCCTCGTCGCGACCGCGGCGGTCGTTTACACGCTGGTCGGGCTCGCCCTCGATGGCGTCGACGGCTGGGCCGCGCGCCGCAGCCGACTGGCGAGTGATTTCGGCGCACGCTTCGACATGGAAATCGACGCGCTGCTCATTCTCGGGTTGGCAACCCTGACCTGGCGGCACGGGAAGGCCGGCGTGTGGGTGCTGGGGTCGGGCCTGATCCGGTACGGGTTCGTGGCGGCTGGCTGGTTGCTCCCGTGGCTCGCCAGTTCACTACCGCCTCGCCTTCGACGTCAGGTCGTGTGTGTGGTGCAGATCGCAGGTCTCACACTCGCGCTGGTGCCGGCGATCGCTCAACCCTGGAGCAGCGCGCTGGCCGCGCTCTCACTCCTTGCGTTGCTCTATTCGTTCTTCGTGGACGTTCTCTGGCTGGCTCGGGCGCGCAGACGACTCACGACCAACGACTCAATGACCAACGACCAACGACTATACAGAGGAGAGCTGATGGCCGAGCTTTTCTTTCTTCGTTTTGAGATAGCGCCTCGTGGCGTCTGACGCGGGGATTTCCAGAGGCAGTCGCTCGCTGACTGACAATCCGTCGCCGGTGACGGCGGCCAGCTTTCGGGGATTGTTGCTCAGGAGACGAACCGATCGGACCCCGAGGTCCCGGAGGATCTGGACGGCCATCGCATAATCACGCAGATCGGCGGGGAAGCCGAGCCGCTCGTTGGCTTCGACGGTGTCGCACCCCTCGTCCTGCAGCGCGTACGCGCGGATCTTGTTGGCCAGGCCGATTCCGCGGCCTTCCTGATCCAGATAGAGCAGCACACCGCGGCCTTCGGCGGCGATGCGCTTCAGTGCCAGTTGCAGCTGCGCGCCGCAATCGCAGCGCGCGGAGTGCAGGACGTCGCCGGTCAGGCACGCGGAATGGAGGCGTGTCAGCACACCTTCGCCGTCCCCGATTTCGCCTCGGACCAGGGCCACGTGGGCCTGTCCGTCGTTCGAGTTCTCGTACACGAGGATTCTCGAAGTCGCCGTACTCGGTCGGCAGCTTGGCGGAGGCGGCGCGGTCAATCGAGGCGCGCCCCGATACGTGGTTGAAGACAGAACGCAGACGTTTCGAAATCCAGCCCGCCATAATAATAAGAAGGATGATTGCGCCCCAGGCGGTGACCTGACCGGTGCAGCTCGATCGCGCAGTGGTATCGATATCGTAGAGGGGCAGGGTCAGGGTGTCAAACGACAAGGGGCTCGGTCGGCTTGTGGCGCTCGCGGGAGCACTTCTCCTCCTGGACGTTTCGCTGACCTTTCAAAACATCTGGCCAACCCCAGCCGTTCGATGGACCGGTGACCTGTCCATCGAGCTGGCCGCGTGCGTGCTCGTGATGGCGCTCACGGCGGGCTGGTTCCTCCGCAGGGCCAGGGTGCTGCTCCGGTGGGTGGCCGCAATCTGGGTCGTCTTCGTCATCGGCCACTATGCGGACGTCACGACGCCGGCGCTCTACGGCCGTGACATCAACCTGTTCTGGGATCTCCGGTATGTGCCGGCCGTGACCGCGATGCTGTTGCGCGTGGCGTCATGGTGGGTCGTGCTGGCGGTGGTCGCCGCCGTGGTGCTCATTCCGATCCTCTGCTACGTGCCGGCACGATGGGCGTTTGGCCGAGTCAAAGACGCCATCGTGAGTCCCCGCGAACGACGTCTTCTCGCGCTGATTGCCGCCGTCGCCATGGTCTGGTTTGCCGGCCAGCGTCTCGACGCTCGCTGGCCCGCGAAGCCGGCGTTTGCCAGATCGGTCGTCGAAACCTATGGTCGTCAAGCGCGACTGCTGATGACCGAACTGACCGGACGGGGAGCAAAAGCGCTCGGTCCAGCGCCAGATCTCAGAGGCGATCTGGCCCGAATCGCCGGTGCAGACGTCCTGCTGATCTTCATCGAATCGTACGGCGCGATGAGCTACGACCGTCCCGAGCTCGATCGCGCGCTCGCGGCGAGCCGGACCAAGCTCGATGAAGACATCCGTTCGTCGGGACGCGGTGTCGTCTCGGCCTTTGTCGAGTCACCCACATTTGGCGGCTCTTCCTGGCTGGCGCACGTCAGTTTCCTCTCGGGTTTCGAGGTTCGAGACGAGGACACAGACACACTGCTCATGGCGAGCCAGCGCGAAACGCTTGTGACGACCTTCGCGCGGCGCGGTTATCGCACGCTGGCCATCATGCCAGGCCTCCAACAAAGCTGGCCGGAGGGGGCTTTCTACGGGTTTGGCGACATCTACGACGAGAGGCGCCTCGACTACCGTGGCCCCCAGTTTGGCTGGTGGGCTATACCCGATCAGTACGCATTCGGGCGCATGGATGCCCTGCTCGGGCCGAAGCCGCGCCGCCCGGCGTTCGTCTTCCTCCCGACCACGAGCACGCACACTCCATTCAGTCCGACGGCGCCTTACCAGGCCGATTGGGTGCGGCTGCTGACCGACAATCCGTACGACGAGCCCGATCTGCGCAACGCGTGGTCAGCGCTGCCGGACTGGCTGGACCTGGGTCCCAACTATACCCGCGCGCTCTCGTACGTCTACGAATCGCTCGGCGGGTATCTGCGTTTGCGGGCGGACCGCGACTTCGTGATGATCCTGATCGGCGATCATCAGCCGCCTTCGATCGTCAGTGGTGAGGGTGCGACCTGGGAAGTGCCCGTGCACGTGATCGCCAGCCACCGGGAGGTTCTCGATCGCCTGCTCGCGAGCGGGTTCGTCAGTGGACTGCGGCCCCGCCATCCTGCGTTGACGCGCATGCACGCCCTGGGGCCGATCGTCCTCGATGCGTTCAGCGAACAGAAGTAGCGGCCGCCGACCTTAGAGCACAATCGCCGCGGCCGCCCATCGGACAGCGTCGACGTCCGACTTGATGATGTGCGAGAGGTCGACGAAGAGCGCGTCGCCGTCGCGTCGGATGGCCAGGCGATCCATGTTGCGGGTGGCGCGCCCCGACGTGAACGTTCCGTTCGGTTGATACTTCGATTCGTGTTTCGGACACTGAAAGCGCATGTCTTTTGGAAGCCACTTGAGCGCGGTGTTCTCGTGAGGGCACGACAGGTTGAACGCGTAGGCCGAGCCCTGATAACGAACCAGGATGACTTGCTCTTTGCGATCGATGGTGACGCCATCGCTCGCCGGAATCGGGTACCGACGTTCGGATCCGCTCTGCGCGCCGTCGGCGAACGACACTGGGAGCGGCGAAGCGTCAGCGTTGTTCAGACCAAGAGCGGCCGCGGTCAAGGTGAAGCAGGAGAGCTGCAGGAATTCGCGGCGCGAAGAACAGCGTGTTGGTTTCTTCATCATCCGATATTCGGCAAGGCAACGCCGCCAAGGGTGGTCAGGAGCCAAAGGGCGATGCTGGCGAGCGCGGTGAGACGCAGCACACCCCAAGCCGCGTGGTCTCCACGGCTCGCCCGAGTCCCGGCTGACCAGAGCAGGGCGCCGTTCAGGATGAGCAACCCGACGAGTCCCATCTTGGCCCAGAAGAATCGTGAGTAGAGGTATGTGTCGAAGTCGGCGGCAAACAACAGGATGCCGCTGACCGCGATGAGCGCGAGCGAAATCAGCACGACACGGTGCGTGCCGACCAGCCCCTCCAGCTGGGAGCGCCGAGTGACGTCATCCTGCTTGTAGGCGATCAGCGTGGCGCGATCCGTCGCCAACGCCAAGCCTCCCCCAATGATGAGCGCCGCGACGTGGACAAACGCGACCAGCGTCCGGAGCGTCGCGTGGTTCGCGTACACGGACCCCCAGGAAGTCATCAGATCGGAAAGAGCCGTCATAACCCTGCTAATGGCTACCGAAGAGCATCATCAGATAGCCCGCAGTGGCGAGCCCCATCGATGTCACGGCGATCGCACGATGCGTCTGCCGGTTGGCGTCGTAGTTCAGGATCTGTTCCTCTTCGTGACTGGGCCCGGTCGCAAAGGTCGCAACGAAGCCCGCATCAGCCGCGAGCATCAGAATGCCATGCACCATTCGCTTGGTCCGATGGTTCGGATCCTTACGGCTTTCCAACAGGTTCCATACGCCCGTGACGCTATTGACCGCAAAGAGCGTTGTGATCGCGGTTCCCACCGCGATGTGTGCGTTACGCGCGCTGCTCGTCCGGGGGTCGGCGGCGTTGTAGACGGACTGCCCGAGCGCGACCTCGGTCGCAAACAGCGGCAGCGTCGCAAAACTCGCGTATCGATGGATCTTCGCGCGCAGCGCGTAGCCTTCGCTGTATTCGATTGCCTTCGGTCGAGCGTCCTGCCCCGCGTCAGAGGGTTGAGCCGGTTCGGTGGCTGGAGCGTCCTGAGCCGGCTGCTGAGGTTCAATGTCCTGCGCGAAGGCGCGATGGCTGCCGGAGAGCAAGACAACGCTGAGCGCGATCGGACCAATCGACTTGTGCATGTGCGTTTTCCGTCCAGCAAGAGCGCTGCCACGCTAAGTCGCTGGGGGTCAAGCGCGACGCGCAGCGCTTGTTCCCCGACGTGGACAGTTGGTGTCCCCGGTGGGTCACGCGATCAGATTGATCGACCAGGAGATGCTGCCGGATTTCCGCCACTCGGCGAAGGTGAGTGCGAACTGAATCGACTTTATCCGGGCTGGACCGTCGCATCGAAGGCCGCCGTCATGATCCGGCCGAGATGCTTCATCTGAACCCATATCCGGTAGCGTCCGGGTTTCGGAAACGCAAACGGAATCGAGACAACGCTCTCCATGGGCGTTTCGTGGTGCGCGTGCCCGTCGGGCGGCGTCGCAGCTTGCTCGCTGAAACGCTGGAGCGCCGCCATGCTGATGGTGCCCGCCGGGTGCAGGTGCACGAACACCGACCCATCGTCACGCATGATCAGCACGTGGGCGGCCATCCCCATGTAGGGTTCGATGGCAAGGGGGGCTCCCTGTTCATCACGCGCCGAGAACGTCAGCGTTTCTTCGTGTGTCGCTGCAAGCGGGCGATCGCCCCGGCTCCAGCTGATGCTCGAACCGTCAGACAGTCGAAAGGCTGGCTCCGATGACTCTGGAGAAGCGGCCCCCCGAAACCACGAGTCGTCCGGATCGACGGTGCTGTCAGGCGCCGCGGCGGGATGGTCCGGCAGATCTGCCGCGGCGACCAGCGTCTGCGCGTAACCGCTTTCGTGCACGATGTCCGCGAAGACGCGATAGCGTCCCGACGGAAGAGGCGGCAGCCTGGCATCGAAGTCGAGTGATGCGGGTGTGCGCGGCACGGGGTGGAGGTGGGCAAACGCGCTCGATGCGTCTTCGCGAACCAGGAACAGGTGCATCAGCTTGCCGTGATCGGGTGTCAGCGTGTTGTAGCGACTCAATGGATTCGGTTCACCGCGCCAGCGCGGATCGCGGATGCCCAGCACGAGGTCGAGGCGGCCGTCCTGCTCGTGCACAGTGGCGTTCGCGTTGAACGGCCGGTACAAGACCGATTGTGCGTAGGTCGTCGCTTCGAAGCGCCACCAGAGACGCCCGCCGACGATGGCGAGTCCGAGAATCGCAGCGGTGACGCCCATCGCGACCCAGGAGCGCAGGCGCCTTTTTCCATCCGGGGTCAAACCCGGTGCAAGGTTGCTCTCGCGCACAGCCGCGCCCACGATCGTCACGAGCCCTGCGGTCAGCAATACGCCCAGCGCGCCGAGCAGCAGACCCAGCCCGCGGTCCATCGTCCGCTGTGCGGTTGCCAGCGCCATGACGGGCACGATCGCCGAGCCGGTACCACTCGCCCCGACGACGTTCACATAGAGCGCGTACGACGAAGGCGTCATGAACCAGAGCTCGGTTGCGAACAGTTCCGGATCGCCGGGGACCGCAACCGCTGTTTCGGGCGGGGGCGCGCCGTCGACGCCGACATTCCATTGGCCGGCGCGCACGGTCACGCGCGGCGGCGAACCGGTTGTCGCACCGAGGACGCGTACGCTGACCTGGCCGCGTCCGGGAATCACGCCCGGCAGCCTGGTGATGACACGAACCCGATACGGACCAGCGTCGCCGACAAAGAACGTGTCCGGGTTCCCGACGTGGGCCATCGACATCACGGCCAGCGCCAGAACCGCTAAGAGCCGCCACGAGATGACCTGACGCCCGCGCACGAGCGTCGCGTTCTTCACCGTCGCACCCCGGCCATCCAGTTTCCCCACCACAGACCGCATCGTGTCGACACGAATGCGACGCCCAGCGCGATCGGCAAGCCGGTTGTCAGACGATCTGGAGGGTTCAGCACGAACCAGCGCTGCTGGAAGTCAGGTGAGACGACGTATGGCATGCGATCGGAAGCGAAAAACCAGTTGCGCGCCCAAGGCGACATGAGGAAATCGGCGAACGGCCATTGAACAGCCAGAAATCCGAGAAGGAAGAGGACTGCGATGAGTGCGGAGAGCCGCCAATCCGCGCCGCGGCCGATCCGCTGCATCGCGAGATCGATGAGGACGGCCGGTACGATCACCAGCAGCGGAAAATCCGGCGGCATGAAGTGATCGGTGTGGATATAGATGGGCCCGAGCAGCGGCTCTCCCCGGAACAGCGGCAGGATCAAGATCATCGCGATCGTGACTGCTACATACACGAGCGCGATCGCGGTCGCAGACCATCGGCCGCGGCCGGCACGGGCCGAGCTCACGAGTATCAACGGAAACACACCAGCGGCGACGGCATAGAAGAGAGACTGGTGCATGTCCCAGCGACTGAGGTACTCGCTCGCTACTGTGGCCGCGGTGATGAGCAGCAGGCCGGCGCTGAGGAGATACAGGCTTCGAAGCGCTCCGCTCGGTCGGGATGAGCGGTTCTGCCACGCAAGCGCGGCGAGCATGGCGCCGTACTGAATCGCGCAGATGCCGGCCGCGAGCAGCGCGTGCGGAGGACTCAGAATCTTGACGTCCAGCCCGTACGTGTTGTGCCACCAATCATCGAACGGCGCCGACGTCAGCATCGCGAAGGCGCCCCAGATGCAGACCCACGCCCCAAGCGGCGCAGCAAATCCCCAGAACCGCACCGTCTCGGTGCGTTCCTCGTGGCTGCCGGCAAAGGTGACGCGCAACGCACGCCAGCCGCAGGTCAGCCCCGCAACCAGACCGCCCAGATAGATGGCCAGGTGTGCCGGAGTCCAGAACGTGTCCCGCCCGATTGTCCGGTGCCAGGAGATATCCCAGATCACCCCGACGACGACGCTCGTGGAGGCGAAGAGCACCAGGTACAGAAACCAGGGGGTTGCCGTCGCTAAGACGGAGTCGTGTCGGTCAGCGACGTCGCCGGTGGTCCAAGCCTGAACTCGTTCCATTGCGTCAGACCTCGTCTTTTGTCCAGACGATGTCAGGATCATGACACACCGCCAACGCCGCGGTCACGAAATCGAGGCCGCCTGCTGTGTGGTAGGATTCGCGCCCGAAAGCGGTGCACACTGATGTCACTCGTGCTTGGAATTGCGGGCGCCGCGCGCAATGCGTCCGTCGCTCTGTGCGATCACGGCCGGCTCGTCGCGGTCTGCGAGCAAGAGCGCGTGACGCGAACGCGACGCGACGGGCTCCGCGCGGGACACCTTCCGAGAGAAGCGGTCGACACCGTGTTGGGCGTTGGCGGTCGGACGCTGGCGAACATCGGTTCCTATGCCACTGCCGAGGAGGCGATTCAACTGCCTCCTGAGCTGAAGGTCGAGCGGCTGGATCATCACTACGGGCACGCCGCAACATCGTTTCTGACCTCGGCTTTCGACGCTGCACTCATCGTTGTGTGCGACAGGCGGGGCGTGCCGGACATGACGGTCTGGCGTGGCGATCACGCAACGATCACACGGGCGGATTTCGCGTGGAACGGACCCGGACTGGCAACGCTCTATTCGCAGGCGACCGAGGCGGCAGGGTTTGCCGAAGGTGATGAGTACCGCTTCGAAGCGCTGGCCCGAATTGCCAGCCACGAAGCCGTGTCTTCCAGAACGCATGAGCAAGACGACGGCGTCGCGGGTCGGGCGCGGATGGCCGCCGACGTCCAGCGCCACCTTGGCGACCTGCTGGTGCAGCTGCTCGCGGAGGTCAAGAGCCGATACGGGAGCCGCAATCTGTGCCTGGCTGGCGGCCTCTTCTACAACAGCTATTTCAACACGCGCGCGGCGCAGTCCGGCTTGTACGAACAGGTGTTCGTGCCGATCAATCCGGGAAACGCCGGCGTATCGGTGGGCGCGGCTCTGGCCGTGTCGGGGCAGCTCGGGTTCAAGCGTGACCAACACGTCCCGCCTTTTCTAGGACCCGAGGTACGACACCGGCGAGATCAAGTCCACGCTGGACAACTGCAAGCTGTCCTACGATTTGCTGCGCGACGGTGCCGTGATCGATCAGACGGCGGCGGCCATAGCGTCCGGCAAGCTGGTGGGCTGGTTCCAGGGGCGCATGGAATGGGGACCGCGGGCGCTCGGCAATCGCAGTATTCTCGCGAACCCGCGGGCGCCGTACGTGCTCGAGAATCTCAATAGGTTCCTGAAGCACCGCGAGTCGCACAGGTCCTACAGCGTGTCGGTGTGCGCGGAAGACGCGGCCCGATACTTCCGCGGCCCGGACGCGTCCGATCACATGGAGTACCGAGTACGAAGTAGTTGATCTAAGTCTCGTTCATCCGCTCCTCCCGACAAATGCGACCCGTCTGCGCGTGCACACGGTGCCCAAGTCGGCTGGCATTTTTCACACCCTGATCAAAGCGGTTGGTGACCGGACTGGAATCCCGATTCTGGTCAACACCTCGTTCAACGGATTCAACGAGCCGATTGTGTGTACACCCAGGGACGCCGTCCGTGTGTTCTACGGGACGGGTCTCGATCTGGCGGTCCTTGGCAGCTTCGTGCTTCGAAAATAGACCGGGGCGGTCGGTTCAGGACTTGAGCATCAGCAGCAGGAAGACCACGCCCACCACCGCGAACATCGCGAGCGGCGTGTAGCCGTCGCCCGGCGCGCTGACCGCGCCGAAGACCGTTCGAGCGAGCTGCGTGGAACGCAGGCCGGCCGACGAGACGTAGCTCGTCGGGTCGGATGCCAAGAGGCTGGTCATGCCGTCGCGGACGCGGCCGTCCATGGCAGCGAGCCCGGCGACGAGCACGCACGCGCCTCCTGCCGTCACGGCGCTGTCGAGGAACCGGTTCCCACGCACGTTGGCCATGTGCAATGGAGGGCCTGTGCAAAGCAGAGTCCATATCGGTCTATCGCTCGTTGACGCTTGAAGGCACGAAATCGCCTGATTTTTCAATCCCACTGAGCCCCGGCCCGCAGCTGGCCTCCCGACCGAAGTGTCAGATTGGTCGGCGACCGGTCAAGACTGGACACGAAAGCCGGTTCTGCGGGACTGTGCAGTGGTTAGAATCGGTGCCATAAGACGGAGGGATTCCATGCACTCCCGCTGGACAACTTCGGGCGTTTTCGTCGGGCTCCTCGCAGCCGTTCTGATTACGCGGCAGGCACCGCACGCGCAGACCTCCGCTTTGAAAAGCGACGCCACCGCGAAAGACTGGACGGCGCCGCGGACCTCGTGGGGTGAGCCCGACCTCCAGGGCGTCTGGTCGGTACGCCACCTTGACGCCGCTCGAACGGCCGACAGGTCAGGCAGGGCGGGATCGGCTGACCGATGACGAGGTCGCGTCCATCGATCAGGAGGCCAAGGCCGGCGCCGACCGGCGGGACGGCGGAGCAGACGCCGATCTCGCGAGAGCGTACAACGCATTCTGGTACGACCGAGGGAAGTCCGACGGCCGCACATCCCTGGTCATTGACCCCGCCGACGGAAGGCTGCCTCCGTTGACGCCCAATGGTCAGAGGCAGCAGGCCGTGCGGGCGGCGGTGTCTGCCGAGCACGGATTCGATTCCTACGAGAACCGCCCGCTGACAGAACGGTGCATCACGTACCACGGCGTCCCGCCGATTCCGTCGGGCTACAACAACACGTATCAGATCTTCCAGACCCCCGGACAGGTCGCGATCGTCGACGAAAATATCCATGACGTCCGCCAGATCCCGCTGGACGGACGGCCGCATCTCAACCGGAAGATCAGTCAGTGGAACGGCGATTCGCGTGGTCACTGGGAAGGCATGACGCTGGTCGTTGAGACGACCAACTACAGCCCCAAGACGATCCTGAGGTTCCCCGCGTCGGGCGAGACGGTGCATGCGGTCGAACGTTTCACGCGCGTTGGCCCGCACCAGATCGACTATCGATTCACCGTTACCGACGAGGCGACGTATACGAGACCCTGGACCGCGTCGCTGCCGCTCGTGAATCTCCCTGACTACGTGATCTACGAGTATGCGTGCCACGAAGGCAACTACGCCATCGCGAACGCGCTCAGCGGCGCGCGCGCGGCCGAGCGACGGCCTGCGGACGCTGCGCTCAGACGGTGATTCCGGAGCGGCGTTGATGGGGAAACGGCGCGGTCAAGGTCGCTGGCTGGCCGGGGGCGTGATGCCGTTCAGCCGGACGTACACGACCATCTGGCCGTAGATGTCCCAGGTGTGTCCCATGACGTAGGCAACGACGCGTGCACGAGTCGATGGCCCCATGAACCGATCGTAGCGGGTGGTCTCCGCGGTCTGAAGCATCGACTGATCCGTTTGTTCCTTGAGCACGGCCGTGCCGTACTCGAAGGAGTCGCCGAGCGCCTTCACGATTTCCGCCCTGGATGTGGCTTTCATGTTGACCGACGGGGCGTTCGCCTTTGCGGCGAGCCGTCCCATCTGGATCACGTTCGCCTCGGCGATGTGCAGGATCTGCTCGCCGTAGTCGCGCTGCGCCGGGGTGGGCTTGAACCGATATCTATCCTCCGGCATCGCCTCGGCCAGCTTCAGCAATGTCTCTTTCTGGCGGTCCCAGTCCGCCAGAAGATTGGCCTGAAGCGAAACGGCCTGCGCCGCGATCTGAGTCCGGACGCCCGAACCCAGAATCGCAGCAGCAATCAGCACCACGAACCGTGCGCGACCTCGTTTCATCCCGAAGCCCGAAGCCCTAAGTCCGAAGCCCGTAGCCCGTAGCCCTGGATCATTTCAGGATAACGCGGTCTTGTAGAGCGCGACGAGCTTGGCCCAGGCCCGCTCGGCGTCCGGCTTGTTGTAGATCGGTTTGCCGTTGTCGAGCGGCATGTCGGGTACGCACCAGCCGTGAAGTGATGGATACACCTCGATCTCGGCTGACACCTTGGCCGCGGCGAACGCTTCCCGCAGCTTGTCTTTCGCATCAGGCTGGCGCATGTCGTCGTTCGAGGCGATGCCGAAGTACATCCGCGCCTTGATTTTCGGCGCCAGCAGGTGCGGGCTGCCCGGCTGATCGGTGACCAGACCGCCGCCGTGAAACGACGCGCCTGCGCCGATGCGACTCGGCAACGCTGCCGCCGTACGGACGACGAGCGGGCCGCCCATGCAATAGCCTTGCGTGCCGACCTTCTTGGACTTGTCGACCTGTGGTTGGGCGTCGAGGAAACCGATGAACGCCGTCGCATCCTGTTCAGCCGCACCCGCCGCCTGCAGCGGCGCCACCATCTGTGTCAGCTTGGCTCGATCGTCCTGGTTCTGAAAGCTGAAGTTGGGACCGAAGACCGGAGCCTTGGCCGAGCGATAGAAGGGGTTCGGGACCAGCACGGAATAGCCTTCGGCCGCGATGCGCTTGCCGATGTCGCGCATCGCAGGTCGGAGGCCGAGTGCGTCCGGCCACACCAGCACGCCGGGATGGGTGCCGGTCGTCGGATGAATGAAGACGGCGTCGCAGGTCCCATCGGGCGTCTTGATCTCGACGTTCGTTTCGACCAGGGGCAGATCGGCGGCCCCGGCCGGGGACGCGGCGGTCACCAGCCCCGCTGCCACTCCGAGCGCAACGAAATCGCGTCGGGATAGTTCACCCGCCGATTCGCTTCGACCTTCTTGATCTCTCGTTTCGTCAGCCATGGCGCATCTCCTCGTGAATTGGGTGCCCATTCTAGATCGAGGTGCGCGGACACTGGCGTTAGAATCTGCCCGGAGGCGTGCCGCCGTGAGTGATGTGAACGTCGATGCCACCTCAGCTGGACTGGTCGCACGTGCTGAAGGGCTCGTCGCGGCGCTCAAGGCGAACGCCGAGTCAGCCGAGAAGGGAAGACGAGTTCCCACGGACAGCCTCGACGCCTTGAGCGAGGCTGGTGTGTTCCGGATGACGGCGCCGCGCCGGTATGGCGGCCACGAGGCAAGTTTCGAAACGCAGTGTGCGGTGCTGGCTGCGATCGCGCGCGGCTGTCCGTCCACCTCATGGGTCGCGACTATCTACAGCGCCATGAGTTGGCTGGCCGCCGTCTTTCCGGACGAGGCGCAGGACGAAATCTTCGCGGATAGAGATCCGAGGATGAGCGGCGTGTTTTCGCCGACCGGTGTCGCCGTGGAAAAGAGCGGCGGCTATTCCGTCAAGGGACGCTGGCCGTTCAATACCGGCGGGCTGGGCTCGCGCTGGACGGGCCTCGTTGCCGTGGCGCCGACGCCAGACGGATCCGGCATGCCGATGTTCGCGATCGTGCCCAGCCGCGAACTCACCACGCTCGACGATTGGTACGCCACCGGCATGACCGCAACCGGGAGCAATACCGTGGTGGCCGACGATGTGTTCGTGCCGGGACATCGGATTCTACGGTTGCCTGATCTGGTTGAAGCGAACTATCCGCCCCGCCACAACCGGGCAGACCGGTATTACCACTATCCGCTGGCATCTGTGCTGGCCGTCAACGCCGGAGGCGTACCCATCGGCATCGCCCGCGGCGCGTACGAGAACTTCATGGAACGGCTGCCCAACCGCGGGATCGCCTTCACGACGTACACCTCGAAGAAAGACGCGCCGATTACGCACCTGCAGGTTGGCGAGGCGGTGCTCAAGATCGAGTCGGCCGAGGCACACGTCCGCGCCGCGTGCGCGCTCCTCGACCGTCCATCAGGCGCTCCGATGACGAAAGCGGAACGCGTCAAGGCCCGTGTGAGCATCGCCTATGCGACGGGACTCGCGCGGGAGGCGGTAGACATCCTGTTCTTTGCCAGCGGCGCCTCGTCTATCCAGACGGGCATTCCAATCCAGCGCTATCAGCGGGACATGCAGGCGCTCGGGAACCACGCCATCATGCACGCCCCGACGGCGATGGAGCTGTACGGCCGCGTGCTGTGCGGTCTCGAGCCGAACACGCCGATTTATTAGATCGGTTCAGGGAACGTTCGGGTCGTTCGGAACGTTCGGGCGTTCGGGTCGTTCGAAATCGTTCGGATCGTTCTGTGGCGCATGCACCGCAAGCAACCGGAACGACCGAACGATTTTGAACGCTTCGAACGACCCGAACGACCCGAACGTTCCGAACGTTCCGAACGTTCCGAACGGGTAACCGTTGCCCCTTCGACTTACTCCGCGTGCTTGACCGTGGGCTCCTGTGGCGATGGTCTTCCGGCAGGAACCGCATGTCGCACCGGCGGCTGCGAGCGCAGGAACGAGAGAATCGCCACGATGTCGTCGTCGCTCATCTCGGCGTTGGCCATCAGCGGACGGACGGAAGCCCGGACCGTCCGGGCGTACTGCATAGCGCAGCAGACGCGCAATCTGGGGATCCGAATACCGGCCGATACCGGTTTCCGCATCCGGGGTGAGGTTGGCAGAGTAGAGCGCGCCGATAGACACAGGACGCAGTGGGCCGGGCCGTACACGAGATACTCGCCGTGCTCGATGGCCTCCGGCTGGTTTGAAGCATGGAGATCCGGCGGCGGAACGTCCCAGACGCGATCCCAGGTCCGCCAGACGTAGACGGCGAGGACGAGGACGGCCGCAAGCAGGAGCAGTGCTATGTACTTGAGGATGCGGAGCGCGTTTCGCATACGAAGACTCGAGGAGGCCGATTTTATCGCGGCACCCGATTCCGCATGGACTGCTTCTTGCCTGTGGCTGCGTGCGGCCGCCGGTTTCCCGGCAGATTGCCCGGTAGGTTGATATGACGGATCAGCGGTTCGTGCGGCGTGCGTGTGTCGTTGTACTCAGGCGCGCTTTGCGGTTTCCTTTCGGCTGCCGGCGCGGTCGCCCAAGGACTGCAGCCGCCGAACTGGGACAAGGACATCCGACTCGCCGAGACGATCGACGTCAATCCCGATCCTCGCATCGTGGAAATCAACCTGGTTGCCCGGGTCGCTCCGGTTGAAATCGCGCCCGGTCGGCGCGTCGAGGCCTGGACGTACGACGGCATGATGCCCGGGCCGCTCATTCGTGCGCGCGTCGGGGATCGCCTGATCGTGCACTTCACCAATCAGCTGCCGTCGCCGACCACCGTGCACTGGCACGGACTACGAATCCCGATTCAAATGGACGGCGTGCCGGGGCACTCGCAGGCCGAGGTGCAGACGGGTCAGTCGTTCACGTACGACTTCGTCGTTCCGGACGCGGGTCTCTTCTGGTACCACCCGCATGTGATGTCGGCTGCCCAGGTCGGGTTCGGGTTGTACGGCGCGCTGCTTGTCGAAGATCCGAATGACGGTGTCATCGCGGATCAACTGGTCATCGTCCTCAGCGATATCGGTCTTGAAGAAGACGGTCGCACTCTGGAGTCTCCTGAGAGCGGCGGTTCGGCCGGCATGGCCTTCGGTCGCGAGGGCAATCACCTGCTCGTGAACGGCCGGCAGGACCGGCGTCTCCTCGCCCGGTCGGGCGCACCGCAACGGTGGCGGGTTGTCAATGCGGCGAAGAGCCGCTATTTCGAAATCGATCTTGGAGCGGGGCAGCCGTTCACACAGATCGGCAGCGACGGAGGCCTTCAGGAGTATCCCGTCGCGAGCGACACGCTCGTGCTCGGTCCAGGCGAGCGGGCGGACGTCATCGTGGTTCCCAGCGCTCCTCCGGGTGGGCAGGTAGTCGTGCGCTCTCTTCTTCGCAACCGAGGCTATGGGAGCGTCGAGGCGCGACTGCCTTTCGAGGATCTCTTCTCGATCGTCATGGCCGACTTGCCGGCGGTCGCGTCCGGCGTGCTCCCGCGAGTAACCCGGACTATTCAACCCCTGAGCGCGGCCGGCGCAACGCCAGTTGCCCTGGAGTTGACGATTGATCAGGATGCGCGCGGAGCATTCGCGTATTCGATCAGGGCCAACGGCGCCACGCTCTCACATGCGAAACCGCTTCCGGCGCGGCTCGGCGAAACGCAGCTCTGGACCCTCACGAACAAGACGAAGTGGTCGCATCCATTTCACCTCCACGGTTTCTTCTTTCAGGTACTCGACGACAAAGGCGAGCCTGTCCATCCGCTGGCGTGGAAAGACACCGTGGACGTGCCGTTTGAAAAGTCCGCCCGGGTGATCGTTCGGTTCGACGAGCGGCCCGGGATGTGGATGATCCACTGCCACATTCTCGATCACGCAGACGGCGGGCTCATGGGGATGGTGGACCTGCGGTAGTCGTTGGTCGTTGGTCGTTAGTCGTTGGTCCGGTCATTAGTCGTTCGTCATTAGTCGTTCGTCATTGGTCGTTCGTCCTTGGTAGGATGGCAGCGTGACCGAGGCGCCGCCCGGCCCGAAGCTGTCCCGTGTCGCGGCGATATCGTACCGATTCAGCCGCGATCCGCTGTCGTTCCTCTCCGACCTCGCTCAGACGTACGGCGACCTCGCCTCGTTCCGCATGGGCGACGAGCAGATCTACTTCGTCAACGATCCGCACGTCATCAAGGACATCCTCGTCACGCACAACCGCAACTTCACGAAGAGCCGCGGGCTCGAGCGCACCAAACGCCTGTCTCGGCAATGGCCTGCTGACCAGCGAAGGATCGCTCCATCTTCGACAGCGGCGGCTGATGCAGCCGGCCTTTCATCGCGAGCGCATCGCGTCCTACGGTCAGACGATGGTGGCGGCTACGCCGATCGGGCGGCGCGAGCGCTGGTCGCGACGGCGCGACATGTCGACGTGTCGCAGGAGATGATGCGGCTCACGCTGTCGATCGCCGGCAAGACGCTGTTCGACGTCGACGTCGAGTCGCAGGCGGCGGACATTGGCCGCGGCGTTACACCGAGTCATGGAATCGTTCTGGTTGACGATGATGCCGTTCGCCGACCTGCTGGAACGACTGCCGGTCGGCCCGCTGCGGCGGGCGCGAGACCGCGCGCGACAGCTCGACGCCATCATCTACGGCATGATCGCCGAGCGACGCGCTAGCGCGCCACGATCGCGGCGATCTGCTCTCGATGCTGCTCCTCGCCGCAGGACGAGGACGATGGCGGCGGCGATGACCGATCAGCAGGTGCGTGACGAGGCGATGACGATCTTGCTCGCGGGTCACGAAACGACCGCGAATGCGCTCACGTGGACGTGGTATCTGCTGAGCCAGTCGCCAGACGTCGCAGGCCCGCCTGCACGAGGAGATCGATGGCCGCTGCTGGGTGGCCGGCTGCCGACGGTCGCGGACATGCCGTCGCTGCCGTTCGTCGAGCGCGTGGTGACCGAAGCCATGCGCTTGTATCCGCCGGCCTGGCTCATTGGACGCCGCGCATCGAGCGTATCCGATCGGCGGCTACCTGGCGCCGGCCCGCACGATCTTTCTCATGAGCCAGTGGGTGATGCACCGCGACCGGACGGCTTCTTCTCGGAGCCTGAGCGCTTCAATCCCGATCGCTGGACGCCGGAGTTCAAAGCGGCCCTTCCGACGTTCGCGTATTTTCCGTTCGGCGGCGGACCGCGTCAGTGCATCGGCGAGTCGTTCGCCTGGATGGAGCTCGTCCTCGTCGTCGCGACGATTGCCCAGCGGTGGAAGCTTGCGCCTTGTTCCCGGATCAGCCGTGTCGTGCCGCAGCCGCTCGTCACGCTGCGGACCAAGTACGGCATGCGCATGACGGTCGAGGACGTGTAGAGAACAGGAAACTCAGCGTTTGAGAGGGATAAACGCTCGCAGCCGCGGGTCGCGCAGCAGCAATCCGCCCCAGAGAAAAAGTCCGACGTAAATCGGAAAGAGCACGTAGCCGAGCAGAGGATTGCCGACTCGCACGTGCGTCGCGACGGCACCGCCCAGATAGCCGGTCAGCAGGATCGTGCCCAGAACAGACACCGCGGGGACGATGTAGGCAATCAGGCAGGCAAGCTCGAGCACGCCCAGTCCAAAAACCACGCTTGCCGGGTAACCGAGCTGAACCGTCGTTTCCATTGCTGGAGTCGCCCTGAGCAGCTTCAGGGTGGCGTCGAATAGCAGAAACAGCACCGCCAGAGCGCTCAACACGCGTCCAGTCCAGAGCATAAAATTCTCCAGGATTGAGGGTCCGGCGAGTATAGTTCAACGCCGCAACTACCAAGGCAGGTAGGCCTGGTGGGGCGGGTAAGGCTGGTGGGGCGCCAGCGATGCCGGTCCAAGTGGGCAGTCGAGACAAGCAAGGCCGAGCGGCGAGGGCCGCGAAGGCACAGGCGCTGGGGGTGGGGTCCCCAGCGCGAAATAAAGAAATGAGGGCGCGGAGATGAGCCAAGTTCGAGTGCTCGTGGGAACCCGGAAGGGCGCGTTCATCCTGTCATCTGATGGCAAGCGCGAGACGTGGGACGTGAGCGGGCCGCATTTCGCCGGCTGGGAGCTCTATCACGTGAAGGGTTCACCGGCCGATCCGGATCGGCTGTACGCCTCGCAGTCGAGCGGCTGGTTCGGCCAGATGATTCAACGCTCGAGTGACGGCGGCAAGACCTGGGAACCGGTCGGCAACAAGTTTGAATACGACGGCGTCCCCGGCACGCATCAGTGGTACGACGGCACGCCCCATCCATGGGAATTCAAACGGGTCTGGAACCTCGAGCCGTCCAAAACTGATCCCGATACGGTACATGCCGGAATCGAGGATGCCGCGCTGTTTCGCTCGACCGACGGCGGTTTGACGTGGCACGAAGTGTCGGGGCTGCGGGGACACGGCTCTGGACCGAAGTGGGCACCCGGCGCGGGCGGCATGTGCCTCCATACCATTCTCCCGGATCCGAAGAATCCCGCGCGTATGGTCATCGCGATTTCCGCCGCTGGCGCGTTTCGCACCGACGACAGCGGGAAGACCTGGCGGCCGATTAATCGCGGACTCTACTCGAAGTACATTCCTGATCCGACAGCTGAGGTCGGCCACTGCGTGCACCGGATTGCGATGCACCCGTCGCGGCCCGACGTGCTCTTCATGCAAAAGCACTGGGATGTCATGCGCAGCGACAACGGCGGCGAGCAGTGGGAGAAGATCAGCGGCAATCTGCCGACCGACTTCGGGTTCGTGATCGACGTGCACGCACACGAGCCGAACACGGTCTATGTGGTACCGATCAAGAGCGATTCGGAGCACTATCCGCTCGACGGCCAGCTGCGTGTGTATCGCAGCCGGACCGGCGGCAACGAATGGGAGGCGCTGACCCGCGGTCTGCCGCAGAGCAACTGCTACGTCAACGTGCTGCGCAACGCGATGGCGGTCGATTCGCTCGATGCGTGCGGCGTGTATTTTGGAACCACTGGCGGTCAGGTGTACGGGTCGGCCGATGCCGGCGACACCTGGGCGCCGATCGTCCGTGACCTGCCGCCGGTCTTGTCGGTGGAGGTTCAGACACTGCAATGATCCGGGTGGAGCTTCCGCACCACCTCCGGACGCTGGCGCGCGTCGACGGCGAGGTGACGCTGGAGGTGGCCGGCCTCGTCACTCAGCGGTCGGTCCTCGACGCGCTCGAAGACAGCTACCCCATGCTGCGCGGAACAATCCGAGACCAGACCACCTTCCGTCGTCGTCCGTTCCTGCGGTTCTATGCCTGCCAGGAGGACCTGTCCCATGAGCCGCCGGACACCCTGCTGCCAGACGCTGTCGCGACCGGAGCCGAGCCGTTCCTCGTCATCGGGGCGCTGGCCGGAGGATGATGGCGGGCCAGACCCCGCCTAGCTGTCGATCCAGCCCGTGTTCATTCGACGTAACAGTGACGGACAGGAACCAAGAACTCTGGAACCTGGAACCCGGAACTCTGGAACCTGGAACTCTGGAACCCGGAACTTTGGAACCTTGTCGAGGAGGCATTTGTGCGTTTCATGATGCTGATGTACCCGGGAAAGCAGGCCGAGGCAGGCGCTACGCCGAGCGCAGAGACGGTCGGCGCGATGATGCGATACAACGAAGAACTGGCGAAGGCTGGTGTCCTGCTGGCGCTCGACGGACTTCAACCAACGTCAAAAGGCGCCCGCATCTCGTTTTCCGGCGGGAGACCCAGAGTCACCGACGGACCGTTCACCGAATCCAAGGAAATCGTGGGCGGTTACTGGCTGATTCAGGTCAAGTCCAGAGCGGACGCCATCGAATGGGCGAGCCGCTGCCCGGCAAGCGACGCTGAGGTCATCGAGGTGCGCCAGGTCTATGAACTGACCGATTTTCCTGAGGACGTTCAGAAGGCTGCCGACACCCCCACGGTGCGTGCGCAGATTGACCGCTGAACTTTGAACCCCGGAACCTTGGAACCCGGAACCCCGGAACCCTGGAACCCGGAACCCCGGAACCCGGAACCTTGAGAGAGGAGCCCCTAATGCGCTTCATGCTTTTGTACAAACCCGGCTTTGAATCCGACGCTCCGCCGACCCCCGAGAACATGGCCAAAGTAGGCAAGCTGATCGAGGACATGGCAAAGAGCGGCGTGCTCCTGGCCACTGACGGCCTGATGTCCAGCAAGAAGGGTGCGCGCGTCACGATCACCAATAGCAAGCTGACCGTGACAGACGGACCTTTCACCGAGGCAAAAGAGCTGATCGGCGGCTTTGCGATTGTGAACGTGAAGTCGAAAGAGGAAGCCGTTGAGCAGGGAAAGAACTTCCTCACCGTAATGGGCGTGGGTGAGAGCGAAGTTCGTCAGATGCACGACGCGCCGGCGTTCGATGCGACTCAGAGTCCTGCCGCGCAGGCGACGGCCCGCCGATAGGGTTCAGCGACTCGCGCCGCAGGCGCGGGCTTGCGGGAGGGCTGGTGAAGGTGGTGTGATCGGTAGCCGTGGCGGCCACCGATACCTCCCGAGCGATCGAGGCCGTCTGGCGGATCGAGTCGCCGAAAATCATTGCCAGCCTGGCTCGGTCGGTGCGCGACGTCGGCCTGGCCGAGGACCTCGCGCACGACGCGCTCGTCGCGGCGCTCGAACAGTGGCCTGACTCGGGCATTCCGCGGAATCCGGCTGCCTGGCTCATGGCCGCCGCGAAACGCCGCGCGATCGATCTGTTTCGCAGGAACAAGCTCGTCGAACGCAAGCACGAAGAGCTCGGCTACAAGCTTGGAACAGAACAGGCGGCCGTGCCCGATTTCGTCACCGGGCTGGACGATGACATCGGCGACCAGCGTCTCAGTCTGATTTTCACCGCGTGTCATCCCGTTCTGGCCACCGAAGCGCGGGTGGCGCTGACGCTCCGCCTGCTGGGTGGTCTCACCACCGAAGAAATCGCGCGTGCGTTCCTCATCGCCGAACCAACGATCGCCCAGCGCATCGTCCGCGCGAAGCGGGCGCTCGCCAGAGAGCGCGTGCCATTCGAGGTGCCCCGCGGCCCCGATCGCGCCGCACGCCTGTCGTCGGTCCTCGAGGTGCTCTATCTCGTTTTCAACGAAGGCTATTCAGCAACCGCCGGCGACGATTGGGTGCGGCCGGCACTGTGTGACGATGCGCTGCGGCTGGGGCGGATGCTTGCTGAACTCGCTCCGGAAGAGCCTGAGGTTCACGGACTCGTCGCGCTGATGGAGATTCAGGCGTCACGGCTGCGGGCGCGCGTCGGGCCGTCCGGGGAACCGGTCCTGCTGCTCGATCAGAATAGCGCGCGGTGGGACCGGCTGCTGATCCGTCGCGGCCTGGCCGCCCTGGATCGCGGCGAGCGCATCGTCGAGGAGCGCGGCCCCTATCTGCTGCAAGCCGCCATTGCTGCGTGCCACGCCCGTGCACCGACCGCCGACCAGACCGACTGGCCCCGCATCGTCGACTTGTACGGTCGGTTGGGCGAGCTGATGCGATCGCCGATCGTGGAGCTGAATCGCGCGGTGGCGGTCAGCATGGCTTCGGGGCCGCAGGCCGGCCTGGATCTAGTGGACGCCGTCGCCTCGGATCCGTCGCTCCTGAACTACCACTTGCTGCCGAGCGTGCGCGGCGACCTGCTCCTCAAGCTCGGGCGACTCGATGAGGCCAGCCGCGAGCTGGACCGAGCGGCGTCGCTGACGCGGAACACGCGCGAGAGGGAGCTCTTGCTTCGCAAAGTTGAAAAGTGGAAAGTGGAAAGTGGAAAGTAAGTGGAAAGTGGAGAAAGTGTACGCGAGAGGACTCGCCATGAACCCATTCAACCACGTCATCACCGTGGAAGAGGATCTGCGACAACTTGCCGGCTCGCCCGGCGAGCGCTCCTTGCAGAAGCAACGCTCGATCCTGGATGCTCACTGCCGGGCGTTCATCGCACACTCGCCCTTCCTGCTGATGGCGACCTCTGACGCCAGTGGACGCTGCGACGTCTCACCGAGGGGCGACCATCCAGGCTTCGTCCTCGTTCTGGATGAGCACCGGCTCGTGATTCCCGATCGTCCGGGCAATAGGCGGTTCGACGGGATCCGCAACATCCTTGCCAATCCGCACATCGGCCTCATCTTCCTCGTTCCGGGGCGGCAGGAGACGCTGCGCGTGAACGGCCGGGCCTGCATCACACGCGATCCGGCGCTGCTCGAAAGATGTACGGCCCACGACAAGACGCCGCTCTTCGCAATCGGCGTCGAAGTCGAAGAGTGCTACTTGCACTGCCCGAAGGCGTTCATTCGATCGCGCCTCTGGAATGCAGACACATGGCCGGCGACGGATGCGCTGCCGAGCTTCGCGTGCATGCTGTTCGATCAGGTCAAGCCCGAGGGGCTCACTCTGCAGGACTACGAGCGGGACATCGAAGAGGGCAATCGGAAGAGGCTCTACTGAAGTGGAAAAGTGGAAAAGTGGAAAGTGGAGAAGTAAGGGGAAAGTGTACGCGGCCGCCTTCTGCGTCACACTGACCTCCGTCGAAGGCGCCGGTTTCGGGTCAATTGAACGGCCGCAGCCCGGTCGCAGCGGACGCGTGCAGCTGATTGATCGGGCGACTGCGGACGCTGGGGGCGTGTTCCTCAGCATTGGCGCTTCGTACTTTCCAGCCATCGCGCTCGAGCGCACGGAACCGGAGCGACTGGACCGCAACCTGAAGCTGCTGAGCGGTCACGTGTCGTACATCCGGATCTTCGGGGACGTGGGCGGCGGCGTCTGGTCGGCGCGCAAAACACAGGCCGACCGACCTGACTACTGGCCGGTCGTCGGTCGGCTGTTTGCGCGGTTGAACCGGCACCACCTCCGCGCCGAGGTGACCGTCTTTGCCGGGTCCCCGGTATTCACGAATCTGGTGCAGCGCACGGCGTTCCTCGATCGGTGGGTCGATTTTGCCAACGCGCATCCGGACCAGATTCAGGGTCTCGAGATCAGCAACGAGGAACTCGGGGCCGGACCGCTTTCCGAGATCCAGGCGCTCGCCCGACGAGCCGCCGCGCGGACCGACCTCGTCGTGTCCGCGACATCGCCGCGCACGCAACAGGATGTCTGCGCGCTGTATGCGCGGGCGGGTCTCGATGCCATGACGCTTCACTTCGCGCGGGGGTTTGGCGCTGACGGATGGGTGCGCCCGGTACGTCAACCCTGGGGTGCCGTCGGACAGTGGGACGGACCGGATCAGTTGTGCCCGGGCGCCGTTCCGCCGATTCTGGACAACGAACGTATTGGCATCCAGGCCAGCGTCCAGGCCGACTCCGATCCACGGCACCAGATCGTCGGAATCATCGTGTCATTCATCAGCAAGTCGAGCATGGTCGTTCTCCACTCCGGGGCCGGTACCTATGCTCAGAAGAATCCGCCTGGCGTGGACGGTTTGCGCGAAGCCAACCTCGCCGATCAACCGACCTTCGTACCGACACTCAAAGGCCTCAAGGCGGCCCAGTCGTACCTGCCGGCCGATCTCCCGAACTGGAGGAAGTGCAACGGCAGCCAGACGGCTTGCTCTCCGCTGGCCGGCATCTCGGGCCGGCTCGCCGGGCGGTGCTACGTGGCGCAGAAGCCGCCCCGTTTCGTCGCGGCGTGCTTCGGCGCCGACGTTCTTGCGCTGCCGCTGACCGCTGCTCGATCTCTTGCCGCAGATGTCCGCGATCCGCTCGACGGGGCCATCGTCAAACGACTGGATCTCCGGCCGGGCGAGGCGCTCAATCTGGATCGAAGCCGCGACGCGTACGTGCTCGTCGGGCACACGCGATAGATCAGCTCTTCTTTTTGGCAGCCTTCACGCCGGCCTCGCCTTCTTTCGAATAGTCGAGGCGTCCCAGCTCGTGGCAGGGATCCGGACCGTACGGGATGTCGGCAATTTGAATGACGTCCGACCCTGTGTACTGCGCCTTGAGGTACAGGGGATCCTCAGCCGTGTAGCTTCGCGTGAGCATGGTCGTCTTCGGATCGAGTGAAAAGCGCTCGACGAGGTGGAGCTGATCGCTGTTCGGAACCGGAGGGGAGAGCACTCCGGGCGCGAAGCCGACTGTGTCCACGATCAGAACGCCGTTTTCCCAGCGACCGATCGAGTGCCCGGCCCGTGAGGGCTTGATGCCGGCCGGATGCTTCGACTCATTCATGTGGATGGTGCGGGTGAAGCCGAACTGCCCGTATTGCAGAATGATTTCGTTCTTATGCTGCGTGATCCGATTGACCGGGCCGTCGAACGTCCAGTCGAAGATGACGCTGGTGGTCTCGCAGCGCAGCCGCGGGTTGTCTTTCACGCCGAAGAAGTCGAAGCCCGCGACGAACTTCGCTCCCGCCTCGGTGAGTTCGGTGCCTCCGAATTGAGTCGGCGCGCCGCCGCGGCCTCTGCCGGGAAGCGTGATTCGGCCGTCTCCCGGCTTGTATTGCTTCGCGGTGCTGAGCGGTACGAGCGCGCCGCCTCGCCCGCGTGGATCGGTCATGACCAGCTGTTCGGGCGCCCAGTCGCCTGAAATGTTCAAGTCGCCGTTCGGCAGGCGAGGCGTCCGACTCTTGACCGGAACCGGAGGCTTCTCGAACTGACCGTAGCGATCGGCGCGGCTCCCGTCTTCGAGAATGATGGTGTTCAAGTAGCACGACGCCGGATCGATCTTGTCAGGCGAGGCTTCAATCGTTACCCGTTGGCCCGGCTTGAACATCTCAGGCGTCCAACCCGACCGACGCAGCACCGTCGCCGCCCGCAGCTCGCAGCGATGGGCTGTGACCGTTCCGTCCTTCTCCTTGACGTTGAAGTAGATCCAGGAATGCGGGTTGACGAGATCCAGGCGGGTCAGCACACCCGTGTACTGAACCTCCCGGCTGCTGTCGAAGGTGCCCCCGCCGTGGTGAGCGAAGGCGAACGGGGCAAACGACATCGAAACGACAATAACGAGAGCGGCTCGGGTCATGGGAGGCTCCGTGGTCCGGGGATCCTTATACACCGAGATCGTCGGTCGGCGTGCGTGTAGAATCCCGACCAAAGGAGAGCTCATATGGCCCAGGCCACGCAAACCTTCAAATCGCATACACGCTGGTTGCCGCCGTTCCACTTCTTCGTCATGCCGGTGTTGCTCCTGAACGCGCTCAACGGGATTCGCCATCTGTATCTGGCTCCCTCCTGGAGCACCGGCTTCGCGCTACTAGTGGCTCTGGCCCTGGCGATGGCGGCGCTCATGGCGCGCGTCATGGCCGTGACGGTCCAGGACCGGGTGATTCGCCTCGAGATGCGGCTGCGCCTGCGCGAGCTGCTCCCGGCGGATCTGAAGGGCAGAATCAACGACCTGACACCGCGCCAGCTTGTCTGCCTTCGCTTTGCCAGCGACGGCGAGCTTCCCGATCTCGTTCGCCAGGTGCTTGCAGGTTCTCTGGCGAAAGAGCGGGACATCAAGGCGAAGGTACAGAACTGGCAGGGCGACTTTCTGCGCGCATAGCTTCCGGACGAGGAGATCATGAATCGAGCGATTGCGCTGATCCTGTCGGCGCTGCTGCTGGGTGCGCGTGCGCCGCATCTCTCTGCTCAGCTCCTCAATAAGGAGGCCCCAGTCATCGCGGGGCACTATCACCTGAACGTCACGAGCGTGGAGGCCCACAAGAAGTTCTGGGTCGACACGCTCGGCGGCACGGCGATGAAATTCGGTTCCGACAATGTCGACGTCATCAAGTTTCGCGACATCCTTCTCTTCTTGAAGGTGCAGCCGCCGACCGGACCCACGCGGGGCACGACGTTCGACCACATCGGCTTCGCCGTTCCCGACGTCCCCGCGACGACGACCAGGGTTGTCGCGAACGGCTACCAGCTGACCGTGGGGCGCGAGCCCGGGCCCGGCCAGACCGCCAGCCCGCCAACTGCGGGCAACTACGGGCGCTTTTCCTACCTACTCGGCCCCGACGGCGTGAAGGTCGAGCTCGTCACGAACATGGACGCCAACGCACCGCCCATCGTTCATCACCACGTGCACTTCACGAACAAGTCCTACGTCGAGATGCAGCAGTGGTATATGAAGGCCTTCGACGCGACGCTGAGACCGGGCCAGACCGACTCTTTTATCGGCGCCGATCTGCCCGGCGTCGGCTACATGCTGAACTTCTTCAAATGGGAGCCTGACGAAAAGCAGGTCGGCACCGCGGGGCGAGCCGTAGATCACGTCGGCTTTGAAGTGAAGAACCTCGACGAATTCTGCAAGCGGCTCGAAGCAAAAGGCATTCGCCTGACGTCGCCGTACCGCCGGGTGCCCGAGCTGAACAATATCGGGACGGCCTCCGTCACTGATCCGTGGGGGACGATCGTCGAGTTGACCGAAGGCCTGCGCGAGGTCAACTGACGACTATTCGATGCGAAACGCCGCCGTCACGGTCCTGATCACCTTCCTGACGATATCCTCGACGTACGCCGCCGAGGAGTCCATCTCGATTGTCGGGTTGTCCGTGAGCGTCTGGACGCCGGAGGCGTTGACGACTGGCGTCAGACATCCGGTCATCATTTTTTCGCACGGCTTCCGCGGGTGCGCCGAACAATCACGATTTCTGATGAAGGCCTTCGCGGCGGAGGGCTATCTGGTGTTCGCCCCGAATCACAAGGACGCCGGATGCCGGAACCTCTCCGCGTGGTTCGGCAGCTCCGACGTCTCCTTCCGCCAGCCGGAGCGCTGGGACGAGACCACTTTCCGCAATCGTGCGGATGACATTCGACGCTTGATCGACGCGTTGCACACCGATCAACGCTTTGGACCGATCGTCGACTGGTCGCATCTCGGTTTGGCCGGCCATTCCCTCGGCGGCTACACGGTGCTCGGGCTCGCCGGCGCCTGGTCCGGATGGACGCTGCCTGGTATCAAGGCTGTGCTCGCCCTTTCTCCCTACACCCAGCCGTTTACGGTGCACCATACGCTCGGCCGCGTGGCGGTCCCGGTGATGTATCAGGGAGGCACGCGCGACTTCGGCGTCACGCCGACGCTGCACAAGTCCGAAGGTGCGTATGACCAGACCCGGTCGCCGAAGTACTACGTGGAGTTCGATGGGGCTGGCCACATGGCGTGGACGAACATTGGTCGGGCAGCCCACGAGAGCATCACGGCGTACAGCACGGCCTTCCTGAACCACTATGTGCTGGGACAGCCGGCCGTGCCGCTTCTGACGCGCGCAGCGGCGGATGTCGATCGGCTCCGCTATCAGTCGGAGCTGGGTACTCGTAATGACGTGGGGTCCGCGCGCACTCACTGAGAGCAGTGCGTTGCACAATTGACGTAGTGCGGGGCTTCCGCCTTCGCTGAAGCTACGGCGGACCGCCGAAGCCTTGGCGGAGGCTGGTCAGCCCCGCCGTGTCTGGCAGGCCTAAGGCCTGCACTACATCGGGCTAATCGTGCAACGCGCTCAAAGGCGCTAATGTGTCTGGCGAAGTTCTGCGGACTGCCTGACCGGCAGTGGCGCCCGCGTCGGTTTGAGCGACGAGACGTACGCAGCAATCGCGATCAGGTCTTCCGGCGTCAGATTCGCCACGACCAGCTTCATCAGCTGCGCCGATGACCCGTTCCGCGTGCCCTGCTGCATGTCCCAGATCTGACGCGCGATGTAGCTCGGCGATCGACCCGCAATCGGCGGCACATCAGCGACACCCATCAGATCCAGTCCGTGGCACGTACCGCACGCCGTGGTCTTGCCCTGAACGATAGTGTTGCCGACGATCTTCATCCCGCCGGTCGTGACCAGATCCTTGCCCTTCTTCACGCTGCCGGGCGGGACGTACGCGACGAATCCTGAATGCGGACTCCGCAAAGTCTCCGCCTGGTCTTCGCTTTCCGGCACCTCGATGATTCGGCCGGCGATCGGCTCCGCGAGCTTGTGATCAGAAGCCAGATACAGATTGCCTGAGATGCGTGTCTTCGGCACCATCGGCGTTTCCACGACGCGGATCCACGGCGTCCAGGTCAGCGAGCTGAAGTACTCTGCAGCGGCCTTCATCTCCTCGTCCGTCAAGGCCCGGGCGAGATCGATCATCGTGTTCGTGTTCGGCTTGCGTGGATCGGCGCTGCGACGCCGCCCATGCCGGAAATCGTCGAGCTGGCGCAGGATGTACGGAGTGGGCAGCCCAGCAACCGGAGCGTTCTCCGGCCGTCCCTTGCCATTCGGCAGGTGGCAGGAGCCGCATCCGCGCGTCGACTTCCCGAGGCGGACCGGGCCGTGCGCGATTACATTCGGCATCGGGGGATGATCGGATGGGAACCAGTCGATGACGTTCTGGCCATCGCGGACGTCCACCAGCGAATAGCTCGCGCTGCTGCCTTCGACGTGTCGCGGCCTGGTCTGCTCGCCCGCATCCTCGCCGGGTCGCAGATTTCGGTTGGGTGGCGTCTGGGGAACCGCTTTGTCGGTCGCGGCAGCAGGTGTTTCGAACCCGTACGCCCACAGCGGCTCCTGATCAAGCTTGAGAGCGGCGTAGTTGATCGTGCTGGCTTCCTCGATGGCTCGAGGCGCCTCTGCCACCGGCGCGACTCTTTCGGCGACGCGCGGCGCCAGTCGGCGTGTGTCGTAGACGCGCTGAACCACCGCCCCCAGGACAAAACAGACAGCGCCGAGCGCGACCGCGCGGGTGATTCGCTTCATCGCCTTTATCGCGGCGGCGCGGCGCAGGTGAAGTTCGCCGCCTCATCGATGCTGCCGGTGCCGCTGTAGCGCGCGACCTGCGGGTACGGGCACAGCGGCCGCGTGCGCACGACGCGATCCTCGACCACCTTGCTCGCGAGCAGCACGTCCGGCGCTTTGCCCTTTTCCACCCAATCGATCACCGCCGTGACGGCGTCGTTGCGGTCCGGTCCGACGCCGCCCCCGCAGTGGGCCATACCCGGTGCCATGAACAACCGGAAGAAGTCGGCCGTCCTGGGCCCGTTGGTCTGCACGGCACGCTCGTAGTAGTTCACACCCATCAGCGGCATGAGGATCGCGTCGGCCCAGCCGTAGGTCATGATCAGCTTCCCGCCGCGCTCCCGAAACTTGCCGAGGTCGGGATTGTTGGCATTGGCCAGCTTGCCCCAGCGATCGAGCATCGCGACATCCTTGTCGAAGTCGAAGGTCTTGAAATCGTAGTCGGGCCGCGGCGGATCGAAGACCAGGTACTTCAACCCGGACTCCCCGAGCGCGAAATCTGCGGGCGGAGCACCGGGCTGTCTCGGCACAATCCAGTTCACCCAGCCGCTGGCTTTTGTGCCGTTCGGCCCTGGCAACACCGCTTCGCTGCCGGCCATGAAGCCGGGAAAGTATGGCCGTCCGCCACTCATAGCGCCCCCGTACACCTTCTTCAATGCACCGGCCTGGGCGTCCGTAAGGCACTGCCCGGAGTCGGTGCCAGCCGCGCAGACCGGCACATCGCGCGTCGGGTCGAAGTCGCAACGGCGCGGATCGTCGATGAGTCCGTCGGAGAGGCCGTCGATCCGGTCGCACTTCGCCATCACCTTGTCGGCGACCATGGCGAGCTTCTCCTGCGAGATCGGCGCCTCGGTCAGGGCGCGCTGATTCCAGATGGCGCCGACGACGAAGCCGGTGTACTCGACCCAGGGTGCGTTGGCGACGATGCCGTCGAAGTCGTCGGGGAAGCGCTGGGCCTCGATGAGACCCTGACGCCCGCCGTTCGAGCAGGAGTTCCAGTACGCGCGCGCCACGGGCTCCCCGTAGTACTCGCCGGCGATTCGCTTCGCGGTCACGGCCGTCACGTGAACGGCTCGATACGCATAGTCGATGGCCTTTTGGGGGTTGCTCAGGATGAAGCTCGCCTGCGGCTCCTTGCGACCGTCGTGCCCGGTATTGGTCTGCGCCATCACGAAGCCGTGTTTGAGCGCGGCGGTCCGCTGCGCTGTGCGGCCCGGATCATCCAGCGCCTCCCCCGCGTGCCCGCCGTTGCCGATCATGTAGAAACGCCGGTTCCATTTGGCGGGCAGGTTGACTTCGAACGCGATCTCCGGCGCAAGAATGCCGCTGACGCGGCAGTGCTCTGGCGAATCAGCATCGGCCGGAACGATCCGCGCGACTATCTGCGTCACGTCCGAATCCTTGAAGGTCGCCAGCTTCTCGCACGCGACGCTTGGACCGGCCTCGGCGCGCGAATAGTCTACGAGCGCGTTCTTGAGGTTCGCAAAAGGCTGTGCGTCCGCACGTGCCGCCGTGATCAGGACAAGAGCGACGGCAGCGGCGAGTACGCATCTCCGGCTGGGCATAAGGCCTCCGAGAGTTCCAGGTTCCGGGTTCCAAGGTTCAGGTTCAAGGTTCACAAAACGGACGGTTCGCGACGACTGGTCCGGCCGCTCAGGCCAACAATCGGTGCCAGGGTCAGCAGGAACATCAGGTGATACCAGATCGGAAATTTGTCCCAAAGCTGGTAATGGATCGGGATGAAGATCACCACGAGCAGCGCGCCCAGCCACCAGGCGGCCCGCGCATTGCCGCGCGCAACCCGTGCGGCCAGCCAACCGCCGCCCACCGAACTCAGCACGCCGACCGCCAGACGCAACAACTGCATTGGCAGCGTGAAGGTCATCGCCTCTTCGACGACAGCATAGGCAGGCCAACTGACGCGCATCAGCAACAGGCCGCACGTCCCGATGATGAACCAGGCCACCAGTCCGACGACGATGGCCAGGAGCATGCGCATGCGCGACCTCCAGATACAGGCCCTTGCGCGGGCGCCGACATATTAACCAACATCTAGAGACATGGCGAGCGGGAACGAGCACTCCTCGGCTGGGCGACTCTCCGACGAAGAGCTGCGCGCCATCTACGATCAAGAGTACGTCGACCAGTACGACCCTCATGCCGTTCCCCGGATGCGCCGGATGCTGCCGTTCTTCGAGTTGTCGGGCGGCGAGGTGGTTGCCGACTTTGGCTGCGGCAACGGTGTTCTGCTCGAGGTGATTGCGCCTCACGTTCGCGAGTATGTCGGCGTCGACTTCTCCGAGGAGTTTGTTCGAGCCGCCGAACGCCGGCGTCTGGCCACGGGCATCGAGAAGGGCACGTTTCAGTGCGCGGACATCGTCAGGTTCAGCGAAGAGCATCCCGGCCGAGTTCGACGCCGCCTTCGCGCTCGACTTCTCCGAGCACATCTACGACGACCAGTTCGTGCCGATCTTTACCGCCATTTGTCACACGTTGAAGCCTCGGGGCTCCCTCTACATCCACACACCCAATCGGGAGTACGTCCTCGAGCAGTTCCACGAACACGGCATCATGGCGCAGGTTGAGGGCCACGTCGCCGTACGCGATGCTGATCATCATCGAGCGCTGCTCGCGCAGTGCGGCTTTGGTGACGTGCAGGTCCGGTACCTGGCGCACTACCTGGCGTTCCCGGCGTTGTTCCACCCGCTCGGCTCGCTGCCGCTGGTCGGCCGGTATTTCCGTGCGCGCCTGTTCCTGCACTGCCGTCGTTTATGATTCCCATGCGCGCTGATCAAGTGGCAAGATCGTCGCGATGAGACCCCTTCTTCATGCCGTGGGTGCGCTCGTTGTTGTGTGCGGGGCCCTCCCACAGGCGGCGTCGCAATGGCCAGCTTATCTGCCGCCGAACGCGCCGAGGATTCCCAACGGACAGCCCAACCTGGAAGCGCCGGCGCCGAGGACAGCGGACGGCAAGCCCGATCTCTCTGGAGTCTGGCAGAACTATCGAGCCGACGGCGGGAAGACGCGGAGCGTGAACGAGCAGTTTCTCGATGATCGGCCAGCGTCGCTGATTCCTCAGTTCCGGGACATCGGCGCGGGCATCGAGGGTGGCTTGCCGTACCAGCCATGGGCCGCCGAACTGCGCAAGAGTCGGATGGCGACCAACAGCAAGGACAATCCCGATGCGCACTGCCTGCCCCTCGGACTCACGCAGCTGCACATGCACATCGATCCCCGGAAGATCATCCAGACTCCACACCTCATCGTCATCATGTACGAAGCCAACTACGGTCTTCGACAAATCTTCCTGGACGGACGGCCGATGCCGAGCAGCGATCCGCAGCCGTGGTGGTACGGCTACTCGGTTGGCAAATGGGAGGGAGATGTGTTGGTCGTGGAAACACGACACATCCGTGATGGCGGTTGGCTCGACATCAACGGAAGCCCGCTAACGGACCAGGGCACAATAACCGAGCGTTTTCGACGCCTGGACTACGGCCACCTCGGCGTCGAGATCACGGTTGACGATCCGAAAGCGTACACGAAGCCGTGGACCGTCAAAATCACCCAGCGGCTTCTGGTCGATTCGGAGTTGATCGAGTTCATCTGCAACGAGAACGAAAGGGACGCGCAGCGCCTCAAGTGATCGGGGGCGACCTCGTCTATAATCCCACCCTCGGTTCAACATGAACAGTCGCGCGCCCGGCCCAGCACTCTTTTTTGCAATGCTCGTGGCGGTGCCGGTCGCTGCACAGGGCCGCCCTGTGGGCACTGTGGCTGACGGCGTGTATACCGATGCCCAGGCGGCCCGCGGACAGATGCTGTACGCAGAGCGTTGTGCGTCGTGCCATGGGGCGGCGCTTGGCGGAGCGCAAGGGCCGCCGCTCGTGGGCGAGGGTTTTCTTCAGGCCTGGGGCGGACCGCTCGCTGATCTCGTGGACAAGATTCGGAGCACGATGCCGGCCAACGACCCGGGAAAGCTGACGGTTCAGCAGTCGGCCGATCTCACCGCCCACCTCCTGCAGGTCGGCAAGTACCCGACCGGCCGGACCGAACTGCCGGCTGACGCCGACGCGCTGAAGGTCATCACGCTGCCGCGTCCGGCTCCGTCGGCGATAGCACGGGCGGGCGGCGCCGCTATCACCTTTCCTGCGGCCGGCAATCTGGCGCAGGTCATGCGCGGGATCCTGTTTCCGAGCTCCAATCTGATCTTCAATGTGCAGGGACGCGACCCTGCTGCCCCACGGCCGGCCGCGCCGTCCAGCCAGGTGGCTGGCGGTTCGTTCCCGTGGGCGGACTGGGGCGCGGGGATCTATTCGGGATGGGAAATGGTCGACTACGCGGCAATCGCGCTGGCCGAGTCGGCTCCGCTCATGCTGACGCCTGGCCGACGCTGCGAAAACGGCCGTCCCGTGCCGGTTTCGGATCCCGACTGGATCAGATTCACCCAGGAACTTGCTGATGCCGGCAAGGCGGCGTACAAGGCTTCGCAAACGCGGAAGCAGGATCTCGTCAGCGACGTCACCGATCAGGTGGCGACCTCGTGCTCGCACTGTCACGAAGTGTTTCGTGACAAACGCGGGCCGCGGACGCCCGGCGATCCGTCGAACAAAGTCGCGCGGTGCGTACGCTAGGGGCTCGATACATATGAACCGCTACCTTCTTGCCGGCATGTTCGTCGCCTTCGTCGTTGCCCAGGGCGCCTGGGTCGTGTACACACAGCAGGCGAAACCGCCGGGTCCGCTGAAGATCGAAAAGGTCAAGGGCGACCTCTACATGATTTCTGGCGAGGGCGGCAATGTGGCGGTCGACGTGACCAGCGAAGGCGTCGTGCTGGTGGACGACATGTTCGACCGGAACCACGCCGACATCCTTGCGCAGGTGAAGTCGGTCACCGACAAGCCGTTGAAGTACGTGATCAACACCCATCAGCACGACGACCACGCGGGCGGCGACATGAAGATGCTGCCCATAGCCGAGGTCATTGCGCACAAGAACGTGCGCGCGAATCTCGAGCACATCAAGCAGCCGTATTACGAGGACACGCCGGGCACTCCGATCGGTCTGCCGCGCGTGACTTTTTCCGACGAGATGTCGGTGTTCCTGGGCGGCAAGGAAGTCCGCGCTCACTATTTCGGGCGCGGTCACACGAGCGGTGATGCTGTCATCTACTTTCCGGATGTCAAAGCCATCCACACGGGCGATCTGTTCCTGACGTTTGGCCGCGTGCCGGGCAGCCCCCCGGCAAACCCGTCCGTGAAGTTCCCCGGCTTGAGCATCTACGTCGACTCGGCACAAGGCGGCAGCTTCCTCGCCTGGACCAAGACGCTCGACGGAATTCTGACGCTCGACTTCGACACGGTCATTCCAGGTCACGGACCTGTGACGACGAAAGCGGAGCTGGTGAGGTTCCGCGCGGATGTCGAAGCGATGCGCAACCGGCTGGTCGCGCTCGTCAAACAGGGCAAGACCAAGGACGACATCGTCAACACGCTCGAAACCGACTACGGCTGGAGAGCCAAAGGCTGCCCACCGAGTCCGCCGACACCCGGCTGTCTGCAGTTCCAGCAGGCCGCTGCGTTCTACGCGGAACTCAAGCAGTAGAGCGATGACGACGGAATCGGCTCTGCCGGATGCAACAAGGCTGGCCGTCGACCGCACACGTCTCGCCCACGAGCGGACCCAGATGGCCTGGATCCGTACAGCGACCTCACTGATCTCCTTCGGCTTCACGCTCCACAAGTTTTTTCAATACGTGCGCGAGAGCCAGCACGTTGCCGATCACGGGTTGATTGGGGCGCGCGGGTTCGCGCTCCTCATGCTCGGCATTGGCAACGCCATCCTGATCGTCGCGGCGGCCGAACATCGTCGCAATCTGCAGGCCCTGAGGAAGGAGTACGGCCGCGACATCGTTCCCAATTCGATGGCCACGATCGTCTCGGTCCTGGTTGGCGTGCTCGGCATCGCCGGACTGATCTCTGTTCTGTTTCGATAAAGAGCCAGTGAAAAAGACTAACCGGTAACACCAACGCGCTATAGCGTAGTAATGGGTGTTGGTTGAACACTTTCAACCAGTGAATGTGCAGAGTCGTGTTTTCACCGCGTTCGTCGGTGTGTGGATTAGTGGAGTGCTTGGTTGTGCCCCGGCGTTCGCGCAGATTTCGCCGGAGCCGGATGCTACGGCGTTAGCCAAGCAGTCCCAGAACCCGGTCGCCGACCTCGTCAGCGTGCCGTTTCAGTTCAACTTCAACACCGGTGGCGGTCTCGAAGACTAGACCTACTTCAATTTGAACATCCAGCCGGTCGTTCCCTTCAAGATCTCATCCAGCTGGAATGCGATCTCCCGAACGATTATTCCGGTCAACAGCGTGCCCGGACCCGACGGCACCCGCTTCAGCGGGGTGGGTGATATTCAGGAACAGCTCTTCTTCGCCCCGTCCAAGACCGGCTCCATTATCTGGGGCGTCGGTCCCGCGTTGTCGCTGCCGACCTCGACGTCGGTGGGGACATCCACGGGAACGTGGGCCGCGGGCGCTTCCGTGGTCGCGCTGAAGGTGACCGGTCCCTGGGTGATTGGCGGTGTCCTGTCGCAATTCTGGCCGATGGCCGACGCGGGCGGCGAGCCGAAAACAGACCTGATGATTATGCAGCCCTTCGTGAACTACAACTTCGGCGAGGGCTGGGCCTTGTCCTTTTCCCCAATCATTTCAGCTAACTGGGACGCCGAGAGCGGTCAGCAATGGACCGTGCCGCTTGGCGTCGGGATCACACGGACCACCGTCTTTGACGGTAGGCCGATGAACATCGGTGTGCAGTACTACTACAACGTGGTACATCCCGACGCCGCTGCCGGCCAACAGCTGCGCTTCGTCATCGCTCTCTGTTGTTGACAAGTGATCTGACCGCTTTTTTCAAATGGACGCTGAGGCCTGTGGGAGCTGTGGGAAACGCGTGCTGTGCGTTTTCCAAGGGGCGGTGGGCGCGTTCTTGGCGTCCACGGCCCCGGCAGCGTCCACAGGCTGCACGGCCGCGCGGCGATCGCGAGGCCGCTCGACGATCGCGGGGTACCGGCCCAGCCGACGGGCGGCGGCCCAGATCGAGTACTCGCCGGTCAGGTGCCGGCGGATAATGACGTTGAGGCCTGCGCAGGACCGGCGGCCGGGCTGGCGCGTGATCTGAAAGGTCCGGCCCTCGAAGGCGACGGTGTTGTCTTGCGTCACGATCCGTTCCTCCTGATGACACAGGATCTGATCGAGGTCGACCTTCCCCAGTGGAACAAACGCACTCGCCAGATCGGCCGGGGCGCAACTGAAGGTCGCGTTGTAGTCGGGCACAAAGCGGTCGCGCAGATACGCGTTGGCCGCGGCGAGCGTCGTGATCTGCGCGACGCGCAGCTCGTTGACCAGTCGATCTTGAAAGGTCCGATTGAGCCGTTCGGACTGCGTCCGCGCGCCTGGGGCGAATACGCCGGAATGTGCTCAATGCCGAGCCGCTCGAGCGCGCGGCCGACCTGGGTGCGCGGGCGTCGATTGACGGGCCCGTCCGCTTGCGGCGTGTGGAACGCCCAGTGCGCGCGGTCGGTGTAGACGGCCATCGGCAACCCATACGTGGTGATCACGTGGCCGAGCGCCGTCATGATCGCGACGGTCGTCTCGCCGGCCCACAACTGCGCAGAGAGCACGCGCGTGGTGGCGTCATCCACCACGGCGATGAGCACCGCGCGATCGTCGGGCCGCAGCGCCAGCCAGGCATGCGGACTGCCGTCGATGTGCAGCAACTCGCCAAAGCAGGCCCGAGGCTCCGGCGGCGTCGATGGCGACCGCGCGCGCGATGTTTCTTGACCAACCCGGCGGCCTGCAGCGTGTATTTCAGGAAGCTGTACGACACGGTGACGCCGTGCTCGCGTCGCGCAATCTGATGAAAGTGCCGAACATTGAACCCGCGATACCGCTCGCGATACAGTCGAAGCAGCCGCTCCACCTCCGGCGCGGCGATGCGCCGGACCGAGGGCGAATGGCGCCGCTTGTCAATCAGGCCGACGTACCCGTGCGTTTCATACCGCTCCCGCCAGCGTCGCAGGGTGCGCGGCGACCAGCCCAGGATGTCCGCGGCTCGAAACCAATGCATCTCGCCGCTGAGCGCCTTCAACATCACTTCCTGCACCGTCATCGCCCGCTACGCCTGACTCGGGCTCCTTGTATCCCACTAAACCCAAGGCATAATGGACGACGCTAACGCGATGCTCGACGACAGGTCCGAACCCGCGCCCGTTCCGGTACAGGTCCCCGGCATGGTGTGGATCCCGGGCGGGACGTTCCAGATGGGGTCCAACGATCACTATCCGGAGGAGCGGCCGGTCCATCGTGTGACGGTCGACAGTTTCTCGATCGACACGCACCTCGTGACGAACGCCGACTTCCGGCGTTTCGTCGAAGCGACGGGGCACGTGACGTTCGCCGAGAAGCCGCCCAACCCGGCAGACTATCCCGGGGCGAAGAAGACACTTGCTGCATCCCGGTTCGCTGGTGTTCAGCAAGCCGTCCGGCCCTGTCGACCTGCGCGATTTTCACAACTGGTGGCGTTGGGTGATTGGCGCCGACTGGCGCCACCCTCGCGGTCCGAACTCAACGATCATTGGCCGCGACGCGTATCCGGTCGTGCATGTGACGTTCGGCGATGCGCTGGCGTACGCGCAGTGGGCGGGCAAGGAGTTGCCGACGGAAGCCGAATGGGAGTTCGCCGCACGTGGCGGCCTCGACGGCGCGGCCTACGCGTGGGGCGACGAGTTGAACCCCGACGGGAAGCACATGGCGAACACCTGGCAGGGCGAGTTCCCGTGGCAGAACCTGAAGAGCGATGGATTCGAAGGCACTTCACCGGTCGGCAGTTTTCCGCCGAACGGCTACGGCATCTTCGACATGATCGGCAACGTCTGGGAATGGACGAGGGACTGGTATTCGCCGCGCCACCCGGATGAAGCAGTCAAGGCGTGCTGCATGCCTCTCAATCCGCGTGGCGGGCCCGAGACCGAAAGCTACGACGACTGCGGCACGGATCCGCATTCCCAGGAGGGTCCTCAAAGGGGGGTCGCATCTCTGCGCCCCCAACTACTGCCGTCGGTATCGTCCGGCTGCCCGCTTTCCCGAGCCGATCGACACGTCGACGTCTCACGTCGGCTTCCGCTGCATTATCCGAGGGACGGCGACCGAGTCCTGAACAAGACCCGCCAAATTCTGAAACAAGTCATGGTAACCACCTGCCTTTCGAGTGTTCCGAGCCGACCCAGCCGGAGCCTCCTCGCAATCCTCTGCGCGGCCCTGCTCGCGCCTGGCGACACGATGCTTCTTGCCCAGGCGGCGTCTCCGACCACGGCGCAGGCCGCTCCGGCCGCGGCGGAAGCGCCGAAGCTTCCCCCCGAGCAACTCGACGCCCTCGTGGCACCCATCGCCCTCTATCCGGACCCGCTCCTCGGGCAGGTTCTTGTCGCGTCCACCTATCCGCTCGAGATCGTCCAGCTCCAGCAGTGGCTCGCGAAGAATCCCGGCCTGAAGGACAAGGCGTTGGCCGACGCGGTCGCGAAGCAGCCGTGGGACCCCAGCATTCAGTCGATGGCGGCGCTGCCCGACGCCGTCAAACGTCTCGGGGACGACATCCAATGGACCACCGAGCTCGGCAACGCGTTCCTTGCGCAGCAAAGCGACGTCATGGACGCCGTCCAGCGGATGCGCAAGAAGGCCGAGGGGACCGGCGCGCTCAAGACGAACGAGCAGCAGAAGGTTGAGACGAAGGTCATCGAGCAGAAGACGGTCATCGTCGTTGAGCCGGCGAATCCGCAGGTTGTCTACGTTCCCGCCTACAACCCGGTTGTCGTCTACGGCCCGCCGGTCTACCCGTATCCGCCGATCTACTACCCGCCCTACCCGACGGGTGCCGTCGTCGCAGCCGGCGTGATCTCCTTCGGTGTCGGCATCGCCATTGGCGCAGCCTGGGGGCACGGTGGCTGGGGCTACGGCTGCGGCTGGGGTGGCAACAACATCAACGTCAACGTCAACAACAACTTCAACCGGAACACCAACATCAATCGCAGCGGGAACTCGAACTGGAGTCACAATCCTCAGCACCGCGGCGGCGCTCCGTATGGGAACCAAGCCACCGCCAGCAAGTACGGCGGGACGACCCGCGGGAATTCGTCGAGCCGTCAGGCGAGCGCCGGGCAGCCGACCAGCCGCGGGGGCGGCGGCGCAGGTGTCGGGACCCAGTCGGCCGGGGGAGGCTCTCGGGCCGCCTCGTCAGGCAGGGCCGGAGGCGGGAGTGCGAGCCCGGCAGCGTCCAGCCCGAGCAGCCGTGCAGGCAGCGCCAGCGGAGGTGCCGATCGGGCCGGCAGCCGGGACGTCGGATCGAGCAGGAGCTCGGGCGGCTCCAGCGCCTTCGGCAGCTCCGGCGGTTACAGTGGCTCGAGCGCCCGGTCCAGCAGCTCGCGTGGGGCTTCGAGCGCGGGATCGCGTGGCGGTAGTCGCTCCGGGGGCGGCGGCGGACGCCGGAGATAGATCCGGAGATTGATGACGATGACCAGGAACAAGCTGTTCTGCGCCGCCGCGGGCGCGTACGCGCTGATCACCTACGCCGGCGCCGCGGCACAGGGGAAGCCGGTTCCGGCCCCCGCGACCGCGCAGAAGACGTTCGCTACGGCCCAGGAAGCCGCCGATGCCCTGGTTTCGGCGGCTGAGAGCTTCGACCGGCCGGCCCTCAAGTCGATCCTCGGTCCAGACGCCGATTACCTTGTCGCGCCCGGGGAGCCCGCTCAGGACCAGGCGACCGCCATGGCCTTCGCCGCGAAGGCTCGCGAGAAGCTTGCCGTCGTCGCAGACCCGAAGAACTCGAACCACGCCACGATCATCGTCGGCGATCAGGACTGGCCGCTCCCGATCCCGATCATCCGGAAGAGCGGACAGTGGCGCTTCGATTCGGCGGCCGGCCGGCAGGAGATCCTCTATCGAACCATTGGCGGAAACGAGCTCGACGCCATCCAGATCTGCCGCGGATATGTCGAGGCGCAGCATGAGTACGCCCTCGTGAGGCACGAGGGGTCCAGGGTTAACCAGTACGCGCAGCGCATCATCAGCTCACCAGGCAAGCAGGACGGCCTGGCGTGGCAGAACCCGGACGGGACGTGGGGCGGGCCCGTCGGCGAGAATGTCGCCAAGGCCATCGAGCAGGGCTATGCCGAGAAGGCAGTGCCATATCACGGCTACCTCTTCAAAGTCCTGAAGGGGCAGGGCCCGGCGGCACCGCTCGGCGAAATGGACTTCGTCGTGGGGGGTGCGATGATCGGCGGCTTCGCACTGGTGGCGGCACCCGCGGAGTACCTCGTGACGGGCGTGAAGACCTTCATCGTCAGCCACGACGGCGTCGTTTACGAGAAGGACCTTGGCGCCCAGACCCTGAGTACCGCCAAGGCGATGGAGCGCTTCAACCCGGACAAGACCTGGACCCCGGTTGTTGACCGGTAGCCGCGAAGTTGCTGCGTCGGGGGGCACCAACGGGCAGCACTCGTTTTAGCAACTGATTCACCAGGGCACGAGACTGATTCCGTGCGATTTCATCGCCTTCGCGCAGGCGCTCACGCCGCTCGGCCGGCATCACGACATCCTGGTGGCGAACGTGTCCGCGCAGGCCGAGGCGCTGGCGTTCGGTAAGACCGCCGAGCAGGTGAAGTCCGAGGGCAGGGCGGCCGCCCTGGCGTCCCAGCTGGTTTTCGAGGGCAACCGCCCGTCGAATACGATTCTCGCCGACCGCCTCACCCCTGGAATGTTGGGCGCGCTGGTCGCCCTCTACGAGCACCTCGTCTTCACGCAGCGCGTGATCCGGAACGTCAACCCATTCGATCAGTGGGGCGTCGAGCTGGGCGCACGACAGTTCCACCAACAACCTGATCCGGCGGTACCGAGCGA
>CAVRXZ010000012.1:0-219455 GCA_963725105.1 uncultured Acidobacteriota bacterium
TACGCGGCGACGTCGCGGCGCGTGCGCGGCGTCTCTGAGGGTGGCGGTGTAGCGGGCCATCAGGTCGTCTCTCCGTGGTCGCTGGTCAGTCGCTCGCACGCCGTCCACAGCGCCTCGCGCTCGGCGGCGGACTCCCGGGTCCACGGGAGCCGGTGCGTCGGGCGGCGGCGCCGGTCATGCCAGAAGCCGCCGCGTGCTGCGCGCCGGCTCGGCGGCCGCGGCCAGCCAGACGATCGTGTCGGCGCCCTGCTCGGGCGTGCGCTAGCAGCGGCCGGGTGAGCCGGTGGAAGGTCGGCAGCGAGTGCGCACTCCGGGCGTGTCGGCCCAGCCGGGGTGCATGGCGTGCACGACGACGCCGGAGCCCTCCAGCCGCTGCGCCCACAGCTCCGTGAGCACCACCTCGGCTCGCTTCGTGCGCGCGTACGCGACGCTGCCGTCGAACTTGCCGCGCTCGATCTGCAGGTCGTCGACGTGCAGGCGCTGCGTGTACATCCCGCCCGACGTGACGTTGACGATCCGCGACGGCGCGCTGCTGCGCAGCCGCCCGAGCAGCAGCTTCGTCAACAAGAAACGGCGCGGCGACGTTCGTGGCGAACGTCAGCTCCAGCCCGTCCGCCGTCACGGTCCGCTCCGCGGGCAGCACGCCGGCGTTGTTGACCAGCACGTCGAGCCGAGGCTCGCGCGCCAGGAACTCGGCCGCGAAGCGGCGGACGTCGCCGAGGTCGCTGAGGTCGCACAGCATCACCTCGACGTCCGTGCTGCCGGTGCGCTCGACGACCTGCGCGCGCGCCTGCTCGCCGCGCGCGGCGTCGCGGGCCAGCAGCCGGACGCTCGCGCCGAGGCGCGCGAGTCCCGCGGCGGCCGCCAGTCCGAGGCCCGATGTCGCGCCGGTCACGAGCGCGACGCGGCCGTCCATCCGCTCGAGCTCCGCGTCGCTCCAGGCGTGCCGGCGGAGCCGGTAGCCGACGTTCGTGTAGCCCGGGAGCACAGCGGCGTCGAGGACCCGGTCGAGCACGTCGTCGAACGTGTCGCGAGGCATGATCATGGCTACGCCGGCTGGAGCGTTCCTGCGAAGACCTGCCACGCGAGCGCGGACTTCGCGAGCAGGCTCAACAGCATGTAGACGCGCTCGCCGAACAGGTACTCGCGCCAGGGACCGACGCGCCGGTACTGCAGCAGCATGTTCAGCGCGAACACGTTGAAGAAGACGAACAGCGAGGCGAAGATCGCGTACACGAAGGCGGGCGGTTCGGCGGCGCCGACCAGGTAGATGGCGATCGCGATCCAAGCGACCGCGCCGGCGAGGCAGCCGAACCAGTACGCGGTCCAGTTCGTCCGCGCTGTGGTCTGGTTGTGCAGCTCCATCAGCCAGCCGAAGAGGATCATCGTCGCGTTCAGCGCGAAGATCACCAGCAGGCTCGCGATGTCGTAGATGCCGGCCAGCATCGCGATCACGACGATCATCAGCGACGACGAGAACGCGTACTCGAACCAGCGGGCAGGGTTGATGCCGCGCGAGACGCGGCGCTCGTACCAGCCGTGCAGCGCCGGCACTCGAGCCGTATCGGGATTCGGTGGTCGCGATCAGAAACCTGGCAAGGGCCGGCACGACGATTGGCGACCACGCGGTCGCGCCTTCGGGCTGGTTGACGGGTGCGCTGGCGAAGGCGACGGAGGCCGAAGACGTCCGGGTAGGCACAACGGTCGACCAGATCGTCGCGCAGCAGATTGGCCAGGACACGCCGCTTCCCTCACTCGAGCTGGCGACCGAAGACTTCACCGGCTACGTCGGCGGCTGCACCCCGCTGTTCAGCTGTACCTACATGAACACGATCTCGTGGGCGACGCCGACGACGCCGCTGCCGATGGAGATCAACCCGCGCGTCGTGTTCGAGCGCTTGTTCGGTCGGGCCGGGAGCCAGGCCCAGCGCCTCGCGCGCATGAAAGAGGACCGCAGCATCCTCGACGCCGTCACGCGCGATCTGTCGGATCTCAGAAGGAACCTGGGCGGGCACGACAGAATCAGGATTGACAACTACCTTGATGATGTTCGCGAGATCGAGCGGCGTATTCAGCGGACGGAGGCCAAGAACGCATCGGAGCTGACCAGCATCGACGCGCCGATCGGCATTCCTGATGCGTTTCCCGATCATGCCGCGCTCATGTTCGACCTGCTGGTGGTGGCCTATCAGGCGGACATCACCCGTGTGTTCACGTTCATGACCGGCCGGGAGGCGAGTCAGCGCACGCATCCGCAGCTCGGCCAGACCGAGCCGTGGCACAACCTGTCTCACCACGGGAACGATCCTGAGAAGATGGCCAAGAACGTTCAGGTGAATCAGTACCTACGTTCAGCTCTTCACGCGGTTTGTCGAGAAGCTTGCGACCACCTCCGATGGTGACGGCTCCCTGCTCGACCATTCACTGGTGTTCTACGGCAGCGGCATGAGTGACGGCGATTCTCACGGCACTGATCCGCTTCCTCTTCTGGCTGTCGGCGGCGGCGCCGGCAAGGGCCATCGTCACATCCAGACGCCGCCACGGACGCCCGTCGGCAACCTCTGGGTCGGCGTCGCGAACAAGTTCGGGAGCCGCATCGAGAGCCTCGGCGAAAGCACGGGCGTACTCGAGCTGTAGCAGATGAGGTACCTGCGCGTTTTTTTGCTTGTCGCGCTTCTGCCAGCCAGCGCGGGCGCGGCTGTCGATCCGGTTCGGCTGCTCGATGCGGTGAAGGCGGGCGACCGGCACACAGTGCGTGCGCTCCTCGCGCGCGAAATCAATGTCAACGCTGGTGAAGTGGACGGCACGACCGCCTTGCACTGGGCCGTGCGTGCCGACGATGTCGAGACTGTCGGATTGCTGCTCGCGGCGGGGGCGGATGTCAAGAAGTCGAACCGATACGGGGTGACCCCGCTTGCCGTGGCCGCAACGAACGGCAACGTGACCGTGATCGATATGTTGCTGAAGGCCGGCGCCGATCCGAATGCCAGCCTCCTCGAGGGCGAAACCGTCGTGATGACTGCCGCGCGGACCGGCAGACCCGAGGCCCTCAAACTTCTGCTGGATCAGGGGGGCAATCCCAACGCCGCAGAAGACGGATACGGCGAAACGGCGCTCATGTGGGCCGCGTCGCGAAACCACACGGCGGCCGTGCAGCTGCTGATCGAGCATGGCGCCGACCTGAACGCCCAGTCGAAGGTGATGAAGTACTCGCGGCCGCGGACGCCCATCACCGTGCTGCCTCGGGGCGGATGGACGCCCTTGATCTACGCAGCGCGCCAGGGAGCGTTCGAGGCTGCGCGGGCGCTGGCGGATGCGGGCGCCGACAGCAGCGTCAGGGATCCTGACGGGACCACGGCGTTGATTGTTGCGATCATCAACGCACACTACGATCTGGCCGCCATGCTTCTGGAGCACGCCGCTGATCCCAACGTCGCGGACGAGAAGGGAATGGCCGCGCTGTACGCCGCAATCGACATGCACACGCTGCCCGACCTCTTCGGGGTCCCGGGACCGAGGACGAATGACCGACTGGACAGTCTGGACATTGTCAAGATGCTGCTGGCGCGGGGTGCCAACCCGAATGCTCAGCTGAAGGCGCCGGCCCTGCAGCGGCTCCACACACCGGGCGACCCGATGCTCGCAGACGGCGCGACACCCTTCATGCGAGCCGCAAAGTCCGGCGACCTCGTCGTCATGCACTTGCTGCTGGAGAAGGGAGCGGATCCGCTGATGGTCCAGAAGAACGGGACCACCGCCCTTATCACGGCATCCGGGCTGGGGTGGCAGGACGGCGGTGACAACCTGAACACACGCGACCGCGGTACGCAGGCTGACGCGATCGAAGCCATCAAGCTCTGTCTCGAGCTGGGTCTCGACATTCGCGCCGTAAACGACGCCGGCACGAGCGTCGTGCATGCCGCCGTCATTCGGGGAGAGACCGATCAGATCATCAAGTTTCTCGTGGACCACGGTGCGCAGGTCGATGCGAGGAACAAACAGGGGCAAACGCCGCTCGAGATGGCGCTGGCGCGCAAAGGTCAGGACGGGGCGACCGCCGTCATGCAGAACACGGTCAATATGCTCCGGCAGTTGCAAAGCGGTCAGGCCGCGCAGTAGTGCGGACCTTCAGGTCCGCCATGAAGTAGTGCGGACCTTCAGGTCCGCCGTGACGGGCAGGCCTGAAGGCCTGCACTACATCGGGCCGATTTGCAACGCGCTCACAGAACCGCGAGAACCCCGACAAACGTCAAGCCATGCTTTGATCGCACCGGCGGCGAGCGCAGGTATCTGTGCCGCGCCGGCGACGGCTTGCAGTTCCACACTGGCCCCGCGCCGCGCGAGTTCGTCTCTGGTTTTCTCGACGAGTGAGAGCGGCAGTCCGGCGTCGGTCGGGTCGTGCACAAGAAGGACCGGCAGACCCTGCAGGTCGTCAACAGGCAGTGACCAGCCTGGGATGTCGGGCAGATAGCCGCAGATCGCGACGACACCCGCCAGTGCTTCGGGCAGGACGCCCGCGAGCGTGACGCTGAGGACCGCCCCCTGGCCAGCGCCTAGAAGAAACGTCGGCTGATCGGGGGCCTGTCGGTCTCGCACATCGAACACGAACTGCTCGATCAGCCACAGGCCCTCGCCAAAGGTCGCCGGTTCCGGATTCCCGACCTGTTGAATGAAGAACCATGTGAATCCGCCCGAAGAGGCGGAGTAGCCCTGGGTGGCCGGCGTCACCGGTCTCGGGGCCTGAGGGGCGATGAGCCGCACGTCGCCGAGCTCGCGCGCCAGTGGAACGAGCTGGTCGAGGTCGCCTCCGCTGTCGTGGACGCCGATCAGCGTGGTCCCTGGCCCGGTCTCGGGGACTTCCTGGTAGACCAGCATGCTGCGCGGCATGGCGGTCTGCTACGTCAGTTCCCTGGTGGCCTGCTGAGCTGCGTGGCGGCCCGCCAGAGCGCCGAATGTCAACGCCGGTCCGAGTGTTGAACCGCCCGCCCAGTACGCCTGGCCGGCCGGTGCGGCGATGCAGTTGCCGGCGCCGTACAAGCCTGGAATCGGCTTGTCCTTGGTGTCGAGGACCTGCGCGTTTCCGTTGATCTTGGGCCCGCCCTTCGTGTCGAGCGTGCCGCCGGCGGCCATCACGGCGTAGTACGGGCCGGCCCCCCGAATCGGATACATCATCATGTTCGGCTTGTCATTACCGGGGCGCCGCGCACCAAAGTTCGCTTTCTCGATGGGGGCCTCGCCTCGATGGAAATCGAGGTCGGCGCCGGTTTCGGCGAACTGGTTGAAGCGCGCGATGGTGTCCTTGAGCGTCGGCACGAAATGATGATCGAGTTGGAAACCGCCGGTCCGGCTCGCGATTTCGGAGAGGCGCTTCTCGATGGCAGCCGCCAGTTCCTCGAGCGTCTGACCGGTCAGGATGTACGGGGCCTTGATACCCGGACGAACGACCAGGCCGCTCGTTTCACCGAAGCGCTCGCGGGTGAACTGGTCGTAGATCACGAACATGATGAGGTTGGGATAGCTGCACGTGTAGGGATCCCACGTGAAGTGGGCCTGGTTGCGCTCGTTGTATTGAATGGTCTCGTTGACGACCCGGCGGCCAAGCCGGTTCACCATGATCATGCTGTCACCGGGAGGTTGCCCGATCCCGCCGGGTGTGCTTCGGAACTGCAGCGCCTGCTCGAGCATGACTGGCCACCACCACGCGTTGGCCATGTTGGCCAGCTTGGCACCGGCCGCCGTGCCGATGTGGACGAAATCGCCCTGCCCCGAGGGCACGGTGCAGCCGCCGAACACCGGCCCGCGGAGGAAACTCAACGACAACTCAGGATTGCTCGTGAATCCGCCGCTGCCGAAGATGACCCCTTTGCGTGCCCGGATCGCGACCGTCCGCTCATCTCCAGAGGTCGCCTCCAGACCGATGACTTCACCACGGTTGTTCACGACGAGACGTGCCGCGCGATGTGACAGGAGGACCGGGATGTTGCGTTTCTCGACAGCGGCCTTCAGGAGATCCATCATGAGGACGCCGTTGCCCCGTGCGCCGTCGGGATGTGCGGGAAACAGCGTCCGTCCTCGCGGTGCCTTGTTTTCCGGCAGCTGCGCGTAGTAGTCGGGCCAGAACTCACCAGCCTCATTCACCCAGAACACGTGCTCGTGCAGCGCGCCCATGGTGCGCAGCGTATCCAGAGTCGGGGAGGCGTTGTCGTAAAACGACGCGAGCAGGCCGTACTCGTTCTCGGGCAAACCGAACTGCGCATGACTTGAATCGTACAGCGTCGGATACGCGGTTCTCGCCATGTAGCGAAGGCAGTCTTCCTTCGGGTCGGTCCATCCCTTCCCCCGCATGAGGTAGTTGTTGGGAATCCAGTAGCCGCCGCCCGACTTGCGCGACGTTCCCCCGAAGACAGCTGCCTTCTCGACCATCAGCACGTTCGCGCGTCCTTCGTGCGCGAATAGCGCCGCGGACGCGGCGGCGGCGCCGCTGCCCACGACCACCACGTCGACCTCGCGATCCCAGCGGCGCTGCGCATAGGCCGTGGACTCTTCGAAGACGACGGTGGCGGCGCTCGCAGCGGTCAGCAGGGTTCCCGATCCCGCAGCTTTCAGGAACGCACGGCGCGATACGCGGGATTCAGGCGTTGAGGATCCGGTCTCGGTCTTCGAGTTGGACATGTCTGCTCCTCAATCGGGGGCGACCCCTTCGTTATTCGACTGAAAATGCCAGTAGCACGTTGCCTGGCATGCCGTCTTCCACGCCGTTGCTGCCGTAGCCTGAACCCGTGAAGACCATGCCACCCGCGATGACGGGCCCAGCCGTTGCCATCGAGCCGCCGTTGGCCTTCACGCCATTCACGGTCTTGTATTCCTGCACCATGTCGTACGACCAGATCACGCGTCCCGTGTCGGTCGCAAGAGCCCGCAGCATACCGTCCCAGCCGGTTGAGAAAATCACGCCAGGAATCATGCTCACGGCGGCGTCTTCGCCGTGGTACTTTACCCGAGCGGCCGGCGGCGTGAGGGGGTTGAGCCATTTCCGCTTGCCGTCGGCGAGCCCGAGAGCCACGACGCCGCCGCTGTTCAAACCGAAATAGGCGTTCTGATCGTCGGCCGCTCCACCCCACACGATCTGTCCGGCGATTGTCGGCGTGGTGTCGGCGACGAGCGTCTTCCAGACCGTTGCGCCCTTGTTGTCGGGGTCGTATCCCCACACGTCGCCGCTCTTCTGGCCGGCGACCAGAATCCGCCGCCCGCCCGGTAGCGACTTGAGGATGGGCGAGTCACCGAAATCCCAGTCAGGCCCGATCTTGCTCGGGCAGTTCTCGTTGGCTTGACCGCATTCTTCGACGAACGCATCGTTCTTCAGCGCCTGAACGGACCAGAGCACCTTGCCGGTATCCATGCTGAGCGCCATGACGGCATCGGTCGTGGGTGGGGCAGGTTCGGTGAAACCGTTGCCGGTTCCGACGTACAACGCCCCGCGCGCCGGATCGATGGTCGGAGAGCTCCAGATGCCCGCGCCGGCGCCTGACCACAGCTGCACGCCATTCGCCTTCTTTAGACGAGGCTTCGGGTCTTCAGGAATGGTGTAGGTCTTCCAGATGCGCTTTCCGTCTGCAGCGCTCAAGGCGACGACGCTACCGCGGAACGTGCAGCAGGGGTAGTGCTCGCGCGAGCCCGTCGGATCTTCCAGCGAAGCAACTGGCACGTACAAGCGCCCCCCGTAGAGCTGAAGACCGCCCGTGACACGCGACAAGGGATGATCATCGATACTGACCTTCCAGATGAGCGCGCCGGTTGCCGCGTTCACGGCATAGACATTCGCCTTCGAATCGCCAAAGTAGAGCGCCTGTGCGGCCGCGCCCGGTCCCGGTCCGATCGTGATAGCGCCGCGCATGGCGCCGTCGGCGAGAAACGACCAGTACACGCAGCCGCTCGCGGCATCCAGTGAGTAGACATACCCGGTATCGATCGCGATGAACAGACGACCGCCGGCAATGGTGGGCTGACTGTTGACCCCCCTCGCGCCGGGGAGGCCGAAGGCCCACTTCAGTTTCAGCTGCGGCACCTGCTCAACGGTGAGTCCGGCTCCCTGCGCCGGTTGAAACCGGGTGTTTGCGAGGTTCGCTGCCCACCCGTTCCACCCAGGACCTGTCGCCGCACTGCCGAGAGGTGTGCTCGTTCGGCAGGCGTTGGTCATCACCTTCGCATCGCCAATCTTGGCCACGTCGATTCGCCGACTTGTGACGAATTCCGCCATCGATCGTTTACCCTGGTCGTTCAGCATGACCGCCGCGTGGGTCGTGCCAATCGTCAGCGCGCGATATGCGGCTTCGGCGGTCAGATTCCGCAACAAGCCTCTGTCGGGCGCCTTAGCCGGGTTGCCACGCTCGTGGCACGCCGCACAGTTCCGATCGAAAACGACGAAGGGACTGGCAGGTGGCTGCTGAGCCAATGCGGACGCGACGGTTCCGAGCACCCCGACCAGAGCACTCGAACAGATGGCAACACGCTTGATCACGCGAACCTCCAGAGCGTCGTAAGGGTGCGTTACAAAATTGACGTAGTGCGGGGCTTCAGCCCCGCCGTGTCTGGCAGGCCTAAAGGCCTGCACTGCATCGGCCTGCACTGCATCGGCCTGGTGCAACGCGCTCTAAGTGCCTCCATATCAATCAGGTATACCAGCGGTCCGATGAAGTATGGTGGATGCTACGCTTCGCTCCGCACGCTGTCAACGACGTCAGGGTTCCTTAGAAGCGTATTTTTGCGGTGGCAGAGATGAGGCGCGGGATCGAGTACTGCCTCGGCGAGAACTCACTCTCCTGCGCTACGAGGTACAGATTGTCGGTGACGTTCTCGATATCAACCTGCAGCGAGAGTCGCGGACGGCCTTTCGATCCGCGCAATAGATCGATTCCCGAGGAAATGTTGGCCGTAAAGTGTCCTGGGACTCTCGCGTCGCCTTCCTCGGTCTCCATCGGCGTGCCGCTGCCGTACTCGAGGGCCGTTCCAATCCAGAGGCCGGTCTTTGCATGCCGATACGTCAGGCCGCCCGTCAAAGTGTGCGTCTGATCCATTGGTGCCAGGAAGCGATCGGTGGAGTCGACATGCTCGGCTTCAGTGACGAACCCTCCAGTCACCGGATTGAAGAAGTACACGTGTCCCAGGGCGTAGTTGAAATAGCCCGTCAGACCGTAACGAGCCAGCCGCACGACTTCGGCCTTTGCCTCGAGGCCGTACGCCTGCGCGTGGTGGAAGCTCGCGTAGGAGTAGATGCGCGAGTCGGGCCAGACCGTCGTGTGCACCGGGTTGTCGCTGGCCCGGTAGTACCCGGTGAGCCCGACCTGCAGGGGGCCCGCCGGTGCGGACACGCCCAGCTCGAATTGATGCTCCGTCGTCGGCTGGACCGGCGGAAGCGGAATACCGATCTCTTCAATCCTCTCCGTCAGTCCCGCCGCGCTCGAGAGTACACCTTCGATGGGCGGCGGCACGAAGAAGTAATTGTAGGACGCGTGAACGACCGCGCCCCCCGCGACGCGGAGCGCTGCGTTCACGCGAGGACTGACGTGCGTCGCCGAGAACAGTAGATCGTAGCGATCGACGCGAGCACCCACATTCGTCGTCAGCCGATCATTCCACCGGATGTCATCCTGAACGTAGCCACTCATCTGACCACCCGATTCACGACCCGAATACGTGATGAGGTTATCTGTGATCTCAAGTCGAGGAAGACCGACAAGGTCGGAGTATTCGCCGTACCCGCTGTAGTCGTAGAACAAGTCTTCGTCGGGTCGCAACCTGACGGCATCGAAACCGGCCTTGATCGCATGGCGGCCCGCAAACCGAGTCACGTCGAACTTGCCCCCGATGGTTCCCACGTCACGGGTTAGCGACGCGCGTGCGGCCAGTGGATCCTCGGCTGGCAGAAGATCCAGTCCTGACCACCGTTCGTAAAATGTCGCACCGATCATGAAATCGGATGCCGCCCGATTCCATCCGACCGTCGCCGTCTGCTGCCGCGTGCGCTGGCTCGCATTCGCGTCCGGGCGCAGTTCCACATCCTCGGGTGTCTTGGGAATATCAAAATTCGCGCCATCGCCCATCACCATCGCCCGCAAGAGACCCTTCTGCCCAAGATCGACGTCGAGCTGAAACAGCGAATGTCCCCCGGTCGCGTGATCGTGAATCGCTTCCGGATCTGGAGGGCTGAGAAAACGGTCCGATTCAAAGATCGTTCCGAACGCGTAATAGCCGAAACGGCCGCGATGCCCGCCGAAGTCGCCGGACAGCGAGCCTCGGCCGGCCTCGCCGCCACTGAACGCGACCGAGCCGGTGTTGCTCATTCGGAGTCCCGACTTGGTCACGATGTCCAGAACCCCGCCGAACCGGTTTCCGTACTCGGCGGGAAATGCGCCCGTCATGACGTTCGCCGAGTCGATGACATCGGGACTGAAACCGGCCGAAAACACCGCGTGCGGATTTTCCCAGAATGCGACACCGTTGATGAAGGGATTGAGCGCGACCTCTTCGCCGCGGATGTGCACGAAGTCGTCGTGGCCGCGAATCATGCCGGGCGAGGTCGTCACGATCGCGTCAGGCAGGCCGAACCTCTGAGCTGCGGGCAGGCTTTCGAGACGTTCCGCGGTGAGCACTGTGGAACTGGGCGAGTGCGTGCTTGGAAGCGCCGTCAACTCGCCGGTGACGCTGACGCTGACGGCGACACCCGCCACAGCGAGCGGCAGAGTTACCGCCCGAATTTCCCGAGGCTCGAGCGAGAGGCGCAGCTCGCTACTGGTAAATCCGTCGGCAGTCCCCGTGAGGACGTACTCGCCGGGACCGACCTGCGGGAACGAGAAATGCCCGGTCGGATCGACCGTAGTTTGTAGCGACGAGCGAGTGCTCGCGGATGTCAGTGTGACGCTGCCTTGTGGGAGCGCAGAGCCGTCAGCTTCCGCGACGAGCTGACCGCGCAGCACAGCTTCGCTCTGCGCCATGGCAGATCGCGCGCTCGCGCCGAGCATGAACGTACAGACGGTAATCAAGAACCAAACACACCGACCCATGGGCCTCCTCCGGATCAACTTCAGAAAACGCGCTTGAGATCGCGTTGCAGATTGGCCCGATGCAGTGCAGGCCTTCAGGCCTGCCAGACACGGCGAAGGCGGAAGCCCCGCACTACAGCAGTCGTGAAGGATTCAGACGCGAGGCGGAGGGGGATCGGGGGGGACGGGACGCGCGATGATCAGCGACGACTGCAGCTTCGCAAAAGTCGCCGGCTCGACGAGACTGACACCGATGACGGAGTCGGGTGTGACACCCGCCGCGCCGAACAGGGCCTGAAGCACGGCAGCGGCCGAGATCGTTGGCGCTCTGCATCACACAGACTTTCACGCCCGAAGTGGATTGCGTGGAGTGCGACTTCTGGTGCATCGGACAGGCGCCGTTCACGTCATGCGCGCAGGTGCACGCGGGTGCTGACGCGTCAACCGTCATCGCCGAGAGCGCAACCGGCGCGAGCACGATGGCAGTAAGCCGGGAGCAAAGCCACACGGCGGCCAGCGGACCGATAACTCGACGCAGACGCGTCACAATACCATTCACCATAGTCGCCTGCGAGGAGGCCTGTCAAACCTCAGGTCCGCAAACCTCTATTCGGAGTAGCGTCGAGCCGGCCAACTCGCTATCCTTTTGGGTCGACATCGGAGGGGATGGATATGGAGCTTCGCAGGACGTTGGCGATGGCTGGGGTCTGTTTGTCTGCAGCGGGCATCCTTGCTCCCGTGGCACTTGCGCAGCGGGAAGCCGTCACGCCCCCGCCGGCTCCCTTTATGTCACCACAGGAGCACTACGAGTTCCTTCTGAAGAGGGCCAACGGCGGCACCAGGCACACGCTCGGCTCGTTGCCCGACTGGTCGGGCATCTGGCAGTCCGGTTTCACGACGATGAGCATGAGCCACCCGGTCGATGCGCCGTTGTCGCCGGTATACCGCGCGCGCTATGACGAAAAGCAGCGCCAGGAACGCGAGCTCGGCGAGGTGGACTACGACCGTCTCACGGCCTGCGAGCCATCGGCGTACCCGCGGTGGCTCGTCGAGCCGTATCACAAGGAATTCGCGATGACGCCCAACCAGGTCTGGCTCATGCAAGAGTTCATGAACGAAACCCGTCGCGTCTACACCGACGGCCGGCCGCACGCCACGCCGGAGGGGCACACCTGGCTGGGCGATTCGATTGGATTCTGGGACAGCGACAAGCTCGTGGTCTGGACGACGGCCGTCAAGGCGGCGGATTATCTTCGGGGGTACCCCGACAACAGTGCCGATCTCGAGGGGATCGAGGTCTGGCAGCGTGTCAAAGGCAAGCCCGGTCAGCCCGATCGGATCGTCGTCCAGGCGACGATGTACGATCCGGTTGGTCTGACAGCACCGTGGAATGTTGCCGTGTCCTATGTGAAGGCCGACTATCCGTACCGGATTCGCTACTGGGACTGTGCGCTGACGAGCAATGACGTGCTCGGGCCGGACGGCAAGACCACATCGGTGCTCCCGGGCGAAGCGGGCTACAAAGCGCCTCAAAACGACGTGACACGAACGCCGCAAAGTGCCAAACCACAGTGACGATTCACAGGAGATCCCTCATGAACACTCGGCTTCTTGCGGCAGCGGTGGTGCTCGCGTCAGGTGTCACGTTGAGCGGGCCCGTTCTGGCGCATCATTCTTTCACCATGTTCGATGTCAGGCCCGAGGCGGAGCTTGTCCTTGTCGGCGTCATCAAGCAGTGGGCCTTCGTCAATCCGCACTCGTGGCTTACAGTCACCGTGACCGATGCGGACGGCACTCAGACGGACTGGTCGCTCGAGGCAGCCGCCGTGGCGCAGCTCGTGCCCAAAGGCATCACGGTCGAGACCTACAAGGTCGGTGAGAAGGTGACGGTGGTCGTCGGACCCATGAAGGATGGCCGGCATGCGGGCATTCTGAAGTTCGTGCTGCACTCCAACGGCACCTACACGCTTCCGAATGACGCCGGCAACATCGGGCAGGACGCGCTCGACCGCTGGAAGGCCAAGCAGGCGAAGGCCGAGCCCGCTCCGGCCGCGGTTCGCTGACACCAAGAGATCCGATCATGCGTCACATACGTATCGTCTTTCTGATTGCGATGGTGGGCGCTGCCGCGGCGGTCGGCGTCCTGTTCGGGCAGTCGCACAAAGACGCCGCGCCCATGACCGTCGAACAGATCAAGGACGGTCTGTATCTGCTTCGCGGGCCCTTCAATCGCTGCGCCCCGAACGGTTGCTCGGGAGGGTATGGTGACGACGGGCTGCTGCACGAAGCCGGCGACGTTGCCGTCCGTGTGACGTCAGAGGGGCTGATTCTCGTGGACGACAAGTACCAGGAAAACGTGCCAGGAGATTCTCGACAAGCTGAAAGGCATAACCTCCCAGCCGGTGAAGTACCTGCTGAACACGCACCATCACACCGACCACGCGGGCGGCGACGAAACGTTCATCAAACTGACCGAGGTGATCGCCCATCGCAACGTGCGCGAGAACTTCCTTCGAAACAAGCAGCCTGGGGCCCCTCGGGTCGTCTTCAACGACCAGGTGTCCGTGTTCCTCGGAGGCGTCGAGGTTCGGGCCTACTACTTCGGTCGCGGCCATACGAACGGCGACGCCGTGATCTACTTTCCCGATCTTCGAGTCATTCACACCGGCGACCTGATAACTGAAGGCATGCCTGTAATGGACTATTCCGCCGGTGCGAGCGCGGTGGAGTGGGTGAAGGTCCTGGACGAAATCCTCAAACTCGATTTCGATACGGTCATCCCCGGGCACGGGAAGCTTCTGACGAAAGACAGAATCCGCTCAGATCGGCAGAAGCTCGTGACGATGAATCAGCGGATGACCGAGCTTGCCCGGAAGGGCATACCGAAAGAGAAGCTTTTCGATGCGCTCAAGCTCGCCGATCTCGGATGGGATCACACCGTCAGCACGGTGGCATTCCAGGGAGGCCTGAGCGGCTACTACGACGAGATGAAGGCGCAGTTGGCGCGGTGAGTTACGATTTGGAGAGGATGTCAGTGTCAGTTCTGAGTTTTTTAGTTCTGAGTTCTGAGTTTCTTAGGTCTACGGCTTGCCACGAGGACTGGCGAGCCGCTGCATCAAACTGTGCGTCATGCGCGAGATTTGGTTCCCTTCGTCGATGAGGACGCTGAGGGGCTCGGTCGGCAGCGCCGGATAGAGGCGCTGACACAATTCCAGGCAGGTGACGACTTCCTTCAGGGAGCGGTAGGCGTAACTGAGGAACCGGGCGAACTCTCCGTTGGTCGCACAGCCCGAGCCCTCGGCAATGTTCAACGGCACGGAGGTCGCCGCCTTACGTACTTGCGCCGTCAGGTTGTATCGCTCCGTCTCGGGCAGTTGGGTGGAGAAGCGGTAAATCTCGGCCGTATACGCCATCGCACGTTGCCAGATGTCCGGCTGATGGTAGTCCTGCATGGCCGGCTCGGCTCAGAACTCAAAACTAACAACTACTAACTTCACCAAGGATAGAATTCAACCCACTCATGATCAACCGCAGAAAATTCATCGGAAGCAGCCTGAGCGCCGTAGCCCTAACTCGCGTGAGCGGGTCGTCCCGCGTGTTCGCGGGAGGGCCAGCGGCTGTCGACACTCAACGCAAGAGAGCGGAGGGAGGCATGGTCAAGGTCGTCGCGCCCGCGCAGCATCACCCCACAAACCGCACGCTCGCGCAGTTCCAGAATTACTGGGGTGAAAGCCACGGGCCCCTGTTCTCCAATACGAAAAACCTTCGTCGCTATGTCCAGCACATCACGTTGACTGAGGCGTACAGGATTGATCCCGCGCCGACGTTCGACGGCGTGTCGATGTTCTGGTACGACGGATGGCAGGCGTTCAGTGTGCCGCCCTCGAGCGATTCCGAACTGCATGCACTCATGGATGCCGTCGCGGGCGTGCCACTCAAGGAGCAGCCCAAGGTCAGCGCTCCCGCTAAACCTGCCGCTGCACCTGATCCGCAGGATTCGGCGCTCATGCGGGCCGTCCTGAAGGACGATGCGCAGCTCTTTGACCGTTCGACGACATGGCCGATGCACAACAAGCGTTCATCCGTCTGGGCTCGAGAACATGTCATCGTCGATGGCCCGACCCGCCCGGATATGGTCAAGGCGATCTTCATCGCGACGAAGATGCCCGGACTGACGCTGGGGGAGTTCTTCGATCACTGGCAGAACCACCACGGTCGCCTGGGGGCCAAGGTGCCGGGTTTGCGTCGCTACGTTCAGAACCACGCGATGCCCGAAGCGTACACTGACGGCGGTCAGACACACGACGGCTGGTCCGAGGTGTGGTTCGACGACCTTGCGGCGCTGCACAACGCAGTCAAGACACCAGAATGGAAGGCGCTCGGAGAAGACGGTGCGACGCTTTTCGCGACGCCAATGGGCATCGGTGTGGCGCGTGAGAGGATTCAGAAGGACCTGAACTGGAAATACAACGACTGGGGCGTCGGCGCGATGAGCGATCAGGATGTGCGCGAGCGGCTGAAGACGCAGGGCTATGCGACCCTGGCGGCAGACACCGCAGCACCGGGCAAGATCAAAGCGGCCGCCGCAAGACAGGCCCTCGCCGTCTGGACGAAAGAGCACATCGTCACGATCGACGATTCCCGGATCGACGCGCGTCCGGGACGCTAAGGGCAGGGCAGGTGGGGCTGGTAGGGCAGGTGAGGCAGGTAGGGAGCGCCCGCGGCCCGAGCGAGGCGCGAACGCGCCGAGTGAGAGCGAGTGGGGGTGGGGCCCCGCGAGCGTTGGAAAAGGCCCGGCAAACGCTTCTGATTCTGGCAGTCCTACTGATTGCGGATCGGGTCGCAGCTCAGCCGACTACGAGCTGCGTCGCAGCCGATTGCCCGCTGCCTTCGGATCAGGTCCGCGCCGCCAGGCTCCGCATCGATCAGTTCAGACAGGAATTCGAAACGGCCGTCGGACGTCTGGCGGCCGCGCTGACGAGTCCTGGCAGTGACGGCGCGGCCATCCGATCGAGCATCCAGTCCCTGAGCGAGGCTCGTGGTCGATGGGATGCCGAAATCGAGGCATTCGAGCGCAAGCTGTCCCCGCCGCGCCCCCCGAACATCGAGTCCCGGCTTGCGCTGGCGACTACGTATCTCGATCGACGTCGTCTTGATTTCGCACTGGGGGAACTCGACGGGGCCGCTCGCCTGGATACTGCCTCTGCGCGACGTGCTACCTGCTGATGGGGCGCGCCTACGAAGAGGCCAATCGATTGTCTGAGGCTCTGGGCGCTCTTGTGAAAGCCTCCGCGGCGGAGCCTGACAACCTGATGACGCGGTACGAGCTGGCACGCCTTCGGAAGAAACTCGGTCAGGAGAAGGAAGCCGCGGAAGACCTGGCGGGGTTTCGGGCAGCCGCAGAGAAGCGAGTGCTTGAGGGCCGCTCCACAGAATCGATTGCGGCGCAGGTTGAACCCAAGCCCGCTCTGCCGCTCCCGTCCGGCGACGCGCCGATTTTCGCGCCGGTTATCTATTCCCAGAGCTTTGCGGCTCTGGAACAGGGAGCGTTTCAAGAGTCCGTCCGTCGGTTCGAGCGAGCTGCTGCTCTCGATCCGATAGTCGTTGATTCGAGCGAATCATTGACACGGGGACGGCTGGCGCTTCGAGGAGGCGATTCTTGCGACCGCGCTGACCCATCTGCAAGCCGCCGTGCAATCGCCACCGGTCCGGGCCGAGGCTCATCGCGTCCTGGGGACCGCGTACTGGATTGACGGACAGCTCGATCCGAGCATCGAGGAGCTCAAAGCGGCCATCCTCGCCAATCCGCGCGACGAGCGCTCGTGGGCGACGCTGTCGGAAGTGTTGGTGAGCGGCGGCCGGCTGGCAGATGCAGAGCGGCTGCTGAAAGAAGCAGTGAAGATCTTTCCCGAGTCCGGGCTCGCGCGCTACAACCTCGGTCGGCTGTACCACGTGACGGGGAAGTACAGCGACGCATCGCTTGAGCTCGAACAGGCGGCGCGCCTCCGTGTGCTCGGCGGTGGCGACGCACTTTTCAAAGTGCTCGGCACCATATACGCCGGCGTCTCGGACTTCGAGCATGCGGCGGAAGCGCAGACGAGGCTGATCGCTATGAGTCCCCGCAGCGCCGAAGCACACCAGAAGCTGGGCGAGGCTCGCGTCGGCCAGGACCGCTACGAGGAAGCGCTTGCCGAGTTTCTGATGACGCTCCTCATCGACCCGAAGCGTTCGGATGCACTCGGCGCCGCCGCGCAGGTCTATCTGCGGACGGGTCACTTCGCCGAGGCTGCCGAAATGGCGCGGCGCGCGGTAGAGCTCGATCCTGCGCTCAAGAACGCGCGCTACGCCCTGGGGACAGCCCTGATCCGCCTGGGCCGATCCGAGGAGGGCAACAGGCAGCTCGACGAGTTCCGGCGTCTTCAGGAGCAGGCGGCCGCGAGCGACCGCCGGAAGTTCGAGCTCGAGCACATCGAGCGGGACGCCGTGGCGAGCCTGAGCAACGCGGAATATGAAAAGGCGGCCGGTCTTCTGCAACAGGCGATCACCTACGAATCAGCGGCACCCACGTATCTCGCTCTTGGCTTCGCGCTCCTGGAGGCCGGTCGTCACGCTGAGGCGGTCGTGAACCTCAAGAAGGCATCCGAGCTGCAGGCTGGACCGGACGCCCATCGATATCTCGCAGAAGCCTACCGCGCGCTGGGGCGGCTCGACGAGAGCCGTATGGAGCAGGAGCTGTACCGGCACGCGATGGAGGATCTGAAGACAGAACGCCTTCGAAAGATGAACGGCGGTCTCTAGAGGGCGGGTAGGGCAGGTAGGAGCCCCACGAGCAAGTGAGCGAAGCTGGGCGGGAGGGTCTGTTGAGACGTGTGACCAGCTCGATCATTCTGCTCTTCCTCTTCACGATTGATTTTCCACGCGCGGCTGACGTCGCCATCAAGCTCGTCGATGTGGCGGAGCAGGCCGGCGTCACGCTGCGCAACGTCTCAGGGGATCCTCCCAAGGACTACATCGTCGACGCGACCGGAAGCGGCGCGGCCTGGCTTGACTACGACAATGATGGCGACCTCGACTTGCTGATTGTGAACGGCTCGACGCGCGATCGCATGAAGCAGGGCGGCGACCCGATGCTCGTTCTCTACCAGAACGACGGAAGCGGCCATTTCCGCGACGTCACCGCGGGAAGCGGACTCACGCACCGCGGGTGGGGCATGGGCACCTGCGTCGGCGACTACGACAATGACGGCTTCGAGGACGTCTACGTAACCGCGTGGGGCCCGAACGTTCTCTTTCACAACAATGGCGACGGCACATTCAAGGACGTGACGCAGGCAGCAGGGGTCGGCGACCCGAGGTGGAGCACAGGCTGCGCATTCGGCGACTACGATCGCGATGGGAACCTGGATCTGTACGTCGCCAACTATGTGACTTTTGACGAGAAGAAGATTCGGAAACGAGGCGAAGGCTGCGCGTACATGACGCTGTCGGTCCCGTGCGGCCCGCGAGGTCTTCAGGGCGAGGCGGACATGCTCTATCACAACACCGGCAAAGGGACGTTCACAGACGCGACGAAAGCCGCCGGCATCGTGGACCCAGACCTGTACGGATACGGCGTCGTCTTCGCCGACCTGGATGACGACGGCTGGCCGGACATCTACGTCGCGAACGACTCTGTGCCGCACCTGTTTTTCCACAACAACCGGAATGGGACGTTCACCGAGGAAGGCCTGAAGGCTGGAATCGCGCTAAGCGGCAACGGCCGCGCCCAGGCGGGGATGGGCGTCGATGTCGCTGACTATAACGGCGACGGCCACCTCGACCTCATCGTCACCAACTTCTCTCACGACTACAACACCTTGTACGAGAACAGCGGGATGGGTTTTTTCACCGATGTCAGTCACATCGCGGGGATTGCGCAGGGCGGGGCGCCCTACATGGGCTGGGGCGTCGGCTTTGCGGATTTCGATAATGACGGCTTCCCCGACCTCTTCTTGGCCAACGGGCACATCTATCCGGACATCGACGGCCAGCGGCTGGGCACCAGTTACCTCCAGCGCAAGGAGCTCTTCCGGAACCTCGGGAACAAGCGCTTTCGGGATGTCACTGACGAGGTGGGCGGCGGGCTGCTCCTCAAGAAATCGAGCCGTGGGGCCGCATTCGGCGATTTCGACAATGACGGCGACATCGACGTCGTGGTTGTGAACATCGACGACCGACCGACGCTCCTTCGAAACGACACGCCGCACACCAACCACTGGGTGACGCTCCGGCTGACGGGTGGTTCGACACCGCTCACCACAAGCTCAAAGAGCGGTTCGACTTCGCTCACCGCAAGCGGTTCGGCGTCGCTCACCGCAAGCAATCGAGATGCAATTGGCGCAAGGATTCGACTGGAGGCCGGAGGGCGTCGTCAAACGGCCGAAGTGCGCGGTGACGGCAGCTTCATGTCACACAACGATCTGCGCGCGCATTTCGGCCTGGGGGACGCCGACCGTGTTCAGGCGCTGGAGATTCGGTGGCCGAGCGGTCGAAACGAGCGGATCATCAACGTACCAGTCGATCGAATCAGCAGAATTGTGGAAGGCCGAGGGCGCATCGAGTAGGCAGGTGGGGCGGGTAGGTCGGGTGGGCCGGGGAATTCATCCCTACCTGACTTACCCGACCTACCTGCCCCACCCGACTTACCCGCCCTTTGCTCAGAAGTCGAACTGCGCGCTGATCTTGAACAGACGAGCGTCCATGATGTTCAGGGCGTTCGTCCAGCTCGGTCCGTAGGTGTTGTTGAACGCGAGCACATCACTCGAGTTCAACGCGTTCGCCAGGTCGAAATTGAGTGACGTCCGATATCGTCCGCCCTGGCCCATGCGGAAGATCTTCGAGAATCGCAAGTCGAGCTGGTTCGCCCGTGCGAAGTATTCGGTGGCGCCCGCCGTCGTCGGAGCGGTGGCGGCCGCGCCGTTCTGCGGCTGCCCGATGGGAATCAAGTCGATGAGTCGGAAGCCAGCGGCCGAGAACGAGGGCAACCCTGCCTGAGCTGCGGTCACGAAGAGGTTCGCTTGCTTTGGCGGTCCCGGCGCGCTCTGGAACGTTACCCCGATTTGCACGTCGACTTTGGGCACCAGGTACGTTCCTAGCAACTTGAACTGCGTCTGCCAGGCCTCTTCCGTGTTGCAGTATTGGTTTGGGATGGCAAAAGTCCCGAACAAGACCTGCATTTCCGGCAGCTTCTGGACGATCTCGCAATTGTTCATCGACCGTCGTCCAGTGCTGAGCCCGCCTTGTACGGTAAAACCGTTGCGGGGACGCGCGTTGACGGTGATGTCGTAGCCATTCCAGTGTTCGGTCTCGTTCCCGTAGTTGTCGGCAAGCGTGGTCAAGTTGGTGACGAGACCTGCCTTGGCCGGGTTGACCTCCGTCAAAGTCAGGACCTGACCACTTTGGGCGAGTCGAGAATCGGTCGGCACCGTGATTTGGTACTGGGAGAAGTCGGCCGCGGTCACGGACGTGTTGTCCACGACCTGGAAGTTCCCGTAAATGCGTCGGTAGTAGCCGACGTCAATCGCGACTCGCGGGAACAGTTCGTGCTGGACGCTGACGGAGAACTCCTGGCTCCAGAACCGGTTGCCCCAGCCCGTGTAGACGTTGGGATCGACCGCGGCACTGGGCGTCAATTGGCCGAAGAGCGCGTTTTGGCCAGGTCCGCAGTCTCCATTGGCGGCCTGGTTGTTCAGGTCGCACTGTGGGACGTAGTAGTTCGGATCGCCGAACGGGAGACTCGGGTTCCAGCTCCTTCGAGAGATGTACGACAGGTTTGTAATCGGGTTGCCTTGCGTCGGGTCCGCGGCACTCATGTACTTGCCCCACGCCCCTTTGAGTGCGGTCTTGCCGTTCCCGAACAAGTCGTAGGTGACTCCGACGCGCGGCGTGATGTTCTTCAGGTCGGCGTAGTCCTGGGCGGGAATGACGAGGTTCCGCGTCGGCGTCCAGACCCCCGCTCCGGCGACTTGCTCCGGGAAGTTGTTCTTGAACAGGTCGAACCGGAGGCCGACAGTTGATCGTGGCGCGTCCCAATGTCCACTTGTCCTGGGCGAAGATGCCCATTTCCGCTTTGAGTGGGTCGTGGCGCAGAACGGCATGGCATGCTGCTCGAGACTGACCGGGACCAGTGACCGCCCGGCATCGTCCACGTGCGGCGCGGAACCGTTTGTCGGTGTGCCGAACTGATAGAAGAGTCCCTGCGAGTTGTCGTAGTTGCACGCGCTCGAGGTCCCGAAGTCGTCCTGCCAGCCGAACTTCATGGCGTGCGCGCCGGTCACATACGACGCGGAGAACTGCGCCTGCATGATGTGGGGCGCGTCCTGCGTCCCGTAGATCGCGAACGGGTAGCAGCAATAGCCGTTTCCGCGGTAGATGAACCCGGTATTCAGGTCCTGGACCGGAATCTCATCGACGCGACCCTTGATGCCGGGTGTCGCGCAGTTCGGGTTGACGGACGCGGCGCAATCATCGACGAACCCCTCGGCGTGATGGCCGAAGCGCGCGTCGAGCAGGAGCTTGTTGGTGACGGGCGACGACCAGGTGACGGTGGTCAGCGTTTCGTGCTGGAAGCTCCAGCTGGAATAAACTTCGGGCGCCTGATTGGCCGAGGCCGACGCCCAGTACCGCGATTGCGGGTCGGTGGAGAAGCCGATCTTGTTCCGTGGCGTCGCCTGCCACGTGATGCGGACGCCGCCCGTCGGGGTCATCTTCTTGCTGTCCTGGCCGGGGTCGCCGAGGTCGGGCACGTAGTTGAATTTCGTCGGGTCGCCGAGGTTTGCGTTCCAATAGGCACCGGCATAGTCGAAGGTGCTCTGCTGCCAGCGCATGGTTGCAAAGAACCACGCATGGTTCTTCCACAGGGGGCCGCCTACTGCGGGGTTGATGTCGTAGAGCTTCTGGAGCGAGTTCGGGGAGCCAAGACCCTGTGCCTTGAGTTCATCCGTGTAGTTGTTACCTTGGAAGCTGTTGCCGACGCCGGTCGCAAACACGGTTCCCCTGAACTGGTTGCCGCCTTCCTTGGGGATGATGTTCATGGCGAAACCGGAGCCGTGCTGGTCTGCCGTCCCCGACGAGTAATCCATCGTGACTTCCGCCGCGGTCCCCATGTCGGGCACGAAGTTGCTCGCCCACCCGGACGAAAGCAGGTTGCGGGCCTGCATTCCGTTGATCAGGAGGCGCTGGTCGAACGGGCGGCTGCCATGCACGGTGAAGATGGTGATGTTCATATTGCCGGTGCCACCCACGTCCTGCAGGTTGCCGCCGTTGAAGCTCGTCAGCGTGACGCCGGGCACGAGCACGGCGTACCAGGTACTGACTGCGGCCCGAGGGGAGCGCCGCCTGAACTTCGTCGGTGATGATGGTGCTCTTCTGCGTGTTCTGAATGTCGACGGTTGGCGCCTCACCGGTGACCGTCAGCGTTTCCGAGACGTTCCCGACAGTCAGGTCGGCATTGACTGTGGAGGTGCCCGTGCCAACCACTTCGATGTTGTCCCGCTTGACGACGCTGAACCCGGTCAAGGTGAAGGTGACTGTGTATGACCCGGGCCGCAGGTCGATGATCTTGTATTGACCCGTGCCGTCGGTGACCACGGACCGAACCTTTTCGATCAGCACGGGGCTGGACGCCTCGACGGTCACACCGGGCAGGACGGCGCCCGATGCATCTTTGACGGTACCTCCGATGGAGGCCTGTGCGTAGGCCGCTGCCGGTAGGAGTACAAGACACGCGATCACTGCAAGCCGCTCAATTCCCCGCATGCACCCTCCTTGGGTCCTGAAGAATGGCGGCGCACACTATCGCACCAGGCAACATTGCGATTCCATGTGCCGGCGCGTAAGGAATGGGTCAGTTCGAAGGTTCGGAGGGTTTCGGGCGCGGCCGGTTACGAAAAATTGGATGGGTGTAAGAAAACCACCAAAGTCGCAATCGAGGCCCAGCGGATCCCACGCAGGGAGGTCTTTTATTCAGAGCTGCGGCCGAGAGGCAAGCGTGGTCGGTCCAACTGGATTAGAGTCTGTGCGAATTCGTGGATCTCGAGCGTCTGATTGGTACCGACGTTCGTGAAGTGCTGCCGGGTGTCGCTCGTGGGCCACCAAACCTCCAGGTCCACGATTCTCGCGGCCCGACCGAGGCCGACATGCTGCTGCAAAGGGGAGGCGCCGAACGATCCGCCGCTGCCAACCGTCCGATAGAACGCGTGCATCCCATGATCCGCATCTTCGACCGTGACCTTGATGCGCGCCCCCACGGCCCCGCGATTGCTCTTGACGCCTACGAGCTTCAGGTTGATCCAGGCGTTGTCGTGTCCGGGATTTTTGAAGAGGCGGAGCGCATGCGCGTCTGCCGGCGTGACGCCGCCCACTTCGAACACGATGTCCTCATTGCCATCGTTGTCCAGGTCGGCAAACGCCACGCCATGGCCCTTGTGGAGTTCGCCGGTTCCTGACGACGTCGTGACGTTCACGAACGACTTACCTTCACGATTCCGGAGCAACACGCTCGGAACGGTCGATACGTACGACGGATTGCCCATGCCCAGAAAGATGTCCAGGAGGCCGTCGTTGTCGATGTCACCAAAGTTCGCCCCCATCGGCATGAAGACCTTGTCCAAGCCGGCTTGCTGTGTGACGTCCCGAAAGCTGCCGTCTCCCCGATTCTGGTACAGCTTGAGCGTACTGGCGTTATTGGGCAGCCCCAGATAGGTCCGCAGCGTCTCATCCACGGACGTAAAGTAGCTGGTGGCGAACAAGTCGGGCCAGCCGTCATTATCGTAATCAAAGAACCAGGTCGCAAAGCCCTGACCGGAGCCCGGCACCTTGGCTGACCGTCCCACTTCGGTAAACGTGCCGTCGTGGTTGTTGTGGTAGAGGGAATTGTCGCCTCCGAGGTTGGACACGTATAAGTCGGGCCAGCCGTCATTGTCGTAGTCGCCTGCGGCCACGCCTTTGGTGAGCGCCTTCCGGTCGACGGCGGCGCGCCGGGCGACGTCCTCGAACCTGCCGTCCCGCTTGTTGAGAAAGAGCTGGGCGGGGCCGTTCTCGTTGCCCACGAACAGATCGAGCCATCCATCGTTATCGACGTCGACCCAGACAGCGGTCTGCGTACTCGTGACCGGCCACGCCAGCCCGCTGGCGACCGTGACGTCCGTAAACGTGCCGTCACAGTTGTTTCGTAATAACGATTTGCGCTGGGGCAGATCCCACCCCCCCCGCAGCACCAGAATGTCCAGACACCCGTCGTTGTTGTAATCGGCTTGCGTGATGTTCAGTCCGCCGAGCTGGTCGCCGAGGCCAGCTTTCAACGCGCGTTCCTCGAAACGGCCATCCACGCTCCGACGGAAGTAGTGCAGGGGCTCGCAGCTATTGAAGCTGGACGTCACGACATCGAAACGTCCGTCGTTGTCGAAGTCATCGACAATCACCCCCCCTGCCATCGCGAACGAGTTCAAACCAACCTGTGTCGCCACATCTACAAAGCGCCCGACATCATCGGCTGAAGCGAATACGGAGGGCGGGACCAGCTGGGCCTTGGGAACCGCGTCGGGGTATCTGCCGAGCCTCATGTACGCGAGATTGAGGAGCCATCTGACCTCGAGCTCATCCGGTTTCGCGGCCAGGTACGTGGAGAAGTGCCGGACCGCTTGCTCGGAATCGCTGTTGGACCCGAGGCTTGCATAGCCGCTCGCCGATACCAGGTCACGGTCGCCGGGACGGTCATACAGGTGGCTCGCCATCTCGGCCTTGTGGAGGTACGCAACACCGAGCGTTTCCTCGAGCTGGAGTACGGCCGCGGGGACAGTTGCAAGTGCGATCTGGCGGGCTTGTTCGAATTCCTCGATTGCCCGGGCCATCACACCGTGGTACGCATACAAGTTACCGAGCGAAACGTGGAGCTGCATGACGTCGAGCGGCTGCGTGAATCTTCGTGCCGCATGGCGCGGCGACAGATTTTCTTCAAGGAAGGCCTGCCCTTCGGCGAGGGACTGCCGGCGGGCCTGGCAGATGGTCCGCGGATCTTTGTTCCAATCGGCAGGCTTTTCCAGCTGCGTCAAACTCACGAACGCTTCAGGCGATCCGCCAACGGGGACAACGTACTTGATGCTTCCACGCGCGGCGAGCGCTGGCGGTATCGGGGAAAGATCACCACCGGTCTGACCCGCTTCAGAGTCGGGCACGACTTTCAGGATCGCGTAGCCCGTCGGAACACGGATAGCGCGGGTGATTTGTCCCACCTTCACACCCCGCAGGGTGCGCTGAAGTTCGGGGCGAAGACCCGCGAGGCTCACTCTTCCAACCAGTCCCCCGTTGTCAGCTGTGGCGTCGATGGACATCGTCGAGGCGAGGTCGGCGAAGCTCGCACCGGTCCTGAGCTGGTCGGCCACATGCCGCGCTTCGTCGTCGGAATTCACGACGATGATCCGAAGCGTGACGGTATCGCCGGAGGTGGATGGCGTGGACGACTGTTCTTGAAGCAACCCCAGGGCGCCTGCAACAGGAGTCACTGAAACCAAAGCGATCACCCATATGACGAGCCTGAACGATGACGGATTCTGCGTCGGAAGCACGGTTCAAAATGGTAGCAGAGTGAGTGCTACGGTTAGTTGAAATACGGGTGGCAACCTCGTATAGGAGTGGGTGTTCGGTGACAAGAACAATTCAATCGCCCAAGAGGTCACCACCCCGGGCATGTGCGGTGGATCGGTTCGATCTATCTCGCAGATCACTTCCCTGACCTCCGGGTCGTGCACACGGGCGATCTTCGATGGCCACGTGATTCGCCCACGTTCGCGCCCGCACTCTATTGGGGCAGGTAGGTCGGGTGGGTGTACCGTCGGGTGGGTGTACAGAGGAAGGGCGGGAAAGGCTGGTTCACACCAGCCCTACCCGCCCCACCTGCCTTACCCGCCCTTTCTAGAAGTCGAACGCACCGCTGAGCTTGAACAGCCGGCCATCCATGATGTTCAGCGGCTTGACGAGCCAGGTCGGACCATAACCACTGTTACCAAGGGCCCCGGCGCCGACGGCGGCGAGGATATCGTTCGAGTTCAACGCGTTGGCCATGTCGAAATTGATCGTCGCGCGGTATCGCTTGCCCGCGCCCATGCGGAAGATCTTCGAGAACCGCAGGTCGAGCTGGTTATTGCGGTCAAAGTACTGTGTGGACCCGTTGATCGTGGCAGCCGTGCTCGATGTGAATCCATAGGGCTGCACGGTGGGGATCATGCCCACCAACCGGAAAGGCGCGCCCGAGAACGTGGGCACCCCCCCCTGCCCCCCCGACACGAACAGGTTGGAGAACACCGGCGGTCCTGGCGCGCTCTGGAACGTCACACCGATCTGGACATCAACCTTCGGTACCAGATACGTGCCGAGCATCTTGAACTGCGTCTGGAAGGGTTCTGCCGTGTTACAGTCGGCCCGCGACACGGCAAAAATCCCGAACCCCGCCTGCGTTTCCGGCAGGGCCGCCTGAAGCGCACACACGTCGGTCGACGTCCGGCCTGTGCTGAGCCCGCCCTGAATCGTCACGCCGTTGCGGGGCCGCGCGTTGACGGTGAGGTCGAAGCCGTCCCAATGCTCCGTCGAGGACGCGTAGTTGTCCGCGAAGGTCGTGTAGTTGTCGAAGCTATGCGCCAGCGCCGGGTCGACCTCGTAGAGCCCGCCGAGGACCTGCCCGGACCTTGGCAATCGGGAATCGGTCGGGACCGTGATGCTGTACTCGTGGTAATCGGTCGCCTTTGTGGCCAGGTTGTCCACGACCAGGAAGTTCCCGTACCAGCGCCGGAAGTAGCCGAAGTCCACGGACACGCGGGGAGCAACTTCTCGCTGGATGCTCGCCGAGAACTCCTGGCTCCAGTTGCGATGGCCCCACCCGGTGTAGCTGTTCGGGTCGACTGCCGCCCCGGGCAGCGGCTTCCCGAAGTTCGGGTTGTCGATCGCCCCGCAGTCGCCATTGGCGCTCGGGTTGAGCAAGTCGCACTGCGGAATGTAATAGTTGGGATCACCGAACGGGAGGCTCGGGGTCCAGCTTCGGGCCGCGACATTCGAGTAATTGAAGACGGGGTTGCCGGGGAGGGGGTTTCCACCCGCCATGTACTTGCCCCACGCGGCCTTGAGCGCGGTCTTGCCGTCGCCCGTCAGGTCGTACACGATGCCGACCCGAGGCGTAAGGTCCTTCAGGTTGTTGTAATCGGTCTTCGGAAGCGCGACGTTCCGGTCTGGCACCCATATCGAGGGCCCGAGGGTCTGTTCGGGGAAGTAATTTTTGAACATATCGAACCGGACGCCGGCGTTGATGGTCGCGCGCTTGACGGTCCACTTGTCCTGTGCGAAGAGGCCCCCCTCCATGCTCAGATGGGTCGTGCTGCAGATCGGCAGCGCGTGTTCCTCGAGGCTGACGGGGACCAGCGAATTCCCATACTGGTCGTAGTGTGATGCTCCCCCCGCGCCCAGATCATTGCCAAAAGCGTAGAGGTTGCCGAGCGGACGGCCTGCGTAGTTGACTCCAGCGCTGTTGTCGTAGTTACAGGCGGTCGAGGTCCCAGAGTCCCGCTGAAAGCCGAACTTCATGGCGTGCGCGCCCGTCACGTACGACAGCGAGACCTGCATTTGCTGGATGAACGGCGCGTGTTGGGTCCCATAAATCGTGGGTACTCCCAAGCCTCCGCTCCCCCCTGGGGTGTAACAGCAGTAGCCGTTCCCATGCCACCTGAAACCCGTAGTGGCATCATAGACGGTGATCGCATCCACCAGTTGTCGGTTCGGGCCGTTCCCCGCGCAGCCCGCGTTCACGCTCGAAGCGCAATCATCGACGAACCCTTCGGCTTTATCAGCATAGCGCACGTCGAGCAGCAGCTTGTTCGTGATCGGCGACGAATAGGTGCCCGTCCAAAACGACACGTGCTGGAAGCTCCAGCTGGAGTACACTTCAGGTGCATTCGTCGAACCCGATTGCCAGTACCGCTGTTGCGGGTCAGCGGAGAACCCAACCTTGTTCCGGGGCGTGATCTGCCAGGTCGCCCGGATACTGTACGTCGGTGTCATCTTCTTGTAGTCCAGACCTGGCTCGTTCGACGCGACATAATCCCACCTGTTCAGGTCACCGAGGTTCGCGTTCAAAAAGCCACCGGCAACGGCCTTGCTGCTCTCCTGCCAACGCATCGAGTAGAAGAACCAGGCGCGATTCTTGATAATCGGACCGCCGATCGAGGGATTGAAGTCGTAGAGATTCTGGAGCGTGCTCGGCGAGCTCAGGCCCGCTGCCTTCAGATCGGCTGAGTAGTTATCGCTTTGCCAGGAGCCGTTCACCTTGGTCGCAAACATGCCGCCGTGGAAGGTGTTGCCGCCTTCTTTGGGGATGAGGTTCATGGCGAAACCGGCACCAAAGTACTCAGAGGTCCCCGACGAGTAGTCGTACGCGACTTCTGCCGCCGTCCCCATGTCGGGTACCCAGTTGCTCGCCCAGCCCGAGGAGAGCAGGTTCCGGGCCGTCAGGCCGTTGATCATGAGGCGGTTGTCGAAGGGACGGCTGCCGTGGACGGTGAAGACCGTGATGTCCATGTTGCCGGTGCCGCCCACATCCTGCGTGTTGCCGCCGTTGAAACCCGACAACGTCACACCTGGGACGAGGACGGCGTACGCGAACTGGCTGCGTCCCGACGGCAGCGCTTCCTGGACTTCTGACGTGATCACAGCGCTCCTGGCCGTGCTCTGGATGTCGACAGTCGGCGTCTCACCGGTGACCGTCAGCGTTTCGCTGACCGAGCCAACCGTGAGATCGCCATTAACCGTCGCCGTGGCAGCACCGACCAGCTCGATTCCTTCGCGCTTGACGGTGTTGAATCCCGTCAGCGCAAAGGTGACGGTGTATGTTCCGGGGCGCAAGTCGATGATCTTGTACTGACCCGTTCCGTCGGTGACGACCGACCGAACCTTTTCGATCAAGACTGGGCTGGAGGCTTCGACGGTCACACCGGGCAGAACGGCACCCGATGTATCCTTAACGGTACCCCCGATGGAGGCCTGTGCGTAGGCCGCTGCCGGTAGGAGCACCAAACACGTGATTGCAAGCGCGAGCCGCCCGATTATCCGCATGCACCCTCCTTCATTCTTGATGAGTGGCCGCGAACCTGGGTACGACGCGACGTGTCTGCGAGACGGGTTAGTAGGAAAGCATTAGTTCAGCTTAGCGGCGCAACTAGTATCACAACTGAACATCGCGTTGCAACAGTGTTGTGAGGTTGTCGTACTGAATTCGTATGGGTTCGCAAGAGCAGAAGCCCGGGCAGGTAGGGCAGCTGTACGCAGAAAGGGGCGGGAGGGGCCTTCCAGCCCTTCCCGCCCCTTCTGTCTTACCCGCGCTTTCTAGAAGTCGAACTGGAAGCTGAGCTTCATGAGTCGACCGTCCATGATGTTCAGCGGATTCGTCCAGCTGCTGCCGTACCCGTTCTGGAACGCGAGCCCGTAGTTCGCGTTCAACGCGTTTGCGAGGTCGAAATTGACCGACGTGCGATACCGCCCGCCCGAGCCCATGCGGAAGATCTTGCTGAAGCGCAGGTCGAGCTGGTTCGCCCGGTCCCAATACTCCGTGCCGCCCGCGATCGTGGGCGCCGTGGGCGTGGCGAAGCCAATCGGTTGCTCCTGTGGGATCGCACCGATAATCCGGAAATTCGCCCCTTGGAACCCGGCGGGCAGCCCTTGGGCGGCGCCGTAGAAGACGTTTGCGAATTTCGGCGGTCCAGGCGCGCTCTGGAATGTCACGCCGAACTGGACGTCGATTTTGGGGACCAGGTAGGTCGAGAGCAGTTTGAACTGCGTCTGGAAGGCCTCGGTCACGCTGCAGTACGAGTGGGGGGCCGCGATGACCCCGAAGGCCAGCTGCATTTCCGGCAGCTTGTCCCAGATCTCGCACGTGTCGGTCGACCGGCGCCCCGTGCTGAGCCCGCCCTGAATGGTAAAGCCGTTGCGGGGACGTGCGTTGATCGAGATATCAAAGCCCTTCCAGTGCTCTGTCTCTTTGCCGTAGTTGTCCGCCAGGGTCAGGTAGTTGTCCACGAGACCAGCCTTGGCCGGGGTGACATCGTAGAACCCGCCGATGGTCTGCCCACTCTGCGCCAGTCGAGAATCAACCGGCATCGTGACGCTGTAGGGGAGGAAGTCGGCCGGAGTCACGGCCCGGTTGTCGATCACCTGGAAATTGCCATACCAGCGGCTGTAGTAGCCGACGTCGAGCGAGACGCGTGGCATCAGCTCCTGCTGGACGCTGACCGAGAACTCCTGGCTCCAGGGCCGGTTGCCCCATCCCGTGTGGACGGCCGGGTCGACCGTCTGGGCCGGTGCGGCAAGGCTGCCGAAGTTCAGGTTGTCCACCTGACCGCAATCGCCGTTTGCTGTCAGGACGGACAGATCGCACTGCGGCGTGTAGTAGTTCGGGTCTCCGTAGGCGAGGCTGGGCGTCCAGGACCGCGTCGTGCGATACGACAAATTGGTGATGGGGTTGCCGTCCGCGGCGTTTCCGCCGGCCACGTACTTGCCCCACGCCGCCTTGAATGCGGTCTTGCCGTTCCCGAACACGTCGTACACGAATCCAACGCGCGGCGTGAGGTCCTTCATGCTGGCGTAGGTCGACGCGGGGATGGTGAAGTCCCGGGTCGGCGTCCAGATGGTCGGCCCGAGATGCTGATCGGGGAAGCCGTTCTTCAAGTAGTCGAACCGGAGGCCGCCATTGATCGTGGCGCGCCCGAGCGTCCACTTGTCCTGGGCGTAGATGCCCATTTCTGCGGAGAGATGCACCGTGGCGCAGAACGGCATCGCGTGTTGTTCCAAACTGACCGGAACGAGCGACCGTCCGAAGCTATCGACGTGCGACGCTGTCCCATCGGCGAGATCGTTACCGAACACGTAGTTGGCCGCACCCGTGTTGTCGTAGTTGCAGCTGGTCGAGGTGCCGAAGTCGTTCTGCCAGCCGAACTTCATGGCGTGCGCGCCGGTCACGTACGACAGCGACGCCTGCGCCTGCATGATGTGCGGCGCGTCTTGCGTCCCGTAGATGGCAAACGGATAACAACAATATCCATTCCCGTGGTATCTGAACCCGCTGGGCTGCTGGATCACAGCTCGATCTGATCGGCCACCTCTTTCACAGAGCCCGTCGCACAGTTTGAGTTGACGGTCGCTGCGCAATCATCAACGAACCCTTCGGCGTGATGGCCCCAGCGCGCGTCGAGCAAGAGCTTGTTGGTGATCGGCGACGAATACGTGACCGTCGTAAAGGTCTCGTGCTGGAAGCTCCAGCTGGAGAAGACCTCGGGCGCCTGATTCGCGGAGGCTGACTGCCAGTACCGCGATTGCGGATCGGTGGAGAAGCCGATCTTGTTGCGCGGTGTCGCCTGCCACGTGATGCGGACGCCACCGGTCGGGCTCATCTTCTTCGAATCCACGCCGAAGTTGTCCGGGTTGGGATCGGGCAGATATTCCCACTTCGTCGGGTCGCCGAAGTTGAGGTTGTGATTGGCGCCGGCAAAGTACTTCGTGCTCTCCTGAAAGCGGACCGAGGCGAAGAACCACGCGTGGTTCTTCCAGAGGGGACCACCCACCGCCGGGTTGATGTCGTAGAGCGTCTTGAGCTTGTTCGGCGAGCTCAGACCCTGGGCCTTCAATTCGTCCGTGTAGTTGTCGCTCTGCCATCCGCCGGTGACCCCGAACCCGAACACGGTGCCTCTGAACGAGTTGCCGCCTTCTTTCGGAATGAGGTTCATCGAGAACCCGGACCCATAGGAGTCGGCGGTCCCTGACGAGTAGTCCATGGCCACTTCAGCGGCCGTCCCCATGTCCGGGACGAAGTTGCTCGCCCAGCCTGATGACAGGAGGTTCCGCGCCGTCATCCCATTGATCATGAGGCGCTGGTCGAAGGGACGGCTGCCGTGGACCGTGAAAATGGTGATGTCCATGTTGCCGGTGCCGCCCACATCCTGCAGGTTGCCGCCGCTGAAACTCGTCAGCGTGACGCCGGGGACGAGCACGGCATACGCATATTGGCTGCGACCTGACGGGAGCGCTGCCTGGACTTCGTCGGTGATGACGACGTTCTTCTGCGGTGTTCTGAATGTCCACGGTCGGCGCTTCGCCGGTGACCGTCAACGTTTCAGCGACAGACCCGACGGTGAGGTCGCCGTTGACCGTGACCGCGTTCGAGCCGGTCAGCTCGACGCCCTCGCGCTTGACGGTGCTGAACCCGGTCAGCGCAAAGGTCACGGTGTATGTTCCGGGACGCAGGTCGATGATCTTGGTACTCGACCGGTCCCGTCGGTGACGACCGACCGAACCTTCTCGATCAAGACTGGGCTGGAGGCTTCGACGGTCACACCGGGCAGAACGGCACCCGATGTATCCTTAACGGTACCCCCGATGGAGGCCTGTGCGTAGGCCGCTGCCGGTAGTAGTACAAGACACGCGATCACTGCAAATGCCAACCGCTGGATTCCCCGCATGCACCCTCCTTGGGCCCTGACGAGTTGCTTCCGAACCTGAGACTGCTAGTACGAACGCACTAGATAAACGGACGTTCAAGTGTGTTAAGTGTGAACAAACTTGTCGCGACTCGGGGGCGGAAAGTATCACAAGTGTGAGGGTGTTGCAATGGCGTTGTAATGTTGTCATACCGAAACTGTATATCTCGGTAGCCCTCACCTTGGCGCTGGCCAGCCTGGGGTTGACGGCCTGCCGCGATAGTGGCTTTACCCCGCAGAGTTCCTCGAAAAACGAGCAGGTGGCAACCTCACCCGGTGGCTGGTTCGAGGACGAGACGCAGCAGGTCGGCCTGGACTTCGTGCACGTCAACGGATTGACCGGCCAGTTCTACTACCCGGAGATCATCGGTCCGGGCGTCGCGCTGTTCGATTACGACAACGACGGCGATCTCGACGTCTTCCTGGTGCAGGGTCAGACGGAGGGTCCCAGGAGCCGCTGTCAACAAGACGGGCAGCCCGCTCAAGGGCCGCCTTTATAGAAATGATCTCGACGTGCACTCCGACGGTACGCGCCCTTCGACGACAGGCTCAGGGCGCCCCGAGCCCGCCGAGGGCGGAGTGTCCGATTCACTGACGTGACCGAAGCGAGCGGCATCCGGGCGACCGGGTACGGGATGGGTGTCGCGACGGGCGACTACGACAACGACGGCTGCATCGATTTGTATGTCACGGCTCTCGGACGGAATCAGCTCTTTCGCAACAAGTGCGACGGCACGTTCGAGGAGGTCGCGGCGCGAGCCGGGGTCAACGATGCCGGCTGGAGCGTGTCGGCTGCGTTTGTCGATGTGGATCGCGACGGCTGGCTCGACCTGTTCGTCGGCCATTATCTGAAATGGGATCGACAGGCGAACAAGCCGTGCTACGGATCCTCTGGCAAACGCGTGTACTGCGCCCCGAGCGCTTATCCTGCGGAGCCAAGTCGCCTGTACCACAACAATGGCGACGGAACATTCACGGACGTCACGATCAAGGCGGGAATGGCCGCTCGGTTCGGGCCTGCGCTGGGTATTACGACTGCAGACTTCAACGGGGACGGGTGGATCGATCTGTATGTCGCGAACGACGGCGATGAAAACCAGCTCTGGATCAATCAGCGCGATGGCAGCTTCAGGGACATGGGGCTGCTGTGGGGAGCGGCCTTGGGAGAGCCGGGCAAGGCCAAGGCCGGCATGGGCGTCGATGCAGGCGATTTCGACAATGACGGTGACGAAGATATCTTTGTGACCAACCTCTCCGGTGAGGGACACGACCTCTACGTCAACGACGGCACGGGCGGTTTCGAAAGCCAGAACGCCGTTGCCGGACTCAAATTTCCGACGCTCCCTTTTACCGGCTTTGGCACCGCATGGCTCGATCTCGATAACGACGGCTGGCTTGATCTGCTCACGGTCAACGGAACCGTGCAGCGGATCGATGCCCTCGAGCGCGCGAATGATGCGCTTCCGCTTCGGCAACGGAAGCAGCTCTTCCACAATCTCGGGAATCGCCACTTCGAAGATTTGACCGCGCGCGCCGGCCCAGTTTTCGAGCACCTGGACGTGGGTCGCGGCGCCGCGTTCGGCGATCTCGACAACGACGGCCGTACCGATGTGGTCGTTGGTAACAACGGCGGAGCGGCGCAGGTGCTGATCAACGTCAACGGCACACGTAATCATTGGATCGGACTGAGGCTGGTGGGGCGGGTAGGGCAGGTAGGGCAGGTAGGGCAGGTAGGGCAGGTAGGGCAGGTAGGGCAGGTAGGGCAGGTAAGGCAGGTGGGTCAGGTAAGAGACATGCTCGGGGCACGCGTCGCCGTGATCCGCCCAGGCGAGCCGACTCGCTGGCGGCGAGCGCGCAGCGACGGCAGCTACGCGTCTGCCAACGATCCACGTGTGCTCGTCGGACTGGGCTCTTCAGCCCTGCATCCACGTGTGCAGGTCATATGGCCGGACGGGCGCAAAGAGGAGTGGCCGGACCTGCCAATCGATCGATACACCACGCTGGTCGAGGGGTCGGCGAAGTGAGGTCAGGGCCGGAAGGGCAGGAAGGGCGGGAAGGGCAGGTGGGGAGCGCCTGCGGCCCGAGCGACCCTTCGACGAAGCTCAGGGTTGCCAGTAGTAGGAATGACGCCCCGCGAGCAGTAGGGAATGATGGGCAGGTAGGACGGGTGAGGCAGGTAGGGCAGGTGGGAAAAGCGCTTGTCCTATTCATCACTGCGCTAATGGTGAGCTGTTCGGCTCCACAGAAACCGCCGCTCGGATCCTCGCAACCAGAATCATCCACACCACCCGTATTGCGGCCGGTGTCGCTCCCCGATCTGTCGACAATGGCCGCGCCCGTGCAGGCGCAGCTGCGCGACCAATACGCGGCTGTGACGCGCGTCAAGGATGATCTGGCGTCATCGCCGGCAGATCGCGCGGCGGCGTACGGCGAACTGGGCAGGCTCCTGCTCGCCGCCGAATCCTTCGCCGCCGCTGAGCCCTGCTTTTTCAATGCGCACGAACTCGCGCCGAACGAGGCGCGCTGGCCGTATTACCTTGCGCACGTGTACCGGCTGGAAGGCGATTCGCAGGAAGCCGCCTCGTCCTTCGAGCGTACGCTGCAGATTCGCCCTGACGATGTGCCTGCGCTCGTGTGGCTTGGGAACTCGTATTTGGATCAAGGGCGAAGCAGCGAGGCCGAGCCGCTCTTTGCAAGGGCGCTGACACTGCAGCCACGTCTGGCCGCGGCACAGTACGGGCTCGGTCGCACGGCGGCGGCGAAGCGCGAGTACAAGCAGGCGATCGAGCACTTCGAGGCAGCTCTTGCTCTCGATCCGCGGGCCTCGAGCATTCACTATGCGCTGGCAGCGGCCTATCGATCGGCGGGGCAACCGGACAAAGCCGAGGTCCACCTGCGCCAGAGAGGAGCCGTCGAGGTCGCCCCTCCAGATCCGGTGATGCAGGAGCTGGCCGATGTGCTGCGCAGCTCGATCGCGTACGAGCGTCGGGGCGATCGGGCAGTGGCCGCAGGCGATTTCGGGTCGGCGGTCACACAGTTTCGAAAGGGGCTCGAGCTGGCTCCCGACAGCCTGCCGCTGCGCCAGAAACTGGCGACCACGCTGTCGCTGACCGGGGACGTTCCGGGCGCCGTGCAGCAGTTGCAGGAGATTCTCCGGCGATCCCCGACATTCCCGAGCGCGCACTACAGCCTCGGCGTGCTGCTTCTGTCGAGTGGCCGCGACGATCTCGCCATCGAGCAGTTTTCCGCGGCCGTTCACGGCGATCCCACCTACGTGCAGGCACGATTACAACTCGCTCATGCCCTTCGGCGCCGCGCACAATTTGCACAGGCGCTTCGCGAGTACACGCAAGCGATTGAGGCCGATCCACGCTTGGCCGAAGCCCGGTTTGGTGAAGCCGTCACACTCGTGCACTTGAAGCGTTACGGCGAGGCCCGCGATCGCCTTGACGCATCGGTACGCCTGCATCCCGAACGCGACGAGTTCGGCCTCGCCCTCGCCCGCCTTCTGGCAGCTGCGCCGGATGATCGCGTGCGCGACGGGGGCAGGGCGCTCACGCTGGCACAGGCGGTCGTCGCGCGCCGCGATACGGTCGATTCGCATGAAGTCGTGGCGATGGCGCTGGCCGAAACCGGTCAGTACGACGAAGCGGCGAAATGGCAGCGTGACGCGATCGCTGCCGCCGATCGTGCCGGACACCACGACGCGGCTCGGACGATGGCCGACAACCTCACGCTATACACTCGTCGTCAACCATGCCGCACTCCGTGGCGCGAAGATCCTGCATGGACGGAACCATAGAACCTTGGAACGCGGAACCTTGGAACTTTGGAACCTGGAACTTTGGAACCTCCCCCCCGTGTTCACCCCGTTGTGCATTGACACTGCACATGTAACGGATGTATGGTCCAGATCCGGCTGCCCACGCACGGCCGGATCGGGGTCGCGCCTGAGACGCTGGCAGACGGTTCTCTCCCCGTCCCATCTCGGGCTGCGGCCCCTTCTTTTGTCAGGCTGCTTCCATTCATCGCCCGAGGACTCCCTGTGAAGTCTGTGAAGGCTATCAAGTTTGTGAAGCCCCTCATGTCAGCCGGCGCGCTGGTTTTCTTTGTCGTTGGCGCTGCGCCAGGCGTTCTCGCGCAGTGGCCACGATATCCGCCGTCCGGCGCTGTGCGAACAGCTGACGGCAAGATCGATCTCGCCGCTCCTGCGCCTCGGACTGCGGACGGCAAGCCCGATCTCTCCGGCGTCTGGGAGACGGCGCCCTGCTCCGGCTGTGCGCCGCCGGTGATTGACGGGCTGGGCGGTCCGCCGTCGCCTGGCCAGGGACGCGGGAATTCTGCTGCGCCGCCGCCACCACCGCCGGGCGCCTTCGTGTTCGGCGATATCGGCTCGCAAACGCAGGGCGGGGCGCCCTACCAGCCGTGGGCGGCTGAGCTCGTCAAGAAACGGATGGCTGACAACAGCAAGGACAATCCCGATGCCCACTGCCTGCCGATGGGCGTCATGCAGCTCGATTCACATCCGTACCCAAAAAAGATCATCCAGACGCCTGCGGAAGTCATCCTCATTTACGAGGGCTCCGGTACGACCGTCCGCGAAGTGTATCTGGACGGCAGGGCGTTGCCCGGCAAGGATGCCGAGCCGTGGTGGAACGGCTACTCGATTGGCCGATGGGAAGGCGACACGCTCGTGGTGGAAACCAGCGGGTTCGTGGACGGCGGATGGCTCGATGTCCGTGGAAGCCCGTTCACGAGTGCCGGAAAACTGATCGAACGGTTTCGTCGGCCGAATTATGGTGCGCTCGAGATCGTCGTGACCATCGACGATCCGACGGCGTACACGAAACCGTTTACGGCGACTGTGTACAACCGGCTCATGCCCGACGCGCAGCTGAGTGAGTTTGTCTGCATTGACAAGGACGCCGGCCACTACGTGGGAGCGACCTCGAAGTGAGGGTCACCTCGCACCCAGCACCTCAAGATCTCGCCATCCCGCCGTACATTGATACTATACGTTGACACTCGGCGAACCCCACTTGTAGATTGAGTGGCCACAGCACACATCATGAAATTCTCTCGCGTCCTGTTGCAGGCGTGCGCGGCGGTGGTGATTCTCGCGGGGAGCGGACCGGCTTACGCGCAGATGGATTTTGCGGGCGAATGGGCGCCGGTCCGGAACCAGGACAATACGGAAAATCCGGTGCTCGGCGACTGGCTTGGCATCCCGTTGAACGAAGCCGGCCTTGCGCGCTCAGAAGCCTGGGACGCCTCGATTCAGTCACTGCCCGAATGGCAGTGCCGGCCGCACGGCTGGGCATACATCTATCGTGGACCCACGGCCCTCCGAATCTGGAAGGACATCGAATCCCATCACCCGCGACGTGACGGCGTTCCACGCGCAGTGGCAGCAGTCATCGGAAACACCGATCTATCTGGATGGGCGCCCGCATCCGCCCGATTTTGCGCCCTACTCCTGGATGGGATTCTCGACCGCGGTTTGGGAAGGCAACATTCTCAAGATCACGACGACGCATATCAAAGAAGACTACTACCGCCGCAACGGAATCTTTGCGAGTGATAAGGCAAGAGTGACGACGTACTGGATCCGGCGTGGTGACTATTTGACCTGGATCAATATCGTGCACGACCCCGTCTATCTGAGCGAGCCGATGATCCGGAGTGGCGAATATCGTCTGACGCTGGGCGCACCATTTCCCGCCCACCCCTGCACGCCGGCATTCGAAGGCCACGAGAAGAATGTGGTGCCGTCGTATCTCCCCGGCAAGAACGTGTACGTGAAAGAGGCAGCCACCAAGTTGAACGTTCCGGAGGACATCCTGCGCGCAGGTGCAGCAGCGCTCTATCCCGAGTTTCAGGTGAGACTGAAGCGTCCATGAGGGTGATGACCGTCACGCTGCCGCTGGTCGCCGCCCTTGTGGCTGCGAGCGGCCTGACCGTGGTGAGCTCGCCGCGGGCGGCTCAGCGGCCTCCACAACAAGCGGCGTCCCCCGAGCTTCAAGTCCTGCCGGTGCGCGGCAATATCTACGTTCTCGTAGGGGCCGGGGCGAATATCACGCTGTCGGTCGGCAGGGAAGGCGTCTTGCTCGTGGATAGCGGAACGGCGTCGGCAGCCGACAACGTCATCGCCACGGTTCAGCGACTGGTGAAGGAGGTTACGGCATCGCCGTCACCCGTGAAGTCGTGTCCGGGCTTTGGGTGTGCGGGCGTCTTGTACCCCTCCTACCTGGCGACGATTGCCTCACCGGCACCTCCCCGCCCGATTCAGTTCGTCGTCAACACCAATGGAGATGCAGACCACGTCGGCGGCAACGAGAGGATCGCAACCGCCGGCACGACGATTGGCGGAGGCCCGGGCCTCGGTGCGTTCAGTTCGGTCGTCAAGGAAAGTGCGACGATCTACGCGCACGAAAACGTGCTGACGCGCCTGAGCGCGGCGAAGGCGGCTTCAGCCGGCCTGCCCACAGAAACCTTCCCGCTCGATCTCAAGCAGTATTTCAACGGCGAAGGCATTCAGATGATTCATCAGCCTTCCGCCCACACCGATGGCGACGCGCTCGTGCATTTCCGCGGATCGGACGTCATCAGCGTCGGAGATGTCCTGTCAACGGTCAGCTATCCCGTGGTGGACCTGTCACGTGGCGGCAGCATCAACGGCTATATCGACGGTCTTAACCACTTGCTGGATCTCGTGATCGCCGAGTATCAGACCGAGGGCGGCACGCTGCTGGTTCCGGGCCACGGGCGCGTCTGTGATGCAGCGGATCTTGCGAGCTATCGCGACGCGGTTAGCATCATCCGGGACCGGGTGGCGGACATGATCAAACGGGGGATGACGTTGGAACAGGTGAAAGCCGCGCGTCCGACCAAAGACTACGACACGCGGTATGACACGGCGTCCTGGACCAAGGACATGTTCATCGAGTCGGTTTATAGGAGCCTGACCAACGCCGCCGCAGGTCGTAAATGAGAGTCGCGTTGTCGATACTCGCCCTGTTCGCGGCTCTCGTTGGGCACCAGGCACCAAGCACCAGGCAACAGTCGACCCCGCCTGCGCCGCCCGATGCGCCATTCAATCCGACGGGCTATTGGGTGTCAGTCGTCAGCGACGAGTGGCGATATCGCATGCTGACGCCACCGAAGGGGAACGTGGATTACGTACCGGTGAACGCCGAGGGCAGGCGTGTCGCGCAGAGCTGGGATCCTGCACAGGATGAGACGAACGGCGAGCAGTGCAGAGGCTACGGAGCAGGAGGCATCATGCGCCTGCCGTCGCGGCTGCACATCACCTGGCAGGACGCGAATACCCTGAGCATCGACATCGACACAGGGACACAGACCCGGGTGCTGCATTTTGGCGAAGCGTCGTCCACGACGGCTGCGCCGGCCTTGCAAGGCTATTCGGTGGCGCAGTGGGAATTTGCACTCGCTGGCTTCGCGTTCGGCGCGCCACCACCATCAGATCGCCCCCGTGCCGGACAGCTCAAGATCGTGACGACTCGGATGAAGCCAGGCTACTTGCGCAAGAACGGCGTGCCGTACGGAGCCGGCGCCGTGCTCACTGAGTACGTGGTCCACTTGACCGACGAGGACGGCACTCGCTATCTGGCTATCACCAGCATGCTGGAAGACGCCCAATACCTGTTGCAGCCGTGGGTCCGAACGTCGCAGTTCAGGCGCCAGCCCGACGCCCGCGGCTGGAATCCGACGCCGTGTTCTGCACGATGACGACGCTTCCGCCCTTCGGCTTTAGTGGTTCAACGTGACGTTCAATTTCTGAACAGAAGGGAGCCTTCCCCCGCTACACTGTGGCGGAGGAAGGCCCCATGCCCACCCGGCGAGTCTCGCGTCGCACGCTTCTCAAAAACAGCACCGCTGTCGCAGTCGGTGGAGTCGGCCTGCTGACGGGCCGGCAGGTGTCGGGTCAGCAGCCCGGCGCGCCGGCCGTGCAGCGTTCCACCAACAGCGGCAGACCGTTTCGCGCGCTGGTCCGACACGGGACCGGCATCGCCATTGAAGATCTGCGGCTGCTGCCGATCCAGCCGCGTCAGGTCGTGATTCGAACTCTCGCTGTCGCGCCCTGCTACACAGTCGTGTGGGGCGGAGCGCTCGAGACCACACCGGCCCGGCGCACGTACGTCCCGAATCATTGCGGCTTCGGCGTCGTCGAGGAAATCGGGCCTGACGTCAAGCGCGTGCAGGTGGGCGACCGTGTGGTTGTCGCGGGGACGTCGCAGTGCGGCGTCTGCTACCAGTGCCTGCACGGACGGCCGGACTACTGTCAGTTCACATTCGGCGGCGACGACTTTCCGCCGTTCGCCGAAATGCGGGACAAGACGCCCGTGTTTACCGAGGCCGGAATAGGCGGGCTCAGCGAGCTGATGGCGGTGTATGAGGAATACTGCGTGCCGGTTTTTACCGATTTGCCGGCCACTGAGCTCTGCCTGCTTGGCGATCAGCTCGTCTCGGGCTTTTCAGCTGGACACAGCCTCGTCCGCTTCGAAGCGGGCAGCGATGTCGTTGTGTTCGGCGCGGGGCCTGTTGGCGTGGGCGCCATCCAGGCGGGCCGCGTCGCTGCAGCGGCGCAGGTCATCGCAGTCGAGCCGATCAAATACCGGCGCGAATTCGCGCTGAAGATGGGCGCGACGACGGTGCTCGATCCGGTGGCCGAAGGGGACGGGCTGGTTGAGCGCATCCGCGAGCTGTGCAAAGGGCCGACCGATCGCCGCTTCGCCGGAGGAAACAGCTTCGTCAAGACTCCCGGCTCGGAAATGTCCCGAGGCGCGGATTTCGTCGTCGAAGCCGCAGGCGTGCAGGTTGTGCCGCCCAAAGTGGAGCACCAGCCCGATCCGACCAATGTGAAGACCGTCCTGCAGGCCTGGGACTGCGCGCGCATGGGCGGTCACGTGATGTTGATGGGCTTGACGCTGAAAGAGGTGCCTATACCGGGCGTTCAGCTCGCGCTCCTCGGTCGGACGATTCACCCGGGACAACAGGGCGGGCTGCACATGATGCGCGACATTCCCCGCTACGTGAAGCTGATCGAACGGGGACGCCTCGATGCGAAGTCGATGATCACAAAGACGTACCGCGTGGAAGACATGCGCCAGGCCCTTCAGGATACGGCCGACCGGACGGTCATTACGGCGGTGATCACGTTCACGTAGAAGGGCGGGTAGGGCAGGTGGGGTGGGTAGGGAAAAATTTGAGAATCTGAGAATTTGAGAATTTGAGGATCTGTCGCGCAACGGGCGCCGAACTCCTCAACCTACGGATTCCCAGATCCTCAAATCCTCAAATTCTCAAATCCTCAAATTCCGAGATTGTCAATTCTCAGAAGTCATATCTGACCTGGAACTTGACGAACCTCGGCTGGATGACGCCCTGCGCGTTCTGCCAGGTTACGCCGTAATTCTGCTGCTGCGACAGGATGGCGTCCGAGTTGAACGCGTTATACAGATCGACGTCCAGGTCGACCGAGCCTCGGCTCCCGAATCTCAGGATCTTCGTAAACCGCAGATCCACCTGGTTCAGCCGATCGCCATAGAGCGTCGAGGTCGAGGCGGGGAAGGGGTTCAGGGCGTCCGTCCACCCGCTGATCAGGTTGACGGTCGAGGTTCCGGACGAAAACGGCCGCCCCAAGTCCGGCCGATGCAGGGCCGGCACACGCGTAGGTGTTGTTGGCGGCGATGACCGGCCCTGTCACGCTCTGCAGCGTCCCGCTCACCCGGATGTCCCACCAGGGAAGCACGTAGGACGCGGACCCTTTAACCTGCGTCAGCATCGGCTCGGACACGTTGCAGAACGGATAGATGATGGTTAACCCTGGCGCCGCCACGAGACATGGCCTCGGGCACCTTGCTCACCACCGCGCAGTCGTCGGTCTGCCGTCTTCCGGAGCTGACGCCGCCCGAAATCAGCAGGTTGCTGAACCGGGCGGTGGCCGTCACGTCGAACCCGTCCCAGTGCTCAGTCTGGTCGCCGAACTGGGACGAGGACTTCACGACGTTACGGACCACGCCCACCTTGTCAGGATTCAAATCCGGCAAACCGCTGATCACTTGACCCGAGTTGGGCAGGCGCTGGTCGACGGGCACGGTGACGCTGTAGAAGCCGTAGTCAGAAGGGCTCACCAACTCGTTGTCCTCGACCCAGAAGTTGCCCCGAATGCGTCGGAAGTAGCTCGCGCTCACCGAGACGCGCGGCATGACTTCCTGCTGCACGCTGGCGGAGAACTCCCAGTTGTATGGCCGGACGCCCCATCCGTTCATGATTTTCGGGTCGTAGGTCGTCGCGACGGCCGGGTTGCCGAAGTTCGGGTTCAACGAGGCGCGTGCAGAGGTCGGCGACCGAACTGGATGGACCGGGATTGGACAGGTCGCAGTCCACCGTCCTGTTGTTATTGAGGTCGAGCCACACGCGGTTGGCCGAGGTGACCAAGGTATTGTTGGCCGGGTCGTTGGCGCGGGCGATGCCAATCGAGTCCTGCTGGACGCTGCGGCTCACGCTGCCCTTGATGGCCGTCTTGCCGTTGCCGAATATGTCGTAGGACGCATTGATGCGCGGGTTCACGTCCTTCCAGTTGGGCACGTTCTTGATTTCCCCGACGTCGATGTTCCTGTTCGGCAGCCACGGGCCCGGCCCGTAGTGGTAACGCGTCAACCGACTCGTTCTGGAAGTCGAACCGGACTCCCCCGTTCAAGGTCAGCCGCTTGAGCGTCCACGAATCCTGGCGCGTAGAACCCGAGGTTGTAATTCAGCCGGTCCGTCCACCCTGCCAGCGGGGAAGTAATCGTCGGGAGCCCGACGTGGAACGGGGGAGTCGACCCATTGACTGAAAGGATGTAGTAGTCGCCCAGTTCGTGGTTGCTGTCATTCCGCGTGAAATGCCCCTGCTGCATCTGCATGCCGACCTTCAGGTTATGACTGCCCTTGATGTAGTTCATCGATCCCTTGTAGGTCTGCGACGGCAGATGGTCGTCGTAGTTGTTGAACCACGCGGCTCGGTTCGCGAAACCTGGCCGGGACATCCGCGCCGCCCACCTCGAAGATCGGGACACCCGCGATGTGTCTCCGGCGGCTGGATGATCGTGTCGGGGCTCTCACCGGGCGCAATCCCCGCTTCGAACAGCAGGCGGTTCGTGGCCGCATAAGTCCAGGTGATGATGCTGAGCTGGGTCGGCCACTTGACGATCTGCGCGGCCTCTGGCGACTCGAAGAGAATCTGCTGCAGCCAGTGCGGATCGTCCTTGCGCTGGTACGCGTACCAGCCTGAGATCTTCTGCTTCGACGTCGGCGCCCATGTCAGGCGGATGTTGTTGTCCGCGGTCCAGGTGCCCGCAAAGGCCTGGCGTGAGGATCTCGGCGTTCGTACAAACGCGGACGGATCGACCGGATAGTACTGCCCGGCCATGTAGTATTCGTTCGTGAAGTAGCGCGACGTGTAGTAGAACCACAGCGAGTCCTTTTTGATCGGCCCGCCAATGGCGCCGTTGATGTCATACAGCGTCTTCAGCGAGTCTCTCACTGGCGCCCCCCTCTCCTTGAGCTTGTCGGTGCCCTCATTGCTGGCCTGGAGGGCCGGCCAGGATCCGTTCGACAGGAAAGAACCGCGGAAGGTGTTGCCGCCCGATTTCGGGATCGCGTTCATCAGGACGCCGTTGGTGCCGGATTCGGCGATCTGGCCGGAAAACGAGATGTTCACTTCGTCGTAGAGCAGCGGCGAGAGGCTCATGTTGGTCAGGTTCGAGCTGAGGTACATGTTGCCGATGCGCATCCCGTCGATCATCGACACGCCGTCGCCGGCAAGTCCGCCGTGCACCGAGACCTGGGTGCCGGTCTGATCGCCCTGCAGTCCGCCGACGTCCCTGTTGCCAAAAAAGGCCGAATTGATCGCCGGAACCAGCTGGGCCATGTTCACCCAGGATCCGCCGGTCGGGAGTTCCTTGAAGGCCCGGGCGTCGGCCACCGTGGTCTGCGCGGTGGACTGGAGGTCCACCACAGGCGTTTCCCCGGTGACCGTCACGGTTTCCGCGATCGCGCCAACTCGCATGGTGATATTGACCGCGACCGTGACACCGACGGACACCTCGAGCGCCTGACGGTTGACCGTCGAAAAGCCGGTAAGGCTGAATGTGACGTTATAGGTCCCTGGCGGGAGGTTGAGAATGCTGAACTGCCCGTTGGCCTCCGTGACCACCGTCCGGGTCTTTTCAATCAGCGCCGGGCTCGAGGCCTCAACGGTCACCCCGGGAAGAACTGCATCTGACGGGTCCTTGACGACGCCGGTGATGGTGCCCAGCGCCTGCGCTGACAAGGCGGCTGGAATGAGGAGACCAACAACGAAGGTGAACAGCCTCACTGCTTTTTGCATTACCTGCTCCTTAGAGATGCGTCACCGGCTCAACCGGCCCGCCAGTTCGTCGGCAAGCCCTTACCGCATGTAAAGAAAGCTGTTAGATCGTGTCGGCACGTTACACATTTGTCTGTAGTGTGTCAATGAACAGCACAACCCTATATGGCCCATATACCGCTTTGATCTAGAGGTGACAGGGCTGTTGTTGTGCACCTTCGCTGCACAGGGCGGGTAGCCATCAGCCCTCAGCCATGAGCCATGTGACTGGGGAAGCCGGTCGGGGATAATGGCCTGCGATGCCCGACGCCCGCCCAACCAGGAAACCGGCCGGACCTCCGCGGCCCAACCTGATGGAGCTGCTGAAGCCCTATCGGCCGCTGGTCTCGCTTCTGGCCGCGCTGACGATTCTCGGCAATGCGCTGAACCTGGTCGTGCCGAAGATTCTGTCCCGCGCTATCGATGCTTCTACCGAGGGGCAGCTTCTGCTCGGCCGTGTTTCGGTCGAGCTGGCGGTCGTCAGCCTCGGGATTTTCGTCTTCCTCTACCTCCAGAGTGTCGTCCAGACCGTGGCCGCCGAGCGGGTCGCCAGAGACCTGCGGACCCGTCTGATCGACAAGATTGCCCGGCAGGATCATGCGTACATCCAGCAGGTGACCGGTGCGACGCTCCTGACGAACCTTACGTCAGACGTCGATGCGGTCAAGCTGTTCGTGTCTCAGGCGGTGGCGACGCTCATCTCCTCCGTCTTTCTGATCATCGGCGCAAGCATTCTGCTGCTCTCGATCAACTGGAAGCTTGGCCTTTCCGTCCTGACGGTCCTTCCGGTCATCGCCTGGTCGTTCAAGGTGATCCTCGGGCGCGTGCGAAAGCTCTTCGTCAAGGCGCAGGAAGCGATCGACTGGCTGAACAAGGTCATCAACGAGAGCATCCTGGGGGCCGCGCTCATCCGGCTGCTGAATTCGCGAGCAGCAGGAATATGAAAAGTTCCGTGCCGCGAGCGGGGAGTCGCGCAACATCAGCCTCGGCATCCTGAAGCTGTTTGCCGGCCTGATTCCGGTGATCACGTTTTCGATCAACCTCGCGACGCTCATGATTCTCACGATCGGCGGTCGATTCGTCATCCGCGGTTCGATGACCCTCGGCGATTTCACGGCCTTCAATACGTATCTGTCGATCCTGATCTTCCCGGTCATTCTGATCGGCTTCATGAGCAACGTGATGGCGCAGGCGGGCGGGTCGTACATGCGCCTTTCGATGGTGCTCAACGCACCGGATAAGAAGGACACCGGTACGCTCGTTGCCGACCTGCGCGGCGACATCGCGGTGCGGCATGTGGGCGTGAGCCTTGCGGCGGCAAGGCCGTCCTGAAGGACGTCTCCTTCGAGGCCGCGGCCGGCACCAGGACCGCCGTGATTGGTCCCACGGCGGCCGGCAAGACGCAGTTGCTGTATCTGCTGACCGGGCTGCTGCGGCCCGCCTCAGGCACCATCGAGTACGACGGCCGCAGCATCGACGAGTACAACAAGGAGCGCCTGCACGGTCAGATCGGCTTCGTGTTTCAGGACACGATCGTCTTCAACCTGACGTTGCGAGAGAACATCGCGTTCAGCAAGGACGTCAAGGATGAAGATCTCGAGAAGGCCGTGGCGAGCGCCGAGCTGAAGGACTTCGTCGAGGGGCTTCCGAACAAGCTCGACACGATTGTCTCCGAGCGGGGCAGCAGCCTTTCCGGCGGCCAGAAGCAGCGGATCATGCTGGCACGGGCGCTGGCGCTCAACCCGAAGGTTCTGCTGCTCGACGATTTCACCGCGCGCGTCGATTCGACGACCGAGCGTCAGATTCTCGACAATGTGCGCCGGAACTACCCGGGCATCACGCTGCTGTCGGTCACCCAGAAGATCGCGGCCGTTGAAGACTACGACCAGATCGTGCTGTTGATGGAAGGCGAAGTGTTGGCTACCGGCACGCACCAGCAGTTGCTGGCCACTTCTCCCGAATATGTCCAGATCTATGAGTCCCAGCGAAGCACGAGCCATTACGAACTCCTACGCACTTAGCAGTGCGTCGGCCCAGGAACGGAAGCCGACGCTCGCCGCTGCGGTCAGGCGGCTCGCGCCACTCATGGCCGATGAGAAGCGCCACGTGGTCGTCGCGTCTTCTGCGATGGTGACCAGCTCGGTGTGCGGCCTGCTCGGCCCCGTGATCATTGCGCACGCCGTGGATACCTATGTCCGGCGCGGGGACTTTGGCGGCGTACTCGAGTGGGCCGCGATTCTCCTGGGTGTGTACTCTGGTCGGTCTCCTGGCGAGCTACGTGCAAACCATTACGATGGGCCGCGTCGGTCGCGAGGTGCTGTACAAGCTGCGCAATGCGATCTTCACCAAGCTGCAGCAGCTGCCGGTCGATTTCTTCAATCAGAACAAGGCCGGCGATCTGATCTCGAGAATCAACAACGATACCGACAAGCTGAACGTGTTTTTCGCGCAGGCGCTGATGCAGTTCGCGTCCAACCTGGTGTTCATGACGGGCGCGGCCATCTTCATCCTGGTGCTGAACCTTCGACTCGGTGTGGCGGCGCTGATGCCGGCGCTCGGCGTGCTGGTGGTGACGCGGCTGCTCTCTGCCTGGGTGACGCGCACGAACCTGGCCAGCCTGCAGTCGCTTGGCGGCATGAGCGCGGAGATTCAGGAAAGCCTCAGCAATTTCCGGGTCATCCTGGCGTTCAACCGTCTCGATTACTTCCGGCAGAAGTTCAATACGGCCAACGAGCAGACCTACCGGGCCTCGGTATCCGCGGGAATGGCCAACAGCCTCTTCGTACCGATTTACGGGCTGTCCTACAACGTGGCTCAGCTCGTGGTCCTCGCCTTCGGCATCTATCTGATCGCGGCCGGCCAGATGACGGTCGGCCTGCTGATCGGCTTCCTGCTGTACGTGAACAGTTTCTACTTTCCTCTTCGCCAGCTCGCTGCCGTGTGGACGTCGTATCAGCAGGCGCTCGCCGGGCTCGATCGGATTTCTGCGGTCTTCGCGCTGGAGTCGAACCTTCCTGTGGTGCCTTCAGCCGAGCCGCGGAGATCGGATGCCGTTCTGGAATTCGAACATGTCGCGTTCAGCTACCCGGGCGGCCAGGAGGTCCTGACGGACAGCACGTTCAGGCTCGAAAGGGGCAGGACCTACGCGATGGTGGGTCCGACGGGCGGCGGCAAGACGACCACAGCCTCGCTGATGGCGCGGTTGTACGATCCGACTGAGGGCCGCGTCCTGCTCGATGGAAAAGACATCCGCTCGTTCCAGCCGGACGAGCGCACCAGCAAGGTGGGGTTCATTCTCCAGGAGCCGTTTCTGTTCACCGGCACGATTCGCGACAACCTGCTGTACGGCAACAGCCGGTACCAGGGATATTCCGACGACAAGCTCCTGGGGCTGCTCGCCGAGAAGAACCTCGACAGCCTGCTGACCCGATTCGAGCAGGGACTTGGAACGAAGGTGGCGGCGACCGGCGACAGCGTCAGCCTGGGGCAGAAGCAGCTCATCGCGTTCATGCGGGCCGTGCTGAGAGACCCCGAACTGCTCATCCTCGACGAAGCGACCGCCAACATCGACACAGTGACCGAGCAGTTGCTGGGTCAGATTCTCGACAAGCTGCCTGGGTCCACGACCAAGGTCGTCATCGCCCACAGGTTGAACACGATTGCGAACGCGGACGAGATCTTCTTCGTCAACGCGAAGACCATCACGCAGGCGGGATCGATGGAGCACGCCCTCGATATGCTCCTCCACGGGAAGAGAGCCAGTTAGAGGTGCTTGGTGCCCGGTGCCCGGGTGCTCTACGTTCGCGTCAGTAGACGACCTTGTGCGTCCCGGGAACTTGCGGCGGGAATACGTGAACGCGATATCGAATACGCCATCCGTTCGGGGTCTTCACGTAGACATCCTGGTAACCGCCGACGTGACCGGTATGGGTAGGATCCGCCGTGATCCCCTGCTCCCCCGGATAGACCAGGTAGGACTTGCCGGTCGCGCCCTCAGGCGAGGGTTCGATGACCAGATTTGCGGTGACGTGGTGCGCGATCGGCTTTTCGGGTGTCGCCAGCTCGAGCTTCTTGCAGCCACCCTTGCCGCCGCCAGCCGCCTCCGCGAGCTGCTCGCGGCCCACGGACCGTCGGGCCCCGACGCCCCACTCGAAGATGCCGTCTGCGGTGTAGAGGTCGGCGTAGTCGTAGCCGTTATTGGAACAGCTATCGAGCGCGAAGGCGTATTTGTTGACGAGCTGCTGGATCTCGATGTAGTCCTGCGGCGTCAGGGTCGCCGTCTTCGCTCGAGTCTGCTGCGCCCCGGCCGCGGCAAATGCCATCAGCGCCAGGAGGCCAACGCCGAGAATCGTGACAGCCCTCGCGTGCTTTCCCAGGTATGACATGACGTTTCTCCTACGTGGTGGTCTTGACTCGAGTGTCGCCGTGGCGGTTGTAGACGACCCAGATGGCTTCGGCAGGCTGCTTTCCGATCGTCCAGAGGCGGTGGGGCATCTGGGCATCGAACGTGATGGAATCGCCCGGCTTGAGCTCGAATTCCTCGAATCCCACCTTGAGGCCGAGCGTGCCGCTGATCATGTAGGCGTATTCCTTGCCGCCATGGCGGATGAGCGAGTCCTTGTCGCACGATTCCGCGCCAGGCTCGTAGACGACGGACAGGAATTCGATTTCGGCATCGGGGCGCGGTGTCAGCCGTTCCCATCGAACCCCGCCGGCGAGCCGAATCGTCTTGCGGTCTCTGGGCCGCTGCAGGGGGTTCACCGCGTCCACGTGGCTGGTGACCTCCCGGTTGGGGGCGGCGTCGCGAAACAGGTCATCGACGACGAGTTCCAGCTGATTCGCGATGGCGTACAAGGTGCCCACCGACGGCGTCACGCGCCCGCGTTCGATCTGAGACACCAGACTCGGCGACACGCCCACGAAGCGCGCCAGTCCGCGCACCGTGAAATGCTTGCGCTCACGCGCCTGCCGCAGGCGGGAACCCAGGTCTTTCGAAAAGCCTCGACCGGTCATCGAGCCGCGCGACTTGCCTGCCATGGAGGACGATTATAGGGCGTACCTGGTGCTTCGTGCCTGGTGCCTGGTGGGTTCCTGGTACTGAGTGCGTAACGAAGTGCTTCGGGTGCTCACCAACGCACGAGGCACCAAGCACCCAGCACTTAAGCACCAGCACCTAAGCACCCAGCACTAAGCACCCAGCACTCGGCACGGTTAACCGTTACCGTCGCGTCCTCCACCGATATGGAAAACGGTCTAGTTAATCGAACACGCACCGGGCCCGCGCGGGTCGCCGCACATCCCGCAGGCGCCGGGCGCGGCGGCGGCTTCGGACTTTGAAGGGGCGCCATTCGCGCGAACGGCGAATGTCGACAGGTGCTTGCTCAGTGATCTGCCGTCGCACTCGGGGCAGGAAGCCTGCTCGCTCGCCCTCGTCAGGTGCTCGAACCGGTGACCGCACGACTGGCACGTGTATTCGTAAATCGGCATAACCCTCCTATTCTAGAACGGCTCCCGGAAAAGGCGAAGCGTGGCCTGTATACTGGGAGGATGTCCTCGTCCGTTGAAAGCTCGTCATCTGTATCGGGCCATCATGTGGCCAACCCCCTCCGCCGCAACATCGCGATCATCGCGCACGTCGATCACGGCAAAACGACGCTCGTGGATGCGTTGCTGCACCAGAGCGGCACGTTCCGCACGAACGAGCGCGTGGCGGAGCGGGCGCTCGACAACACCGATCTCGAGCGTGAGCGGGGCATCACCATACTCGCGAAGAACACCGCCGTCCACTACCACGACACGCTCATCAACATCGTCGACACGCCGGGACACGCCGATTTCGGCGGCGAAGTTGAGCGGACGCTGTCCATGGTCGACGGGGTGATGCTGCTCGTCGACGCATCGGAAGGCCCGCTGCCCCAGACGCGCTTCGTCCTGCGCAAGGCGCTCGAGCGCCGGCTTCCGCCGATCGTCGTCATCAACAAGATCGACCGGCACGATGCCCGCCCCCGCGAGGTCCTCAACGAGGTGTACGACCTGTTCATCGATCTGGATGCCACGGAAGAGCAGCTCGACTTTCCAGTGCTCTACACCAACGCGAAGGTTGGGACCGCCAGTCCCGACTTCGAGGTGCCCGGAGAAGACTTGCGGCCCTTGTTCGATGCCATTGTGGCGCACGTTCCCCCGCCCCAGGGGAATCCCGATGCACCTCTTCAGTTGCTCGTGGCCAACCTCGATTCAAGCGACTACCTGGGGCGCATTGCCATCGGCCGCATTTTCAACGGCCGCGTCAGGATTGGCGACCCGGTCGCCGTCTGCAAGCTGGACGCTGCCGTGCTGGAGACGCGCGTTACCAAGCTCTATGCCTTCGAGGGCCTGAAGCGCATCGATATCCAGGAGGCGGCGGCAGGCGACATCGTGTGTCTGGCGGGCATCGCAGACATCACGATTGGAGAGACCATCGCGGATGTGGAACACCGGATTGCCATTCCGCCCGTCGCCATCGACGAGCCGACGGTCTCGATGATCTTCGGCGTCAACACCTCGCCGATGGCCGGTCGGGACGGACAGTACGTGACGTCGCGGCAGCTGCGCGACCGACTCGATCGCGAGCTGCTCGGCAACGTCTCGATCAGGCTCGAGCCGACAGACATGCCGGAACAGGTCAAGGTAATCGGGAGGGGCGAGCTGCAGCTGTCGATCCTGATCGAGATGATGCGGCGCGAAGGCTACGAGCTTCAGGTCTCCCGGCCCGATATCGTCACCAAGCAGGTGAACGGCCAGATCGTGGAGCCCGTCGAGGAACTGGTCATTGATGTCCCGGAGGATTATCAGGGCATCGTGATCGCGCAGGTTGGCGAGCGTCGCGGCATCATGACCAACATGGTCAACCACGGCAGTGGCCGCGTCCGCCTCGAGTTCCGGATTCCGGGTCGCGGCCTCATCGGCTTCCGGTCCCGCTTCATGACGGACACGAAGGGGACCGGCATCATGAATCACATCTTCTCGAGCTGGGAGCCGTGGCATGGTGCCATCCCGGCTCGTGCGTCAGGCGCTCTCGTCGCCGACCGCACCGGCGTGGCGACGGCCTATGCCATCTTCAATCTTCAGGAGCGCGGCGAGATCTTCATCGATCCAGGCGTCACGGTTTACGAGGGCATGGTCATCGGAGAAAACTCGCGACCGAACGACATGGACGTGAACATCACCAAGGAGAAGAAACAGACCAACATGCGCGCCTCTACGGCGGACGAAGCGATCCGGCTGATTCCGCCGCGGCGTCTGGGTCTCGAGCCGGCCATCGAATTCATCAACGACGACGAACTGGTGGAAATCACGCCTGTGACCGTCCGGCTGCGCAAGAAGATTCTGGCTGCCAACATGCGGCCGAAGAACCGGGATCAGGACTAAGGCCGAACGACCAACGACTAACGACCAACGACCAACGACTAAAGTCGTGTTCAAACGCAAAACCAGCGGATCGGTCGTCTGCCCCTCGTGCGGATCGCTCGTCGGCGTACGCGACGAGAAGTGCTACTCGTGCGGGCGGGCGAATCCTGGTTTGTGGGGCTTCGGGCCGGTGCTGCGGCGGTTCGGAGCCGATCTGGGCTTTGCGCCGATCGTCGTCGGAGCATCAACAGTTCTCTACGCCCTGACGCTGCTCGCGTCAGGCCGCATCGAGCCCTACGCAGGCGGGTTGTCGTTCCTCGTGCCGAGCGATCGCGCCCTCCAAATATTCGGCATGAGCGGGGCCGTGCCGGTCTTCGTTTTTGGTGCGTGGTGGACGCTGCTCAGTGCGTCGTGGCTGCACGGCAACCTGCTGCACATTCTGTTCAACATGATGTGGGTTCGTCAGCTGGGTCCGGCGACGGCCGACATCATCGGGCCGTCGCGAACGGTCATCATCTATACAGTCGCCGGTGTGACCGGGTTTCTGCTGAGCTCGGCAGCTGGCTGGGCGTTCATCGACCTGCCGATCCCACTGCTGCACGGCGCTCCGTACACCGTTGGGGCGTCGGCGTCGATCTTCGGTCTGCTGGGGGCGCTCGTGCACTACGGACGAAAGAGCGGCAGCAGTCTGATTCGCGGCGAAGCCCTGAGCTACGCCGTCACGATGTTCATCTTCGGCCTCATCATGCCCGGTATTGACAATTACGCGCACGCCGGCGGTTTTCTCGGCGGGTACGCGGCTTCGATCGTGATGAATCCGCTGACGCGCGAACGCGGCGATCACCTGCTCATCGCCGTCGCGTGCCTGGTCGCGACGCTGCTTGCGATTGTGTTTTCGGTTGTTCGTGGGCTCGGGGTGATCTGAGGGTTCCAGAGTTCCAGGGTTCCAAAGTTCCAGGGTTCCAAGGTTCCGGGTTTCAGGTTTCCGGCACGGGGTGTGCTTTGCGCATCCAGCAATGGGTGTGCGTAGATACGAGGAGCTCGTAGCCTGGCAACTTGCGCGCGAACTGGAACGTCGGGTGTACGCATTTACTGAAACAGGTCCCGCCACCAAAGATATCGACTATTGCCGTCAAATCCGAAAGTCGAGCTCTTCGGCACCGCGGAATATTTCGGAAGGATTTGGTCGCTATCTGCCAGGTGACTTCAGCAAGTTCGTGCGCAACGCGCTCGGATCACTGAACGAAACCCCTGATCATCTCGACGCCGGTCTTGAACGGCGGTATCTGACGCCCCAATTGCACCAAGAGCTGAGCGCCCTCACCAATCGCGCCACAGGCACGTCCGTCAATCTCGTCAAGTATCTCGACGGTTGCAAGCGAGGATGGCGGGGCCGTCCTCCAAAGTGAACCTCGAACCCTGGAACCCGGAACTCTGGAACCCTGGAACCTATTTCTTCTTGAGCGCCAGTTCGTCCTCGATAACCCGCTTGAATGCGTCGTACGGCTGGGCGCCTGAGAGGAGCCGTCCGTTGATGAAGAACGCGGGCGTGCCGGTGACACCAACTTCATTGGCTGCCTGGGTATCTGCATCGACGACCGACTTGTAGGCGTGCTGGTCGACGCAGCGATTGAACCGCGCCGCATCCAGTCCGAGCGAAGCGGCCGCTTCCTTCAGCTGGGCGTCCTCGAGCTTGCCGGGATCGGCAAACAGCTTGTCGTGATACGCCCAGAACTTGCCCTGCTCGTTCGCGCACTGAGCGGCTTCAGCGGCGGGTCTGGCATTCGGATGACTCGGAAGCGGGTAGTTCCGGTACACGAAACGGATCCGGTCGCCATACGTGTCGAGCACGCGCTGAACTGTCGGTGCCGCTGCGAGGCAGAACGGGCATTGAAAATCGGCGAACTCAATCATCTCGATCGGTGCATTCGCCGGCCCTCTTGAGGGGGCGCCTGCGGCGCTGACCGATTGTCTCGGCGGTTCGAGCATGATTCGAACCGGGGTCTTCGCCTTCAGCTTGTCGAGGAACGCCTCCCGCGCCGCCTGCACGCGTTCCTGCGTGAGCAGCGACTGAATCGGCAGCCGAACCTGATCGATCGTCGCCCCCTGGACGCGTTGAGGATTGGCCTGGTACCAGGCGGTCACGTCGGCCTCGGACACCGCGGCTACATGCGAAGTGATTTCCTGCTCGACGAGTGCTGCTCGCTGCACCCCTCGCCGTTTGGCCTCCTCGTCGAGCAGCATGTCGCCGACGATTTCATCCACGGCAGCCCTGCGCGCCTCGTACACCGCCTGCACGAGCTTCAGGTTCCCGTAGGAGCTGGTTGGCTCCTGCAGCGCCTTTTCGTCAACCCGCTCGAGCGTGACGTTCGTCGTCCCGACGGTCGCCACGGCGTCTGACGGCCCCTGCTTCTTCTGCTGCTGCGCGGAGGTCGAGCAGGCGAGCAGGAGCACCGGACCGAGCATGCCGGCGAGAAGGGCGACTGAGCTCCGCTTGGCCATTGGCATCAGTATCTCATTACTCCATTCGAGAGATTTGAGGATTTGAGAATCTGAGGATTTGAGAATCTGATTTCAAGATTCTCACATTCTCAAATCCTCACATTCTCAAATTTCGATGTTCTCCTCATTCCAGCTTCTCCCGGAGGTCCGCGAGCACGTAGGTCATCACGGCCACCGCGGCCGCGCACTTGGCCATCTCCACCGGATCGATCTTGTCCACCGTATCGGCCGCCGTGTGATGAATCACGAAGTACTTCGAATCATCAACGACGAGCGCGAGGCTCGGGATGGCCGCCTCACGAATGCTCGGCCCGATGTCAGCGCCGCCGCCGGCCGGCAGCACGGCATCGGCCCCGATACCTCGCAGAAGGGTGGCGATGGCGCGAACCTTCTGACGCGCGCTTTCGCCGCCGCTGAACCCGAAACCGATCGGCCGGAACACACCGTTGTCGGATTCGAGCATGGCCACGTGCCGAGGGAGCTCAGTGCGATGGCGATCGCGGTACGCCTGGCCGCCGCGTGAGCCGTTTTCTTCGTTCGTATATAACACGACACGCACTGTGCGCCGCGGCCGCATGTTCAGCTTTCTCATGAGGCGGAGCGCTTCCCACGTCACCACGCAGCCGCCCCCATCGTCGCTCGCACCGGTCCCGACGTCCCACGAGTCAAGATGGCCGCCGACCACGACGACCTCGTCGGGCATTTCGAGGCCGCGCAGCTCGCCCACGACGTTGGCCGATTCGACGTCGGGTTCAAAATGCGCGTCCATCCTCAAGCGCGCGACGATGCGGGTGTTGCGCTCGGCCAGACGTTCAAGGCGATCGGCATCCTCGGCCGCGACCGCGGCGGCCGGAATCTGCGGGGCGGTGGGTGAGTACTGCAGCGCACCCGTGTGGGGTGTGCGCAGCCCAGGGGGACCGATGGACCGTACGAGCGTGGCGACTGCACCGAGCTGCGCGGCATGAGACGGCCCGTCGAGTCGGTACGCAACCGAGTCCGGGTAGCTCGTGTAAGGCGCGTTGAACAAGACGATCCGACCCTTGACGCGGCTGGCATTCGCCTCGAGCTCGCTGAAGCCGTGCACGACCAGCACCTCAGCCTGGATCCCGTCGGGTGGCGTGCCGATGCTATTGCCCAGGCCGAGCATGACGATCGAATGCCGCGCACGGGCTCGACCAGCTCTGACGCTTTCGTGACCGCGGATCCACCGGGGAACCGTGACTTTCTCTGTGTGGACGTTCTCGAGGCCATCGCGCTTCATTTCCGCGACAGCCCAGTCGATCGCTCGAGCGAGTTGGGGAGATCCGGCTAGGCGCGGCCCGATCGTGTCTGTCAGCGTCGCGAGGCGCCGCCAGGCGAACGTATCGCTCAGCGCCTCGCCGATCAGACGCCCGGCGGGTTCGCGATAGGTCTCCAGCCAGGCCGGGGGCGGCTGTCCAGCCGATCCGGTTGGCCGCAGGACCGCGGTCAGAGTGACGACAGAGCAGTGACACGCCGCCGAAGAATCGGGATTTTCTACAGCGCGGTGCTTGTGCGGGCAGGCGAAGGTCGCAACGACGACCTCTGGCTCGGGCGTGAAGTCCTCGCCGGGGTTGATGAAACGGTCGCGCTCGAACCGGTATTGCTTGTCGTAGAGCTGCTGGTACCGTCCGCCCCGGTCGACAAGCTGCTCGTGCGTGCCCGCGCTCGACGATCTCGCCGTCTTCGAGCACCAGAATCTGGTCCGCGCTCCGAATCGTCGAGAGCCGGTGCGCGATCACGAACGTCGTGCGCCCCTGCCGGAGCGACCGGAGGCCGTCCTGGATCAGGGCCTCGCTCTCGCTGTCCAGGCTCGAGGTCGCTTCGTCGAGGATCAGAATGCGCGGGTTCGCCAGAATCGCGCGGGCGATCGCCACGCGCTGCCGCTGGCCGCCCGACAGACGCACGCCGCGCTCGCCGACGATCGTGTCGTACTGCTTCTCGAACGCCTCGATGAACTCGTCGCAGTGGGCGATCCGGCTGACCGCCTTGATCTCGTCGAGCGTGGCGTGAGGCCTGGCGTACTTGATGTTCTCGGCGATGGTGCCGTCGAACAGGAAGTTGTCCTGCAGCACGACGCCGAGGTGCGACCGGTAGTCGCGCAGGCGCACCGTGGTCAGATCGTGCCCGTCCACCAGCACGCGGCCCGAGATGCGGGACGGTTGAAGGTCATCACGAGGCTGATCAGCGTGCTCTTGCCGGAGCCGCTCGAGCCGACGAGCGCCGTCGTCGATCCGGCCGGCGAGTGGAACGACACGTGCTTCAGCACCGGCACGCCCGGCGTTGTACTCGAAGCTGACGATCGTCGAACTCGACTTCGCCCGCGGACATCGTCGAGCGGTGCGCGAGCCTGCGTCTTCTTGATCCTCGGTCGCCATGCGCCGGATCTCGCGGATGCGATCGAGGCCCGCGAAGGCCTCGGTCAGCTGCGTCCCGATCGAGGCGAGCTGAACGATCGGCATCGTCATCAAAGCGGTGAAGGACAGGTACATCAACAGATCGCCGACCGTCATGGTGCCGTTGCGGATCGACGATCCGCCGATCAGCATCATGGCGATACCGCTGCCCCGAGGACGAGCGACGAGAACGCCATGATGGCGGAGGTGCCGGTCATCGATTGGGCGACGTTCCGGAACAGTCGGTGCGCGCCTCTGGCGAACACGAGTTCTTCGCGTTTTTCAGCCGTGTACGCCTTGACGATGCGAACGCCGCCGAGCGATTCGGCGAGTCGGCCCGGTCACTTCGGCGTTGATCTTGCCGCGCTCGCGGAACAGCGGCCGCAGCCGCTTGAAGGCCATCGCCATGCCGCCGCCGAAGTCGCCAGGATCAGAAAGGTGACGCACGTGAGCCGCCAGTTCAGATACATCAGGACGCCCAACGCGATGATCGCGGTCGATGATCGAGCCGGTCAACTGGACCAGTCCCGTCCCGACGAGATTCCGGATGCCCTCGGCGTCGGTCATGATGCGCGAAATCAGCACGCCGGTCTTGGTCGAGTCGAAGTAGCGAATCGGAAGGCGCATGACGTGCGCTTCAACGTCCTTGCGCATGTCGGTGATGGCGCGCTGCGCCGCAACGCCGAGCACCTGCGAGTTGAGGAAGGAGGTGGCTGCGCCGACGATCGTTGCGACGCCTGCGGCCAGCGCCAGCATCGGGAGGCAGCTCCCAATGATGCTGACCGATGACGTCGTCCATCAGGTATTTCGTCGTCGTTGGCAGGACGAGGTCGGACAGTCGGCTGATCACCATGAGCACCAGGCCGATCGCCAGACGGCGGCGGTGCGCCCAGATCAGCGCGCGCGCTTCGTCCCAGGCGCCGGCTGTTGTTGCCTTCCGAGGTTCGGCGGGATCGGCCACAAGATCATCATAAAGACTCGTAATGCAGAATGTCGAATGCTAAATGCGCGCAACAGGTCATCGCCGCTTTGCGATTCTGCATTCTACGATTCGTCATTTCTCGCTCGTCTTGTACTGGTCTCCTGCGCGCTGAAGCTGCTCCGTGATCTCCTTCGCCAGCGTGTCGGGCGCGATCACGCGGGCCGACGGTCCGAAGCTCAGGATCCAGCTAAAGAGTGCGCGATCGATGCAGACGTCGAGCGTCATGCGCGCGCCACCGGACGAGGTCGGTTCGATCCGTTGCGATTCGTGCCATTCATGCGCGGACGACGTAGTCGGCGACTGACGGCTGAAACTCCACCTCGACACGTTCGGGCGGACCTGTGTGCACGCCGAGTGAATGGGGAAAGGCGTCGTCGGGCAGTTCTTTCTCCTGGGTGAATCGTTCTTCCAGCGGCGTGACCGTCTGCACACGGTCGATCGCAAACGTCCGAATCTCGCGATACTCGGGGACGTAGGCGAGCAGGTACAGCCCACCCTGCGCGGGCGCCAGCCTGTAGGGATGAACCAGATACGTCTTGGTCCGGTCGCTCGACTGGGAATGGTAGACGATGGTGGCCTGTCGCTGATGCAGGATGCGTCGAGGAGGCGGCTGGCAATCTGTGGTTGCCGGGGATGCTGTCGCGCGGCGATCGGGCCGCGCTTTGACGCGAGGATCGATGGCAAACGATCGAGAAACTGCCGCATGTGCGGCGGCAGCGACGCGGTGAGCTTGTCGAACGCGTGCTCGACGTCGTCGCGGAACGGGTCGCCCGACAGCGCCTCGAGCAGCGGTCCGGCTGAAATACAGAGCGCACAGTTCCGACAGAGTCAGCCCGGCCACGAGACCGCGGAAACGCCTGGCCGTTCAGCGTCCAGCGCGTGCGCCCATCGTCGTGCGAGTGGTCGTCGTAGAGAGGGAATCCAGCTTCTTCGAGCGCCTGGAGATCCCGTCGAATCGTCCGCGTCGTGACGCCGCACTGCGCGGCGAGATCGTCAATCGTGACGCCGCCACGTGCGCGTTCGATCTCACGCAGGATCGCCCACTGACGAATCACTTCCGCGTTGCGGGGCACGATCGTGAATTCTAGCAACTCACCAATTAGAATGATTCGCCATGAGAGCGATGGTGCTGAAGAAGCCGGGTGCGGGAGCGCTCGAGCTGATCGATCGAGAGCCTCCGGCGGCGGGGCTTCTCGAGGTCAGAGTGCGAGTGCGAGCTTGTGCGGTTTGTCGTACGGACCTGCACATCGTTGACGGGGAGCTCAATCCGCCAGAGGTCCCTCGCATTCCCGGTCACGAGATCGTCGGCGTCGTCGATCAGGTGGGCTCGGGCGTCACTACCTTGGGCATCGGCGACCGCGTCGGGATCCCCTGGCTGGGCTACGCCTGCGGCACGTGCACCTTATGCCGGGGCGGCCAGGAAAACCTGTGCGCGAACGCCCGATTCACCGGGTATCACGTCGACGGCGGCTACGCAGAACATGCCGTCGCGGATGCTCGGTTTGCCTTCAAGCTTCCGGACCAGTACGGGGATGCCGACGCCGCGCCGCTCTTGTGCGCGGGGCTGATCGGCTATCGGTCGTACCGGATGATCGGCGATGCCCAGCGCGTCGGCTTGTACAGATTCGGGGCGGCCGCGCACATCATCGCGCAGGTGGCGATCTTCGACGGACGCGACGTGTACGCCTTTACACCGCCAGGTCGCGACGCCACCCAGGAGTTTGCCCGGAGTCTTGGCGTGCGGTGGGCGGGCGCGTCCGATGAGCCCCCTCCCGAACCGCTGGACGCTGCGATCATCTTCGCGCCGGTCGGCCGACTCGTCCCCGAAGCGCTGTCGCGACTGGTTCCAGGCGGAATCGTCGTGTGTGCCGGCATTCATATGTCGGACATCCCGTCTTTTCCCTATCGTCTCCTCTGGCAGGAACGAACGGTGCGATCCGTGGCGAACCTGACTCGGCAAGACGCGCGCGACTTTCTGACGCTGGCGCCCACCGTCCCCGTCCAGGTCCATGTACAGCGATACCGCCTGGATCAGGCCAACCAGGCGCTCGAAGATCTGAGGGCCGGCAAAGTCCAGGGCACCGCCGTTCTGGAGGTGACCTGATCTGTCACACCCCCCGGGTACACTCCGACACATGACCAGTGATGTATCGCAGGCCTCACACGTTTCTGATCTTCAAACCGTTGACTGGGTGGCATTTCCAGGCGGGGAGCTTGAAGGCCCCCCTCCGGCCGGGCGGTGTGCCGCATGCCGGCGCCTGGGCGGAGGCCGGTTGCACGGCCGCCAGCCGGTGTGCTTTCAGTGCTACCGGGACGGGCAGAGGCGCGAACAGCTCATCCGCGAAGCGGCTCAACGCGAAACGACCTCCGAAGCGCAGTTTCAGTGGACGCTGCCGTTCGAGCCCGTGAATGCGCGGCGTCTGGAGTCGTTGAAGGCGCTCCGCGCGACAGCGCGCGCCAGCCAGCCTGGTAGCATCAGCGGATTCGCAGACAGACGACACCGGGCCCAGATAGCAGCGCGTCACATGCTGCAGATGCTCGAAGCCGGGTTGCAGAGCGAGCCGGCCCTGGCTCGTAATGGCCCTCGCGCGCTCGCCGCCGCCGCACACGTCGCCGAGCTTCAGTTCCCCGACGCGTGGTTGCCGTTTGTAGTCGCACGGTGAACCCGGAACTCTGGAACCCGGAACTCTGGAACCCATAGGACCGTGCGATACTAGTGTCCATCAATCCCATCGTTCTGGTCGTCATCCTGGCGAGTGGACTGGCTGCAGGCGTCCTCGTTGGATGGCTTCTTACCCGTCAGCAGTACGGCCACCTGCAGACCGAAATTGAAAAGAACAGCGCCGTTCACGCCGAACGGCTCAGGGCCTACGAAGCGGCTGAGACGCGGCTTCGCGACACATTTCAGGCGCTTTCAGCCGACGCGCTCAATGCCAACAATCAGGCGTTTCTCGATCTGGCGGAGACGCGCCTTCGCGAGACGCGCACGCAGGCGACTGCGGATTTGGACGCCCGCAAGCAGGCGGTCGAAGGCTTGCTGGCACCCATGGCGAAAACGCTGGAGCACGTCGAGCGTGAGATCCGCGAATCCGAGCGACGCCGGGTCGAAACAACCGGCCACCTGTTCGAGCGGATGACGGCGCTCGACACCGCAGGACAGGAGCTTCGCGCGCAGACGGTTCGGCTGGTCGATGCCCTCAAGCGGCCCGGCGTTCGTGGGCGCTGGGGCGAGCTGCAGTTGAAGCGCGTGGTCGAACTGGCGGGCATGGTCGAGCATTGCGATTTCGAGGAGCAGGAGACGGTCGAGTCAATCGATGCTGACCGCCGCATGCGCCCGGATGTGATCGTCCGCCTGCCAGGCGGCAAGCACGTCGTGATTGACGCGAAGGTGCCGCTCGACGCGTATTTGAGGGCGCTCGATGCACCCGACGAGGCAGCACGACTGGCGCTGCTGGCCGACCACGCACGGCAGGTGCGAACCCATATGCTGCAGCTGGCGGCCAAAGGCTACGCGGCTCATGTCCAGCCGAGCCCCGATTTCGTGGTGATGTTCCTGCCGGGCGAGATGTTTTTCAGCGCCGCGCTCGAACAGGATGCGACACTGATCGAGTTTGGCGTCGAACAGCGCGTCATCCCTGCGAGCCCGACCACGCTGATTGCGTTGCTGCGGGCCGTGGCGTACGGCTGGCAGCAGCAGGCCATGGAAGAGAATGCAAGGAAGATCAGCGAGCTCGGGAGAAATCTGTACGACTCGATCCGCGTGCTGGGCAGCCATTTCGAGTCACTGGGCTCGCGCCTCAAGTCCAGTCTCGAGGCGTACAATCAGGCTGTCGGGTCGCTCGAGGGTAATGTCCTGGCGAAGGCGCGCAAGTTCCGCGACCTGCAGGCGGCCAACGGCGGTGAGGAGTGCCGCTGCTCGAGCCGATCGACCGCGTTCCGCGGATGCTCCAGGCGCCGGAGCTGACCGGCGGCCTTCCGTTTAGTGATGAAGAAGAAGAAGTCGCGCCCGTCTAGCTTTCATCACTCGGTCTACGTCGTCTACCTTCGGAATCCAAACGGTGATGGTCAGGCCGGCTATTACGTCGGCATGACCGGCCTGTCACCGGAACAGCGCTTTGAAAACCACAAGCAGGGGCGCAAGGCCGCACGCGTGGTTCGGCGATTCGGCGAGCGGCTCGTGCCACGGCTGTATCCAGCACCTGAATCCCATGTCCTACGACAAGGCCAAACAGATGGAGGTCCTGCTGGCCGACAGCCTTCGGAAGCGGGGCTTCGTGGTGTTCGGTGGACACTGAGAAGAGGGCAGGTGGGGCGGGTGGGGTCCCCGCGAGCATAGGAGTAAGGTTGGTTATAGTTCCTCCCCCTCGATTTCGTCTTCCGCGACATCGACCACGACGTTGTGGATGTCAACGCGAAACCATTCCTTGAATGTCTTCAGATCCCGGGGCGACGGCCACGACGACTCGTCGTCGGTCCATGCGGCCAGTTGGAATTCAAACAGCCACTCCGCGTTCTCTTCGACCCACTCGAGCACGTCCTCTTCCAGCTCGAGCTCCGGAAGGAGAAAGGCCAATCCAAACGTCCGAGCGCGAGCGACCGTCACCGCGCCCGTGTCGAAGGTTGCGCCTTTCTCTCGGCTCCAGTCGAGGTACGGTTTCGCACCAACGAGGGTAATGGCGGTCCGATTGATGAGGCGCATACCGGAAAGACTAACAGGACTGACGCGCTACCTGCGTGACTCGACCCACCTGGCCTACCCGCCCCTACTTGCGTGGCACCAGTTCAGGCGAGGCGACGAACCCGTACAAGTGACGACCGACGATCTCCTCGATGACGACGTCCGGCTTCTCGTCGAGGACTGCCTGGGCGTCGAAATCGTTCTGCCACAGGTAGACGGCGCGGCTGAAGTGCTCCGACAGAAACGGCGCGAGCCGCGAAGCAAAAGAGTCTCGGAAAATGACGGCGCGGGGAAGCCGTGGGTCGTCGATTTCGGTCACCAGACGTCCGACTTCGGCCATCGGGTCGGTTGTGTTCGGAGGGTCCACAACTCGCGCGCGCCGCGGATGACTGGGGACCAAACGTAGGTCGATCTCGCGAAGAACCCGCGCCAGGCCGAGGAGCCGGGCCAGATCCCGTCCCGGAGTCTCGACCTCGACCGAACGGAAGTCGTCGCGGTTCCACGGCGGTGAGGTCGGAACCTGGCGGCGCACAGCCTCGATGATCTGGCGATACGCCACGAAGGCGCCGCGATCGTTCCAATGCGAATCGGTCATGAAGTAGATGCGCTCGCCTGACTTCGCGGCGAGCAAGGCAGGGCGCAGGTCAACCGACGTGACAGGCGTTTCTGCCAGCGCCTCAAGTACCTGATCTGTCCGGGTCCGGGAACTGACCGCGTGCACGGACGCGGGAAAATATTCAGGATAGATCACGGGCTTGTCGGGAGCGACGGTGAACACATAGCCAATCTGCCGCGCCCGTAGCCAGTCGTGAGCGCGGACGAGGGCCTCCCGCCACGCGGCGACGTCGGCGGGCATCAGAGGATCCTGACTGACGTAGTCTTCCAACCCACTGTCGTCCGCGTAGTAGAGCCAACCCTCACGTCCTTTGAGAACGGCCGTGGACGAAGAGACCCCGAGGACGAACAGCCGGCTCGCCGAGTAGTAGCGAATCAACCGCGCGCGGAACCCAAAGTGATCTTCGAACCAGAGACTCAGCGCGGCTGGATAGTCCGCCGCCGATGCCCACGTGCCGGTCCACGTCGGAAATGGCGCCATGTCGCGATTCTCGGAGACGGGATCGGCGCCGTCACCGCCGGCGAGATTGGCGGCGAATGGCAGGCTGATAAAGACGACGAACACGACGGCAAGCGCGCGATTCATCAGAAACGAAAATAGATGAAGGGGTTGTAGGTGCGGGCGGCAATCTGAGCGATCGAGGCGAAGAGCATCAGCGCGAGCGCCGCGGTTCCCAACAGACTGATGCGGGAAACGGTCTCGGAACCCTGGTTGACCAGCTCCCAGCGGTCGCGCCGGCGCGCCAGCCACGGCACGACCGGCGCAGATCCAATGACGGCGGCAAACAGCGCTAGCCCGACCTCGGGGGTCAGAAACCAGCGAAGCGCGTACGGAGTCGGTGCCGACGCCGGTGTTCCAGCCATCGCCTTGAAAAACGCGAACGCCGCGGGCAACGAGTCCGCGCGGAAGAAGACCCATCCCGCCATGACAACCAGCAGGAGGTACACGTGACGCAGCGGTCGCCAGAGGAGGCCGATTGTCGGGCCAGGCCGAGCCGCTCGACCACGAGAAACACTCCGTGAAAAAGCCCCCAGATGACGAAATTCCAGCTGGCGCCGTGCCAGAGGCCGCAGAGAAAGAACACGGTGACCAGATTGCAGGTAGGTTCTCGCCGGGCGCAGCCGGTTTCCGCCGAGCGGGACGTATAGATAGTCGCGGAACCAGGCCGAGAGCGACATGTGCCAGCGGCGCCAGAATTCCTGTACGGTTTCCGCGATGTACGGCCAGCGGAAGTTTTCCGGGAACCGGAAGCCGAACATCCGGCCAAGGCCGATCGCCATGTCCGAATAGCCGGAGAAATCGAAGTAGATCTGGCAGGTGTAGCAGACGACCCCCAGCCAGGCGAAGGACGGGCGCAGCTGACTGATCGGCAGACTGAAGATCTGATCGGCTGGTCCGGCTACGACGTTCGCGACGAGCACCTTCTTGCCCAGGCCGATGACAAACCGCCGGATGCCGTACGCGAAGTCGTTCAGGCCGACGTAGCGGATGGCCAGCTGGTCGGCGATGTCGCGGTAGCGGATGATCGGTCCGGCGATAAGCTGGGGAAAGAGCAGCAGATAGAGGGCTGCGTGCACCGGGCTCTTCTGTGCCACCGCGTCGCCTCGATACACGTCCACGACATAGGAAATCGCGTGGAACGTGAAGAACGAGATACCGATCGGCAGCAGAACGTGCGGAACCTCAATCGACTGCGCGTGCAGCGACACCAGCAAATCGTTGATGTTGTCGGCAGCGAAGTTGGCGTACTTGAAGATTCCGAGCACGACGAGGTTGATGGTGACGGCGAACGCGAGCACGCTGTTGGCTGCCACTAGCGAACTGCGATCCGATTTCAATCGCGCAACGGCGATCGCCATCCAATAGTTGAAGATGATCGAACCCAGCATCAGCCATGTGAAGGGGCCGCCCCCCTTCGCGTAGAACACCAGGCTCGCGAGGAGAAGCAGCGCGTTGGCGTACGCGCCGTGCCAGCGTGATCCGCTCGCAAAGTACAGCGCGAGGAGCAACGGCAGAAAGAGCAGAAGGAAGGTTGGTTCGGTGAACAGCACGAGCGCGAAGGGGTGCGATTAGAATATCAACTTATGACCGAACCCGCGTTGACCGTCGCCCGACTGTGGAAAAGCTTGACCCTGCCTCAGCGTGTGGCGGCCGCGCACGCCTTCTGGAGCGACGAGGAGATCGTCGACGATCAGATACAAGCCGTGATGGCCATCGCCCAGCAGAAGAAGTTCCGGCCGAAAACGGTCGTAGCTCTGGATGTCGACCGAAAAGCGCGTCAGCTGGCGAGCCTGCCCAACCTGGCGGAGACCCTGGCAGCCCGGGCTCTCATCGTCTTCCACCTGGCCGAACGGCGTCCGATGATGAGCGCGTTCCTGGATGCGCTGGGGGTCCCGCACGAAAACGGGGTGATCAAAGATGATGCGCCGGCTGTCGATCCGGCCCGTCTGGCGCCGGCCGTCGCCGCCATCTCCGGGCAATTCGAGCGCGCCGACGTCGCCCTGTACCTGAGGACGCTGCTCTGCCAGGATCCTGACACCTGGACCGGGCTGGGCGAGGTCGTCAAGGGACTGGATGCGTAAGCCTGCAATCCTGATCACAGGCGCGGGCGGTGAGATTGGTCACGCTCTGCTGACGCGCCTGGGACGCTCCGGCTCGGCTATCGTCACGCTCGACGTGCAGCCGCTCGATCCCGAACTCGCTCCGCTCGTGACCCGCGCGCAGACCGGATCGGTCACCGACACGACCATCCTCGAACGGATCCTCGCGGAATTCGAGGTCGATCTGGTGTTTCACCTGGCCGCGCTCCTGTCGACCCGAGCCGAATTCACACCGCTCAGTGCTCATCACGTCAACGTTGAAGGCACGCTCGAGCTGCTGGAGTTTGCCCAGCGTCAAGGCGAGTCTCACGGGCGTTCCGTGACGTTCGTGTATCCCTCGTCGATTGCGGCGTACGGCCTCGACACACTTGAGGCCAAGATGGCCGCCGGGCGTGTGCCGGAAGATGCTTTTGCCCACCCGAAGACCATGTACGGCTGTAACAAGCGGTATTGTGAGGAACTGGGCCGCTATTACACCCGGCATTACAAACAGCTGTCGGCGGACACCGTGCCACGGGTAGATTTCCGTAGCGTCCGTTTCCCGGGACTGATCTCCGCCGCGACTCTGCCTTCGGGCGGGACGTCGGACTATGCACCGGAAATGATCCACGGAGCTGCTCTGGGTAAACCGTACGCGTGCTTCGTGCGGCCGGATACGACGATTCCGTTCATGGTCATGCCGGACGCAGTCGAGACGCTGCTGGCCCTTGCGCGCGCCTCGAAGGAGCAGTTGACCCGCACGACATACAACGTCGGGGCGTTCAATCCTTCCGCCGAGGCGATTCGGGATGTCGTGGTCGAGGCGTTTCCGCGTGCGTCGATCACGTTTGACGTCGATTCAAAACGTCAGGGCATCCTGGATTCCTGGCCCGCCGACGTCGACGACCGAGCCGCGCGCGAGGATTGGGGATTTCATCCGCGGTACGACTTCGAGCATGCCTTCAGCGATTACCTCATCCCGAGCATCAGGCGCCGCTACGAGTAAAATAGAGTCCCTCAATGGATTCGCTGACTGCGTTCGCGCCGGCCACCGTGTCAAATGTGGCGTGTGGCTTTGACGTGCTTGGATTCGCGCTCGCCTCGCCCGGCGACGAAGTGACGGCGCGGGCGACTTCGACCGGCGTCAGCATCGACGATATCGCCGGCGATGACGGACGGCTGCCGCGGGATGCGATGCGCAACACGGCTGGCGTGGCGGCGCACGCTCTTTTGTCGGCTGTCGGAGAGCGGCGTGGAGTGGCCTTGAGCATACGAAAAGGCCTGCCTCTTGCCAGTGGCCTCGGAGGCAGCGCCGCCAGCGCCGCCGCGGCGGTTGTCGCCGTTGATGCGCTCTTCGCGCTCAAGGCTTCCCTCGAGACGCTTATCACGTGCGCCCTGGAAGGTGAGCGCCTTGGTGCCGGCTCGGCTCATGCCGACAATATCGCCCCGGCCATTTGCGGCGGCTTCGTCTTGGTGCGTCGAGCGAATCCGCCCGATATCGTCCGGCTGCCCGTGCCCGCCGGCCTCACTGCCGTCGTTGTGCACCCGGCCCTCGAAATTGAAACGGCGCGTGCGCGAGCCCTCCTGGGCACGACGGTTCCCCTGTCGGACGCGATCCAGCAGTGGGCCAACCTGGGCGCCCTCGTCGACGGCCTGCACCGGTCCGACTTCGCACAGATTTCGCGGTCGCTCGAGGACACCATCGCCGAGCCGCGTCGGGCGCCTCTGGTTCCGGGGTTGGCGGTCATCAAGCGCGCGGCGATCGATGCCGGGGCGCTGGGCTGCAGCCTGTCCGGATCGGGGCCGTCGCTCTTCGCGCTATGCCGCGATGCGGCCAGCGCGGAACGGGTCGCGGCGGCCATGACGGCGGCCGTCGCGTCCGAAATCGGCGGTGAGTCGCAGACCTACGTTTCGTCGATTGCTCCTCGCGGGGCGCATGTGGTGCCTGTGTGCGCTACATAACGACACGTGGCGAAGCGCCGGCGACCTCGCTGGAATGGGCGCTCTTCGACGGGCTCGCACCTGACGGCAGCCTCTACGTTCCAGAGTCCATTCCGTGCTGGACACCCGATGAGATCGGCGGCCCTCGCATCCCGATCGCTCGTCGAAATCGGCATCCAGCTTCTGAGACCCTACACGGAAGGCGAGATAGCCGAAGAGACGCTCAACGCGCTCGTCAAAGACGCACTGAACTTCCCGATTCCGCTTGTGGAAGTCCAGCCGGGCATTCACGCGCTCGAGCTGTTTCACGGACCGACGCTCGCATTCAAGGACGTCGGTGCCCGCGTCATGGCCCGACTGGTTTCGGCCTTGCACGACGCGGGAGCGCCGACCTCCGTCCTGGTGGCGACGTCGGGCGATACGGGAAGCGCCGTCGGGCATGCCTTCTACCACGTTCCGCACACGCGCGTCATCATTCTGTACCCGAACGGTCGCGTGAGCCGGCGCCAGGAAGCCCAGCTCACGATGTTCAACGGCGAGCCCGACTCGAATGTGCGGGCGTACGCCGTCGCTGGCAGCTTCGATGATTGCCAGCGGCTCGTCAAGGCCGCATCCTCTGACACCGCGCTCATTCAGCGCGTGCGCCTCACGTCGGCAAATTCGATCAACATCGGGCGGCTGCTTCCGCAGATGGTGTACTACTTCCATGCGCTGGCTCAGCTGGGTCCCTCGCTCGGCGATGGCCGCGCGGTGGTATCAACGCCGAGCGGAAATTTCGGAAACCTGACCGCCGGCTTGATGGCGAAGCGCGCGGGCTTGCCGATCGCACGTTTCGTGGCGTCAACGAACGTCAACGATGTGGTGCCGTCGTACCTCGAGACCGGCATGTTCGAGCCGCGTCCTTCGAGGCGCACGCTTTCGAACGCGATGGACGTCGGCAATCCGAGCAATTTCGATCGGATGTACTGGATGTACGGCGGCAGTGTCGAGGCCATGCGGCGCGACATCGTGGGCAGTCACCACACCGACGATGAGGTGGTCGCGACAATCCGGAAGGTATACGAAGAACGTGGATACCTCCTCGATCCGCACAGCGCGGTCGCATATCTCGGGCTGATCAGGGCTGGCGGCGATCGCGGCAGGATGCTCCTGGCATCTTTCTCGCAACCGCGCATCCGGCCAAGTTTCACGAGATCGTCGAAGTCGGTCATCGAGCGCGAGATTGAAAAGCCAGCCGCCCTGGTTGAGGCGCTGGCGCGGCCGCAGCACATCATGCGCATCGATGCCTCGCTCGGGGCCGTCAAGGAACACCTTCTTGGATGAGCCCGCGGCCCTACCGTTATCGAGCCGACGTCATCGAACAGCTGTGGGCGCACGGCGCCCACCCGACCGATCGAACGCCCCCCGAACTCGCCCGCGGATTCGTCCGCGAGCTCTACAAGTACGAGATCCGGAGGCTGCGACAGCGGATGCTGACCTGCGAGTTTCCGCGGACCGAGTATTCGCCGCGTGTCGACGCGCTGCGCCGCAAGTATCCCGTTCTCGCGCTGCCCGCCCGCCTGTGGATCGAACAGCCATGAGAGTCATTGAGATTCGCGAATACGGCGAGCCGGAGGTACTGGTTCCGGCCGAACGTCCAACACCCGTCGCCGGCCGCGGGCGAGGTGCTGATCCGGGTGGCCGCAGCCGGCGTGAATCGGCCGGACCTGATGCAGCGGAGAGGAGCTGTATCCGCCGCCGCCCGGCGCATCGGATATCCCGGGCCTCGAAGTGGCCGGGACGATCGAGACCGTTGGAGCCGGGGTTCGCGAGTGGAAAACGGGCGACCGGGTGTGTGCGCTCGTCGCCGGCGGCGGTTACGCCGAGTACTGTGTGGCGCCGGCGCCGCAGTGCCTGCCGGTGCCGGCCGGCATGGACCTGACAAACGCGGCGGCCATTCCGGAGACCTTCTTTACTGTGTGGACCAACGTCTTCGAGCGGGGCCGTCTGCGCGCCGAGGAGTCGCTGCTCGTCCACGGCGGATCGAGCGGCATCGGCACCACGGCCATTCAGATGGCCCGGGCGTTTGGTGCACGCGTGATCGCGACCGCCGGGTCGGCGGAGAAGTGCGCGGCCTGCGAGCGTCTCGGCGCCGAGCGTGCCATCAACTATCGCGAAGACGATTTCGTCGCCGGGGTTCGCGATCTGACGATGGCCGGGGTGTCGATGTGATTCTGGATATGGTCGGTGGCGAGTACCTGCAGCGGAATCTGGACTGCCTCGCGATTGATGGCCGCCTGGTTCAGATTGCTGTGATCGGCGGGGCGAAGGCGCCGATCAATCTGGTGACGCTGATCTGCAGCGCCGGCTGACGATCACCGGCTCGACGCTGCGGCCGCGCTCGATCGCAGAAAAGGGAGCGATCGCGGCCGCCTTGCGGGAACGACGTGTGGCCGCTGCTCGAGTCGGGAACGTCGCGCCTGTCGTGTACCGGACCTTTCCCCTTGACGATGCGGCGTCGGCGCATCGCCTGATGGAGTCGGGAGTCCACATCGGCAAGCTCGTCCTGACCACCGGTCAAGCCTGAAGTACAATGCCTGCCTTCGTCCGCGTGATTTCCCGTGCATCGCTTCTCGCGCTCTGTGTTGCCACGCTAACGGCCTCGTGTGCAGATCAGCCTGCACCAGGCACTGAAGGGATAAGTCCGGTGTCCAGCCTCCAGATGACTGACGCAAAAATCGGGAGCGGCACCGCAGCCACTGCCGGTAAGCAGGTGACCGTTCACTACACCGGGTGGGTGTACGACGCCAACGCCACCGACCATCACGGCAAGAAGTTCGACAGCTCGCGCGATCGGAGCGAGCCGTTCGAATTCCGCCTCGGCGCCGGTATGGTCATCCGCGGATGGGACGAAGGCGTCGCCGACATGAAGGTGGGCGGCACGCGCACGCTCGTGATTCCGCCCGACCTCGGCTACGGCGCCCGCGGCGCCGGCGGCGTCATCCCGCCCAACGCGACGCTGGTGTTCGATGTCGAGCTGCTCGACGTCAAGTGACGCGTCCCGTTGCCTTCTCTCGACAGTCGTTCGTCGCCCTCCAGCACCGTAACTATCGCCTGATCTGGCTCGGCCTGCTTGCGTCGATGACCGGATCGACCATGCAGAACGCGGCCCTCCTGTGGCATGTCTCGCTGCTCGTTCCCCCGGCACGCAAAGGACTCGCGCTGGGCATGGTCGGCCTCGTCAAGGTCGTGCCGATCATCCTCTTTTCAATGCTGAGCGGCGTGGTGGCGGACGCCTGGAATCGCCGCCGGCTGATGATGTTCACGCAGAGCCGGCTCGGCGATCGTGCCGCTCGGCCTGGCGGCTCTGGCGTTCGGCGGCGTGACGCACGTGTGGCCGATCTATGCGCTGGCGGCCCTCGGTGCGGCGGTCGTCGACATTCGACCTGCCGGCGCGGCAGGCTCTGGTGCCGACGCTCGTTCCGCGCGAGCATCTGCCGAACGCCATCAGCCTGAATGCCATCATGTTTCAGACGGCTTCGGTGGCCGGGCCTTCCCTCGGCGGCCTGCTGATCGCCACGCGGCGGCGTGGGACTGGGCATACGTGGTCAACGCGCTGTCGTTCGTTTTCGTGATCGCCGCGTTGTGACTGATGCGCGACGTGCCCGCACGCCAGCCTTCGAGCGACGGATCGCGGGACGACGTGTCGTGGCACGCGGCGCTCGAGGGGCTGCGGTTCGTCTTCAGCCAGCCGCTCATTCGGTCGACGATGCTGCTCGACTTCTTCGCGACGTTCTTCTCGTCCGCCACCGCGCTCCTGCCGATTTTCGCGCAGGACATCCTGAACGTCGGCGCCCGGGGCTACGGCTGGCTGTACGCGGCGCCGGCGGTCGGCGCCGTCGCCACGAGCGCAGTCGATGATTCCGATGACGTCGCGCATCGACGCGGCGAGGCCAGGTGCTGCTGTGGGCGGTCGGCGTGTTCGGCGTGGCGACGGTGCGTGTTCGGACTGTCGCGCTGGTTCTGGCTGACGTTCCTCTGTCTGGCTCTGACCGGGGCCGCGGACACCGTGAGCATGATCATCCGCAACATCGTCCGTCAGCTCGAGACTCCGGATCGGCTGCGCGGCCGAATGATCGGCGTCAACATGGTTTTCTTCATCGGCGGCCCGCAACTGGGGGAGTTCGAGGCCGGCGCGCTCGCGACCTGGCTGGGCGCCGTGTTTTCTGTCGTCAGCGGCGGCGTCGGGTGCCTGATTGCGACGGCCTGGGTCGCCGCGACCACTCCGGCGTTGCGCCGCTATCGGTACTGAGGGTCGGCCGTATGGCGAAGCCGCGCGGCAGGAGTTCGCCTGAGCATCGTGGCGTGTCGCTGGACCGGGCGTTGTCGAAGCTCGGCGCGCTGTCCAGGGCGCAGGCCGCGCACGCCATCATCGCCCGTCGCGTAACCGTCGACGGGCTCGTCGCGACGAACCCCGCCAGCCGCCTCATCCCGGAACGCGCGCGAATCGCGCTTGATGGCCGTCTCCTTGCTCGCGCGCCATGGCGGGCGATTCTGTTTCACAAGCCGCGTGGTGTTCTGACCACCAGCCGCGATCCGAAGGGACGGCCGACCATCTTCGAACTGCTCGGCGATGCAGGCCGGGGGCTCGTCGCGGTCGGTCGCCTCGATTTCGCTTCTTCCGGCCTTCTGCTGCTAACAAACGACACGCGGCTCGCGGACTGGATCGCGAATCCGGACAACGCAGTTCCGCGCGTGTACGTCGTGACAGTCAGAGGCTGCGTCGAGGAAGCGGACCTGGAACGGCTGACGTCCGGTGTCGACGATCGCGGGGATCATCTGCGCGCTCATGCGGCGGTGCTGCGCAAGAGCTCGTCGCGTGAATCGCATCTGTTGGTCGAGCTGCGCGAAGGCAAGAATCGGGAAATCAGGAGACTTCTTTCGGCGAGCGGACACGAAGTGACACGCCTCAAACGCATCAAGGTTGGAGAACTGGATCTGGGTGCGCTTCCGGCGGGACAGTGGCGCGATGTTTCGACCGACGAAATGGCGGCAGCGTTTCCCGGCGCGCCGATCAGAGGACGAACGCTTCGCAAGCGAGCGTCCGCCCCGGCGGCACGCAAGGGGCCGCGCGGCGGTGAAGTATGATCTTCGGTTATGAACGAGCCGTCGTCTCCAGAAGCTGTGGCCAGCCCGACACTCCGCAACCGCGAGGATGTGCCCGACCGGTTCAAATGGAACCTTACGCACATCTTCAGCGACTGGGCGGCGTGGCAGCGCGCCTATGATGATCTCGATACGAAGATCGCGGCCTTCGCGGCGCTTCAAGGCACGCTGGCCGGCGGACCTGCGCCGCTTCTTGCGCTCTCTGACCCTGCGCGACGAGATCGGGCAGCTTCAGTACAAGGTCTGGTACTTCGCCTCGCTCTGGTACGACGAGGACCAGCGCGACAACCAGATCAACGCCCGACGCCAGCAGGTCCAGATTCTGTTTGCGAAGGCGGCGCAGGCTGCCGCCTGGTTCGACCCGGAGCTGCTGAACATTCCGCTTGCGGACGTCAGGGCCTGGACGGAGGGGGATTCGCGGCTGGCGGTGTACCGATTTGCGCTGGAAGATCTCTATCGTCAGCAGGAGCATGTGCTCGACGACCAGGGCGAACATCTCCTGTCGCTCGCCAGCCGATTCGAAAACGCCCCCAACGACGCCTACGCAGCGTTATCGACCGCCGACGCCAAGTTTCCCACTGTGAAGCTGTCGAGCGGGCCCGCCGTCACGCTGACCTACGGTCAGTACCGGGCGATTCTGGCGACGAATAGGAATCAGGAAGACCGCGCGCAGGCGTTTCACGAGTTTCACACCTTGTACGCAGCCAACGCGAATACGTACGCGGCCCTCTACAACGGCGTGCTGCAGCGCGACTGGTTCGTGGCCCAGGCACGCCACTACGCCTCGACACTGGACATGGCGCTGCACGGCAACAACATTCCAACGGCCGTGGTCGAGAACCTGATTGAGGCCACGAAGCAGGGCGTGGCCCCGCTGCAGAGATATCACCGGCTGCGGAAGCGCGTGCTCGGGCTGTCCACGTATCACATCTACGACAGCAGCATTCCGCTGGTCGACGTCAATCGTCAATATCCATACGATGAGGCGGTGGAGTGGCTGCCCGCGTCGGTGGCGCCGCTCGGCGCGACGTACCAGCGCCAGTTGAAGGACGTCCTCGAGGGTGAGTGGATTGACGTGTACGAGAATCCCGGCAAGCGAAGCGGCGCCTATTCCGCACCGGTGTACGGCGTCCATCCGTACATGCTCCTGAATCACAACGACACGCTCGACGCGGTCTTCACGCTGGCGCATGAGATGGGCCACTCGATGCACACGCTGCTCTCGCATGCGCATCAGCCGTTCGTGTACGCGGGCTACACGATCTTCGTCGCGGAAGTGCCTTCCACGCTGAGTGAGGCGCTGTTTCTCGACTACATGCTCGGCCGGACCACAGACCCCCGCGAGCGTATCGTGCTGCTGCAGCATGCAATCGATGGCATCATGTCCACGTTCTACACGCAGGTGATGTTTGCGGACTACGAGCTGCAGGCCCATCGGCTCGTGGAGTCAGGAAAGCCGATCACATCCGACAGTCTTGCCGAGGTCTATTTCGGTCTGCTCAGGGCCTATCACGGCGACGCGCTGGACTACGACGAGGCATCGCGCCTCACCTGGGCGAGAATTCCTCACTTCTACAGCTCGCCGTACTATGTGTATCAATACGCAACCTGCTTTGCCTCGAGCGCCGAGCTGATGCGACAGCTGACGGAAGGATCCGAAGGCGACCGTGCGGCGGCCATCGATCGGTACCTGACTCTCCTCAAGTCGGGCGGGAGCGATCATCCGATGGCGCTTCTGAAAAAGGCCGGCGTGGATTTGAGCCGGCCGGAACCAGTGCGCGCGGTCGTCGATCAGCTCGACCGGCTCGTGTCGCAACTCGAGCGGGAGATCGCGACGACGGCCTAGAGTCTGCCCAGGCGCTGCGCGGCGGCGATTTCGAGTGCGGCGCGCCGGCCGGTTTCGACGGCGCCATTCATGTAGCCCTGCCACCGCGCGCTCGTATGCTCTCCCGCAAAGAACAGACGGCCGCACGGACGCGGCAGCCAGGCCCTGAGGGCGGGATCGTAGGAAGGATCGAAGAACGCGTAACCGCCCCGCGCCCACGGATCGGTTTCCCACACCGTCTGGTGCGACTGCAGCAGCTCCTGCCGACCGGTGCCGAGCCAGTTCAGAGCGGTAACGACCGCGGATGCTCCACTTTTGGCCACCATCGCCTGCGTGGAATCACTGGCACTTCCGCCGGCTAGGAGCGAGAGGATGCCGGGTCGGCCCCGTTGCTCCTCATTCGCATCCCAGACGGCGCCAAACGGCAGCGACGACCCGAAAGCGCTCGGCCGCCCGCGGCGGCGCCAGAAGGGTCGCGAAAACTGGAGCAGCGTGCGCGTCGCTCGCCCGTACCTGAGCGTTGCGATGGCTTCGTGCTGGTGCGCCGGTAACGGCGGAGTGATGGGGATGCGTTTGAGGAGCGTCGCCGGCACCGCGAACACGAGATAGTCGCCGGTGACCTGGGTCAGCGTCCGGCCGTTCCTGACGCTGGCGCGCACCTCCCGACCCCGATGCGACACGGCCACGACTTCCGCCGACAGCCGAAGGCGTTCGCCGAGCGCTGCCGCCAGCGTCGTCGCCAGTCGATCGTTGCCACCCTGGACGCGGTACTGCCGCCCCAGGCCTTCGTCGCTGGCGAACTGGTCAACGTATGCGAGCAGCGACAGCTCCTCGGGATCCGCCAGAAAGAAGCCGCGCAGGCCGGTGGTCACTGCGCGGAGTTCGCGGTCGGCGTTGATGCGGTCCAGCCATTCGGCAACCGACTCCCGTGCCAGCTCGGCGCTGATCGGCGAGTCCCATCGCTGCTCGGCGAGCTTGTAGGCGCGGATGTCGGGCGAGAGCGCGTCCGCGATCCGGTCCCAGGCTCCCAACTGGCGGGTAACCCGCGCGCGGCCCGAGCGGTCGGCATCCACGTATCCCCAGCCGCCGCGCAACATGCGGGTGAGCGTCAGTCCGACTTCCTGTGCGAGCTGCCGGATCTCCTGCTGCGCATGATCGATCATGTCGCCGCCGGCCTCGGCGTGCTGGTTGGCAGCGAACGTATCCCGGATGGTCCATACGCGGCCGCCTGTGCGGTTGCGTGCGTCGAGGAGGGTGACGTCGGCACCGCCGATCATCAGGTCGCGCGCTGCGGCAAGGCCCGCAAGGCCCGCGCCGACGATGATGACCCGCACGCCGCCCAGTTCACCGGCCCTCACATCTGTTCCACCCGGTACCCCTTGGCTTTGAGCATGGTGATCAAGCCGTCGGGACCAACCAGATGGGCGGCGCCCACAACGACAAAAGCCCGGCCCGGCCGGCCGAAGAGCGCTTCGAGTTGCGGCAGCCAGAGGCGATTGCGCTCCACAAGCAGGCGCTGGTAGATCTCCGGCTCACGCTTGACGTCCTGCAGCACGACGCGCTCGATGGTCGCTGCGTCTCCAGTTTTCCAGGCTTGCGCGACCCTGGTGACATTCGAGATTTCGGTATCGAGTTCGCTGAGCGTCGACGAGAGGAGATGTTCCTGCTGCTCACCAGAGATGCCGTCGAAGCGGGAAATCTGGAACTCCGCGGTTTCGAGTCCCTGGACAGTCTTGCCGTTCTTTCTGGCGAGATCGTAGAAGTGCTTGTCAAGGCCGAGCTCGGCGTCAAATCCCGCCTTTTGCCACTCGAGCGCGGCCAGCGTCAACGCAAGAAGCCACGGCTTGAAGCGCTTCAACGGTTCGATCGGCATGCCGAGCGCCGTGGCGCGCTTGTTCACCTGCTCGAACGTGGAGGGTGAGACGACCTTGTCAAGGGTCTGACCGGACGGCAGCATGCCGCGCGACAGCATCTGCATCTGCGTTTGCGGAGCGGTCAGTTCACCTAGATCCGCCTCTTCGACGAGCAGGTCGGACTCGCTGAAGGCCTTCTCCAGAGTGTCGCTCAGCGGATAGAAATCCTGCGTCAGGAGGTGAACCGAACCCACGAGGTACACAGCGCCCGTCTTTCCTGATACTTTCCAGAGAAAGTCGCGCGACCACGCCGTGTCAGCGTGTGCGAGCGTCAGAGCGACTGCCACAACGGCGCAGAAGACAGTCTGTTGTCTTCGGCTGCCGCTCAACCGTGAAACGTCACGCATCTGCACTCCTCGGCGAACTACTGATTATACTGTCCACCTGGTGACCACCCTCGCTGCCGTGCAGGATGTCGTCATCGAGGTCTTGAAGGACGTCAGCCGACGCCCGATCGATCCCGCTCCAGACAGCGATCTGATCGCGAATCTCGGGTTCGATTCGCTGCAGGTCGTCGAGACGATCTCGGAGCTCGAAAACCGCTTCGGCATCACGATTCCGATGGATCCGGTTGCGGCCACGCGCACCGTCGCGCAGATCTCGGAACGGGTGTGCGAACTGGTTGCGAGCCGTCACCGGACGTGACACCACGGCTTCGCACCCTGCCGGACGCCCTCGATAGTGCTGCGCGCGCAGACGCGGGGTACACATTTATCAATAGTGGTGTTGAAACGGACCGATCGTATGCGGACATGGCGGAGGCGTCCCTTCGAACAGCGGTTGCACTCCACCAGATGGGATTCCGGCGTGGCGACGTCGTTGCCCTCATCCTCGAAGACGCCGAGCAGTTCCTGACAGCGTTGTTCGCGGCGTCGATTGCCGGCGTCGTGCCCGCCCCGCTCTATCCCCCCTCGCTCATCGCCGATCGTCCGGCCTATCTTCGAACGACCGCCCGAGCGTTGCAGGCAGCCGGTGCGCGAGCGGTTCTGATGACTGCCTCGCTGGCCCCGACGCTGACGAGTCTGGAATCTCCCGATCCCAAACCGCGTGTGATCGCGTGGACTGAGGTTGACGGTGCGGCTCGTTCGATCGGCGCGGCGGTGCCGGCCGACATGGCTCGCCCCGCGATCGACGATGTGGCGTTCATCCAGTTCACGTCGGGCTCCACGTCGTCTCCGAAAGGCGTGGTCGTGACCCACCGCAGTCTGTGCGCGAACGTCGACGCGATCAACGGCCCGACCGGCATAGATGTCGGCCCGGTAGACTCCGGCCTGAGCTGGTTGCCGCTCTACCACGACATGGGGCTTGTAGGCATGGCGCTCGGTGCGCTGTATTCAGGGCGGCCCATGGCGCTCATGACGCCTGAGTCGTTCGTCAGGAAGCCGGCTTCCTGGCTGCGTACCATCTCGCAGCGGCGGGCATCGGTGAGTTTCGCGCCGAACTTCGCCTACGACCTCTGCGTTCGACGAATGAAGGATCGCGACCTCGAAGGTCTCGACCTGTCGTGCTGGCGTGTGGCCGGATGCGGCGGCGAACCGATTCATGCCCCGACACTGGCAGCGTTCGCCGAACGCTTCCGCTCTGTAGGCTTTCGTGAGACTTCGTTCGTTCCGAGCTACGGGCTGGCCGAGCACGTGCTCGCCGCAACGCTGTCACCCTGCGGTCGGCCGACTCGCATCGACTATCCGACCGCAGGTCAAGCTGTCGTGAGCTGTGGCGCGCCCCTGCCTGGGCACCGGATTCGCATCCTTGATCTTCAGGGATGCGAGCTTCCGGAGCGCGCGATCGGCGAGATCGTCTTGTCCGGGCCTTCAGTCATGCAAGGCTACCGTGCGGATTCCGAGGCAACTGCCGACGTGCTTCGGGACGGCTGGCTGCACACGGGCGACCTTGGCTATCTGTGCGACGGCGAATTGTTCGTGTCCGGACGACTCAAGGACGTCATCGTGCTGAACGGTCGCAATTACTATCCGCAGGATCTGGAGTGGGCGGTCGACGAACTGCCGGGCGTACGTCGGGGTCGTGTTGTGGCGTTCGGCACGGCCCGGCCCGGTTCTCAGGATTCAATAATCATTCTGGTCGAGCCGAGCGGAACCGTGGCCGGGGACGAGTTGAAAGACGCGATTCGCACGCGGGTCGCCGATGTCTGTGTGCTGCATGTCGATGACGTGGTATTTGTGGCCAGCGGGACGATCGGCCGCACGACCAGCGGCAAGGTTCAGCGGGCGGCGAGCAAGGCGCGATACGAACGCGGCGAATTTTCTCTCTAGCGGTCCCAGTCCGGCCAGCCCTGGGCCCGCATGTAGGCGTGCAGCTCGCGATACGCGAGTCGTTCGACCTTCATCGTGTCGATGACGAGGCCGACGAATTCGCGGTCGCCTTTGAGGGCCGGAAGAATGTTGCCGAGCTGCACCTGAAAATACGCGAATGTGGGGCGGTCCTGCTCCCGTGCCCGCATCCGGGCCGTCAGATCGTCGAGCAATCGGTAAAACGCGCTTGCCTGCGACGCAGTCGCGCCAAAGTGTTCCAGGACGTCGTCCAGCGGTTTGCGTGTCGAGAGCAGCCGCAGAATCAGCGCCTGCACGGCTTCGACTTCGCGCAATCGCCCATCGAGGTCCGCCAGCGTCACAGGATCGGGTCCTTCAGCCACGTCGCTTCCCCCCAGTTGGTACCTGCACTTTGAGCGTTCAGATTCTACCTTCTATGTAAACCGTTCCGAATCTTTCCGGCGCGAGCGCGCTGGATACGAGGACCCGGTATGGCAACCGGCGTCGCAGCCGCCCGATGATTCGCGTCTTTTCCGCCGCCTCCGCTGAACACCGGCTGGCCGCAGCTCACCGCTTCGTCCTTCAGCTTCCTCCGGCGTCCCCGTTGACGATTGTTGGCGCGTCCCGAGGCGCGGCTGATGACTTCGCCCGTGGCGTCTCGCACGCGGAAGGCGCAGCGTTCGGATGGGCGCGTTTCAGCCTGACCGAGATCGCGGCTCGAGCAGCCAGACAGTCGGGCAGTGCGCGCCGCATGCCCGGGACACAGGCGGGTGCCGAGGCGATGGCCGCCCGCGCCGTCTTCGATGCGGTGCAAGCCGACGAGTTGACCTATTTCGGGCCGGTTGCCTCCATGCCTGGGTTTCCCAAGGCTCTGGCGCGAACGCTTCACGAACTGCGTCTCGCCGGAATGGACCCGGAGCGTCTGGACGGAGACCTGGGACGTTTGCTGGCAAGGGTCGAAGCGCAACAGGATCACGCGGCGATCGACGACCGGGCCGCGCTCTTTCGTGGTGCCGCTCAGGCCTGCGAGCGTGGAGGGCTTCAATGGTCGAACAGCCCCATCGTGCTGCTGGATGTCCCGCTTGACTCTCGAGCCGAGCGCAGCTTCGTTGCGGCTCTTCTCACGCGCGCACCCGAAGTGGTCGCGACAATGCCCGAAGGCGACGAATTCGCCCGCGCCGCCTTTTCCGAAATGGGTGCGGTCATCGAGGAGCTGCGCGAATCGTCGGACTCGGATCTTGCCACCCTGCGACGGTACGTTTTCACGCCTGCGCGTCCACCGGCCCGGGAGCGCGCGGGTGACGTTCGGCTGTTTTCGGCGCCGGGGGAGGGCCGTGAGACCGTCGAGATCGTTCGCAGAGTGCTGGACGAAGCGTCCCGCGGCGTGCCGTTTGACGAGATGGCCGTCCTGCTTCGTTCACCGCAACATTACCTGGGCCTGCTCGAGCACGCCTGCGCACGAGGTGGGGTCCCGGTGTACTTCGATCGCGGTATCGTCGCCCCGATCCGGCCGGCCGGGCATTTGTCGCGCTGCTGTCGTGCGCGGTAGACGGTCTGTCGGCCAAACGGTTCGATGAGTACCTGTCGCTCGGTCAGGTGCCGCGGCTTGTCGACGTGGACCGCCGCAACCACGCTCTTGTGGTTCCTAGAGACGAGGTGTTTGCGGGCCTGACCACGGCCGTGACCTCTGACGACGACACCAGCTCCGATGAAGACGACGCCGGTGAGCGCAAGTTCACCCAGTCTTCCCCTCCTGATTCGGACGATGACGCAGTCGTGGAGGGAACGCTACGGTCTCCGTGGAAATGGGAAGAACTGATCGTCGAATCAGCTGTCGTCGGCGGCCGGACGCGTCAGGATGGAAAAGCGCGATGGCGCCGGCGCCTCAACGGGCTCGCCGGCGACTTCCGCTACCGGATCGCGGAGCTGCGCAACGAGGAGCCCGAATCGCCGCGCCTGGCCCGGTTGGAGCGCGACCTGAGGAACCTCGCTCACCTTCGTCAATTCACGTTGCCGATCATCGACGAGCTGGCCGAGTGGCCGGAGCGCGCAACCTGGGGTGTGTGGCTCGACCGATTCACGTCGCTTGCAGCCCGAGCACTCAGCCGGCCCACCAGAGTGTTGCAGACACTCGCCGATCTCCGGCCGATGGCCGAGGTCGGTCCCGTGTCGCTCGAGGAGGCGCGCGATGTTCTGCACGATCGGCTCGTCAACCTCGAGTGGGAGCCGCCGGCGCGTCGCTACGGGAAGGTGTTCGTCGGCACGCCACACCAGGTGCGCGGCCGGAGTTTCCGCGTCGTGTTCGTGCCTGGTCTGGCCGAGCGCGTCGTCCCACAGCGACCACGTGAGGATCCGCTGCTGCTCGACGCCGAGCGTCGATCGATCGATACAGCCCTGATCGATCAGGATGGGCGCAGTACCGCGGAGCGGCTGCTTCTCAAGATTGCGATGGGCGCCGCGCGCGAGCGCCTCTATTTCTCCTATCCGCGTCTCGACGTGGCAGAGACACGCGCTCGCGTGCCGTCCTTCTATGCGTTGGACGTCGTTCGCGCCATGACCGGGCGCGTACCGGATCATCGGGTCCTGGCAGCGGAGGCGGCTGCAGAAGGCGGAGCCAGTCTTGCCTGGCCGGCCCCTCGCGATCCTGATCGAGCCATCGATGATCTGGAGCACGATCTCGCCGCTCTCAAACCGCTGCTGGAAGCTCGGGATCCGGCTGCCGTCAAAGGGCACGCACACTATCTCCTCGACCTGAACCCCGCGCTTCGCCGGTCTGTCATCGCCCGTTGGGCCAGGGGTCGGACGACATGGGAGACGAGCGACGGGCTCGTCAGGGTTTCGCCGGCCGTCGCGCCGATCCTCGCTCGCCAACGGCTGACCGCCAGGCCCTATTCGTTGTCAGCGCTCCAGCGCTACGCCGTGTGCCCGTATCAGTTCCTGTTGTCGACTATCCACCGCCTCGAACCATGGGACGAGCCCGAGCCGATCGTCCGGCTGGATCCGTTGACGCGAGGCAGTCTCTACCACAAGGTTCAGGCCGAGTTTCTTCGCGGAATGAAGTCCTCCGGCAGTTTGCCGATCACGCCCGAGGCTCTGCCACATGCCGTACACGCGCTCGCCGACGTGCTGAATCGAGTCGCGGACGAATACGCGGAACAACTGGCGCCCGCGATCGACCGCATCTGGCGGGACGAAATCAGTGAGCTTGGGCGCGATCTCAGCATCTGGGTCCGTAAGCTCGCGGATGACAGAACGTGGGAACCGACGTACTTCGAGTTCAGCTTTGGCCTGAACGATGAAGGTCGGGATCCGGCCAGCCTTCATGATCCGGTCATCATCGATCAGGGCTTCGTCCTGCGTGGATCGGTTGACTTGATTGAGCGCGACGAGGTGCGTGACGTGCTCCGGGTGACCGATCACAAGACGGGAAGAAACCGATCGACGAAGGATCTTATTGTTGGCGGTGGCGCCGTTCTGCAGCCGGTGCTCTACAGCGTTGCAGTCGAGCGGGCCCTCGGCAAGCGCGTCGTCGCCGGACGTTTGTTCTATTCGACGACGGCCGGCGGCTTTGCGGACTGCACGATAACGCTCGACGACTACTCGCGCCGCCAGGGCATGCAGGTGCTGGAGATCATCGATCGTGCGGTCGAGCATGGCTTCCTTCCTGCCGCCCCGGCCGATCGTGCGTGTGACTGGTGCGATTTTCGGCCAGTCTGTGGTCCACGAGTGGCCGACCGCGTAGCGCGCAAGAAGGCCGAGCCGGTGGCCGATCTTACGGCGTTGCGGTCGATGAGGTAGATAGTCGATAGGCGATGTGCTGGGTGCCGGGTGCTGGGTGCTGGGTGCCGCGTGCTGGAGTGCATGAGAGACGATGACGTCCGAAATCTCTGACAAAGCGGCGCGGCGTGCGATCACCGAGTCGCTGGACGAGACGCTTGTGGTTGAAGCCGCGGCAGGAACGGGTAAGACCACCGAAATGGTGGAGCGCATCCTGCGAGTCTTGGCGGCTGGGCGCGCCAGGATGGTCGAGATTGTCGCGGTCACCTTTACCGAGAAGGCGGCCGGCGAGCTGAAACTCCGTCTGCGCGAATCTCTCGAGCTGGCACGCTCCGAGGCGCCCGATGCCAGCGTTCAGGAGCGGCTTGAGCAGGCCCTTGAAACCCTGGAAGAAGCTCACGTCAATACGATTCACGGTTTCTGCGCGGAGCTGCTGCGCGAGCGGCCGGTCGAAGCCGTGGTCGATCCGCTGTTTACCGTCTTGACCGAATCGCAGGCCGACCGGCTTTACGACCGGGCCTTCAGCGCGTGGCTTCAGGAGTCGCTCGAGGAGCCGCCGGAAGGCACCCGGCGTGCGCTGCGTCGGGTGAGTGCGCCGGCGTTTCGCGGCGGCAATGCCGACGGCCCGATCGCACGCCTGAAGACGGCGGGCCGCAACCTCGCTCGATTACGCGAGTTTCCGCATCCGTGGAAGCGTCCGCCATTCGATCGGCCGGCGGCGATCACACGGCTCGTCGGATTACTCAATGAGCTGGCCGACCTGACCGCGGCTGCCTCCTCAGAGCGCGACAACCTGTTTCTCGACACTGACGCGGTGCGGCGGCTCAGCCGGCAGATTCAGTTGGAAGCGTCGTTTGGTCGCACCGATCTCGACGGCTGGGAGGCACGGCTGGTAGACCTGGCACGCGATCGGGGGGTGTCGCGCACGCGGAAAGGAAGCGGCTACAAGTACGGGAAGAGCGCTGGTGGTGTGGACATCGCGCGATCAGCGGTGCTATCGGCGCGCGACGCACTCTGGACGGGGTTGCAGCAGTTTCGGCAGGATGCTGATGCCGACCTGGCCGCCGCGCTTCAACACGAGCTTGCAGACGCGACGTCGCGCTACCAAGGGCTCAAGAAGGCGGCCGGTGCGCTCGACTTCGACGATCTGCTCACCCGGACACGCGACCTGCTGACGTCGAATGGCGACGTTCGACGGCATCTTCAGCGGAAGTTCACTCGTATTTTCGTGGACGAGTTCCAGGATACCGATCCTGTGCAGGCTGACATTCTCCTGCTGTTGGCCGCCGACGATACCGCGGTGAGCGACGCTCGTCGCGTTCGTGTGGTTCCGGGCAAGCTGTTCATCGTCGGCGATCCAAAGCAGGCCATCTATCGATTTCGCGGAACCGACGTCGGCACGTATCGAAGTGTGAGCCGTCAGCTCACCGAAGCCGGAGGGCGAGTGCTCCAGCTCACGACGAGCTACCGCAGCGTCCCGGCCATCCAGCAGTTCGTCAATGCCGCGTTCGCCGACCAGATGGTGCAGGACGATTTTGCTCAGCAGGCCGGTTACATTCCGCTGGCGCCGGACCGCCCGCCGAACGAGTCGCAGCCCGCCATTGTGGCGCTGCCCGTTCCGCGGCCGTACGGCAAGGGCTATGCCTTCAAACCGGCGGCACGAGCCATCGAGGCGTCTCTGCCTGATGCGATCGGCGCGTTCGTGCAATGGATCATCTCTGCCAAGAACGGCTGGCAGGTCGGGGAGCGCCAGCCAGACGGGTCCGAGAAGCCGGTCCCGCTTCAGGCGCGGCACGTCGCGCTCCTGTTCAGACGCTTCATGAGCTACGGCGATGACGTGACCCGCGAGTATGTCAACGCACTCGAAGCGCGGGGGATTCCGCACCTGCTCGTCGGTGGCAAGGCGTTCCACGATCGTGAAGAAGTGGAGACCATCCGCGCTGCGCTCGCGGCCATCGAATGGCCCGACGATGAGTTGTCGGTCTTCGCGACGCTGAAGGGATCGCTCTTCGCAATCGACGACGAGCAGCTTCTCGAGTTTCGGTACCGGTTCGGAACCTTTCATCCGTTCAGGATTCCGAAAGCGCTCGGGGGCAATTCGGGTGTCGAGCTCACGTTGACGGCCGAAGAGACCGGCCACTTGATGCCCATTGCGGACGCGCTGCGGCTGCTGCAAATTCTGCATCGGCGCCGAAACTATCGTCCCGTCGCTGACACCGTGGGACGTCTCCTGACCGAGACGCGCGCACATGCCGGTCTCGCGCTGCGGGCCGCTGGAGAACAGGCGTTGGCCAACGTGCTGCATGTTGCCGAGCTCGCGCGCCGGTACGAAATGGACGGCGGCGTCTCATTTCGCGGCTTCATTGACGAACTGCGCCGTGCGGCCGAATCGCCCGAGGCGGCGGAAGCACCGATTCTGGAGGACGGCAGCGACGGTGTGCGGTTGATGACGGTGCACAAGGCGAAAGGTCTGGAATTCCCCGTCGTGATTCTCGCTGACATGACGTGTCGGATGACTCGGGACGAGGCTGGCCGATATCTGGATGCCTCGCGCGGACTCTGTGCCATCAAGCTTGGCGGATGGGCGCCGCACGAGTTGTACGAGCACGGCGCTGAGGAAGTGGCCCGCGATCAGGCCGAGGGCGTGCGCCTGGCGTATGTAGCCGCGACGCGTGCGCGTGATCTGCTGGTCGTGCCGGCGCTGGGTGATGAGCCGTGGGAAGGGGGCTGGTTCAGTCCGCTGAATCGCGCGCTCTATCCGCCGGCCGCGTCGCGACGCGGGGCGACTCGTGGCCCGAAGTGTCCTGCGTTCACGTCGAAGGATTCGGTGCTCGAGCGCCCGAATCACGAACCAGCCGGTCCCGCCACGGTGCAGCCCGGCCAGCACGTGTTCCCCCAGTCTGGCTACTCGGTCGTCTGGTGGGATCCGGGAGCCTTGGCGCTCGGTGCCACGCCTCCCGTCGGCGTGCGCCGGCAGGAGATTGTCGTGAAGGACGTGCCCAGGAGCGTCGTGGCGGAAGCACGTGGCCGATACGACAGATGGCTCATGGCGCGAGAGGACGCGCGCGTTGCCGGGAAGGTTCCGTCGGTCAGCGTTCGAACTGTCGGCGAATGGCTGGCCGATCCCGAGCGCGCAGACGCCGCAGGCCTGACGGTGGAGCCTCAGACGGTTGCGTTGGTCAGGTCGGGGGCGCCGGGCGATGCGCGACCGGGAGGGCTCGCCTTCGGGTCGCTGGTCCACGCCGTGCTGGCCGAGACGCCATTCACGACCAACCGTGCCGCGCTGGAAGATCTTGCCCGGCGTGAAGCCGGACTCCTCGGCCTGGACGATCAGAATGGTGTGGCCGCCGCACGCGTGGTCGAGCGGGTGCTTGCGCACGACTTGTTGACGCGCGCCGCGTCGGCGGAGACACGCGAGTCATGCCGGCGCGAGACGCCGATCACGTTTCTGATGTCGAATGGCACCCAGCTCGAGGGCGTCGTCGATCTGGCTTTCGAGGAAGACGGTCGATGGGTTGTCGTGGACTACAAGACCGACCAGGAGCTGGCTGCAGCCGGCGAGGAACGATACCGCAGGCAAGTTGCCCTGTACGCGTCGGCCATTGCCAGGGCAACCCGGTTTCCCTGTGAAGGACACCTGCTAATCGTGTGAGGTCACGTGCGCCAGCCGCGTGCCTCACGATCCAGACGCGTCTTGTCGGCCCAGGCCAGCGCTTCATCGCCGGTTTCGAACACCCTCGTCGCAACCCGCCTGCCGTCGTAGGCGATGTCGATCTCTATGCCGTACGGCACCAGCCGCACCAGGCATGCAACCTGTCGCCCTTCGCGGTTGAGCGTCCACAAGCAGGTCGGCGAATCCTCCACGTCGACTCCTCGTTCGTCACGGCGTCCTTCGTCCGGCCGCGAAGTAGCCATTGCGTGCGCGCACTTTGTAGTTCGGGTCGCGCATACGTACGCGGATGCTGTGGAATTGGCCATCTGCCCCGTGCGACGACGTATACCCCAGGAGGTACTGATGATTCAGCTCGTCGGCGATTCTGCCCGCGGCGTCGGCGATTTCAGGCGTAGTGTGAACGACCTCGGTTCGGCCGCCGCTTTCGTCAGTGATTTCTCGCAGCGCCATCGGATTCACGCGCGTGTTGATGGCTCGTCGATCCGGTGAGTCCACGGCGATCGCGTAGGCAAACGCGTCGCTCCGAAGCAAAGCCGAACGGACGTTGCGCAGCGACGCATCGCTCGCGGTGTCGGCGCCGTCGGAGATCACGAGCACGACGGCCCGCTGCTTCGTTCGTTTCACGAACATCGGGATCGACGCGACGACGGCGTCGTACGCCGCCGTTCCGCCCCACGCCTTGAGATCTTCCAGAGCCTGCTGCACCACCGAAGGCGTGGCCGTCCACGGAGTCAGAATGTGCGGCGCGTGGTTGAACGCCATCACGAAGTACTCGTCCGTGCCGACCAGCTGATTGAACAGGAAGTACTCGACGGCCGCGCGAGCGTCCTTCAGCCGCTGGCCGAACATGCTGTCGCTGGTGTCGAGGAGCACGCCGAGGCTGATGGGCACGCGTTCGCTCGTGAACTGAGTGATGGGTTGCGGCTCGCCGTCTTCGTAGGCCAGGAACTCGTCGCGTGACAGCCCCGACACGAGGTGGCCCTGCATATCTCGAACGGTTGCGGTGATGCTCGTGAGCTCGATGCCCGACTGAAAGGCGCGGTCGTCTCGAATCTCCTGGCGCTGGGCCTCGAGCACCGTCACCGCGGCGAGAATTGCAGAGGAAAGCGTCAGGACACGACCGAGGGCCATGTCGCTATCCTAGCGCGACGTGGCGCGGCCCGGCCACTCGAACCTGCCGTCAGGTAGTAAGATCAGCTTCGTGCAGGTTGTCACGTGCGCCACCCACGAATCGCTGCAGGCCGCGATCGTGCGCGACGGCTTTGCGTTCGTCCGCGGCGACGCGATGCGCAGCATCCTGGCGCCGTTCGGAACCTGCGCCGACTGGGGTCGGTTCGCTGACAGCTGGAACGATCTCGCGGTCGATTCCTACATGGCGGACGGAGGGCGGTACCGTCGCCGACGCCATGCGGTGTTCGTCGGGGCCATGGACGGCGTGCTGCTCCGGCAACCGCACCAGCCGCACTATCAGGCAGTTGACTACAACCCCTTGAATGGCGGCGTGGCGCGCTGGTTTGAACCCGTTCGTCCGGACATCGGCGAGAGCGCGACGCTGCGGACGATACTGGCGCACTGCCGGTCGTTCTTCACTGGGTTGAAGCCGGGCGCGCCTCGTTGGCGCGTTGAGGTCCATCAGTTCCGGATCGAAGCGTGCACGGACCAGGAAGGTCGGCCCACACCCGAAGGGCTGCACCGAGACGGCGTGGACTACGCGCTGGTTCTCCTGATTCAGCGGCGAAATATCGAGAGCGGCACAACCGCCATCCACGGATTGGACGGCCGGCCTCTTGGCACGTTCACGCTGACCGATTCGTTCGACACCGCGATTGTCGACGATCGCCGGGTAAGTCACGGGGTGACGCCGGTCCGTGCGATCGATGCTGGTTCGCCCGCCTGTCGAGACGTCCTTGTGGTGACGTTTACGCGCGCTTCTTCGGTCTGAGCTTGTCGCCGATTCGGCCGCCCGCCTCCTTCAATCGATCCAGCAGCCGTCGCGCCCAGACGTATTCGCCGGCGAGGATCGCCAGGCCAACGGCGATGGTCAGCCACCCCGGGCCAGGGAGGGCCAGCATGGCGACGCCGATTGCGAGTACACGGTGAACCCCATCACGATCTTGATGAGGCGTTTGATGCGATTGACCACTGGAAGTGTGCGGGTCGGGTGACGCGACCGCCGCTGCTCACTTCGATCGTACAACGAAAAGATGGCTCCGACCGGCGCAAGATGGAGGCATCCGTGAAGGATCCGGATTTACGAATCGGACGAGGTCTGGTCCTCGCTTTCAGCCGTGATCTCGTCGAGTTTCGAAAGCAGCGCCGCGAATCCGACCTGCGCCGGATCGAAGAAGCCCCACTCGTCCTGAACGCCTTTGCTCTTCCGGGAAGGCCGTTTGCCGCCTTTTGAACGCGACTTCCCACGAGTTTCCTTGGCCGCCGGCGCCGCGGCTTCCGGACTGGCGGCGGGCGGACTGGCGTCTCCAGTGGCAGGCTGAGGCTCCGCGCCCATGCTGATCGGCGTGGCTGCCTTGTCGGCTGCAATCATCGGCGGTGCTGGAGGCGGAAGCGGCGCTGGTGGCGGCTGTGCGCGCTCAGCCTGAAGACGCTCGACATCTCGTCGAAGTGACTCGACCACGTCCAGCCAGGCGGGGCGAACCGGTGGCTCAGGATCGGCCGGCTGCCGGGACACTGGAATTGAGAACGACATGGCGGGAGCTGGTGCTTCTTCCACCGGCCTCGTCGGCGTGACGTCCACAAACGCGACCGGGCGCACGGTCGCCAGCCCTCCTTCGATTGGCGGCCAGAGCTGGCTGACTCCCAGGCGAGACGGCGTCCAGAGCGCTGGATCGATTTCTATGCCTGCGGCAGAAAGTGGCGTGGCGCCGGCCGGCTCGAGCTCGACCACGGGGCCATCGTCTGGTGGCTGTGCGGCGATTTCCTCGGGCTCGTCCGGTTCTACAAGCGGGGCTGGCGGTGCCGTCTCCGGAAGGTCTACGACGGGCGCAGGCGCGGGGGCCGGGGCGTTCTCTTGTGGCGCCGCTGTCAGAACCGGCTCGAGATCCTTGAGCAGCTCATCGACGTTGATTTCATACGCCTCAGTGTCGTCCACAGCCTCATCGAAGATCTCTGTCGAACGCTCGGTCTCGAGGAGCACAGTCGGTTCCGGCGCCACGCGCGGCAGTTCGGTGGGGACTTCGTCCGCGTTGGGGTCAAACTCGATCGCCAGCGGTTCTGCGTCGGCGGAGAGACCCTCGATCTCCGGCCACACGCGCGCCAGGCCAAGATAAAGCGGCACGCTGGCCTTCGCTGAGGCCAGTGGAACTGGCTCCGGTTCCGGTTCCGGTGGAGCGGGCTCCGGTTCCAGCGTTCCAACAGGCTCGGCCGCCGCGTGAATTTCGATGGGGACTTCTACTGCTTCGGGTAGCGCGACTTCCGGCAGCTCGATTTCTGCTCGCTGGACTTCGAGAGGTATTTCGAGTTCGGCGATGGGCTCCGCCTCTGAAACGACCTCCGGCGCCGGAGCCTGGGCAGCTATGACCGGCTCGACCGCTGGTTCCGGAGATTGCGGATCATTGAGCGAAGGGGCGTCGGGCATGCGACGCTCGTCAAGCTGAGCACGCGAGGCTCGTTCAGTCTTGGCGCGTTCCAGATACTCAGCGCACTGATCCGCGAACACGGCCGGATCGCAGCCGTCAGGCGCGGCCTTTCTGGGTCGTCGTCGGAGCACCGACAGCATGCCGCCGCGTTGTTCGGGCTGAGGGCCGGCAAGGACCGGGATGGTCAGCGTCTGAATGTGCCCGGCCATGCCGTCCAGCAGGCGAAGTTTGGCAACCAGCGCCACCTCCTCCTTGGGCGGCAGCAATGCCGCGGTCAGGATGAGATCCGGCACGCGATTGCCCAGCGCAGTCAGCGCGTGGTCTGCTGAATCCGCCATGACCAGCTCCGAATCGAGAAGTGAATCCACGATGGAGCGCAACTGCGCCGCCTGGCGCCGATCCGGTTCGATGGCGAGGATAAGCGGCATGCCTATGTTCGAATCATGAACAGCACGAGCACGGTTCCTGCCACAGCGAAGAGCATGAGCGGCGTGTGGTCGGCCACCTTGTCGCGGGCCACATGCACCACGATCGCCGCCATGTGCCGGCCTTCAGCAACCACCCCGTAGATTCCGGACGGGGAGCGCATGCTGAGACGCTGAGCGATTTCAACATGTACGCGGCTGTCAAGTGCTACGAGTGCGACCACCAGAATGACGAGGGCTGCCACGGACGCCAAGCCATCCTTCAGCACCCGCTGCACAAGTCCATCCTTTCCCGGGGCGCCCGGATGGCCTTCTATATGGCAATTGTCATTCCCACATTCCGGGGACGCGGCCAGAGCCGGTCCTGACCGCGATGTCCGGTGTTCCCCGGCATTTCGGCGGAACCCCTCCTGCGTCGTGCCGACCGCTTCACGAGGTTGCCCAACGAAATTCGCCCCCCCGCTTACGAATGTGCAGATCCGAGCGCGTCCAGGGGCCCTGGTAAACCGGGATGTTTCGGGCCTACGCGGCGGGGGCTAAACGCGTGCTGCGCGGCCCCTTGGAATCCATTTCGGGTGCGCGAAGGCCGAGGTTGGTACGGCCGTTGCCCTTTCGACATGCGTCGCGCGCTGGTCGAAACGAACGCGCGAGTGAGATTCGCAACACACACAGTGCGCGCTGAGACGCGCCGGAGGGTTCACATGAATTTCGTAACTCGCCTTCGTTCGTTGGTGCGCGATGAAGATGCGCAGGACCTGATTGAGTACGCGTTGCTCGTCGCGTTGATCTCGCTTGTCGCGGTGGTGGCCATCACCAACGCGGGCACCGCGGTCAACAGCATCTTCACGAGCATCGCCGGCAAGCTGACGGCGGCGCTGTAAGCAGTCGCGGCGCCCGATGGACGGGCGTCGAGGAACAACCACATCTCAAGGGGAGAGGCCAGTATGGAGTTTGTGAAGTATCTGCACCGTGTTCTCCGTGGCGACGAAGGGCAGGACCTCATCGAGTACGCGCTCCTTGTGGCCCTCATCTCGCTGGTCGCGGTTGTGGCCATCACCAACGCCGGTACGGCCGTCAACGCGATCTTCACAAGCATCGCCGGCAAGCTCACTGCAGCGCTCTAACGGGCGGCCAATTCGAGCTCGTGCTCCCGCGAGCTCGATGCGGCACCGTGTTTGGCAGCACAAGGGAGGCGTCATGTCTGTCGTGGCCCGTCTCGTCAGCGGATTCGTCCTTGGCGACGACGCGCAGGATTTGATCGAGTACGCGCTGCTCGCCGGACTGATCGCGATCATTGCGCTTTTCGGAGTGACGCAGGTCGGAAATGCCGTGCAGAACGTATTGTGGTCGACGGTGGCGACCGGTCTGGGCAATGCCCTCTAACACGATTCTCGTCGGAACAATCGTCGCCGGTACCATCGCAGGCGCTCTGATCGACCTGCGAACACGGCGTGTGCCGAACGTGCTGACGGGCGGTCTGGCGGTGACCGGTGTCGCGCTCGCCGTCTGCGGCGTCACCGGGGTCTCCGTCGCGTCGGCCGTCGGGGGACTCCTGCTCGGCGCTGCCCTGATGCTGCCCGGGCATCTCTTCGGAGGGACCGGCGCAGGCGACGTGAAGTTGTTCGCGGCCGCCGGCTCGGTCCTGGGCGCAGGCCGGGTCCTTCCGGCATTTCTCTATGTCACGCTGGCCGGTGGCGTCCTTGCCATTGTCGTGGCACTGCAACGCCGCAGACTGAAGCACTCCCTCGCCAATACGGCCGCGCTCGCCGCCGGCAAAGCGACCGCGGTGGCGGCTGTCGAGAGTCCACGAGCAAACAACCGATTTGCCTACGCGCCCGCCATCGCGATAGGGACAGTGCTCTCGGCGCTGGGCATCTGAGGAGGTTCCGCGTGGTGACTAATCCCTTCGAGTCCATGGTCCTGATGCGAAACGAGACCCAATTCCAGAGGGCAGGGTAAAGCTATGGCACGTGTTCGGGCATTCATTGTCTTTGTACTCGCCATCACGGCCGGCGGCGCCCTGGCGTTCGGTACGTACAGCTACGTCCAGCGCCAGCCTGTCAAGACCGTGTCGATGGCGACGCGTCCGGTCGTCATCGCGGCCACCGACCTGGAAATCGGGTCGGAACTGCGCCGCGAGGATCTGAAGGTCATCGAGTGGCCGGCTCAGGCGCTGCCAGCGGGCGCGTTCGGCAACCCCGACGAAATCGTGGGCCGTGGCGTCATCGCCTCGGTGACGCAGAACGAGCCGGTCCTGCCGGCGAAGCTGGCAGCGAAGGACGCGGGCTCCGGTCTGCCGCCGATCATTCCGACAGGCCTGCGTGCGATGTCGGTTCGGGTCAACGAAGTCATCGGCGTGGCCGGCTACGTCACTCCCGGCACGCGGGTCGACGTCCTTGTCACGGTCAATCCGACCAATCAGCAGGGCGACGTGACCTCGAAGGTCGTTCTGAACAACGTGCAGGTGCTGACGGCGGGGACGAAACTCGAGAAAGACGGTGACAAGAACAAGCCGACCTCGGTCACGGTCGTGACGCTGCTCGTCGATCCTGAGCAGTCCGAGCGCCTGACGCTCGCGAGCACAGAAGGCAAGATTCAACTGGCCCTCAGAAATCCGCTGGACACCGGCATGCCGGCAACGAAGGGTGTCAGGCCGGCGGCACTGCTCGGCGCCGTGCCGGTGCAGCATCCGGCGGTCGTGGCGCGTTCGAAGGCTGCGCCTCTGGCGCCCCAGGCGGTCCCTGTCGTCTCGGACCCCACAGTGGAGATCATTCGCGGCGACAAACGCGCACGTGAAATCGTGCGGGAGCAGTAAATCATGACGTTCAGACTCAGGCTCGGCGCGTTGATTTTGTTTGTCGTGGTTGCGGGTACGACCGTCCTGTACGCCGAGGAAAGCGGCAACGTCAACATCCTCGTCGGGCGTTCCACGATCGTCGATGTCGGCGCGCCGATTGCCCGCGTGTCGCTGACGAGCCCCGATGTCGCGGACGCGCTCGTCACGTCGCCTGCGCAGCTGCTGCTGCACGGCAAGACGCCCGGCACCATTTCCATGTTCATCTGGGACAAGGCCGGCGCGATCAGGCGGTACGACGTGACCGTGCAGCGCGACCTGTCGCGCTTGTCGAGCCAGGTGCTCGAGCTGTTTCCGGGCGAGCACATCGCCGTGCAGGGCAACGGCCGGTCGGTCATCGTCTCAGGGACGGCGTCCAGCAAGTTCGTGATGGAGAAAGCCGTCGAGGTTGCCGCCGGCTACGTCGACAAGAAGGAGGACGTTGTCAACCTGCTTCAGGTGGAGGCCAACCCGCCGAGCCAGGTCTTGTTGCACGTCCGTTTCGCCGAGGTGAGCCGCAGTGCGTTGACCGAGCTTGGCGCGTCGATTTTCACGAGCGCTCTCGGCATCAAGAACACATTGGCCCGTACGACCACGCAGCAGTTTCCCGCACCAAACTACGAAGAGTTGACCCACACAAAGTCGAGCTCCGACTTCGGCTCTGATGTGACCAGCGCGTCCGGCAAGATCACGTTCAGCGACTTCCTCAACGTTTTCCTCTTCAGCGAGAAGTACGACCTTGGGCGCGGTGCTTCGCCTCCTGTCCATCAAAGGCATGTTCCAGAGCCTCGCCGAGCCGAACCTGGTGACCGAGAGCGGGAAGGAAGCGAGCTTTCTGGCCGGCGGCGAGATCCCCGTTCCGATTGCCCAGGGCACGGGCGGCAACGTGGCGATTTCGGTCCAGTGGAAGGAGTTTGGTATCCGGCTGAATTTCACGCCGACCGTGACGCGGCGAGCGGGTCAATCTTAAAGTGCGCCCCGAGGTCAGCACGCTCGACTTCAACAATGCGGTCGTGCTTCAGGGATTCCGTATCCCGGCGCTGACCACTCGCCGGGCCGACACGGAAATCGAACTGCGCAACAACCAGACGTTCGCGATCGCCGGCCTCCTGAACAACTCGGTCACGCAGTCGCTGCAGAAGGTCGCCGGAATCGGCGACATCCCGGTTCTGGGCCTGCTCTTCAAGAGCAAGGCGGCGCAGAAGGACCAGACCGAGCTCGTCGTCATGATTACGCCGGAAATTCTCCCCGCGGGATCGCCCGGTGTGACGCGTGAACTGCCTCGCATGATCGAGCCGAATCTGCCGCCCGTGTCCGGCAAGAAGACGTTCCCAGCGCCAGCGCCCGCGTTCTCGCCGGGCTCCGGCACGTTGAATGCGGTTCCTTCGTCCACGCCCACCGCCAACGCGTCGGCTGGATCCCAGGCTCCTCAGGTGCAGGGAACGACGGCCGCGCCGGCGCCGCCCGCGGCTCACGAGCCGACCAAGGCAGAGCGCAAAACTATGGAGCGTGCGGCACAGGAGCAGCACGAGCGTGAGCAGGCAGACCTTGCGACGAAGGCCACACTCGACAAGCGGAACGCAAAACAGTCTGACGAGCAGGCCAAGAGGGACAAGCAGTTAGCCGAGGAGCAGGCCCGGAAGGATCGCGCGGCCGCCGAAGAGCAGGCCAAAAAAGACCGGGAGGCCGCCACCGAGCAGGCCCGGAAGGATCGGCAGGCAGCCGAAGTCCAGGGGCGGAAGGACCGAGAGGCACATGAACAGGCGGAGAAGGCTGCGCGTGAGCAGGTCAAACGGGACGCCGAGCAGGCGAAACGCGATGCCGAGGGGGCAAAGCGCCAGGCCGAGATCGATCGTCAGCGTCAGAAGCAGATCGATGAGGCCGCTGCGAAGCTCAAGGCCGCTGAAGACGCGTATCAGGCCGAGCTCGCCAAGCGGGGACAGACAGCTGCGCAGCCTCAATAGGGGGGACTCGTGATCGGTCCGGTTGATTAGCCATGGCGCAACTGGTGGGACAGATCGTCAGTGAAGACGAGGCGTTCGGGAAGCAGGTCGGTCAGCTTTTGCGGGCCGGTTCCATTCCTGTCAGCGTCATCACGGAGCGTCAGGCCCGCGATGGCATCACGCCGGACTTCATCATCGTCGACATTCGCCAGGACCACTCCGCGACGATGGCCCTGATCGAGCGGCTTCGCGCCTCGGCGGCCGGGGCCGGGATCTTTGCCGTCGCGATGGCGGCGGAACCTGACCTGATTCTCCAGGCCATGCGGGCCGGCGCCAACGAGTTCTTCACATGGCCGCCCGCAGACGAGGCATTTCACGGGGCAATCCGCCGCACGGCCGCCCGTCGAGAAACCGTGCAGGGCGCGCAGCCTGGCGCGACCACGCTCGTAGTGTTCGGGGCGAAGGGCGGCGCGGGGACAACGACGGTCGCCGTCAATTGCAGCGTCGAGCTGGCGCGTCTCAGTAAGAAATCGACACTGCTGGTCGATTTAAAGGCGGGCCTGGGTGAGGCAGCTCTCTTTCTCGGCGTCCGGCCTCGGTTCACCGTGCTCGACGCCATCGACAACCTGCACCGGCTCGACCGCGAGTTCCTGCGGGAGCTGGTCACGAAGCACAAGTCAGGACTGGAGATTCTGGCGGGTTCGGAGCAGTTCGATCGGCCTGGCGCGGCCGACGGCGGCGCGATCGAGGAGCTGTTCCGGCTGCTCGGAAGACAGTACGACTACATCGTGGTTGATGCCGGCAGCCAGATCAATTCGTGCACCGTGGCCGCTTTCTATGCCGCCGATACGATGTTTCTGGTCGCGAATCCCGACGTACCGTCGATTCGCAATGCCCAGCGCTTGCTCGAGCGCGTGCGCCAGCTCGGAGCGTGCGGTGAACGCGTGCGGGTTCTCTTGAACCGCGCCGCTGAGCCGTATCCGATTCCGCTGCGCCAGATTGAAACCGCGGTCGGTCATCCCATCCACCACACCTTCCCGAGCGACTACAAGGCCGTGTCAACGGCGTTGAACTCCGGTGTGCCGCTGGCGCTCAGCGGGAGCTCCGCGATTGCCGAGCAGTTTGACAGCTTCACACGCCGCATTCTCGAGATGGACTCGACGAGCCCTGGAGAAAAGCCGTCCCGGTTCGGGCTCGAGAAATTGGCCAGCCTCTGGTGAGGTGAGACGACATGAGTAGCCCGCAAGCCCTGGCACCACAGCGCCCGCAGTCGCAGTCTCAGAATCAGCCGAAGTACGCCGATCTGAAGGCCAGCGTACACCGCAAGCTTCTGTCACGGTTGAACCTTGAGGTGCTGGCCCATGCCGATCGCACGCGCGCCGAGAACGAGATCCGAACGCTGATCTCCGGGCTGCTGGCCGAGGAGTCGACGCCACTCAGCATGTCGGAGCGGGAGGGGCTGTTCAGTGAGGTGCTGGACGAGGTCTTCGGTCTCGGCCCGATCGAGCCGCTGCTCAAGGACCCGACAATCAGCGACATCCTGGTCAACACCCACCGTCAGGTGTTTGTTGAGCGAGGGGGCCTGCTCGAAAAGGTGTCCGCGACATTTCGCGACGACAACCACCTGATGCGGGTCATCGATCGAATTGTCAGCAATGTCGGCCGTCGCATCGACGACAGCTCGCCGATGGTCGACGCCCGGCTCCCTGACGGCTCCCGCGTCAATGCGATCATTCCGCCGCTGGCCGTTGATGGCCCGCTGTTGTCCATCCGGAGATTTCCAGCTGAACGCCTCAGGGCCGAAGACCTCGTGGACCTCCGTGCTTTGACCAAGCCGATGCTGGAGTTCCTCACCCATGCCGTCCGCGCGCGCCTCAACATCCTGGTGAGCGGCGGAACCGGCGCCGGAAAGACCACGTTGCTGAACGTGCTGTCGAGCTTCATCTCCGAGCGCGAGCGCATCGTCACCATCGAAGACGCAGCCGAGCTCCAGCTCCACCAGGAGCACGTGGCACGGCTCGAGACGCGCCCGCCGAACATCGAAGGCAAGGGAGCGATTCGCCAGCGGCAGCTCGTCATCAACGCGCTGCGTATGCGTCCGGACCGGATTCTGGTCGGTGAGGTGCGCGGCGAAGAAGCGCTCGACATGCTGCAAGCCATGAACACCGGTCACGACGGATCGCTGACCACGGTTCACGCGAACTCGCCGCGGGACGCGCTGGCTCGTATCGAAACCATGATCGCCATGGGAGCGACCAACCTGCCTGAGCGCGCCATGCGCCAGCAGATCTCGGCGGCCATTCAGATCGTCGTCCAGCAGTCACGGCTGAGCGATGGGTCGCGCAAAGTCACGAGCGTCAGCGAGATCACCGGCATGGAGGGAGACATCATCACGATGCAGGAAATCTTCCTGTTCGAAAGGGTGGGCGTGACCCAGGACGGTAAGGTCATCGGCCGGTTCCGCGCGACCGGTGTCCGGCCGAAAGTCTGCGAACGCCTCAAGGCGTCGGGTATCCACCTGCCGGGCGACATGTTCTCCGGCGTTACCGAGGTGCGCTGATGCTGGCGGCAGTCCTGATGTTCTTCGTCGGCGCCGGGCTCGTTGTCGGAGCCTACCTCCTGATCGTCAGGCTGCCAGGGAAGCTCGCGTCGCGCCGGCTCGAGCGGCGGCTGCAGGACGTGTCCGCGCCTGCCGTGGATGACTCGCCTGAACAGACGGTCGTCAAACGGGTGCTGCAGGGGCCGCTTCCGGCCCTGGACCGACTGATTACACCGGGCGGAAATTCGTGGCTGGTCCGCCTCATCGATCAGTCGGGCGGAAAGGCGACGCCCAGCGCCATCATCGTGTCGGCGCTCGCGCTGGGCTTCATTGCCGCTGTGCCTGTGATGGTGCTTACGCCCTTCCCATGGCTCGGCTTTCCGGCGGGGCTGGCCGCCGCGTCGATTCCGTTTCTGTGGCTCATGCGTCTTCGCTCAGTACGGTTGAAGAAGTTCGAAGAGCAGTTCCCTGAAGCGCTGGACCTCCTGTCGCGCGCGATTCGCGCCGGGCATGCCTTCCAGACGGCTATGGGCATGGTGGCGGACGAACTGCCGGATCCCATCGGTCCCGAGTTCAAGAAGACGTTCGAACAGCAGAACTATGGCTTGCCCCTGCGCGATGCCTTGAACGGGATGCCCGAGCGCGTGCCGCTGATGGACGTCCATTTCTTCGTGACAGCCGTGCTGATCCAGAGGGATACCGGCGGCAACCTCTCGGAGATTCTCGACAATCTCGCGCAAGTGGTCCGAGAACGCTTCAAGATTCTGCGCCAGGTCCGCGTGCACACGGCTCACGGCCGCATGACTGGCTATGTTTTGCTGGCGCTTCCCGGAGCGCTGGGCATCGCGCTGTCGATGCTGAATCGCGGCCACATGGAGCCGCTGTTTCGCGAACACATGGGTCAGATGATGCTGATCGGCGCGGCCGTCATGCAAACGGTTGGCTATTTCTGGATCAAGCGCGTCATCAAGATCGAGGTCTGATCGTGACGATCCTTCTGCCGCTGCTCGCTTTTGTTTTCGGGTCACTACTCGTGGCGGCGGGGGCCTTGATAATGGCGCCCAGCCGGGCCGCTGCGCTTGAGCGCCGCCTCGGAGAAGTGACGGGGAAGCACGCTCTTGGCCTCAGCGATCAGGCCTACGAACACGTCCTCGAGGTCCTCAAAAGGGTCGGTCAAGCTGCGCCTCGATCGCACGCGGAGACGAGCACGCTTCGACAGCGACTCATTGCCGCCGGTTATCGCGGCCAGGAGGCGATGCCCTTCTTCTTCGGCATCCGGCTCGCTGTGGCCGTCCTCTTCTTTCTGGCAGCGACCTCACCGCTGTTTCACACGAGCGTCATGCTCGCACTCGGGGCGTGCGGCATCGGGTACGTGATTCCCGGCATGGTCCTCGGCCGCATGGCCAAGCGCCGCCAGCACCGGATTCGCCTGGCGCTGCCCGACGCGCTCGACCTGCTCGTCGTGAGCGTCGAAGCCGGACTAGGCCTCGATCAGGCCCTCCAGCGCGTCGGCCAGGAGCTCGGCTTTGCTCACCAGGACCTCTCGGACGAGCTGCGTCTGGTGAATCTCGAACTGCGAGCAGGAACCGCCCGCGTCGATGCGCTGCGAAATCTCGCCACACGCGTGGGCGTGGACGATGTGACGTCGCTCGTCGCGATGCTCATTCAAACCGACAAGTTTGGAACGAGCGTCGCGCAGTCTCTGCGCGTCCATTCAGACACGGTCAGAACCAAACGCCGGCAGCGCGCCGAGGAGGCGGCGGCCAAGACGGGTGTAAAGATGGTCTTCCCGCTGGTCTTCTGCATCTTCCCCGCGATCTGGGTCGTCACCATCGGGCCAGCAGCCATCAAGTTCGTCCAGGTCCTGTTCCCGCTCTTCCAGCAGAAGTAACCGAGCAGGTTCATCGCTCCTATGATGCCGACACTCGCACGCATAGACGACGCCCCGGCGATGGCGCCGAAGCCGATCGCGCCGGCGACGATTGAGGAGACCGGGCTCCCGCCGGATCAGATCACGCAACTCCTGATCAAGACGATGCTGGGAGGAGAGGTGACCGGGCTGGCGCTTGCGGCCCAGGTCCGGCTGCCGTACTCGATTCTGGAGCCGTTGATTGAACGCGCGCGCGTCGAGCGGCTGATTGAGGTCCGCGGCGCCAGCGGCACCGGAACGGCGGGATACCGGTACATGCTGACCGACGCCGGACGCGAGCGGGCGCGTCAGCTGGTCGAGGTCAATTCGTACGTGGGGCCTGCGCCCGTGCCACTCGCCAGCTATACGGAGTACATGGCCAACCTCCGCGCAGCCCGCGGGTACGTCGACCGCAATCGGATCACTCACGGCTTCTCGCATCTCGTCATCGACACGGGCCTGTTCGAACAACTCGGTCCGGCCGTCAATGCGGGGAAGGCCATCTTTCTGTACGGGCCTCCCGGCAATGGCAAGTCGGTCATCGGTGAGGGCATGGGCCGCGCCATTGGCGGCGACATGTACATGCCCTACGCCCTCGATGTAGACGGGCAAATCATCACCGTCTACGACCCGGTGAACCATGAGGTGCTCGAGTCACGGGTCGACGAGGGAGGCTCGACGGCTTTGCTGGCGCCGACGCCGATGGACAGTCGCTGGGTTCGAATCCGCCGGCCGGTGGTGACCGTGGGCGGCGAGCTGACGCTGGCGATGCTGGATCTGAGCTTCAATTCGATTTCGAAGTTCTACGAAGCACCTCTTCAGCTGAAGGCCAACGGTGGAGTCTTCCTCGTCGACGACTTTGGCCGCCAGCGCATGCGGCCTGAAGATCTGCTCAACCGATGGATTGTGCCGCTCGAGAGCCGGGTCGACTACCTGACGCTCCACACAGGCAAGAAGTTTCAGATTCCGTTCGACGTCCTGGTCGTATTCGCGACGAACCTTGATCCGATGTCGCTGGCCGACGAAGCCTTCTTGCGCCGAATCCCGTACAAGATTCCGATTGAAGATCCCAACGTCGAACAGTTCACGCGAATCTTCGAGCTCAACTGCCGCCGCCGTAACATGAAGTTTCACCAGGTGATGGTGGCCTACCTCCATCGCCGGCACTACCGTCCGCTCGGCCGCCCCATGCGGGCGTGCCACCCGCGGGACATCATCGACCAGATCACGGCGCTCTGCAGGTTCAGAGGACAGGAGCCGACGATCACACGTGAATTGCTGGATGCCGCCTGCGAGGCCTACTTCCTGAACGAGACAATGGGCACTGCCGATCACCGGCCGAAGCGTCCACCGGACATTCGATGACACTACCGGAACGGTGGCGCCAGGCCGGCGGCGAGCTCGCCGCACGCGGGATTGTCGTCGGCCTGTACGTCGTGCTGACGCGCAACCTGCTGGCTGACTACCTCCACACCGGACGCCTGACGGGGCTTCTGCTCCTCGTGACCGAGCTCCTGGTCATCGTCTTTACGGTGGTGAGACGCCGCGCGCTGAGCATCGATCGGTCGATGCCGGCGCTCGCCGCCACGTCGGTGTCCGTGCTGGGACCCTTGCTGGTTCGAGCAGTGCCGGGTCAGGGTCTGGTCCCGGATCTGGCCACCACTTGCGCCGCAGCCGTCGGCCTGTCCATCACCATTGCCGCCAAGCTGGCGCTCGGCCGAAGTTTTGGCATCGTCCCCGCCAATCGTGGGGTCGTTAAGGCCGGGTTGTACAAGCTGGTTCGGCATCCCATTTACGCCGGTCACATCATCACGCACATCGGATTTGCGGTCGCCCATCCGATCGCTTGGAACGTGATGGTTCTCGCGGTGGCTGACGTGGCGCTCATCCTGCGCGCCCTGCGGGAAGAAAAGATCCTCATGACCGACGTGGCGTACGCCGACTACTGTCGCCGCGTGGCGTGGCACGTCGTCCCGGGCGTGTTCTGAGGTCTTTTACGACGCGGCTTCGAGGACGCGCGTCTGCTGGAGCCGCCCGAGGACGATCCCCACGTCCCGGCCAAATGCGGTATTCGCTTGTGCCTGGAGCATCAGCTGTTCTTCGAGGAGCGTCGCCGCGAACGGACCCTCGGGCGCGACACGCTGCGAAAAGATCTGGCGTGCGCACTGAAGATTGTCACGCAGACGACTCTGCAGCTCGTCCGGCTTCTTGCCGGCGCCGGCGTCAGCGTTGTAGATGTGGCCGATCTCATTCACGAGCATCGTCGCGTACTGCCTGAGTTCGGTGAGCGTTGTCAGGTCTGTGGAAAGGCGGGTCAGAATCGGCACGGCGTGCCACAAGAGCACCTGTGAGAATTTCAGGCTGCGCTCTGCCGTCGTCGGTTCCGCGCGACTCGAGTCATCGCCATAGATCACTGCAACCGTGTTCCCGCGGACGCTGACGGGCAGGGTCAGAATGTATGTGGGCGAGCCGCCGAATGGCGTGCGGCTGCCCGCCGGCAGTTCGGCTGGCGCAAAGCCGGCGACCTGACCCGATGACACGGCGTGGCTGAGCAGCGAGTCCATGGTGAGCGGGATCACCACCTTCGAGATGTCGCTGTCGAGCTGGAAGCCGATCTGGTGCACGCCCTTGAGATGGTTCGCGTCCACCCGGAAAAGCGCGACGCGTGAGAAGTCCCCCGCCAGGGCGTCGACCAGCCCGATCAGCACGTCGTCGATGCTTGTGGCGCTGGCCAGTTTCTGGCATGTGGCGAGGAGCGCATCGAAAGGCTGAGGTCCCAGAGTCGCCAGCGCAGCGGTCAAGCGCTTGCACTCGACCGATTCCTTCTCGAGCTGTTTGCGTGACGCCGTCACTTCCGAGAGGGCGGCTTCGAGCAGATGCCGCACCTGTTCCAGTTGCTGTTCGACTGCGCTTCTGGCCTGGGCTTCGCGTTGGTACAGCGCCTCGGTTTCACGCAGGGTACCTTCTGCCTGATCGCGCCCGGCGATGGCCAGAGCGCCTTCGGCTTCGGCCGCCTGCACGCGCTCGGCTTCGGATTCCAGTTCCTTGCGAAGCTGCTGGAGTTCCGATCGCGCCGATTCAAGCGTCGACGTCAGTTGCGCGTTCTGGCCGGCCTGCTCGCTCAGTGTTGACCGCACGGCATCGATCGTGACCTGCGCGTCCGCCTTCGCACGGTCGGCGCTCGATTGCGCCTGTATCGCAGCCGACTCGCTGAGTCGGTTGACGAGTGTTGCGACGAGTTCTTCGGCTTCAGACGATGCGGGGGTCGCGAGGCTCGCTTCGATCGATTTGACCGCTGCATCGAACGTGCGGCGAAACGCCTGGAACTGCTGACGCGACCGCTCCTCGCGCTCCGTGCGCATGCGGTCCATCAGTGCCTTGGTCTCGGAGAGTGCCTGAGCGTGAAAGTCCATGGGAATGTGTGCCGGGGCGTTATGGCGCTGTGCAATTACCGGACCTCGGCGGGCCCATTCACAAACCCATGCAGGGCAATAACTTAGATGTGGCGTCCTGAGCCTATCGACGACGGACGTACCGTTTTGAAATTTCTGAAGACGAATTCGTAAGTGGCGGCGAGTCTACGCGGCTTTGGACAGGAGGTGGACGCTGCCGTGAGAGGCTGCGCTCAGGGCGGGAGCGCGTCGGTTCGCGAACGACGAAGCCTTCATGCAGATCGTCACCCGAATCAGGAAGGGCAGAACCAAGGCGTTGGTCAGCATCGGCTCAGGAGGAAGGAACCGCATGGCCGCGAGCGCGAACAGGAGCAGAAGCGACGGGCGATCGAACCTCATGCCCTGTCGTTATCGCAAGCGGCTCGCCAGATCTGACAGATTCCGCGAAGCAGTTACGAATCTGGGGAAGGGCCTTCACAACTCGCAAAAACAGGCCGTATTTTGACTAATCGCGGGGTTGGTTCATGGCGGCGCGGGTGCTCATGTCGTAATTGGCGCGCGCCAGGGCTCGCGGTAAGTCAGATCTTTTCCGGATTTTCTTCCGTCGGCGGCTGTAACGTCAGCACTGTTCTGACTTGCGTCATCGAGGCAGCGCCACATCCAGACGAGAAGCAGCGAGAGGCAGAGGGTGACCAACTGGAGTCGCAGGACCCTGGTGAATGCGGCCGCCACCAGCGGCATGGCGTAGCCCAGATACAGAGTGCGACCCACTGCCGCGGGGAGGTTGGGCCGCGTCAGGTACCACTCGGTCAGCCAGATCCACACCGGCGCCAGCACGATCAGGTCGTACACATACAGATGCGGGGACGCGAGCACGGTCGCAACCGTCAAAGCCGCCATGCGGAGTGAGGCGTCGCCCTGCCGACGCCAGAGTCTCGCTGCAGCGAGGATAGTTGCCAGCGCGCTCACCGCGTAGAGGGCGGCTGCAAGCCGTGGACTCGGCACCAGGAGCAGCCAGAATGCGCGCCACGAGTGCATCTGGTCGACCTTCGACGCGAGCACGACCGCCAGCCGCGGCGCGTCGAGCAGCAGGCGGATGTACGCGACCAGCCCGGGCATTCCCACCCAGTAGGCTGCGACGGCCACCTGACCAAATCCGGTGACGAGGGCCGGCACCAGCACGCGCCAGGCCCTCGCAAAAAGGAGGACGGCGAAGACCCCGGCAGCCAGTGACGGCTTGTACCAAAGTAGTCCCAGCAGCGCGCCCGCATATGCTTCGCGCTTGCTTCGAAGGGCCGCCCATGCCGCGACCAGAATCGCCATGGCGACGATGGAGAGTTGCCCGTGGACAATGAGCGTCCAGAACGCTGGAAATGCCGCGGCAGCGAGGATGACGAGTCCGGTGTGCCGGCGCAACGAAACGGTAGATTGAACCAGGATCAGAACCAACGCGAAATACACGACAGTCGTCGCTGCCAACCACCAGACCAATGCGGTGCCGTACGGGACACGGCCAAGTGGAGCAAGTGCCAGGGCGACCTGCGGCCCGTACGCAGGCGCAAACCAGTCGTCTGACGACTCAGGCACCGCAACGACCTGGACCGCGCGCTGCGCTGATACGTCTGCAAAGTCGCTCGCACGTCCGGATGCTCCGAGCTGCGCGAGCGTGTAGAAGTGAACGAAGTCGGTGCCTTTGACCTGACCGCTCCGAAGCCGCCAGGTTGGAGTCGCGACGTCGATGGCGGCCACCGCCCAGAGCGCGACTGCCAACGCAGCCATCTGGCCTCTGAGCCTCCGGGCCGTGATGTGCCGGTGTCGCGCCACCGGCTCGTTTGTCACGTCAACGACGTTCGCAAAAGGACGGCCAGACGCAACTGCAAGCGTGGCGGAGTGGTGCGGGCTGCCCCAATGCCACGCCTGTAATTCACTTACATCTTCGTACCCGACACCCCGCGTTGTCTGTGAAGGATCTGCGTGGGCCTGCGTGAAAGCGCGCGGTATATCGCTTGCACCGGTGGCAGAGGTTCAGGATGCCGTAGACATGGAACCTGCAGTCACCATCCCAGCTGTGCCAGTCGCCGGGGCTCGTGCCGTCGGCGCGACGGGGCTCCTGCTCGTATCGCTCTTTGCGACGACGCTGTTCCTTGGCTCGTTCCTGATGTTTATGGTCGAGCCGATGATCGCGAAGATGCTGCTGCCGGTTCTCGGCGGCGCGCCGATGGTCTGGAACACATGCGTGGTCTTTTTTCAGGCTCTGTTGCTGTGTGGCTACGCCTATGCGCATGGGGCCACCGCCTGGTTGCGGCCGAAGCGTCACGCGCTGATCTACGCGCTGCTGGTCACGCTTCCTCTCGCGGCGCTGCCGTTTCGGATCCACACGGAGTGGGGTCCTTCACCGCAAAGCCACCCGATCGCGTGGCTGTTCTTCGTGCTGATCACGTCGATAGGCCCCGCGTTCTTTGTCTTGTCCACAGCCGCCTCTGTGATTCAGAAGTGGTTTTCCTTGACGAATCTGAACGGGGCCCGCGATCCGTACTTCCTGTATGCGGCCAGCAATCTGGGCAGCCTGATCGCACTCGCCGCGTATCCCACACTCGTCGAGCCAGCGTTGACGCTCGACGAACAGGCTTTGTTGTGGGCGGCGGGATATGGCGTGTTCCTGATCTTCACGCTGACATGCGTCGCCACGCTGCGGCATGAGCAGAAAGACGAGACGGCGGTCGTCGCGAGCGCAACGGTTGCGGGAGTCGCACCAACCTGGGCCAGGCGGATGCGCTGGGTAGCGCTTGCGGCGGTGCCTTCGAGCCTGATGCTGGGCGTGACCAACTACCTGTCCACGGACATCGCGGCCGTGCCGCTCTTGTGGGTCGTGCCGTTGTGGTTCTATCTCGCCACGTTTGTCGTGGCATTTGGTACGCGTCGTTATCAGGTACGCGTTGCGGCGAGCCGAGTCCTGCCGTTCATCATGCTGCCGCTCGCGCTGATGATGGTGGCGCAGGTGAAAGGGCCGCTTCTCTTCGTCATTCCGATGCACGTGGCCGCGTTCGTTGCCGCAGCTCTCCTGTGCCACAGCGAGTTGGCCGCAGACCGGCCGAGTCCCCGCTACCTGACCGAGTTCTACTTCTGGCTCGCGCTCGGTGGAATGGTGGGAGGGCTGTTCAACACGCTGCTGGCACCGGTCCTCTTCAGCCGGATCGTCGAATATCCGCTGGCGCTCGCGCTGGCGTGCTGGATTCGTCCAGACGGGGCCGTTGCTCTCAAGCGTCCGGGCCCGATCGCGAAGATCGTGCCTGTCTGTGCCGTGGCATTCGCGCTGTTGCTGATTGCAGGCGCCGGCCGAATCGCGCTGGATCCGCGCCTCGTGCTGGTGGCGTCCGCAGTCCTGGCGGTCGGCGCATTCAGCCAGGCGCCTCGGTCGCTGCCCTTCGCCGTGAGCGTCGGCGCGATGCTGCTTGTTGGTCCGTGGGCAGGCGATGCGGGCGAGCCTGTGCTGCACGCCGAGCGGACGTTCTTTGGTGTCTATCGCGTCAGCGTCGACAGGACGCGAAGCTACCATGCGCTCGCGCACGGGACAACGCTGCACGGCATGCAGGCGCTGGATCCGGCGCGTGCGCACGAACCGCTGACGTACTTCCATCGCACGGGACCGTTTGGTCAGGCGTTTGCCAGCCTTCCGCAACTGGCCAGCACGCCACAGGTTGCCGTGGTTGGTCTGGGCGTCGGGACGCTTGCCAGCTATGCCACGCTCAATCAGCACTGGACGCTGTATGAAATCGATCCGGCCGTGGAGCGGATGGCGAGAAACACCGCCTTCTTCACGTACATGGACCAGTGCGGGGCGCGGTGTCGTGTGGTTCTCGGCGACGCACGGCTTTCACTGGCGCAGGCGCCTGAGCACGCCTACGGATTGATCGTACTCGACGCGTTCAGCTCTGACGCGATTCCGATGCATCTTGTGACGAGCGAGGCGCTGTCGCTCTATCTTGCGCGACTCTCTCCAGGCGGTGTGATCGCGTTTCACATCTCGAACCGGCATATCCTGCTCAGTCCAGTGCTAGGCCGCCTGGCCCAGAATCACGGATTGACCGCGATTGAACAGCGCGATCTGTTCAGCGACGACTGGCCGAAAGACAAGACGGAATCCCACTGGGTCCTTATGGCGCGCAATCGCGCTGACCTCGAGCCCCTCGTCGGCAGTCAGCGTTGGGCGCCTGTCGGCGCAACGGCATCGACCCCGCTCTGGCGGGACGATTTCTCAAACGTCGTCGGCGTACTGAGCTTCAGGTGAAGGAGGGTTCGTGAGTCCGATTACTCTTGGCGTGATTGTGGTGGTCGTCGTGCTGGGCATCATGTACGCGCTGCGGCGCCGCAACCGGCTGAACAGCGAGAACTGAACGGCAGGGCAGCGCGACCAGTAGCCACAGGCCGACGCCGCACCAGCCGCTGAGCGATCCGAACGTCAATGTGGCCCACGGCGAAGGCTGGCCGACGAGGGTCACCTCGAGGGGCAGGACGAGCGCCAGACCGAGGACGAAGGGAGCGACGGCCGTCCTCGCGATCCACCGGCGCTGGTGTGCAACGGCGACGAAAGGTCCCATCGCCCACCATACGTAGTACGACCAGCCCAGTGGCGAGGCGATGAGGCCCGCCATCCACAGGAGCACCCACGCCTCGTCCAGGCTGACCCGCCGAGCCCGCTTGAGTGTCGCGGCAATGGTCACCACGGCGACGATCGCCAACCACGGCGTCAATCGCACCGGGGCGCCGGGGAATGGGGCGAAGACCGGATTCTGTGCGAGCGTGCGAGCCATGATGCCGCCGGCCGACATGTTCTCGTACAGCCACATCCAGGAGTTCGATGCGGAAAGTGCCGACGTCCATTCCCAATACGACCGGAGACCGAAAACGAGAACACCAGGCACGGCGCACAAGGCAGCCGTACCAACCAGTACCACGATCGGCATCCAGCGTCGGCGGAGCGCAGCGTGGAGCGCGAACAGGATGATGAACGGCTTGAAGCTCAGGATGATTCCGAGCCAGGCGAACGCGGCGATCCAGTTATCTCGTCGGCGCCGCGCGCCACGCCAGCGTTGCTGGTACGGCCAGAAGGAACGCGTACTGACCCAGCCATGCGCCGTTCCACGGCCGCAGGAACAGCAGGCCGGTGAGTGTCAGGATCCACGCCTCGGGCGAAAGACGCACATCGAGCTCGCGGACGACCAGGACGATGGCCCATCCGAGCGCAGCGACGTTGACAGCGAGCCACATCCAGAAGGCGACGGCCGGTGGAGCCGCAGCGAATGGTGCGATCAACAGGTGCAGATGAGGAGGCGCCAGGTCGAGGAGCGGCATCCAGCGGCCGTCCAGAACCTGATCCGGCGTGGCGATAGTCGGGGCGTACAGTGACGCGCCAGCCCACCAGCTGCGCACGGCGTAGTAGAAGCGACCGAAGTCGCCCATGTTTTCAGCGGTCAGAAGCAGTTGGGCCCGGGTGATGACGACCCAGATCCGGAGGATGCCGATGGCGCCGCAGAGGACCGCGATGAGCCTCACTACCTGTTAATCGGGTCGGAATCGTGGCCTCTTCAGTCGCCGGCGGGGAATCTGGCGAGCCGCTCGTTCGGATGGGTTTCAGGCCGTCGAAACAGCGACGCGGGCCGGGGGACGTGCGCCCGCTTCAAGGCCCCGCCGTTCTCCGATCTGCTGGCGCCACATGGCGTAGTAGAGACCCTTCTGCTCGAGCAGCTCCCAGTGGCGGCCGGTTTCGACAATACGCCCTCGCTCGAGGACGTAAATGCAGTCCGCGTGCAGAATGGTCGAGAGGCGGTGCGCGATCATGATCGTGATCGATTCGCCGCTTTCGGCCACGTCGCGGATTGTCTCGACGATGCCCTCCTCGGTGAGCGAATCGAGCGACGAGGTGGCTTCGTCGAAGACGAGCAACCGGGGCCGCCGCAGCAGGGCTCGGGCGATGGAGAGTCGTTGCTTCTCGCCGCCGGACACCTTGACGCCGCCCTCGCCGATCACGGTGTCGAGCCCACGCGCTGCGCGTGCCAGCAGACTGCCGCACGCCGCGCGGTTCAGGACCTCGAGGCACTCGGCGTCGGTGGCAGTGGGATTCACAAACAGCAGGTTTTCGCGGATTGTTCCTGAGAACAGCTGCGTGTCCTGGGTGACGAAGCCGATGCGTTCGCGCAGCGCGTCGAGGTCGATCTCGGTGCCGAGGCGTCCCGTTGTAAGTGAGACGGCCGGCCTGCGGCTGGTAGAGGCCGACCAGGAGCTTCACGAGCGTCGTTTTGCCTGCGCCGGACGGTCCGACGAACGCGACCGTGGTGCCTCGCTTCACGCTGAACGAGATATCGCTCACCGCGGGCGTTGTTGCCGACTGGTGCTGGAACACGACGTGCTCGAACGCCAGCGTCTCGAGGTCGGCCAACCGAACGGGGTTCAATGGCTTCGGTTCCCGCGGAATGTTCAGGATGCCCTCGAACACGTTGAGCGACGCTTCGGTCTCGCGGTACACATTGATGATGTTGCCGAGTTCCTGCAGCGGGCCGAAGATGAAGAACGAGTAGATGAACAGCGAGAAGAACTGACCGACCGTGATCGCGCGCGTGAAGATGAGGTAGAGCATCAGCAGCATGATGCTGGTCCGGAGCAGATTGACCAGCGTGCCCTGGACGAAGCTGAGGCTGCGGACGTAACGGACTTTCTTCAGCTCAAGATTCAGAATCTTGCGCGTCGTGCCGTTCAGCCGCTCGATTTCCTGCTGACCCAGACCGAGACTCTTGACCAGTTCGATATTGCGGAGCGACTCCGTCGTTGATCCTGCGAGCGCGGTCGTTTCCGCGACGATCACCTTCTGGATGGTCTTGATGCGCCGGCTGAGCACGGAGCTGAGCAGGCCCAGGAGCGGCACGGTCAGAAAATAGGCCGGCGCGATCAGCCAGTGCACGCTGAAGGCGTAGATGACAACGAAGATGATGCCGACGAGCGAGGTGAACAGGATGTTGATGGCGGCGTTGATGAGCTTCTCGACGTCGGTCCGGACCTTTTGCAATTTGCCCAGCGTCTCGCCGCTACGCTGATCCTCGAAGACCGAATAGGGAAGCTCGAGCGAGTGCCTGATGCCGTCGGTGTAGAGCCGAGCCCCCAGCCGCTGCGTGATGACGTTGATGTAGTAGTCCTGGAAATTCTTGGCCACGCGCGAGATGAACGCGACGCCCATGGCCGCGAGCAGCAACAAGCCAACGCCGCGGAAGAACTGCGCCGTGGTGTAGTCGCTGAAGCGCGTCGCGTACTCGTCGATGACGTGCCGGAGGATCAGGGGATCGAGCAGCGAGAAGATCTGATTAGTGGCGGCGAGAACCAACGCGAGTGCGACCAGGCCCCAGTAGTGACGGAGGTACGCGTAGAGGAGCTTCAAGGTTGGTCATCCATCGGTGTCCGGCCGTCGGTTTCCATTGTAAGTCAGCGACGCTCGTGTCCGATTCTGATCATCGTCTGAGATCTTCCAAGCGTAGAATTCCAGGCCATGCGCACGCTCGGCTTGATTGCCGTGACGGCGGTGATGGCCACAGTGGCTGCTCCGGCACGGGCCCAGGTTGACTGCATCATCCCGCGGCACGACGAAGCCCCGAACGTGCCCAGGTCAGACCCAGTCCTCCAGGCCGCGCGGAAGGCGGAGGAAATCATCCTCGAGCGAGGGGACTTCATCGCCACCCTCCCCGAGCCAATCCGGCTGCGCAGCTCGCTGGTGATCGAGAATCGCTCTCCCCGGAGCGCGCACCTGCAGGTCCAGATCATCACCGTCGGGGTTGGGGGCGGCTCGAACAGCGCACCCCAAGCCATTGCCGCCAATAATGCCTGGGTCAAGCGGGTCATGGACAACATTGACTACGAAGCGCTCTCGAAGCTGCTGAACTAGGGCAGCGCCCCGCAGCGTTTCAAAACGGGACACGTGTGTGCTGCAGGGTCTCGTTTTTGAGCACTGACATCGAGGGGCGCACTCGCGTCCCGCAAGAAGCCATGCGTCGTTCTCCGAACTGGCGTGCAGACGGATTTGTTCTTGGTACTGGTCTCGTCGTTGCTGATCGTTTGAGACAGCGACACTCGACACGTGGACCACACTCATCCTGCCTTCGCTCGCGCGCGTCAGCTTCTGCGTGAGCGCGAATCCCCACTCCATTTACGCGTCGACCGCGCGCTTACAGTTCTATTGTTGCTGCAGTGGGTGGCAGCGATCGTGGCGGGAATGTACGTGACGTCTCGCCGAGGGTCGGACCCGGCAAGTCAACGGTTCGTCGAGGTGTGGGTGGCCATTTGTGTGGGCGGCGCGCTCGCATTGGGTCCAATCGTGCTCGTCTCTGTACGATCCGGAACCGCGTCAGCGCGATACGTCATTGCGGCCGCGCAACTGCTGCTGTCGAGCCTGCTCATCCATCTGACCGGTACATGGATCCAACCGCACGCGTATGTGTTGGGATCCTTCGTCCTGCTGTCGCTGTACATGGACTGGCGCGTGTTCGTACCAGCAACGGCCGCATTCGTGGCCGGTCATATCCTGCCAGGCGCCATGTCGTTGCCGCCGTTCTTCGGCTTTCTGGCGGTGAGCCATTGGAGCTGGCCGGAATGCGTGTGGGGCTCGATTGAGCTCGGGGTTTTGGTCACGGTGTGCCTGTGGGCGGAGCGTGATCGGCAGGACGCGGCGGACCGAGCGGCGGAGTGTGAGGCGAGCCTTGAAAAGCATCGCGCCGTCCTCGCCGGATCAGGCGAAGGGATTTGTCTGTTGGATGCGGATACGAAGGAGGTCATCGAGACCAACGACGCATTGTGGCGCGTGTTCAGCCTCGAGCCCGCGACGAGCGGCCCCGACCGGCTGCCTATTGTCAAGCTCCTGCCAGACGCAGAGTCGGGTCACCCTACCTCCCATCAATGCCAGTATCAGCCGGCCGATGGGCCCCCGCTGACCCTCAGCGTGACGGTCCAGAGGATGTCCTATGGGTCTCGCGACACGCTGTGCGTCGTCGTTCGGGACATGACGGAACACCTGCGTGCCGAGTCGGCGCTCACAAAGAGCGAGGAGCGGTATGCACTGGCCGCTCGAGGCGCGAACGATGCCCTGTGGGATTGGGATCTCAAGTCCGGGACGGTGAATGTGTCGCCTCGGTGGAACGAGATGCTGGGGTTGCCGCAGCAGCCCAGTACGCATGTGGACACTTGGTTAGGCCGTCTTCATGCCGACGACCGCCGGTCATTCGATCTCACCCTGCAAGAGTTCCTGGGCGGGCATACCGAAGAGTTTCAGCACGAACACCGCGTTCGGCACGTAGACGGCACGTACCGGTGGATGCTCTGCCGGGGCGCCGTTGTGCGCGACGCCAACGGCACGCCCTCGCAAATGGCCGGCTCGCAGACCGACATCACGTCGCGACGTGTGTCCGAAGTGCAGCTGGAGCACGCGGCGTTTCAAGATACGCTGACCGGACTGGCCAACCGGTCCTTTTTCTCGAAGCTCCTGTCGCAGTCCAGCGCACGCGCGCGCCGCCATCCCGATTACGTGTTCGCGGTGCTGTTCGTGGACCTCGATCGATTCAAGATCATCAACGACAGCCTGGGTCATTTGATCGGTGACGAGCTATTGAAGGAGGTCGCCTGGCGGCTCCAAGGCCTGCTGCGCGCAGAGGACGTGATCGCGCGATTCGGCGGCGACGAGTTCACTATCTTGCTCGACGGGATCGCGGGTGAACAGGAGGCCAGGGACGTCGCAGCACGGATCAGCAAGGAGCTCGAGACGCCTTTCGTTTTCAACAACCAGGAAATGTGCGTTACCGCCAGCATCGGGATCGCGTTGAGCTCGCCTGCGTGCACCAACGACGAGGACCTGCTGCGCAATGCCGACATTGCGATGTATCGGGCGAAGGCGCTGGGCAAGAACCGACACGAATCATTCGACGCCGCGATGCACCACGGCGCTGTGGCCCGGCTCACGATGGAAACCGACATGCGGCGCGCCCTGGAGTGGGAGGAATTCACGGTTTCGTACCAGCCCATCGTCGCATTGAAAGAGCAGGCCATCGTCGGATTCGAGGCACTTGCACGCTGGACGCGCGCCGATGGGCGCAAGGTGCCGCCCAGTGAGTTCATCCCCATTGCCGAAGAGACCGGGCTGATCATGCCCCTGGGCCACTGGGTACTGAGCGAAGCGTGCAAACAGGTTGCGCAGTGGCAGACCGCGTTTCCGTCCGCGGCGCCGTTGTCGGTGGCGGTCAACCTGTCACCGCGCGAGCTCGAACAGGCGCGGTTCGTGGACCAGATTGCGCGAATCATCAGCGCAAGCCGTATCGCCCCAAGCAGTCTGCACCTGGAGTTGACGGAGCGGTCTCTTATCGACGGCAGCGAGACGAACCTGGCCAGGATTCGGGACTTGAAGGAATTGTCCGTCCAGCTCTATCTGGACGACTTCGGTACCGGGTACTCGTCGCTGAGCTATCTGCACCGCTTTCCGATGGATGTGATCAAGATCGACCAGTCATTTATCCACCGCATGGAAGCCAACGTCAAAGACGACACGCTCGTGGGGGCGATCATCACGTTGGGCAAGAAGCTCGGCATGGACATCATCGCGGAAGGCGTCGAGACGGCCGCCCAGTTCAAGCAGCTTCAAACAACGGCCTGCGACTGTGTTCAGGGCTATTTCCTCGCGCCGCCGCTCGAGGCGGATCACATTGAACCGCTCCTGCACGACCTCCGCACGGGACGACGGTCCTTCGGCGATCTGCTCGCACCGAGTCGACCGGAAGTATCTTTTAGGGCCTGAACGTCAGACTCGGGATTGTTCCAGTTCCCGATGTGCCCGGAATGGGCCCTCGAGATCATGGGCCCGAGGCGCGACGTCGCGCTTCATTGGCGAGTCGCACATACTGATCATAATATCGGACCGGGCTGACGGGCGCGGTCCGCTCACGCGAGCTTGACTGATGCGTGAAGATAGAGCGGGAGGAATCATGGTCCTGACGAAATCCGAACTCATTGCCTCTTTGCAGAACGAAGTACGTATCCTGCTTCATCTCGCGGGCAAGATCGACCGCGCGATGCTCGACTACCGCCCGTCGCCGAAACAGCGCAGCACGATCGAGCTGCTGCGATACCTGAGCGAAATGGGCCCCATGCTCGTGCAGGTCGCCAAATCGGGGGTCGACATGGACGCCGTGGAGGCGGCGAGGAAGGCCGCCGAGGCGCGGGACTTCGATCAGACGCTCGCGGTGATCGCCGGCCAGGCAGACACCTATACGGCTCTGTTGGGCGACATGTCCGACGCCGACTTCCGCGCCGAGATGGACGGATTCGACGGAAAGAAGGTCTCGCGCGGAGCCTTTATCATCAACCTCGCGCTGTGTGGGTGTGCGGCCTACCGCACGCAGCTTTTCATGTATCTCAAAGCCTGTGGGCGGGACGAGTTGGCGACGATGAACCTGTGGTACGGCGCCGATGCGCCGCCGGCGGCGGCCTGAAGTCAAAGGCGAAATCGCAAACGAGAGACGTCTCGGAGTGAGGGGGTGGTCTCATGTGCTGCAGATTCGTGGCTTCCGGATTCGCCCAGAAGCTGGTCGGCGCGGCGGTACTCATTCATGCGCTCGCGGTCCCCGCCCGCGCCCAATGGAGGGAATTTCCGACGCCGGGCCTGCCGCGCACCGCCGACAGCAAGCCCAATCTCGTAGCGCCTGCGCCGCGGATGCCTGACGGCAAGCCGGATCTCTCCGGCGTGTGGCGCATTCGTCAAGGCACGTACTTCATCTACATTACTTCCGCGCTGAAGTCGGGCGACATTCAGCCATGGGCGCAAGCCAAGTACCGAGGAACGCGCGCGGCACTTCCGGCGCGACTCGAACGGCATCAAGTGTCTGCCGCCGGGCCCCAACGCGGCAACGTCCGGTGTCGGTCTGCCGCTGAAGATCGTTCAGACGCCGCACGTCGTCGTCATCCTCTACGAATACCAGACGTTGTATCGACAGATCTTCACCGACGGCCGGCCGCTGCCCGAGGATCCGAATCCGACCTGGATGGGATACTCCGTCGGCCACTGGGAAGGCGAGACGCTCGTCGCGACAACGAAAGGGTACAACGACCGGACGATGCTCGATCTCGCGGGCCATCCACACTCCGAGGCGCTCACGGTGACCGAGCGCTTCAAGAGAACGGATGCGGGACACATCGAGCTGCAGGTCACCTTCGACGATCCGGAGGCGTACAACCGATCGTGGACCGTGCCGATCGATCTGGACCTGATGCCTGACTCCGAGCTCATCGAGTACATCTGCGAGAACGAGCGCGACGCGCCGCATCTCGTCGGAACGCGCGGCGAGGAGCTCAAGGTGCCGCTCGAGATCATGCGTGAGTACGTTGGCACGTACGAGGGCGGGCGCGGCGTTTTGGTTGTGACGCTCGAGGACGGACACCTGATGGTCGAGCTGAATGGCGCCGGCCGGATTCCGCTGTTCGCGCATTCTGAAACAGCGTTCACGATGGAGGGGACCGGCATCCGGTTCGAGCGGGATGCGCGTGGAGTCGTCACAAGATTGGTGCAGAGCTGGACGGAAAGCGACCTCGTGTTCGTGCGCACAACAAAGTGACTGCTCGACTGACTGATCGAAGAACTTCAGACAAAGAACCGCAAAGGCAAGCAAGACGGAAATGAAGGTGGTCAGCGAGTGCGTGCTGCTTAGGCCGGCAGCATGGCGCACCATGGCAAGGGTGGCTCCGAAGCCCGATCAGCGTGGCGGGCTGGTTTGAGGGCCGTCGCAACGCCCGCGCCAAGCGCCCTCAACCGCGAAGGGTTGAATGACGCGATGAACCCGACGCGCGGTCCGTACGTCACCTCGCTCGCCGTCTCCTGCTTGAGGGTCACGCGTTCGAAACTGAATGGTGAGTCTCTCAGCTCACGAGCAAAACGAGACCCGCCAGCAGCGCCGCGACGCCGCCGGCCTGCACGGCGCGTTTCGGCGCGTAGGCAAAGGGAAACACCAGCGCGAACCCGCTCGCGGCAAGATTCATCAACCACGCCGACGTGCCCATCGGTACGTCCCAGTTCAGGTAGCACAGCAGCCACGACAGCGCGAGCAGAAGATAGCCGGCCACGCGAAGTGCCGTGACGACGCCGCGAGATGGCGGCGTCGTCCAGACGAGCGGCACGTTGCGCGTTGTGATCGCGCAGAGTGCGGCAAAGCCGGCATAGGCGCAGAGGAAGGCCGTGAGGAGATACATCAGTCGGCCGGCGACAGAACGGGTGCCCCAACGACTCTGCCGACGCGCACGTCGACGCGCCTGCCGCTCATTTTCCACGCCGCCCACGCCAGTATAAGGCCGATGCTCATTCCTCCAAGGTCGACGGCCACTACCTTCCAATCGCCCGCCGCGATCATCGAGCCGATATCGCAATTGGGCACCAGATACCCGATCGCGGGAAGCCCGATGCAGAGGGCCGCGACTGCCGCGAATTGCTCGGTCCAGGCCTTGTGTGGCGCTCGCATCAGCGCATGCACCGCAGCGACACCCCACGCCAGCCAGAACACATACAGCTCGAAATCGGAGCGCGTCGCCTGATCGAGCGGCACAGCGCGGATCGAGGCATAGACGCCGTCGAAGAAGCCTCCACTTGGATCTGAGAGGGACTGCGGCAACAGCCTGATAGCCCAGAGATAACTCGCGCAGGCGAACATCGAGCCGCCGATAGAAGGCGACGTTCACGCGATCGACGAACGCGTAGAACGTCGCCGCGGCGGCTGAATGCGACTTCGCGCGGCGCTTCGCCGTGAACATCACCAGGCCGCACCCCACCATGATCGTGCCGGCCGCGCCACACAGGAAATACAGGAACCGCATCGCGGTGCCGCCGTAGAACGCGAAGTGAATGCCGCCAAAGACGTTGGTGAGCCTCTGCACAGCGTTGAAGGTGTTCCCCGGTGGACTGATGATGCTGGCCGGTGGCCCCATCGAAAGTCATGCTATCGGTTGTGAAGGTGATCGCGTCGGGGTGCGCGAACGTGCCATGAATTTCACCGTTGCGTTGTCACGGTTGGGATTGTTGACCGTGAAGGTGGAGAGGGTGCCCATCTGCTCCTGCGCCTGCGCAAAGAGACTCGCGATCGACACGTTGGGCGCGGGGTTGCCGGGCTCGATCAGCCCTCCCGGGACACTCCCGGTGCGCTCACTGCTGAAGCGCCCCCAGAACCACTCCGGCCCCCCGCCGCTGGCCGTGACCACACGGGGCGGCGCCGGATAACGCGCGGCCATCTGCATGCCGGTCGGAATATAGAGATAACAGTAAAAGGCCAGGCCGCTCAGCACGATCATGAACAGGAACGGCCATGCGAGGACGCCGAGCACGTTATGCGCGTCGAGCCATCGTGTCTGTGCCAGCTTCGCATCTCGCCGGAAGGTGAAGAAATTGCGGAAGATCTTCTTGTGAACGACGAGCCCTGTGATCATGCAGATCAGGAACGCCATGCCGACGAAGCCCGACAGCATGTAGGTCCATTGAAAATGCCGCCCCTGGAGATCCGGCACCACACGGTTGAACGTCCAATGGAAGTCGACGAAGAAGCGTCCGCCATTGGTCACAGTGGTCACTTCGCGCCCCGAGCCGTCGGGAACGAGCCGCGCGAATCGTTGCTTGTCGTTCTCGTCGAGCCAGTGCAGCACCAGGAGCGGATGGCGTTCGAGGTCCGGCATGAAGACGGACCAGCGCTTTGAGTCCGGCGCGACCTTTCGGAGATAGTCGAGGCTGTACTGCACGGTCGCCGGGGTAGACAGCATCTTCGCCCCGTGCAGCTCCGGCTGTGCCCAATGCTGAATCTCAAACCAGAAGACAGAGAGGGTTCCGGTGAGAAAGAGCGCGAATGCCAACCACCCGAGGACCAGGCCAAACCAGGTGTGCAGCCAATCCATCCGCTGCGTGAAGCTCTTGTCCATGATCCGTCTCCTGAACGCGCCTCGTCTCTTACGGTGTGTATTGTCGACGACCGTTCGTCCCGATGTCCGAGAAACGGACGGCTCCCACGTTATCGCCGATCCGCGCTCTCCGCCAATCGTGGTCCCGGCGTGAGCTCGGTGACACCGACGAGCAGCGCGGTCAACATCGCCAAGACCAACCACGCTTTTCTCATCGACGCCGTCGCGCACACCCAGATGATGAGAGCGACGTAGACGACGAGCTGTACGAGACCTGAAAACATCCCGGCATCCGCCCGGTTCAACAGGTTCCACTCCAGGGCCATCTTGGCCACGGCGGCGCCGGCCCAATACGTCACGACATAGCCGCCCAGAACCGCGGCGGCCACCCTGGACACGATCAGCCAGATGCGTGAAGTGTCAGGAGCCTTCCTATTCTCAACGGCGACAGGCATTCGACCTCCATACAGCGCGGCCCAATCTACTGCGGAACTAGGGTTTCGCCAAGTCCCGACGCCGGTTCTCCAATCGACCCACTCAAGCCTCGCAAATTCGACCGCCTCGAGATGCCGCACGCGTGCTCTGTTGGGAGCCTCTCGTGGGTACGGTTGCCCAGATCGAACGAACGATCCGAGACTACGGCCTCGAAGGCGTCAAGGCTTCAGGGGCATCGAATCCACGGCAGATGAGCGCGGTGCTTTGCAGGAAGAGCTGCTTTTTTTGGGGGGAATTCTGGAGCCGGCGATCGGACTTGAACCGATGACCTGCTGATTACGAATCAGCTGCTCTACCAACTGAGCTACGCCGGCCACTGAGGCGCGCCCGCGACCGATGGACTCGCCAGCACCGCCATTTTAGCATCGCGCCGAAACCGCCGCGCCCACCGGCCGTTTTGACCGACAAGTAACGCCCACCAACGACCGATAACGACCAAGTCGACACTAATGCCCTCGATATTCCTCCTCGCTGACGGGTTCCAGCCACTCTGTTGTCACGTTGACGTTGATCGCAAGGTGACTGCCCTGTGAACCGAGTGCGGCGCCGTGCCAGTGCTTCTCGCCCGGCGCAATCACGACGGCATCGCCAGCGTTGAGGTCGTGCGCCGGTTCGTGCAGCTTCTGAATCCGGATGCGTCCGCTGATCACGAGCAGCCATTGCGCGCCTGAATGAGTGTGCCAGTTGGTTCGCGCGCCAGGTTCGAAGTCGACGCGATAGACGACCACGGGTGTCCCCGCGTCCGATTCGGCGAGTCGTTGGGCGTGGGCGTCGCCCACGAATGAAGCCGGATCAACCGGCAGGCGGGCTGCAGCGGCCCCGCGGAAGATGGTCATGGCCCGAAGTATACGCGGGCACCACCGTGCACTGATGGCTAGCCGCTAACTACTCGCCGCCCCCGACTTGCAGGGCGACGGTCCCAGTCGCGCCGCGAATGTCGCTGTCCGAGCCACGAGCGCCTGCGCTCAGTCGATACCCCACACCACCTGTGAGTCGAAGCTGCCGGGTCAGTCTCACAGAGACGTTCGCTTCGGGTTCGGCGATGAACACGTCGTCATGAACGAGAAACGAAGTGTTCAGGAAACGCGGCGGAATGAGCCGCGTGAGATCGACGCGGTCGAGTCCACGGAGCCCTCGGACGTCGGGAAACGTGATGTCCGGAAACTGCAGGTTGTCAGAAAGCTTGACGGTATGAGTCGTGTGCCCGCCGCCGATCAACCCCTTGGCCGTGAGGCTGACCCGGTGGGCCGGGTTGAGGGTCCAGGCCAGGACCAGGCCTCCGTAGTCCAGTTCGCGGTTGTTGTCGCGGTTGGCCAGAAAGTAGGCACCGCCTCCGATGAAGAAGGTCTGATCGGTCAGCCAGCCTGCGTAGAAGCCAACAAGCTCGGAAACTCTGTTGTCGAAGTCGGTCACCTTGAACTCAGGTGCCGCAAGAAAGCCGCTCTTGATGGACTGGACGGCCATCGGTCCCTGCGAAACTGGGCCGGGCGGTGGAGGTACGGGATCATCTGACTGGGCGGCTGCTGCCAGCGGCCAGGCAACGGCGACGAGAAACGCGAGGGCCGTCCGCCGTCCCGCATGTCGGAATCTGCTCATGTCGTCTCTCCGTCTCCTAGCGCGTGCGTAAGCTGACGTTGAGTGTCGCGCCTTCTCCGCGTCGCACTGTCACGTCCGTCGAGAAGGGCTCATAGCCATCCTTCTGCACTTGAACGCGGTGCAGGCCTTCGGACACGGACACGATCAGGCGCTCCGATCCAGTGGGACCCTGCCAGCGCTCGCCGTCGATCAGGACCGTCGCGTTCTCCGGCTGAACGCGAATCACCAGCGTGCCTGAGGTACCAACTTCGACAGCAAGTGTTGGAGGTCCTGGCTGGCCGCCTTGTGGCGGTGGCGGGAAGCGAGGCCATTGCGGACCCTGAGGCCCCTGAGGACCTTCAACATTGGCCGGCGCGGGTGGTGGAGTCGGGCGCGGCTCGGCGGTTTCGCCCGGCGCCAGCTTCACCATGGCGTACTTGATCTTGCTTGACGAGTCCGGCGACAGGTAGAGCGACTGGTGCACCGTGCGGTACCCGTCCTGATAAATCGTGATCTCGTGCTTGCCCGGGGGCAGATGCAGCCGCTGAAACGCGCCGTCGAAATCGTCGACGATGCCGGCGTAGTAGCTGTCGGCGAAGACCTCGGCGGTCTTGGGTGTCACTTCCAGGCGAATCGAGTGGTCGTGGACTTGTGGGTAGTAGTAAGGATACGGGCCGTAGGGCGACGCGTAAGGAAACCAGGGGTAGCCGTACCAGAAGGGGCTGGCCCAGTAGTAGGGGTAGAAGCCTCCGTAGAACCCGCCGCCGACAACCACGGTCGAACGATGAACTCCGTGGTAATGGGCCTGAGCCTGGCTCGGCGCGGTCGAGCCAAGTGACAGGAATCCGGCAGAGGCGACGATTGAGACAAGACGCTTCATTGAATACACGGACGCACCTCGATGGGTCTCTGGCAGTATGGCAGTCAACGAGCAATTCAAGTACCACATTGAGGCCGAACGGCCGTTTTGTTCGCAACCTGCGGGCCCAATGAGGGTTCGTTGGAAGAAACCGGCGTGACAACAACGTTAGAGAGTCGTCGTCTTCGTGCGACACGCTGCCTAAGTTGTCTTGAGAAGTGGTCTCTTGTTGCCCCCGCCCAAGTTGGTGCGCTACGATGACGAGTTTAAGCCACTCAGACTTTCCACCACCTACACCGCATGTCGGATGTCGTCTCCAGCCCGGTGAGTGAGGCCACGGATCTCGTGGTGAAGGGTGCCCGCACCCATAACCTCAAGAACGTGGATGTGTCCCTGCCGGGCGGCAAGCTCACGGTCATCACAGGGGTCAGCGGGTCGGGCAAATCCTCGCTGGCCTTCGACACGATCTACGCCGAAGGGCAGCGACGATACGTCGAATCGCTGTCTGCCTACGCGAGGCAGTTCCTCGAGCGGATGGAGAAGCCCGATGTCGACCGCATCGACGGCATCTCTCCGGCGATTGCCATTCGCCAGAAAAACAGCATCCGGAATCCGCGGTCGACGGTTGGTACGACAACGGAAATCCACGATTACATGCGGCTGCTCTATGCACGCATCGGGCGCACTTACTGCCGGAATTGTGGGAAGGAGGTCGTGCGCGAGACGGCGGAAGTCGTTGCACGCAAGCTCGGCGACCTGGCGTCTGGAACGCGGCTGCTCCTTGGATTCGATCTTCCGATTGTGGAACCGTTGACGCCGGTCAACGGCGAGCAGCCCGAGGTGGATGAACTCCTCGAGGCGTCCGAGGAAGGCAATGGCGAAGGCGGGGAGGAGCCGGCTTCAACGGGCATCAGCGAAGCCTTGAAGATTTCGGCGGTGCGCTCCACGCTCGACGGCCTGCGTCGGAAGGGATTCAGACGCATTGTTATCGATAAGCAATCCGTGGCGTTCGATGACCTTGATCCGGCGGCGCTCACCGGTCACGCATTCCTGCAGGTGGTTGTCGACAGGCTGAAGCTCGATGGCGAGGATATTCGCGGACGCCTGACCGAGGCGATTGAGACGGCGTATCGCGAAGGGGGTGGCGCGGCCTGGGCGTTCGAACAGTCGTCAGTCGGCGGTCAAGAGTCCGCAGTCACACACGTGTTTTCCGAAGGCTTCGAGTGTCGAGCGTGCCGGATCAAGTACGAAGATCCGCAACCGCGTCTCTTCTCGTTCAATAACCCCTTCGGCGCGTGCCCGACCTGCCACGGCTTCGGCAACATCATCGAGCTGGACATGGATCTGGTGGTGCCGGATCCGGCGAAGTCGATTCAGCAGGGTGCTGTCGAGCCATGGAGCAAGCCGCACTACCGCGCGCAGCTGGCCGAGCTGAAGCGGGCGGCAAGGAAGCGCCGGTTGCGACTCGACGTGCCGTGGGCGGATCTCACCGAGGAAGAGAAGCAGTTCGTCGTCGAGGGCGGCGACGAGTTCGGAGGCGTCCGCGGCTTCTTCAGGTGGCTCGAGCGGAAGAAGTACAAGGTCCACGTCCGCGTATTCCTGAGCCGGTACCGCGGATATCTCGTCTGTCCCGACTGCCACGGAACCCGGCTTCGACGTGAGGCTCGTGACGTCAAAGTGGCCGGTCGCACGATCGATGATGTGTCGTCGCTGACAGTGCTGGAGGCCCAGGAGTTTTTCGGTGGGCTGAGTCTGACCGAGAAGGAGTCGGCCATTGCGGAGAAGGTGCTGAAAGAAGTTCGGCGCAGACTCTCGTTCCTGAGAGACGTGGGTCTGGACTATCTGACGCTGGACCGGCTCTCATCGACCTTGTCAGGGGGCGAGGCGCAACGGATCAACCTCGCCACTTCCCTTGGCTCCGCGCTGGTTGGCACCTTGTACGTGCTCGACGAGCCTTCGATCGGCCTGCACCCGCGCGACAATCTCAGACTCATCGAGATCCTGCGCCAGCTGCGCGATCAGGGCAACACGGTTCTCGTTGTGGAGCACGACGCCGACATGATCCGCGTCGCCGACCACATCGTCGATCTGGGTCTGGGTGCTGGCGAGCAGGGCGGCCGCGTCGTGTTCTCGGGTTCAATCGACGGGTTGATGAACGAGCCTCGGTCGCTGACATCGAAGTATCTGCGCGGGGAACTCGCCATTCCCGTACCGACCAGCCGCCGCCGCGGGAGCGGGCAGCGGATTCGCCTTATCGGGGCGAGCGAGCACAATCTGCAGAGCATCGACGTGTCATTCCCTCTGAACACGCTGACGTGCGTGACCGGGGTGAGCGGATCAGGAAAGTCGACGCTCGTTCACGACGTGCTGTACGCGGCGATCAAACGGATCAAGGGCGGCTGGGATCGGCGCGTCGGTGTTTTCAAGAAGCTGGAAGGAGCGGAGTACATCACGGACGCAGTCCTGGTCGACCAGACGCCGATCGGCCGAACGCCACGTTCAAATCCGGTCACCTACTTGAAAGCGTTCGATCCGATCCGCGAGCTGTTTGCGTCGACCAAGGACGCGCGCTCGCGCGGTTTGACCGCCAGTCATTTCTCGTTCAACGTCCCGGGTGGGCGCTGCGAAGCCTGTCAGGGTGAGGGCGAAGTGCGAGTCGAGATGCAGTTTCTCGCCGACGTCTTCGTGCCGTGCGACCAGTGCGACGGCAAGCGCTTCAAGCCGCAGGTCCTGGACGTGAAGTATCGCGGCCGGTCGATCCATCAGGTGCTCGATCTCACGGTGCGTGAGGCGCTGACGTTTTTCAGCAGTTCCCCGAAAGTGTTGCGACGGCTGCAGGTGCTCGACGAGATTGGGCTTGGGTACCTCCGGCTCGGTCAGCCGGCGACGACGCTGTCGGGTGGTGAAGCGCAGCGGATCAAGATCGCGGCCCATCTTTCGGCGCACACCGGTGAACGCCTGCTGTACGTGCTTGACGAGCCGACGACCGGTCTGCACTTCGACGACATCGCGAAGCTGCTCACCGCATTCAGGAAGCTGCTCGAAGCCGGCCACACGTTGCTGGTCATCGAACACAACCTGGACGTGATCAAGACGGCCGACGTCATCATCGATCTCGGGCCGGAAGGCGGCGCCGCAGGAGGTCGCGTGGTTGCAACTGGAACACCTGAACAGATCGTTCAGGACGGAGACTCGCATACCGCACGGCACCTGCGGCCCATTCTGGCCGAGGGGCGATCACACGCGTACGCAGGGGGAAGCAAGGGCGGGTAGGGCAGATGGGCCAGGTAGGGCGGGTAGGGCAGGTGGGAAAGACATTGCCACGGTCGTTTTACGATCGATCAACGCTGGACGTGACGCGCGATCTGATCGGAAAAGTTCTCGTTCATTGCTCCCGCGGCGTCAGAACCAGCGGCGTCATCGTCGAGGCCGAGGCCTACATTGGTGAGTCCGATCCTGCGTGCCACGCGGCGCCGGGACGAACGCGACGCAACGCACCCCTTTACGGTCCGCCCGGGCACGCGTACGTCTATCTCAACTACGGCATGCACTGGCTCGTCAACGCCGTAACCGAGGGCGAGGGCAACCCGGCGGCCGTCCTGATCCGCGCGCTCGTGCCAAGTGAGGGGATCCACCTGATGCGTCGCCGCCGCCAACGGGCGAGTCGAGCCTTGCTGCCGAGGTATCGCCCACACGAGCTGTGTCGTGGCCCGGGCAACCTGACGGCTGCTTTGGGCATCGGCGGTGCGCACAATTGCCTGGATCTCACCAGTGACCAACTGTTCGTCGAGGATCACGGGGTCACCGTCGGGCCGATCGTCTGGGGGCCGCGGATAGGCATTCGCGTCGGCAGCGAGCGAGCCTGGCGGGCGTTTGTCGTCGGCGAACCCGCCGTGTCGGCCCGCGCCTCGTATTGACGGAGCGCCGCTTTTCAGGGTACAAGTAGAGGGCTGTGAACAAGATGGCTGATTTGTGCTGCTGTAATTGCTGTTGTCGCGAGGGCTCTCAGAGCCCCTTGGCCAGCGGTCCAGCTTCGCACGCATATTGATCAACCCTTACGAATTGCTGAACCCAGGCCCGGGAGGTTGTGAAAATCTTCCGGGCCTTTTTTTTCGCTGATGAAGCCTCTACTTCCTCTCTTCCTTGATCTCGAGGGCCGCCGCGTCCTGCTCGTCGGGGGAGGCGCGGTTGCGGCCGCGAAACTCCAGCAGCTTATGGCTGTGCGCGCGGAGGTGTCAGTCGTCGCGCCCGAAATCTGCGAAGCGATTGAACGGGCCGGTGTCCCCGTCGAGCGGCGCGCCTTCCGGCCATCGGACGTCCATAACGTCTGGCTGGTGATCGCGGCGGCCATCCCGGACGTGAATCGCCGCGTCGTCGAGGCCGCGAACGTCAACCAGGTCTTCGTCAACGCGGTCGACGATCCGGCGAACGCCACGGCGTTCATGGGAGGCGTTGTTCGGCGCGACGGTGTCACCGTGGCCGTTTCGACGAACGGAGAGGCCCCGGCCCTTGCGGGTCTCCTGCGCCAGGCGATCGATGCGGTGCTGCCCCGCGAGCTGCACGTCTGGATGCGCGAAGCACGGCGCCAGCGCATCTTGTGGCGTCGTGCAGGGGTAGCGATGGAGGCCAGACGCCCGCTGTTGCTCGACGCGTTGAACGACCTCTATAAGGCGCGTACGAGCGATCAGCCGGCTCGGAAGGCGCGCTCGAGGTCCAGCTCGATTCGTCGCGCCGCGAAGCCGACGGTTGGCCGCGTAGTCCTGGTGGGCGCAGGCCCCGGCGATCCCGGACTCTTGACTCGCCGGGCCGTGGCGGAGCTCAGGAGCGCGGACGTCGTTCTCTACGATGCCCTCGTTGATCGTAGAGTTCTGAAGCTGGCCCGCCGGGCCCAGCGGTTTTTTGTCGGCAAGCGAGCGGGTCGTCGCGTGGCCATGACACAGCAGGCCATCCATACGGTGATGATTCGTGCGGCCCGGCGCGGCAAGAACGTGATTCGGCTGAAGGGCGGCGACCCGTTCCTTTTCGGACGGGGCGGGGAAGAAGCCCAGGCGCTTCTGGCCGCAGGCATTCCGCTCGAGGTCGTCCCGGGCGTGACCAGCGCGGTGGCAGCACCGGCGCTGGCCGGGATTCCCGTGACCCACCGTGGGTTGTCGTCGGCGTTGCTCATCGTGGGCGGCCACGATGAGGAGGCATTCACGTCGGCTCTGGAGCACGCCACGCCACGCAACATGACGGTCGTCGTTCTCATGGGAATCGCTCGACGCGCCGATCTGGCGCACAGGCTGATCGCCCGAGGCTGGAGCGCGGCGACGCCGGCGGCGATTATTGTGGATGCATCGAAGCCGGGCCAGAGCGTATGGTTGGGTACACTCGACCTTCTTGCCGGCGATCATATGGAACTGGAGAGCGACGGACCGGGCACGATCATCGTTGGTGAGGTGGTGTCTCTCGCTTCGGCGGCCGGCTTTGCACGGGGCGAGCATGAACATCGAGCGGGCGCGGCCGAAATGGCCGCCGACCGATAAGCTGACTACCGATTGAGGGAGAACGATCATGGCGGTTGCTGACGATGCCGAAACCCTCGGACGAGCGCGACTGACGTTCGCCAACGAGGCCGAAATCGACGAGTTCGTGAAGACTCTCGAGCGGTTTGAAAACGGTGAGGTGGGCCCTGACGCCTGGCGGGCGTACCGTCTCGTCCGCGGGACCTACGGGCAGCGTCAGGCCGAGGACGCGCAGATGCTGCGCGTCAAGGTACCGCAGGGCGTGCTGACCGCTGACCAGCTCCTGGCGCTCGCGGACGTAGGCGAGCGCTTCTCGCGCGGCTTCGGCCACATCACGACGCGCCAGAACATCCAGTTCCACTTCGTCAAGCTGCACGACGCCGAGCTGGCCATGCGCCGGCTTGCCGACGATGGCCTCACCACGCGCGAAGCGTGCGGCAATTCGGTGAGAAATATTACGGCCTGTCCCTACGCCGGGGTCGCGGCAGATGAGGCGTTCGACGTGACGCCGTACGCCGAAGCCATGACGCGCTATCTGCTGCGTCATCCCTTGAGCTCGACGTTGCCTCGAAAGTTCAAGATCGCCTTCGAGGGATGCCCGGACGATCACGTCGGCGCCCCGATCAATGACCTGGGCTTCAGAGCCGTGCTCGGGCCAGGTGGGGGCCGAGGTTTTTTCGTGACCGCGGGTGGAGGAACCGCCATCCTGGTCCGCAGCGGCGGACTGCTGCACGAGTTTCTGCCGGCATCGGAGATGTTCCGTGTGGCCGAGGCCTTACTTCGTGTGTTCCATCGGCTCGGTGATTACCAGCACAAGCAGCGCAACCGGATGAAGTTCCTGATCAAGGAGCTCGGGTGGCCGCGGTGGCGCGAGGAATACGATCGAGAGCTCAGCCGGTGTCGCCTGGCCGGACTCGCTCCGCTATTCGAACTGGAGCCGGCGGCGGCCGAATCCAAGCCGACCTGGGCGCTCGACGCGGCCCCCGACGTTGGAGAAATCGCGTCGCGAGTCGGTTCGTGCCAGGTCAAAGGCCCCGGGATCACACCGACCGTGACACCGCTGCTTCAAGTGACCGGCGACCGCTACGCGCGATGGCGAGAAACCAACGTGCGGCCGCAAAAGCAGTTCGGCTACATGATTGCCACGGCCTCAATCCCCCTCGGCGATTTCACCAGCGCGCAGATGCGCGTGCTCGCGGAGCTGTCGCGCGCGCACAGCGACGGAATGGTTCGCGTCACTCCCGAGCAGAATCTCGTGTTCCGATGGGTGAGTGCCGGTCAGCTCCGGTCGCTTTACCGTGGTCTGGCGGCGGCGGGCCTGGGTCTGGCCGGCGCCGGGACTCTCGCCGATGTCGCGAGTTGCCCGGGCGCCGAGTCGTGCCGCCTCGCGGTCACGCAGTCGCGTGGGCTCGGAAGGCTCCTCGAGGATCATCTGCGCGCGCGACCCGATCTGGCCGCGGCCGCCGAAGGTGCGAACATCAAGATCAGCGGGTGTCCGAACGGTTGCGGACAGCACCACATCGCCACGCTGGGCTTCCAGGGCAGCGTCCGCCGTATCGGGGCGCGCGCAGTCCCGCAGTACTTCGTGATGGTCGGTGGCGGGACGGTTGGCAGCGATGCCAGCTTCGCCAGGCTGGCGGCCAAGGTTCCCGCGCGTCGCCTGACGGAAACCGTCGAGCGGCTCATCGACTTGTATGCGCGCGCCAAAAAGCCAGGCGAGTCGGCCCCCGCGTTTTTTGCGCGAGTGGACGTCGGGCAGGTGAAGGAGACGCTCGCGGACCTGGAGCGTTTGACCGCCCAGGACGCGACAGCGGCCGATTACATCGACCTCGGCGAGTTGAGCGAGTTCAATCCGCTGGTGATGGAGGGGGAATGCTCGGCGTAAGGGACATGCGGTGGATTTGGTGTGAAACCGGGCATCTGATATAGTCGCCGGAACAACTTAATACGGCTCTTCTTATCAAGAGTGGCTGAGGGACAGGCCCGACGAAGCCACGGCAACCACGCGACGCCCTTTGTCGCGGTTAGGTGCCAATTCCTGCCTTCGCACCGGACAAGCGAAGGGGAGATGAGGGAGGAAGATGTCCCCCGAGTCATTCGTCAGTTCAGGCAACAGCGCACTCACCGGACTCCAGTGTCATATCTGTAAGACAATGTTCCCGGCGGTCGCCTCGTACGTGTGCGACCAGTGCCTTGGCCCGCTCGAACCGGTTTACGACTACAGCGCCATCAAGGTCACAGCCGACGAGATCGCCAGACGGCCAAAGAATCTCTGGCGCTACCACGAGCTGCTTCCGATAGAAGGTCCTCCCCGCACCGGTTTCCACTCAGGCTTCACCCCGCTCGTTCGGTGCGACCAGCTCGCCAAGAAGCTTGGCGTCGCCGAGCTGTACATCAAAGACGACTCGGTGAATCATCCGACGTTGTCCTACAAGGATCGCGTCGTGTCCGTGGCGGCCACGCGGGCCGTCGAGCTCGGCTTCAAGGTGCTCGCCTGCGCGTCCACCGGGAATCTCGCGAACAGTGTCTCGGCGCACGCGGCGCGTCTCGGTATGGAATGCTGCGTCTTCATTCCCGACAACCTCGAAGCCGGTAAGGTGTTCGGGTCGGCCATCTTCAAGCCCACGCTGCTTGCAATCGCCGGCAACTATGACGATGTGAATCGGCTGTGCACGCAAGTCGCGGATCGTTACGGATGGGGATTCGTCAACATCAATCTGCGTGCCTACTACGCGGAAGGCGCGAAGACCATCGGTTTTGAAATCGTCGAGCAGCTCGGGTGGCGCTACCCGCAGCACGTAGTCTCGCCTGTTGCAGGCGGGACGCTGCTGCCACGAATCGTGCGCGGGTTTCGCGAGTTGCGGACGGTCGGGCTCGTTCAGGGCGAGCTCCCGCGCATTCACGCGGCGCAAGCCGCCGGATGTGCCCCGGTGGTGCGCGCGCTGCACGAGGGATTGGATCATCCCGAGCCGGTGAAGCCAAACACGATTGCCAAGTCCATTGCGATCGGCAATCCGGCCGACGGCCATCAAGTCATCGAATGCGTTCGCGAGACGGGGGGGACCGGCGTCGCTGTACCAGATCCCGATATTGTCCAGGCCATCGAGCTGCTGGCTCAGACCGAGGGCATCTTCACCGAGCCGGCTGGCGGCACGACGCTCGCGGCGACCATCGATCTGATTCGACGCGGTGTCATCGCCGGTGACGAATCCGTCGTGGTGTGTGTGACCGGCAACGGCTACAAGACCTCTGAGGTGGTGCAGGATCGCCTTACGAAGCCGATCCCACTCAGCCGCGCGTTCAAGGATTTCGAGGCGTGGTGGGAGTCGCGACAAGCCCTCGCCTGACCGTCAGCTGCCTGGCAATGGCTGCCAGCCTGGCCTGTCCGGTCGCCACTGCTCAACGGTCCAGACCACTCGTTCGATCGCAGCTCGTGTGGATGGATCGTGCCGGCAAGCGGCTCAGCACGCTCGGAGGCACGGGCGACTACGGGGATCTCGAGCTGTCCCCCGACGGGTCGCGTCTGGCGGTGGCCGTCCTCGACGTGAGCCGTGGCACGCGCGACATCTGGATGTTCGACGTCGCCAGCGGGCGTCGAACCGTATTCACGTCTGATCCTGCTGATGAAAACTGGATTGCCTGGTCGCCTGATGGGCGCCGGGTGATCTTCAACTCGACCCGACGCGGCGAACTCGACCTGTATCAGGCGGCGTCCACCGGGACCGCATTACCAGAAATCGTGCTCGCGGACACCGATCCGAAATGGCCGCTTTCGTGGTCGCCGGACGGGCGATACCTGCTGTTTGTCACGAATCGGTCTGACACCGGCAACGATATCCGTGTGCTGCCATTTGGGGATCGCCCCTCGACCGGCTCGGGGCGCCCGTTCCCGTACCTCGACAGCCGAGTGGCGGAAAACTGGGCCTCTTTCTCACCCGACGGCCACCACGTGGCCTTCAGCTCGACCGAATCGGGTCAGGCCGAGGTGTACGTGGCATCGTTCCCCATGCCGAAATACAAACGGCGTGTTTCGGAGAACGGCGGCATCCAGGCCCGCTGGCGGCGGGACGGGAAAGAGCTGTTCTTTCTTGCGCTGGACGGAACCCTGACAGCCGTGCCGATAAAAGCGGCGGGCTCTGAAGTCGAAGCCGGTACTCCTGAATCACTTTTCGAGCTGAAGGTGCCTTACGCTCAGTACCGCGTGTACGATCTGTCCCGCGACGGCCAACAGATCCTGGCGAACATTCTGGTCCCCGCGGCCGGTTCGGTCGTAGCGGACTGAACGAGGCTAGCGCCGCTGGCGCGTCATCGTCGAGCTGGAAACGATTGCCAGCTTGAATTCGAGAGATCGCCCGTTGCGGAGCACGCTGACGCTCGCCGTCGATCCGATCTTTGCGTCCGCCACAAGCCGGAAGAACTGCGACGGATCGTCGATCGGCTTTCCGTTGAACGCGACAATCACATCGCCCGGCCTGATGCCCACCTCGTAGGCCTCCGAGTTTCTGTACATGCGGGAGACGAGCGCGCCATTGGTGTTGCGCACCCCGAGCTCTTCGGCCCACTGCTCGGTGAGCTTCTCGATACTCAACGGCCCGATCGACCCGCGTCGAACCTCGCCGTACTTGCGCAGGTCGTTGATCACGCGCTGCGCCAGGTTGCTTGGCACGGCGAAACCAATTCCCTGGTAGCCCCCGCTTTCGGTAAACAGTCCGGTGTTGATGCCGATGAGCTCGCCGCGCGTGTTGATCAGCGCGCCGCCGGAGTTGCCGCGATTGATGGCGGCATCGGTCTGAATGAAATCCTCGTAGTCGGCGAACCCGAGGCCCGTGCGGCCAGTCGCACTGATGATGCCCGCCGTGACGGTCTGGTTCAGCTGGTAGGGACTGCCGATCGCCAGTACCCACTCGCCGACTTTCAGCTGTGCCGAATCGCCCCAGGGAACCGGCTCGAGCCCGGTGGCGCTGACCTTGAGCAGCGCGATGTCTGTGGCCGGGTCGACGCCGATCACGGTTCCCTTGATCTCCTGCTTGTTCGGCATCGCGATGCGGATCTCGCGGACGTTTTCGCCGACGACGTGGTTGTTGGTGATGACGTAGCCGTCGCTCGAGATGATGACGCCCGATCCGAGGCTGAGCGATCGGCGATCGCGCGAGCCGAAGAACTCGTCGCCGCCGTCCCCGAAGAAGTATCTGAAGAACGGGTCGCCGCTGAACGGAGAGTTCGACGTCCGGGTGATCTGCAGCGACGAGATGTTCGCGACGCCCTTGACGGCCTGGCCTGCGACCCGGGTGAAATCGGGCGCGCCGGCCAGCGCGAGCGCAGGCGTCGGCGCGGGCGGCCTGGCGGATTGCTCGCGCAGCTGAGCGACCGGGGACAGCACCTCGGCCTCGGAGTCGGTGGCCGTTCGCATCCGTCCGGTCACGACGAGCCCGGCCGCGAAGCCGGCGACGAGCAGGATCGACGAGAGGAAAATGCGCTTGATCATGGCCGTTCTCGCTGGCATCGTAGCACGACTGCTTCGACGAGCTATGTTACGATCGCAAGGATATTCAGGCGCCAGAGGATCGCGCCAGGGACCTTCATGTCATCCATTCAAGCCACGCGCCTCCGTAAGGGCATGCTCATCAAGCTCGGGCCCGATCTGTTCCGCATCCTGGATCTCCAGCACTTCACGCCGGGAAACAAACGCGGATTCATCCAGGCGCGATTGCGCAACATCCGGACGTCCACACAAAACGACCAGAAGTTCCGCGCGGAAGAAGACGTCGAGCGCGCGACGCTGGACGAGCGTGAGATGCAGTATCTCTACCACGACGGCGATCACTATCACTTCATGGACACGTCCAGCTACGAACAGATCCACATCGCCGCCGACGTGCTCGGGGAGTCGGTGAACTACCTGATTCCCGACGCGCTCATCCGCGTCGAGTTCTACGAGATCGAGCCGGTCGGGATCGAGCTGCCCCAGACTGTGGACCTCGTCGTCAAGGAGACGGTGCCGGGCATCAAAGGCGCGACGGCGAGCGCGCAGGTAAAGCCGGCCACGCTCGAAACCGGCCTGGTGATTCAAGTGCCTCCGTTTGTCAATGAGGGCGACAAGGTTCGCGTCAACACCGTGACGGGCGAGTATCAATCGCGGGTCTGACGCGCGGTTGGCGTGGTGACCATGCAGCCGTTTGTCACCGGGGCGTTGATGGTGCTGGGCGGCGGCTTTCTCGTCGCGAATGCACGCCTGCTGCTCGAGTACGCACGGTTCCGTCGCATTCGTGCGGGTGCGCTGCTCATCTGGCCCACTCAAAAGCCGCCGTATTACCGGCTCGCCCTGGCGCTCGGCCTGGTGTTCGGCCTGCTCCTCTTCTACAAGATCGTCGTCCTTCACCGGCAGGCCTTCGGTGAGGGCATGATGTTCCTGTACTACGGATACGTCCTGCCGCTCAGCTTGCGGATCCGACGCGGGTTTTACGAAGACGGGATCTGGGCAGACAACGCCTTCATTCCGTACAGCGAGGTGGGCGGGATCAGCTGGCGGGAAGGCAAGCAGCAGGTCACCCTGATCGTCATTTCCAGGCTGCGCCACCTGGCGCGACGCCTTGCCGTGCCGGTGGAGAACTACGCAGCCGCCCGGCGTCTGCTCCGCGACAAAGTCGCGCAGCATGACATACACTTCGCGGGAACCGGCCTCGACCTCGGGGGGCACGACGCGCGCGAAGATCGTCGTCGCGTTGACGAAGCGGTAGATCGCGACCAGCACAGCCGAGCGTCGAGGCGGAGCACAGGTGGCGGTGGGGCCCCGCCACGTGTAATGAAGCTGACGGATTGGCCGATAAGTCCAGGAGCACTGACATGCCAGCCAGACCTACCTGGAAAGGGCTTCCTGAAGGTCAGCCTGGTGAACATCCCGATCAAGGTGTTCCCGGCGACCGAATCGAGCGCGACCATCTCGTTCAATCAGCTCCACGGGGAATGCCAGACACGGATCCAGCAGAAGCGCTGGTGCCCGACCTGCAGCCGCGAGGTGCCGAACTCCGAGATTGTGAAAGGCTACGAATTCGAGCGGGGCCGATACGTCGTCCTCGCGGAAGAGGACTTCGAAAAGGTCCGCCCCGAGTCGACGCGCGTCATCGATCTGGCGCAGTTCGCCGACGAATCGGCCATCGACCCGATGTACGTCGATCGCGACCTACTACCTCGCGCCTGACGGCCGGGTGGCCGGCAGACGCGTTTGCCGTGATGCGCGAGGGGATGAAAGGCAAAGTGGGAATCGGGAAGCTCGCGCTGTACGGCCGCGAGTACCTCGTCGCTGTCCGTCCGCTACAAGCGCGGCATCATCATGTACACGCTGCACCACGCGGCGGAAATCCGCAGCATCGATCAGATCGACGAACTGCGCGAGGTCACCGAAACCGTCAAGCCGGATGAGATCAAGCTGGCGCGGCAGGTGATCGGCACGTTCGAGGCGCCGCTCGACCTGGGCCATTACAAGGACGAGTACCGGGAAGGGCTCCAGCGGATCATCGACGCCAAGATCGCCGGCGAGGAGGTCGTCGCCCCGAGCGTGGAGGCGCCGCCCAGAGTCGTGAATCTGATGGAAGCTCTCCGGAAGAGCCTCGACGCCGTGAGCGCGACCAGGAAGAAGCCCGCCAAAGCGGCGGTGCAGAAGCCCGCCAAACGAAAGCGCGCCTAGTCTTCGACCGCGCCCGTCCGGGCGCGGAACTGCTTGTCAATCGGCGATCGAGATCGTACAGTGGCGGGGCTTTCGGCACTCTGCAAGGAGGTATCCCGTGAAACGTTGGCCAATTGTCGTGCTCCTGGTTCTGTGTGCGGCGAAATCCTTCGCGCAGGCGCCGGTGCCGGAGATCCGATTCGACGGCGGATGCGGAGTTTCTGAAGCTGCCGCCGGACCTGTACGTCGGCGAAGTCTCCGGAGTCGCGGTCAACTCGAAAGGACACGTCTTCGTCTTCTCAGCGAGGCAACACGACCGGTCCCGCGTACGCGCGCGACAGCCGCACAGGTGCTGGAGTTCGATGCCCGACGGCAAGTTACATCCGTGAGATCGGCAAGAACCTGTACGCCTGGTCCTACGCCCACACCGTGCGCGTGGATCGCGACGACAACATCTGGGCCGTGGACAAGGGCTCGGACATGATCATCAAGTTCAACCCGGAAGGCCGCGTCGATCGATGGTGTTCGGCCGCAAGAAGGAAGCGTCGGACGAGGCCGAGCCGTGGACGCGCGTCACGCCGCCGCGCCCGCACGTCGACGGGCAGTTCCGGCAGCCGACCGACGTCACCTGGGACACGCAGGGCAACATCTTCATCAGCGACGGCTACATCAACTCGCGCGTGGCGAAGTTCGACAAGAACGGCGACTGGGTGAAGTCGTGGGGCGAGCCGGGCAGCCAAGCCGGGCGAGTTCGAACACGCCGCACAGCATCGCGTCGGACGCGCAAGGGCAACATCTATGTGGCCGATCGCGGGCAACCGGCGAATCCAGGTGTTCGATCCGAACGGCAAGTTCCTGCGGGAGATGAAGCATCGACGTCCCGGTGCCCGCCGACGCGCGGCCTGCGATGGGGCAACCATGCCGACGGCCGAGACCGCGGCTACCCAGCGATGCCCGGCGCGCCCTGGGCGGTCTGCATCACGCCCGGACCGAACCAGGTGCTGTACGCGTCGGACGCGTATCCGGGCCGCATCTACAAGCTGTCGCTCGACGGCAAAGATCCTCGGCGTGCTCGGCAAGGCGGGGAAGCAGCCGAAACAGTTCGGCTGGATTCACGAGATCGCGTGCCCGTCCGAGAACGAGCTGTACGTCGCGGAGCTGCTCAACTGGCGCGTGCAGAAGCTGACGCTGCATCCCGACACGCAGCAGACGGCGAGCCGCTGACGCACGAATGCAATCACGAAGCCGGTAGACGGGTAGGGGAGGATCTCAAGACCCTCCCCTACCGATCGTGGATGTGAGCCTTCCGTGATTAGTTGCGTTCGACGACGTGTGCCAGCCAGCCGAGCAGCCCTGAGCCGCTGGCGGTCGGATCGCCCAGCCACTCGGGCGGCGTGAGCCAGACGAAGGCCAGGATGGCGATCACCCACAGGTCGTAGGGCAGCGTGGCCCGTTCGTCGGTCCAGAAGAAGGCGCGGTTGAACACGCCGGCGAGCGCCTTCCCGGGAGGGCATCGGACGCGCGTTGAGCATCGAGGTAGGTGTAGTAGATGCGGTTGGCGACGGCCAGCATCGACAGGACCAGGATCACCCACAGCACGCGCCGCCATACGGTTCGTGAACGCGCCGATCATGAACAGCACGATTCGCTCCGGGCGTTCCATGAACCCGACCTTGCATTTCTCTACCAGCGACTCGGCGCGCGCCCGCGTGTAGCTCGTCATGATCGAGAAGGTGAGCGTCAGCGCGGCAATCATCACGTAGTCGCTTCGTCCGAGCTTCGAATAGAGAAAGATGAGCCCGGTCAGCAGCGCCAGGTCCGAAAAGCGGTCGAGTGTGGAGTCCCAGAACGCGCCGAACGGGCGACTGCAGCTGCAGCTCGTGCGCCACTTTGCCGTCGATAAAGTCGAAGATGTTGGCGACGATCATGATGACGCCGGCCAGGACGAAGTGACTGAACCCGAGCGCCCAGGCGGCGCCGACGTTGACGATGACGCCGATGAGCGTGAGCGTGTTCGGGTGGATCCGCAGCGCGACGCAGAGGTCGATGATCGCGCGCAGCGGAAACATGCAGATGGCGCCGATGGCGCCGGTGAACGTCCATGCCGGCCGCTGTCGTTGCTGCACCGACGTCTCGGCCTGTCCCGGGGCAGCTCCTGAGCCGTGCGGGCTCGCGGCGGAGAACGCAGCCTGAGATGTCTGCGCAGCGACGCCGTATAATGGAGGGTTCAGGCACGGGCGAAAAACGCGCCATAGTAACGTATGCCCATCCAGGAACTCAAGGATCAGATCGCCCGGCTGCCGCAGCAGCCGGGTGTCTATCTGTACTTCAACACCGGTGGGGACACGATTTACGTCGGCAAGGCGCGCGCGCTGCGGGATCGGGTCCGCACCTACCTCGGTGCCCATGGCGCCGACCCGAAGACCGACGCGCTGCTGCACGAAGATCGCCCGGCTCGAGATGATCGTCACCGACTCGGTCGTCGAGGCACTCGCGCTCGAGAACAATCTCATCAAGCAGCGCTCACCCAAGTACAACATCCTGCTGCGCGACGACAAGAGCTATCCGTACCTGCAGCTCGACGACGAACGAAGGCGTTTCCGCGCGTGCTGGTCGCCCGACGGGTCGAGCGGGACGGCAGCTTCTACGCCGGGCCGTTTCTGCCCGGCGCACTTCGCGCGCCAGCACGATGTCGCTGACGCACCGGCTGTTCGGGATCCGCTCCTGCAACGAGGTCATCACCGGCAAACGCGAGCCGGCCCTGCCTCGAGTACGACATCAAGCGCTGCATCGCTCCGTGCGTTGACACGCTGTGCTCACAGGCCGAGTACGACGCGCGCCGTCAAGCTGACCCGGCTTTTTCTCGAGGGCCGGAACGACGAGGTCGTCGGGACGCTGCAGGCGCGGATGCTCGATGCGGCGAACGGCGAGCGCTTCGAGGAGGCCGGGCAGCTGCGCGATGCGATGCGAACGGTGCAGACGCTGCACGATCATCAGCAGAAGATGGCGACGCCGGAACTCGGGCATCGCGATGTCTTCGGCATGAAGCGCGGGCCCGCCGGCGTCGCGGTCCAGGTCTTCCAGGTCCGCCGTGGTCGCGTCGTCGAGCGGGTCGATCTGGGGTCGGTGTCCGAAGACGCGCTGCTGCTGCCAGGCTCAGTCGATGGCTGAAGTGCTCGCGGCGGCCATTCAGCAGTTCTACGAGCTGCGGGCTGCACCGCCGGAAGTTCACCTGCCGCTCGAGCCCGACGAACTGCGAGGCGCTTGAAGCATGGCTTGGCGGAGCGGGCTGGCCGACGAGTCCGACTCGCTCGTGCCGCAGCGGGGCGAGAAGCGCGGTCTGGTCGACCTGGCCAATCGGAACGCCGCGCTCGCCTACGAGTCGCGGTTCATCAGGGCGACGCGGCGCAATACGAGGCGCTCGAGAGGTTGCAGGCGGTGCTGGCGCTGCCCGCGCTGCCGCGTCGGATCGAATGCTTCGACATTTCGACCATTCAGGGCAGCGAAACGGTCGCCTCGATGGTCGTGTGTGAGGACGGCCGCATGCGGCGGAGCGAGTATCGCAAGTTCAAGATCCAAGGGCGCGCCCGCGCGTCGGGCAATCTCCGGGATGAGGCGGCGGCCGAGGGTCCGCCAACAACGACTTTGCCGCGATGCACGAAGTCGTCGGTGCGGTGATACGCGCAAGCTGCTGGAGCACGGCGGGCCCTTTCCCGACCTGATGGTCATTGACGGTGGCAAAGGCCAGCTGTCGTCGGCGTACTCGGCGCTGCGAGACGTTGGGCCTGGCGAACCTGGTCGCGGTCGGGATTGCCGAAGAAGGAAGAGCTGCTCTTCACGCGCGACCACGCCGATCCCATTGCCCTGGCCGAGCACGATCCGGCGCTCCTGCTGATCCAGCGCATTCGCGATGAGGCGCATCGGTTCGCGGTCACGTTCCATCGCCAGGCGCCGGACGGCGCGCGACATCAGGTCGGAGCTCGATGGCGTGCCCGGCGTCGGGCGTCGTGCGGCGTCGCACGTTGCTGACGACGATTCGGAAGTGTTGCCGGCGTGCGCCGGGCGTCGCGCGCTGAACTCGGGTCGGCTGTCGGCCCGAAAGCGCCGACGCCGTTCTTGCGTTTTTCACGAGTCGGCCTTAACCTGTGTCATCCTTGTCGGACATCGACTTCCCGCAGATCTTCATTTGGTTCATCGTCCTGCTGTTTTCGCTGACCGTCCACGAAATGGCGCATGCGTTCATTGCGGACAGTGGGGGATCCAACGGCCCGACTCCTCGGGCGGGTCTCCATCAATCCGCTGGTGCACGCGGACTTGTCGGGACGATCGTGTTTCCGTTCGTTGCGATGTTGAGCGGCGTGCCGTTGCTCGGCTGGGCGAAACCGGTGCCAGTCAACGTCCGGCGCTTGAGACATCGCGCGGCGCGATCATGTACTGGTCGCCGCGGCCGGCCCCGCCAGCAATCTGGTGTTGGCGCTTGCTGCCGGCCTCGTGCTGCGCCTCGTCACGGTGTCACCGATGACGCTTGGACAGGCGAACGTCTCGGTCCCGGTGGCCACTCTGCTGGCCGGCGCGTTGCAGGTGAACGTGCTGCTCGCCGTCTTCAATCTGATTCCGATCCCGCCGCTCGATGGCGGCAATGTTGTCAGCGGGTTGCTGCCCATAGCACTCGCCCGGCCGTTCAATGCGATCCGCCCGTACGGGTTCCTCGTTATCTATGCCCTGATGCTGAGCGGCATCCTGCAGCACCTCATCGTGCCGCCCTATCGACTTGTGGTCTCCTGGCTGCCCACTCGATGATGAAGGCGCGCGTCGTTTCAGGAATGCGGCCGACGGGACAACTGCACCTCGGCCATCTCGTCGGGGCGCTGGGCAACTGGGTGCCGCTCCAGGACCAGTACGACTGCTTCTATTTCGTCGCCGACTGGCACGCGTTGACCAGCGATTTCGCCGATACCGGTCAGCTGATCTCGTATGCATACGAGAACGTCGCCGACTGGATCGGCGCGGGCCTCGATCCGGAACGCAGCACGTTCTTCGTGCAGTCGCTCGTGCCCGAACACGCCGAACTGTACGTGCTCCTGTCGATGGTTGCGCCCGTGCCCTGGCTGGAGCGCGTGCCTACGTACAAGGAGCAGCAGGAAGACCTCAAAGAGAAGGATCTGTCGTCGATTGGATTCCTGGGCTATCCGCTGTTGCAGACCGCAGACGTCACGATGTACAACGCACGGTTCGTGCCGGTCGGCGAGGATCAGGTGGCGCACCTCGAGTTGGCGCGCGAAGTGGTCCGTCGTTTCAACAACCTATTCGGCGACGTGCTCGTCGAGCCTCAGCCGCTGCTGACCACGTTCGGGCGTCTGCCGGGGCTGGACGGCGGGAAGAAGATGAGCAAGAGCCTCGGCAACACGATTGATTTGTCGGATGGCCCCGAGGACGTGCGGAAGAAAGTGATGCGCATGTACACCGATCCGAATCGCGTCAGGGCCGACGTGCCTGGAACCGTCGAAGGCAACCCCGTCTTCACCTATCACGACGCCTTCAACCCGAACCGGGCGGAAGTCGACGATCTGAAAGCCAGGTACCGATTGGGTCGGGTCGGGGACGTCGAGGTCAAGACCAAGCTGGCTGCGGCATTGAACAGCTATCTCGAGCCCATTCGGGAGCGGCGAGCGGCGGCGCTGTCGCGTCCGGGCTATGTGCGCGACGTGCTGACCGAAGGTTCTCGCCGGGCTCGCGTGGTCGCCTCAGAAACGATGGTGCGGGTACGCGAGGTCGTGAAGCTCACGTATCGTTGAGCCGCCATGGAGCATTCTCACGACTTCGAGTCGGCGCCAGACGCGTTTCCCGTCAAGATCGATGGCTTCGAGGGGCCTCTCGACCTGCTGCTGCACCTCATCCGCCGCAGCGAGGTCAGCATCTACGACATTCCGATCGCGCTCATCACCCAGCAATACCTCGACGCCATCGAGTTGATGCAGGAACTGAACCTGGACGTGGCGGGCGAGTTCCTCGTGATGGCTGCAACTCTGATTCACATCAAATCCAAGATGCTGCTGCCGCGGCCGGAAACGGCTGCGGGGGTGGACGAGGAAGAGGTAGACCCTCGGGATGCTCTCGTCCGACGACTCCTCGAGCACCAGAAGTACAAAGCCGCGGCGGGTGTGCTGCACGAGCGCGAGCAGGTGCGTGCGGCCCAGTGGCGTCTTCCTGATGAACGGGTTGCCGGGTTTGCCGGAGAGGACGTCGAGCCCGAGCTCGAAGTCGACCTGTTCAGCCTCCTCACCGCGTTTCAGGCGGTGGTTCGCCGGGCCAGCCTGCGGCCCAAGGTCCTTCTGCCGCCCGAGCAAATGTCCGTTGAAGCGCGTATTGAGCAGCTTCTCGAGCGGCTGTCGGAACACGAAGCGTGCGGTTTCGAGGACCTCTTTGCCGATGCGCACGATCGTGGCAGCCTGATCGTGACGTTTCTCGCGTTGCTCGAGATGATTCGTTTGAAACTGGTACGGGTATTTCAGTCAGTCGGCTTCGGGCCGATTCGCGTCTACAAACGTCCACGCCCGGTCGACGCGCCGCACCCTATCGGAGATCCGGAGACACACCGTGGCTGACCGTGCCAGCGCCGAGCTGAAGGGCATCATCGAAGCCTTGATCTTCGCGTCGCCTGAACCGCTGACGCAAAAGGCGATGGAAAAGCTCCTCGACTCGGAACCGAAGGAAGACGTCGCCGCCGCCATCGCAGCTCTCAAGGAGGACTACCAGCGGGCGGGCGGTCTGCAGCTGGTTGAAGTGGCAGGCGGGTACCAGATCGTCACCAGGCCGGAGCTCCACGACTGGGTGCGCAGGCTGTTCCAGGAGCGGACGACGCAGAAGCTGACGGCCCAGGCGCTGGAAACGCTCGCCGTTGTCGCATACAAGCAGCCCATTACCGCGCTCGAAATCAACGAGATCCGGGGCGTCAACGCGGCCGGCGTTCTCGGCACGCTGCTCGAGCGCCACCTGGTCAAGATCGTCGGGCGGAAACAGATCGTGGGCCGTCCGTTTCTCTACGCGACCACGAAGGAGTTCCTGATTCGTTTCGGATTGAACGATCTGAACGACCTGCCGAAAGTCGAAGATATGGCCGCCGCGCTCGGATTCGACGTGCCGCTTCTCGCTGAGCAGATGCCGGCGGAGGAATCGTTGCCGCTCGACGAGCCAGACGCCGAGGATCAGGATCCGCCGGGCGGCGCGAGCGGTTCCGTACACTAGTCCTTAGCGGTCTTTCACACCGATTGACTTGAGGCTAGGCGTCGCACTCGCTTCCGACGCGGCCCCGTGCCTCAGTCAGCAAGCTCCGCCAATCTCGCCACGAACAGCTTCCCAGGCCGACATTTCCGCCGGGTTTCTTCTTCGCGCAGCTCGCGGGAACGACGCTCCGCCGCCGCAGGTACCGCGGCGATGGCCCCGTTCTGGCAGTGATCACACCTGACACGCTACGGGTCGATCTCGGGCGAGCGCGCTCCGGATCAGAGCGCATCGTCAGTGCCACCCCGCGCACGAATCGAACCGCTCATCATGCCCGATGGCTGACGGGCACAGCGCCACGCAATGTGTTGGACCTACTTGCTTACACTCCGGGCTCTGGCTTGATGAACAGCACCCACACGAAACCGACGACCAGTACCAGCTCCACCCCGAAGGGCGACCAGGCGTTCAGCCCCAGCGCCAGCGCGCCGTACAGACTCAGCGCGTCTGTCAGCACCCAGCAAACAAGGGAGCCCACCACGATGGCGCGTCGCGCCTGAGTATTGGGCGCACTGCGCGCCAGCCACGAGATCACCATGAGCCCCAGCATGAACGCCCCGTAGCGGCGGCCCATGTACTGGTTGGTATCCGGCACGATTGCCCAGAACTTGTAGAACATCTCGGGCACAATCAACCACCCCGCGCCAAAGATGCCAAAGACCGCTGCACTGGCGGTCAATACCAGTTTGCTACTCATGTTCCTCCTATCGGACTGCGCCCCTCGGGCTCGAACCAGTCCGCCGAGCCGATCGGGCTTCGGAGCCACCCTTGCCATGATGCGGCCATGCTGCCGGCCGAAGCAGCACGCGCTCGTTGACCACCTTCATTTCCGGTTGCCTTTGCGGTTCTTTGTCTGAAGTGCTTCGATCAGTCAGCCCAACGCTGGCGCTCACCCGCAGCCGTGTCACCCCATGCGGCTGTCGGGTGCAGCGCCTGGTTAGACTTCGTCGCCCAGAGGTTGACGGAACCTCTCATTTCGCCAGTCCTACCTGCCGTCAGCCGCGACGGATCGAAATCTCGCTTCAAACTTGTGGCCACCGGACCGGAAATGCGGCAATAGCGAATCGCGGAGCGCCTCCTTCCCCTTCACAACCGCCGCTCCCGCCACCTCCTCTGTACGAGACGTCGTCGGTGTGCAAGCTCAACACCTTGTCCAGGTCCTTCGTCGACCAAGCCGAGAGCTGATCGATGACCTGCTCGAGCGCCGCGGTATCGGGTCGCGAAATCGTCTCCCGCTTCTCAGTGGCACGCAACGGTTGCCGCAAGCAACGCGACAGCGATCACACGCATCGTCCACTCCATCTCTCAGTTGGCCGATCCCAACCCGTGCATGCCGCCACAGACTATGCAGAAGGTTGGAGGGTCGGTGTTGTTGACTCGGTGCTTGACTGGCGATGGTCATTAACCAGAAACGGGGCATCGGTGTAGTCCTCCCACGTCCGGCCGCCGCCGCGAAGGCCTGGCTTTGGCTGGGCCATGGAGCGGCGCGTCCACTCCGTCTCCGAGTGGCACAAGAAGCAGAACGCCACGCTCTCAACGAGATACTGCCCGCGCTTCATGCGCGCAGGCGTTCTCAAGACGTGACGGTCGGTCAGCAGACGGGCGGCAATGGTCGTGGATGCGGGTGCCGGAGAAGTCCCCGACTGGATCGACAGCGCGCTGGTCGAAGGCGGTGTCGGCTTCTGTTCTTCGGCTGGACCGCCGCCGCACGCGCCAGCGATCGAAATGACCAACAGCCAGTACGGCGAACGCGACCACGCCTGAAGCATTGTTTTCTCCCTGACGCAGTCTAACTGCTACTGGAGTAGACCGCTCACGCCGACTCGCAATGATAGGTGCCGCGAATACGAGCGTTGGGTGTCTTGATCCTCCTGCCTGGCGGCATGTTGGAGCTGCTCACACCATCCGCAGGCTATCGACTGGCTGACACCTCGCGCAGCTTCTTCACCTCGTCGTTTGTCAGCTCTCTCCAGTGCCCTGGCTTGAGCCGTGGATCCCGGATTGGGCCGAACGCGACCCGCTTCAGGCTCGTTACCGGATGGCCGATGGCGTCGCACATTCTCCGCACCTGTCGATTCCGTCCCTCGTGCACGGTGATCAGCAGCAGCGTCTGCGCGCGGGGCCCATCCGGCCGCGCCTTGCGCGTCTCGGCTAGCTCTGCGAGGCGAACCTCGGTCGGCGCGGTCTTTCGCCCGTCGAGCCTGACGCCGCTCTTGAGCCGGCTGAGATCGTGTGCGTCCGGGACACCCAGGACCCGCGCTTCGTAGACGCGCGCGACTCCGTGTCGCGGGTGCATCAGGCGCGCCGCGAGGTCGCCGTCGTTCGTAAGGATGAGCAGCCCCTCGGAGTCGAAATCGAGTCGGCCGACCGGATAGACGTATTCACGCACGTCCCTGACCAGATCGACCACCGTCGGACGCTGCTCCGGGTCGGATCGAGTGGTGACATACCCCCGCGGCTTGTTCAGGAGCAGGTATCGTGGCCGCTCCGCCTTGATTCGCCGGCCGTCGACCCGAATATCGTCACGCGACAGATCGGCTTTCGCGCCCAGCTCGCGAACCGTGGTGCCGTTGACGGTGACCCTGCCTTCGAGCATCAGCTGTTCGCCGGCCCTCCTCGAGGCGACGCCGGCACGCGAGAGGATCTTCTGGAGCCGCTCCATATCAAATTCACCGAGCGAGCATGTCGCCCCAGAAGCTCGCCAGCTCCACGACTTCGGACGAACGAGGCGATCGCTTGAGGTCGGCATGCGAGATGAGGTCGCTGACGAGCACACGTGGTGCCCGTCCTTGCAGGTCGGCCGCCAGATACTCGGACTCGGTGGCGGGAATGACATTATCGTCCCGGCCGTGCAGCAGGAACACCGGCGCCGACGGTACCTGTGACTTCGATGGCGACAGCGCTGGTGCACCGCCGTATTGTTCGATGTACGGCAGCAGGCGCACACCGAGGTGGATAGTGTCGCGTTCGTTGACGTAGCGGAGCAGTGTGGCGGCCGGTTCGGGCAGTTTCAGAGACCTGACTGCTGCGAATTCCTGTCGGGATTTCGCCTTGTCAGTCCGGTCCAGCGTTGACGCCAGCAGGAAGCGCCGAACGGCGTCGCGAAGCCCGTCGACCTGCTGCGGCGGGACGAGGCGATCGACGATGCCCAGCAGCATGACGGCGGCGCCGTAATCGTGGGGCGGTCGAATCTCGTCCCGGGCGTGGGCGTTGGTCCGCGCGGTGGGTCCCAGCCGGAGCTGGTTCGCCGGCAACGGCTCGATGCCCGTACACAGATATCGCAGCACTCGGGGCAGATCGTCGTGGCCGCCGAGTGAAAACACAAATGCAACGCGGTCGCGGAGGGCAGGCCGACCGGCTGCCACGATCGACAAGCCACCGCTGAAGCTGATGCCCATCAGGCCGACGTTCCCGTCCCGGCCGGCGGCATCGGCGCTGCGTACGAGGTCAGACAGCCACAGGGCTGCGGACTCGATCTGGTCGGTGACGCCCGGGGTGATGTTGAATTGGGCAAGCTCGCGAATGTCGGGCGTCAGGACCGACAGCCCGGATGCAGCCAGTTGCCGTGCCAGCATGACGAGGCGCTCTTCGTCGATGCCCGAGGGGTGGAGCCCCGATACGAGCAGGACGCTGCGACGCGATCGGCCGTTCGGCGTGTAGAGTCTCCCAGTCAGTCCGGCACCTTGTCGCGATAGCGGGAGATCAACCATACGCTCGCTGATCGATCCGGTGTCGAATTCGGCCACCGTCCGAATGATTCCGCGCATGTCGGCCATCCGAACAACGAAGCTGAGACCGTTCAGGAACGGTCGACCAAGCCACACCACGGCCAACGCAGCGGTCAGCGCCACGACAAGCGCGACGCTGCGACGACGGCTGCTCATAGGCCGCATGTTACACTCCGGAGCCGCGTGAACAATGAAAGGGCAGCCGTACCCGCCTCACCAGTCTCACCCGCCCTACCTGCCTTGTGATCATCGCGATTGACGGTCCTTCCGGCGCCGGAAAAGGCACGGTCGCGCGAGCGGTCGCGGCCGAATTGGGGTACCGCTACGTCGACAGTGGCGCGATGTATCGCGCTGTCGGCTGGAAAGCCGTCCAGGCCGGATTCCCGCTCGACGATGAGACCGCAATCACCCGAGTGGCGGAAGAATCGCGCGTTGACCTTCGTCAGTCGGCCGTCTTTATGGACGGCGTGGATGTCACGCGTGCGATTCGGACGCCGGAGATCGACCGCGCGGCTGCAGCCGTGGCGCGGCTGCCTCGCGTGAGGGCGGTGCTCGTCGCGCGTCAGCGCGAGCTGCTGAGTGGCCCGAGCGGCGTGGTCATGGAAGGACGCGATATCGGAACCGTCGTGTTCCCCGAGGCCGACGTGAAGATCTATCTGGATGCGGCGCCTGAGGAGCGAGCGCGTCGGCGCGCTCACGATCCGGCGCACTCGTCGGGTACAGAGTCAGTGACCGATGTCGTGACGGCACTGGCGGCGCGCGATGCGATGGATCGAACCCGCGCCGCCTCGCCCCTCTATGCCGCGGCGGACGCTGTTACCGTGGACACGACCGGGAAATCAGTAGACGCCGTGGTGCGGGAGGTGATGGTCGTCATTCGGGCTCGGCTTCAGTCCCGATCCTTGTAATCTTCCGACGAAGCCGGGTCGAGCTCCCAGCGGTGCTTGTCGCGCTCGACGAGCTTGTCGCTCCCTTTGAGCTCCTCCGCATCCTGATATTCCACGCCAAGCGCTTTGCCGATGTCTTCCACCACGTCCTGATCCGGCGTCGGGTTGTCGCCGCCAGGCGCCTCGTCGCCGCTGAAGTACGCGTTCTCCCAGTTGGCATCGACGTCGCCCCCGGTGAGTGCAGGGGATATACCCGGGTGTTCCAGAAGGCTCTCGCGAAGCTCCGCCCGACCGGTACGGACAGCCGAGCCGCGTCGGTCCATGTTGAGCGAGGAGGGCGGGGTCACCATTGTTTCTTCGAGCGTCCGACGCGCGCGATCGAGGCTTGGGGGCCTGCTGATTGCGGTGCGCCGTGGGGTTGAGGCGGCAGCCTTGGGACGAGCTTTAGGAGCGACGCGCTTTGGTGACGCCGAGGCCGAGCGAACTCTGCCTGGGCGCCGACGCGCTGGCCGGGCGGTCTTGGCCTTGACCGTCGGGCGTTTACCCGAGCGTGTCTTGGCGCGCCGTTTGGGGGTCGCCGCCGCCCGGCTCGATCGACGCCTGAGCTTTCGTTTGGCCATGGCTCAACCCTTTCGAAATCTTGACAGTGTAGCGATAAGTGTCGTACGCTCTGATGCTTATCGAAAATCAGAAGTCGCTGGCAGTGCCCGGCTGATGCCCGCCAGCGACTCGGGATCCGCCGGAATCCCCGCCCGACACCGGCCAACGATCGAAACAGGAGGACTCGCAAGGCATGGCGAACGTAGATGACGACAATCTTTCCGGTCGGTCCGGCGCACCAGCTGCCGGAACACTCGACCGCAGCCGCACCGAGCGCGCGGGCGTGAAAGCACGGCCGCGCGACGAGAGCGATCAACTCGATCCGGCTGAGTTCGCCCGACTCCTAGACTTCTACGATAGCAGCTTCCGAAACATCGCGGAAGGCGAAGTCGTCAAGGGCCGCGTTCTCAAGGTCAACCCCTCTGAAGTCATTGTCGATGTCGGGTTCAAATCCGAAGGCATGATTCCCGTCGGCGAGTTTCTCGACGAAGCCGGCGAGATTACCGTTCAGCCCGGCGACATCGTCGACGTGCTGCTCGAACGCACGGAAGACCGCGAAGGGTACGTCGTCCTCTCGCGCGAAAAAGCCGAGAAGATGAAGATCTGGGACGAGGTCGAGAAGGCCTATACCGACCGCAAGGTCGTGATCGGTCGTGTCGTCGAGCGAATCAAGGGCGGCCTGGCGGTCGATATCGGCGTCCGCGCGTTCCTGCCCGGGTCGCAGATCGACGTTCGACCGGTCCGGAATCTGGACGCGCTGCGGGGGCAGGAGCTCCGCATGCGCGTGATCAAGGTCAACAAGAAGCGCGGCAACATCGTGCTGTCGCGCAAGGTGCTTCTCGAAGAGGAGAACGCAGAAAAGAAGAAGCACACGCTTGAAACGCTCACGGAAGGCAAGGTTCTCAAAGGGGTCGTCAAGAACATCACCGATTACGGAGCGTTCATCAATCTTGGCGGCATCGACGGGCTCCTCCACATCACCGACATGTCGTGGGGACGCGTCGGTCATCCCTCGGAGCTCTTCAAGGTCAACGACGAAATCGACGTGGTGGTCCTCAAGTACGACGCGGCGACCGAGCGTGTGTCGCTCGGGCACAAGCAGCTCATCACGGACCCATGGGCGAACGTGATGGATCGCTATCCGGTTGGGGGTCGGGCCTCCGGCAAGGTTGTGAGCCTGACAGACTATGGCGCCTTCGTCGAACTGGAGCCTGGCGTCGAGGGCCTCATCCACGTCAGCGAGATGTCGTGGAGCAAGCGGGTGAAGCACCCGTCGAAGATTCTCAACGTCGGTGACACCGTCGGTGCGATGGTGCTTGGCGTCGATCCGACAGCGCGACGGATCTCGCTCGGTCTCAAGCAGGTCGAGAGCAACCCCTGGCGCGATCTGGCGGACCGGTATCCGGTCGGCGCGAAGATTACCGGCAAGGTGCGGAACCTGACTGAATTCGGCGCCTTCATCGAAGTCGAGGACGACATCGATGGCCTGATTCACATCTCCGACATGTCGTGGAGCAAGCGCGTCAAGCATCCTTCGGAGCTTTTGAAGAAGGGCGACGTCGTAGAGGCCATGGTCTTGAACATCGACGCAGAGAACCAGCGCCTCTCGCTCGGCCTGAAACAGCTGGCCACCGATATCTGGGACGACTTCTTCTCACGTCGTCACCTCGGTGACACCATCGAGGGCAAGGTTGTGCGCATGACGAATTTCGGCGCGTTCGTCGAGCTCGACGAAGGCATCGAAGGTCTCATTCACGTGTCGGAGTTCGACGATTCGCCGGCCGCTGGCAAGGAAGAGCGCATCGACCTGAAGGTCGGCGAGACCTACCCGGTGAAGATCATCAAGCTGGCTCCGGCCGAGCGGAAGATCGGTCTGTCGATTCGTGCGCTGAAGTCTGATGAGTTCCGGGCCGACTGGGAGGCCTATCAGGAGAATGCCGGGGACGGCGCGGCGACGTTGGGGGACCACTTCAGAAACCGCTAGATGGCTGAGCGCTGATGGTAAATGGCGGGGCGATGCGCCACCAGCCACCAGCCATCAGCCGTGAGCCATCAGCCATTGTAAGGAGCCAGCAATGACAGGCGGCAGCATGACCAAGGCGGAGCTCGTCGAGGAAGTGTCGCGCGTGTCCGATCTCACCAAGAAGCATTCCGAGGTGATTGTCGACACGGTCTTCAAGAGCATCATCGACGCGCTGCACCGGGGCGAGAAGATCGAGCTCCGGGGCTTTGGAAGCTTTCGTCTCCGCAAGCGGGAACCTCGAAAAGGGCGCAATCCAAAGACCGGTGACAAGGTCGATGTGCCGCCGAAGAAAGTGCCCTACTTCAAACCGGGCAAGGAGCTGAAGGAGCTCATCAACCGGGAGCCCGGTTCAACGCCGTCCGCTCCTGCGGGTGACACGTCGGTCCCGCCTGACTCTCTACCGGTATAGTCGTTGGTCGTTGGTCATTCGTCGTTGGTCTTGCCCGCGACGGCCGACTAACGACGAACGACCAACGACCAATGGAACGCCTATGGTCCCCGTGGAGGCTCTGGTACGTGACCGGTACTGAAGGCCCTCGCAGCGGAGGCTGTATCTTCTGCGAGGCCACCGGGGCGGGCAGCTCACACGACGACCTGGTGCTCATTCGTGGCACCACCTGCTACGTCATCCTGAACCGCTTCCCGTATAACAACGGACATCTGATGGTCGTGCTGAATCGGCACGTGGCCACGCTCCAGGGCGCGACGCGCGAGGAGCTGATCGAGCTCATTGCGCTGACACGGCACGCTGAGATGGCGCTGGCCGAAGGCTACAAGCTGCAGGGCATCAACGTCGGCATCAATCTGGGACATCCAGCCGGCGCCGGCATCGTCGACCACCTGCACGTGCACCTGGTGCCGCGGTGGGTTGGCGATACCAGCTTCATCTCTGTCGTGGGCAACACGCGCGTCCTGCCCGAGGAGCTCGGGCAGACGGCCGCTCGCCTGCGCCCGATTTTCGAGCACCTTGCACGCAGCGCGGCACTGAGCGGATAGTCGTTGAAGCATGGCAGGGGAGTGGGGCCCGGGCCCCGCGACAGAGAAAGCAATGTTCCTCGATCTCACCAACGATCAACGCGCGTTCCAGCGGTCCGCACAGGAGTTCGCACGGGACGTCGTTGCGCCGCGCGCGGCGGCAATCGACGAGAGCGGTGCCTATCCGCTCGACGTGATGGCGGAGGCGGCCGGACGAGGTTTTCTTGGCGTCACGATTGGCCCAGAGTGGGGTGGAGTCGGCCGCGACTACATCAGTTACGTCCTGGCGATCGAGGCGATTGCGCGGGCGAGCGCGACCGTCGCAGCCGCATGCTCGGTGACGAACTCCCTTGTTGCGGAGCTCGTGGCGCACGCGGGGAGCGCCAGACAGAAGACCGAATGGTTGCGGAAGCTCACCGCTGGTCATGCAATCGGCGCGTTCGCCTTGTCGGAGCCCGATGCGGGAACAGACGCCGCCAATCAACACACGAAGGCGGTCAAGATCGCGGATGGTTATCGGATCACGGGGCGAAAGGTGTGGGTGGCCAACGCCGAAGCCGCGGCAGTGGCCGTCGTCTTTGCCGCCACGCAGCCCGGCCTGCGCGGCCGCGGGATCACCGCCTTCCTGGTTCCGTTGAACACCCCCGGAGTTCGTCGCGTCCGACGCGACGATTCACTGGGTGTACGGGGCCTCGGCTGCCAGGACCTCGATCTGGATCTGATTGTCGGTGAAGAGCATGTGCTCGGTGTAGTGGACGAGGGATTCGCGCTGGCGACGTGGGCGCTTCAGGGGGGACGCATCGCGATTGCCGCACAGGCACTTGGCATCGGCGAAGCCGCGCTCGATGAGGCCCTCGCGTACGCGAAACGGCGGATGGCGTTTGGTCAGCCGATTGCCCGTTACCAGGCGATCCAGTGGATGCTGGCCGACATGGCCACGGAGCTCGAAGCGGCTCGCATGCTCACACTGAAGGCCGCCGCGGCAAAGGGCCGTGAAGCTCACGCGCCCGCAGACGCCTCGATGGCGACGCTGGCGGCTTCCGAGTCGGCGCACAGGGCTGCCGACAAGGCGCTGCAGATCCTGGCATCTGATGGCTACCGGCGCGGATCGCGTATCGAGCGGTTGTTCCGCGATGTGCGGGCCACGGAAATCTATCAGGGGACATCCGAAGCGCAGCGCCTGATCATCGCCGCGCATGTGCTGGAAGGGTGACCGCTCGTCAGGATTTTGGCGCGTGTTGTTCCTTGAACGTGCCTCTACCGACCTCAGCGGACTTGCCCTTGGGAATGCTGAGCGACTTCCAGTTCGGCGACGCCAGGTGGCGCGCAACATACACGATTTGACCGACGTGGTAGGCCGTGTGGTTGATGGACCGGTTGAGCGCCTCGACCGCTTGAAACGCTTCACCCCGGATATGCACCGTGCGCATGAGATCCTCAGGGGTCAATGCCTCGAGCGTTCCCAGCGCCACCCGCCATCCTTCGTTCCATCTGCCCAGGATGTCGCTCCGCGACTCCTGCACCGGCATCTCGAATTCATCGTCGCGGCGCCTGTCCGGCTTTTCGCCATCGGTCGTCAGGAAATCCTGAAAGCGCGAACGCAGATTGCCTGAGATGTGCTTTACGATGATCGCGATGCTGTTCGACTCGGGATCGATCGCTTTGTGAAGATCCTGATCGGAGACAACCTGGGCGACTGCCGATTCGCCGAGCGCCTTGTACATCCGGTAGGCACGGCGGACGTCGTGAAGGTACGCGGAGGCGAGGGTGCTGGTGCTCATCTGCGGTGGATGATCTGTTTAGCGATCGTCTGGAGTTGCATGTTGGAGGTGCCTTCGTAGATCTGGCCGATCTTGGCGTCCCGATACAACTTTTCGACCGGATAATCCTTGACGAAGCCGTAGCCTCCGAACAGGTTCACCGCCAGCGAAGTCGTCCGCTCGGCGACCTGCGATGCAAACAACTTGCACATCGCCGCCTGCATGAGGAATGGCTGTCCCCGATCGCGGAGCCGGGCTGCATTGTAGACCATCAGGCGCGCGGCTTCGACCTCGGTGGCCGCCTGCGCGATCTGGTGCTGAACGGCTTGAAACTCGGCGATCGCCGTGCCGAACTGCTTCCGCTCCTGCGTGTAGGCCACGGCATGGTCGAGCGCCGCCTGCGACAGCCCCACCATCTGTGCGCCGATCCCGATGCGGCCTTCGTTGAGCGTTTCGATGGCGACCTTGTAGCCCTGGCCGACATCGCCCAGGACGCGCGCCTCGGGTACGAAACAGTCCTCGATCACCACCTCGCACGTGCTGCTTGCACGGATGCCCAGCTTGTCTTCCTTGTGTCCGACGGTCAATCCCGGCTGGTCGCGTTCGAGGACGAACGCCGTCACGCCACGATGGCCGGCCGCTGGATCCACCGTGGCAAACACAAGGAACAGACCAGCCTCTTTGGCGTTGGTAATCCACAATTTGCGCCCCGTGACGCTCCATCCGTCGCCGCGGGCGGTTGCGCGAGAGATGAGCGCAAAGGCGTCGCTGCCAGAGCCGGCCTCTGACAGCGCGTAGGCGCCAATCACGTCGGATGCAAGTTTCGGGAGGTACCGCTGCTTGAGATCGTCGCGACCCCATCGCAATAGAGCATTGACCACGAGCGTGTTCTGCACGTCGACGAGTAACCGCGATCGAGGGATCGACCCTGGACAGTGCTTCGATGGCCAGGACGGCGTGGAAAGCTGCCGCCGGCGCCGCCGAACGCTTCCGGGATTTCGATGCCCATGAGGCCGAGCTCGAACAGCCTGGGCAGCAGTCCGTCGACAATTCGCGCGTGCTCGTCCATGTCGCGCACGTGCGGCCGGATCTCGCGGTCGGCAAACTCATAGATGCTGTCGCGAAACAGCCGTTCGTCCGCAGACAGCGTGCTGAGTGCTTCCGCGAGTGGAGTCCGCTCGTCGGTCACGGACTGGGATGTTAGCACCGGGCCCACGAGCTGGCCGAAACGAGATCGGCGGCGTCAGATTGACGCAATTTTGATGGGAATCCGTCTAAAATCAGGACATGCGGCGTGTGCTTCAACGCCTCCTTCTTGTCTCGTGCGTAATCGCCGGGGCGGTGCTGGTTCGTGCGCAGACGACTCAACAGAACGGCCAGCAGACAGCCGCGCCCCCGGTCCCGGCGGGCGGGCAGAACCAGCAGCCGACGCCTGTGTTCCGGACCGGCGTCAACTTCGTCCGGGTCGACGTCATCGTCTCGGACAAGAGCGGCGGCCCGTCGCCGACCTGCAAGCAGACCGATTTCGAGGTCGTGGAAGACGGAAAACCGCAGACCATCGAGACGTTCAAGCTGATCAGGCTCGACGGCGGCGCCACACCGACATCGGACGAGCCGCCGCGCCAGATTCGCACCGATTCCGATGAAGAGTCCGAAGCGCGCGCGACGATGTGCGGCTGTTTGCGATTTTCCTGGACGACTATCACGTCCGCTTCAGCACCGGCGCGTCGGTTCTCAAGCCGTTGACGAAGTTCGTCGAGACGCAGCTCGGTCCGTCGGACATGCTGGGCATCATGACGCCGCTCGAGCAGCTCACATCGATCCGGATGACGCGCAATCACCAGTCGGTGATCAACGCGATCAATCAGTTCCGGGGCCGCAAGGGCGACTACATCCGCAGAATCAGTTCGAGGAGCAGTACGCTGAACTACCCGACAGAGGTCGTCGAGCGAATTCGCAATCAGGTGTCGCTCAGCGCCATCAAGGCACTGATCGTGCACATGGGCGGGCTGAAAGAAGGCCGGAAGGCGCTGATTCTCGTCAGCGAAGGGTATTCGAACATTGTGCCGCCGCAGATGCGCAACAAGGTGGCGATCGCGCCCGGAATCGGCAATCCGAATGCGAATAATCCGAACGCCGGGTAGAACGATCCCAATCAGGATCGATATGCGTTCTTTGCCAATCAGGATCTCGAGTTCTGGCTGCAGGGCATCTATGAGGCCGCGAGTCAGAACAACGTGGCGATCTACACGGTCGATCCCCGCGGTCTTCGTGCGTTCGAGTTCGACATCGACACGTCGGTGAACATACGAATCGACGCCCAGTTCATGACGTCGCTCCAGAAGACCCTGCGGGCGCTGGCGATCGAAACCGACGGCCGCGCGATCATGAACCGGAACGATATTGACTGCCGGCATGAAGCAGATCGTCAGGGACTCGAGCGCGTACTACCTGCTCGGCTATACCTCGGCCCAGGCAAAGCTGGACGGAAAGTTCCACGCGATTACCGTGCGGGTGAAACGACCGGGCGTGCAGGTGCGCGCCCGAAAAGGCTACTGGGCGATGACGCCCGAGTCGACCAGGCGGGCACCTGGCGCGGGCACGGCGGACCCGGTCGCGCGCGCGGCGGCAGCTCCGGCATTTGAGGCCGCACTCGCCGCGGCGAATCAACCGAGTCGCTCCCGCGTGGTGCGCACCTGGATCGGCACGTCGCGGGGGGAGAACGGCAGGACCAGGGTCACCTTCGTGTGGGAGCCTGTCTCCCGGGCGGCAGGTGATCGCTCCGAGCGAGTCCCCCTTCGCGCGTCTCTCTGACCGCCATCGGCGGCGACGGGTCTCCGATTTTTCGAGGGCGCGTCCCCGACCCCGCATCGGCTCCAGCCCCTCTGGTGGCGGCGTCACCGACCGTCGACGACCGCTCGCCCTCGCCTCACGCGTGACGTTCGAGGCCAGGCCAGGGAAGATGCAGCTGCGCCTCTCGGTCGAAGGCGCCAATGCGCAGGTGCTCGATACGGAGATCCGCGAGATCACCATACCGGATCTGACGGCGCCGCAGGTGAGTGCTCGGCACGCCGCAACTGTTTCGCGCACGCACGGCGAGAGACTTTCAGCAGCTCAAGGCCGATCCCGACGCGGTGCCGTCGCGGCCGGGAGTTCAGCCGCACAGAGCGCATTCTGGTGCGCGTTTCGGCGTATGGCCCCGGGAATCGGCGCCCGCCTCTCAAGGCCCGGATGCTGAACCGCGCCGGCCAGTCGATGATGGAGCTGATCATCACACCGGAGCGGCGCCAGGGGAGCCTGCTCAGATCGAGTTGCCGTTGAGCAGTCTGCCGCCCGGCGAATACATCATCGAGATCACAGCCGGACACCGGCCGCGGACGTCGGAGCAGGCGCCGACCCGAATGTCGCGAAAGAACTCATCGGCTTTCGTGTGACGGCCTGAGCGGCGCGCATGCGGTCCGTTGTTCGTCTGCTGGTGCTGCTGCTTGCTGAGCCGCTGCTCGCTCAGGGCGCGCGGCAGGCCCAACCGACGCGCATCACCCGGCGCACCCGTCCTGATCGACGTCATCGCGACCGACGTCGCGGCCGCACCGTCGAGACTCTGAAACCGGCGACTTCGAGATCACGGAAGATGGCATCGTCGCAGTTGATCGAGGACGTTCGCTTCGTCCGGATCGCGCAAAGCCCCGCCGGCAGTCCGTGAACCGTCCAGATCGACGCCGACGAGCGGACGCAAGCAGCCCGGCCCAACACCCGGCTGTTTGCGATCTTCCTCGACGAATACCACGTGAGCGCGGGGAATGGCGCGCAGGTCCGCGACGCGCTGCGGCGATTCGTCGAGCGAAGACGCTCGAGCGTTCGCGATCTCGTCGCCGTCATGCGGCCGCTCGACTCGCTCTTCGCGATTCAGATGACCCGCGATCGCGAGGAAAGCTACCGTGCCGTTGAAGCGTTCGACGGCCGCAAAGGGGACTACACGCCGCGGAATGCCGCGGAGCGGAACTATTTTGTCGGCACACCAGCCCGCATCGAGCAGGTGCGGACGCAGGTGACGACGTCGGCGCTCAACGCGCTGGCAGTCCATCTCGGCAGCCTCGGGAACGTAGGCGCGCAAGACCCTCGTCGTCGTCAGCGAAGGATTGCCGCGGCATCGATCGCCGCCGCGGGCTCGAGGCGCTGCCGACGATCGATTCGGTGATCCGCTCGGCCAATCGATCGAACGTCTCGATCTATGCAGTCGATCCTCGACCCGTCGGTCCGATTGAGGAGACCTCGGTGGACGCCGTGAACGTGCTCGAGCGGTGCGCGACGGCCACCGACGGCCAGACGATCGTGCAACGGCGGATTTGTCGGCCGGCATGCGCCGCATCGAATCTGACTCGAGTGCGATACTACCTGCTGGCCTACCGCTCCGATCGGAAGGCGGACGGCAGGTTTCACGACGTCCAGGTGAGCGTCAAGCAGCCGGGCATCACGTGCGCGCGCAAGGGGTATTGGGCGGCGACCCCGGACGAAGGCCTGCGGCGCAAGCCTTTCGACCCGCGTCCGACGCCGCCGCTCGAGCCGCCCCGCCATATCAGCCCGCTCGTCAAGCCGTGGTTCGGCACGTCTCGCGGTGCGGACGGCAAGACGCGGGTCACGTTCGTCTGGGAACCGGCGCCCGCTGTTCCCGGCGAGCGGATCAAGAAGCCGACGGCCTCGCGGGTCGTGCTCAAGGCGATTGGCCCGGACGGCACGGCGCTGTTCGAAGGTCCGGTGCTGCCCTCCGGGCCGCTGCGGCCCGATCCGCCGAATGAGCCGAAGGCCCGCGCCGTCTTCGACGCGCCGCCCGGCTCGTTGCGGCTGCGCATGTCGATTGAGGAGCGACGCCGCGGCAGAGCGATCGATTCCGACGTCCGCGACCTAGTGGTCCGCGACCTGAACGCGCCGGTCGTGCTGGGACGCCCGAGGTGCTTCGCGCGCGGACGGCCCGTGATTTTCGAGCGCTCGCTAGACGACCCCGACGCCGCGCCGGTCGTCGTCCCGGGAATTCAGCCGGACGGAGCGCTTGATGATTCGAGTCGCCGGTCTATGCGCCGAGCGGCGTCGACCTGACCCTCTCGGCGAGGCTTGCTCGAATCGGGGAGGGCAAGACGATGCGCAATCTGCCGGTCGCAGCTGGAGACGGCACCCTCGATCCGACACCAGATCGATTTACCGCTGGCGGCGCTGGCCGCCGGCCAGTATCTGATCGAGGTCACCGCGAAGAGCGCCGCCGGCGAGGTGAAGGATCTGCTGGAGTTCCGCGTCACCAGCTGAGGCTTGGCGCAGACGTCCGGCTGTCCGACTCACGCGTACATCCCACGCATCTTCGTGACCGTCGCCACGCGCTCGATCGCCACGATGTAGGCCGCCGTCCGCATGTCGACCTGGTATTTCAGCGAGGTCTGGAGGACGGCGTTGAACGCCTCGCAGCATCTTGGCTTCCAGCCGTTCGTTGACTTCTTTTTCCGTCCAGAAGTAGCCGTACCGATCCTGCACCCATTCAAAATAGGACGCGGTCACGCCGGCGCTGTTCGCCAGGATGTCCGGCACGATGAAGACGCCGCGCGCGTGCAGGTATCGATGGGCCTCCGGATCGGTGGGACCGTTCGCGCCCTTCGACGACGATCTTGGCGCGAATGCGCGGGGCGTTGTCCATCGTGATCTGGTTTTCGAGCGCGGCGGGGATCAGGACGTCGACGTCGAGCGTGAACAGCTGATCGTTGGTGAGCGGCTCCGCGCCGGGGAATCCCTCGACGCTCTGTGCCGCGCGGCTACATCGGTCAGTTTCGCGATATCGAGGCCGCCGGCGTTGTAGACGCCGCCTTTCCAGTCGGTGACGCCGACGATCCGCGCGCCGATCTCGCTCAGGAGTTGCGCGGACACCGAGCCGACGTTGCCGAATCCCTGAATGCCGACGGTGGCGTCCTTGAATGTCGAAGCCCGACGTGCTTCGCCGATTCCCGCGCCACGATCATCACCCCGCGGCCGGTCGCCTCGCGGCGCCCGAGCGACCCGCCCATCTCCAGCGGCTTGCCGGTGACGACCGAGGTCGTCGTGTGGCCGACGTGCATGCTGTAGGTGTCCATGATCCAGGCCATGACCTGCTCGTTCGTGTTGACGTCGGGCGCGGGCACGTCCTTTTCCGGCCCGATGGCGTCGATGATTTCCGCCACGTAGCGGCGCGTCAGCGCCTCGAGCTCGCGTCGCGACATCTTCGTCGGATCGCAGATCGACGCCGCCCTTGCCGCCGCCGAACGGGATGTGGGCGACGGCGCACTTCCAGGTCATCCAGGCCGCCAGCGCCGTGACTTCGTCGAGCGACACGCCAGGGTGGTAGCGGATGCCGCCCTTGGCGGGGCCGAGCGTGATGTTGTACTGAACCCGATAGCCGGTGAACACCTCGATCGCGCCGTTGTCCATCTGGACCGGACAGGAGACGATGATCTGGCGCTTGGGATGGGTGAGGATCTTCCAGATGCCGGGCTCGAGATTCAGCAATCGGCGCCGCCCCATCGAATTCCTGGAGCATGTCGTCGAAGAGCGATCCCTCGATGGGCGGCATGCGGAACAGAATCGAGCCTAGCGTGAGCCTCTGAGATGCGTCAAGGCGCTGCACGTGTATGCGCGGATCGACTCGCGGAGCCGACCGATATAATCACACCTGTATGAAGGCGGCATCCGGCACCGAGCGGCAACGCTGGGAGCACGACACGCTCGCGCCAGCACTGCGCAAGTCGCCCGAGCGCGCGCCAGTCTTCACGACTGTGTCAGGCCGGCCGATCGAACGGCTGTATGCGGCCGAGGACGTGGCCGACATCGACTATCAGCGCGACATCGGCAGTCCCGGCACGTACCCGTACACGCGGGGTATTCACCCGAGCGGGTACCACGGAAAGCTCTGGACGATGCGGCAGTTTGCCGGCTTTGGCACGCCACGAGACACGAACCGCCGGTACGCGGATTTGCTTGCTGCCGGCGGCACCGGCCTGAGCGTGGCCTTCGATCTGCCGACCCTGATGGGCCGCGACCCGGACCACGAGCTGGCGCTGGGCGAAGTCGGCAAGTGCGGCGTGAGCGTCGCCTCGCTGGCGGACATGGAGGTGCTCTTCAGCGGGATCTCATTGAGCGACATCACGACCTCGATGACGATCAATTCGCCCGCCGCGATGATCTTCGCGATGTACCTGGTCGCTGCGGAGAAGCAGGCCGTCAGCTGGCAGACATTGTCCGGGACGATCCAGAACGACATCCTGAAGGAGTTCATCGCCCAGAAGGAGTACATCTTCCCGCCGCGGCCGTCGATGCGCGTGGTGACCGACGTCTTTGCGTTTTGTGCCGGCGCGGTTCCACGGTGGAACACGATCTCGGTCAGCGGCTACCACATCCGGGAAGCCGGGGCGACCGCGGCCCAGGAGCTGGCGTTCACGCTGCGTGACGGCATTGAGTACGTGCAGTGGGGGATGGATGCCGGCCTGGCCGTCGATACGTTCGTGCCGCGCATGTCGTTCTTTTTCAACGCGCACAGCGATTTCTTCGAGGAGATCGCCAAATACCGCGCTGCGCGCCGGATCTGGGCCCGCACGATGCGCGAGCGCTTTGGCGCACGGAGCGAACGCGCGTGCGCATTGCGCTTCCACAGCCAGACCGCGGGGGTGTCGCTGACGGCCCAGCAGCCATACAACAACGTTGTCCGTACCGCGCTGCAGGCCCTGTCGGCCGTTCTCGGCGGCACCAACTCGCTCCACACCAACTCGCTGGATGAGGCGCTCTCCCTGCCAACCGCGGAAGCTGCAGCTCTCGCCCTGCGCACGCAGCAGATCATCGCGTACGAGAGCGGCGCCGCAGACATCGTCGACCCGCTGGGCGGCGCATACTTCGTCGAGAAACTGACAAAGGATCTCGAAGACGAAGCTCTGGAGTATTTCGATCGGATCGACCGGATGGGCGGCATGGTCGAAGCCATCGAGCGCGGGTTCCCGCAGAAGGAAATCGCCGAAAGCGTGTACCGCTTTCAGCAGGCTGTGGAGCGCCGCGATCGCACCATTGTCGGTGTGAACGACTTCGTGGCGGAACACGACATTTCTGTGGCCACGCTGTACATCGACCAGTCGGCCGGTGAAGAGCAGGTCGCTGCGCTCGAGCGGTTGAAGGCGACACGCGACAATGCGGCCGTCACGCGCGCGCTGGCGCACCTGCGGTCGGCCGCGCAGTCAACGGAAAACGTGATGACGCCCATTCTGGAGGCCGTCCGAGCCTATGCGACAGTGGGCGAGATGTGCGACGCACTGCGCGATGTCTGGGGAGAATACGAAGAGGTTTCAATCGTCTAGTGCGAAAGATTCGAGTCGTTCTCGCGAAGCCGGGGCTCGATGGCCACGACCGTGGTGCGAAGGTGATCGCGCGTGCCCTCCGGGACGCGGGGATGGAAGTCATCTACACCGGCCTCAGGCAGACGCCCGAGCAGATCGTAGCCGCCGCGCTGCAGGAGGATGCCGACGTGATTGGCCTCTCGATTCTGTCCGGTGCTCACGTTCACATCGCCCATCGTTTGTCGGAGTTGCTGAAAGAGAAGGGGTTGACGGATATTCTGGTGCTGGTCGGCGGCATCATTCCAGACGTTGACGTTCCCGTGCTGCACCAGTACGGCGTCCAGGGCATCTTCCCTCCAGGCACCGCAATGGAGGATATTGTGTCGTTCATCAGGAAGCACGTGCGCGAGGCGCCAGCGGCCGGGGCGCTCGGTGACACCTAAACAGGACGCGCATCAACCGATAGAGGCGACGTGACCCGCACCATTCTGCTCGCTGACGACAGCTCGACGGTTCAGCGCGTGATTGAGCTCACGTTTGCTGAGGAAGATATTCACGTCGTGACGGTCGTCAGCGGCGAGCAGGCCATCGCCCGCGTGGAAACCGACCGGCCCGACATCGTGCTGGTGGATGCCGCCATGCCGGGCAAGAACGGCTACGAGGTGGCGAGCTTCATCAAGCACTCGCCCCAGCTGTCCCACATTCCGGTGCTGCTGCTCGCCGGCGCCGCCGAGCCGGTCGACCAGCGGAGGGCGGCCGAAGCCGGCTGCGACGGCGTGCTCGAAAAGCCGTTCGAGCCCGAGCTCGTGATCGCCCGCGTCAAGGAGCTGCTCAGGGGAGCAGGGACCTCGATCCTGGACCTTCCTCTGCACGAACCCGTGAAGGGCGCCAACAATCGGAACGATTCGCTGGACGAGTTCTTCGTTAAGCTTGACGGCGTCATGACAAGCCTGACCGCCTTCGGACCCGACGAGAAGACAGTCGCGCCGCCGGTGGTGAAGGCGGTATCCCCACCAACCGGAAAGTCGACGCTGCCCGCCCTCAAGGAAGCGTTTGCCGCGCTGCTGGCTGCCGAACAGGAGGCTGGCGATTCCACGCATACCGCCTGGCCCAACGGCCCCACGATCGGCGATGAGCTGGTCGACCGCGTCGCGGCTCGCGTGCTCGAGCGGATGTCGGATCGCGTCGTGCGCGAAACCGTGTCAAATCTGGTGTCGTCTGTGGCCGAGCGGCTCGTCCGCGAAGAGATCGAGCGGATCAAGGCGACCATCAAATAGGTTGGTGAATTGGTCGCCAATTCGCCAATTCCTGTATCGCTGTAATACGATCTCAAGATGTCCCAGTCGTCGATGGCCCTGACAAGCCTCGATCCGGCACGCCTGCAGCTCCCTGACAAACCTGCGCTCGAAGGTCTTGAAACCAAGTGGGTGTCCCGGTGGGAAGACACGGGTGTCTACCGGTTTGATTCGTCGCGACCCCGCGAAGAGGTCTTCAGCGTCGACACGCCGCCCCCCACCGTGAGTGGATCGCTCCACGTCGGTCACGTCTTCTCCTTTACGCACACCGACATCGTGGCCCGATTCCGCCGGATGCGCGGCGAAGCCGTCTTCTATCCCATGGGATGGGACGACAACGGCCTTCCGACCGAGCGACGCGTGCAGAACTTCTACGGCGTCCGGTGCGATCCGTCACTGCCCTACGACCCGTCTTTCGTTCCGCCGGAGAAACCTGGCAAGCAGACCGTGTCGGTTTCACGCCCGAACTTCGTCGAGTTGTGCGCCCGGCTGACGACGGAGGATGAGAAGGCGTTTGAGCGTTTATGGCGAACGCTGGGACTCTCGGTCGACTGGTCCGCGACCTACGCGACCATCGGGATGCGGGCGCGTCGAGTGTCCCAGGTGTCGTTTCTGCGTCTGCTCGGACGCGGTATCGCCTACCAGGTCGAGGCGCCCACCCTGTGGGACGTGGATTTCAGGACGGCGGTGGCGCAAGCGGAGCTCGAGGACCGCGAGATGCCCGGCGCCTACCATCGGATCCGGTTCGCCCTGGATGAGACATCGGGGTCAGCCGGCGCCACGTCTGTTGAGATCGACACCACGCGCCCTGAACTGATCCCGGCGTGTGTGGCGCTTGTCGCGCACCCCGACGATGAACGATACAAGCCGCTGTTCGGGCGGCGCGTGATTACTCCCCTTTTTGGCGCGTCGGTGCCGATCAAGGCGCACACGCTTGCCGATCCGCAGAAGGGGAGTGGCATCGCCATGATCTGCACGTTCGGCGATCTGACCGACGTCACGTGGTGGCGTGAGCTGGGCCTGCCGGTCAGGGCGGTCGTGCAGACGGACGGCACGCTGCGACCGGTGGTATGGGGAGAGCCCGGGTGGGAATCGGTGGACGCGGCGCGGGCGCAGCAGCACTACGACGGGCTCGTCCGCCTGTCGGCGGCCAAGGCTCGGACGAAGGTGGTTGACGATCTGCGCGCGTCGGGCGACCTCGTCGGCGAGCCGAGGCCTGTGACGCATGCGGTCAAGTTCTACGAAAAGGGTGATCGTCCGCTCGAGATCGTGACGAGCCGGCAGTGGTTCATCAAGACCATCGAGTTCAGGGAGGCCCTGCTGGCACGCGGCCGCGAGCTTGAATGGTTTCCGCCATACATGCGGACGCGCTATGAGAACTGGGCCAACGGCCTGAACGGTGACTGGTGCATCAGCCGCCAGCGGTTCTTTGGTGTGCCGTTTCCCGTCTGGTACCCCCTAGATAGCAACGGGCGCGTGCGGTACGACGCTCCGCTGGCTGCGGAGGAGTCGCGGCTGCCGGTCGATCCTTCCACCGATGTCCCGGCCGGATACGTGGAAGCGCAGCGCGGTCAGCCAGGCGGCTTCGTCGGCGACCCCGACGTCATGGACACCTGGGCCACCTCGTCGCTGACACCTCAGATCGTGTGTCGGTGGGAAGAGGATCCCGATTTCTTCAGCCGGACGTTTCCGATGAACCTGCGCCCACAGGCGCACGACATCATTCGAACGTGGTTGTTCTGCACCGTGCTGCGGTCGCATCTCGAACATGGGTCGCTGCCGTGGGCGCAGACGGCCATCTCGGGATTTGTGGTCGATCCGGACCGCAAGAAGATGTCGAAGTCGAAGGGCAACGTCGTGACGCCGCTGGCCCTGCTCGACGAACACGGTTCCGATGCGGTGCGGTACTGGGCCGCGAGCGTTCGAACCGGATCGGACACGCCGTTCGACACAAACCAGATGCGCATCGGGCGCCGGCTGGCCATCAAGCTGCTGAACGCGTCGCGGTTCGTCCTGTCGACCGCCGAGTCTCTTGGGGAAATCACGGCGACGGTCGACCGGGCCATGCTGGCTCAGCTGGGCAGCCTGGTGTCGGAATCGACGAAGCTGCTGGAAGACTACGACTACAGCCGCGTTCTCGAGCGCGTTGAGCGCGACTTCTGGGGCTTCTGCGACGACTACCTGGAGCTGGTGAAAGGGCGCCGCTACGGCGAACAGGGCCCTGAGGCCGCGGCGTCGGCGAACCGCGCGTTGGTGGCTGCGTTGTCAGTCTACTTACGGCTATTGGCGCCGTTTCTGCCGTTCGTGACGGAGGAAATCTGGTCGTGGTGGCGTGACGGGTCGATACATCGAGCCCCCTGGCCCGTCGCCGCCGAGATCCAGCCGCTGATTGGCCAGGTCACCCCTGAAGACCACCGCAAGTGGGCATACGCGACGCGCCTGCTCGGCGAAGTCAGAAAGCGACGGTCCGAAGCGAAGCAATCGATGAGGGTGCCGATCGTCCGGGCGGTCATTGCCGACACCGCTGACAATCTGAGCTGTCTCGATGCGATTGAAGCTGACCTTCGCTCCGCCGGTCGCATCGGCCTGCTCGAACGATCCCCTCAGGAAGCGTTGTCGGTGGATGTGGAGTTCGGGTCGGCAAGCGAGTAGACGGCCTTGACGCTCTCTCTCGACGCGGCGGCCTATCGAGACGTCGTCCGACGTGCCCTCGCAGAAGACATTGGCCCGGGTGACGTCACGACCGATGCGATTGTTTCGCCAGATCTGCGGGCCCGTGGTGTGTTTCTGGCGAAGGCGCGCTGCGTCGTGGCCGGACTGGACGTCGCATTTGAGGTGTTTCGGCAACTCGAGCCCTCGGTACGCGTCGCGAACGAGAAGCGCGACGGTGACCTCTGCGAGGCCGGGGAGACCGTTGCGGCGGTCGAAGGCTCCGCGCGCGCGCTTCTTGTCGGCGAGCGGACGGCCCTGAATTTCCTTCAGCGATTGTCCGGCGTTGCGACCGAGGCGCGCCGCTTTGTCGACGCGGCGGCCGGTCGGATCACGGTGCTCGACACTCGAAAGACCACGCCCACCCTGCGAGTGCTCGAAAAGTACGCCGTGCGCGCCGGTGGAGCGACCAACCACCGCGCGGGCCTGTTTGACGCCGTCTTGATTAAGGACAATCACATCCGGCTTGCGGGAGGCGTGTGTCCGGCCATCGCCCGGGTCCGCGAGCACTGCCCGGGCATGCGCATCGAAGTCGAGGCGCAGAGTCTCGAGGAACTCGACGAGGCGATCGCGGCTGGCGTCGAGACGGTCCTCGTGGACAACATGACCGTCGCCAGGATCCGCGAGGCGGTGCGGCGCGCGGCCGGTCGAGTCAGGATTGAGATTTCCGGAGGGGTATCGCTCGAACGGATGGCCGACCTGGCGACGACCGGCGCCGACTTCGTGTCGGTCGGCGCGTTGACACATTCTGCGCCGGCGGTCGATATCAGCTTCGAAATCGAGCCCCGGTGAACGTTGCGAGGGATCCTCTTCCGCAGGACTTTTCGGCGGCGCTGGCGGCGGTCGGCGACCGTTTGTTGCCGCTGGGCGGCCGTGTCCTGTTCTTTCGTTCGATCGATTCGACCAACAACGTGGCGCTGGCAGCCGCGGCCGCCAGCATGCTGAACACCGTTGTCATTGCTGATGCGCAGACAGCCGGCCGCGGACGCTACGGCCGGACGTGGCACTCGCCAGCGGGAAGCGGCCTCTATGTATCGGTCGTGCTCGGGATGTCGGCGGAAGGCCACGACGCCAGTCGTGCAACCTCGTTGCTGACGCTGGCCGCCGGCGTCGGCGCTGGCCGAAGCCATCGAACGTGTCACCGCGCTTCGGGTCTCGATCAAATGGCCGAACGACCTGCTCGTGTCGGGCCGTAAAGTGGGCGGCATTCTCGCCGAGCGGGCATCGCAGCCTGCTCGCCCCGAGCAGCGTCGAGGGGGCGAGAGCATCATCCTTGGCTACGGCCTCAACGTCGGTGCGACTGAATTTCCGTCAGCGTTGACGGGTCGAGCCACATCGCTCGAAGCAGAACTGGGTCGGAAAATCGATCGTGCCGTGCTTTGTGCGGAGAGTCTGGCGGCGCTCTCTCACCGCCATCGCGATCTGCTGGCCGGGCGGTTCGATGCTATTCTCGCCGCCTGGCGCCAACGAGCGTCCCGGCATGAAGGGGCATCGGTCGCCTGGCACACGCCGCAGGGTCTGCGCCAGGGGGTCACCAGAGGGATCGATGAACAGGGCGCTCTGCTGGTGGAGGTCGAAGGGCGGCTGGAGCGGATTGTTGGTGGGGAACTGGACTGGCTGTGACCAATGTTGCTGGCCATTGACGTAGGCAATACAAACATCGTGCTGGGCGTGTTCGACGCAACGACGCTGAAGCGCAGCTGGCGACTGGCGACGATCCGGGAACGCACGTCGGATGAACTGGGCCTGCTCGTTGAAGCGCTGTTCTCGAGCAGCGGTATTCTGAAATCATCGATCACGCACATCGTCCTCGGTTCAGTCGTGCCGCCGCTGACCAGCACGACGCAGAAGATGACGGAGGCGTACTTTCACCTGGAACCGCTCACCATCGAGCCTGGCGTACACACGGGAATGCCCATTCTGTACGACAATCCAGCCGAGGTAGGCGCCGATCGGATTGCCAACGCCGTAGCCGCTTACGAAGCGTTCGGCCGGAACGCCAATCGACCCCTGATCGTTCTCGACTTTGGCACGGCGACGACGCTCGATGCGGTGACCGCCAGGGGCGAGTATCTCGGCGGTGCTATCTGTCCGGGCGTGCAGATCTCGGCCGACGCGCTGTTTCAGCGCGCAGCCAGGCTGCCGCGTATCGACGTGCGCCGCCCCGCGCGGGTCGTGGGGACGACGACCGTGGGGGCGATGGAGTCGGGTTTGTTCTGGGGGTACGTCGGAATGGTCGAGGGACTCATCAGTCGCATGGGCCGGGAACTTGGCGGAAACGCCATCTGCGTGGCGACCGGAGGGCTGGCTGGCGTCATCGCACCCGAGACGACGCTCATCCATCATGTGGATGTCGACTTGACGCTGTACGGTCTGCGAATTCTGTGGGAGCGAAACCGCTGACGGACAGAGCTGCGGATTCCGGCGTGCTCACTCCTGATTACTGCCGCGAAATCGAAACCTACCTGTGCCGGAAGAACGATGGCCATCTCATTCGGGTCGTCGGGCCGTCGTTCGATATTGTTTCAGGATGGGCGGCCAAGGGGATTCCGCTGAAGGTGGCCTTCAGTGGAATCGATCGGTGTTTCGAACGCTACCACGCGAAGGGTCCGCGGCGCCGTCCCATCAAGATCGACTTCTGTGACGCCGACGTCCTCGACGCGTTTGATGAGTGGCGGCGGGCGGTTGGCGCGCCGCTCGGCGGCGGCGAGGAGACGGGTGGAACAGCCGATGAGCCATCCCGGCGCGGGGGAGCGTCGCTCGTCGCCCATCTCGAGCGTGCGCTCCGCCGGTTGTCGTCGGCCCGTGCGCAAGGCCGCATTGGAGAAGCATTCGACCCGATCATCGACGAGATTGCGCGTCAGCATGACGCAGCGCGATCGGCGCCTCGAGGGCTCAGAGGCGATGCGCGGGAAGCGCTTCTCGCACGCCTCGCGACGCTCGATCTGGAGCTGCTGCAGGCCGCGCGCGGTTCACTTGAGGAATCGTCACGATCGGAGCTCGCCTCGGAAGCGGCCGGGCAAGTCTCGGGGTTTCGTGACCGTATGAGCCCCGAGGCGCTGGCTCGCGCCCGTGAGACGGCCTTTGACCGGCTCGTCCGCGACTACTGCGGGCTGCCGACGCTCGTGGGCTAGGCCGGTGAGTTGTGCCGATCGTACCGGGCCAGACCCTCTCGCTCACCATTGAAAAACCAGCCGTGGGTGGCTGGATGATCGCCCGTTCCGACGGCCAGGTTGTCCTTGTCGACGGTGCAATTCCCGGCGAGCGCGTCTCAGTCACCATCGACCGGACTCAGAAAGGCGTCGCGTACGGCCGAACTGTTGGCGTCGAGCTCCCCTCTCCAGATCGACAGATGCCACCCGGAGACCGAACATGCGGCGGCTGTCTGTACGCCCACATCGCGTACCCGAGTCAGCTCCAAATCAAGGCCGATGTCATTGCCGACGCGTTCGCGAGGATCGGACGACTGACGCTTGGGGCGTTGCCGACCGTTCGGGCGTCTTCCGTGCTTGGCTATCGGATGCGGGCGCGCCTCCACCGGCGAGCGGGCCGCATTGGTTTCTTCCGGGAGCACACCCATGAGGTGTGCGATGCCCGAGCCACCGGCCAGCTGTTGGCGTCGACCTGTGATGTCCTCGACCGACTTGCCGACGCCCTTGACCGCGTCGGCGCGGACATGGTTCGCGAGATTGAGGTGTCGGAAAACGTTGACGCGTCGGAACGGGTCATTCATCTCGACAACCATTGGAGCGGGGAAGCGGCGTTGGCACGAGGTGTCTTCCAGCCGGGGTCGGTGACCGGACTATCGGCGACGAGCTCTATCCCCGGCGTGGCGCGAGTGCTGTTCGGGAGCCCGTATGTTGCGGACGCGCTCGAGATCGAAGGAACGCGCATCGCCGTTCGACGTCATGTCTCCTCGTTCTTTCAAGGCAACCGGTTTCTTCTGCGCGATCTGGTGGCGCACGTCGCGGATCAGGTGCCGCGCGGCAGCCACGTGATTGACCTTTATGCGGGCGGCGGGCTGTTTGCGCTGGCCGCAGGTCGATTGCGTGACGCGAAAGTCACCGCCGTGGAGGGCGATCGACTGGCCGCCTCAGACCTCGCGGCGAACGCCGCGTCGGACCCATCGATGAAGGTGGTCCATCGCGCGGTTGAAGACTTCGTCCAGACCGCGCCTCACGACGCGGACGTTCTGATTGTGGATCCGCCGCGGACGGGGATGTCCCCGGAAGCGCTGCAAGGCACGCTGCGTTTGAGGGCGCGGCGGCTCGTGTACGTCTCCTGTGATGTCGCCACGCTGGCACGTGATGCGAGACGTCTGGTCGAGGCAGGCTATGCCGTGGCGAGCGCTGAGGCCTTCGACTTGTTTCCCAATACTCCACATGTCGAGACCATCGTGGTGTTCGAGGGCACGAAGAACACGTCAGGTACGCGCGGGGGAACACTCGGCCGGGAATCTTCGTCCTAGAGGAACGTGGACCGACTGACCCTTTCGGCCCTGAGCGTCGCCGTGCTTGTGTCGGTTGGTTGCGTGGCGGGCGCTGCCGTCTCCGGCATGACGGGGTCGTTTGAACGCGACCTGCCCGTCACCGCCCCGGTCGACCTCACCGTCGTCAGCGGCGCCGGCTGGGTTCAGATCCGTCCCGGTGAAACTGGCCACGTGCACGTAATCGGTCGGGTTCACACCTACGGCGTGTTTTGGACTGGTCTTGATGCGGAGGCCCAGCTCAAACGTCTTGAAGCGAGCCCGCCCATCGAGCACGACGGGAACACGGTCCGGATCGGCGAGACTGCCGATCGGTGGTTGCTGGAGCATGTCAGCATCAGCTACGAATTGACTGTGCCCGTCGACACGCGCGTCCGGTCGCACAGCGGCTCGGGTTCTCTGACGATCGAAGGTGTTGGCGGCGCGGTGGAGGCCCGCACCGGGTCCGGGAGCATTCGCATTGCGAATGCACCCGGACCCGTCAAGGCGTCGGCCGGCTCCGGCTCGATAGCCGTGCAGGGCGCAGGTCAAGGACTGGATGCCCGAGCGGGCAGCGGCGGAATTCAAGCCAGGGACGTCGAGGGCGCCGTAACGGCGTGGACGGGAAGCGGCGCGATTACCCTGGAAGGGCGACCCACTCGCGACTGGAGCGTGAGCGCTGGCTCGGGGAGCGTCACGGTTCGCGTTCCGCCTGATGCCGGCTTCGACGTGGATGCGCACGCAGGTTCCGGCGGGATCCGGATCTCGCATCCCGTGCAGCTCGTGAACACTGCACGGCATCAGCTGCAGGGCCGTGTCCAGGGTGGCGGCCCACGCGTCCAGATTCACACCGGATCCGGCTCGATTCAGATCGACTAGATCAGCGGCCCTTCGGCTCGCTTGCCGCAGCGAATCCCTCGAAAAGCGACCTGAACTCGCCTGTTCGCCAGAAGTTCTCCGGGTGCCACTGCACGCCGAGACAGAAACCGGCGCCAGGATCCTCAATGGCTTCAATGACGCCGTCCGGGGCGGTCGCCGACACCTGAAACCCTGGCGCGAGCTGCTTGACGGCCTGATGGTGACGGCTGTTGACCTCGCAGCTGTCGGCGCCCTCCAGCCGCTCGCTCATCAGGCGGCCGAGTGTGGAATCCTTGTCGAGCCAGACTTCGTGCGCGAGCTCGAACGCTTCGTGAGGAGGTACGTCCAGCTCGTGCTTGAGCGCGCCGGGCACCTCCGTCGGGATGTCCTGGATGAGCGTTCCGCCGCAGGCGACATTCAGAATCTGAATGCCGCGACAGATGCCGAGAATCGGCACTCGTCGCGCTCGCCCTTCGCGCACGAGCGCGATTTCGAACTCGTCGCGTTGCGGCTGTGTCTCGTTCACCGACGGATGAGCCGGCTCCCCGTATCGGCCCGGCTCGATATCTCCACCGCCGGTCAGAAGAAGCCCATCGATTCCACCAAGCGCGTCCGACACGCTCATCGACGGGTCCAGGATGCGGGCCTCGGCGCCGATGTGAAGAACCGCCTGGCGGTAGTCTTCGATCTTGCGACAAGCCGTGATTCCGATGACAGCCATGAAGTGCCTTCGCCTCTCCTGTCGCGGCGATCCTACATCCTCGCTGGCACCTCAATACCCATGAGGTTCAGCGCCCGGGTCATCTGGTCGCGGACGTAAGCAACGCCGGCAGCACGCCAGTGTTTTCGGTCGACGTCTTCCTCGTTGAGAATCGGAAATCGGTGATAAAAGGCGTTGAATAATTGAGCCAGGCCGAACGTGAACTTGGCCAGCACGGAAAACTCGAGCGAACGAACCACCTGCTCGACGACGTCGTCCAGGCGTGCGGCTTCGAAGATCAATCCCCAGAGCGCATTCCCATCGCCGGCGAGCTCGTCGACGCGCCTGGTGCCGAGCGTTTGCAGAATCGCCGACTCGGTGAGTCCCTCGCGCTCCTTCAGCTTCGAGAAGATGTTGTTCGCGCGAACGACCGCGTATTGCAGATACGGCCCACTCTCGCCCTCGAAGCTCAATGCTTCGGCGATGTCGAACACGATGAGCTTGCCGCGCGAATACTTCAGCATGAAGTAGCGAATGGCGCCGACGGCGATCTGCAGGCCCGCGCGGCGGCAGTCTTCCTGCGTAAACTCCGGGTTCCGCGACGCGACCTCGTTCGCTGCCTTGTTCGTCAGGAGGTCGAGCAGGTCGTCAATCTTGACGCCGAGCCCCTTCCGGCCCGACACCTCGACGAACGGTTTCGACGCCTCGCTGCTCTCCGACGGGTAGCCCAGCTCGCGCGCCGTTGCGTGCGAGAGCCCGACCATTTCGTACGAGAAGTGAATTGAATTGTCGGCCTGTTCGGGATGTCCGAGTGCTCGAAGCGCTTTGGTCAGCAGCGCCTGCAGATACATCTGCCGCGAGTCGATGACGTTGTAGGTCCGTCTGGCTCGACCGAACGGCGGGGCGCCCGGGTCGCCAGCCTCGGTTGTCGTCGCCCACAGCACCGGTCCATTCGGGCCCTGGTCCAGGCGCCGATAGTTGAAATCGCGCCCCAGCAGGCCGAACTTCCACAACTGGTTCGCGATGTCCTTCCCCACGTACGTGACGACGCCATTTGAGCGGACGATGACCTTCTCGCGGTTTTCTGCCTCTTCATCGCTCTCTGGGCCGCCCGGCTCATCGATCCGCATGACCCAGCAGCCCGCAAGGCGTCCTTCGGTCTGGAGAAACACGGCGCCGCTCGCCTTCAGGATCTCGAAGGCACGTGCCCAGAACTGCAGGCGCAGGATGTCGCCTTCGTATGTCAGCAGGTCGTAGCCAATGTCCAGTCGGGACATCGTCGTCAAGTGCGTGTGCACGATGCGATCGACGACGACCTCCGCTGCCGCGGCGATCTCGTTGTCGCCGTGCTCGAGATCGTGAAGGGCCGCTGCCCGAATCTTCAGACGTTCGGCGTCCTCCTCGTACCACTGGGTCACCTTCGCGTAGAGATCCCAGCAGTAGTAGTCGAACCGTGTTGTCCCGGCGAGCTTCCGTATCTCGTCGAGCGAGCGACCTTCGAGCGTCTTGAATCCGACGACGATGTCGGCAACTTGAACGCCCAGGTCGTCGATGTAGTTCTGCACTTCGACAGGAACACCACGGAAACGCAGAACGCGTGCGAGCGTGTCGCCGAGGACGGCGTTGCGCAGGTGGCCGATATGCGCCGCCTTGTTCGGGTTGATGGCCGTGTGCTCGACGATGGTCTTGTCAGGAGCGACTGCCGGTGAGGCGACTTCAAGACGTAGCCTCGCGAGCAGAAACGACGGCCGATCGAGATAGAGATTCAGGTAGCCATTCGGAGCCGCCACCGTGCGCGCGACGCCCGGCAATTGTCCAAGACCTCCCGCCATCTCCTGTGCAATGACGCGCGGCGCTTTACGCAGGACGCGTGCGAGCTGAAACGCGATCGTGATGGCGAGATCCCCGAGCGCACGGTCTGGCGGCACCTCGACGGCAAACGCAGGGACATCGTGGACCCCGAACTGTCGCTCGGCGGCTTGCACGATTTCATCGGAGATCACACGTTGGACCGGCAGAATCATGTACCTGTTGCGCAGCCGAACCGAAAGGTCGGCGAGACGCTCGTGTTACGATTACAGCTGGTGACCTTGAACCGCCTCGAGGGACGCGTACTCCTCTGGCGTGTTGATGTTGGCGAGCAACCGTCGATGGTCGCCGAACCCGCTTATCTCTGCCGTCGAGACGACGCGAACGCGGACGCTGTCCAGCAGGTCGGTCATTTTCAAGGCTCCGCGCACCAGACAGGTCGCTGCCGGGCCGGAGCAGGCGCGGGTGTAAGCCGCGCACAGCGGATGGTACCGGCCGTCGATCCGCGGCACGACGGCGTCGGCGTCCTGCGTCAGCATCAGCATGTAGGCGAGAAGCGCCGCCGACACGTACGGCATATCGCACGCGACCACCGCCACTTGGTCGGCCCGCGCCGCGACGAGCGCCGCTTGCAGTCCGCCGAGTGGTCCGCGGTCGGGCACCTCGTCATCGATTATCCGGGCCCGGTCATTCGCGACGGGATCACGACTTCCGACGATCATCACATCGTCGGTCAACCTGGTCAGCTCCGCGATCTGCCGATTGAGTATCGACTGCCCGTCAATCATGAGCGCACTCTTGTCGCGGCCGCCAAAACGCGCCGCCCGTCCGCCGGACAGGATAGCCGCGCTCCACATGTCAGGTTGATCTTACCCCTAGAACGGGCCGGATCCGCCGCTCGTCGGACGGCGTGAATGCGCGAAACGGGCATTGGACGCGTGCTGGTGGCGAGCCTGCACCAGGCTATCGCCGACATCCTGCCCTCGCGGCTCGCGTTCTACGAGAACTGGCTGCACGCTGAGGGCCTGCGTGATGGGACGATTGGCCTGGCGCCCTTCTACGCCGTGCTGAGCTTTCTGAGGGAGGAAGGACACAACGGAGGGGAGGCGTACCGCACCATCACAACGCGAGCCGGCGAGTACGCGGCCGAGTGGTCGGTGCAGTCCATGGGATCGACTCGACGAATGCTGGTCAAGACCGCCCCGGCGTGGCTTCGGCGCCGGCTCGTGCTTCGTGCAGCGCGCGAGATTGTGCGTGAATGCTATGGCGAAACCCGCGCGACGTCCAGGTTTCGCGGCGCGAGCGCCGACGTCCATCTGCGGATGTCGATCTTCTGCACCGTCCGAGAGCGCATGCCGTATCCACTCTGTGGCTTCTATGCTGCCGCCTTCTCGAAGATGCTGGAGCTCTTCGATCTGCGGGCACACACGAATGTCGTATCGTGCCGCGGGGCCGGAGGAGCCGCCTGCGAGCTTCAGGTTGAGCTTTTGAACGGGATGGCATGAGCGTGGGGCGCCGAGTTTCCGGGCTGGTCGTGGCGTTTGTATTCACGGCAGGGGTCTTGTCCGGCACCTCGCGCGCACAGGACACGACCACGTCCAGGATTTTGGTCGTTCCGTTCGAGAACCTCGATCACGATGCCTCAATCTTCTGGCTCAGCGAGGCCGCGGCGGTGCTGCTGACCGATGATCTGACGGCGATTGGAGGGTCCGCCATTACGCGCGATGAGCGCAGGCAGGCGTTCGCCCGCCTGCAGGTGCCGGCCAACGCGGCGCTGACAGATGCGACCTTCATTCGCATTGGCGAACTCGTGGGTGCGTCCGAAGTCGTGGTCGGGTCATTCCGCGTGGAAGGTGGCGCTCTGGTCGTCCACGCACGGAGCATCAGGCTCGAATCCGGGCGCATCGGTCACGACGTGATCGAACGCGGACCCATGCCGGAACTGTTCGCGACGTTCGAGCGCACCGCCCGACGTCTGCTGCCGGACGCGTCCACGCCGGGCGCCGTACGTCAGCAGCCCGCGCTTGCCGCCTTCGAGAACTACATCAAGGGGCTCATGGCTGAAACACCGTCGATTGCGGCGGGCTACTTGAGCGCGGCGGTCGCCGCCCAGCCCACATTCGATCGAGCGCGGCTGGGCCTCTGGGATGTGTACACCGATCAGGGCGAGCACGCCCAGGCGCTGGCGGCCGTCGAGCAGGTGCCTGTCGATTCCGTGCTTTCACGTCGCGCCAGATTCGCGGCGGCGTTGTCGCTGCTCAGTCTCAAACGGTACGACGAGGCATTCGCGGCCTTCAAGGTGCTGGCTGACGCTCAGCCAACCGCGGCGGCTCTCAACAATGTCGGCGTGGCGATCTTGCGCCGGGGCGCGACGCAGGAGACGGGGTCGGCTGTGTACTGCTTCGACAGGGCGGTCAAGGCCGATCAGGGCGACGGCGACTATTGCTTCAACCTCGGCTATGCGTACCTACTGGCCCACGACGAGGCGGCGGCGACCTACTGGCTTCGCGAGGCGGTCCGGCGAAACCCGGTGGATGGAGATGCTCATCTCATGCTCGGCGCGTCGCTGGCCGCCGGCGGCAGCACTGCGGAGGCTGCCCGGGAGGAGGAGCTCGCGCGTCGGCTGTCGTCGAGCTACGAAGCGCGGGACCATCGACGTACCGGTGACGACGTACCCCGAGGTCTGGAACGAGTGAAAGACAGCGCGGAGCTGCCCAACGAGCATCAGATTGACGCGGTGCTCGCAGCGGGGGAGCAACGCGACCAGCGCGATCTGGCGCGGTTCTATCTGGATCGCGGCCGTCGTCTTTTCCAGCAGGGCAGCGATCGAGAGGCTCTGATCGAGTTGGACCGGGTGGTGTATCTGTCACCGTATGAAGCGGAAGCGCATTTGCTGATTGGTCAGGTTCATCTTCGGAATGCCCGGCTCCACGAAGCGATCGACGCGCTGAAGATTTCGCTGTGGAGCTCGGAAACCCCGGAAGCGCACCTGGCCCTCGGGGAGGCCTATCTGCGCGAGCGGGATCTTGCCGCCGCGCGGACAGAAGCGGAGCGCGCGCTTGCGCTCGACTCCGTTTCGATCGACGCCAGGAGACTGCTCGAGCGAACCAGCCCACACTGACCGTGGTACAATTGTCCACCTTGCCACAGCACGATCAGGACGACGGTTTTCACGAGATCCAGCTGAACGGTAAGCAACTGGTTTTTCTGTTCATGGCCGCCACCGTCGTGTCGGTTGTGATCTTCCTGTGCGGAGTGCTCGTGGGCCGAGGTGTCCGCGCCGAACGCGCCGCATCGGTCGCTGACAGCGCAAATACTGCTCCCGCCACGGTACCCGATCCTCCGCCCCCTCAACCGAAGGTTCTGCCCGTGACCGGCTCGGAAGGCGCGTCGCTGCCGCCTGCGACCGGAGAGGACTTGAGTTACTTCGGTCGGCTCGAGCGGCGGGCACAGCCAGCAGAGGATTTGAAGACTGCGTCTGGCAAGCCCGCAGAAAAACCGATCGAGAAGGCCCTCGAAAAACCGCAACCAGGGCACGCCGCAAAACCGGCCGCGGCGGGGCTTGTCCCCGCGCCCCCGGCGTCACCAACCCCGTCGGCCTCTGTCCCGAAATCTCCGGGCGGCGCGCCAGGCGTCGCCTCGACGGCTGAGCCTGCGGGCGACGGCTTTACGCTGCAAGTCACCGCGCTCAAAGAGCGCAGCGAGGCGGAGTCCGTGGCCAAGCGATTGACCTCGAAGGGCTACGCCGCGTATGTGATGAAGCCGACCGACGGCTCCGTCTACCGCGTGCGCGTCGGCAAGTTCAAGACCCGCCAGGACGCCGAAGCCGTCGCAGCGCGGCTCGAAAAAGAAGAGCAGTTCAAACCCTGGATTACGCGCTAGCCTTCGCTTCGGGCGTCCTCCTCGTCTTCAGTTTTCCGAAATTCGGGCACGCCGCGTTCGCTTGGGTGGCATTGGCGCCGCTGATGCTCGCGCTGATTCATCCGCGCAAACCTGCTTTGACGCGGGCGTTTGGCCTCGGCGCCACGGCCGGAGGCGTGGGTTTCGCCGGAACCGTGTACTGGGTCACCCACGTGATGGTTCAGTACGGCGGATTGCAGCTCTGGTCCGCCATGCTCGTCAACGCGCTGCTCATCGCGTTCATGACGCTGTTTCCGGCGGTGTTCGCGGTCATCACCCGCCGGCTCGCGATGGCCTACGGCGCGCGCGCGCTCCTCCTCGCGCCGCTCGTCTGGGTCGCCACAGAGCTGGGACGAACGCACGTCTTCGGAGGATTTCCGTGGGTGCTCCTCGGCTACAGCCAGGTTGGCCTTCTGCCGGTAGCGCAGTTGGCCAGCGTCCTCGGGGTCTACGGCGTGTCGGGACTCCTCGCCGCGGTGAGTGCTGTGGCGGCGTTCTCGGTGGTGACGCGGTCCGGCAGGGAGCGCATCATCGCGATCACCTCGATGGCCCTTCTCGTGGTCGCCGTTACCGTGTGGGGAGGCATGCGCATGGCGCGGGGTGCCTGGACGAGCACGGGACAAACCGTACGGGTCGGACTGATACAGGGCAACGTCGACCAGGGCGAGAAGTGGAACACTGCTCGTTCCGCGTCAATCCTTCAGGATTATCTGAGATTGACACACCAGGCCCTCAGCGAGGGCTCCGACCTCATCATCTGGCCCGAATCGTCAACGCCATTCAACTTCGAGGACGACGTGGCGGCGGCGGACCAGGTGCGCGCCGTGGCGCGACAGTCGAAGGTGCCAATCCTGCTCGGAAGCGATCAGGTCGAGCGAGGAGCGGAGACGCGGTACTACAATGCCGCCTACCTCGTGCGGGAGGACGGCACGATTGGAGGCGTGTATCGGAAGATGCACCTGGTTCCGTTTGGCGAGTTCGTCCCGTTCCGGCGGCTCTTGTTTTTCGTCGCGCCTCTTGTCGAAGCGGTCTCGGACTTTTCCGAGGGCGATCGGGCGGTCATGTTGCCCTTTCACGGGCACTTCGTAAGCACGGCGATCTGCTATGAAATCGTGTACCCCGCCCTGACACGCGACTTCGTAAAGGGTGGCAGCGAGCTCCTGACAACCATCACGAACGATGCGTGGTTCGGCCCGACATCGGCGCCCTACCAGCACTTCGCGCAGGCGTCGATGCGCGCCATCGAGGAAGGGCGATACCTGGTTCGCGCAGCCAACACGGGAATCAGCGGCATCGTTGACCCCTATGGCCGGGTTCTGGCGGCGTCGGACATCTATCGCCCCGCGGTGATTGTGGGATCTGTGCGGCTCGTGACCGCGGCGACCATTTATGCCCGGACGGGGGACTTGTTCGCCTACGGCTCGGCCATCATGACGCTCATCATGCTGGTCCTGTCGTCGCGCGGTGTACTACAATGAAGCGCCTGTTGTTCTAGTCAGAAGAGGATTGCGAGACATGCCCACCGTTGACGAGTCGATGCGCCGGTACGAGGATCTCACGAAACGAGCGACTGACCTGCGGAGCTATCTTTGAAGCCGCTCGTCCTCAGGAAGAACTGACCCGACTGGAAGAGCGCGCCTCCCACCCCGATTTCTGGAAGGATCAGGCTGAAGCGCAGAAGGTGCTTCAGCGCCGCCGCCGACTCGAGCAGGATCGTGACCTGATCGAATCGCTTCGCAAGAAGAGCGAGGATCTTGCCGTCCTCGTCGAATGGTCCCAGGCGGGCGAAGCTGTGGACGCCGAATTCGCCGAAGGTCTCGAGCGGCTCGATCAGGAGCTGCAGGCCGGCGAAATCAAGAAGATGCTCGGCGGCGAGCACGATCGGAGGAATGCGATTGTCACGATCCACCCGGGCGCCGGAGGGACCGAGTCGCAGGACTGGGCGGAAATGCTGCTCCGGATGTACATGCGCTGGACCGAACGTCGCGGCTTCAAGCGCGAGATCATCGACTATCAGCCGGCTGAAGAGGCTGGGCTCAAGAGCGTCACATTTACCGTAGCCGGCGAATTTGCCTACGGCCTTTTCTCGGCGGAGGCGGGGGTCCACCGGCTCGTTCGGATCTCACCGTTCGACCAGGCATCGCGGCGCCACACCTCATTTGCGTCGGTCTATGTTTGGCCCGAGCTGCCTGACGATGTGGATGTCGAAATCGAGGAGAAGGACCTGCGGATCGACACCTATCGGTCGAGCGGCGCCGGGGGGCAGCACGTGAACGTCACGGACTCAGCGGTTCGGATCACCCACCTCCCGACCGGGATTGTCGTGTCATGTCAGAACGAGCGATCCCAGCATCGCAACCGTGATTCGGCGATGAAGGTGCTCAGGTCGCGGCTGTACGACCTCCGTTTGAAGGAGAGTCAGGCTCGCCTCGAGCAGATCAGCGGCGCCAAGAAGGACATCGCCTTTGGAAGCCAGATCCGCAGCTACGTGCTGCACCCGTACCAGCTCGTGAAGGACCACCGTACCAAAGAACAGGTCGGCGACGTCAACCGCGTGCTCGACGGCGATCTGGACGGCTTCATCAAAACCTATTTGATGAGGAAGGCGAACGGCACGCTCGGTGAGGCCGTTCCGGATGAAGAGGATTAGCACCGGTCGGTCCGCCCTTCTGGTTGCGATTGGCATTCTGTGCAGCCGGTTGGCCGGACTCGTCCGATTGCGTGTCTTCTCGCACTATTTCGGGCTGCAGTCCGATGCCGCGGACGCCTTCAACGCGGCGTTTCGGATCCCGAATTTCCTTCAGAACCTCTTCGGGGAAGGCGCGCTGTCGGCCTCGTTCATCCCGGTTTACGCGTCGCTCGTCGCACGCGGGAAGCCGGGCGACGCCGATCGGGTTGCCGGGGCGGTGGCGTCGCTGCTGACCCTGGCCGTTTCCCTGATCGTCTTGATCGGGGTCGTGGCCACGCCGCTCATCATCGCGCTGATCGCACCGGGATTTGCCGGCCCCAAGCGTGATTTGACGGTCGAAATCGTTCGAGTCCTGTTCCCGGGCGCCGGTCTGCTTGTCCTGTCGGCTTGGTGTCTCGGCGTTCTGAACAGCCACCAGCGGTTTCTGCTGTCCTATACCGCGCCCGTCATCTGGAATGCCGCGATGATCGGGACGCTTCTCTGGTTCGGACAACAGGCCACGCTTCCACGCCTGGCGGTGCTGCTGGGATGGGGATCGGTCTTCGGGAGTGCGCTTCAGGTCGCCGTTCAGCTGCCCGCAGTGCTGCGACTGGCGCCAGACCTGAGGTTCCATCTCGACGTGACGTCGGACGGCGTCCGATCTGTCGCCCGCAACTTCGCGCCGGTGCTGATCAGTCGTGGTGTGGTGCAAACGAGCGCATATATCGACGCTGTGCTGGCGAGCCTCCTGCCGACAGGGGCCGTTACCGGTCTTGCGAACGCGCAGATTCTCTACACACTGCCTGTCAGCTTGTTCGGGATGTCCGTCTCGGCCGCCGAGCTGCCGGCCATGAGTGCCGTGGACCCGGACTCGTCGGGTCGCGACGCCGTGCGTCAGCGATTGAACAACGGCCTGCGCCAGATTGCGTTCTTCGTGGTGCCGTCGGCGATGGCGTTTCTTGCGCTTGGTGACATCATCGCCGCCGCGCTGCTTCAAACCGGCCGCTTTACGCACGCGAACGCCGTGTACGTCTGGGGCATCCTGGCCGGGTCGGCCGTCGGTCTCGTGGCGTCGACGCTTGGGCGTCTGTACGCTTCCACCTATTACGCGCTACGAGACACGCGAACGCCGTTGCGGTTCGCCATCATTCGCGTCGTGCTGACGACGGTCCTCGGTTATCTATTCGCCCTTCCGCTTCCGCGCCTCCTTGGTTTGCCAGCGGAGTGGGGAGCAGCGGGATTGACGATGTCTGCTGGTCTGGCCGGATGGGTGGAGATGTGGATGCTGCGGAGCGGGCTGAACGCGCGGGTCGGCGAGGCAGGGCTGGCCGGCAGCTATGTGCTTAAACTGTGGGTCGCAGCGGCCATTGCGGCCGCCGTGGCCTGGGCCGTCAAACTCCTCATCGGGCCTGTGAACCCAGTCGTTGCAGCGATCGCGATTCTGGGTCCGTACGGCCTCGTCTTCTTTGCCGCGGTGTCTGTCCTCAAGGTGCCCGAGGCGCGCGGCATGATGGCCCGGGTCCTCAAACGGCGTTCTTGATCCCTACCCGCCCCACCAGCCCAACCTGCCCCACCCGCCCTTTGTTTGTGATAAACAACGGGTTCACTGGGAGGCGAGTCCATGACGCTGCAGAGTATGGCCGTTCGCTGGAGCGGGTTTCTTTCGGCCGCCGGCGTGCTGGCCGCGTTATTAGCCCAGGCTTCGCTCGCACCGATGCCCGTCGACGCAGCGGCGACCTGCGAAAGCCTCGCGAAGACGACAATTCGCGGCGGCACGATTACGGCGTCAGAGGAAGTCGCCGCCGGTGCCTTCACGTTTTCCTCAGGGAGGGGCGCGCCGAGTTCCGTTCAACAGCAGCAACAGGACGAGGTGCTGAAGAAGCTGCCGGCTTTCTGCCGTGTGCAGGCGACGCTGACGCCCTCGGCTGATTCGGACATCAAGGTTGAGCTCTGGTTGCCGGTGACCGGATGGAACGGCAAGTTCCAGGCGGTGGGGAATGGCGGCTGGACCGGCTCGATTGCCTACTCGGCCATGGTTGAAGCACTCAGACGTGGATATGCAGCCAGCTCGACCGATACCGGGCACGTGGGCGGGAGCGCAAGCTTCGCGCTCGGCCATCCCGAGAAGCTGATCGACTTCGGATATCGATCGGTCCACGAGATGGCCGTCACGGGGAAAACTGTGGTGGCTGCGTACTACGGCAACACGCCCAGGCTGTCGTACTGGAGCGGCTGCTCGGCGGGCGGCAGGCAGGGTCTGAAGGAGGCGCAGCGCTTTCCGGACGACTTCGACGGCATTGTCGCCGGTGCGCCGGGCGCCGACTGGACAGGACGGGCCACGCAGGCGGTTCGCGTGGCACAAGCCCTTCACAAGGATGACGCTTCGTACATACCACCGACGAAGTATCCGCTCATCCACAACGCGGTACTCGAAGCCTGCGACGGGTCCGATGGCATCCGCGACGGGGTTCTTGAAAACCCGAGTCAGTGCCGGTTCGACCCCAAGGTTCTGCAATGCAAAGGGGCTGATGAGGCGTCCTGCCTCACCGAGGCTCAAGTCGGGTCTGCGCGCGCCGTCTACGCATCGATCTCGAATCCTTCGACGAAGCGCGAAATCGCGGGTCTGCTGCCGGGGAGCGAGCTTGGCTGGGGGACGTGGGGCGGTCCGCAGCCGTTATCGATCGCGTTCGATCATTTCAAGTTCGTGGTCTTCAAGGATCCCAATTGGGACTATCGCTCGTTCAATGTCGACAAGGATGTGGCGCTCGCGGAGGAGATCGACGGAGGCGTGATCAACGCGCTCGATCCGAACCTCAAGCCGTTTTTCGATCGGGGTGGCAAGCTGATCCAGTACCACGGCTGGAGCGATCCGCAAATCTCGCCGGGCAACAGCGTGGCGTACTACAAGAGCGTCCTTGAGTCATCTGGTGGATTGGGGAAGACGCGCGATTCGTACCGGCTCTTCATGGTGCCGGGCATGGCCCACTGTGGTGGGGGAGAGGGTACGAGCAGCTTCGACACCATCTCGGCGCTCGAACAGTGGGTGGAGAAGAAGCAGGCTCCGGAGTCGATCGTGGCCTCTCGAATTCGTGATGGCCGGACCGACCGGACTCGGCCCCTCTGTCCGTATCCTCAGGTCGCCAGCTACAAAGGTTCCGGAAGCACGGACGAGGCGGCCAGTTTCGTCTGCAAGTAGGTGCTACCGCCGCCGCCGCTTTTTCGGACGCGCCGACTGCCGGCGACGCATGGCCCGGGCGAAGTCTGCTTGATAGCGGTCCGTCCGCTTCGAGAGCACCTTCAACCAGGCGGCCTGCATCCTGACACCGCTGTCTATCGCGTCGAGAAGTGAGAGCGGAAGCTTCGAGAAGTCTACGTCCAGTTCTACCAGTCTTCCCCAGTCCGGCCGGCGGCCGTCGACATCGGTGAAACGGTAGTGACGACCGAGTTCCCATGAGCTGAACAGATGGCCTGAACGGTCGAGCACCTTCGGGTCGGCGGCAAGCGCGGCCACGGCGCGGCCGACGAAGAGCGGCGATTCCGATTCGAGAAAGTTCTTGTCCTTCTTCCCGGCATCGCGCCAGTTGCTCGCGGTCACCCCGAAGCCCTCCAGCATTCGCTCGGACCGGAGAAACCCAGGCGTAATCGCCACGGCTGCGACGCCGTAATTGCGCAACTCAGACGCCCAGATCGTCGGCAGTACCTTCTGGGAGAACTTCACCACCTGCGCCAGCACGTTCCCCCCGGCCAGCAGGAGGTCGTTCTCGGTCACTTCGACGATGAGCCCGCGCCGCTGCTCGATCATGCGAAGTGCGGCGTGCTTCGCGGTGATGATGTGCGACAGGAGGGCTTGCCGCATGATGGCGTCGCCCTTCGACAGATTGGCCTTCCAGAACGTCGCCCATTGGGCCATCATCGGGTCTTCACCCGCCACCGAATTCACGAGCACGTCGATCCGACCCTGCTCGCCATGGATTCGCGCGAACAGCGCCTCGACCTCGCGTTCACTCGTGTGATCGACGCGCACGGCGACAGCCCTGCCGCCTGCGGCGGTGATCATTTCCGCGGTCTCTTCGATCGTTTCCGGGCGTTTGTACGGAGAGGGGTTGCCCCGAACGCTTCGGCCGGTGCAGTACACGGTCGCGCCGGCTTCTCCGAGCGCGCGGGCGATGCCGCGGCCGGCGCCCCGGGTCGCTCCGGCGACGACGGCGACGCGACCGGCGAGCGGGTGAGGGGGCGTGGTTGGCCGGGAGCGGGACTGTGCGACCATCGGCGATCCTTCCAGTCGGGGCCTGGCGGGCAGGCGGTGCGCGAACGCGATGATAACTAAATGGTCATTTACTTATCAAGCAAGAACATGAATGACCGTTTATAATCAAGGCCGGTGAGCCCCAGACCTCGCACGACGAGCGACGAAGCGATTGTGACGGCTGCGGGCCGCGCGATTACCCGGCGGGGACCATCTCGCATGACGCTGTCCGATGTGGCCCAGGAGGCCGGCACCACGGCGGCCACGCTCGTGCAGCGTTTTGGGTCGAAGCGTCGGCTCCTGCTGGCGCTGGCGGCTGCCGCTGCAGAAGGCAACAAGCGGGAGTTCGTCGCGCTGCGGACGACCTTCCCGTCTCCGTCGGCGGCGCTTCTCGGGATGGCGGACTGCATGAGCCGGATGACGCCAACGCCCGCGGAAATTTCCAACGGACTGGCCTTCCTGCAGATGGACCTGACGGACCCCGACTTCCATCGCCTGGCACTCGCGAGCGGCGGTGTGATACACACCGAAATCCGTCGCCTGGTGAGCGATGCCGTCAGGGCCGGCGAACTGACTGGCGTGCAGGTTACTCCTTTGGCTCGCGCGCTCGAAGCGACCCTTCATGGGTCGATGCTCAGCTGGGCAATTGCGCGGCAGGGGACGCTGCGCAGCTGGCTGCGGCGGGATCTCGACACGGTGCTCCGGCCGTTTCGGGTGCGTGCGAAACGGCGCCGGAAAGGCGGTCGCCGGCGCCGGTGAATCGGCGGCCTGGGCGAGTCGCGCTGGCGTAAGATCGGCTGGTTTTAGAAGGTGCCGATATGGCAAGACCACGATCGCCATCGGTTGGCCGGCGCGAGTTTCTCAAGAGGGCGGCAGCCGGCACGGCTGCGGCGGTTTCCGCGCCGGGTGCAGCAGTGGCGGCTGGCCAGGAGCCTGCTGCGCCGCGGAACGGAACGGCGCCCGTTGTGGCCAGGGATCCCGAGACCGCTCGCGCGCCAGTCGCCGAAGCGATCACGACGGATCGTCCCGGGTCGGACTTCATGGTCGACGTCCTCAAGTCGCTGAAATTCGACTACGTCTTTTCAAATCCCGCGAACACGTTTCGCAGCCTCCACGAATCGATCATCAACTACGGCGGTAACGAGGCGCCGGAGTTCATCACGTGCTGCCACGAAGAGATCGCTGCGGGGATGGCGCACGGCTATGCAAGATCGAGGGCAGGCCTGCGCTCGTTATCGTGCATGGGACGGTCGGTACACGAACACGCGTCGATGGCCGTTTACGACGCATTTTGCGACCGCGTGCCAGTGTTCATGATTCTGGGGAACCACCTGGACGCTGCCGAACGCGTCGGCGTCGTGACGTGGGCGCACAGCGCGCAGGATGTGGCGTCGCCGATTCGCGACTTCGTCAAGTGGGATGACGTGCCCGCCTCGCTGCCGCACTTTGCCGAGTCGACGGTTCGCGCCTACAAGATCGCGATGACCCCGCCCATGATGCCGGTGGCCATCGTCGCCGACGCTGGGCTGCAGGAGCACCCCGTTTCCGGCAGCGGCGAGATGCACGTGACGAAGTACACGCCGGCCGCGCCACCACAGGGGGACTCGGGCGCCGTCGCCGAACTCGCGCGACTGCTCGTCGCTGCCGAGAATCCAGTCCTCGTCGCCGATCGTCTCGCGCAGAACGTCTGCCGGGCTGGCGCGGCTGGTCGAGCTGGCGGACACGCTGCAGGTCGGCGTGATCGATCAGAAACGCAGGATGAACTTTCCGACCAGGCACCCGCTCGATCAAACCAACCGCACGGCCGCGGCCTTGGCCGAAGCCGATCTGGTCGTCGGCCTCGAAGTGGGCGATTTCTTCGGCGTGAAATCGAAGCCAGGAGCCAAACGTGTCACCATTTCGGCCAACGATTTGTTTTCCCGGAGCAATTATCAGGAGTTCCAGCGATTCTCTGAAGTGGATCTCGCGATTGCCGGTGATGCTGAGGCGACGCTCCCGGCGCTTATCGAGGCGGTCAAACGCCAGCTGACGGACGACAGGCGCCGGTCCTTCCAGGATCGCGGCGCGAAGCTTGCGAAGTCGCACGATCAGGCGCTCGAGAACATGCGCACGGCTGCAAGCTATGCGTGGGACGCGAGCCCCGTCAGCACTGCCAGGGTGTGCGCGGAACTCTATGCGCAGATCAAGAACGAAGACTGGTCGCTCGTCTCGGACGTCATCTTCATGAGCTGGTGGCCGACCAGGCTGTGGGATATGAACAAGCATCACCACTACATCGGCGATGCCGGCGGCTACGGGGTCGGATACGGACTGCCGGCCGCGATCGGAGCGGCGCTCGCGAACAAGAAACGCGGGCGTTTGTCAGTCAATCTCCAGAACGACGGCGACTTCATGTTCGTGCCGGGCGCGATGTGGACGGCCGCCCACCACCGCATTCCGCTGCTGACCATCATGCACAACAACCGCGCCTACCATCAGGAAGTGATGGAAGTGCAGAAGATGGCGCTGCAGCACGGTCGCGGCATCACGCGCGCCACGATCGGCAACAAGCTGGAAGATCCGCCGATCGACTACGCAAAGCTGGCGCAGAGCATGGGGGTCCACGGCGAAGGGCCGATTAGCGATCCGAGGGAGCTGGGGCCGGCCATCAGGCGGGCGGTGGAGGTCGTGAAACGTGGCGAGCCGGCGCTGGTTGATGTGCTGACGCAGCCGCGATGACCAGGGGTTCCAAAGTTCCAAAGTTCCGGGTTCCAGAGTTCCAAGGTTCTGAGTGCTAGCAAATTGACGTAGTTGCGGGGCTTCCGCCTTCGCTGAAGCTACGGCGGACCGCCGAAGCCTTGGCGGAGGCTGGTTCGCCCCGCCGTGTCTGGCAGGCCTGAAGACCTGCACTACATCGGGCTACTTGTGCAACGCGCTCTAAACTAAGGGTTCTAGGTTTCGAGGTTCTCAGGTTCCGGGAGCGAAACGATGAAAGCCCTCGTACTCGTCGCGACAGTGCTCGCATCGTCGATGGTGTCGGCGCAGGCTCCCACGACTTCGTCGTCTCAGGCGCCGGCGGGAAACGTTGAAAACGGCAGGCGACTGTATATGGCCGATTTCTGTTACGCCTGTCATGGGACGATGGGGCAAGGTGGCCGGGATGGTGCGCGGATCGCGCCGAATCCGCCCGCCCTGGCGACCATCATCCGGTACGTTCGCAAGCCCGCCGGTCAGATGCCTCCGTACACGAGCAAGGTCATTTCGGATCAGGAGCTGGCGGACATCTACACATACCTGCGGTCGATTCCACCTTCCCCGGCCGCCCGGACTATTCCGCTGCTGAATCAGTAGCGAGTTCTGGCGCCCGGCTCACGAATGGATTGGACGAGCCGGCAAGAAGGGCCGTGAGGCCCAGGGTAACGGCCGCGCACGCCGCGGGCACGGCCCCTGCCCGGAAGATCTCCTGCGGCGTCCACTGCAAAGCCAGCATGGCGCCTCCCAGAGTGGGTCCGATGATTGACCCGATGCGGCCGATGCTCAATGCCCAGCCAACGCCTGTAGATCGGATCGCCGTGGGATAGTAGACCGCGGCGAGGACGTTCAGTCCGGCCTGAGCGCCCTGCACGCATGCGCCCAGCAGGAAGGTCAGGACCAGCAGCGCCGGTATCGACGCGAACATCGAAGCTTCGACGGCGATCAGGACGACGGATGCGCAGAAGTCAAGGAGGATCGTTCTCTGGCCGCCAAAGCGCTTAATCAGCCGTCCGTGACTGACGCTGCCGATAATCCCGCCGATGCTGAACATCGACACCGCGGCAACACCCACTGACACCGATGTACCCGCCTGTCGCAGCAGAGTCGGAAGCCAGCTCACCACAAAGTAGAGCACGAGCAGATTCAGGAAGAACGGGATCCAGAGGAGGATGGTTCCGACCGCGCGACCGTCGGCAAAAAGCTGGGCGACTGGCAACGCGGCCTTTCGATCGGCCGCTGACCGCGACAAATCGAGTGGAAGGCTCGCCAACTCCGGCGCGATGCGACCGAGAATTCCGCGAATCGTCGCCGCGTCGGCGCCTCGTACCGTCAGAAAGCGGACCGATTCGGGCAAGCTTCGGATCAGTACAATCGCGATGACAATCGGCAGGACGCCGCCTACATAGAACACCGACTTCCAGCCCCAGACGGGAAGTGCCACGGACGCAACCGCGCTGGCCACGAGCGCGCCGGCAGGCAGGCCCGCGAAAATCGCCGTCACGAGCACCGGCTGCAGCTTGGCCGGTGCGTATTCCGACGCGAGCGCGACCACGTTGGGAAGGGCGCCGCCCAAGCCCAGACCGGTCAGAAATCGGAACAGCACGAACTCGCTGACCGAGGTCGACAGCGTGGTCGTGAGAGAGAACACGCCGAATACCAGCGTGGAGACAATCAGCACCCATCGACGGCCCCATCTGTCCGCGATCGGCCCCGACAACATCGCGCCGATCATCAAGCCGACCAGCGCAGCCGCCAGCACCGGGCCAAAGCTGCTCACCGGAATCCCGAGCGACTCGGAGATAGGCGGTACGAGAAAGCCCATGGACTGGCCATCGAAGCCGTCCATGAGGAGGACTACGCCGCACAAGCCGATCGTTACCCGCTGGAAGCGGCTGAGCGGGCGCGCGTCGATAATCTCGTGGACCGTCTGTGCTCGCAAGGTCTGAGCTCGGGCGGGATGTGCTGGTTCGATCATCGGGTTCCGTTCAGCTCGTGCCTGGTCAGCTACCCTATCGTCTGATCAGCAGCGTAGGACCAGGCACCAAGCACGCGGCACCCACCAGGAACCAGGCACCAGGCACCAGGCCCGACTCCAGGGTGCCTATCAGCGATCTCCTCCGCCGTTCTACGGCAGGTTCATCATCTTCGCCAACCTGGGCCAGCGCGCGCTTCGGCGTAGCGCGTCAGTGATTGGCGCGTGAGCGTAGACCACCGCGAGCGGCTCGCGGTAATCGATCATGCGCTCGTACCAATCCGCGGCCGAATCGATCTCTGCGCAGTGCAGGTGGTACATGATTCGTCCCCAGATGGGTCGCGGCGCGTCCCCCATTTCAGCCATGAGGGCATCCGCACGGTCTTTCCGGCCTCCCCGCGCGAGTGCGCACGCCAAGACGCCGGTGGTGGTGGAACTCCAGCCTGCAATTCGATGAGCCGCCTCCGCTTCCACCCTCGCTTCGTCCAGCCTGCCTAACACGAGAAGGGTCTCAGCCAGCCAGACACGAGACAGCCAATGGTCCTCGTCAAGGTCGCGCGCCTTCAGCAGTTCTTGAAGGGCGCGCTCAGGCATCCCGGCGTGATTCAAGCAGACCGACAGCACACCACGCCATGCGACGTTCAGGGGATCCTGCTCGACGGCGCGTTCCATTTCGGTGACCGACTCTTGGAATCGGCCGAGCGCGCCCAAGTAGAAGCTGGAGTACGCCCAGCGCGTGTCGGGTAAGACACGAGTGGCGGCCATAGCCAGGCGGAATTGCTCGGCCGCCTCCTGCCAGTCGTAGTCATGGGCGGCAGCAATGGCGCCCAACAGCGCATGCGGACCGGGTTCGAATGCGTCGAGTTCCAGCGCCCTAAGTGCTTCGGCGCGAACCCGAGGAGCCACGTCACGGAAGGCCGAAACGCCGTTGGTCCCAATCAGAAAGTGGGCAATCGCTGATTCGGCGTGTGGTTCGCCATACAGGGGGTCGAGTGCTACCGCTTCTTCGAAGCGCCCCCGTGCACGCGTCCACCCTTCGGGCGTGAACTTGAAGAGATGGTGCCGCCCTCGAAGGACGGCTTCATAAGCCGGAAGCTTCGGCGTATGGCGCCGGATGTCGGCCGGCGTTGCGGCAAGCTTCACTTCGAGCGCCGCCGCGATGGCTTGGGCAATGTCGTCCTGAATGGCGAAGATGTCCGCGAGATCGCGATCGTAGCGCTCGGACCAGAGATGACTGCCATCGGTGGCCGTGATGAGCTGCGCGGTGACTCGAATGCGATTGCCCGCCTTTCGCACGCTCCCCTCGAGCACGTGTGCCACGCCGAGCGCCCCGGCGATCCGGCGGATGTCGACCTCCTTGCCCTTGAACGCAAAGGCCGATGTGCGCGCGATGACCTTCAGTCCCGGCACACGGGTCAGAGCGTTGATGATTTCCTCGGCGAGACCGTCGCTGAACCACTCGTGATCTCTTCCCGCACTCATGTCTGCGAATGGCAACACGGCGATCGACGGCTGGTGGTCGCTCGTTCTTCCGATGAGCTGTTCCAGGGCAGCTCGCGTGTCGGCTATCGTCTGAAACCGCTGCGCTGGATCCTTCCGCAAGCACCGCTCGACGATGCGGTTGAATGCGTCCGAGGCCTGCAGCCGCGGTGGGTCGTCGCGCAACACCGCGCTGATCACTTGCGCGGAGGTGCTTCCCGCAAACGCACGAGCGCCCGACAGCATCTCGTAGAGGACGGCCCCGAAACTGAACACATCGGAGCGCGCGTCGACCGGTTTGCCCTCCGCCTGCTCCGGCGACATATACGCCGGCGTTCCCGCCACCGTGCCCACCAGCGTCTGCGTCAGAGCCTCAGGCCCGTCTGCGGGTGGTCCCGCGAGTTTGGCCAGACCGAAGTCGAGCAGCTTGACTGCCCCTTCCCGCGTCACCATGATGTTTGCAGGTTTCAGATCCCGATGCAGGACCCCACGCTGGTGGGCCGCCTCCAGCGCGCCCGCCATCTGGAGCGCCAGACGGAGCGCCTGTTCGAAGGCCATCGGGCCGCGCAACGGCTCCCCCAGGACGTACTCGAGCACCAGGTAGCCAGGGCCGATGTCGTAGATCTGACAGATGTGGGAATGGTTGAGCGCGGCGATCGCGCGCGCTTCCTGCTCGAACCGACGTTGACGATCCGGGTCCCTGGCGAAGGCCGCTGGGAGAACCTTGATTGCTACGTCACGCCCGAGCCGCGTGTCCCGGGCACGATAGACCTCGCCCATCGCGCCTGCCCCGACTGGCGACACTATCTCGTAGGGTCCGAGCCGCTCCCCGGCAGCAAGATTCATGACGCGATGCGCAAGACCCGGGAGGGAGCGGCCCGCTCCCGCGGCTACCGCGCGTTGTCGTGATGCGAGCCGTCGACGATGTGCTCGACGTCGCGATCCTCACAGCGTGCGGATTCTTCCAGCTCCTGGTCGGTGATCGTCATCAGTTGCGGCACCATCGACCACGGCTCGGCCAGGACGGCCGGGTCGTACGAAATCGACTGGTATTGAATCGTGTCTCCGACGCGACGCAGGCGCTCGATGACGCGCAAGTCCTTCGTGTGGAAGGCGCCGTTATCGAGGAGCCATGTATCTTCGTTGAAGTTCACGGTCTCGACAATGAGCGTGTCACCTTCCCAGTGGCCAACCGCGTCGCCCAGATAGCTCCGCGGGAGTCCCACGCGGTGCGCGCGGCCGTCGACGGGCACAATCCGGAAGAAGCTGCCGTTGATGTCGTCATAGAGAAACACGACCTCACGAGCCGTGTGAGCGATCTTCGACGGCGGCCCGATGCGCGGAACCCCTGGAGGCAGGCATCGGAGCATCGTGTCTGTCTGCACCTGCCGATCGTTCAAATCCTTGACCTTCGCGAGGAACTCGGGCTTGTACTTTGGGAAGCTCGGCGCCGGCGGCGGAATCGGCGGTCCCTGCACTTCGCCCTTGGGCGGCGGTCCGCCTTTCCCCGGCGGGCAGCCGAAGAAGCAGACCGAGCCGTCCGCCAGCTTGCGCGGCCGGATGAAGCTCACTCCGCCCTCGTGGAAATAGGTGCCGTTGAGATCCGGATGGCCGTCCGCGAGATGCGGCGTCGGCTTCGTTGCTGGATCCTGCTTGGCCGCGGGTTGGGTTGCCTGAGCAGCCAGCCGGTCTTGGGCCGCGTACGCGAACAACAACGCCGTCGCCGTGGCGACCATGCTGAACCCGATGAGACGACGCTTCATAAAGCCTCCCTAGCCGAGCTTGAAGAAACGACCGTCCGAAAACGTCAGCAACTGTAGAAATGCCAGATGCTTGGTACCGTCACGTGCGGGCAGCACCTGGACCGTCACTGACTCGTTGGGGACGAAAGATTCCCTGGTCAGACCGGCCTTGCGCATCATCGCGGTCGGCAGCGTTTCGAGGGCCCACGTCGTGGTGGCGCCTGAATCGTCCTTCACATCGATATAGATATAGATGTGCGGGTTGATCCATTCGACCTTCGATACGACCCCCTTCAGCGTCGTCTGCTTCGAAACGTCGAACTGTCCAGAGACTGAATGGTGTGCCGACGAAGTCGACGCAATGACGAGAGAAGCAACCAGGGCCATCAACAACCCGCGCCATGAATAGCGCATAAGAAACCTCTCTTAGGCGGATGAACGCTCCACGCATCGTACGCCTCGGGTCGGGGCTCGTCAAGGCGTTCGATGCGATAATGACGCCCGATTCACGTCGTTTCGGGAGGCAGAATGCGAAGAGGCCTTGTCGGGTTTCTGTTCGTGGTCCTGATCTCTGGCGCGCTGGTTGTAGGAGCGCAGAAGACCGCCAGGCCGGCCGCAGCGGCAGGCGACTGGCCAACTTATAACCACGACCTCGCCGGCACTCGTTTCTCGACGCTCGCACAAATCAATGCAGACAACGTGACACGCCTCACGCAAGTGTGGACCCATCGTGCTCCACAGGAGGGTCCTCCTTCCCCGTTCGGCGGGTCAGAAGCCACACCCATCGTGATTGACGGCGTCATGTACTTTCCGATCGGAAGCCGGGTGTTCGCGCTCGATGCGGATACCGGAAGAGAGATCTGGCAGTATCCGGTGCCGAACGGCCAGGTCAACCGCCGCGGCGTGTCGTTCTGGCCGGGAGCTGGAAAGGATCCAGCACGAATCTTTGTTACGGCGGGCAGTCGGTTGATCGCGCTGAACGCGGCAACAGGCGATCTTTCGTCGGGGTTCGGGAAGGACGGTGTGGTCGATACGGTTGTCGGTTACGGAGCAGCGCCCACGATCTTCAAGAATGTCGTGATGATTGGCGCGAGCGTGCTCGAGGTTCCAATCGGCCCACCCGGCGATACGCGCGGCTACGACGCGCGCACGGGAAAGAAGCTCTGGGACTTTCACACGGTTCCGAGAGCTGGTGAATTCGGCAACGACACGTGGGGTGATGGCTGGAAGGGGCGCTCAGGCACCAATATCTGGGGCTTCTCGATGACGGTCGATGAAGCGCGAAGTGTCGTCTACATGCCCGTGTCCGGACCCGCGGCGAACTACTGGGGCGGCGACCGGCCAGGCATCAACCTGTTCGGGAATTCCATCGTCGCCGTTGACGCCGAGACCGGGACATACAAGTGGCACTTTCAGACGGTGCACCACGACATCTGGGATTCGGACATTCCGTCGGCGCCCGGGCTCGTGGACATCGTGCGCGACGGCCGGCGGATTCCGGCGCTGACGACGGTAGGCAAGACCGGCTACATGTTCATCCTGGATCGCGTCACGGGCAAACCGGTATTTGGCGTGGACGAGCGACCCGTTCCGAAGGGAAATGTGCCGGGCGAGTGGTATTCGCCCACACAGCCATTCCCGGTCAAGCCGGTGCCCCTTGCGAAAACGTCATTCCGGAAGGAAGACATGGTGACGGCCGCCGATACCACACCGGAGCACGTTAAAGCGTGCCAGGACATGTGGGACAAGAGCGGCGGGTTCGAGAACGCAGGTCCGTTCACCCCGTTTCGATTCCACGAGGATGGCGCGCCGCCGAAGTCCACAATCCAGTTTCCCGGCGGAACGGGCGGCGTGAACTGGGGCGGGACGGCCACCGATCCGCGCACCGGCTTTGTCTTCATGAACTCTCACGACACGTCGCTCGTCGGCTGGGTGGAGAAGCGAAAGCCCGGCGTCGAGTACAGCTTCGACACGCGCGGATCCGATCATCCGTACGATCGCGCCAGCGTCGACGGTCCGGGACCGTTTCATGCGTTCACGGCGCCGATCAAGGGTCCGGACGGCAAGACCATCGCCAACCTTCCGTGCCAGCGTCCGCCATGGGCGCGCCTGATCGCCGTGAACGCAAACACCGGCGACGTCGCCTGGCAGACCACACTTGGCACCACGGAAGCATTGCCGGAGGGGAAGCGAAACACCGGCGGTAGCGGCAGCGCAGGCCCGACCGCGACTGCAGGCGGCCTCGTGTTCATTGGCGCGACCGACGATGCGCGGTTCAGGGCGTTTGATGCGAAGACCGGCAGGGAGCTGTGGGTGACGCAGCTCGACAAGCCTGCGACGGCCAATCCGATTACGTATCAGGGGAAGAGCGGCAAGCAGTATGTGGCGATCGTCGCTGGCGACGCCGTCGTGACTTTCGCGTTGCCATAGAACTACGCCGCATGTTCTGGCAGCCAGCCGCGCCGCCGTCACCCCGGCGCGAATCCGGGTTCCGGGGCCGGACCGCGCTGCGAGGCCTGCAGAGGGCCGCGGGCCGCGAGGTCCGTGACCTCGCTCGCGCCCCTGAGGCTTCTCGCGCGGTCAAGTATTATGAGTCGGCCGCCTCCACACGGATTCGCGCCGGGGCGACGGCTGCGCTCGCATTAACAGCTGCGCTGTCGGCGCAGGCGCCGAAGTTCGTGCCGGTGACGACCGACATGCTCGTGAATCCGAGCCCGGATGACTGGCTGATGTACAGCCGGACGTACGACGCGCAGCGCTTCAGTCCGCTGAAACAGATCACCCGGCAGAACGTGGGACAGCTGAAGCTCGCGTGGCTGCACGAGATGGGCGGCATGGGGACAGTCGAGAGCATTCCCCTCGTTTATCGCGGAATCATGTACATCGTCCTGCCGGGCAATGGCGTTCGTGCGCTCAACGCTGCGACCGGCGAGAAGGTCTGGGAGTACTCGCGGCCGACCGGCAACACTCGGACGAAGACGCTCGCGATGTATGAAGACATGCTGTTCTACACCGCGCCAGACGGTTTCATCGTAGCCCTCGATCTCCGGACGGGCGCGCTGCGTTGGGAAGCAAAAACAACTGGTGGCCTCACCTCGGGTCCGATCGTCGTCGAGGGGAAGGTGCTCACGGGGCGCACGTGCACCGGAGGGCTGAGGGCGAACTGTTATGTGTCGGCGCACGACGCGCGCACGGGGGCCGAGGTGTGGAAGTTCTTTACCGCCGCGGGACCTGGCGAACCCGGCGGCGACACGTGGGGGGATGCGCCGGAAGGCACGCGCGCTGCGTCAACGTGGGGTGTGCCGGGATCCTACGATCCGGTGCGCCGGCTGATTTTCTGGGGCGTCGCCAACCCGACGCCAAACACCCGGATGACGCGTCACGGAGGCAACCCCGACGCGATTCCGACATTCGCGCCCGCCGACCTTTTCAGCAACTCGACGGTCGCGCTCAATCCCGATGCCGGCAAGGTTGTCTGGTACTACCAGCACTTGCCCGGCGATGATTGGGACGAGGACTACACCCACGAGCGAACCTTGCTTCGAACAGCCGTCAATCCAGACCCGCGGTTCGTCAAGTGGATCAATCCGGACGTCGGCCGCGGCGAGCAGCGCGATGTCGCAGTGATGGTCGGAGAGGGCGGCGGAATCTGGGCGCTCGACCGTGCGACCGGCCAGTTTCTGTGGGCGTCGCCATTTCCGGCTGACGTCAGGAACTTCATCATTTCGAGCATCGATGTGAAGACCGGGATCACACACTTGAACACGGATCTCATTTTCCGCGAGCCCGGGCAGAAGCACACACTTTGCTTCTGGAATACGCGCAGCTACTGGCCGCTTGCGTATCACCCCGGGCTGAATGCCCTCTATGTGCCGTATGTCGACAACTGCCTCGATATGACGTCGGCGGTGCCCGAACAAGATGGTCAGCCGGCCGTGCGGGAACAGCGCGTCGGCGCCCGCCGCTCCGGTGTGGAACTGGACAGTTTCGCGGGCATTGCGAAGATCAACATGACAACTGGTGAGACCATACGGTTCTACACCGGCCGCGCACCAGGAAACGGCGCGATGTTGGCGACGGCCGGCGATCTGGTGTTCTGGGGTGACGTCGCCGAGAAGTTCCACGCGTTCGATGCGGCTACTGGAAAGATCCTGTGGGAAACGAAGCTGGAAGGGTCCATTCAGAACAGCACGATTACCTACGCAGTCAACGGCAGGCAGTACGTGGCCGTATTTACCGGGGAAGGCGCGCTCACCGGCGGATTGATCGAACAGGCTGGACTCCAGCCGGCGCGCCGCCATAATGCGGTGTACGTGTTTGGGCTGCCGTAGGGCCCGTAGGGCTGGTAGGGCAGGTTCTCTCCGGGAGGTTAAGCATGACAGCCAGAACCTGGTGGAGGCTTGCGGCCGGCCTGACGCTCTTTTTCGCTCTTGCCCATACAGGCGGTTGGGACTTCTACTTTGGCTTCGGCGCCCCGGCGGCGGTCTCATCCCTCGCCGCCGTTTGCACTTTGGCCGCGCTGCTTGTCGGTGGAGGGCGGGCACATGCGCGAGTTGGATCGGCTCCACAGGTTTAACAAGCTGGCCTCCAGCGGAAGTCAACAAATGAGGCTAGATTCCGTGCGCGAGAGTGCTCAACATCGATAGGAGGAATGGACATGCTTGGCGAAAAGATCGGCAGTGAGACGGGCAAGGTGACAGGGCAGCGGGTCGTCGCCAATCCGGGCGGCGGACCGAAAATGGAGACGTCGTTTCAAGCCAGCGGAAAGATCCTCGGAGTCAGCGAGACCAGCCGAGCGACGTACTGGTCCGTCATGAGGCCCGACGGAACCGTGTACGGCGAGGGCAACGGCATCGTCATGGGCCAAGGCGGCGAGACGGCAACATGGATCGGCCAGGGCGTGGGCACATTCAAGAAGGGCGGAGCCGTGAGCTATCGCGGGGCCGTCTACTATCAGAGCGCGTCGCCCAAATGGGCGCAACTGAACAACGTGGCGGCCGTCTTCGAGTACGAAGTCGACGCCAAGGGCAACACGAAGTCGCAGCTCTGGGAGTGGAAATAGGGAATCGGCAGTTCCTTTAATATCGCAACTGATGTATCACGGAACCACCGACGGCCTCGTCTCACACGGCAACTCGGTGAATTCCTACAACAGCGTCGTCGCCAGGCTGGGTGAGGACAAGGCCGGGAGCAGCGTCAGGTTCTATCTCGTTCCCGGCATGGATCGCTGCTCCGGTGGAGAAGGCGCGTTCATGATCGATTGGCTCACGCAATGGAGGAATGGGCCGAAAAAGGCAAGACGCCGGATGTGCTCGCAGGGAGCCATCCGGCCAACGCGCCTGGCGTACCAGGCGCGCCACGCTCGCCATCGCCCGGCAAGAGCTTCACACGTTCTGTGTGCCCCTATTCGCAAGTTGGGAAATACAAAGGTCGCGGCGACCACGGCGACGCTGCGAATTTCGTGTGCGATGCTTCGGAGGCGGAGCGCGGTACAATCCCTTGGCGTCGGGGGTGAACTGGATCCGCGCAGGAAGAGGGTTCTTATGAGCGCGCGTGGCGGCTGGCGTGTTGGCTGGCTTCTGGCCGGAGTGTCAGTGCTTGCTCAGATCACGAAGCAGGCCGACGGCGACTGGCCGATGTACAGCCGCGACCTCGCGGGCACGCGCTATTCGCCGCTGACGCAAATCAACACGGACAACGTCACGCGCTTCGCACAGGCCTGGACGTATCCGGAGTGGGCCCGTGGCTCCAGCGAGCGAGGGTGGCCGCCTTCGCGCCGCTGGCGCTTCGGCGGAGGCGGGGGCCCCACGAGATGTAAGGAACGTCGACACGTTCGGCAACCCGCCCGGCAATCCCGAAGCCACGCCCATCGTCGTCAACGGCGTGATGTATCTGCCTGCCGGCGGCACGAAGGTCATCGCCCTGGATGCCGAGACCGGGAAGGAGCTGTGGCAGCACGAGCTGCCGAAGGACACCTTCACGACGACGCGCGCGGTGTCGTACTGGCCCGGCGACCGCACCAATCCCGCGCGGGTCTTCTTCACGGCAGGCCCGAAGCTGTTTGCGCTCAACGCGACAACCGGCGATCTCTCGTCCGGCTTCGGGAAGGACGGCTCGGTCGAAATCGCCGTGCCCTGGAACGGAGCGCCGACCGTCTACAAGCACGCCGTGATTCTTGGAGCGACGGTAGGCGAAGTACCCATCGGGCCGCCGGGCGACACGCGAGCGTTCGATGCGAGAACCGGCGCAAAGCTCTGGGAATTCCATACCGTGCCGCAGCCCGGCGAGAAAGGCCACGAGACGTGGCTGGATGACGGATGGAAGGGACGATCGGGCGTCAACAACTGGGGCTGGTATCAGACGGTCGACGAAGCGCGCGGCATCCTCTACATGGCAATCGGGGGCCCGGCGGCGAACTACTGGGGCGGCGACCGACCGGGAGCGAATCTCTTCGCAAACTCAATCGTGGCAGTCGACGCGCTGACTGGCAAGTACAGATGGCACTTTCAGACGGTGCATCATGACCTCTGGGACTCCGACATGCCCTCGCCGCCCGTGCTGGTAGACATCACGCAGAACGGAAAGAGCATCCCGGCCCTCGCCTCGGTCGGAAAGACCGGCTGGATGTTCATCCTCGATCGCGTCACCGGCAAACCTGTCTTCGGCGTTGAAGAGCGCCCCGTGCCGAAAGGCGATGTGCCAGGCGAATGGTATTCGCCGACGCAGCCGTTTCCGCTGAAGCCGCCGGCGCTGTCGCGCGTGGAGTTCAAGAAGGAAGACATGGTCACGGCGTCGGACACGACTCCGGAACACGCAGCCGCGTGTCAGGAACTGTGGGAGAAGAGCGGCGGCTTCTACAACGCCGGGCCGTTCACGCCGTTCCTCGTCCACGAAGATGGTGCGCCGCCGAAAAGCACCATTCAGTTTCCGGGCGGCACCGGCGGTGTGAACTGGGGCGGCATCACCGCGGACCCGAAGTCAGGTTATCTCTTCGTCAATGCGCACGACACGTCGCTCGTCGGCTGGATCGAGAAGAAGAAGTCCGGCCTGAACTACGGCCGCGGCACCGACGGGTCCACGCAGCCATACGACCGGGGCAGTGTGAACGGACCGGGGCCGTACTTCACATTCAGCGCGCCAATCAAAGACGAAACCGGCCGCACGATTGCCAACCTGCCGTGTCAGCGTCCGCCGTGGGCGCGCCTGATTGCCGTCAACGCAAACAGCGGCGAGATCGCGTGGCAGACGCCGCTCGGCCTGACTGAAGCGCTGCCCGAAGGGAAGCGCAACACCGGTGGCAGCGGCAGCGCTGGCCCGACCGTAACGGCCGGCGGAATCGTCTTTGTGGGGGCCACGAACGATCGGCGGTTCCGTGCGTTCGATGCCAAAACGGGAAAGGAACTCTGGGTCGCGAAGCTCGATGCCATTGTCAATGCCAACCCGATGACCTATCAGGGAAAGAACGGCAAGCAGTATGTCGCGGTCGTGGCAACCGACCAGGTTGTGGTCTTCGCCCTGCCATGATGCGATTTGCGGCCGTCCTGGCGCTGGTCGTCGGCCTGGTGCCGACTGTGACCGCGCATCATTCGATCGCGGGCATGTACGACGGAAACCGGCGGTTGATCATCGAAGGCGTGGTGAAGGAGTATCGATTCGTCAACCCGCATCCGTTCTTGATTGTCGAAGTGCAGAACGGCTCTTCTGGGGCGTGGCAGCTCGAGCTCGACAATCGTCATGAGCTCGTTGATGTCGGCATGACGGCCTCCACCTTCAAAGCGGGCGATCGTCTTGTCGTCACCGGAAGCCCGGCCCGATCGGGGGCGAGCAACATGTACGTCTGGCAGCTCGATCGCCCGGCGGACGGATTCCGGTACGAACAGATCGGCTCGAGTCCGCGCGTCAGTCAGGTTCGCGCCGAACGCTGAAGCCGGACGCCCCCGAGTCTGCGAACTACGAGGTTTTCACGACGAGCAGGGCGGTCGCCGCATAGGATCGGCCGGCACGACTCACGTCCGAGTAGACGCCCTGTCGAATCCGGTCGTTGTGATTGAACACCGTGCGCTTCGATGCGTGCGCACGATACGGCTCCCACGTCGTAAAGACTTCGTTGTTGATCTCGTCGGGAAAAAAGATCTGGCTCGCGATGACCTCGTTGCCACCGAGGAAGATCTTGAAGTGGACGTGCGGCGTACGACCACTGTACCAGCTCGGAAATACTGTGCGAAACCGCACGCGCCCGTCCCGGTCCGTGAACTGCGTGCCACGCAGATACTGCTGGCCGACGGCCGTCGCCGTCGACACGCCACCGACGCCATTTTGCCCGGCGTATCCAGAGTACAGGCCGGTCGCATCGGCATGCCACACATCGACGCGCGCGTTGGTGAGCGTGGCGCAGTCGCCGGACCGCACGACACGGATCGCGAGATCGAGTGGCGCACCCGGCCTCCCAGAGGTGATGTCGGAGCGAATCAGATGAGGATCGACGTAGAATGGACCCTCTCCAGCCTCTGGTGTCAGTGCACACCGTTCGGCTGCCTGAACGCGGGCGCGCCCGAAACCCATCGCTGCCACGAGAGCGCCTGAGACGCCAATCAGCGCACGGCGTCGCCCTACGTTCATTCGACTGAAATGCCAGAAGGGTTCCGCACCTGGGATTCGATCGCGCTGCATTATCGCTGCTCCGGCGTCCCCAGGCCTTTGAATGCGTACTTGTAGTAGCGCTGGCCGTTGTTGACTTCGCCGATGAAGAGATTGCCCTTCGAATCGGCGGCCGCGCTGTGCGCGTGAAAGAACTCACGTGCGTTGTGTCCGGCGTGCCCCCCGATGTTTCCGACGATCTCGAGCGTCTGGCGGTTGAGAATGCGCACGGCCTTGTTGGAACCGTCGACGACGTAGAGGAACCGCTGTTCCTTGTCTGGCGACACGGCAAAGTGGTGCACGGTCCCTTCGGCCTGCAGGGTGCGCTTGGCGATGAAGACTTCCTTGGCGAATGTGCCGTCGAGCCTGAAGACCTGTAGGCGATTGTTGGACCGGTCGGCCACGTACACCAGGTCGTCGTTCGTCACGAACACATCGTGCACGGGGTTGCCGAACTGCGGAGGAGGCGGCCCTTCAACCAGCTGTGCGCGGGCCGGGAACTTGTAGTCGTCTTCGGGCTTCTTGCCGTAGGCGCCCCAGTGTCGTTTGTAGGCGCCGGTGTCGGCATCGAACACGATCACCCGGTGGTTGAAGTAGCCGTCGGCCACGAACAGCTCGTTCGTCTTGCGGTAGACGAACAGACCGGCGGGTCCGCCGAGGTTCTCGGGATCGTTGCTGCCTCGGTTCTTGCCGGCGTGGCCAATCTGCATGAGGAACCGGCCATCACTCGTGAACTTCAGGATCTGGTTGTCGTCCTTCGCGCTGCCGCTCAGCCAGACGTTGTCCTTGTGATCGACGAATATCCCGTGCTCCGATGCCGGCCACTCGTACCCCTGGCCGGGTGCGCCCCAGGCGTGAAGGAACTTTCCATTGGGAGCAAATTGCAGTACGGACGGGGCCGGAATGCAGCACTCTGCCTGCGGCGGCGTGAGGGAGGCTGCCTTTTCGCCGTCGGGAATCGTCGCCGGGCGATGGAACACCCAGACGTTGTCGTGAGAATCGACGGCGACGCCTCCGACCTGTCCGCTTACCCAGTTGTTCGGCAGCGCTTCCGACCACAACGGGTCTGGCTCGAAGATCGGCACCTGCGCGACCGTGACCTTCGCGTCACCGGCGTTCCGGAAAAAAGCTACCGCGACGCCGAACACGACCAGCGCAGCGAGAGCGTTTCCTCCAACCTTCCTCGTCATGCGTTGCCCTCTTCAGCCCCGCCGTGGCTGGCAGGCCTGAAGGCCTGCACTACATTCGGCTGCACTACATTGGGCTCAGCCCTCAGCCCTCAGCCCTTGGTCCTAGGTCCTAAGGCACGTCGGGCAGCCGCTGGCCGGCGATCCAGATTGAGTCAATTTTCCGAGTGTTGCGGATGTCGTCCAGCGGGTTGGCTCTCAGCACCAGGAGGTCGGCGCGTTTGCCCGGTTGGACGGTGCCGAGCTGATCGAGCTTCATCACGCGCGCGGCGCCGCCGGTTGCTGCAACCAGCACCTGCATCGGCGTCAGCCCGGCCTTGACCATCATCTCGAGCTCCATGTGCTCGAAATAGCCCTGCCATTGCCCGAGATTGGCGCCGCTGTCGGTGCCGAGCGCAATAGCCACGCCCGCATCAGAAAGCCGCTTGAGATTCCGACTGCCTTGCTCGAGCGCAGTCTTGATCGCCTGCGCGTCCTTGTTCGTGCGCGTCTTCTCCTGCTGGGCCGGGTCGCTCAGGAGCGTCACCTGCGGGCGGTACGCGTCCATGCGCCGCACAAAGAATGGATCGCTGAAAAACGATGGCGTCGTCTCGTAGACGAAGGCCGCGAGATCGCGCGTGAACGTCGGGATGTACCCGACGTTTCGCCGCTTGAGCTCCGTGATGAGCGCTAGGTCGACATCTTGATCGCGGACACTGTGCGCCAGGACATCGACGCCGGCGTCCAGCACGCCGCGTGCATCCTTCAAATAAAAGATGTGGGCCGCGACACGCAACCCGCGCTTGTGGGCCTCGTCGATGATTGCCGCATAGACTGGCGGCGGCGTGTCGTTCGGTCCGCCGGTCAAGTGCATCTTGATGATGTCCACCTTCGCGTCGGCAAGCCGATCGACACGAGCCCGGGCATCGTCCACCGTCTTGACATCCCTCAGACTCGGGCCGGCGACGTACAACCGGGTCCGGGAGAGCGGACCGTTCTCCTGTTCGTCCCGCAGGCGGACGGCGTCCTGCAAGTCCTCGGCCTCGGTGCCGAGCACGACGACCGTCGTGACGCCGTAGTCGGCGTACACGCGCAAGCTGACCGAGCAGCTTGTCGCGGCTCGGCCTGCTGGACTTGTCGGCGCTCAGGTGGCCGTGAGCATTGATCAGGCCAGGAAGAACGGTCTTCCCGGCCAGATCGACGCGAACAGCTCCCGCTGGAACCGTCACCGCGCTCGAAGCCCCGGCGGATTCGATGCGCCCGTCCTTGATGACCACCGTCGCCGCGTCAATCGGCGGCCTGCCGGTGCCGTCGATCAGGCGGGCGCCGGTAAGGGCAACGACCGCCGGCGCCTGCGCGAGAACTGGAGGTGAAGGTGATGCGAGGACTGCGACGAGAAACGCGGTCAGACACGTGAGGATGCGAGTCACGTCAAACCTCCACGCCTACTTCTTGCCGATAAACTTCTTGAACTCGGCGAATGAAACCGGTCCGCGACCGTGAATCGGCGCAATCGTGGCGACATCCAGCTTCAAACCCTGGATGGCATCAAACAACGCGACCGCGTTCGGCGGAGGAGTCTGAGGCACGGGAGCGTCGGGCGGGCCCGGATTGTAGGCGTCGGCCTCGACCAGAATCTTCGGCTTGCGCAGATACACGAACAGGTATTCCTTCGTGTGACTGTCGCCGTTTGTGGCGTACCCTTCAATCATCTGTTTGCCGTCTGTCAGGGCGAACTTCCCCTCCACGCCCTCAATCATCGGTTTGGCCGCCTTGCTCGACTGCGCGTCAGGAGCAATCGTGGCGGGTGCGGCGAAGGTCTTCTGGAAGAACGCGACATTCGACTGATGGGTGACGACCGTTGCCCCTTGAGCCACGTACGTGCGCAGGCCACCGGAGTGATCGAAGTGATGGTGCGTGCTGAACACGTACTTGACCGGCTTCTTGGGCACGAGCTTCGCGGCCTCAGCCAGTACCGCCAGCGAGCGCTCTTCATTCAGTGGTCCTTCGACCACGGCCACATATTCTTTGAACTCGACCACGAGACTGTGATGTGAGCCGCCGCTGACGAACCAGACGCCGTCTGCGATCTTCGTGCTTTCGGTCTTCACCGGCGGCACGGTCGCCGACTGGACGGCCTCGGGTACTGGAAGATCGACCGCGGCGTTCGGCTTGACGTCGGTGATCGCCATCTCCCAGATCGGGAACCCGCCTTCGGTGACCGTCACCTTGGCCGGGACCTTGACGCCGGCGTAGTCCTTGTAGTCCGCGTAGGTGGCCACGAGCGGTGTATCCCCGAGCACCGGATTCGCGACCGTGGTCTCCACTCTCGTGACCATGTTCTGGGCGTCGAGCGTGCCTTTCACGTCGTACTTGCCCAGTGCCTTGAAGGTGATGACGTGCTCCGTGCTCCCTTCAGGCCGCGCCTGCAGCGTGGCGCCGGCGCCTGCTGCGATCGCGCCATTCAGAAACCCGTGCGGCGTCAGCCAGATGGAGAGCTGCCGTTCTTCGGCTGCCGCAGGCTGAGGCACCGGGCCTTGAGGGCCGACGTTCCACGCCTTGTCACCGTTGACGTTCAGGTCCTGCTGCTGGCTCGGAAACGTCGGCTGCGCGAACTTCAGCTCATCGCGCATCGACTTCTGCTCGAAGTTCATGGAGCGCGTGAAGGTCAGCTCGCGTCGGGGCCACTCCTCGCCGGCGGTCTGCGCCTGGCCGAAGAACGCGTTCATGCCTGAGCCGGAGATCTGCACCGATTTCTGATCGCCCATGGCCTTCCGGGCGTCCTGCAACACGCTGGTCGCGGTCGGCGACGGCGACGAGCACGCGGTCACCGTCACGCCGACAAGCACCGCCAGCCAAGAAGTCTTCTTCAGCATCGTCGTCACCCTCCTCAGGAAGACGGCATCCTACCATCTATTCTTTGATCGACTTGACCACGAAGTAGTGGACGCCGGACGCCGGGACTTCCTTGAACCAGTGTGGCGTGCCGGCCTGGACCACGATGATGTCGCCCTTGGTCATGTGGTGAGCTTGCCCGCCCTGAATATCCGTGCCGCGGCTCTGGCCGGGCGTGGTGACCTTGCCGCCCACCATGGTGCCTCCGGTGACAACTGTGGCTTCACCGTCGGTGATGTAGAGCACATCGGTTTCTTTGTCGTGGATCTCAACCTGGCCCTGCGCGGTCCGGCTTACGCCGGCGACGCTGATGTTCGGCGCCGTCATGAGCGATCCGCCTTTCGCCAGCGCCTCGGCCACTTTGGCGTGGTCGATCAGCGTCACGGCTGGCGCCTGCGCGCTGGAGCTGAGCATTGCCAGAAACACGAGCGCGCCCGCGAGCATCAGAGATTTCATCGCCGCCTCCAGATTCCGCCCGCGCCTACTGCGCGGCTTTGCGTTGTTCCTCGAGAACTGACTTGAACGTTCGCTCGACCAGGTCCACTTCCACCTTATAGCCCGCCGGGTCGATGAAAGGATTCGGTTTGGTACCGAGCCTCGCATGCTTTTCAACCATGCTGTACATCGCTGGATGCGATCCGAGCGGGACGTCACATGGCAGCGAGCGAAGGACCTTGAAGCCCTGAATGTACTGCTCCGCAATCGTGGGATTCTCGGTATTCCCGACGAGGCGGTAGGTGGGGTTTACGCCCATGCTGCCGATGATCACCACGTCGTAGGTGCGTCCCTCGTCCTGCACCTTCATCGTCCAGGTGGTGCAGCCCTTTGTGTGGCCGGGCGTGAGGTGGGCCACGAGCGTGGTCCCGCCCAGAGTGATGGCGTCTCCGTCGTGGAGGACCTTGTCGATTGGGTGAGGTTTGCCACCGGGCCGGATGGCCTGGAGCGCTGGTACGTCTTCCGCCATCGCCACAACCTGCGCGCCGGTCAGTTGTTTGACGAGCGCGTCACCTTCCATGTGATCTCCGTGTGCATGGCTGCCCAACAGCATCTTGATATCGGTGAACTTGAATCCCAGTTGCTCGACCGATTTCTGGATGACCGGCACGGTCCGCTCGTACATGCTGTTGACGAGGATATGGCCCTGCGGTGTGGTGATGAGAAACGCCGCGAGCGTCTCGGTGCCGACATAGTAGATGTTGCCGATGATTCTGTGCGGCGGAAACTGACGTTCCTGCTGCTCGGTCGAGCCCACATTTCGCTCGAACAGTTGCTGGGGAGTCAGAGTCTTTGGCGTCTGCCCGCGTGCAGGTATGCTGGTCAACGCCAGCATCGGGAGAATCGACACGGTCCTCAGTCGCATTTCTTCCTCTCGTGGGTGTACACCCCGGCATTCTACTGTGCTGAACCGCTTGAATCTCATAGAATACGGCCGCCCATGCTCCTGTTTGCCCCAGCGAGCTACCGATGCCGATAGGAATGCTTCTCGCCGCCTTTTTTGCAGGCGCGCTGCTGGCCCAGGAGTCAAAGTCCACACCTACTGACATCGAAAACGGTCGCAACATCTACCAGGGCAACTGCTCTTTCTGTCACGGTCCCGAGGGCGACGGCGTGCCCGGTGTCGATTTCGGCAGCGGCCGGCTTCGCCGGGGATCGACCGACGAGCAGCTCGTCCGGATCATTCTGGGAGGGATCCCAGGTACCGGCATGCCCCCGAGCACGTTTTCGGAGAGTCAGGCCGGGACCGTCGTCGCGTATGTGCGGTCGCTGGCAGGCTCGAGCAACGCAGGCGTCACCGTTGGCGACGCGGCTCGCGGTCGCGCCGTCTTCGAAGGAAAGGGCCGCTGCAATACGTGTCACAGCGTCAATGGGGCAGGCGCGCGTGTCGGCCCGAGCCTGACTGAAATTGGGGCCGTGCGGCGTGCCGCCGAACTGCAGCGGTCGGTTGTCGATCCCGGTGCAGAAGTCAAAGCCGACAATCGGACCGTGCGGGCCACCACGCGAGATGGTACAAAGATTACAGGGCGCCTGCTCAATCAGGATAGCTTCTCGTTGCAGATCCTCGATTCCACCGAGCGGTTGATGACGCTCGACAAGTCAAACCTGCGTGAGTACGAAGTGCTGAAGGGCTCACCCATGCCTTCGTATCGCGACACGCTGGACGCCGCAGAGCTGGCGGACGTCGTAGGCTATCTCGTCACGTTGAAAGGGAAGCCATGAACGGGAGCGCCTGCGCTTCCAGCTGGTGGCGAGTGGTCGTGCGTTGTCTTTCCCACCAGCCTTACCTGCCCCACCTGCCTTGCCAGGCCGTTATGCTGGCCTTCGCTCTTCTGCTGGCCAGCGTGCCTCTACGAGGCCAGGTGACCTTCGACCGCATCGTTCGCTCGGCCGACACGCCGCAGGACTGGCTGACCTATTCGGGAAACTTCTTCGCACAGCGATATAGCCCGCTTGCCCAGATTACGCCGGCCAACATCAAGAACCTGGAGCTCCAGTGGGTGTTCCAGTCCAAGTCGCTTGAGAAGTTCGAAGCGACGCCGCTCGTGGTGAACGGCGTCATGTACACGGTGCAGCCCCCGAACGATGTTGTCGCCCTCGACGCCGTCACGGGACGCGTGTTCTGGATCTACTCGTACGTGCCTTCGCTCCTGGCCCGCCCCTGTTGCGGGCGCGTGAATCGAGGTCTGGCGATTCTCGGTGACACGCTGTTCATGGCCACGCTCGACGCCCACGTCGTGGCGATCGACGCGAAGAACGGTGGCCTCGTGTGGAACGTCGCGGTGGCCAGACCCGAAGCCGGCTATGCGTTCACCGTCGCACCGCTCGTCGTCAAGGACAAGATCATTGTCGGTGTCGCAGGGGCCGAGTACGGCATTCGAGGATTTCTGACGGCCCTTGACGCGCGTACCGGAAAAGAAGCCTGGCGCTTTTACACCATCGCGGGTGAGGGCGATCCCGGGCGCAGCAGCTGGGCCGGCGATTCCTGGAAGACCGGCGGCGGCTCGATCTGGGTCACCGGATCCTACGATCCTGATCTGAACCTCACCTATTGGGGCACCGGCAATCCCGGCCCCGACTGGAACGGCGACGGCCGGCTTGGCGACAACCTGTACAGCGATTCCGTCGTGGCGCTCGATCCGGATACCGGTGTCAGAAAGTGGCATTTCCAGTTCACGCCGCACGACGTGTTCGACTACGACTCGGTGCAGGTGCCGGTCCTGGCTGACATCCAATGGCAGGGCAGGACGCGTAAGGCATTGCTGCTCGCCAACCGGAACGGCTTCTTCTACGTCCTCGATCGAGCGACCGGTGAGTTCCTGCTCGGCAAGCCGTTCGTGAAGGTCACCTGGACGAGCGGCCTCGACGAGAAGGGACGTCCTGTAAAGGTTCTGGAATTGAGCAACGACGGCACCCTCGCGTTCCCGGGTGTGCAGGGCGGAACGAACTGGTTCTCTCCGTCCTACAGCCCGCGCACCGGGTTGTTCTACGTACCGAGCTGGATGGACACATACGGGACATACACGAAGCGGCCGGTGGAGTATCGGGAAGGGCAGCGATTCACCGGCGCGATCCCCGGTATCCCCGTGCGACTGCTGACGCCAGGTCCCGTGATCAACCGACGTCTGCCGGAGGAAGGTCACGGCGCCATTCAGGCGTTCGATCCAAAGACGGGCGACAAGAAGTGGGAATTCGCGATGACCGACGTGACAGACAGCGGTGTTCTCACAACGGCGTCCGACCTGCTGTTCGCGGGCGGTCGTGAGGGCTACTTCTTCGCGCTGGATGCGACGACGGGTGCGCTGCTCTGGAAGGCCGCACTCGGCGGATCGATCTCCAGCGGTCCGATTTCGTACTCGGTCGGCGGAAAGCAGTACGTATCTGTCGTCGGCGGCAACGTGCTGTTCACCCACGCGCTCCGGCAGTAGCCAATCCCTCCGTCAGGAAGGTTCGCGCGCCTTGGCATCGGGCTGCACCGCGTCCTGAATGTGACAGTTGAAATGTGACAGTAAACTGGCTATATTGACAGTTGATGACTGTCGAAGCCCGGTATTCGATACAGGACCTGGCCGCGATCGCGGACGTGTCCCGCCGCACCGTGCGTTACTACGTGCAAGAAGGGCTCATTCCTCCACCCCTCGGGGTCGGACGCGGGCCGCACTACAGCCAGCCGCACCTCGAGCGTCTTCTCCAGGTCAAGGCTCTTCAGGCGGCAGGGCGTAGCCTCGATGAAATACGCGTTGCCTTGACTGGTCCCACGCGGCCGGCGACACTCCGGCCCGGCGCGGTTCATCAACTTCATCACGCACCGGGTCGCTCCGTCTGGCGCCGCCTGACGCTGGCGCCCGGCGTCGAACTTCACGTGGCCGGGCACGTGACGCTGCCCAGTCCTGGCACGCTCCACGAGCTGGCGGACTGGTGCCGCCTTCATTTCGCAACGTCTTCGTCAACCTCTCCAGCAGACGAGTAAAGCATGAGCACACCATTGCCGTCCCCATTTCGCGCGGGCCTTACCACGCGCGTGGCTCGACAGCGCCGGGGAGGTGCCGTCAGGCGGCGGATCCTGGATCGATCGAGCGATGAATGAGCTGGCTAGTGCGCTACCGGCTGGATCGGTGCAGGCGACAGCTCGGCCGTCTTCCGGTTCGAGCCGGCCATGACGACGGTGCGGGTCTTGAAGCGCCAGCCGTCCGCGGTCTTCACGTACGTATCGTGGTAGCGGGCGCCCAGCTTGACGTCGACCGGCCGCGGATCATCTTCGTCCATCTTGTCGTCCGGAAACCGAATGATGGCCGCGTAGACCTGTCCGACGGCGCCCTCGGGTGAAGGCTGGATCCAGACGTTCGTGGCGAAGTGGGCGACCGCCTTGGGTCCACGGCTGCCGATGATCCGGCCGAGACCCGCTATCCGCTCGCGGCCGATGTACTGGTCGCCGTTCTGGCGAGTGAAGACGCCGTCGGGCGTAAAGAGACGCGCCCACGCGTAGCCGTTGTCTTCGCCGGTGTCGATGTAGTGGCCGTACGCGGCGTTCAGCTGTTGAATCTCGACGTAATCCATCGCCGTCAGCGTCGCCGCTCGACTTTGGTTCTGCGCCCGCGCGACGATCAACGCGCCGACACAAACCAGGAGGACCGTCACGATCCATGCGGCCACAGACGAGTACCACTTCGCCATGATCTCTCCTTCGATTACGTGAGTGCGGCCCGCGGTCCTATTGACCGGAGCGGAACGTGTCGCACGCCTCGATGCTGCCCGATTCGAGGCCTCGTCGGAACCAGCCGACGCGTTGCTCCGACGTCCCATGGGTGAAGCTTTCGGGCGACACGCGCGCGCCGGCCGCACGCTGAATGCGATCGTCACCGATGGCCGAGGCCGCACGGAGGGCGTCCTCGGCGTCACCCTGTTCGAGAATGTTGCGCCGCGCGGTCGAATTGCCCCAGATCCCCGCGTAGCAGTCGGCCTGCAGCTCCATCCGTACCGACAGCGCGTTGGCGCTGCCGGGCCTGGATTGCTGAGCCCGTCGCACGGCCTGGTCGGTTCCCAGCAGCTTCTGCACGTGGTGACCGATCTCGTGGGCGAGGACGTAGGCTTGCGCGAAGTCGCCGGGCGCACCGAAGCGCCGCTTCAGCTCGTCGTAGAAACCGAGGTCGATGTAGACCTTCTCGTCGGGAGGACAGTAGAAGGGGCCGGTCGCCGACTGCGCAAAGCCACAGGCCGATTCGACAGCATCACGAAAGAGCACGAGCTTCGCGTGCCTGTACCGGTCGCCGAGCAAGCGAGTCCACGTTGCCTGGCTATCGTCGAGGACGAAGGACACAAACTGCACCCGATCCTCTTCGGCCGCCGACGTCGCTCCCGGCGTCGAGCTCGTTGGCCCGACTGACGTGCCGGGCTCGGATCCCGTATCCAGCAGCGACAAGAAGTTCTGGCCGGTCAGCAGGCTGAGCACAAACAGGATGGCGACGCCGCCGATCCCGATCGAGCCGACGCGCACCATGCCGCCGCCTCGACCCGAGTAACCGGCGCTCTCGTCGCGCCGGTCTTCCAGATCGGCGCTTCGCCCTCGTCGTGTCCATTGCATGCGCGCCTCCTACCACCAGCCCTACCCGCCTTACCAGCCCGACCCGCCTGCTCCGTTACTTCGCCGAGAACGCCAGCAGCACGTTCCCGGTATTTCCGCCAATGATGCCGTAACCGGACGGGATAAAGAGCATGCCGCCGGCGACGGCCGCGCCCGGCACGTTGATGCCGCCGCCCTTGGCCGGGACCTTGTTGACCGTGTCAAACGGCTTCGCCGTGTCGTATTCCCAGAGCTTGCGCCCGTCCGCCATGGCGAGAGCGGTCAACGATCCGTCATTGCCCCCGACGAACACCACCCCCGGTATCAGCGACACGGCGGCGTTATAGGACACGCGCTTTCCCTCGGGCGCGAGGCTGGTCGTCCAGACCTGTTCGCCGGTGGCGAGCTTGACGGCGGTCACCGAGCCTCCCGACAAGCCGAAGTAGGCGGTTTCAGCGTCGGCGGCGCCGCCCCACATGATGCCGTAGCGGCCGAACGCAGCGAGGGCGCCCGCCTTCGTGTCGGTATTCGGCTGGTTGCCGATATGCCGCTTCCAGATCACCGCGCCGGCGCGATCTGGATCGAGCGCGATGAGATCTCCCGGCTTGGTTGCGACGAGCAGTACACGCTGTCCGTTCTTGAGTGTGCGCAGAATGGGGGAAGCGGGAATATCCAGATCCGGGCCCTGGACCACCGGACAGTTGTCCGACTTGTCGGGACCATCGCAGCCGACCAGAAACGAGTCGTCTGCGAACGCCTGGTATGTCCACCGCACTTTGCCCGTATCCATGTCGAGCGCCATCACCGCATCCGATGTCTTGGCTGCCGGCGCCGTCGTGGCATCGCCGGTGCCAAAGTAGATCACGTGTCGCTTGGCATCGACTGTCGGGGCGTTCCAGACGGACCCGCCGGCCGGGGCCCAGAGCTGGACACCCTTCGTGTTTTTGCGGACGGGCTGCGGATCCTCAGGGATCACGTACGTTTTCCAGACTTGTCGGCCGGTGCTGGCGTCGAATGCCGCGACGCTGCCCCGCGACGTGCAACACGGATAGTCGAGCGAGGCCGCCGAAAACTCTTCCCAGGACGAGATCGGAACGTATAGCCGGCCGTTATACAGCGCAGGCGCGCCAGTGACACGGGCGGTGAAGTGTTCTTCCGGGTGAGCAGACCAGAGCAGCGCACCGGTGCGTGCGTCGAGTGCGTACACGTTGCCGAGCAGGTCGCCGACGTATGCGGCGTACTTCGTGTCGCCGCGGCCGCTTACCGGTCCAACGCTCATGGCGGCGCGAACGCCGGCGCGGGTCTTGAACGACCAGTACACGCATCCCGTTGCGGCATCAAGTGAGTACACGTAGCCGGTGTCGGCGCCTGCGAAGACGCGGCCCGAGACGACCGTCGGCTGAACCAGCGCAGACACGCCATTGGGATAGCCAAATGCCCATTTCAATGCCAGCTTCGGAAGATCATCGGCTGTCAGGCCGGCCGCCTTTGCCGACTGGAAGCGCGTGTTGGCCACGTCGACGCCCCATCCATTCGACGCCGGTCCGGATGCCGGGTTCGAAAATGCAGGGTTCGACGCGCAATGATTCGGCATGTTCGCGGCGTCGCCTTCGGTCCCGGTTCCGAGCGGACGGCCGGCCAGAGACTCGGCAACCTGCTTCTTCTGGTTGTCGGAAAGAGCCTGACCCTGCACCTTCATGACGCCCGAGGTCAATGCATCGAGAATCTTTTCCGGAGTCAGTTGACGGAGCGCGGCCGGCTCGGGCGCCTTGAGCGGTGCGTTGGGATTCCCGTGGCAGCTCATGCAGCGTTGCTGAAAGATGCCGAAGCCGAACTCGGTGCCAGTTAGCATGCCTGGCGGCGGAACCTGCGGGTTCTGCTGCTCCTGTGCGCCGGCGAACGCCGCCAGGAGCACAATGAACGCAACGACTGACGATCCCATTCGTTTCATGAAGTTTCCCTTTGGTATAGTTCGTCGCCCATGGAGCTTCTGCTGTGGATCGAAAACTCCGCGTTCAGTACCTGGATGCGCGAGTCGGAATCCCTGTTCGCCTATCCGGGCATTCTATTCCTTCACACAGCGGGCCTTTCGATTGTAGTCGGCATCAGTGTCGTGGTCGATCTCCGGCTGCTCGGTTGGCTGGGCGACCTGCCTCTGGGTCCGCTCGACCGTTTCTTTCCGATTCTATGGACAGGATTCTGGATTAATGCGGTTTCGGGCGCGGCGCTACTGGCTCAGAATGCGTCGACGCGCTTCACGAGTCCGGTATTCGGGATCAAGATGGCGCTGATTGCGTGCGCCCTGGTAGACACGATGCTCATCCGCAGACTGATCGTGCAGGCCGCTCCCGACCGTCATCGCCTCCCGGGTCGCAGCAAGTTGCTGGCGGCGGCGTCGCTGATTCTGTGGTTCGGGGCGATCACCGCTGGACGGCTTATGGTGTTGATCTTCAATGGCTGATGGTTGATGGCAAAGGACAAAGGAGCAAAGAGCAAAGGGCAAAAGGGCAGAAGCGTCAGAAGGATTGAGAGAACGAGAGGAGCATTCGTCCCCAGAACATCACACCGAACCAGAGCACCAGGGAACCCGCGGCCAGAATCCTGGCAGGGACGGGCGCAGCGTCGCCAGGGCCGACTGACTCGAGCCGCCGCGACAGGTTGCTGGTGTAGAACAATGTCGCATTCAGCCCAGCGAGCAGCACGAAGAGCATCTTGGCGCCGAACGCCCAGTTCTGATATTTGACCGGATCGCCAGCGTAGAAGCCGATTCCGGTCACGAGGTTGATCGCGAATCCCAGGGCACCCCAGAGCGCCAGCCGCTGCATCGGCGCCACGGGCAACCCTTTTGCGACGCCGAGCACTCTCAGATCGAGAACGCCCACGCAGCCGACGAGCAGTACCATGCCGAAGAAATGTAATACCTGAAAGGCCGGCCAGAGCCACGGCACGCCGCCGCCCAGCGCGAGGCCGAAGCCCGTGTTGTGCAGCAGATTCGAGTAGTGCATGAGCACGCGGCGAGTATAGCATCGGGATTTGTGTGATCCTGCCTGCGCCCATGCGTCGACTTGTAGTGGATGCGGCAAACCCCGACGGCCGCGCGCTCGAAGACGCGGCGTTCGTCATTCGCTCCGGCGGAATTGTCGCCGTGCCTACCGACACGCTGTACGGTTTGGCGGTCGATCCATTCAATGTTGATGCGATGGAAAGGCTGTTCGCCGCGAAAGATCGACCGGCAGACCGTGCCGTGGCGCTGATTGCGGCCGATCTGGCGCAGGTTGTCGAGCACGTGGGCTGGCTGCCGCCTCAGGCGCTGCGCCTCGCCTCACAATTCTGGCCCGGTCCGCTCACAATTCTGATTCGCGCGCCCGAGAAGATGGCGCAGGCTCTCGTCGGCAGTTCAGGCAGCGTCGGCGTGCGCGTGCCGGCGCACGCGGTGGCCCAGGCCATCTGTCGTGCAAGCGAGCGGCCTCTCACCGCGACAAGCGCCAACGTGAGCGGCCAGCCGGCGCCATTGCACCCGGACGCGGTTGAACGGGCGCTCGCCGGTCGAATCGACTTGCTGATCGATGCAGGACCCGCGCCGGGCGGCCCACCGTCGACCATCGTAGACGCGAGCACTCCCCGGGTGCGGCTGGTACGTGCCGGCGCCATCCCCTGGTCCGCCGTGCAAGCCGTCATCGACGCCGCGTCCTGACGCGCCGTTCAGGATCTCTTCAGTTGCGGCTCGGATCGTCCGGTGACTACGATCGCCTGACGAACCTTGAACCGTGAACCCTGAACCAGCACCCCGAACCCTGAACCCTGAACCGCGTAAGCCCGTGTTTCTCCTACGCCCCTCGATCGCGGCAGCGTGTTTGGTCTGCAGTCTCGCGATGGCCCCTGTCCCGAACCGCGGTCAGATCAAGGGCCACGTCAAACTAACCGGGCCGCTCCCCGGCAACCCGATTATTCGAATGGGCATGGATCCGAAGTGCTCCCGAACCAACGCCGGCAAGCGTGTTGTGCAGGAGAATGTGGTGGCCGCGCTCGACGGCAGCCTTGCGAACGCCTTCGTGCGGCTGCAGGGCACATTTCCAGCCACGCCGGTCTCCACCAAGGCAGTTGTTATCGACCAGATCGGATGTGTCTATCGTCCTCGGGTCGTCGGGATCCGCGTCGGTCAGCCGCTCCAGGTGAAGAACAGCGACGATCTGCTCCACAACGTCCACAGCCTCTCGGAGAAACGGAACATCTTCAACGTCAGCGAGCCGCAGGCTGGTATGGTTCAGCAGTTCGTGATGAAGGACGAAGAGGTCATGCTCAAGCTGAAGTGCGACGTCCACAGCTGGATGACCTCGTACATCGGCGTCGTCACGCACCCCTACTTTGCGGTGAGCGACGATAAGGGGTCGTTCGAAATCGACGATGTGCCGCCGGGCACCTACATGATTGACGCGTGGCAGGAGCGGTATGGCACGCTGACTCAGTCAGTGCGCGTGAAAGCCGGCGGCGTGGCGACCGTGGACTTCACCTTCACCGGCACTGAAAAAGCGCCCGCGCGGTGACGATTACGGCTTGCCTGGTCGCCCGTACGTGGCGCGCTTGCCTTCGTCCTCGAGTACCGCCTTCTTGTCACCGGGATACCAGTACTCGAGATGGCAGTTCTCGCAGGCTTTGTCCAGTCGACTGCCGGCGTCAAAGAGCGCGTCCGCATCCCTCGCCTTGATGATGTCCAGGACCTTCAGCGCTTCGTCGCGCAGTTGATTGGCGTGTGTGTTCCAGAGCGAGCGATTTGCATCGATCTTGGCTTGAATCTGTTCGGGAGACAGTTCCGGCGCATTCGCGCCGGTACTCTTGTTCGTGTCGCCTGGAGGGGCGACACGTCGCGCCATCTTCAACAGGTTGCTTCCCTCGGCCAGCGTCACGGCGCCTTGTCTGACCCGCGCCCAGTCTTCGTCCGTCGTCGGCTTCGTTTCAATCACGCCCTTTGCGCTCACGTCGCTGGCAACGGCGTCAAAAATGTTGTCGGAGATCGGATCGATCATGTTCTCCATCAGCTCTTTGATGGTTACGTAGGGCGTGAGGTCGGCCGCCGGGGCTGGAGGCGGGCTGCCCGAGCAGCCCTGCAGCACCAGATCACAAAGGACCAGCGCGACAACCGTACAACGCCGCAGGCAACCTCCATGCATGGACAGATCCTCTCATATGATCGGTTGCAGACGACATGACACAAACAACCTCCGAACAAACGGGGCTCGAGAGCGCAGCGCTTGTCGGCCTGGTGGCCGGCCGGTCGAAGCGGAATGCCGCAGAGCGCTCGCTGGACGAGCTGGAAGGTCTGGCGCGGGCGGCGGGGGCCGCAGTGGTATTTCGTCTGCTTCAGGATCGGCCAAGGCCCGATCCTGCGACGTACCTCGGCTCGGGGCGGCTGGCAGACCTTGCCGCTGCCTGTGTTGAAACCAGGACCGATGTAGTGATCGTGGACGGCGAGCTGACGCCGATCCAGTTGCGCCACGTCGAGGAGGCAGTCCAACGAAAGGTCATCGATCGAACTCAGCTCATCCTCGACATCTTCGCGAGGCGTGCCCGGACTCGAGAAGGGAAGCTTCAGGTCGAACTGGCGCAACTGAAGTACCGACTGCCGCGGCTCACAGGTTCGGGGGAGGCTCTCTCCAGGCTCGGCGGCGGCATCGGCACGCGGGGACCCGGCGAAACGAAGTTGGAGAGCGACCGTCGCCGGATCCGGTCGAGGATCTTCACCGTCACGCAGGATATCGAAGCGGTGCGACGACGGCGCGCGCAGTTGCGTCAGCGCCGGCACAAGGCATCCGTTCCAACGGCGGCGCTCGTCGGCTACACCAACGCCGGCAAGACGACGCTGTTCAACGTGTTGACCGGGTCGGCCGCTGAAGTCTCCGACGCGTTGTTCGTCACGCTGGATCCGATCGTCCGGCAGGTGCGTCTGCCGGACCGTCGGGAACTGCTGATGTCCGACACGGTGGGCTTCATCGATCGACTTCCGCACACGCTCGTCGCAGCGTTCCGCGCGACGCTCGAAGAGGTCGCTGACGCAGACCTCATTCTGCACGTCATCGATGTATCTGCGAGCGATCGAGACCGTCGAATGGCTTCAGTCCGGCAGGTATTGAACGAAGTCGGGGCTGACGGGGTCGCCCTGCTCGAGGTCTACAACAAGACGGATGCCGTGACGGCCGACGAGCTGGAACGCCTGAAAACGCTGGAGCCGGCGGCTCTGTGCGTTTCGGCTCTGGAGCGCCGAGGTCTTGACGAGTTGCTCGGGGCCATCACATCGGCGCTGGCGCTTGACGTGCGCCGGCTGACGCTGACGTTCGATCCGGATGCGCCGGCCGACCGCGAACGGATCGCGCGGATCTATCGGCACGGCCGTGTCCTCCAACACGAGACACATGACGGCCGCGTGTCGATCGTCGCGGATGTGCCACGCCGTCTCCTCGAGCGCCTCGCCGTTCATCGGAGGTAAGATCGCCGCGATGCGGAGACTGGCGTGCGTCGTCCTGTTGTCAATTGGAACGGCCTGCGCACCGAAGTCGCCGGTCAGGCCGGTCACGGTCACCTCGGGGCCTGCATTTCCCGATTTCGTCGAGCCGATCCTGCCGCCGGCGCTGACCGGCGATCGGGCGGCGCTCAACTACCATCGTGGCTGGCAGTTTCTGCAGGCCGGGGATCTGCGAAGCGCCGAGCGCGAGTTCTCCTCGGCCCTGAAGGCGACAGCAGCGTTCTACCCGGCTGAAACGGGCCTCGGCTACGTCGAGCTGGCGCGGAAAAGCGGCGTGCCCGCTCTTGGCCACTTCGACAAGGCCCTCGAGCGCCAGCGATATGACCTCTCGGCACTGGTAGGGCAGGGCCTGGCCCTTGTGGCGCTCAACCGAGGTGAAGACGCACTCTCGGCGTTTGAGTCGGCGCTCAAGATTGATCCGTCAGTCGGTGACGTCGCCCGCCGGGTCGAGGTTCTGCGCTTTCAGGTGCAGCAGGAAGAACTCGACCGGGCCCGGGAGGCGTCGCGGGCCGGGCGACTGGACGATGCGGCGGCCAGCTACAGCCGCATGATTGCGAGTTCTCCGGATAGCGCCGTGTTGTACCGGGAACTGGCGGCGGTCGAGCGGCAACAGGACAAGAACGACCTCGCCATGGAGCATCTGCGGAAGGCGTCTGCTCTTGACCCCAGCGATGCCAGGTCGCTGGTGCAGGTTGCCGAAATCCTCGAGCGTGCTGACGACCTCGACGCTGCCGCCAAGACATTGGCTGATGCGATCGCCGTTGAGCCCAACACCGAGCTCGAGGAGAAGCTGCGGGCTCTTCGCCAGCGAGCCGAAATCGCGCGGCTCCCTGCCGAGTATCGAGCCATCGAGAGCGCCGCGGAAATCACTCGCGGCGATCTGGCGGCGCTGGTCGGCGTGCGGGTCCTGCCGCTCTTGCCTCCGGAACGCCGCCAGGACACTGTTCTCATCACCGACATCCGAAACCATTGGGCGGCCACCTGGATTGTGGCGGTCGCTCGAGCAGGCGTGATGCAGCCGTTCGCCAATCACGCGTTCCAGCCGCAAGGCGTCGTCCGCCGCACGGAGATGGCGCAGGTGGTCAGCCGGCTCCTGGCAAGGCTGCCCCCTGCGGCCGGGCAGTCGAGCAGCTGGCGATCCGCGCGCGGGCAATTCGCGGACCTCGCCTCGGGCCACGTCGCCTACCCGGCCGTGTCGGCCGCCGTTGCCTCCGGCGTGATGACAGTCGATGAGAACAAGGACTTCTTTCCCGCGCGTCCGGTCACGGGCGCGGAGGCCGCCGATATGATCGGACGGCTCGAGGCGATGGTTCGAGTCCCGACCACCGGGAATTCGAGCTCGAAATGACGGCATTTACCCCGGCCAACCAGCTGACGCTGCTCCGGATGCTCTTGATTCCGGCGTTCGTCATCCTGGTCCTGTACGGACGACTTGGCTGGGCCCTTTTCGCGTTCGTCGTGGCGGGAATCACCGACGGCCTCGACGGCCTGATCGCCCGGCGCTCGGGCCAGCACACGCAACTCGGCGCCTGGCTGGATCCGATGGCTGACAAGCTTCTTCTCGTCACGACATTCGTTGTGTTGACGCTGCCGGGGCTCGGCCTCGCGAACCGATTGCCGCTCTGGCTGACCGTGCTGGTCATCAGCCGGGATGTGCTCATCGTGCTGACAGTGACCATCATCAACCTGGCCGTCGGTCCCCGCACGTTTCGCCCCACGATTTATGGAAAAATCGCCACCGGCACGTATATCGCGACGGCTGTCTGCGCGATGCTTTTCAACTACCTCGGTTACCGCGCCATCGTCGTTGACGTGTTCATCTACGCGTCGCTAGTGATTACGCTTGTTTCAGGTCTCCACTACATCTGGCACGCCACGCGGATCATCGGCGAACCCGTGGCGAACAGTTAGCAACCGGCCGGCAGAAGGAAGGAGGCGGGCATGGCGATCCTGGGTTTGGCGTTGTTGTGGCTCGCGACGGCAATGCAGGCGGCGGCCACTCCGAAGCAGGCGGTCCTGGAAACCTCAGCGGGCACATTCGTCATCGATCTGGCCGCCGACGTGGCGCCGAATCAAGTCGAGAACTTCATCAAACTTGCGCAGGCGGGCGGCTACGACGGCACGACATTTTTCCGGATGGTCAAGTACGGCATGGTCCAGGGAGGGGATCCCCTCACGAAGGATCCCAGCAAACGCGCGCAGTACGGCACCGGGGGCCTGAACACGGTCAAGGCCGAACCCCGCGCTGCGAAGATGACCAGCGGATCGGTTGCGGCTGTGCTCGTGCCCGGAAAGCCTGACAGCGCCGGCGCGCAGTTCTTTATCGTGGTGGTCGACCAGCCAAGCCTTGACGGCCAATACACAGTGTTCGGCCACGTGACGGAGGGCCTCGAGATCGTCGGCAAGATTTCGGCGATGCCTGTCGACGAGAAGGGGCTGGCGACTGAACGGGCCGAAATCAAGCACGTCACCATCCGGGACACGCCGCCCGAGGCGTTCGCAACCGCGAGCGCACAGGAACTCGCAGGATATCGAGCAGTACTTGAAACAAGCGCCGGAACCATCACGATCGAACCGCTTCCCGACAAGGCGCCCGCGACCGTGCGACAGTTCCTGCGACTCGCCGAGGCTGGGGTGTACGACGGGATGGCGTTCGACCGCGTCGTACCTGGCTTCGTCATCCAGACCGGCGCGTTGGCCACGCGTACGGCGCCGCCTTCTGCAGAAGCAGCAGCGGCTGGTCCGCAATCTTCAGCCTGAATTCAGCGACACACTGCACGTCAAGGGGATCGTCTCGATGGCACGCGGTGACGATCCCGCCAGCGCGACGACATCGTTCTTTATCTGCACAGGACCTTCCACGGGACTCGACGGCCGCTATACGGCGTTCGGGCGTGTGGTCGACGGCATGGCCGTCGTTGAGGCGATTGAAGCCGCGCCTCGAGACGGTGAAAAACCAACGACACGCATTGAACTCAAGACAATTCGCGTCGTGAAGGGGAACCAGTAAGAGATCAGGAATGGAACCCGAGAAGAATTGACGTAGTGCGGGGCTTCAGCCCCGCGGTGTCTGGCAGGCCTGAAGGCCTGCACTACATCGGGCTGCACTACATCGGGCTGCACTACATCGGGCTGCACTACATCGGGCTAATTGTGCAACGCGCTCTTAAAACTTGAGAACCCCAAGAACCTCCAGAACTTGTTAGGGTACCCTGCTGATCCGCACGACGACGCCGACGACGTATTCGAGTTGAATGCGATCTCCCGGTTCGAGCATTTTGTCCGCGACGGCTTCCGGCCCGACGCGTGCCACGTGCGCCTGGCTGCCCGGATCGTCGGGATCGGAGAAGTAGACGTCCCACGAGATCTGCCGATGGACGCTCAAGGGTTGGATTTTCTGGAGAATGCCTTCGCGCGTGCCTTTCAACATGTCATTCACTCTAATCCGGCTTGCGCCCCCAGCACAGGATGCGTTTGAAGGGGAAAAAGTGCGGCTCCCCTGAATCCAGCTGCGCCAGGAGCTGCTCCTCATACCGCCCGGCAAACTCGGCAAACCGATCGGCTGACAGCACCGTCGTCGTACGCCGTCAGGAGCGTCCCTTTCATCCACTCCACGACGTCGTTTCGGCTCGGGAGCACGTGCGGGTAG
>CAVRXZ010000013.1:0-109150 GCA_963725105.1 uncultured Acidobacteriota bacterium
ACATGCCGCCGGGACCGAAGCCGGTGTGCGGGAGCAAGTAGTCCAACACGGAGCTGTTGGTTGGGGACGCCCCGTTCTGCTGAGACCACTCGAAGAATCCCCACAGGCAGAAACAGAATCCTGGCATGAACATGGCTCAATCCTTTCGGTGTCGCCTACGCCCGGTTCTTAACGACCGATGCGGAGCGTAGCACAGGTCCGGCGGGGACGTCCGAGAAATGCCAGAACGGCCGGACAGGGGCAACCGACCTCGGAATCAACACGCGTCGAACTTGCAGACATAAGTCCACATAAACGGGAGACTTGATTTGCATTTCTGAGCAATGCCTTCCAAACCGGTCTGGCATCAGATTGCATCACCAGTGAGCGGCCCTTTCTATGCCTGACATGGCGCAGCTGGACGAACGCACGACTGATCCTGTTCTGTTGAGTGTCGACGCGGAAGGCGATCCGCTCGACCTCTTCGAATCGGAAGGCGATGCCGGGCCCAAGGTGGATGAACCTCAGGGCCAGCCTGTTGGGCCAGACAAACCTCGTCTGATGGCCGGTGCGGTCGCATTGGTCGGCATCGCGGTCGCAACAGCCGTTGCTGGTGGCTGTTTCTATCTGCGCGTTCCGGTGAGCGCTCCGCCCGCGGTGCGGGCGCTGCCCTCGTCCGGCCATGCCTCCCTCAACTCGCGGCCTGACGGCGCTGTGGTGCTCATCGATGGCGTCGTGCGAGGGACGACGCCGCTCGAGCTCGATTTGAACCCCGGCGTCCACGACGTGCTGTTTCGGACCGACAGCGGAGAGCGGCGCCTGGCCTTGACAGTTGAGGCCGGGGCACGGCTCTCGGAAAACGTCGACATGCCCGCGGCTGCACCCCTGTTCGGCAGCGTCGAGGTGACGTCGGAACCGTCCGGCGCTTCGATCAGCCTCGATGGCAGCGCAATGGGCAAGACGCCGCTCGAGTTGAGCGATATCGCGGTCGGGCGCCACGTGGTCGACGTGTCGCAAGGCCCGACGGTTGTGAGTCGCACGGTGGAGGTCGCTCCCGGCGGCGCGGTGAGCCTGTTTGTCTCCCTCGCAACGCCTGCTAGCGGCGCAATGGGAACCTTCGCCGTCGACTCGCCACTGGATTTTCAACTACTTGAAAACGGGAAGCTCCTTGGCTCGTCGAATGCCGCGCCTCTGTCGCTCAGTCCAGGCGAGCACAAGATCGAGCTTGTCAACGATGCGCTCGAACTGCGGCTCACGAAAGTCGTGACCGTGGACAGCGGCAAGACGACTCGAATCAGCGTGCCGAGCCCCAGCGGGAACCTGTTCGTCAATGCGTTTCCCTGGGCGGAGGTTTTCGTCGACGGACGTGACGTTGGGTCGACGCCGCTCGGCAACGTGCCGGTCGCGGTAGGCGCGAGGGAAATCGTCTGGCGCCACCCGGAGCTGGGCGAACGGCGCCAAACGATTGTCGTTGGGGCGCAGACGCCGGTTCGCGTGGCCGTCGACATGAGCCGGTAGTCGCCAAGAACCTCGCGACCGCTCCGCCCCTCAGTTGTCTAACCTCTGGGAAGCTCGCGCTAGCTGGCGTCCTGACTGCGTTTTCGACCGAGCGCCACCATCGTGGCACCGTTCTTCAAGTGTTTGAATAGTCGCCAATCCAGCAAGGCCAGCTGCGCGCGCAGTGCCACTGGAACCAACGAGACGCCCGGGATTTCAAGCAGCGTCGTGAAGAAATGCGCGCGATGGTAGATCGTCTCAATCGTTACACCAGCCGCGCCGAACATGTCCCGCAGGTGGATATCGGTCAGCCGCCGCAGATGCCCGTCGTCATCGGTTGCGAAACGCCCGTATCCATCGTGGGACGGCTGCAGCCCGCCCGTCAGGCGGTTGTACGTCCACTCCAGCGACCAGCGGTTCGCGCACGGCGTCGTCAGGACGAGGCGGCCACCCGGCCTGAGGAGGCGACCGATTTCACGCGCAGCCCTCTGGGCATCATTGACGTGCTCGAGCACCTCGACAGAGATGACGAGATCGAAGGACGCGGCCGGGAAGTCGGTCGTCTCATCGGGCATCACGCGGCACTCAGCAAATGGATAGTGGGACCGCGCGAGGCGTACGCCTGCCTCGGAAATATCGCAGCCGGCAATTCGCGCCCCGGGAAAGAACCGTCGTAGCACCTCGAAGTAGCGGCCCTCACCGCAGCCGTAGTCGAGAATGGCCGAGGGGACAGGCCCCTGCGCTCGCAATTGGCTCAGCACGGCCTTCATCGTGTAAAGGCGACAGGTTTCATACAGATTGTCGAAATCCTGCATGTACCCCTGTTGGTACCGCGCGTCGTAGAAGCCCTTCGGGTCGGAGAGAGCAGAGGTGTCTGGGCCGGTTGGTCGTCTCGGCATCACGAAGCCGCGCGTACGTTGTACGCAAAGGTCAAGTGTTTGTCCGCAAGGTCAATCGTGACCGTACCGCCATGTTCAAGCGCGCCAAAAAGAATCTGGTCGGTCAGCACGTCCCGCACTTCCCTCTGAATCACCCGTGCGAGCGGGCGGGCGCCAAACACGCGGTCGTAGCCGGCGACCGCCAGCCACGTGCGCGCGGACGGCGTCAGTGTGATCGCGACGTGCCTGTCTGAAAGCTGGCTCTCGAGCTGCAGGATGAACTTCTCGACAATCGTCTCCATCGCCTCCGGCGTCAGCGCCTTGAACGTCACCGTCGCGTCGAGCCGATTACGAAACTCCGGGCTGAAGACGCGCTCGATGGCTGTTTTCGCCTTGCCGGCGGCTGCCCGCCCGCGCGCGTCATCGTCGCCGCCCAGGCCGTCGGCAAACCCGATGGCCGGCGCGCTCATCTCGCGCGAGCCAGCGTTCGAGGTCAGGATCAGCACCGTGTTGCGAAAGTCGGCCTTTCGGCCGGCGTTGTCCGTCAGCGTCGCATGATCCATCACCTGCAGCAGAACGTTGTAGATGTCCGGATGCGCCTTTTCGATCTCGTCCAGCAGCACGACGCTGTACGGGTGAGTCCGAACGGCGTCGACCAGCAATCCGCCCTGTTCGAATCCGACGTATCCAGGGGGGGCGCCGATGAGTCTCGCCACCGCGTGCTTTTCCATGTACTCGCTCATGTCGAAGCGAATAAATTCGTTGCCGAGCTGAATCGCCAGCTGTTTCGCGAGCTCGGTCTTGCCAACGCCAGTAGGCCCGGTAAACAGAAAGCAGCCGGCCGGCCGCTCCGGCTGGGCCAGCCCCGCTCGTGATCGCTTGATCGCCTGCGCTACCGCCTGAACCGCCTCGTCCTGCCCGAACACAACACGACGCAACGACTCTCCGAGCGTCCGGAGGCGTTCTCGGTCCGACGAGGTTGCCTGTTGGTCCGGAATTCGCGCCGCGCGGGCCGCCACGCGCTCGATCTCCCGGACGTCGACGACCGGTGGCTCTTCCGTGGCTGACGTCACTGGCAGGACTGGCTCCGAAGCCGCCTTCGCCGCGAGTGTCTGAATCCTCGTCACCGCTCCGGCTTCGTCCATGAGGTCGATGGCGCTGTCCGGCAACCGGTAATCGCGGAGATGCCGCGATGCGAGCTTCGCGGCCGCCTCGAGCGCGGCATCCGTGTAGCGAACGCCGTGATGGGCTTCGTATCGCCCACGAAGCCCTCCCAGAATCTTCACGGTCTCCTCGATTGAGGGCTCTTCGACCGCGATCTTCTGCAGACGCCGGGCAAGAGCGCGGTCCTTCTCGATGTGCTTGAACTCCTCGTACGTCGTCGAGCCGATCACGCGAAGCTCGCCCGCCGTGAGCAACGGTTTGAGCAGCGTCGCCAGATCCATTGTGCCGCCGCTGACCGCGCCGGCGCCGACCGTCGCGTGCATTTCATCGATGAAGAGAATCGGCCTCGGCCGCACAGCAAGCGCGGCGATGACCGCCTTGAAACGCTCCTCGAAGTCGCCTCGGTACCGCGTGCCCGCCAGAAGCGCACCGGTATCGAGCGCGAACACTTCCGCGTCCTTCAGCGCCCCCTGTACATCGTCATGGAGAAGGCGTGCGGCGAGGCCCTCGGCCATCGCCGTCTTGCCGACGCCAGGATCGCCGACGAACACGGGGTTGTTCTTTCGCCGGCGGCACAGGACTTCAATGGTGCGCTGGAGCTCCCCGGTTCGTCCGATCAGAGGATCGAGCAGCCCCTGCCGCGCCCGATCCGTCAGGTTCACACAATACGCCCGGAGCGCATCGGCGGGCGCGCGGGCCGCTGCAGCCTCTGCGCCCATCGTGCCATCGGCAGTGTCGTGAGCGCCTGCAGTCGCAAGCGGTGTCTTCGTGATGCCGTGCGAAATGTAGTTGAGGATGTCCAGGCGCGTCACGCCCTGGTTTGTCAGAAGCTGCGCGGCGTGGCTCTTCGGCTGCTGCAGAATCGCCGCGAGAACGTCGCCGGCGTTCGCTTCGTCCCGCTGTGCGCTCTGGATATGCAGAATCGCCGTCTGCAGGACCCGGCGAAACGCCATCGTCTGCTCCGGATCCCGCTCCGTTCCGCGGCGCCAGCGCTCGATCGATTCGTCGAGGTACGTGTCGAGCGCACGCCGCAGCGCGGGCAGGTCCACACCGCAGGCGGCGAGGATTCGCTCGCCGTCGGGATCGTGCGCGAGGGCATAGAGCAAGTGCTCGAGCGTGAGATGCGTGTGCCGTCGCGAAACGGCTTCGCGGAGCGCGATACTGAGAACGACCTCGAGAGCAGGTGAAAACATGGGGCTGGATCACATCACGCGTCTTCGATCGTCGCCTGCAGCGGGTGTCCTGCCTCGCGCGCAAGCGACGTGAGCGTGTCAACTTTGGTTTCCGCCACTTCCCACGGGTAGATGCCCGCCACGCCGCGGCCGTCGAGGTGCACCTGCATCATGATCCGATACGCTTCGGCGGGCGATTTCTGGAACACGTTTTCCAGGACGTCGACGACGAACTGCATGGGTGTGTAGTCATCGTTGAGCAAGACGACACTGAACAGTGTCGGTTCCTTGGTCTTGCCCTGGGTGCGCTCCTTGACTTCCCCACCGGTTTGTCCGGTCTGATCCCGGTTCCCGACCCCATCGGCCATACTTAAGAGTAGCGCATGTGACGGACTGGACCACGAAGCCGCAGCCGGTCGAGGGGAGCAGGTGGCGTTTCCCGCGACCGTTGGAAATGCCCGAGAGCGACCTCGTCAGCGTCGGAGGCGACCTCCAGCCCTCGACGCTCGTTCACGCTTACCGCCAGGGCATCTTCCCCATGGAGGTGACCGAACTGTCGGGCGTGCTCGGCTGGTGGTCGCCAGACCCGCGCGGCATTCTGCCCCTCGATGGGCTGCGCGTCACGCGGTCGATGCGGCAAAGCGCCCGGCGATACGAGATTCGAATTGACACCTGTTTCACACAGGTGATCCGCGCGTGCGCTGATCAACCGCGCGAGGGCAGTTGGATCAGCGAAGACTTCATCAAGGCGTACACGAGACTGCACGAGCTCGGCTGGGCGCATAGCGTCGAGGTGTTCGACCGTGAGGGTCAGCTTACAGGGGGGCTGTACGGGATTCGCATCGACGGATTTTTTTCAGGCGAATCGATGTTTCACCGCAAGCGAGACGCATCGAAGGTCGCGCTGATGGCGCTCGTCGACCTGATGCGGACAAGCGGCCTCGCGTTGCTCGACGTGCAGTGGTGCACAGAGCATCTCGCCTCCCTTGGCGCGGTCGCCATTTCGCGTCAGGAATACCTCGCGAGGCTGGCGGACGCTGTCGCGCTCGGGACACTGGCTTAGGCAGCCCTGATGTCGTCGGATTTCTACTCAATCATGGTGACCCCGACGCGATAAGTCCGTCGTCAGGCAGACATGCACGAGTGCTCGCGATCACGCGGGATCCCTGTTGACAACCCTCCCTGCCAAAATAAGACTACACAGAACTGCACTCCACAGCACCGGGATCCTGCGGGCCGCCGCCAGCCGAATACCGGAGGTGACGAGCGAACACGATCGGCAGAGGCGCCATGGCGACCACACGAGCAGCCGCTTCGATCCCGTTGCATGGCGACGTGCCTGTCGAGAGATCGTTTGGCCACCCGCGTTCGTTCGCGGCAATCGCAGATCATCAGGGCATCATCGAGATCGAGTCCGACGAGGGCGATCCGCTCGCGCTGTTCTCCGCGGAAGGTGACGACGAGATCAACGAGCGCGCCCCGCACACGATAACGTCCGAGCACGCGCCCGTTTCACCGCCGGCCGAGGTCGATGCGTCGCGGAGCACTTTCGAAGACGCGGGCACTGACGTCCATCGGATGAACGAGCTGATCTCGTCACTGGAAGCTCGAATCCAGAAGCTCGAGCGAGATCAAAACGTCGAGTGGACCACCGCTGCATTCAATACACTCAAGAACACTCTTCGGCCGGTGGTTGCGGAAGTGGTTCGCCTCGCAAAGGTCGCATCGGGCCTGCAGCAGGCGGAGACCCGCAACGTCGCCACGTCCATTCACGAGCGGCCGATCATCACCGCCATCGCGACCGGCTTCGTCCTGCTCTCGCGAGCCTCACGCTCTGGACGCGTTGGCCGCACGATGGAGGCCGACCTCCGTCGCTCAGCTTCTGATGCAGGTGGCACGGGCAGCAGCGTCCGCTCAGTCGATTTCCGTGCTGCCGGGCAAGAGCCTGGACATTTCGCTAGTCACCCTGCTGTCGGCATCGTCGGAGTCCGCGGTTCTCAAAGCCACAAAAGCCACGACGGGACGTCGTTCCGTCAGCGCCACACTGGGGGATGAATCGCTGGGAGATCGATCTCGGGCATCGACCTTCGCTGGAGATCTCGCGGTTCAGTCGAGTCCCGTGGGCGCCAGCGTGCTGGTTGACCGGAATTACGTCGGAGATACCCCATTGCGCTTGACAAACGTGCGCGCTGGCTCCCACACCATCTGGATTCAGTTGGATGGCCACGAGCGATGGACGGCCGCCGTCGCCGTCCCCGCAAACAAACTCGCACAAGTCAGGGCCACCCTTCTGCCCGAACGTTGAAGCCAACTGGGCGTCCAATTCCGGAGCCAATCGCTCCCCACCGCTGCGCAGTACGACACCACGTTCGCATCGTAGGTTCCGTCCCGGCCGTTGAGAGTGCGAAGATCGGTAGGAATGGACTTTCCGGTCCGTGCGCCGCTCAACACTCAGCAAGTCGACGGAGCGCTCGTTCTCCACGACGAGCGCAGTGGCAGCACGCATCGCCTCAACGCGGTCGCCCAAGCCATTTGGGAGCTGTGCGACGGGACGCGCGATTCGGCAGCCATCGCGTCTGAGATAGCGGCCGAGTTCGGGCAATCCCCTGCGGACGTACGGCCGGATGTCGAAGAGGTTCTGGCGCAATTCCGAGAGGTCGGCCTGATTCTCTCGGCTCCCGGATCAGGCGGTGAGGCCGAGGTGTTGACGAGCGCCGTCCGGGTCGCCATAGGCACCGCACCGCCGTCGTCGCCCGGCAACTTCCGGAATATCGACTGGAATGCTCTCGTTCAGATGGCGCTCGGCCACGGGGTCATGCCGCTGCTCTACCAGACCGTCACCAGCCACTGGCGCGACTGGGTGCCGCCGATTGTGGCGGAGCGCCTCGAAAGCCTGCATCAAAGCAACGCCATGCTGACCAAACAGCTGGTGCGTGAGTTGATCGACCTGCTGGCACTGTTCAAGGCGCAGGGCCTTCCGGCCGTCACGCTGAAGGGGCCGGTCCTGGCGCAGCATCTCTACGGCAGCGTCGTGGCGCGGCAGGCGGGCGACCTCGACATCTTCGTGCCCGCCGATCGAGCGGCGCACGCACAGCATCTGATGACGGCGCGCGGTTATCAGTTCGGGCTGCGCTACGAGACCCACGCGATGGCGATGAAGGCGGCCGAGACGGGCCAGGTGGCTGTCGACCTTCAATGGGCGCTGGCCCGACGACTCTACCGTTTTCCCGTGACACTCGAGGAGATCTGGGAGCGCCTGATCCCGGTCCCGTTCAACGGGAACGACATACTGCAACCCACACCCGATGACCACGCGTTGATTCTGTGCGCCCATGCCAGCAAACACTGCTGGAGTTCATTGATCTGGATAGCGGATGTCGCGGCGTTCGTTCAGGTGCATCGCAGCAGTCTCGACTGGGATCGTCTACTGGGACGCGCGATTCGCGCGGGCGGCGAGCGCCAGCTGCTTCTCGGGCTCCGCCTCGCGCACGACGTACTCGGCGTCGACCTGCCGGCGCCAGTCGTCTCGCGGTTACAGACTGACGCATCCCTCGATGCGCTCGTCGCGGAGCTTCGGCGGCGACTGTTTCTCTTCGTCGAGCAACCCACCAACCAGGGCTCGTTCGGGGAAATTCGAGGGGGCCTCTTCTATGTCAGGACGAAAGAGCGGCTGCAGGATCGCTTGCCGTACGTCTTCAATCTGCTGGCATACCCGTTCCGGACACTCGGGAAGGTCGTCGAAGCGCGGGTGAACTCCCGCCTCATGCGGCGCCGACGACGCTCTCGAGATCTGGTCCTGACGGATGGTCGATAGTCTCGGCCGGCCGGTCCTGGAGGCTTGATCTGATGGCCTCGGTGGCCGCGCCGAGATCGGTGATGTCCAGCTCGTAGCACGGTACGGACTGGCTGAGCAGAACGGCGGCGTCCAGGCCGTGTCCGGGATGGGCCAGCGCGTTGAGCGCGTGAGCCATGAGACGGGCAGCGGCAGAACCAGCCGAGATCGAACGAAGACCATGCACATGCGGGCGATCGCGCCGCAGGAACACGATGGAAGCAATCGGCAGCGGTCCGCGACAGGTCGGTGCAGGCAAACGCCCCACCGGGACGTGAAAGCGTCGCCCGTGCTGAACGGTTCCGGCCGGCAGAGTGTGCGGCGACGGCGGACGGGACTTCAGGCAGAGCGCATGCGCATATGGCGCCACGGTGAAGCGATCCAGATCGATGGGTGCCAACTCGTCGCTCAGGTAGTCGAAACGGCTGCCAAGCGAGACCAGCGTGAGCGTCGACTTGCCGGTTCCCGCGAACGCCGGCAGCACCGCGACACGACCTTCCCAGGCCAGGGCCGCGGCGTGAAGGAAGAAGAGGTCGCGCCGCTCGCGCTGCAGTGTGAGGGTGATGTCCTTGTCGAGCCAGAACAGCAGGCTGTCCGCGTCGGCACACGACACGACATCTGCCTCGTCCGACGCCACCAGAAAACTGCCGCCGGGCGCGCGCGCGACCGCGTAAGCGCGAACGGCGTCAGCAAAGGGCCGAGGCTCGAGAAGGCCGGCAAAAACCGGGCGGACGATGGCTTCCGTCGCTTCACAGTCGCAGCGGACTGTGAAGGTTCGGTCGCACACACGCAGCACGAGCAAGTTCGCTTGGTCCAAGGGTGACACGGGCGGAACTGATGATTGGTGACCGCTAGTCTGTATCTGGCCGGCGGTACCAATGGTGGCGGTTCGTCCAGGTGCTCGGCCCTTCGTTGGTGAACTGTGATCCCTGCCTGGCCATGGCCGGCGCGGCTTTCAGCGTCAGAATCGCCGGCGCCACGTAAGTCGCCGTCTTGATGAACGCGCGGCGTGTCTGGTTTATCTGTCCCGAGCCCTGCTCAGAGCTGCTCATTGACGTCTCCTCGGAGTTCTCTCCACCTCGACGCAATCGGTCGTAAGACAACCGTACGTCGCGACTCCGCGATACTCTTGAGCAAGAAGAACGCCCGAGGTGCCAGCGAGCGGAATCCAGATTCAAATGCAGCGCCGCGTACGACTTAGCCGGACAGCAGTTCACGCCTTAGTCGGCTTCGACGACGACAAAGGTACAAACGTCTTGCCATTTGTCGGGTTGCAGACAGCCTTTCGGATTTGGAGACTTTTTGCCCCGCAAATGGCAGACGTTTGACACTCCATCGGGCACATGCCATCCTGCGCTCCGTCGATGCTTCCGACGCGGCGATCCGATCTCGAGACTCGTACCGTAGACGAAGAGGTCGTGATTCTCGATCTGGCGAACGGGAACGTGCATCGACTCAACGCAACGGCAAGTCTCGTGTGGAACCACTGCGATAGCCGCAGCACCGTCGCGGACATCGCCGCCCGCCTCGCCGCGCACTTTCAGCTGACGCCCGATGACGTCATGAACGACGTCACGACGGCGATCGCCGACCTCGAACGGCTCGGCCTGCTGAAGGAAGGTTCAGAAACCGCTTGAGTTCCCAGTCGAATCGATCCCCGTACTCCTGGCGGCCCGGGCCCAGGAACTCACCAAACACCTGCCTGTCGCGCTTGAGCGACTTCGAAAAGCTCTCAATCAACTGCCGACGCATCGCCTTCCACCGCTTGACCAGGAGGCCGTACCGAAACATCTCGACGTAGTGTCCTGCCGACACATCCCAACCCGAGTCGACGGCCATCGCCGCGCGCATCAACTCGACGTGTCGAGCCGGATCGTGGCGGTAGGTCCCAATCGCCGCTCTGATCTGACTGAGGAACGCCTCGGCTTCTCCCGCCCGGTCGCTGATGTCCAGCCATTCATACAGGTAGGCGCAGTGCCTCACCTTGGTCAGTCCGCCGGTCGCTCGCCCGATGACGATGTTGCCCAAGAGCGAGGCTTCGTAGTCGACGAGGCCACAGGGCTCGAAGCGTGACGGAATCAGGGAGAAATCGCCGCCAGCCAGAATGAGCTTCGAAAGGGGGCCGTTGAAGCTGTTATTGAAGTAGACCCGTCCGGGATGGCGCTGGGCCAGCCGGACAAAGCTCGCCTCGGAGGCCTGGCCTCCCTCATCTCCACTCGGAGCCGACGCCAGCACAATGAGCTTGACGCCGGAGTCGCAGGCCAACGCTCGTTCGACGATGTCCGCGACCAGACTCAGGTTCTTTTGCTCCACCAGTCGCCCGACCGCGGTCAGCAGAATCGGGTCCCACACGGGTTCCGACCCGAAGGCTTCAAGGTGCAGGAGGCGCTTCAACGTCGCCTTCGTCTCCAGGTGCCGGGCATCAAAGGTGTGGTCGCGTGCAAGCAACTCGGTCTGGGTGACCGGATGCCGAAAGAGGGGGTTGCGGGGACCCCGTCGCTCTTGTACCGATCCCAGCACATCGGCGCGAAGCTCCGGCAGATGCTCGGGCCGGTTGCGATCGCTCATACCGTTCGTAATGCCGGCGATCGGCAGCTTTTCGAGCACATCCAGATGGCGATTCGGGACGAACACCTCCCCCGGCGGCGACCCTTTCTGCGCGTAGGCCCGAGCCCAGACTGTGGCGTGGCTTTCCTGGAGTTCCGCCGCATACCCCCAGGTCCCGGCAAGATCGCCGCTCACGGTCGTAATCCGACCGCTGGTCTCGTGCACCTTGAGCACGCAGGCTTTCATCAGGTTCAGGTTGTCGAAGAAGTCGAAATACTTGTGGAACAGCTTCTCGCCGGGAAGATTGATCCCCTCGAGCGAGCGGTAGCCGCCGTCCACGAGCGGCGTAATTCCCTGATAGCTTGCGTTGTGAATCGTGAAATGAACCGGCACCTTTTCGAGATAGTCGTCGCCCAGATAAAACGGGATCAGGCCAACGTGATAGTCGTGCAAGTGGACGGTGTCGAAGCCGCGTTGTGTGATGTACGCGGCCATGGCCTGGCTGACCGCCGCGTAGAGCTTGAGCCCCAACTGAGGATCGGACGGATAGATGGCGCCGGCGCCGGTCCAGTGAAGCTGCCACTGATCCCAGAAGTAAACGATCTTCTGGCCATCGGGAAAGACGTGCTCGTACGCCTCGAATTCGAAACGGTGGCCGTCAATCGTCGCCGGCACATGCAGGTCGAGCCGGGTCAGCTTGCGCCGATCGTAGTGGGCGAAGCAGGGAGTCAGAACTTCCACATCCAGATCGAGACCCTGCCGCGCTGCCGCCTTGACGAGTTCCCCCGGCAGCTCCTCCATCACGACCGCAAGGCCGCCGATCTTGACGCCCAGACCACTGTCCGCCCTGCCGATCTCCCAGGCAGGCATCGCGACACGCAGGCGTCTCTTGCTCCGTCTCACGGCGTCTTCGTCGTCTCCTTTGACGGCGGGGCCGTCTCTTCCAGTCGCCGGCGGAGACCGTGCAGGACGCCGACGGCCTCAGCCTTCAAGCGACGCTGCAGCAACTTCTTGATCAGACGACCGAACATTCCGTCAAGCACATCCACATCGGATCGATTGAGATAGGCGAGATAGTTGTTCTTGCCCGGTTCGCCGCGCATGATGGCCGTCAGACTCAGCGAAGCATCGACATAATGCGTCGAGAAGATTTCCTTGCCGACGACGAGTGCATCCGGCAGACCGGGATCGCGGCCGCGCACGATGTTGACGTGCGTCACACTGAAGATCGCCTTGCGCGCGAGACGCTCCTTCGACCAGTACAAGAAGGATTCAACGTCAGGATCGGCGGTCTGTGGATAACCACGCAGGTGAGCGGCAAGCTTCGGCAGATGTTCAGTCAAATAGCCCGAGTGTTCCAACAGCTGACCGAATCTCATCGCCGGCCACACCGGCTCGGCCCGGTCCTCGTAGGCAGCGACCTCACCCTTCGAAAGGTAGGTCTGCACGCGGCGGAGGACAACCCGCCGAAATGCCTGTTGAACCGCCGGTCTCCAGTCACGGCTTGTTTCGGCCGCCGCGTCTCGCAGCTCGACCATCTCGCTGCCAGACAGCTGGAGCCCACAGCTCCCAGGCCGACACCCGCGAACCTCCGAAAGATCCTCGTCGTCCAGGGTCGCAGCGGCGAGATCTTCAATCCGCGGTGGGTCCGAGAATCGCTGAATGGCGAGAACATAGGAGCTCTTCTTGAGCGCCTCGATGCGGCGGACCCAGGCCACGAGCCGATCGCCATCGGCATCCGCGGCCAGGGCGGCGAACACGGCCACCTCCAGATCCTTTCCGGGGAGCACGCGGGCAATGGGTTCACCGCGGTCTAGCTGGCGGCGGTCGTCGGCGGTGATGGTCACGGCGGGCCGGAAGAACGCGAACGGATCGACGGGCGCGACCGCTGTGAGGATCTGCAGGACGAGGGCGCCCGCAAGCATCAGTCCCATCTTGCCACATCACCGCTTACGGCCAGAGCAGCTCGACCAATCCCCACGCGAGCAGCGCCAGCGCAGCGCCAGCGACGGCATCGATGACATAGTGATAGCGACCGAGCACTGAGGCGGCGGCAATCGTGAACGCCATGGCGAAAAGCCATGGCGCCAGTGCGGGCATCACCTCGGACACGGCAATCGCGGTGGCCAAAGCGCCCGCCACGTGACCACTCGGAAAGGTGTTCACGCCGATACTCGTGTTTTTCACCATGAATCGGTTCACGTGCCGGAGCATCAGCGGGCGCCGCTCGATCGCGATGGCCGGTTCCAGAACGCGGGGCGGACGCGTCTGAATCCAGGGCAGCGCGGCGAAGGAGCCGAGTTCACTGAGCAGAACCAGCGTCCAGAATCGATCCGCGGCACCCCGATGCCCCGCCACGGCCAGAATCAGCATCCCGCTCGGAACAAACACGAAGCACGCCACGTACGCCAGTTCGAGCATTTCGACAACGATGCGCGGCAGTGCATGAACGAGCCGGGCACCGCCGTCGCGGCCCAGCACACGCCAGTCCCACGCGAGAAACCGCGCTTCGACGTGTTCCATCGGTTGGACGAAATACCAGCCGGACAACCAGTATCCGAGCGTCAGATAGAGCACCGGCAGCCAGTCTCGGACATATGAGATTGCGACGGTGTTGGGAAGGAGCAGGCTCGGCGCCACGGCAGCAGCCGACGCCGCCACGCTCGCGGCCATGGCCCGCGCCCGCCCCGGCCAGCGCGTCCTGACTGCCGCAACCACCAGAAGATAGACGAAGTACAGAAAGGCGACCCACTCAGAGATGCGCACGTGAGGTTTCCTGATTATGGAACAATGAATGTCCGACGTGTCTAATCTCGGTCGACTGCTCTGGACCGCGGTCGCGTGCAAAGGTGACGTGGCGGCCGCCAGCGCGCGGTTCATCGCCTCCAGTCAGTCGTTGACCAGTGACATCGGCCTCGGACCTCTCCGCATTCGCCTGACCGCCGACCCTGACGTCGCCCGCCGGCTGCTCATTACCGAGGCGGAGCATGCGCACAAGGTGGCGATGGAGCATCACGTGCTCGGTCCGGTCATGAGCGACGGCCTGATCCTCCTTGAAGGCAAAGCCTGGGACCATCGGCGTCAGGCGGTCGCGGCGGCGTTTGCCAGCGAGCTCATGCCTGACGTCCTGGCGGCGACGCGAGCCGTTCTGCGTTCGCGTCTCGCTCGCTGGTCCAATCTGGTCAACATCAGTCACGAAGCGCGCTGCATCGTCTACGACGTGATGCTCCGATTCTTCGCCGGAGGCCAGCCCGTTGGCGATGCAACAGGCGAGCACACACCGGATGCCTACGGTCGATATTTCGCCACGGCCGAGCGCGCCCTTGAATCGCGAATCTGGGATCCCTTCAATCTTGTCGATCGCCTCCGTCGACTGACCGGCCGGACTTCGCGTCTGGGCGACGATGCCGAGTGGCGGGTTCCGCTTCACGGAAGAGTGAACAGGCCGGGGGCATGCGAGGCCGCAAACCCGACCGGGGGTGGGGCTCCGCGAGAGGTCAACGATGCATTGGGCCGGCTCTGCTCGCGCCTCGAGTCCAAGGACGCCGTCTACCACGAGCTCAGCACCGAAGTGGCCGCGGGAGCGACCTCAGTGCACCACCTGTCCTGGACCTGCCAGCTGCTGGCCTCGCATCCTGAAGTACAGGCGCGGCTCGCCGCAGAAATCGACAAGAAGTTGCCCCCGCCGGGTGACGGCTCTGACGCCGACCTGACGGAACTGGAAGCCTTGCCCTACTTGTCGGCGGTGGTCAAAGAATCGCTGCGCCTGTATCCGCCGGCGCCGTTTCTCTATCGTCGAGGGACGGATCCGATACCGATCGTCGTCTCGATCTGGGGCATGCACCGCCACCCGCGGTTCTGGGACAACGCCGACGCGTTCGTCCCTGAGCGATGGCTTGGGGTGAATACCGATCCACGCGCGTTCATGCCGTTCGGGCTCGGCCCACGCGTCTGCATTGGCCGGCGATTCGCGTTGATCGAATCGCGCGCGGCGATTGCCGACATCCTGCAGCGATTCCAACTCACAGCCACGGGACCAATACCTCCGGCGCGCCTGTACATCATGACCCGTCCTGCGCGCGACGTGCAGGTTCGCGTCGTGCCGCGGCGTCACTGATCGGGGACGGGGCCGCGCCGCCTCAGAAGAGGCACAGCGGATTGATCGGTGAGGAGGTCCCGCCGGGTACGCGCCAGGGCGCGGTCGTCAGCAGGTAATCCCACCTGTTCAGCCGCTCACAGGTCTTCGCAAGCTCCGTCAACGATGGCCAGTCCAGGATCGGCAGACCCATCGATGCCAGAACAATCATGTGGATGGCCGAAGTGAAGCTTTCGCTCGGATACGGCAGCTTCTCGATGCAATCGCCGCCGTACACGGACACCTGCCGATTGTGCATCCACTCGGCGCATTCGGCATGAAGGCCGGCCCGCGGATAGATATCCTGCTCGCCCAGTTCCGTCTCCATGCGCTCCATGCCGGTCCGGACGAAGATGGCGTCGCCGGACTCGACGCGGACGTGCTGGCGCTTCTCCGCGGCCTCGAAGTCGGCGACGGTGACGTATTCGTTGGGCTGGTACCACGAGACGCCTCGAGCGGCAGCGACGTCGAGCAGCACGCCCCGTGTGAAGATGCCCTGTCGCTGGGCGTAGATTGAGCCCCATTTGGCGCCGCCGCCGGTCAGCGTCTCGGAGCGCTTGCGGCCGTTGTACAACTGGTCGTGCCACGAAAAATGGCAGAGCGCGTCCATGTGGGTGACCACCATCCCGTGCGGGGCGATCGTAAAGTAGTCGCCGCAGCTTGGGCTGTTCGCGTCGCTGAAGGTCATCATGTGGACAAGCGGCTGGCCATTGGTCTTGGTCTGGCGCGTGGACAGATCACGCGCCACCGACACGACCTCTCCGGTCTTCACTAGCCCGGCCGCCGCAATCCGCTTCTGAGGCGTAATGTAGTTCAGCGTTCCCAGCTCATCGTCTTTTCCCCATTTCCCAGCGTTGGAGCATCGGTGAAAGATGGCTTCCAGTTCCTGATCGGTCAGGTCGCGCGCGCGCGCGGTGGCCCGCGGCGAACCGGCGCGCTCCTGCCCTTGGGCGGCGGAACCCGTCGACGCCATCAGCGTTGGTGCCGTCGCTGCAGCCAGGCCAGCGCTTTCAATGAAACGTCTCCTCGTCATGTCCGGCATGGTTCGCTCCTCCAAATTTTCGGGCAGCCGATTATATTCGGTGTATAACTCACGCACCATGACCATACCTAGACGCTCGGCCGGTCTCATGCTTGCTGTCGCGATGGCAGGATCCGCTGCCCACCTGCAAGGCCAGCAGGCCGCTTGTGATCGGGTTTGCCTGAACGGCCACATGGAGCGCTACCTGACAGCGATGGTGGCTCACGATCCGTCGAAGGTCGCAGCGACGACTACGGTGAAGTTCACGGAGAACAGCAAAGTCCTGAAGCTGGGCGAAGGCGCGTGGAAGACCGCCACCGGACTGGGCACGTTCCGCATCGATTTCGCTGACGTCAAAGCCGGCCAGGCCGGCTTCATCGGCGTGCTCAAAGAAGGCGACAAGTCCACGATGATGGCGGTTCGCCTGAAGGTGATCGGGCAGAAGGTTTCAGAGGCCGAAACGATCCTGGCACGCGTCAGCCTCGGCGGCGAAGCCGACAAGGCCCCGGGCAAGCTGACAACCTCCCGACCGGCGTGGGCGCGCCCGGTGCCGGACTCGGAGAAATCGTCGCGCGATGACATGATCAAGGTCGCGAATTCCTACTACGAAGGGATCGGCGTCCCCAAGGGTGACATCACGAAGTTTGCTGACGATTGCCACCGCATCGAGAACGGTGTCGCCCTGGTCAATAACCCGGACTTCGATTACGGGTTCGTGTCGCCGACCGGCAAGAAGGTTCCGCACTTCGGCAAAATGGGTTGTCGAGAGCAGTTCAACACTCACATCTGGGAAACGGACTTCGTCGATCATCGGCGATTCTCCGTCATCGACGAGGAACGTGGGCTGGTCTGGGTCTTTTCCTCGTATAACAGCCACGCGAGGGCGAAGTGTGCGGATGTCGTCGGCGTTGGCCAGGTCTGCGGGGGACCTCCGACCAACGGCAAGCCGAGTACGTTGGACCTTGTCGAGCTGTTCAAGATCCGAAACGGCCTGATCCACGAAATGGAATCGGTCTGGACCGTGCTACCGGACGGCGTCAAGCCTCAGTGGTAGGCGCTTCCCTTCTTTGTCGAAAACCGCGTTTCGCAGAAATTGCTCCGACGTCCACGGCGGCGGCTCGCCGCCGAGATACTTCTGGAACCACTCCAAGTGTGCCGTGTAGTAGAGCGCCATCTCGTACCAGCTTGGCCAGTGCCCGGCATTGGCATACACAATCAGCCGGGACGGCACCTTCATCGTCTGCAGATCGGTAAAGAACTGCAGCGACTGGGTGTACGGCACGCGGTAATCACGCTCCCCGGTGATGACGAGCGTGGGTGTCTTGAAATTCTTGACGTAGGCAGACGGTGAGAACCTCTCGTACAAGGCGCTGTCCCAGGGCCGCCCTTTGAGATCCCATTGCGGGAACCAGAGCTCCTCGGTCGTGCCGTGCATCGAACGAAGGTCGTAGACGCCCATCATGGATGCGATCGCCTTGAAACGATCGGTGTGGCCTTCGAACCAGTTCATCATGTAGCCGCCAAACGACCAGCCCATGGCACCGAGGCGATTCGCGTCCACGTAGGGCAGCTTTTCGAGGACATCAGTCACCTTCATCAGGTCCTCGAAGACGGCCCCGCCCCAGTCGCCCGAGATCTGCGCCGTAAAATCCTGGCCGTAGCCGACCGACCCGTGCGGATTCGCAAATGCGGTGACATATCCCGCGCCCGCATAGAGCTGAAAGTCTCCACGAAACGCGTCGTGCCACTGATCCTGCGGTCCCCCATGGACGTTGAGAATCAACGGGTACTTGCGGCCGGGATCGAAGCCGTGCGGCTTGACGATGAAGACGTCGATTTTCGCGCCGAGTGCGCCGTCCACCCACATGCGCTCAACTGAGGGCAGATCAACCTCTTTCACCAGGTCGTCGTTCAGATGGGTCAATCGGCGTGGCGAGGCCTCGCGGCCTGCACCCGCGACGAACAGTTCCGAGGGTTCGGCAATTCCGCGTCGCGAATAGACAAGCTGGCTGCGACCGTCCGCGAGACGCCAGGCGTCGATAGTCTTGTCAGCAAGAACCTCCGTGATCTGCCGCGACGAGAGGTCGATGCGATACAGCGGTGTCTGACCTTTGACTTCGGCCTGAAAGATCAGCGCCCCGGAATCGGCGGTCCACTCGAAATCGGTCACCCAGTCCCGGAACGTCTCGGTCAGTGCCTCGACACGTCCGGTGCGGCGGTCGTACAGAGCCAGCCGAAACAGGTCGGATTCGTACCCGGGCTGCTTCTGCATGCGGAAACCGATGTAACGCCCGTCCGGTGAGTACGCCGGGCTGCCGTCGTACGCGAGGTTGTCCGCGGTGACATTTCGCGGCTGCGCGTTCGGAGTTCCCAGCGAGACCAGCCACAGGTCGTTGTTGGTCGAGGTCGCAGGGCTGGGATCGTGGTTCGAGACGAAGCACAACTCCGAGCTGTCGGGAGAAAAGGCGTATTGCACCGGTCCGCCGAGCTGGAACGGCGGAGAGTCGAAATCACCAGGCGTCACGTCACGGACAACGCCTGACGAGACTTCGACGAGCAGGATGTGCGTGCGCGTTCCGTCCTTCCAGCTCGTCCAGTGCCGGTAGAGGAGCGTGTCGGCCAGATGCGCGTTGAGCGGACCCTTGTGCCACGTCTCCGCGAGGCGCTTGTTGCAGGCATCATCGCCACATTCGGGATAGACGTCGGATGCAAACGCGATCCATCGACCGTCGGGCGACCAGACGGGGTCGGCCACGCCAGTCGAGATGTGCGTCATTGCCCTGGCCTCGCCTCCGTCGAGGGGCAGGAGATACAAGTTCGACTCGCCGTCGCGCGCGCTCACGAACGCAAGCGACTTGCCATCTGGCGAGAACATCGGCGAGCTGCTGGCCGCTTCTCCCTGCGTGACCTGTCGCGTCTGGCCGGTCGTCACGTCAACCAACCAGATCTGACTTGACCGCTTGGCGCGCGGCAGGTCGCTGCTTGTCACCGAATAGGCCGCGCGAGCCCCATCGGAAGACACCTGCACTTCTCCAACGGAGCGGACGCGGTAGAGATCCTCGAGTGTGAACGCCCGCTTCTGCGCCCGGACCGGTCCGGCCGCCAGCACGAGAATCGTGAATGCCAGTAAGGGTCTGTTCATATGACCTCTCCGGTCGCGTGTCTTCGTATTGTCCAACGGATTAGGCCATTCAGAACGAACCTCCGGGAACAAGTGAGCAAGGCGCCTGCGCCGCCGGTGTTAGCATCCAAGATGAGATGCGATGGCGTCTGAGGAGTGCGTTGACCGTCCTGCTGCTGGCCTCGCCCGCCGGCGCGCAGGCGCAGGCGCCGGCCGATCCCATCATCGCGGCCGCCTGGCAGGCGCTTCAGCGGGGCGATGCTGAAACCGCCGATACCAGATTCACCGAGGCACTCCAACGCAATCCGAAGGATCCGGCGCTGATTTTCGGGTCCGGTGCCGCAGCCCATCTACTCGGCCACGAACGCGACGCCGCCGAGCGGTTTCGGCGCGCGCTGGACCTCAACCCGAAGCTGACAGAAGCCGCCGTCCTGCTTGGCGAGGTGCAGTACCTGGAGGGCGACCTCGACGCCGCTATTCGCACCTATGAAGCCGCTCTCCAGACCGCCAACGGCGAGCAGCCGCTGCTGCGCGAACGTCTCGACAAATGGCGTAAGGAAGCCACAGTCAACAGTCGATTGACAGACCGACGGGAAGCGCGCTTCTCGGTCGCGTTCGACGGTCAGTCTGAAAATATGCTGGCTGAACACGCCCTCGCGGTACTGGAGCGCGGGTACTCGCGCATCTCGGAAAAGCTGGGCGCGCAACCGTCGAACCGCATCCTGGTCACGCTTTACAGCGAGCAGCAGTTCCGCGACGTGACGCGGATGCCCGCCTGGGCGAACGGCGCCTTCGACGGCAAGATTCGCGTGCCGGTTCACGGCTGGTCGCAGAACGTCGAGCAGTTCGACCGTGTCCTGGTACACGAACTGACGCACGCGATGGTGTTCCAACTCGCGCCGCACGGCGTGCCGATCTGGCTGCAAGAAGGCCTGGCCGGCTACTTCGAGGCCCGCGACCCGGACGAGGCGCAGCGGCGCGTGCAGTCGACGAAGACCGTGCTCCCATTCTCCACGCTGCGCGAAAGCTTCAACCGCCTTGATACGAAGAGCGCAGCCATCGCCTACGAAGAGAGCCTGGTCGCGGCGGACGTCCTGATGCGTATGCTCGGTCCCCGAATGGGCGTCCTGCTGCAGAGTCTCGGTCGGGGCCAATCGTTCGAAGACAGCCTTGGCCAGCTTGGCGCGCAGGCATCGGAATTCGAAGCGCAGGTTCTTCGGCGACTCCAACCCTAAAAGGTTTCTCGAGGTTCCAGGGGGGACTAAGAGCGCGTTGCACAATTAGGCTGATGCAGTGCAGGCCTTCAGGCAGATGTAGTGCAGGCCTTCAGGCAGATGTAGTGCAGGCCTTCAGGCAGATGTAGTGCAGGCCTTCAGGCCTGCCAGACACGACGGGGCTGAAGCCCCGCACTACGTTACCTTTGCAACGCACCCCAAGGGTTCTAGAGGTTCATGTTCTAAAGGTTCTCTAAAGGTCGACCCTTCAAACCTGTTGAACCCGTAGAACCTCCAGAACCTTTCTTTCCGTTACACTGACCGCTGTGTGGACCCTCGCGATCCCGTGGTGGGAATTCATCGTCCGCGGCGTCATCGTCTACATCTTCCTGATCGTGCTGCTGCGAGTCACAGGAAAGCGCCAGATCGGGCAACTCGCGCCGTTCGATCTCGTCCTGCTGCTCGTGCTTTCGAACGCTGTCCAGAACTCGATGAACGGCGGCGACAACTCGCTTCTTGGAGGCCTCATTTCCGCAACCACCCTCGTCATTCTGAACTACGGCGTCGGGTACCTCACGTACCGCAACAAGCGACTCGAGCGGGCGATTGAGGGACAGCCCCAGGTTCTCATTCACAACGGACAGCTGTTCGAACAGGTCATGGCGCGGGCACAACTCACCCACCACGAACTGAACGCCGCGCTTCGTCAGGCCGGCGTCTCCTGTGTCGAGGATGTCCGCAACGCGATCCTGGAGAACAACGGATCGATCAGCGTGATCCCGAAGAAGAACTGAGCCGGCTCCCTTTTTTCGAGTCGACGTGATTGTCGAGCCACGCGAGGACCAGATCCGCGAGCTGGTTGCTGTTTCGATCCTGCATCAGCATGTGGCTGTTGCCCTTGATGCCGAGCGCGGGCAGGTACATCATCTCGGCGTCGCCGCCGGCGGCTTTGAGCTGGCCGACGAATTTCTGACAACCCTCGTAGAACTGCGCCCAGTTGGCGATTCCACCCTGCACGTCGCCAAGGTGATCGCCAAACATCACCAGGGTCGGGATTTTCGCAAGCGCGCCGATCTGCGCGGCCGAGAATTCCTGGGGCGGAGCTCCGAACGCGTTGATCGTGCATGGCATCTCGATGGAGATGATTCCCTTGACGCCGCTCGGATCGATCAATGCCGCCTGCTCGGGGAACAGCCCCGATTCGGAGTGCCCCATCAACACCGCGCCCTTCAGACGGACCGCCAGCGCGGCCATGTTCGTCCATGTCGGGTTGGGCATCGGCAGCAGCGCGTTGAGGTCGGGAATCATCTGCTTGTAGAGCTCGTCGGCGGCTTCAACCGGGAACTGACCATCCGGAAACGCCGTGCCGAAGGTCGGGCCGAAGCGGAACACGGTCCAGGCAACCTGATGGCTCGCGCCGATGACATCAGGGAGCCGACTCGGCGGAAGCGGCGCCAGACTTGACCGAACCGATGAGGCTCGAGTCAAATCCCGAACGCGCGCGCGACACCTGGTCGGCCAGATACACGGAGCGACCCTTTCGGACGAAATACTCGCTCCACCCCATGCGACCGTCGGGCGTCGTCTCCCAGGTCTTGCTGCTCAGACAGCAGCCGTGCACCATGACGACCGGCGCGTGGCGCTCGGCGTTCTGCGGCGTCTGGTACTGCACGTACATCTGGTTGACGGTGATATCCCCTCCCCCGTTGCCGAGCGGCGTCGGCGTGGCTGGCAGCGCCTTCTTCTCGCCCCCGACAAAGAAGCTGCCCTGGCTGGCGATCACCAGCGGCTTCTTCAGGTCGTCGCTCTTGCCATCCGCGGCCATCGATACGGCTGGCGCGACTACGAACATCAGGGCGCACATTCCACTCAGCAGCTTCATCGAATCCTCCTGAAGGGTTCTAGGTTCTTTCCAATTTTCACTTTGCTGGTTCCTCTTTCAGAAAGCCCGGCCCGAAGAGCGGCCGGCCCGCGAGAGCGGTGTGAAGACCGTACGCGGTGATGGCGACGATGCTGCCGAGAATCAGGAGTGACGCCGTGAAATAGGGCGCTGACGAGTCCACGGTGAAGGGCACGACGCTGAGAAACATCGCACAGAACGAGGCCACCATCATCGCAAGCGCGCCGAAACGGAGCAGTACGAACATGGTACTGAGAGCGACTGCGACAGCTCCGACTAGACACCCACGGTGACCGGCGCAGTGGCCGGGGTCTGAAAGCCGAGCGACAATCCGCCGACTGTTGGCAAGGCCACAAGAGCGGGCATCACGACGAAAAAGAAAGGGGACAACTGCAATCCAGCGGCGCCGCAAAAAGACCGTCAGCACCACGAGGAACAGGAGCGCGGTAATTCCACTCAGCACGCCGAGATGCAGCGCGTCGATCAATTGTGCGACAACCATGCGCCCGCCAAGGAGCAGCGTCCAGCTCCACAACCTGTCCCACAACGCCGCATGCGGAAGCTCAGCGATAGGGGAAAGACTGGCCGAGCCGAACCGCGGCGGAACCAGCCACGCGAGATGGGCGAGGCACGCGAGCGCGACCCCGGTGATGACGCCGATGATCGCGTCTCGTCCAACCAGAGGATCACGAAATCTGCCAGCGAGGAGGCGGCTCCAGCCGATCCAGGCCTCGGGCCACAGCCGACGGACGTGAGGCTCAATCGCGAGGTACGTAATCCACAACAAGAGGGCCAGCCACGACGCAAATGGAAGCACGGTGGACGCAAAGGTCAGGATCGCTGTTTCGTTGCGACAAATCGACGACGCCGTGAACCATTAGTAACCGCGTAGCGAGCGCGGTGACGCCCATGAAGGCGGCTAGACGAGCGGCACCCCGCCCGAGGCGACGCGCCGAGGCAAGGAGAATCGACGTGACGAACACCGTCACGTTGATCGCGCGGCCACCGCCATGGGACAATGTCGTCAGCCTTGGCCGGGGCTGCTGGGACCGAGGACTTCAAAATACGTCGTCCTGCCGGCTGCCGCCGCTGACACCACGCGAATCTTGACGTCCGGCCGTTCCGTGATACGCTCCTTCCCACGCCCCCTGCACGTCAGCCTGAAACGGCGTCGTCTGCCCCGGCTCAACGGAGGCAAAGCGGTCGAATTGAAGACCGGCTTCTGAAAACACCCTGGCCCAGTCCGGCCCAGTTGCCTGCGAGGCACGCTCACCCGTCGGGCGCGGAACGACCAGCAGTCCCGTCAATCGCCCCGCCGGGATCCAAGAGAACCGACACCATGCCCGGCACGGTCATTGGCGGATCAGTCGGACTCACCCGGCCTTGCGCCTCGAACGTCCGCGGCGCATCCAGATGGCGTGGGCTCTCGCGGTACCAAAACAACAGCGGCGACGGCCTGCTGGCTCGCAACGTTTCCCACCTGGTCGGCGACTGGTCGTGGTCCCGGACGTAGTTCAGATAGTCGTTGTCCGCGACGAAGCCATACGCGAAATCAACGGGCGGGTCCGTGTACCCCAGATCGCGCACGATCGTCGCGCGCCCGATCGGCCAGCGCATCGGGGCTCTTCTCCATCGTCACGTAGCTGAGGAGCGTCGTCTTGTGCGACATCCACACGATGGCGACGAGCCCAAGCGCGATCGGCGACGAGACAGGAGACACCGACAACCGGCGAGATCGACCCTTCATCTCCCGCCGCGGCGACCATTTCGGGCGAGGGCGTTTCGCCAGCAGCGAGCGCTGCCGCAAGCGGGTCGCCGCCAGGCAGCGCGGCCGCGACTGCGATCGCAGACGAAGGCCGACGCGCAGGATTCTTCTCGAGGCAGCGGACGATCACGCGGTCGACGGCGGGGTCGATGTCGGGAATCAGCGTCGAAGGGGTGGTCGCGGGGAGGAGTCGGTCGCCCGTGCGAAACGCTCGGCCTCGATCGCGCTGAAGGCCGGCTTGCCGGTGAACATCTCGTAGAGCACGAGGCCGAGCGCGTACACATCGGTCCGCGTCGTCGTCCCCTGTCCGACATATTGCTCGGGCGCCATGTAGCCGGGCGTTCCGGCGACTTCGTGTCGATCGCGCTGATCCTCCGACAAGCCGGCCAGGCCGAAGTCTGCGATACGCACGCGCCCGCGCCCGTCGATGAGCACGTTCGCCGGCTTCAGGTCGCGGTGCAGCACGCCGCGATCGTGCGCCGACGCCAGGCCCGCACAGAGTTGTCGCGCGAGCTCGGTCGCTTTGTCGGCTGGCAGACGGCCGATGCGCCGCAGGAGCGACGCGAGGTCTTCGCCGTCCACGTACTCCATCGACAGGAAGTGTTGACCGTCGGCTTCGCCGATGTCGTAGACGCGACAGACGTTGGGATGCGCCACCTGACGCGCCATGCGCACTTCCTGGTGGAAACGTGCCAGGCGATCCGCGTCGTGGGCGACGTTGTCCGGCAGAAACTTGAGGGCAACCGGCTGTCCGAGCTTCAGATCGTCAGCCCGGTAGACCTCACCCATCCCGCCGCGGCCGATGAGCGCCACGATCCGGTAGCGGTCGGCCAGCATGGTGCCGGGAATGAACCGTGCCTGGTCGAGCGAGTCACTTGATCGGGGACGTTCCGATCGAGGCTCAGCGGTGTAGGTCCCTGCGGCGGACCCGGCCAGCGCCGCACCACACGACGGACAGAAGCGGCTGGTCCCCGGGACATCTCCATGGCAGGCGGGACAGTGCATGGGAGCGCGGCGATTCTAGCGCAGGTCCCACGCGCCCGACCCTCAACCTACTTCCACTTTCCACTTCTCCACCTTCGACTTGGCGGGGGCAATTACTGCAAACAGATTCCTCGGCCCGATCGAAGGAACTCACAACGCTTCCGCCTTCCGATAAGGATCTTGCGGGAATTTCCGCCGGCACGTCCTTCGCAGGAGCGCACAATCAGCTGCCCCGAGGGTATGATCCCGACATGGACGGGCACGACACGATGCAGCCGGCTCCGCGCGACACTCGGCTGACGTACGAGGACTTCCTCCTCTTCCCGGACGATGGGCGGCGGCATGAGCTCATCGACGGGGAACACTACGTGACGCCCAGTCCCAACACACGACACCAGGAGCTCGTGGGCCGCCTCCATTTCGAGTTAGCGCTCTACCTTCGAGGGCACCGCGAGGCCGGCCGTGTTTTCCTCGCGCCTTTCGATGTCATTTTCACGCGTTGGGACGTGGTGGAGCCCGACTTGTTGTTCGTTGCAGGCGATCAGGCAAGCATCATCACGGATAAGAACGTCCAGGGGCCACCGGCACTCATGGTCGAAGTCCTGTCACCCGGTACGCGCAGGACCGACGAGCAGGTGAAGAGGCGGCTCTTCGATCGCGGCGGCGTGCGGGAGTACTGGCTGGTCGATCCCGAACTCGAATTGATCAAAGTCTTCAGACGCCAAACAAACGGCGCTTTCGCTCGGGCTGCTGAGTTGACTCACGAGGCGCACGACATACTCGCAACACCGTTACTGAGTGATTTCACGCTGCGCCTCGACGAGCTGTTCTTCTTCGCCGCGTAGCGTGACGCAAGCCGTACACTTTTCCACTTACTTCCCCACTTTCCACTTTCCACTTTCCACTTTGCCGCCTCCACACTCCGGGCACGCCACGTCGTCGCCGACCTTCGGCAGTGCGTAGGCTTCGGTCACGGCGAGGACGGGATCGGCCAGCTGCACCTGCGCTTCGTGTCCGCACTCGAGCCTCAGGTGCACGATTCCGTGGTCGAGATCGATTGACGTGGACGTCACGCGCCGGGTCGGACCAATGGCTGCGGCCGCATGTCGCTTCAAGTCTTGCCACTGCGCGACCATGAAGTCCGCAAGTTCAACCCGCTCGGCTGGCGTGAAGCGGGTCGCCGGATTGGCCGCCGAGTCGCCGTCCTTCATCGCCTCGAGATGCGAATCGTAGCCGCCGGCGATTTCGAACGTCGCGAATGTCTCGTCGCTCCGCCCGCCGAAGCCGCGGGCGATGCCGACGATCCCATGGCTCGCGCGAATTTCCCGACCAGTCGACATCACGTACGTGTCGCGATCCTTGCGTTTCATCGGCCCTCCAACATGTCGCCCACGGAGAGCGGGCCTTCGCAGATCGATTCGGTATCACTCCAGTCCGACATTGTCCAGCACGGGCTGTTCACGTAAGCGATTTGCCCTGGTATACCGTATTGCTAGAATATTTCATCATTCCATCGCCGGGGGCACCGATTACATGCGTCGCATTCTCGTCTTCACAATGGCCGCCCTTGCTCTGGCTTTCCTGGGCCCCGGAGCCACGGCGGCGCACGCGCAGCCGGCAGCCAAGAAACCGGCCCCAGCTGGCAAGAACCCGGTCCCAGCCACGGCCGACTCGATCGCGGCCGGCAAGGCCTCATTCCAGAAGTACTGTCGCTTCTGCCATGGAGATGATGCCAAGGGCAACGGGCCGCAAGCTCCGGAAGGCACGCATCCTCCAGACTTGACGGATGCGAAATGGGACCACGGCTCGACCGATGCTGACATCTTCGCCACCATCACGAACGGCGTCGGCCCGAAGTTCGACATGAAGGCCTACAATTCCAAGCTGATGCCACAGGACATCTGGAACCTGATCAACTACCTGCGCAGCATCGGCCCTCAGGGGAAGCCGAAGTAGAGCTCCCCTGGTGAGGACACGCGTCCGGCTGGCGCTCTGCCTGGCTGCCTGTGTCACGGGCTGCAGGGCTGAATCTCCACCACTGTCACCCGTCTTCACACCGGCGCACGCAACGGTTGGATCCGCAGTCGCGGATTTTCTCGGGATCCGACCAACCCCGGTGCAACCGATCGAATTCCCGCACAAGACGCACGTCGAAAAGAAGCTCAAGTGCACCGACTACTGCCACGACAGCGTGGAGAAGGGACCGATTGCGGGACTTCCCAGCGTGAAGACCTGCATGATCTGCCACGAGTCGATCGCGACCGATCGACCGCTCATCAAGACGGTGGCGGACTACAGCAAACGCGGCATCGACCTGCCGTGGCAGCGGGTGTACGGCTACCCCAACGAATCGCATGTCAGGTTCAACCACGCTCCGCACATTCGTGCCAAAGTGGAGTGTACGACGTGTCACGGCAACGTGGCGGGACAGACGGTCGCGCAGCGGAACGTTGACCTGAAGATGGGGTTCTGCGTGGATTGCCACACGGCCAGGCATGCGTCGAACGACTGCCTGACCTGTCATTTCTGAGCCATGGATCGCCGAAACTTCATCAAGGTGACTGCGGTGACGGGGACCAGCGCCACGCTGGCCAGCTGCGGTCATCCGGAGCACCAGTTCATTCGCTTCATCCCCGACGAGGAACACGTGCCCGGGGTCGCCGAGTGGAAGCCGAGTCTGTGCCCGTTGTGCCCGGCAGGCTGCGGCACGCTCGTGCGCGTCATGGAAGGCGACGCCGAAGTCATCCGCAACGGCCAGACGGGCCTCATCCGGATGGGGCTGGCGAAGAAACTCGAGGGCAACCCGGCACATCCCATCAGTCAGGGCAAGCTGTGCGCGCGGGGTCAGGCGGCGATTCAACTGACCTATCACCCGGACCGTCTGACGTCGCCGATGAAGCGCAATGGGGCGCGCGGATCCGCGCAGTTCGTCGCCGTTTCGTGGGACGAGGCGATCGCCGAGCTGGTCGCCCGCCTCGACGGCCTCGTCTCTGCGAACGATCAGCGTTCGCTCGCGTTTCTGAAGCGTCCTGGTCAAAGCCAGCGGGACGAGCTCGTGTCGCTGTTCCTCGCGCGATTCGGGGCGCCACCTGTGGTGCACTTCGAGCTGTTCAGCGATGACGTCCTCCGCCGGGCGAACTTGCTCAGTTTTGGTCGCGAGCAGCTGCCCACCTTCGATCTCGCTCGCGCCCGGTACGTCATCGGGTTCGGCGCCGATTTTCTCGGCACCTGGAATTCACCCGTAGCGCAGAATGCCGGCTACGGCCAGATGCGTCAGGGTCGTCCCGGCACGCGCGGGAAGTTCGTGCAGGTCGAAACGCGCATGTCGCAGACCGGGGCGAACGCCGACGAGTGGCTGGCCATACGACCAGGAACCGAGGGCGTGCTCGCGCTCGGCCTCGCCCACGTGATGCTGAACGCGGACCTTCGGCAGGCCGGGTCGGCCGGTCGCGCGGGCACACTCATCGAGACGTGGGCCGCGAAGCTGCCCGACTACGCACCCGCGGCAGTCGAGCGTCGAACTGGCGTCCCAGCAACACGTATCGAACGGCTCGCGCGCGAGATGGCGGACCAGCGGCCGGCTGTGGCCATGGTCGGCGGGCCTGCGCTCGCCCAGACCAATGGCCTGTTCCACGCGGTGGCCGTCAACGCGCTCAATGCCCTTCTCGGTAGCGTCGGCGAACCCGGCGGCGTGATGTTCATGCCGCAGCGTGCGCTCGCGGGACCGAGCCGCACTGGCCGGGAGCAGCCACGCCGGGTCGAACAGGTGGCTGCGGACCTGCTTCGCGTGGACCGGCCACCAATCCAGGTCCTATTGCTGGACGAGGCCAATCCCGTGTACGGCACGCCACCCGGCTGGAAGGTTCGCGAGGCGCTGCTCAAGATCCCTTTCATCGCAAGCTTCGGCAGCTTCATCGACGAAACCAGCGCGCTCGCCGATTTGATCCTGCCCGATCACTCGTACCTCGAATCGTGGGTTGAAGGTCATCCGGAGTCGGGCGCGTCGGTGATGGTTGAGACCGTGGCGGCCCCGGTCATGCGGCCGCTGCATCAGACACGCGCAACTCCCGACGTGCTGCTGGACGTCAGCCGCCGGCTCGCAACACCGATCTCACCACCGCTCCCGTGGCAGACATTCGACGACATGCTGAAAGTGGCGATTGAGGCGTTGCCGGCCTCTGATTCGGCTGACGAGCGATGGGCCACGGCCCAGAAACAGGGTGGATGGTGGGGCGCCGTGCGCTCAACGGCAACGCCGGCCGCACCGGCCACCGCATCTGTCATCCGCGACGAGGAGCCCCGGTTTGACGGCACAGCCGGCGACTACCCGTTCCACTTTCTTCCCTACGCGTCTCAAGCATTTCTCGACGGCAGTCTGGCACACCTGCCGTGGCTACAAGAGATGCCCGACGCGATTTCAACGGCCATGTGGAGCAGCTGGGTCGAAATCAACCCCCAGACCGCGCGCCGACTGCAGGTTGCCCAGGGCGACATCGTGGAGATTCGGTCGCAACACGGAAGCCTTCGCGCCCCCGCGCTCCTCTCGCCGGGCATCGCGCCTGACGCGATTGGCATGCCGGTCGGGCAGGGACACGACACCTTTACGCGATATGCGAGCGGCAGAGGCCAGAATGCGGTTCGACTCCTGGCGCCTCTGACGGAGCCGACAACCGGCGCACTGGCATGGGCCGCCACGCGCGTTCAGATTTCGAGGATTGGTCCAGGACAGGGAGAGTTGATTCTGTTCGCGGGCGACGGTGCCGAGAACCCGCCCTTCCCGCGCTGAACGCGGAACGTCGGGCGGAACAAGGCCGAGCAGCCGAGGGGCTGCGAAGGCACAGGTCGCGGGGGTGGGGCCCCGCGACAAAAGTGAAGAAGGACATTAATGGCACATCGATGGGGCATGGTCGTCGATCTCGATCGCTGCACGGGCTGCGAGGCCTGCGTCACGGCTTGCCGGGCTGAGAACAACATCGCGACGGTGGGGCCGGATCAAGCCGCGAGAGGGCGCGCGATGCACTGGATTCGCGTGGAGCGGTACTGGGAGGGTGAATTCCCCGAGGCGCGCCTGAAGTTCCGGCCGGTCCTCTGCCAGCAGTGCAATGCGGCGCCGTGCGAGCCCGTTTGCCCCACCTACGCGAGCCACCACACCGAAGAAGGCCTGAATGCCCAGGTCTACAACCGGTGTATCGGCACGCGGTACTGCGCGAATGCCTGTCCGTACAACGTGCGGTTCTTCAACTTCTTCAATCCGACCTGGGACAAGCCGCTCAACCTCCAGCTCAATCCTGACGTCTCGATTCGTGAAGTCGGGGTCATGGAAAAGTGCACGTTTTGCGTCCAGCGCATCAGCGCAGCCAAGACACAGGCAAAGGCCGACGACAAGCCGATCAAGGACGGCGACTTGAAGCCGGCGTGCGCGCAATCGTGCCCGGCCACTGCGCTCGTTTTTGGTGACCTCAACGATTCGGAAAGCGAGGTGTCAAGGCTGTCCCGCTCGTCGCGTGGGGCAAAGCTCCTCGAAGAGCTAGGCACGCAACCGAACATCACGTATCTTCAGCGCCAGTCCCAGGCATGAACAAAACCACGTCAGGGCCGGACATCAGCGGCGCGATCCTCCGCCCGATGCTCAAGACATCGTGGCGCTTCTACGCGCTCGTCGCGGTGCTCGCGGCTATGGTTGCCGCCGGTCTCGGCGCCTGGGGCTACCAGATGTACCGTGGGTTCGGCCTGAGCGGCATCCGCTGGCCGGTGTTCTGGGGCTTCTACGTCACCAATTTCGTCTTCTGGATCGGCATCAGCCACGCGGGCACGCTGATCTCGGCGATTCTCAGGCTCGTCAACGCCCGATGGCGCCGGCCGGTCACGCGGTGCGCCGAAGCCATCACGGTGTTCGCGCTGATGATCGGCGCCCTGTTTCCGATCATTCACCTCGGCCGGCCGTGGCTCTTCTTCTGGTTGGTTCCCTATCCCAATCGGCGGGGGATCTGGCCCAACTTCCGCTCGCCGCTGGTGTGGGATTTCTTCGCCATCACCACGTATCTGACCGGTAGTCTCCTCTTCCTCGCGCTACCGCTGATCCCAGATTTCGCGCTCGTGCGCGATCGAACGACGGGATGGCGACACAGAATCTACGGATCTCTGGCGCTCGGCTGGCGCGGAACGACTCGCCAATGGCACCGCCTCGAGTCGGCCATGCAGATCATGGCGATTGCCATCATCCCGGTCGCGGTCTCGGTGCACACGATCGTGTCGTTCGACTTTTCCATGGCCCCGGTGCCCATGTGGCATTCCACCATCTTCGGCCCCTACTTCGTCGCGGGTGCCATCTTCAGCGGCATCGCCGCGCTCATCATCTCTATGGCGCTCCTTCGAAGGTTTTTGCACCTCGAGGAATTCCTGCACCCCGTCCACTTCGAAAATCTCGGCAAGCTGCTGCTGATGATGAGCCTGCTGTGGGGCTACTTCGTATTCGCCGAGCGGCTCACCACCTATTACGGCAACGAACCGTCCGAGATGGCCGTCTTCTGGGCGACGCAGCGCGGGGCGTTCGCACCGCTCTACTGGACGATGGTGGTGTGCAACTTCGTGATTCCATTGCCGATTCTGTCGCTGCGTAGGCTGCGGACGATTACCGGCTGTGTGATCGCCTCGTGCACCGTACTCGTCGGCATGTGGCTCGAACGCTTCCTCATCATCGTCCCTTCCTTGTCGCACAAGTACTTGCCCTACAGCTGGGGGACCTACCGTCCGCGGCCGGTTGAGATCATGATCACGATCTCGACGTTCGCCGCAATGGCGCTGATGTACGTGCTTTTCGCCAAGCTCGTGCCGATCATTTCGATCTGGGAGCTGAAGGTTGGCGCGCACGCGCCTCACGAGGCGACCGTGCAGGAAGCCGAGGAGGCACAGGGGCTCTGGAGGACGCAGCCATGAGTAGTGGGCGCGCGCTACGCATTGTTTGGCACTCCGGACTCCGCACAGACTGCGGTCAACAACCTGCGGCGCGCAGGCGTCGCGGACGGAGACATCACCGTCATCTCCGCTGAGCCGCACGAAGAGTACGAGTTCAGCCATCGTGACAAACCAACCTGGATCTTCCAGCTGGCCGGGTTGGGCGGTGCGATCGGCCTGAGCGCTGGATACCTGCTGACGTCAGCGACTCAACGGGCCTGGCCGATCGTGACGGGAGGCATGCCCATCGTCTCGACCTGGCCGAACCTGATCGTGATGTTCGAGCTCACGATGTTGGGCGCCGTCGTCACGACAGTCATCACCCTTCTCGTCACCGCAGATCTATTACGTCGGAGGCCGCGCCTGTACGATCCCGAGGTCTCGAACGGACGGATCCTGGTGGGCGTCGAGCAGGCCCGCACGGTGCCGATCGATCGGCTGGATCAGGCACTGGAGTCTGCCGGCGGCCGCGTCAAGTCGCTCGCGTGACGCTCCGGATCCTCCTCTGGTCGGCGATGACCTCCTACGCCTTCGTCCCATGGCTGCTGGCAGAGGGCTGGAAGCGATCGATCGTGTTCGCGGTGCTGGCGTTCGCCTGGTCGCTGACCGGGCCTGCGGTCGCGTGGCTTTCTCTCCGACGCGTGAGCGTGGTGCCTGCCAGCGGAACCCCAAACGCGATTGAGGCCGTCGCCGCCACCGTCACGCCACCCTTCTTTGCGATTTTCGGCGTCGCGTTGTCTTTCATCGGTTGGCTGAGTTTCCGCACGTACGTCTGGTTCGGCTTGATGGTCGTGGTCGCCCTGCTCAGCCGGTTGGCGGCGCCGTCAAAGGCGCGCCAGAGTGCGACGCTGAGACGGATCCACCAGGTGGCCGCCGTGCCCCTTCTCCTGTTCTTGCTGGCGCACGTGGCAAATCACCTGATGGCGATACAGAGTCTCGATGCCCACGTTCGGGTGCAGAACACCCTTCGGCTGGCCTATCGCCAGCCGATCGTCGAGGCGCTGCTGCTTGCGGCTGCGATCACCCAGGTGATCAGCGGGGCGGCGCTGGTATGGAAGGCTCGCGGGTTCCGGTTCACGCCGCTTCGCGCCCTGCAATTCATCTCTGGCGCCTACCTCAGCATGTTCTTCTTCTCGCACCTGAACGCCGTGTTTGTGTTCGGACGGGGCATGCAGGATGCCGACACGACATTCGAGTGGGCGACAGGCGGTCGCGGCGGCCTGCTGACGTCCGCGGGTTCGGCACAGCTGCTCCCCTACTATTTCCTCTCGGTTCTGGCGCTCTTTTTTCACCTCGCGTGCGCAGGACGCTGGACGCTTGTTCCAATCGTGGGCGATGGCCCGGCTCGCCGCACGGCGTGGGCAATCGCGGTCGTGGGTGTCGTCGCCGCGGTGGGACTCCTCGCGCCCCTGACGGGATTTCGCGTGCGCTAGAGCGACCGGAGAAAGTTGAGCAAGTCCTGCTTCTGGTTTTCGCCAAGCGCATTGAAGTTGCCGATCACGACGTTGGCCTCCGATCCCTGGCTTTGGTGCGCCCGGATGGCTTCCACCAGATCCGAGGTGCGCCCGTCGTGCAGAAAGAACAGCCGCTGGCCGAGCCCCCAGAGAGGCGCCGTCCGGAATTCGCTGGGACCGGCCTGACCCTGACTGACGCCGTCCGCCAGCCTCACGCCCATGTCGTGGGTCAGCAGATCCGAAAAGAGGTTCACGTCCTGGTTGCGCAGCGCCGCGATGGCGGCGCCGCCGCCGGTATTGAACGACGGCGTATGGCACAGTGCGCACCCGACGCTGCCGAAAACTCGACGGCCGTTTGAGATCGACGGTCCGCCCCCTGGCATGTCCGGCGAAGGTCTTGGAGGCGCCAATGTTCGCATGAAGAAGGCGAACTGCTCTGTCGCGCTCAGGGCCTGCACCGGAGCGGCTCCACGAGCGCCGGCCTGCGGTTGACCTGGTGAAAGGCCGGCCTGTACACTCCGCCGGTTAGCCGCCACTTCTGAAGTTAGGCAAGAGGGAGAGAACCATGAAACGCGCGTCGAGCGTAGCGGTCGCCGGAATGGTGATGATCTGGCTGATCGGTGCTGTGCTCGCGGCCAGCAGCTCGAACACATCCCAGGCCGCTCCGGCGCCGGGTCAGCAGATGAGCGAAGCGGCGTTCAAGAACGTCACCGCGCTCAAGGGCATTCCCGTGGACGAGTTCATGGGGACGATGGGTCTCTTCTCGGCCGCGCTGAGCGTGTGCTGCGGTGATTGCCACACCGGCGCCGGAACCACCAATCCCAAGTGGGAGGACGACCCGCCGAGGAAGCGCATCGCGCGTCGGATGGTGGACATGGTGAATGCCATCAACCGCGACAACTTCAACGGGCGTCAGGTGGTGACATGCTGGACGTGCCATCGCGGCAGCCTGCGTCCGCTGGTGACGCCGACCATCGACGCGATCTACAGCGCACCGATTATCGAGCCTGGCGATGTCCTTGCTCGGGCAGCTTCAGGCGTACCGACCGTCGATGAACTCTTCGCCAGGTACATCCAGGCTGTCGGCGGTGCCGCAAAGGTCGCGAGCCTGACCGGCTGGGTCGGCAAAGGTACCGCCATCGGGTACGGCGAGGTTCGCACGGGGAGTCCTTTCGAGCTCTATGCGAAGCCGAATCAACTGGCGGTGGTCGTGCACCAGCGGGAAGGCGACCTGGCGCGAACGTACGATGGTCAGAACGCCTACGTTCAGTTGCCGCTGACCGTCGTTGAACAGTACCCGTTGACCGCCGGCGCGCTCGAAGGCGCGAAGCTCGACGCGCAGCTGTCATTCCCGGGGCGAATCAAGGATGCACTGACGAACTGGCGCGTAAGCTACCCCAGCACGATTGACGACAAAGAAGTTGATGTCGTCCAGGGCACCGGCGCGGCGGGTCTGATTGCCACCTTCTATTTCGACAAACAATCGGGACTGCTCGTTCGAATGATTCGCTACGCGAACTCGGCCGTCGGCCGCGTCCCGACGCAGATCGACTACTCCGACTACCGCGACGTCAACGGTGTCAAGCTGCCCTTCAAGTGGACGTTCGGCTGGGTGGGCGGCCGTGACGAGTTCACGATGACCGAGGCGCAGCCGAACGTTCAGATCGACGCGGCGCGGTTCGCCAGGCCGGTCCCGCGCGGACGCTAGTTCATGCTTCACGGTTGAAGCGGTCGGCGGCGGGCCTGTATACTCCGCGCCAGCGTGACACGAACAGGGAGAGTGCAATGAAGTTGTCGTCGAAGCGAGTGGTGGTGGCCGCATTGACGATTGCGTGGGTCGTCGCGGTGGGGCTCGCGGTGAGCGGACCAAGGCCGCTGGTGCAGGCCCTCCTGGCTTCGGTTGTTCGTCCTGCGCCGCCAACCGAGACGTTCAAGCCTGGCGACGCCGTGCCGATTACCATGAAAGCCGCCTTCGCGCCGGCGGCCGCGCAGGCCTCACAGGTCGGAACAGTCAAGGGCTACACCAACGAACTGTCCGAGAACGTCTTCAAGAACATCCAGGTGCTCAAGGGCATTCCCGTGGACGAGTTCATGGGCACCATGGGCGTGTTCACGACATCGTTGAGCCTCTGTTGCGGCAACTGCCACACGGGAGCCGGCACGTCCAATCCGAAATGGGAAGACGATCCCCCCCGGAAGAAAGTCGCCCGCAACATGATCAAGATGGTGCAGACCATCAACGACACCAACTTCGGCGGGCGCCCCGTGGTCACGTGCTGGACCTGTCACCGCGGCCAGCTTTCGCCGGGCGTGACGACGCCGCTCGATTTCGCATATGGCGAGTCGAACCCCGTTCCGCCGGACATCCTGCCTCGGGCGACTTCCGGCGGGCCCACGCTCGATCAGGTCTTTGCCCGATACGTTCAGGCACTGGGCGGTCAGGCGGCCACGGACGCGCTCACGAGTTACGCCGTCAAAGGCAACAGCACCCTGTTCGGTGAAGTCGAGGCCAACCCGGCCGAAATCTACGCGAAGGCCACCGGGCAGGCTGCGACATACGTCCACCAGAAAGAGGGGGACGTCGTGAGGGCGTTTGACGGCACCACGGCCTGGTGGCAGATCCCGCTCACCATCACACCGCAGTACCAGCTGAATAGTACGCTGCTCGAAGGAGCCCGGTTCGACGCCGCGATGATGTTCCCCTGGAAGATCCGGAGCTTCTTCACCAACTGGCGCGTCAGCTATCCGACCACGGTTGAAGACACGGAAGTCGACGTCGTTCAGGGCAACACCCCAGCCGGCATGATTGGCACGCTGTACTTCGACAAGAAGACAGGTCTGTTGAAACGCTACATCCGGTACTCAAAGACGATGGTGGGCCGGATTGCCACGCAGGTCGACTATTCGGACTACCGGCCGGTTGCCGGGGTCCAGATGCCGTTCAAGTTCAGCTATGCGTGGGTGAGCGAGCGCGACGACTGGACGCTGACGAGCTACGAACCGAACGCCGCGATTGACTCAGCGAGATTTGGCAGGCCCGATCCGAAGACAGCCGGAGACCCAAGCGCAAAGCGCTACATTCTCCCCGACTTTTCCGGCAGGTTCATCGTCTTGAGCAGTGCCTTCCAGCGGGGGCTGGAACGGAGCGAATCGAGGTACGGACAGCACGTATAAACAACCGCGAGAGGCTCCCGCTGTTCGACGGCCTTGTCGAACCAGTCCATCACACCATCGAGCTCACGCGAATCGATGTGGAACTGAATCATGCCCATCGGCACGCCGTGTCTGTTTGGCGAGTCGCGCAAATCCCGCAGCACTTCCTCCGCCCGCGAACGATTTCCCGCTCGCATGAGCCGGCATCGCGCGGCGTAGTGGCCCACGAGCGCGGATGCCACGCGCAGAACCTTGTACGGTCCGTCGCCGCCGCGCTCAGGCTCAGCGAAGCAGATTCTGCCCGTTCTCAGTTCGTCGGCAGATTCATCATGCTGGCCAGCTTCGGCCACCGGGGACTCGACCTCAGCGCCGCGCCGAACATGTGAGGCTGTATCCATGGTGCTCGGGTGTCGCGTTGCTCGATGACTTTCTCGAACCAGTCGGCGGCCTTGTCGATATCAGAGAGCACGAGGTAGTACGCGACGAATCCTCGGCGCGCCAAACGCCGACTCGTCGCCGAGCTGCGCCATAAGCGCGTTCGCCCGTTCTGCGTCGCCGATTCGAGTCAGAATGCCAGCGAGCTGCCCGATCGCGAAGAAGTTCCCGGGCGCGAGGGCGTATCCCTTCTCGGTGAATGCCAGCGCCTCGGCCATCAATCCTTCCGAGACGCGCAGAGCGCCGATCCAAATGTCGGCTATCCAGAACCTCGCGTCGAGCTCCAGGACCTGTCGGAGGGAGGCCTCGCCTTCGGCGGTTCTTCCCGTTCCAAGCCAGTACATGCCTCTCCCGCCTTGAAAGCGTGGTTCAATGGATCATCTTGAAGCGCCAGATCGAGCACGTCGACCACGTCCCCCTTCCGACCGAGAACGCCAGATACAAGCCGTAAAAGTGGCGCGCCGTACGAAATCGGTCCAAGGGCGAACGCAGTTCGGAACTTCCTGGCGCATCGACCCAGTCATAGTCGAGGGACAACGCGATCACCAAGACTCGCTAAAGCGTCGGTGTCGATCGGGTCGAGGGCCAACGCTCGCACCGCGCATCAGCGCACGATGGCCATCACCCCTCGAGCAGGCCTCACCCTCCGTCACGAGGCTGCGGTAACACGAACCGAGCTCCACATGCGCCGCGACATACGCCGGATTCAGATTGCAATCGCCTGTTCGAGGCTTTCCAGGCTCCTGGCCAAGGAATCGGCGTGACCAGCTCCAGCTGATGCCGCCCCTTCAAGTACGCCTCGTACGCCGCCAACCGGGCGTGTGTGACGCAGACCGGCTGCTGTGCTGAGCTTCACCTTGAAGCGCGCCGGCGATGGCGTGGCAATGTCGTCCTGAATCGCGAAGACGTCTGTGAGCTCCCGGTCGTAGCGCTCAGACCACAGGTGATTCCCGTCTTCGGCGTTGATCAGCTGAGCCGTGACTCGAATGCGACTGCCAGCCCGTCGGACGCTGCCTTCGAGGATCGTGCGCACTCCGAGCACCTCGGCGATCTGTCCGCGAGGTCCTGCTCTTTGCCGCGAAAGGCAAACGCAGACGTACGCGCCGTCACCTTCAGACCGGGGACATTCGCGAGCGCATTGATGATCTCCTCAGCGAATCCGTCACTGAAGTACTCGTGGTCCGGGTCCGCGCTCATGTTCGCAAAGGGAAGCACCGCAATCGACGGCCCCTCTGGACGGTCGACGCGAGCATTCGACGCCTGCTCAACGCCGATCTCACCTCTGCCATGTTGCGAATCGATCGCCGGGACGCTTGGCGAGGCATCCGCCACGATGTCTCGCCAGCGTCGGCGTCGTGTCGAGCGGCCGCGGTTCGTCGCGCAAAATGGCACTGAGCACGTCGGCCGTCGACGTCCCCTCGAACGCACGCCGACCCGACAGCAATTCGTAGAGCACGGCCCCGAAGCTGAAGATGTCGGTGCGTGCGTCCACCGGCTGGCCTTCCGCCTGCTCGGGCGCCATGTACGCGACCGTGCCGATGACGGTGCCGTCGCTGGTCCGTGTCACGTCGTCGCTGCCTGATTGTTTTGGCGAGACCGAAATCGAGGAGCTTGACGTCCCCAGTCGGAGTTAGCGATCAGGATGTTGGCCGGCTTCAAATCGCGATGGAGGATGCCGCGCGCGTGCGCCGCTTCGAGCGCCCTCGCCACCTGGATGGGCCAGGCGCACGGCTTGATCGGGCGACATCGGACCGTGCGGGGGTGCCCCGGCCACGTATTCGAGAACCAAGGTAATCGGGTCCGACATCGTAGATCTGGCAGATGTGCGGATGGTTCAAAGCCGCGATCGCGCGCGCTTCGGTTTCGAACCGTTCGAGCGATCGAGGGGCGACCTGCTTGATGGCAACGAAACGATCGAGCCGCGTGTCACGCGCCTTCCACACCTCGCCCATTCCGCCGCTCCCGAGCGGCGACAGGATTTCATAGGGACCGAGACGCGAGCCGCTCGTCAGCGCCATCCGCCGTCGATTATAAGAGACCGCTGAATGGCCTGCCGCTTGCTGGTTCGTCGTCGCAGGGACGATGGCATAATGGCGTCGCAGGTGCGAATCGGGGGTGTTCTATTGGATTTCCAGCCGAAGTCGCCGGAAGAGATTCAGCGGATGATGCAGTTTCTGCTCGATCAGCAGGCTCAGTTCGCAGCAGATTTGGCGAAGACCGAAGCCACAGTCGATCGGATCTCGACCAAGACCGAGCGGCTTACCGAGGGATTGCTCAGTCTGACGGGCGTGGTCGGATTGGTCGCGGACAGCGTGCGCGATTTCGCTGCTGCATCCAGGAAAGCCGATGGTGAGCTGCGACAGTACATTCAGACGGTCGTCGAAATGTTCGAGCGGCATCTCCGGGATGACCACGGCATCCGGCCATCGTAGCGACTAGGGCGCCGGCTCGATTCGCAACACCCCACCATCCTTCGCGTCAGTCAGCAGATACAACAGCTCGTCCGGTCCCTGCCGCACGTCGCGAATCCGCTGGCGCAGCTCGACGAGCAGCGATTCACGGCGCAGCTCCTCCATCTTTTCGTTGAAGAGGATGCGCTCGAGATGCCCCGTTCCCGGGATCTCGCCCGTCCGAAGCGAGCCAACAAAGACGTCGCCCTTCCACTGAGGAAACTTGTTGCCCGTGTAGAAAGCCATCCCAGAGACGGCAATCGACGGCATCCAGTACACGATCGGCGGTTCGAACCCTGCGTGCCCGGGCCGCTCGGACTGCCAGGGACCGGGATACGCGCGCCCGTAGCTGACAATCGGCCAGCCATAATTGCGGCCCGGTTTGAGGATATTGATTTCGTCGCCGCCGTTCGGGCCGTTTTCGTTCAGCCACATCTCACCCGTTCCTGGATGCACCGCGAGGCCGAGCGAGCTGCGGTGGCCGAGCGTGTACACCTCCGGCTTGTGGTTTGGTTTCCCGACGAACGGATTGTCGTTCGGCACACTCCCATCGTCCTTCAGCCGGAGAACCTTGCCGCCCAACGTGTTGGGATCCTGCGGGTCGTTGCCGGTGGTGGTGATGTACAGCATGCCGTCGGTGCCGAACGCGATGCGCGAGGTGCCGGCCTGGTCCGCCACCCAGACATCCTTGACGTCAGTCAACGCGCGGCCGTCGAAACGCCCGCGAGCAACGGCCACCGTCCGCGTCTTGTCGTCGATCGGCTTCGTATAGGAAAGGTACACAAGCCGGTTCGTCGCGAACTGAGGATGGATCGCCACATCCATGTAGCCGTGGACCGCACCGGGCAGGCCAGATTCCATTGCCCAGTACGAGGATGGTCCGCCTGTAATCGGCTGCGGGTCCAGCGCACCGTTGCGGACGATGCGCAGGCGGCCGGGACGCTCGGTCACGAGCATCGAGCCATCGGGCAGAAACGCGAGCGCCCACGGATACTCGAGCCCCCTGGTGTGCACGACAACGCGAATCCGCTGGCCTTCCGCCGTGTCGAAGACCACCGGCTTGTCGGGTAACGGCCTGCCGGCGAGACCGTGCGGCGCCACCGGTATGCCACCTTCAAACGGCACTTTCTGCTGGCCGGATCCGGTCAAGGATCCAACGCTCATCAGAATCAGCGCAGCGATTGGCGCAGCCCAACGGACTTTCATTCGTCGACCTCCTCGGAGAGCGATCAGTATAGGTCACTCGTGTCTGACAGACCGCGTACAGAACGCGACAACCCTTGCACCGCGCCGAGAGCGCTTGCTAGTGTTACGAACCACAGCTTGCTCGTCGTCAGGCAGGAGGCCCCCAGTGAAACGCCTGATCGTCGTGGCTCTCGTCGCTGCGCTCCCCGGCTGTGGCGGCGGTTTCACATTGTTCATCACGACCATGCCTGGAGTGGTGACCGCGCCTTCCACCATCACGTTCTTCTACGTCAGCGGCGTCGTGACCGACGCCTCCTCGCATCACGCACTCCCCGGCTGCACAGTTATCTGGGCAAGCTCCGGTGACCCATCGCCCAGCCAGGGGCACTACGTGGTCACGGACGAGAACGGCCACTACAAGGTGGAGGTTTCCGGGATGGACGGATCGGGAGGCGGCCGCCTCACCATGAAGGCGAGCAAGGCGGGCTATCGCGAGCAAACGCGGGACGTAGCCGTGTCGGATGCGGGGAGCGTCGACTTCAGCCTGAGTCAATTCGTGGAATAGGTCCCCGAGCGGCCCAGCTCGTCCTTGACGATCTTTCCGCCCTTCATCACGAACTTCACGCGCTGCAGCTCGGCGACATCAGCCAGCGGATCACCGGACACCGCGATCAGATCCGCGTACTTGCCCACGGCGATCGAACCGATCCGATCCGGCCAGCCGATGGCTTCGGCATTGATGACGGTCGCGGACTGGATGGCTCTGGCGGGGGACATGCCGGCGCGCTTCACCATCGCCTCCAGATCGAGCGCCTGGGTGCCGTGGACGTAAGTCGATCCGTCGGCGCCGCTGCCGATCATGATCTTCAGGCCCGCGGTCGCGACCGCCATTGACACGGCCTTCTCGAAAATCGGAACGATCCGGTACTTGCCGCCGGTGTTCTTCGCGTCGTTGTCGTCCATGTAGGGCTCGATGTACCGGACGAGCGTCGGATCGTAGAAGAGCTTCCTGGCCACCATCACGTCGGCCTGGTCCTGGGTCAGGCCGTAGGCGTGCTCAATGGTGTCGCAACCAGCGAGAATGGCATTCTTCAGGCCATCGCCACCGAAGACGTGGCATCCCGCCTTGTGCCCAAGGCGATGCGTCTCGTCGATGAGCGCCTGCAGCACAGGCATCGGGTAGGTTGTGATGTAGTTCACCTGACCCGTCGGCGTGAACGAGTATGCACCGCCGGGGAACAACTTGATCCAGTCGGCTCCCCGCTCGATCTGTTCACGAACCGCAGCACGAGCTTCCTCAACCGAGCGGATGACCTGCCTCTCCAGCGGATTCTCGGGACCCGAAGCCGGCCCCTCGCCCCACGCAATGCCCCTCGTGGAAACCTGAAATCGCGGACCGTCGAGCCGGCCCTGATTGATTGCGTCGCGCATCTCGACGTCGGCGTAGCCATTGCCGTGCGAGCTCATGTCGCGGGCAGCCGTGAATCCCGCTCGAAGGTCGGCCTCGACGTTCTGCACCGCAATGAGCATGGCGGCTTCCGTTGTCTGCTTCGGGCCCCGGCTGTTGAACATGTGGGTATGGGCGTCGATCAGACCTGGAAGCACGGTCGCTGAACCGAGATCGATGACCGCGGCACCGGCTGGAACCTTGACCTCAGCCTCCGAGCCGACAGCAGTAATGCGGTCACCCACCAGCAACACGATTTGCTTCGTCAGCAGGCGACCGGCCTGGCTGTCGAAGAGCCGCCCGGCGCGGACCACCACAGTTCGCGCGGCAGGCGGACATTGGAAGAAGCCGCCATCGGGACCCTTGCATGGCGGGCGGCCAGCGCCGCGCCAGTTCGGCTCGGGCGACTGTGCCGAAATCGCCACCGCGGCCGCCACCATTCCGAGTGCCATCAACAACGCTGCTCGATTTCGCATTGCGCTCCTCTACTTTCCCGCCCGTCCCGCCCTTCCTCTCGTCCCCGACGAAGCTTATAGTCTTTTCCCGGAGCCTGGCACTGGAAATCCATCTCATCGACGGAACCTACGAACTCTTTCGGCACTATTACGCGCTGCCGTCCGCGAAGGATGCCGAGGGACGCGAGATTGCCGCAGTCCGCGGTGTGCTCGGTTCCGTGTTCGGCATGATTCAAAGCGGCGCCAGCCACGTGGGCGTTGCCACGGATCACGTCATCGAGTCGTTCCGCAATCGATTGTGGAGGGGCTACAAGACCGGCGCCGGCATCGAGCCGGATCTGCTGGCCCAGTTCCCGTTGCTGGAGGACGCGCTCGTGGCGATGGGCGTTGTTGTATGGCCGATGGTGGAATTCGAAGCCGACGATGCGCTGGCGGCGGCGGCCGCGGCCGCCGAACGGGATGCGCGGGTCGAACGGGTCTTCATCTGCACGCCCGACAAGGATCTGGCGCAGTCGGTGCGTGGAAAACGGGTCGTGCAATTCGATCGTCGCGCGCGTACGGTGCGAGACGAAGCCGGGGTTGTCACAAAGTTTGGCGTCACGCCCGCGTCGATTCCCGACTACCTGGCACTCGTGGGCGACGCGGCGGACGGATACCCTGGACTGCCCGGATGGGGAGCCAAATCTGCCGCGGCGATTCTGGCCCGCTTCATCCACCTGGAGGCCATTCCCGATGACTGGCGCCTCTGGCACGCCAACGTCAGAAGCGCCGGTGCGCTGGCCGGCACGCTCGCGCGGGAGCGCGACCAAGCCTTGCTGTTTCGCACGCTGGCCACGCTCCGAACCGATCTCCAGCTCTTCGACTCGGTGGATGCGCTCAAATGGACCGGGCCGACGCCAGACTTCGCTGCGTTCGCGGCCCGGCTGGACGCGGCCCTTCCCCGCCGATGATCAAGCTCGTTATTTTGCCGCTGCCGGCGTGGCGAGAGGCTTGCCCTTCTCAACAATGTACGTCGCAAGAACGCGCGCGCCCGCGGTGCTGGTGTTCGTCGCGTTGTGCACGGTCCCGGCCGGAATCACAAATCCCTGACCAGCGCTCAGCGTTCGGGCAGGCTTGCCGTCCTGCTCCAGTGAGATCGTGCCTTCAAGGACGTAACCCACCTCCTCGCCCGGATGCGTGTGACGACCGACCGATGCACCGGGCTGAAACTCGGCGACCGCCTGAACAACTTCGTGCCCTGGCACGGATAGATCACTTTGCTGGACGGGCGTGCGTTTGAATCCGCTTTGTTGGGCGCTCACACCGACGATGATGCCGACAAACGTCAGCGTGACGACGGTCACGGTCCTCAGTCTCATGATGCCTCCTTGGGCCGAGTCATCATAAGCGAGGTGGGCCGGACCCCAGACGCGCGGGGCGGCCGGCCAGCCGCCCAGCCCCCCCTTTCCTCACAAACGACCGTCATTTCAATTGAAAATCAGGCCATAATTTGAGCGTTGGGCACTCGCGATGCTACGCTCAGGCGATAGTTGTGCGGCTTGTGGCGGTGGCTACGCGACGGCAGCTGGTGCCGATCACAACTTCACGGAGGCACGAATGATTGGGCGAACTTTCGGATGTGTCGTTGTGTGCGGGTGGCTGATGGCCAGTGGCTCGTTGCAGGCTCATCATTCCCTCGCGGGCGTCTACGATATGAAGGCGAAGGATGTGGAGATGGCGGGGACGCTCGTCAAGATTCAGTTTGTGAATCCCCACGGGTCGCTGACGCTCGCGGTCAAGAACGCGGACGGCACGACCACCGAGTGGGTGTTTACGACGGGCTCCGCCACCACCCTCGCGGAACGGGGGATCGGCAAAGGGCACGTTCAAGGCCGGGAGACGCCATTACGGCGAAGTTCATTCCCGCGAGGAACGGCAGCCCGCTGGGGTTTCTGAAGTCGGTGACCACGGCGGACGGGAAGGTCGTACATGATCTCCGCCGGCAACCCCAATGACTAGACGACGAAGGGGGACCACCATGGCCTTTCGACGCGACATGATTCGGACGAGCGTGGCGTTCGGCATCGTCCTCACGCTCAGCGGGCTGTTGACGGCCGGCGTGCAGGCGCAGTTTGGTGGTGGCCCGCCACCCTACACACCGGCGGCGCGGCGCCAAGGACCTGCGGGCGGTGCTCTACAACTGGACGTCGTACATGGGCATGCTGCGCGGCGTCGATGAGCACGAGCTGATCGTCTCGCTCGAATACAAGGGGAATGGCACCATCCAGGTGGACGGACAGCCCTGCACGCTGACGAAGTATCGCGTCGAGCACCAACTACCAGACGCCGGGTCAGCGGATTCAGTACACGTGCACGCGGTCGAACGGACAAACGTACTCGAACATCGAGGTCGTCAGCGGTCAGTACGCCTGGAACGAAGACATCCAGGGTGCGGAGATCATGGCGGGGAAAGGGAAAGCCACGCCGATGCCGGCCGCGGTGCAGGAGCGGCTCATCCGCTTGTGGGCAAGTCCCCAGGGCGCGCCCAAGGCCGCGTTGACCGGTGTCTCGGAGACAGCCGAGTGGGGAGCCAACCCCGCCACGACTTCTGCAGGACGGCGTCACGACGGCGGGCAAGACGTCCCTGACGTGGGAAGCGGGCAAGCCGGTCGTGACGTTCCCGATTCCTGGTGTTCCAGGCGCGACCGCGACCGCCACGCTCGACGCGAAGTACATGGCCGAGCGCGTCGTGGTCAAGAACGGGGCGACGACCACCGAGTTCACCTACGGCGATTACAAAGACTGGAACAATCCGCTGAACAAGGTCGACGCGTTGTACGCCGGCAAGATGACGGAGCGCCGGAACGGCACGGTCGTCCGCGACCTGACGACGGTCGAGACCGAAACGGGCAGCGTGTACGTGGTCATGCCCGTGCCGGCGAGCGTGCAGAAGGCGATCACGGTGACGGTGGCGGCGCCGCCCGCGAGGCCGGTGCCAACGCCCGCCAACGTTTCCGCGGCCGCCCGCGCCGGATCAGCCGACGCCGCGAATGGCCAACGGGAAACCTGACCTGACGGGCAACTGGGCGGCCGGTCGGGTTCAATTGGCGCTACGGATTTCGCCGCTGCGGTCCGACGCAGCAGGAAGGCTGTTCGACGACCATCAATCAGACCACCGATTTCGAGTTCGAAGCGCCCTCACGGTTCGGGCCGAATCGTCCGCTGTACAAACCCGAGCACTGGGACAAGATTCAGCAGCTCGACATGTGGACGAACAAGGAAGATCCGGTCATGACCTGCCAGCCGCTCGGGCATTCCGCGGCAGGGCGCGCCGCGGCGCATCATCCAGTCGGCCAACGACGTGGTCTTCTTCTACGGGCAATATGCCGATGGCGGCGGCGGACAAGGAGAGTATCGCATCATCCCGACCGACGGCCGCAAGCACGACCCGAAGAAGGCGATCGAGACGACGTACTACGGGTATACCGTCGGCAGCTGGGAAGGCGACACGCTGGTGCTCGACTCCGATCTCGTTCGTCGACACGACATGGCTCGCGCGCGGCGGGTTCTTCCACTCCGATCAGATGCACGTCGTGGAGAAGTTCACGCGTCAGGGCAACGAGATCAAGTACGAAGTCACCGTCGAGGATCCCGAGGTACTCGTGGAGCCGTGGGTGATGACGCCGCGAACGATGCGGCTCAGCACGAATTCGGACGCGGGACTTCTGCCGGAGCGAGGGAACTGCGAGGTCTACGAGCTGAAGGACATCTCCTCCCAGATTCGGCACTAGCAGGCGAGATGAATGTAGTGCAGACCTTCAGGTCTGCTGGGGGGCAGGCCTAAAGGTCTGCACTACATGTGAGTTAGCCGCTGCGATCGAGAAGGTACCCGACAGCGCCGACAATCACCAGGGCGACCACGACGATTGCGGATACCGTGAACGCCACTGTCCCTCAGCGGTCAGAAGGCGTGGCCGATGAAGGGCAGCATCCGTCCCCCATACAGCACGACGAGCCACGCGATGATGGACGAGACCGCCATGGCCTTGTCGGCCAGGCTGGACTCCCACCCGTTATTCCCATCGGGGCCGACAGCACTGCTGGCCCAGCCCTTCTTGAATACCGTCAGATAGAGAAAGTTCACGCCGGCGATCATCAGGAAGAAGACCTTCCAATAGAACGGGGCGCTGTCGATGTACTGCCCCGGCTGCCCGATGAAGAACAGCATCCCGGTGATGAGATTGGCGCCAAAGCCCAGCATGCCCCACGGCAGTAAACGATGTACATCCGCAAACGCCACGCGCTTCATCACCCCGAGTATCCGCAGGTTCACGGCCAGCAGCACACCAAACGACAACGAGAGACCGAGGAAGTGTATGGTCTCGGAGGTCGGCCAGGCCCACGGGCTGTTCACCATGACGTCACTGATCTTGGACGCTATGAATCGTCCCGGGTCTCCCGCCTCCACGGCGAAGGCAGTCCCGATCTCCGGATGGCGAATCTCGCCTCCAAGAGTCGCCGCCCGAGCCATCAGGACGAGCGCAACAATGGCCAGCAATGTTGCGGCAGGGACGAGCCCTCGTGCCGGACGACCGCGGCGCCTCGCCTGCCACAAGGCGACCCACGCGATGAAGCCGGCGAACTCCGTCACGGTGAATCCGGCGATCGCCGCGTCCTGGTGGACCTTCACGGCATTGTCGGAGATCTCCGGTCGGTTCCTCAGCTTCTGATTGGCGGCGACGCCGCTCATGTAAGCAGGAAGAGTGAGGACCGCGATCGCGAAGAGCACTTCCAACCCCGCAAGTTTCAAGGGCTCGTCACGCCGGACGAAGGCCAGGAGCAGGAGCCCCGTTGCGACGACCGCACCGACGGTGGGCACGTGGTTCAGAAGCAGATGCAGATGGGCGAGGTTGACGGCTGTGATCGAAGGCATTTACGCGCCTTGGACTAGATAGGCGAGAAGTCGGCCCGCGGTGATAGCGCCGGTCCATGCGAGGATCGACGCGATCGCCAGCAGACGGGCATGGCTGCTGACCTCGCGCTGATCCACACCGCTCTGAAGCACGTACGAGCGGATCGGCAGCAACGTCGCCGCGCTCGCGACGACCAGGACCATCTTGATGAGAAACGGTATCGCTGTCCCCCAGGTTGTCGCACGCGCCGCAAAGAGCAGGACGCCGGTCACGAGATTGACGATCAGGCCGATGGTGACGGCACGGAAGACCCAGCGGAAGGCGGACAGGGGAACGTTTCGGCTGATGCCGAGCAGACGCAAATCGAGCACCCAGCTCGCGCCGACGAGCACCGCCATGCCCATGGTGTGAAGCGTCAGCACGGTCGGCTGTGCCCACACCGAGGGCGACTCATGCACCCAGATCGAGAGCGGACGCGCTTCAAGCCAGACCAGCACACCCATGGACGAATCAGTAAGGGCGTTCAGTATACGTCTGGCGACGCTCGACGTGCATCGAGAGGGCGACACATTGGCCGTTCGTCGCGTTCTCCCGGCGCTGTTGGAACCTGTTCAGGTCAAAGGTCGAGCAGTTCGACGATCTCGTCGATCGACACGCCGCCAATCGGAGACTCCGGCAGCTTTCGGAGGCGCGCCCGGTAAGCGGCGGCTTCCGCGAACTTCTCGAGGCGAGGACGACCATCGGGCCCGCGTGCGATCAGCACGTAGTCGCCAGACGGGGCCTTGCGCGGGCGGGGCCCCCGGCGGTTGCGGCGAGGAGTATTCATCGCACGCTGTATCGGCGGAACCGTCCGGCACTGTGCTCACCCGGTCTGGTTCGGCCGCAAAACTGTGCAGAACCGTGTCGCCTCGCTTACAATTCGGCCCGAGGTGCGTCGATGGCGGACAAACAAGGATCCAGTCGACGGCGGATTCTGAAGATGGGCGCGGCGGTCGGTGGCAGCCTGCTGGCTGCCGGCAGGCTGGCCGAAGCGGAGACGGGGCCGCGGGTTCTGGGTGCGCCGCTCGGGCCCTCCGGTGAACGGTCGCCGTTTGAAAAGGCCGTTCGGTGGACGCGCGAATCGAAGACGCCGGAAACGGGCGCCAGCTTCACGCCGCTCCAAGACTCGGTCGGCACGCTGACGCCCTCGTCGCTGCACTACGAGCGCCATCACGCCGGCATCCCGACGATCGACCCTGGCGAGCACCGCCTCGTGATCCACGGCTTGGTGGACAGACCACTTTCGTTGAGCATCACCGAGATCCGCCGCCTGCCGTCTGTCACACGGACGCTCGTCCTTGAATGCGGCGGCAACAGCGCCGGCGAGTGGGCGGCCAAAACGGGCGTCGATGTCCAGCGCAGCTATGGCCTGGTCAGCGGCAGCGAATGGACGGGCGTCCCGTTGTCATTGCTGCTCGAGGAAGTCGGTGTCCGGCCCGGAGCCACCTGGATGATCGCCGAAGGGGCCGACGCCTGCCGCATGGAACGCAGCATTCCAATCGCCAAGGCCCTGGAGAATTCCCTGCTCGCATACGGACAGAACGGCGAGGCAATCCGTCCCGCACAAGGCTACCCGCTTCGCCTGATCAATCCGGGATGGGAAGGCAACACGAACGTGAAATGGCTGCGTAGTCTGAAGCTGACCGATCAGCCGTACATGGCTCGCGATGAAACGTCGAAATACTCCGACCTGATGCCTGACGGCAAGGCGCGCATCTTCACCTACGCGATGGAAGCCAAGTCGGTCATCACGTTTCCATCAGGTGGACACACCTTGCCGGGGCCCGGCCTGTATGAGCTGACGGGGCTCGCGTGGTCGGGACGCGGGCGCATCGAACGCGTCGAGATCACGATGGATGGTGGCCGTACGTGGACGAACGCTCTGCTGCAGGAACCGCGGCAGCCTATCGCCTTGACGCGGTTCCGGTTGCCGTGGCGCTTTGACGGCCGGGAAGTGGTGATCGCTTCACGTGCTGTCGACGAAACCGGCTACGTCCAGCCGACACGTGAGGCGTTGATCCAGGCTCGCGGGACCAATTCGATCTATCACTTCAACGGCATCAAGTTCTGGCGGGTGAAAGCCGACGGCATCGTCACCAATGTCGATGCGTAGCGCCGTCGCCGTGTTGATCCTGGCGTCAGCGGGGGCGCTGTCGGCCCAATCGAAATTGGGCGTCGGCCGCCCGCCCACGCCGGAGGAAATCCGGTCGCTGGGATCGGCCATCGCACCCGACGGCGCCGGGCTGCCCGCAGGCTCGGGCACGGTCGCGGCGGGTCGCGACGTGTTCGCCGCGCACTGCGCCAGCTGTCATGGACCGAAAGCGGAGGGCGATATCGGGCCACGCCTGGTCGGCGGCCAGGGCACACTCGCCACCCCGAAGCCACTCAAAACTGTCGGCAGCTTCTGGCCCTACGCCACGACCCTCTGGGACTACGTCAATCGGGCGATGCCCTTCGACCGACCAGGCACCCTGCAGTCGCCGCAGGTCTACGCCGCTGTGGCGTACATCCTGAACATCAACGGCATCATCACCGAAGACGTCGTCATGGATGCGACAAGTCTGCCGAAAGTCCGGATGCCCAACCGCGACGGGTTCGTGGCGGATCCGCGACCAGATGTGGCGCCGGCCCGGTGAAGAGACAAGCGACGCTGGCCGTCTTCCTGCTGCTGGCCGCTGGCCATGCCGCTGCAACTCAGGACAAGCCGCTCTTGGCGTCCGATGCGTGGGTGAAACTGCCGGCGCGCGGCGACACCCATGCGATGGCATTCGCCAACATTGAAAATCCTGGCATGTACGCTGTCTATATCAAGAGCGCCTCGTCCGAGGTCGCGGGCAAGGTCGAGCTGAGGGATGCGAGCCGATCCGGGGATGCCGCCCGCCAGCCGTTGGAGTTCGCCACCGTGCCGGCATCCGACTGGCTGTACATGGGACCGAACGGCGTGTATCTCGCGCTCGTGGATCTCAAGCGGCCGCTGACCGCAGGCGACAAGGTGACGTTGATTCTCAGGACGGACATCGGCGACGCGCTTGAAGTCCAGGCCGTCGTCAAAGAGTAGACCGCTGCCGCTACTTCGCTGAAGAAGACGAGGCTTCCGCGGCCCGCGAACCGCTCAGGATGTTCGTGATGGCGTAATTGCCCTCGTGGCATGCGTACTGGTACACCGGCTCTTTGTCGTTCCGGGTGAGCGGCATCGCGAACGTCCACGGGCGCGTCCAGGTCGTCGGATCGTCCACGGTCACTGACCACTCGATCGAGTTGGGCCCGCTGCGCGTGAAGCGCTCCACGAGCTTCAGGGCCTCGGGATTCCCGTTCCGGTACACGCTGCGATCCCTGAAGCCGGTCGTTTCCACGACGAGCGTGTCGCCTTCCCAGTGGCCCCGGGCGTCGCCCATGTCCAGCCCGAGCGACCGCCGCAGGTGGGGCTGACCTTCGAGCGGGATCACGCGGGTCTCGTGAATCATCTCGATCCGAATCGCGACGAAACCCCGCCCCTGGATGATCTGATAGGAGTCGCCGTAGATGGCCGGCATCATCGAATTGGGATAGCCCCTGGTGATGCAGCGATCGTACAGGCTCAACTCCTCATAGCTGCCGTACACGCCGTTGCTGAAGCTGCTCCCCCGCGGAGGACGCGATGCATTCCGTCGCTGCGCCTCTTGCGTCAGTGGGGGCACCTTGCCGTCGGGCGGGTCGACCACGAACCAGGGACGGCTCGCCTTGCTGACCTCGTAGATATCCCGAAACTCCATGGGACCGGCGATCGTGCCCGTCGGATCGCCCGAGAGAAACGGCGCTCGTTCGATCGCGACCTGCTGCCGCTTCTCGATGAGATCGGCAAGTTCCTTGCCCTTGATGTCTTCGATGTCGGCGGCCCTCGAACTCTTTCGGACGCTCGAAGGGCGTGCCCTGCTCGTACTTGTTCGTGAAGTTGCCCTGCAGATCCGGATCGCCCCAGGGCGTTCGCGGCGCGACGTATTGTTTGCGCCCCTCGGGAGACTGCGCCTCAAGGACCGGCGACAACAGCGAAGCGGCCAGTGCCAGAACAATCAATCTCACGCAGCAATCCTTTCGGTGATGCTAGCATGACCGCATGGCCGACAAGACACTTCTTCAACAGGGCTGCGTGCTCACGCTCGACCCGACGATCGGCAATTTCCGCCGGGCCGATCTCCTGATCGACGGGACGCGAATCGCCGCGGTCGGTCCGAACCTCTCCGTCGCCGACGCGCAGGTTATCGACGCATCGGAGATGATCGTCATGCCGGGATTCATCGATACGCACCGCCACATCTGGGAAGGCATCCTGCGTAACATCGCGCCCGACGCGCGGCTTGAAGAGTACCTTGCAAACATTCTGGGCGTGCTCGCACCCGTTTATCGTCCCCAGGACGCCTACGCCGGAAACCTCCTGAGCGCATTCGGAGCCATCGACGCCGGCATCACGACACTGCTCGACTGGTCACACATCCAGAACACGCCGGAGCACTCCGACGCCGTGATCAGCGCTCTCCGCGAGTCCGGCCTGCGATGCGTCTTCGCCTACGGGACGCCGAATCTCGACATGCCCGCGTGGTGGCACGACAGCAGTCTGAAGCATCCGCACGACATCAAACGCATCGCGACGCAGTACTTCTCTTCTCCGGATCAGCTGATGACGCTGGCCCTGGCCCCGCGGGGACCTGAGTTCACCACCTTCGAGGTATCGAAGCACGACTGGAAGCTGGCGCGCGAGGTCGGCGTCCGGATCAGCGTCCATGTCGGCGTCGGTATGTACGGAAAGCAAGGCAAGCTCGGGGCGATGGGCCGTGCGGGCCTGCTTGGTCCGGATACGACGTACGTTCACTGCTGCACGCTGAGCGACGAGGAACTCCAGATGATTGCGGACACCGGCGGGACGGTCTCGCTGGCCTCGCCGATCGAGATGCAGATGGGCCACGGCATGCCGCCCATTCAGCGCTGCCTGGACCGCGGCCTGAAACCCAGCCTGAGCGTGGACGTCGAAACGACCATGTGCGGCGACCTGTTCGCGCAGATGCGGTCCGTCCTGACGCTGCAGCGCGCGCTCGTGAACGAGCGCCGCTTGCGCGGCGAAGAGAATCTCCCGACCATGCTGACCAGCCGCGACGTCATCGAGTTCGCCACTATCCAGGGAGCGCGCGCCAACGGTCTGGACCATCGAGTCGGCACCCTCACACCGGGCAAGGACGCCGACATCATCATGCTGCGGACCGATCGCATCAACGTCCTGCCCATCAACGATCCCATCGGCGTCGTCGTACGCGGGATGGATTCGTCGAACGTCGATTCGGTGTTCATCGCCGGAAAGGCTCGCAAGCGCGGCGGCAAGCTTCTGGACGTGGACTTGAATCGCATCAGCAAGCTCGCCTACGAGTCACGCGACTACGTGGTTTCGAAGTCGGGCTTCACGCTTCCGGCCATCTGAACGGCAGACGTCCTCTTCGGGTAAGATGACCCGCTTACCGAAGGGAGACGTCATGAAAGCGCTCACACCTCGACTGGGAACCCTTGTGGTGCTGTCGGCACTGGTCACCCTGTCGACGTACCTGTCATCGACAATCCGCGGCGAGGAAATCAAGCCCAAGCCGGCATTTGCAGGCCAGACCGAAGCGCCTCCACCGGCCAAACCTTCCGCGGCCATCAAGGTTGAAACGATCGCGACCGGCCTGACGGGCGCCTGGTCGCTGGCATTCCTCCCAGACGGTAATTTTCTCGTCACGCAAAACATCGGCACCATGCGCGTCGTGCGGCCCGATGGAGTCGTGAGCAATCCTATCGAAGGCGTGCCCGGGGTCAAACAGGTGGCCGCCGAGGGCCTGCACGACGTGGTCCTGGATCCCGACTTCACGCGCAATCGATACGTGTACTTCACGTACTTCGCCCCGCCGAAGGGCGAAGCCCCGGCCACCTGGCCGATCGAGTTCTTTTACGAGCACGTCTGGGAGAAGCCGTTTGCCGAACGCCGGACGATGGATCTGGGGATGGAGCGGGTTGGGCGCGGCAGACTGAGCCTCGACAACAAGCGGCTCGAAGACGTGGAAGTCCTCACCGAGGGCTCGGAACGCTGCATCGTCATCGCACGGGACGGCACGCTCCTCATCACGGGCGCCGATCGCTTCCGCTTCTACGATTCGAAGCTCGACGGCATGGAGCACGACTTCACAGACAACCCCGACATCCGACGCAACTTCACCGGGCGCGTTCTCCGGATCAATCGCGACGGATCGATTCCGAAAGACAACCCGTGGCTAGGACGCGCCACGGTGGCCGCCAATACGTACGCGCACGGATTCAAGGACTCCGAAGGCGGCGCGATCAACCCTCTGACCGGCGAGCTGTGGGTGGTCGATCATGGTCCCCAGGGCGGCGACGAAGTGGACATCGTCCGCCCGGGAAAAGACTATGGATGGCCGGATGTGTCGTACGGCGTGCAGTACGACGCGCGACAGAAGGATGGTCGGAAGAACGTGTCCGTCGGCAACGGGAAACACAGCATGCCTGGCGTCGAAGAGCCCATCTACTACTGGTTCCCGTCGATCGCGCCCTCGGGCATGATGTTCTATACTGGCGATCTTTTCCCGGAGTGGAAGAACAATCTGTTCGTCGGCGCGATGAAGGGGCAGCACCTGGTGCGGCTGGTAGTGAACGGCGACCGCGTGGTCTCGGAAGAGAAGCTGCTGACCGACCTGCAGCAGCGGATTCGAGAGGTCAGGCAGGCCCCGGACGGATCGATCTACATCTTTGCGGGGGCCTCCCTGATGCGGCTGACACCGAAGAAGTAGGAGCCCCGCCCCTACTTCTTCAGCTCGTCGTATACGGCCTGCGTGTTCGGCTTGGCGCCGCCGAATCCGCCCACGCTGACGGTGTAGCCGTTGTATTTCGCAGGCACCGTGTACGCAGCGGTCGCCTGATCGACCGTTTTTCCTGCCTTCATCTGGTCCTGCGCCCAGGCGACGAAGTCCTGGCTGAAGTTGGCGTACTCCTGCAGGTCCTTCCACCCGAGCACCGGCGTATGACCGGTGATCACGGTATCAACGTTCTTCACTGTCGCGAGCACCCTGGCCAGCGTCTTGGGATGTTCCACTGCGCTCCCACCGTTGTCGACATCGATGAACGGGAGCGCTTTCCAGGCGAACATGTCGCCGGCGTGCATGACCCGGAGCGCCGGAAAGACGACGAACGTATCGCCGTTTGTGTGGCCCCTGCCAAGGTAGTACAGGTCGATTTCGTCCTTGCCGCTGCCGAGCGTCATCTTGTCCTTATAGGTCCGCTTGGGCAGGAACTTCGCCTTGTCTCCCTTGAAGGCGTCCATTTTGGCCATGTTCGCCTTGGTGTTTTCCTGAACGACGCTGTCGACCGTTGTGCCGAAGAACTCGTTGCTGCCGGTATGGTCGCCGTGCGTGTGGGTGTTGATGATCGTGGTGATCGGCTTGTTCGTCACCGTCTTGATGCGGTCCAGAACTACCTGACCCCAGCCCGGCAGCTTGGTGTCGACGACGACCACGCCGCTCTCCGTGATGAACACCGCGGTGTTGCCGCCGGCGAACTTGCTCTGATCTTCAGCGCTCGAGCCGGTAACGACGTATAGATTGTCTTTCACCTTTTCGATCTTCGTGGCTGCCAGTGATGCGGGCGTCGGACCAGGGGGTGGCGCCTGAAATGCAGCGATTCCCAGCGACAACCCGCCTGCCACGAAAAGCGCGGCGAGTACCAGTGTGCGTTTCATGTTGTTGACCTCGTAGACACGATCTTAATTGGCCGGTTCAATCCTGAGCAGTGCGCCATCGTCGGCGTCGGTCAGCAAATACAGGAGTTCGTCGGGGCCCTGCCGCACGTCGCGTATCCGCTGCCGCAGATCGGTGAGCAGCGACTCACGCCGCAGCTCCTCCATGTTCTGGTTGAACAGGATGCGCTCCAGGTGGCCGGTGTTCGGAATTTCGCCGGTCCGCAGGCCGCCGACGAACACGTCGCCCTTCCACTTGGGCAGCTTGCTGCCCGTATAGAAGGCCATGCCCGAGATGGCAATCGACGGAACCCAGAACACGACAGGCTGCTCGAACCCCTTCTGCCAGAACTGCTCCGACTGCCACGGACCCGGGTAGGTGCGCCCGTAGCTGATGATCGGCCAGCCATAGTTGCGGCCCGGCCGGATGATATTGATCTCGTCGCCGCCATTCGGACCGTTCTCGTTCTGCCAGACGTCACCCGTTCCAGGATGAATCGCCAGGCCAAGCGAGTTCCGGTGACCAAGCGAGTAGACCTCAGGCTTGTACCCGGCGCGCCCGACGAAGGGATTGTCGGGCGGCACGCTGCCATCGTCGCGGAGCCTGAGCACCTTTCCCGCGTGGCTGTTTGGATCCTGCGCGTCGCTCCCGCCGACACCTCCTGTCGTCATGAAGATGGTGCCGTCCTTGCCAAAAGCGATCCGTGACGCACCGCCGGCGCCCTGGGCTGCCACGAAGATGTCCTTCACGTCCGCGAGCGCGGTTCCGGTCCACGTCCCGCGCGCGAGGGCCAGCGTCGACTGATCGGTCCCGACAGGCTTGGAATACGTCAGATAGACGAACTTGTTCTCCGCGAATCGAGGATGGAGCGCGACATCCAGCAGCCCTGAGAGGAAGTTCGCCCGGACCGCAGGCACTCCGCCAACCGGCTGCGGATCGAGGGTGCCATTTCGGATGATCCGGAGCTTCCCGCCCCGCTCCGTGACGAGGATGCTGCCGTCCGGCAGAAACGCGAGGCCCCACGGATGGGCCAAGCCGCGAACGACGACCACGACGCGGATGTCCTGACCCTCGGCCGTCTTGTACTCAATCGGCTTGTCCGGCAAGGGCACAGCCGGAATGCCCTGCGGAGAGACCGGGATGTCGCCGCGAAACGGTACGGTTTGCTGCGCGTAAACCAGCAGAGACCAGGACGGCGACCAACAGCAATGCGATCGACAATCTCATAGCGCGATGGACTCCCCGGATGGTGCCCCCCAAGGTCAGCGTTTGACCGGGACACCGTAGACCTCGATACGGGCGACGTTCACAAACCCGCCCCAGCCGTGGCCACTTCCCGGCAGCAGATCGGCAAACCCAACTTCGTCGACACGGCTCAAATCGGGCTTCTCCGCCCAGACACCTCTCGTGACGACTCTGGAGATGTCCAGCTGAAGCCAGCGCACATTCGCAATCGCAAACTCGCTGTCAAGAAAGAGCGTGGAGTTCGACGATCGGTCGCCGTCAGCATGGTCGCCGACGAGCCACGTTCCGTCTGCGAGCTTCACGACAGGACGGACAACGTGGAACCCCGATGCGCGCGTCACCCAGCGGATCCGCGCAAGGCCGGTGAGGTCGACGAAGTTGTCCCTGTCGCGGAGCGTCGCCGCAACGGCTGTCTGACACACGCCCGTCCACAGATTGGGAGGGTCGGTCGGACTACCTTGGGTCACCTGTGCCGGCGGCGGGTTCTGATTGAATCCCGCCGATTGAATGCACGCCGAACCGCCCCAGTCCGAAGGTCTGGAACCTGGAGGAGGGTTCTGCAAGTACGCCGCAATGTTTTTGGCACCCGGATCGTAGACTTTCAGCTCCAGATTCGCGTTGGTGACGATTCCCTGGTCGACTCCATGCTCGGGACCGGTCTGCTTCCACGGCTCGCGGAAAAAGAGCGGCGGCAAAGTGGCGCGCGGAGGCTGCGGTGGGGGCTGTTGTGCCGCGATCACACGGAACGACACAAGCGCGACGGAAGCACAGGCGGCAGCCATGGCCGCCGCCCGATGCCTCTGTGAATATCGCGAGTATCGTGACATCACAGCCCTCTGGATCTGTCAGCGACGCCGGCGCCCGCGGCCGCGCCCGACGGCGCGTCGGGTTGTCGCTCTTCCCCGTTTGACCGCCTTCGCTCGGGGCTTGGCCTTTTTCGCTGCCCCTGCCCTTGCCTTGCGCTTCGCGGGCTTGGCTTTGGCGGCTTTGGCTTTCGCAACCTTGGGCTTCGCGGCCACACGTTTGGCGGCCGCCGGCTTTGCCGCGGCGGGCTTTGCTGGAGGCGCGCTCGCTGCCTGCGGCTTCGAGTGCAGGGCAAACATCGCACCCTGCTGATCCAGCCCCTGCACGATCATGTCGCCGTCAGGAACGGCCATCGGCCCGTTGATTACCTTGGCGCCCAGCTTCGAAATCGTGGCCGCGCTCTTCGTGACGTCCGGGACACGGACGTATGGAAGCCACATCGGCGGCATCGACTGCGGCGGTTTGAACATGCCGCCGAAGGCCTGGCCACCCAAGCCGAACATCTGATATGTGCCTTGGGGTCCCATCTCCATGGAACCGGTGGCCTCCCAGCCGAACAGACGCTGATAGAACGCGAACGCCGCGACGCTATCGCTGGTCATCAACTCGTGCCAGGAGTAGTCGCCAACAGCCCCCGCGCCAACCCCATCCGCGGACGGTGTCGCGGACGTGAATGCCGCAAAGACTGCGCCCTGCGGATCCTGCAGGATGACGAAGCGACCCCAGCCCTGGGCTTCCGCCGGAGCTCTGAGAATCTTCCCGCCTAGCGACTCGGCCTGGCGTGCCGTGGCGTCCACGTCAGGCGTGCTGATGTAGCTGACCCAGCTTGGCGGCGCCCCCATGGCCTTTGCGTCCGGAGTCAGCTCCAGGAGTCCCGCGACCGGGCGCCCGTTCGTCGTGAACAGCGTGTAGGTCGGTTGTTGCGGCACGGGCTGCGTCTTCCACCCGACGATCTTCGTAAAGAAAGCGGCGGCCGACTTGGTATCGGTCGTCATGAGTTCGTGCCAGACGAAGCGACTGCGAACTGACTGTTTAGCCATGGAAGAACCTCCGGGTAATCAGAAAGGGCGGACGATTATAGTGCGGAAAGAGAGGTCACCGGATGGGGTTCGACCAGCGGGGACCCCCGCCAATCGAGCTGAATGTGGAGGCAGGCGTGGGGTCGTGGTCGGGAGCGCGGTTGCCTGGCGGCCGCTGAAACGCGATGGAAACGGCCTGGCGGTCGAAATCGGTCAGGTCGGGACCGAGTTCAGGATTCATGATCGAGGGGCGGGAGGTCACGTGCTGATAGCCGAGCGCGTGACCGAGCTCGTGGTAGCGCAGCAGGCGGCGGCGACTATCGGATTTGTCGAACGCCTGGTCGAGATACATGACGCCGGCGGCCACTGAGCCATCGGACCGCTCCATCCACGCACCGTACCCGATGGTTCCGTCTCCCCCATTCGAGATCCCCGTGTAGCGGCCAACGACGATCTTGCCCACCCGCTTGACCAAGACGGACGTCCCCGCCGCGGGGCGCTCGACCGTCGTCGAGCTGAAGTCGGCGTAGGTCCCGGCCGTCAGCAGCGACAATCCTTGAGCGAGCTGCGTCGTCAGGTCGGAAATCTCGCCCTCGGTCATCGTATCGCTGCCCGCCGGGTAGCCATCCTGGGCGCCCGCCGAGTACCTGCATGACGGTCCCGATCACGATAAGAGCAGGCTGGTTTACCCAACGCTGCAAGTGCGCATTGCTCGTGCGCGCCAGCTCGTCGAAGGCGTTGAGATCGAATGACGAAGGAATGAGCGAAATGCGTGCGTTGCTCGTAGGCGCGGTGATGGTCGTATCGCGATCGACGATACCCGGGCCATGAATGAGCGTTTCATACGTACCTGGCGCCTTGACGTCCGCCTCGAACGCCCCCGCGCTGTCGCTCGTGACTGCCTGGCCATGGCCAACCCGAACCGACATGCCGGCCTCCGCCGTACCATCCAGCACCCCGACAGTCTTTCCCTTGACGCCGGCGCTTGAAGAAGTTGTATTTGAAGAAGACGAGGGCGACGGAGTGGTCGGCGACGAGGTCTTATGGCTGCACGCCGACGCAAAGAGAGCGGCCAGCGTCAAATGGTGCAGCAGAGCGCGGGGTCCCACGCCATGGAATGTGCAAGCCGTGTGCTGCGCAACGACAGGAGAGAATCCGCACACTCCGACTACGGAGCAATCACGGCTGGTTACCGATTCGAAATAGGAGTTCCGACTCTGTAATGGGAATACTCCGCAAATCCGGGTCACCCCACGCGGTGCGGGCCGTGGCGTACGGCCTGCTCGACTTCGCGGGAACCAGACCACGTGCCGGTGCGACCTGGGCCGAGGCTGACGATGCGATGCCGAGCGCAAGGCCCACGGCAACGGGCAGGCACCGAAACCCTTTACTGGCGTTCAAGGGCGGCACGATCCCACTTCGCCAGCGTCGCGGCTCGATCGTACGTGCTGTTCACGAAAGACCGAATGGCGTCCTCCGGCGACGAGGCGCCGCGCACGGCGTCGTAGGGAAGCATGAACTCTCCAAGGTCCTTGTTGTAGAACACCCCGGCAGGCTCGACTTGCGCTTCTCTGAGACCAGCTGGTTCAGGGACGGCGTATGCATAGAAACACGGGGCGACGTCCGCGTTCCCCGGCCAGAATCCGTGGCTGATGACCTCGTGCGAGTAGGCCTCCCGCATGAACGCAGGGCCCTCGCGGGCAGGCGCCGCCCGACCCGAGAACCGCGTGACCGCGAGATCGAAGCTGCCCCAGAAGAAATGCACCGGGCTGCACTTGCCGACATACGAACACCGGGCACCGCTCAAGACGGGCTCGATCTGCGACAGGATCCGCCAGAAACGATTGACCCACGCCGCGTCGTAGGACGCGTGCGCCACGTCCTCGTCGAATCGGACCGGAGACGGCACTTCGACGGGCATCGTCCAGATCTTGACGGCAAGGCCCATGGTGGTCAGCAGCGCCATGACCTCGCGGTAGAAATCAGCCACCGATTTGGACGCGAGCACGATCGAGCGGAGATCCCCGTCCGATGTCTGCACCACCAGACGGTGATCAATGAAGTCGAATTCCATGCTGAACGAGCGACCGCCATGGGGAAGCGGCCGCGTGGACAGGCCTCGAGGAGTCACCTGCAGCGCAACACCCCACGAGTGGTTGAGCGGTGCTGCCCGCGCGAGCGCCACCTTCCCCACCACCTGCGTCCACATGTGGAGCGTGGCGTACGTGTCTTTCCACGCCTCGAACGGCAGGGCCGGCCAGCGTTCGGCAGCAGACGCAGACATGGTCGCGGGCAGAATTATGACAGAACAGGCCCGCAGAACATGTACGCGACAGGTCGGAGTCGCTTATCGAACCACTACGTCGCGACGGCTGCTTCGCGGGCGTCGACGTCGGCAGGAGGCCCCGTGCCCGCCAGGCCGCAGTGCCTGATCCGATCACCAAGCGTCGACCGTTTGATCTTCAGAAGCTCAGCGGCCCGCGACTTGTTGCCCTTGCTGACCTTGAGCGCCCAGGTGATCAGGCTTGCCTCCAGCTCGCGGAGCCGGCCGTCGAGGGAAATCGGAGCGTTCGCCTCGGCCGGCCGAACCGGCGTCACGGGACCGGAGGCCGGACTGCCCCCGGCGCCCAACACGATGTTCGCGGCGAGACACCCGAAGTGAACGGATCCGCATACCGACATCTGCGCAATCCTTTCGCACGTGTTTTCGAGCTCGCGGACGTTGCCTGGCCACGAATACCGCATAAAGGCCTGCATCACCGCATCCGAGACATCCGGTGCGTTCTCTCCCCGCCGGCGGAAAAAACGCTCCAGGAAAGCGGTCGCCAGAACGGGAATGTCTTCGCGCCGCTCACGCAGTGGGGGCAGGGCCAGGGGCAGGACGTTCAGCCGGTAGTACAGGTCCTCACGAAACTTCCCCTCCGCGACCATCTGCCTCAGATCGCGTTTGGTACCGGCCACGACGCGAACGTTCACCGGCACCACGCGAATGCCGCCCAGCCGCTCGATGGTGCGATTCTGCAGTACTCGCAGCAATTTGACCTGCATACCGAGCGGCACGTCGTCGATGTCGTCGAGGAAGATGGTGCCGCCTTCCGCCATCTCGAACCGACCGGGTCGGTCCTTGATCGCCCCGGTGAAGGCGCCCCGCTCGTGGCCGAACAACTCTGATTCGATCAAGGTTTCAGAGAACAGCGCGCAGCTGACGGCCACAAAGGGATGGTGTTTGCGCCGGCTCGACTGATGGATCAGCGTCGCAATGACTTCCTTGCCCGTCCCGCTCTCACCGGTGATCAGGACCGTACTGTCGCTGCCGCTGATGATCTTCAGGAAGTCGAACACAGCGCGCATCCGGGTGCTCGCACCGACGATGACCGTATCGATTGAGATCGCCGGATTCGTGGTCGAGGTGGTCATGGTCGGCTCCTCAGTTGAGGTGGAGCGTTTCGAAGTCGGGCATGTCGTCGCGCAGCGCCATCTCAACGCCCAGGTACAGCGTCATGTGAGCGCTTGGACAGTGGGCACACACGCCGGTGAGCCGGACGTCGGCGGAGTTGCCGTCAACCCGCAACAGCTCGATATCGCCGCCATCCGCCTGCAGAAAGGGCCGAACGCGTTGAAGAACCGCTTCAACTCGATCTTTAGTGACCATGCATCCTCCTGGAGTTCCCCGGACTCGGTGTCGGGTGTTCGCCGATACGGCAATGCACGTGCCACAAAGACCCTGCCGAAATGCCAGCAAACTGTTGGAGATTCGGCGGTCGTCTCGCGGCAGACGGCGACAGCGCGGAGAATTCCCCGGAGCACCTGGGGAAAAACCACCACGGGCCGGGCAGCCCCCTTGCACTCGACGCCGTGCGGTTGACACCAGCGCCGAATCGAGGAGCGATAATGAGAATGTTCGAGATCATCGAGTACCGCAGTCCAGACCGCGAAACCGACGCTTTCCGCCGGCGAAGCGGCTGAGCTGATGAGAACGAAAGGCATTCACCACCTGGTCGTGATGGAGGGCTCGGCGCTGAAGGGCATCGTCTCGTCGCGCGACCTGGGCGGTCGGACGATGGCGACCGCCAAAAGGAACGTGAGTGTTGCCGACCTGATGACCGACCGTGTCGTTGCGGTTGCGCCGGACACGCCGGTGAGGAAGGCCGCCAACCTCATGCGCGGCCGCTGGATTGGCTGCCTGGTGGTGACGAAGGATGATCGCGTCGTTGGCATCGTCACGGCGGCCGACCTTTTGGAGCTCCTTGGCCGCGGGGCTGACCGCCCCTCCCCGCTCCGCAAACGGGCCGACCTGCACTATCGGGTGCCCCACCGCGGCAAGAAGAAGCCGGGCGGCAGCTGGTAGGACCGATGGCGCGCGCGCCAGGCACTGACAACGGACAGGCGCGGCTGATTAATGCGCTGCTCAGTCCTGCCGCGTATCTCGAGGCACCTGCGTCAATCACGTGTCTCGAAACCCACAGCTCCTACGTGCTACTGACCGGTCAGCACGCGTACAAGATCAAGAAAGCCGTCCGATTGCCCTTTCTCGATTTCTCGACACTGGCGAAGCGCCGCGCGGACTGCGAAACGGAGCTCCGCCTGAATCGCCGACTGGCTCCTGCGATCTACCTCGAGGTCGTCAGCATCACGGGAACGATTGATCGACCGAGAGTTGGGGGCGACGGGCCGGCCATTGAGTACGCCGTCAAGATGCGGGAATTCCCCCAGAATGCCCTGCTCAGCCGCATGCTGACTGATGGAACCCTGGACGCCCGTCACATCGACGAGCTCGCCGCGCGGGTCGCGGTGTTCCACCGGTCCATCGACGTCGCTCCGGCCGATGGGCCGTTCGGCGTCCCGGACGACATCCTTCATCTCGCCCTCGATAATTTCAGCCAGACCAGTCCGTTGCTGGCTGCTGGGTCCGACATCACGGCGCTCGAATCGCTTCAAGGCTGGACGCAGCAGGAATTCGCCCTGCGGGCGGCGGCACTTGCCCGGCGGCGCGCAGAAGGATTCGTCAGGGAGTGTCATGGCGATCTCCACCTTGGCAACATCGCCCTCGTAGACGGCGCTGTTACCGTGTTCGACTGCATCGAATTCAACGAGCCGATGCGCTGGATCGACGTCATGAGCGAGATTGCATTCACCGTGATGGATCTGCAGGACCGGCGGAGGTCTGATCTCTCGTTCCGTTTTCTGACGGCCTACCTGGAACATACAGGCGACTACGCCGGCCTGGAACTGCTGCGCTTCTACCTCGTCTACCGTGCAATGGTTCGGGCCAAAGTGGCGGCGATCCGCCGCACGCAGATCGATCCGGGCCAGGAAAACGTGCTGCTCGATGAGTATCGGGGTTACGTGAGGCTTGCGGCCAACCTGGCTGGATCCACCCGCCGCGCGCTGGTCATCATGAACGGCCCATCTGGCTCAGGGAAGACCACCTGCTCGCAGCAGCTCCTCGAGGCGCTTGGCGCGGTGCGCGTTCGAACTGACGTTGAACGCAAGCGACTTCACGGCCTCGCCGTCACGGACAACAGTCGATCGTCGCTGGCTGAAGGGCTGTATAGCGACGCGGCAACGGGCCGGACCTACCAGGCTGTGTGCGCCGCAGCGGCTGGGATCATTTCAGCCGGATTTCCCGCGGTCGTCGATGGAAGCTTCTTGAAACGTCGGCAACGGGAGAGGTTGCATCGACTCGCCATCACTCTTAGGATCCCCTTCCTGATCGTGATGTGCACAGGTACCGGCGCGACGCTCCGCGCGCGTGTGTCCGAGCGCCTGCGGCGGGGCGGCGACGCCTCCGAAGCCGACCTTGCCGTGCTCGAACACCAGTTGACCACACTCGACCCCCTCGCCCCGGACGAGATGCCGCATGCAGTCATCTGGGACGCCGATGCACCGTCCGACCAGATGCGCGAAACGGTCGTCCGCGCTGTTGTCCAGCGCCTGGATTGGAGTTCCCGAACTGAAGGGCGCGCGTCATGAGTCGAACCACGCGGAGCCTCGCTTACACCGTTCTCTGTCCGGTGGACTTCTCGAGAGCGTCACGCACCGCGTTGCGATGTGCAGCAACCATCGCACAGCGCTTCGACGGACGCCTTGTGGTTCTCTTCGTGAACGATCCCCTCCTCGTCGCGGCGGCTTCAGCCGCTGCCGATCGCCGGGGGCTCGTCGCCACATCCACAAAGGAACTCAAGCGATTCGTCAGTCGTACCCTGAAGGGACCGACATCTCCCGTTCTTTGCCTGGTTGCGGTCGGCGCCCCTCCGCAGGAGATCCTGAAGACTGCGAGCCGGCTCTCTTGCGATGTCATCGTCATGGGCACGAGCGGCGTGGGTGCGGTGGGCCGGCTGTTTTTTGGGTCCACCATCGATCGCGTGCTTCGCGCGACAACGACTCCCGTCGTCGCGGTGCCGCCTGCGACAATTGCGGCGCGGAAGAAGGCCTGACCTCTACGCAACAGGGCGAGCAGCGAGGTCGTTTCGATAGAACCATCGTTTCAGAAGTTCGGTCGCAAACACATATAACAGAGTGATCCCGGCAATCGCTAAGAGGATGGAGACAGGCAACGTGACGAAGCCAAACACGTGCACGCCCGGCAAGTACGGGATCGCCAGCGTCACCGCGACCAACCCCACCGTGGCCCAGAGCAGCACCGTTCGGGCCGGCTTCGATAGAACGGCCGTTTCGTCCTTACCACCAGGGCAATCACCAGCTCGGTCAGCAGCGATTCGACGAACCAGCTGGTCCTGAAGAGCTCCGGATTCACTCGGAACCCCTTCAAGAGGACTCCGAAGGTCACGAAATCGAAGATGGAGCTCACCGCACCAAACTCGACCATGAACCGTCCGATGAAGCGGATGTCCCAACGCCGAGGAAGTTCGACCAGTTCAGCATCAACGGCGTCGTCGGCTATGCCCACCGCGGGGACATCGGAGAGGAAGTTGTTGAGCAGGATCTGGCCTGCCATCAGCGGCAGAAACGGCAGAAACAGCGAGGCCGCCGCCATGCTGATCATGTTGCCCAGGTTGGCGCTCATCGTGGTCAGGATGTACTTGAGCGTGTTGGCAAAGGTTCGCCGCCCCTCTTCGATGCCCCGACGAATAACGTCGAGGTCGCGTTCGAGCAGGACGAAATCGGCTGCCGCCCGCGCAACATCCACAGCCTGGTCCACCGACAGGCTTGTGTCCGCCACGTGCATCGCAGGCGCGTCGTTCACGCCGTCCCCCATGAAGCCAACCACGTGCCCCATGCGTTTGAGGGCCAGGATGATCCGTTCCTTCTGATTCGGATCGACTTCGACAAAGAGATCCGTGCGTCTCGGCAACGCGCCAGAGCGCCTCGTCATGCATCTGGTTGAGCTCGCCTCCCGTCAGCACGCGGTCGGCCCGCATCCCAACCAGCGTGGCCACGTGCTGCGTGACCGCTTTGCTGTCCCCCGTGATGATCTTCACGGTCACACCCAGCTTCGCGAGCGCGTTGATGGCCGCTGCGGCGTCGTCTTTGGGCTGGTCGAGAAACGTCAGGAAACCTTCGAACGTCAGGTTGGTCTCGTCGGCGCGCGTATAGGAGGGTCGAGTGTCTATCGGTCGCGTCGCCACGGCCAGCACGCGAATTCCCTCGCGGCCCCACGCCTGATAGCGCTCTTCGAGCGCCGCTCGTGCGCCGGCATCCAGAGGGCGTCCACCGCCGAGCTCGGTGCAGATCTCGAGGACGTGATGAAACGCCCCTTTCGTGATGCCAAGCCGGAGCACTTCTGAGACGGTCGGGCGTCTGGAATCACGCACGACTTCGACGCGTTTACGACGCCTCGCGTGATCGTCCCGGTCTTGTCCGTACACCAGGATGTCCAGGCTTCCAAGGTTCTCGATAGCGTTGAGACGACGGACGAGCACACCATCGCGCGCCATCATCTGGGCGCCTCGTGCCAGGTTGACACTCAAGATGGCTGGCAGAAGCTCCGGGCTCAGACCGACAGCCACGCACCGAGAACAGCAGCGTTTCGATGGGCGGCCGATGGTTCAACAGGTGCACGAGAAATACCACGAAGACCATGACCAGCATGGCGCTCGTCAGGAAGTAGCCGAATCGCCGCAGTCCTCGATCGAAATCGGTCGCGGGCGGTGCTTCGGCCAGACCGTGGGCAATCGCCCCGAACTCGGTCCTCGCGCCGGTGGTCGCGATGAGGCAGGACGCGGTGCCGCTGCGCACGTTGGTTCCGAGAAACACGCAGTTCAGCCGTTCGCGCAACGCCGCCGACACGGCAACCCGGCCGGGCCGCTTTTCGACCGGGAAGCTCTCGCCGGTCAAGGCCGCCTCGCTGACGAAGAAATCGGCGGCTTCGAGAATCAGTCCGTCGGCCGGCACGAGGCTCCCGGCAGCCAGCTGAACGATATCGCCAGGTACGACGTCCTCGGCCGGCAGGCTCACGATCTGGCCGTCGCGCAGCACCTTGGTTCGGATCTGGATGCGCGCCTGAAGCGCCGCCGCGGCCGACGCAGCGTTGTACTCACGGCTATAGCCGATTGCCACCGTAGCCATGACCACGGTCAGCACGATCGACGCGTCGACCCATTCCTGGGTCGCCACTGATGCCGCTGCGGCAAACAACAGAATCAGCAGCAAAGGGTTCTCAAACTGTTTCGAAAAGACCCTGAGCCGCGTCTGTTTGTCGGCCTCCCGCACGCGATTCGGGCCGACCTCACTCAGTCGGCTGGCTGCGTCCGCCGACGTCAGGCCCGTGCGGCCCGACCTGAGCTGGCGCAGAGCCGCTTCTGTCTCAACAGACCAGTACGCGCCGACCGCGAATGAGAGCTCGGATGCCACTAAGTCCCTCGCGACCCCAAAACACTGCTTGATTTCCTACCACGATTGGCGCGATAACAACAGACACACCCTTCCTGCGAGCACCACCATGGAAGTTCCCTTGCAGCCCTCCCAGGGCGACGTCATCATCCACCGTTCGCCGACTTCGTACACCGTCGCCATGAGTCCGTTTCCTCCGTCGGTGCGGTGTCGGACCTTCGACGAAGCGATCGAACGCGCCGGCACGTATGCATCGCAGCAGGACGTCGACGTCTGGTGGACTTCAGACGGCGAGACGTTCGTGCGCTTGGTCAATTTCAGTTTGATGCGGCGAATCTGGGCGGAATTCATGGAAATGCCGGGCCTGACGCTCACTCAATCCCAGGCCCGGCGCCTGTGGGCGCTCGACGCCCGGACCTGCGCCGATCTGCTTGCAAGCCTTGTGAGCCTCGAATTCCTTACGTATGGGCCCGACGGTCATTACAGACGCCTGACTGAAGGGCGCGACAACCGCACACCGGCGCGGATGGCGAAAGCAGAACGGCAGATGGAACCCGAGGACCAGGACTATCGGCGACACCCGGAACGGAAACCCGCCTGATCGCCCGTGGGTCGCAGGCGTCGCGGAGTCCCGTGACGGGTTTCCGGCAGCACGCCGTGCAACGATCTGGACCACAAAGGGAAATCCCGAACGACGAACCCGGTGCCGGGCTGGCATAGCCTCTGCTCTTCCTTATCGAGATCGAGCGGCCCGCCCTCCGCAGGCTGCCGATGGGAGGCTCATCATGATTGCACTCAAGCGAGTCCTTGTGGCGACCGACTTCGGCGATGCGGCAGCGGCCGCGCTGGAGTACGGCCGTGAGCTGGCGCGGACGTTCGGCGGCCAGATGCACGTTCTGCACGTGGTCGACAGCCTGGCCGGCCGCTATCCAATGGACATGTATCCCGGGGGGTTCGCCGAACTCCAGGCCGATGTCGAGCGCGACGCCGCCAAGCAACTGCGTGCGCTGCTTACTGACGAGGACGTGAAGCAGCTTGGTGCCGTCTCCGTCATCCGCTCGTCGAATACCCCGGCCGTGACCATCACGCGGTACGCTAAAGAGGCTGGAATCGATCTCATCGTGATGGGTACGCACGGCCGCGGCGCCCTTTCACATGCCCTGCTTGGCAGCGTGGCTGAGCGCGCTGTGCGAAGTGCACCGTGCCCGGTTCTGACGGTCCGCCACCCCGAGCACGAATTCCTGGCTCCTGACGCACTGATCCCGGTCGCAAAGCCCTGACGTGCATACGGTCCCGCCGCCCGCCCCGGCCCTGGAGGATCTCGAGACACCGCGGCTCGTACTGCGGGACGGCACCGTTGCGAGCGTCAGGACCGCCCGACCCTCGGATCACGAGGCGGTCGCCCGCTTCTTCCGCGAACTGTCGCCCGAATCGAGGCGGAAGCGGTTTCTGATTGCCGGGGAGCCCCCTGACGAGTTGATCGATCGGTTTTGCGACGATTCTGATGCGGCACGGGCGCTGACGTTGATTGCGCTTCGTCGTGTGCGCGACGACAGCCGAGTGGTCGCCGTCGCGTCGTATTTTTCAGCGCCCAATGACGCCGCCGAGATCGCGTTTGCGGTAGACGACCGTTTTCAAGGCAAGGGCCTCAGCACGCTGCTGCTGGAGCGTCTCGCGGAACACGCGGCCGCGCACGGCCTGAAGCGATTCCACGCCACAACGCTGGCCGACAACACGCCGATGCTCGAGGTGTTTCGCGACTCGGGGTTTGCGATCCGGTCAAAGCTGGAAGGCGGCGTCGTCGACGTACAGTTGTCGCTCGAGCCGTCGGTCGAGGGCGTGCTCGCCGCCGAACGCCGTCGTCATCTCGCGACCGTCCGGTCGATGCGGCCCATGCTGGCGCCGCGCGCGGTGGCCGTCATTGGCGCCTCACGCGATGAGGCGAAGATCGGTGGTCGCATCCTCCGCGCACTGAAGGCCGCCGAGTTCACCGGAGCGCTCTACGTTGTTCACCGCGAGGCCTCAGAAGTATTCGGCGTGCAGGCCTTCCGATCAGCCCGCGACCTGCCGGCCGGGGTCGATCTCGCGATCATCGCTGTCCCTCAACCGTCTGTGATCGGCGTCGTCGACGACTGTGCCGCAGCCGGCGTGAAAACCCTGGTCGTCATTACCGCCGGATACGCCGAGGTGGGCGCCGAGGGTCGCGCAGCTCAGACCGCGCTCGTCGAGCGGGTGCGCGGTTATGGAATGCGGATGATCGGGCCCAACTGCATGGGGCTGCTCAACACGAGCCCTCTCGTCCGGTTGAACGCGTCGTTCTCTCCGGTTGTGCCGCCCGCCGGTCGCGTGGCGTTCTCGTCGCAAAGCGGAGCCCTTGGCATCGCGATTCTCGAGCTCGCTGGAGAGCGGCACGTGGGGCTTTCGGGATTCGTCAGCGTCGGAAACAAGGCAGACGTATCGAGCAACGACCTGCTCGAGTATTGGGAAGAAGATCCGGCGACGCGCATGATCCTGCTGTACCTGGAGTCGTTCGGCAATCCGCGGCGCTTTGCCCGGCTGGCCCGACGCGTTGGTCGCGAAAAGCCGATCGTTGCGATCAAGGCCGGACGGACCCAGGCCGGCTCACGTGCAGCCGGCAGCCATACCGCCGCGCTCGCGGCGAGCGATACGGCTGTCCATGCGCTTTTCCGTCAGTCGGGCGTCATTCGCGCTGCGACGGTTGACGAGATGTTCGACATTGCGGCCTGCCTCGACAGCCAGGTACTGCCCCGCGGCAACCGCGTGGCCATTGTCACCAACGCCGGCGGGCCTGGCATTCTTGCCACAGACGCGTGCGAGGCCGCCGGCCTCACCGTCGCAGAGTTTTCGCCGGACACTCAGGCCCGGCTCGCCGGATTCCTCCCGGCAACGGCGAGTGTCGGCAATCCCGTCGACATGATTGCATCGGCGGGGCGCCGCGAGTACGAACAGACGATCGAGTCCGGTACTGACCGGCACAGACGTCGATAGCGTCATCGTCATCTACACGCCGGTCGATGTAGCCGGGTCGGCCGCGGTCCTCGACGGAATCAAGCGAGGCATCGAGAAGGCGCGCGAGCGCGGCGCCCGCGACAAGCCGGTGCTCGCATGCCTGATGGCCGGGCGGCTGCGCACAGCGCCACTCCTGGCAGGCGTCGAGGCGATTCCGACCTACGCGTTTCCGGAAAACGCCGTTCGCGCACTCGGCAGCGTGGTCGGTTACGCCAGGTGGCGGACCGAGCCGCCGGGCCTTCATTGGGACTTCGACGACATCAACCCTGACGAAGGTCGGGCAATCTGCCGAAAGGCGTTGACCGAACGCGGCAACGGCTGGCTCGGCGCAGACGAAACATCGCGACTCCTTCATGCCTTCGGACTGCCGCTCGTGGCCGGGGCCATTGCCCACAACGCCGACGAAGCGGCAGCGCTTGCCGCCGTCTTCGGCTTCCCGGTCGTCGCCAAGGTCGCTTCATCGCGGCTGACGCACAAGACCGACGTCGGCGGCGTGCGCCTCAACCTGGCTGGTCCGCAGGACGTGCGCCAGGCGTATGAGGAGATCGAGGCCCGCGCCCGGAAGGCTGCCCCGGACGCCGCGATCGACGGGATCCTGATCCAGCCGATGGTCACGAGCGGCGTCGAGACGTTCGTCGGAGTGACTCACGACCCGACGTTCGGTCCGCTGGTTGGATTTGGCATCGGAGGCATCGAAGTCGAGCTGCTCGGCGACGTTCACTTCCGAATCGCTCCACTGACCGACCGCGACGCCGACCAGCTGCTGCGCGAAATCCGCGGCTACCCGTTGCTTCTCGGCTATCGCGGCCGCCCGGCCGTGGATCTCGATGCGCTTCGCGAGACTCTGCTGCGGGTGTCACGTCTTGCCGAAGACGTGCCCGAGATCACCGAGCTGGATCTGAACCCGGTCATGGCGCTCGCCGCCGGCAAAGGGTGCCGCATCGTCGACGCCCGCGTCAGAGTCTGGGCGAGATAAGCTCGGCGCAACAGGCCAACGCCAATTCGGATCGACTACGATGGGAGCATTGCCTGCGGCGCTGCAACACAAGGAACCACACTCAGCCGATACACTGACGGATCCCGTGTGCGGAATGGGCGTCACCCCCAACAGTCCGCACCATCTGGATCACCAGGGAATCCGCTACTACTTCTGCTGCGCCGGTTGCCTCGAAACGTTCCGTCAGGCTCCCGAACGCTATCTGGGCAGCACAGCCTCTACGCATCAGCGGGCCGTGGTCACCTCGAGCCGGACTTCCCCACTTCAGCAGCAGCCTGCGAACACGAGCTGGACGTGTCCGATGCACCCCGAGGTGATCCGAGACGGTCCAGGCAGCTGTCCCATTTGCGGCATGGCACTGGAGCCCGTGACACCTGCGGCCGACGTGGGCCCGAGTGCGGAGCTCGTCGACATGACTCGCCGGTTCTGGATCAGCACGGTCCTCACGGTACCGGTGTTCCTCGTGGCCATGACAAGCGAGTTCGTCCAGATGAGCCCCCGCGCGCACACGGCTTTGGGCTGGGGCCAGCTTCTGTTTTCCGCACCCGTTGTGCTCTGGGGTGGCTGGCCGTTCTTTATCCGGGCCTGGCAGTCGCTCGTCAACCGCAGCCTCAACATGTTCACGCTCATCGGTCTTGGAGTAGCCGTCGCGTTCTTCTACAGTCTGGTGGCCACGCTCTTCCCGAATCTGTTTCCACACACATTTCACGAGGAATCAGGCCATCTGGCCGTGTACTTCGAGGCGGCGGCGGTCATCGTGACGCTCGTGCTGCTGGGGCAGGTCCTGGAACTGAGAGCGCGCCATCAGACTGGCGATGCGATTCGCGCCTTGCTCGGTCTGGCTCCCAAAACCGCCCGTCGCCTTCGCGACGATGGGCAGGACGAGGACGTACCGCTCGATCGGGTGACACCTGGTGACCGCCTGAGGGTCCGACCCGGTGAGAAGGTTCCTGTCGACGGTGTCGTCATCGATGGAGCCAGCGCCGTCGACGAGTCGATGGTGACCGGCGAGCCGATCCCCGTTGAAAGGCGTGCGGGAGATCGAGTCATTGGCGCCACGGTCAACGGTACAGGCTCGTTCGTCATGCGCGCGGAGCGGGTTGGAGAGGATACGCTTCTCGCGCACATCGTCCGGATGGTGGCCGAGGCCCAGCGCAGCCGCGCGCCGATTCAGGGGCTCGCGGACGTTGTTTCGGGCTACTTCGTGCCGATCGTCATCGGCGTCGCCCTGCTGACGTTCGTTCTCTGGGGCTGGTTCGGTCCCGAGCCGCGCATGCCTCATGCGATCGTCAATGCCGTCGCCGTTCTCATCATCGCGTGTCCGTGCGCCCTGGGGCTCGCGACGCCGATGTCAATCATGGTCGCCATGGGCAGGGGCGCAACCACCGGCGTTTTGTTCAGGAATGCCGAAGCGATCGAAGTGCTGCGTAAAGTCACCACCCTGGTCGTCGACAAGACCGGAACGCTGACGGTTGGCAAGCCCGGACTATCAACAGTGCGAGCAGTGGATCAGGGAGACGAAGTCGGTGTGCTTCGCCTGGCCGCCAGCCTCGAGCGTGGCAGCGAGCACCCGCTTGCCGCTGCCGTGATTGCGGGCGCTACGGCGCGAGGCGCGCAGCTGGCACCGACCGCCCATTTCGAGTCCTTCCCCGGCAAGGGCATTCGCGGCGTCGTGGAGTCGCATGCGGTTGCCCTGGGCAACCAGCGTCTCATGGACGATCTCGGCGTCGACTCCAGCATGGTGGCCGTTGACGCAGTGGCGCTGCGGCGCACGGGACAGACCGTCATGTTCGTGGCGGTCGACGGCCGGTGCGCCGCTCTTCTTGGAGTCGCCGATCCGATCAAGGAGAGCGCGGCCAGCGCAATCGACCGTCTACATGCCGAAGGGCTGCAGATTGTGATGTTGACCGGTGATAACCGCGTCACCGCAGAAGCCGTCGCACGCGCGCTCCATATTGACGATGTTCGGCCCGAGGTGCTGCCTGATCAAAAGGCGGAGATTGTGATGCAACTGCAGCGCGAGCACCGGACGGTCGCCATGGCCGGCGATGGCATCAACGACGCGCCTGCGCTGGCGCGCGCTGACGTGGGGATCGCCATGGGCACCGGCGCCGACATCGCCATGGAAAGCGCGGACGTCACGCTGGTGAAGGGCGACCTCACGGGCATTGTCCGCGCCAGGCGGCTGAGTCAGGCGACGATGGCCAACATCAAGCAGAATCTGTTCTTCGCGTTCGTCTACAACGCGTTCTGCGTCCCAATCGCCGCGGGACTGCTCTATCCGGTCTTCGGCCTTCTCCTGAGCCCGATGATCGCGGCGGCCGCGATGAGCGTCAGCTCCGTATCAGTGATCGCCAACGCGTTGCGCCTTCGGCGACTGAGACTCTAGGGTGGCACCGGCTCAGACAGCGCAAGTCTTCACGGCGCGCGCCCTGACCAAGATCTATCAAATGGGCGAGGTCAGGGTAGAAGCCCTCCGTGGCGTCGATTTCGATCTGTTTCACGGCGAGTTTGTCGTGCTGCTCGGCCCTTCAGGATCAGGCAAGTCGACGCTGCTCAACATTCTGGGAGGCCTCGACGTGCCGACGGCCGGCACGGTTTGGTACGAAGACCACGACCTCACGGCCGCCGACGAAGGGGCGCTCACCAGGTATCGGCGCACCCACGTCGGCTTCGTCTTCCAGTTCTACAACCTCATTCCGAGCCTGACTGCCCGCGAGAATGTCGCCTTGGTGACTGACATCGCGACGCGGCCCTTGACGACGGAAGAGGCGCTTGACCGGGTTGGCCTGACGCACCGGCTCGATCACTTCCCGGCGCAGCTGTCGGGCGGCGAGCAACAACGTGTGGCCATTGCCCGCGCCATTGCGAAGCGGCCGGACATTCTGCTCTGCGATGAGCCGACGGGCGCGCTCGACATCACCACGGGCGTGATCGTGCTGGAAGCGCTCGAGCGAGTGAATCGGGAACTGGGCACCTCGACCGTCGTCATCACACACAACGCGGCGATCGCTGGCATGGCCGACCGTGTGGTCCGCCTCGCCGATGGGCGAGTCGCGGGCATTGAATCCAACCCCCGCAAGGTGGCACCCCGGGCCCTTCAATGGTGAAACTGCCGGCGTGGATCGCGGTTCTGGACCGCAAACTCTTGCGCGACCTCTGGGAAATGCGGGGCCAGGCCGCCGCCATTGCGACCGTCATCGCCGCGGGCGTGACCATGTTCGTCACCTACATCTCGAACTTCGACTCGTTGAAGCGCACCAGGGCGTCCTACTACCAGAGCGCACAGTTCGCCGACGTCTTTGCATCGGTCAAGCGCGCGCCGTCGGCCACCCTCGACGCCATCCGCGGAATCCCGGGTATTCAGACGATTTCCGCGCGGGTCGTGGCCGATGTGACGCTCGACGTGCCGGAAATGGCCGAACCAGCAACGGGCCGTCTCGTCTCGCTGCCAGACCAGGGCCGGCCAATCCTGAATGACGTGTACCTGCGCAGGGGCCGTCTGGTGGACCCCACTCGGCCAGACGAAGTGCTGGCCAGCGAGATGTTTTGCGAAGCAAACGGCCTCGAGCCCGGTGCTCGCGTGGGCGCTGTCATCAACGGCCGACGGCGCTGGTTGATGATCGTCGGCATCGCGCTGTCGCCGGAATACGTCTATGCCATCCGGCCCGGCGAGATCTTTCCCGATAAACGCCGCTTTGGTGTGTTCTGGATGAACGGGCGCGCGTTGGCGTCGGCATTTCAAATGGAAGGGGGATTCAACGACGTCTCACTGAAGCTCGTACGGGGCGCGTCGGTGCTGGACGTGATTGCACGCTTGGATCGCGTGCTTGCGCCCTACGGCGGGACCGGCGCCGTTCCTCAATCGTTGCAACCCTCCGCGTGGACTTTGGACAACGAGCTCAACCAGCTCCAGACATTCGGCTTCATCACGCCGTTGATCTTCCTGGCCGTGGCCGCGTTCATCCTCAACGTTGCCCTCACGCGTGCACTCGCGTTGCAGCGTTCGCAAATTGCAGCGCTCAAGGCCCTTGGGTATACCAACCGCGAGCTGGCCTGGCACTACGGTAAATGGGCGCTCATCATTGCGCTCGTCGGCGCCCTCACGGGTGTCGCCGCGGGCACGTGGCTCGGCTCGGCGATGATCACTCTGTACAACAACTACTTCCGATTTCCCGCGCTCGACTATCACCTGTCAACCGGGGTGGCCATCTGGTCCGTCGTCGGCAGCCTGCTGGTCGCAGCACTCGGCGCGCAGTCGGCGGTTTCGCGCGCCGTGCGCATCCCGCCCGCCGAGGCCATGCGCCCGGAGCCACCTGCCCGGTACGGTCGGAGCATCCTGGAACGGCCATGGGGTCGAATACGACCGACGCTGGCCACCCGGATGATTCTCCGGAACCTCGAACGCCGCCCAATGCGGTCGGTGGTGTCTATCATCGGCATAGCCTTCGCCGTGGCCGTGCTGCTCGTTGGATTGTCGTTTATCGATGTCATGGACCTCTTGATCAACCAGCAGTTCGAGATGGCGATGCGCCAGGATGCAACCGTGAGTTTCGTTGAACCACGGTCTTCCCGGGCCGGACACGAGATTCAGCACCTGGTCGGGGTCATGGACTCCGAAGGGACACGGAGTGTTCCGGTACGTCTTCGGGCCGGCACCCGCTCACGGACCCTGGCTATCACGGGTGTGCCGACGACGCCACGACTAAGCCGGATCGTGGATCGTCGGGGAGACACGCTCACACCACCCGATAACGGCCTCATCCTGTCGCAGATGCTCGGCCGCGTGCTGGGCGTCGGGGTCGGCGACACAGTGCAGGTCGAGGTCCTGGAAGGCCAAAGACCGGTACGCCAGATCCCCGTCGCCGCCCTACTGGACGACAGCCTCGGGCTTCAAGCGTATATGGGAATCGACGCGGTTCATCGATTGATGCGGGAGGGAAGTACCCTCTCGACCGTGGCGTTGACCATCGACCCCGCGGCCGTGCAGCGCTTCTATGCGCAGATCAAGCTGCTACCGGCCGTCGCAGGGGTGGGCCTGCGCGACGTGACACTCCGGAGCTTCCGGGAGACGATGGCCGAGACCATGAATCTGTCAATCTTCTTCAACGTGTTGTTTGCAGCCATTATCGCCTTCGGGGTCGTGTACAACTCGGCTCGTGTCTCCCTCTCGGAACGAAGCCGCGATCTGGCCAGCCTGCGGGTGCTGGGATTCACGCGCGCCGAGATTTCCCTCATCCTGCTGGGCGAGCTTGCGGTCCTCACCGTGGTCGCGCTCCCGGTGGGCGCGGCCATCGGCAACCTGTTGGGCGAGCTGGTTCTGGCAGGCTTCAACAATGAGGTCTACCGACTGACGTATGTCGTTGCACCCAGGACGGTCGCCTGGTCTTTCTTGACGGTGATTGGGGCGGCGTTCGTGTCCGCCCTGATTGTGCGCCGTCGACTCGATCGCCTGGATCTCGTCGCCGTCCTGAAGACGCCTGAATAGCGTCATGCGCCGACTACTGACGAATCCCCGTGTGCTCGGTTCGGTCGTCCTGATGGGAGTCCTGCTGGCCGTCGCGCTGTGGCCCAGACCGGTGGCCGTCGACACCGCCACGGTGACGACGGGCCCGCTGGTGGTCACGGTCAATGAACAAGGCGTCACTCGCGTGCGCGACCGTTTTGTGGTCTCGGCTCCCGTATCCGGCCGCGTACTGCGAATCGAGCTCGAACCCGGAGACTCGGTCAAACGCGGCGACGTGGTTGCGCGCGTGCGCGCGGAAGCGCCGCCATTGCTCGACGCCCGCACGCGGGTTGAGGCTCGGGCAGCGGTTGAAAGCGCAACGGCGGCAGTCGGACGAGCCCGGGCCGAGGAGCGGCGGGCAAAGGCCGTTCTGGCGAGTGCCCAGCGCGAGCTCGCGCGAGCCCGCGATCTGGCGCGTCAGGGACTCATTACCCCCCAGGAGGTCGACGTTCGCGAGTCCGATGCACGCATGGCCGAGGAAAGCGCCGAAGCCGCAGCGTTTGCAGTCCGCCAGACATCCTCGGAGCTGGAACGGACACGCGCACGCCTGGCGCCCGCGCCGCCTGATCTTCCCGGTCGCGTCGTGTCCGTCACCGCTCCAGTTGATGGCGTCGTGCTGAAGCGCCTTCGCGAAAGTGAGAGTGTGGTCCCGGCCGGAGAATCGCTGCTCGAAATCGGCGACCCCCATCGGCTGGAAATCGTGTCAGACCTGCTGTCTACGGACGCAGTGCGCGTTGTGACGGGCGCGCGCGTGATGATTGAGCAGTGGGGCGGCAACCGCGTGCTCGAGGGCCGGCTCCGTCGAATCGAACCTGCCGGCTTCACCAAGGTGTCCGCGCTTGGCGTCGAGGAGCAGCGCGTGAACGCCATCATCGACTTTCAGGATCCGGTCGATGCCTGGACCGCGTTGGGCGACGCCTTTCGCGTCGAAGTGCGCATTGTGGTCTGGGAGGCCTCGAAAGTCCTCACGGTGCCCACCAGCGCGTTGTTCCGCGAGGGTAACCAGTGGGCCGTCTATGCCGTGGAGCGGGGACGTGCGCATCGGGTCGTCCTTCAGCTCGGGCATCAGACCGGCCAGGACGCGGAAGTCACGGCAGGACTGTCGGAAGGTGCCCGCGTCGTGATTCACCCCGGCGATGCGGTCGTCGACCAAGGCCGGGTCAAAGAGCGCCCGGCTTGACCTGGCGTCCTGTGTCTGGGGAGTCAGCAGCCGGGGGTCGCTGGTCTGCCTGCAGAGACTCCTCGCCCAGCTTCATGATGGCATTCGCGGCCGCCGCAACTTCGGGGTGTGTTGCTTCAGGAAAACGACGCCTCAGAATCATTTCGAGTTTCTGCCGATCGAGCATCGTTGTTCCTCCTTCCGGCCAGAGACCTCCAAGCTTTGTGCCCGAATTTCTGACGCTTTTTCGGCACTCGTTCCGCAGATCCCGTCACTCCGGGGGCGGGCATTCTGGCATAAGCTCTGCTTCTCGAAAGGGAGTGTCATGGTGCGCATGAAATCGGCCGTGGTTGCCGGCCTGATTGTCGGGGGCCTGGCGGCGGCCAGCGGGGCGGGACAACAACGGTCCTCTGATCAACCGCGCTCACTGCTCTCGCCCTCACTCGCCGGACAGGATGTTTTTGGGTCCTACTGCGCGCCCTGTCATGGGCGGGACGGCACGGGACATGGCCCCGTCGCTACTGCCCTGAAGACGGCTCCTGCGAATCTCACCCTCCTGGCCCGCCGGAATGGCGGCACGTATCCGCAGGCCGCGGTCGAGGCATTCGTGACAAACGGCAAGGGGACAATCGACGCACATGGCTCGAGCGACATGCCCATCTGGGGTCCGACGTTTCGCGCGCTCGAACCATCTGATCGCCTCGTGAAGGTTCGGATCAAGAGCGTGGTGGACTACGTAGGATCGATCCAGGTCAAGTGATCCTGGCTCTGAGATGGAGCACACCGTGAAGAAGCTGACAGCTCTGGTCGTGGTATTGCTGCTCTTACTGCCGGAAACGGCTGCGCTCGGACAGACGGCACGAACCGCTGGCGTCATGCGCAGCAAGCTGGCTCACACGCAGAAGATCCTGGAAGCGCTCATGACGAGCAACTTCACCACCCTCGAACGTGAGAGCACCGCCTTGTCGCGCCTGACGGAAACGCCGGAATGGTCAGAGCTCAAGACGTCGGAGCTGCTCGCCTACACAAAGAGTTTTGTGGCGGCCACGCAGGCGCTCGCTCAAGCCGCACGGCAGCATGATCTGGACGGCGCCGCCAAACGGTACGGCGAGATGACAACGGCCTGTTACGAATGCCATAAGTACCGGAAGGGCGTCCGGATTGCCGGTTAGGCCTGATTACGCCTTCCAGCTTTGAAGCGCCTTGATGTAGTTCGCGCGTTCGAACGCCTCGGGACTTGCGGTGCGTTTCAGGCTCACTCGCCCGCGCACGTCGGCAAGGTGCGTGAACTTGTGCCACTCCATCCAGCGCTCCAGGCCCTCACGCATGACAGAGAGATAGGCCGGTCCGTGACGAAGCAAGGCTGACACCATCTGCACGGCATCGGCGCCGGCCAGCAGCGCCTTGATCCCGTCGTCCGGCCTGACAACGCCACCGCTGACGGCCAGCGAGGGCCGCACGCGGCCGTACAGGATGGCCACCCAGCGGAGGCGCAGCAGCAGTTCGGCGCTCGTGGACAGCTCGATGTGCGGTGACGGCTTCAGGGTCTTGATGTCGATGTCCGGCTGGTAGAACCGGTTGAACATGACCAGACCGTCGGCGCCGGCACGATCCAGCTGAAGAGCCACGTGCCCGAACGCCGCGAAGAACGGCGACACTTTCACCGCAATCGGAATTCGAATCGCTCGCTTGAGCTCGGTCGCCACTCGCACAACCTGACGCTCGATTTCCGCGCCCGGCGTCTCGAGATCGGTGACAACGTTGTAGAGGTTCAGCTCGAGCGCATCGGCGCCGGCCTGCTCGATGATGCGCGCAAACTTGAGCCACGACTCGGCGGACGTTCCGTTCAGTGACGCGATCAATCGGAATCCTGGTGGCCTGTTTGACGCGCGCGATGTGCTCGGCGTACTCGGTCGGGATCGAGCGGATAGTCAGACGGTCGACGGATATTCGGAAAGCGCGTTCGAAAACTCGCCGCTCCCGGCGTCCATGTGCCGGATCCGCCCTTCACGGGCAAGCGTGATCTGTTCCTCGAACAGCGAATGCAGCACAACCGCGGCGCAGCCGGCATCCTCGAGCCGCTTCACGCCGTCGACGTGCCACCCGAAGGGCGACGCGCCAGCGATGAACGGGTGCGGCAGTTGAAGGCCCAGATAGGAGGTGGTGGTATCCATGGAATCCTCTCATGCGGCCGACGCATGGCTCGTGCCGAAGTGCCGCGAGACCGGCTGCCGGATTACCGCAAGTTCAGCACGCTGAGGATATTCGAAAAGTCGTCCGTCCAGAGCGGTGTGGACGGCGATGCCTGAAGAGTGGCCCACATCGGGTTGTCGACGAGCCCTCCCAAATCGCGCCGGTCACGGGCAAGGATCACCCAGTGTGACCCCGTTCGGCCGTCAGAAGCGACCTCGCTCGTCATGGTCTCCTCGCGGTCGACCAGGGCCAGCCCGTGGTCGATCGCCAGCCGAGACACCACCGGGGCAAGTGCAAGATGTTGGTTCGAAATGTGGAACGCCAGCACGCCGCCCGGGGCGAGGCGAGACAGATACAGCGCGAACGCCTCCGTCGTCATCAAATGGACCGGAATGGAATCGGAGCTGAAGGCGTCGAGCACGATCAGACCGTATTGACCCGGGCGCGTCCGCGCGAGCGACAAGCGCGCATCTCCCAAGAGCACCTGACAGCGATTGCCGCAGGTCCGTAGGAACGTGAAGTGTTCCGGGTTTCTTGCCAAACGCTCGACAGCCGGATCGATCTCGAAAAACGTCCACCGCTGCGCCGGACCCGCGTATGCCGCCAGGGAGCCGACGCCAAGACCGATCACGGCGACATCGGGCGCGCTCGACACGGCCGGCAAAGCGGCGAGTGCCTGACCGAAGGGACCTTGTCGGTGATAGTAGGTCAGCGGCTCACCTTTGTGTGCCTGATCGACAAACTCCATCCCGTGCAGCGTTGTGCCGTGGAAGAGCGTGTAGTAGCGACCGGTTGGATCGAGGCTGACGCGGTAGATGCCGAAGAACGTCCGTTCCACATGCAGGACCTGCCCATAGAAATCGGCGCCGGGGGTCAACAAACCGACCAGCAGCAGGGTCGACACGCTCAGCGCAAATCGCAGCGGGCGCTTCAACTGGCTCAGACACAGGAGGCCCGGCAGGTAGAACGCCAGCCGGACGGAGGCTCCAGTGCGATGGAGATAGAGGATCGAATCCGGCGGTCAGCACCGCGATACCGAGGACCCAAGCCGCGTCCATCGCGTTGTCGCGCCCAGACCGCTCGGCGGCACTCGAGGAGCGCCTCAGGAAGCACGCGAGAACGAGGACCAGCGGGTATTCCAGAACGGTTTTGAAGAGCAGCGGAGCGGCCAGGGTATTGAACAGGCCACCCAGCATGCCGCCGAACGCCACCCAGAAATAGAACTCGGTCAGCCGGGCCGGTCCGGGGCGATCCTCCGCCAAATCCCCGTGGCACAGCATGGCCGACATCGCAAACGCGAGGACGTGGAGCAAGGACACCAGCCAGATGGGGCCGACCGCGTGCACGACGATGAACACCACGAGGACGACCATCACGAGCGGCAGTCGTCGATCGGCCAGGGCGCGATAGGTCGCCGAGCGCGCGCCGAACGCCAGCACGAACGTCAGGAGGTAGATGGCGAGCGGAATGATCCAGAGCAGCGGCACGGCCGCAATGTCGGTCGAGAGATAGCTCGTGACGGCCAGCATCAGGCTCGACGGAATGAACGCCAGGACGACCCACTTCGCGCGGCGGCGCCACGTCAGGACTTCGGGCCGCACCGAGCCGGGCGCGGTTCGCGCCGCGGAATCCGCGGACATACCTGAAACAGTCTGCCGGGTCCGGACCAATACCAGACACGCGAGCGCCATCACAACGAATACCGCGTATCCAGCGGTCCAGATGAGGCTTTGATGGCTGAGCCGCAGCGTCGTCTCAACGATTCCTGGATAGGCGAGGAGGGCCAGCAGACTGCCGAGGTTACTGGCCACGTACAGGAAGTACGGATCACCTGCGGCTGGATGATCCGTTGTCGCAAAGAGCGTCTGAAATGTCGACGCACTTGTCGCGAGGACGAAAAACGGCAGACCGATGGTGGTCAGCAGGGCGAGGAGCAGCCAGGCGACGGGACTGCCTTCGGAAGGTGGCGCTGAGCCATGGCCCCCGATGGCAAACGGCAGGACGACCAGCGGAACCAGGAGCAGGAGGCCGTACCCGAGTGTGAGACGACGGACGTCCAACCACGCCGTCGCCCCGTGCGCGCACGCGTAGCCGGCGAGCAGCATCACCTGGAAGAACACGACACAGGTGTTCCAGACCATTGGCGCGCCGCCGAGCTGGGGCAGCACCATCTTGGCCACCATCGGCTCGACCAGAAACATGAGGAACGCGCCCGAGAAGAGCGTGCAGGCAAACAGCGGTACAGCAATCCTGAGGGAAAGCGGCCGCACCGTCTTACGGGGTCCCTTTCGTGACGGCCTGCTCTGCGCGGTCGCGAGCGCGTCCCGCGCTCAGTTCGTTTGGAATGGAAAAGTTGCCCTCGTGGCAGGCGTACTCGAACATCTGATAGTTCGCGTCCCGGTTCAGGGGCAGCGCGACGGTCCAGGGCTGTGCATACACGATTGGGTCGTCCACCGTGACCTGGTAGGCAATGGTGTTGGCGTCGATGCGCGTGAACCGTTCGACGACATGAAGGGCCTCACTCTGCGGGATTCCGCGGATGCGCCCGGTTGCCGCGCTCGTGGCGATCGATCCTTTGTCGTTATAGTTCGTCGTGTCGACGACGAGTGTGTTCCCTTCCCAGCGGCCACGCGAGTCGCCGTTCCAGAGCCGGATCCCCTGGCCGACGTGCGGCCGACCATCGAGCGGAATAACGCGGGTTTCGTGGATCATTTCGTATCGAATGACCACATAGCCAGGAATCTGGATGATCTGATAGGCGTTGTTGTAGCCAGCCGGAAACATGCCGGCCGGCATGCCCCGCGTGATGCAACGCACCCACGGCGTCTCGTGCACGTACGAATCGCCGAGACGGGCCAGGTCGTAGTCGCGCTTCGCCTCGGCCCATGCCCGCACCGGCACCTTGCCATCCGCCGGATCGGTCACCATCGAGCGCCGAGCCGCGCTGGTGGGGCTGTCGTGATCGGCCCAGTGCGACGGCGGATTGATTCCGGGATTGGCCCCGGCGCGAACAGGGTCTGCGCCGGCGGTCTCAAAAGGCGTACTGTCGAAATTGACCCACGTACCCTGCAGGTCCGGCTGCCCGTCCGGCGTGCGACTCTGCGCGCTGCGCCGCCGCCGCCAGGGAAGCCATCATCAGGAATCCGACAACCGCACGGCTGGATGTCCAAAGCCGGTTGCACATGAAGCACCTCGTCTTGTGCCCACTAGCCTACCGGATCACCAAAACCGTGGAGCAGGAATTTGACAGACGATCCACAGCGTCGCGCGTCGCAATTAATCCTTGCATCGTGATGGAGTCACTACACGTTGGTGGATTGGTAAGTGGGCGGATTGGTGCGTTGAACTCTGGAACCTTGGAACCTTGGAACCTGGAACCCGGAACCCTGGAACCCTGGAACCTGTTAGCTCGCCATGGCGGCCTGAGGGTTTCGAGCCGCCAGCAGGCGGCGACCGAGATCGGTCTTGTAGTTGTCTTCCAGATAGTCCACGCCCTGCGCAGTAATCACCAGACGTGAATTGTCGGAGCGCTCGGCGAACTCCTTCTGGATCAGGTACCACACGGTGAATTCGAGGTGCTCGCGGGGAGTGCCGGTCAACTGCTCCATCTCGAGCAGGAAGATTCCCGGTTGACCGGGCTCGATCCGGCGTCGGGTATAGAGCACTTCGAGAACAGTCAGGCGAAGCAGTTCCTCCCGTTCGAAGTCGTGCTCCGACTTGCTCGCCGATTTGACCAACCGCCACCGCTGCTGCTGCTGCTGCTCATGGACGGCGTCGTACTGGGCGCGCCGCTCGGGATCGCTCAACACCTCGTACGCTTCGCAGACCAGGCGAAAGCGCGTGGCGTTCCCGGTCTCCCGGTTGTCGGGGTGAAAGCGTTGGGCCAGCAGGCGATACACACGATGAATCGTGTCCGGCTCAGCGCTCGGGCTGATCTGGAGCGTCTCGTAGTGGTCGAGCGATTTGGGCTCAGGCATGTCGGACTACGACCGTGTAGCCCGGGGGAGGGGCTGCTAAGCGTATCGGCCCGACTGTCGACATCTCGCAGGGCCGTTCGGATCCGGTGTGCCGAACTGTAAAGATCCTTGGAGATCCGCGCAGCATGTCACCAATTCCTTTTGGGCCAGACCGTCGCCCTCATCGAGGGTACTTGTCTGCTGTCCAGCAGACTACGCAGCCTGACTGCACGTTTTCCGAAGGATTTTGCCTGTCGCCGTGGTATCCGTCTTGCGCCAACCGGGGCGTGCGCCCGCCCTGTCGGCTCCCCCACTCATGACCGTCGCGACCCTGAAGAGTGCGGCGTTCAGACGTCCTGGCACAGCGTCGCGCGTGGGCGATGCGGTGTGGGTGGCGTTTGTCGTTGCCCAGGCAGCCGACGGAGTTCTGACATACGTCGGCGTCTACACGTTCGGACCGTCGATCGAGGCCAATCCGTTGCTCGCGTGGTGCATGGCCGCCGGGGGCGCTGGCCTCGCGCTCGTCGGCGCGAAGGCGCTCGCACTCGGGTGCGGCACCCTGCTGCACGTCCAAGGCATGCACCGCTCGATCGTGTTGCTGACGACGGTTTATGCCGGTGCTGCGATCTGGAGATGGGTGACCGTATTGTGGCCCGGACTCTTCTGAACACCGCAACGGTTGATCAGCAAGGCAGTGCGCTCGAAGCGTTCGCCGGCCGCCTGCTCGCTGCGTGCGTTCACCCGTGGCTGACGTGGCGCGTCTCATCCCCGGCCGGGCGCACCCTGATCGTCTTCACCTACGCCGCGGCAGCATTTCTGGCGATGTACGGCGCGCTGCTCATCTGGGCGCCCGTCCTGTCGCGGTAGTCCTGCGGACATCGAGCTACGCCGCCTGAGACTCGACGGTGAGAAACGCGGTTCGCCACTCCTCGCCGGCAATGACCGCCTCTTCCACCGAGTCGAGCGACTGAACCATCAGGCGCTGCCCGTACGCGTACATCTCGAGTTCGGACCCGGTGTCGTACGACAGGATGCGGCAGCTCCGTGATTCTCTCGAGTCTGCCCACAGGTCAACGGTGGCAATCAACATGCTGCACTCAATGGCAAACGAAATGCCTGAGTCGGATCCCCGCAGACGCGCGCAACGGTGTGCAGCGCCCCGCAATGCGGCGCGCCGCGCAGGCACGGGACCGGTTGCGGCCGCACAGATCTGTGCGTAGCATCTGGCGGCGCCGACTCACTCGTGCCCGCCAGATGCTTCTTCTGCGCTGGTACGGTGGTTGCCTCACGTACCGGCGACATGTTGCACTCATTAGCGCGCCAGGAGATGCCGGCCCGCGAGCCGGCCACCAAGGTCGCAGCGGCCGCCTGCGTCCGGCTCTTGTTTCAGGCGCTCGTCGAGATGGACGGCGACGCGGCCATTCTGCACGCCGGCGAGCGGCCGTACATCGTTGCGCCGACAGGCGCGATCGAGCTGTCGGAGGCGCGACTGACGGCCGGCTGCATCGAAAGCCTCATCGGCCAGTGCCTGCCGCTTCCTGCGCAGCAGACGTTCGGTATGACTGGCCGGGCCTATGTGGATCACGTCGTGATTGACGCGATGCCCCTCGATCGCTTCAGCCTGACCGCCATCCGTTCGCACGGGGATCTGCGGCTGGACCTTCATCGGCTCCGCGAATCGGACGAGACCTAGCGGCCGGCGCCGGCTTTTTCGAGGTGGAACTTCTCGATTCGGTAGCGGATCTGATCCCGATTGAGTCCGAGGAGCCCTGCGGCCTTCGTCTGATTCCAGCCCGTCCTCTCGAGTGCCTGCACGACCAGTGAACGTTCCAGCCGCTCGAGGTCAATGCCTTCAGTTGGGAGCTGAACCTCCCCGCTCGAACCGGCCGTGACCCCGGGTCCCAGGTGGAAGTCACCGACGTCGAGGGTTTCGCTGTCGGCGAGCAGCACGGCGCGCTCGAGCACGTTTCGAAGCTCGCGGATGTTTCCCGGCCAGGCGTGCTGCCTGAGTTCTCTCATCGCGTCGGACGACACGCCGCGGACATGCTTCTTGAACTCCGCGTTGTACCCGTCGATGTAGAAGGTGACGAGCCTGGGGATGTCTTCGCGCCGGTCTCTCAGCGGCGGCAGCATGATCGGCAGTACGTTCAGTCGGTAGAAGAGATCCTGTCTGAACCTCCCCAGTCGCACCTCGTCCTGAAGATTGCGGTTCGTTGCCGCGACGATGCGCACGTCGACCAGGAGATCGACCGCCCCGCCGACACGCTTGAAGGACTTCTCTTCCAGAAATCGCAGAAGCTTCGCCTGCAGCCCCGGGACCATTTCACCGATCTCGTCGAGGAACACCGTACCGCCGTCAGCGGTCTCGAGCAACCCCCGCTTCTGGCGGTCGGCACCGGTGAACGCGCCGCGCTCGTGTCCGAAGAGCTCGCTTTCGAGCAGCGCCTCCGGCAGAGCCGAGCAGGTGATGTTGACGAACGGCTTGCCCGCGCGCGGACTGTTGTAGTGGAGAACCTTGGCGGCCAGATCCTTCCCCGTGCCGCTTTCACCGGTCAGCAGCACGGTCGAGGCCGGACTGTCGGCGACCTTCCTGAGCAGCGCTTTCAGCGCCACGATGGCCGCGCTCTCCCCAACGATGCGGTCGAAGTTGTACGGCTGCGCCTGGCTCGCTCGCAACGCGCGCACTTCACGCCTGAGGCGCGTCGTTTCGAGGGCTTTTTCGACAAGCAGTGCGATCTCGTCGAGGTTGAACGGCTTGTTGGCGTAGTGATACGCGCCGTGCTTCATCGCCGCAACGGCCGTCTCGACCGTGGTCAAAGCGGTGAGCACAATGACCAGCGCCTCAGGATCGCGTGCTTTGATTCGCTTCAGGACGGCCAGTCCGTCGGCATCGGGCAGGCGATAGTCGAGCAGGACCAGATCGACCATTTCGTCGTACCTGGCCAGCGCCTCAGCCGCTGTTTCCGCTTCGAGAACGCGGTAGCCTTCCGCTGTCAATCGGTCCCGCAGCGACCACCTGATGAGCGATTCATCGTCGACGATGAGAATAGTGGGCGACTGCATGGGGGTGCGGCAGCGCGGCGCTACTTCTGCTCGGCTTCGTCGATTTGCTGCGCGAGGTACCGCTCGTACCCGATCTCTGCGATGAGATGGAGCTGCGCCTCGAGGAAGTCGACATGTTCTTCCTCGTCCTTCAGCAGCCGCTCGAACAGTTCGCTCGAGGCGTTGTCGCCCGAGTCACGCGCGACCTTGACTGAGTCGTTGTACATCCCGACCGCCTTGACCTCGAGGGCGAGGTCCTTCTGCAGCTGGGCGCGGACGTCTGAGCCAATCGTGAGCGGCAGCGGCAGCATGGCGGGCGTGCCCTCCAGGAAGAGGATTCGCTCCAGGACCTCCTCCGCGTGCTTCATTTCCCCAATCGACTGCTTCTTGATGTAGTTCCCAAGACGATGGTAGCCCCAGTTGTGGCACATCTCGGCATGGACGAAGTACTGGTTGATGGCCGTCAGCTCTTCCTGGAGCGCTTCGTTCAATTTGGCAAGTACGTCAGGTTTCCCTCGCACTGAGTCCTCCTTCTTAACAGCACGTCTCGGCAGTAGCTATTGTAGTGCGGGCCGCGGAGCAACCACGGTCAAGACATGGAGAGTGCCGGATCGTGGGCATGAAGAAACCATCGATCGAGCACGATGTGCCGCACGAAGAGCGGCACCTGAAGCAGCGCGCGCGCTGCCTTCGCCGCGGCGGCGGTAGGAATCAGGCGTGACAGGGATGAAGGAGCCGATCCGTCGCCGAATCGCTGACGGAGTCGCGACTCGTACGGCGTGAGCCGCTCTCGCGTGTATCGCCCGGCCGCCTGCTCAATGACTGAGGCCGCGAGCAGGCCCGACTCGATGGCGGGCCTGATACCTTCCCCGCTTTGAGGGTACGCCGAGCCCGGCGGCGTCGCCGATGAGAACGACGCCCTCGTCCACCACGCGCCGCCGGGTCTTCTCGTGAAGGAGATACGCGTGCCCCCGCCAATGCCAGGACGCGCCGGGAGGCACCTTGCCCCGGTCCGCGAGAAAGGCCACGAAGGCTGCCGTCGCCTGCGGAAGTGAACGGCGCTCCAGACTGCCGAAGCCGATGTTGACGTGGTCCTGCTTCCGGAAACACCAGCCGTACCCTTTGAGATCGCGGGAGAAGAACAACTCGGGCGTTTCGGGCCTCGTCGTGAACGAGGTGGCGTCGGGCGCGTCGATCGCGAACTCCGTTTCCTGCGCCACGACGAGGGCAGAGTCGAGAGCAGGAAGCGGCCCGTTCAGATGATGCGCAATAGGACAGCGGTGACCGCCTGCACCAACAAGCATCGCCGCCCGGAGTTGCTCGTTCACGATCCAGGTGCTGCCCTCACGGCGGAGGCGCGTGACCGGCGCCCCCAGCTTCATTCGCGCGCCCGAACGCTGCAACAGATAGTGATCGAACTCACAGCGACGAATCCCGTAGCTGACCGGGTGGCCATAGTCGGTTTCGAGCTCGCGATCGCCGCCGATGACGCCCGTGCGGAACCCGGTAATCGGCTGGAAAGTACGGCCGCTCCGATAGGCCTGTACGTCGAATTGCAGATCGTCCACGACCTGCGTCGTGATCCACCCGGCGCACACCTTGTCACGCGGAAACGTCGACGCGTCCGCGATCATCACGTCGAATCCCGCCTGCCGCAGCTTCCATGCGCAGGTCGAACCTGCCGGTCCCCCGCCTGCAATCAGGACGTCACAGGTTTCCATCGGCAGCTACGTCGGTCGCACCCACGGAATCGCGTTGTTGGGGCCCCTTGAGAAGACCACCTGGAAGAGCTGCAAGGCGCCGGTGTTGAACGCCGCTTCGGACCCGGCAAGGTACAGGCGCCAGGCTCGGGCGAACGAGTCGTCGAACATCGAACGCACGGTATCGAACGCCCCGTCAAACCGCCGGCGCCAGTGCTCCAGCGTCTTGGCATAGTGCAGCCGGATGTTTTCGACGTCGAGCACCGAAAACTGTCGGGGCTCGAGCACGCGCTCGAAGACCTCGCGCAGGGTCGGGGGATAGGCGCCCGGGAAAATGCGCTTGTCGATCCACGCGTTCATTGGGGCCGGGCGATTACGGCCGATGAAATGGAGCAGCCCCCGTCCTTCGGGCGTCAACACGCGATCGATCACCCGCCCGAGAGACGGATAGTCGGGCAGGCCCACGTGCTCGAGCATCCCCACCGACACAAAGACGTCGCACTCGCCCTCCACGTTCCGATAGTCGTCGAGAATGAATTCGATGCGATCGGCCAGCCCGCTGCGTGCCGCGCGTTCACGTGCGTACGCAATCTGCTCGGTGGAAAGATTGAACGCACGGACCGAGGCGCCGTACTTCTCCGCCATGTGCATGGCCAGCGCACCCCAACCGCAGCCAGCCTCAATAACTCGATCCCCGGGCCGAAGGCGCAACTTCTGGCAGATCAGATCCATCTTCGCCGCCTGTGCGTCTTCCAGCGTCGCATCGGGCGAGGGAAAGTACGCGCACGTATAGACCAGATTCTGATCCAGCCACAGCTGATAGAAATCGTTCCCCAGATCGTAGTGATGGTGAACGTTGTCCTTGGCCCGGCGCAAGGTGTTGGCGACGAGCGACCGGGTCAGCCGCGGCCCTGGACGCATCTGGGACCCCGCGCGATACGCGTGCTCGAGCAGGACCACCAGATCCCCGCGCACCTCGACGGCGCCGAACATGTAGGCCTCGCCGAAATTGAGCTCGGCATTCCGGATGATGCTGATGAGCGCGCGTCGGTTCTTGAGGATGACCGTGGCCAGGGGAGGACCCGCCGTCGAGGGCAGCTCGAACCCGTCCCACAGACCCAGGGACACGGGCGCCCGGCAGAGACGCTGCCGGATTCCTCCGAGCAGCCATCGATCGAACGCCGTCGATGCCGCCTGGACTGTCCGGTCCGAGAAGGCCGTTGAAGCCGGCATGGAAAGAGGCTCAGGTTTCATAATCGGGAGCATCCTGTGATTGAGCGCGCCGCTAGAGCCCAGCATGGTAAGCCGGCAGGCCACTGTGGTCAATGAGGCGACCGGCCGGTGCTGCGCTACACTGGTTTTGCAGGGTCCTATGCCGCAGGGTGCCAGGTTCCGCCGCCTGCTCGGCGTCACAACCGCCGTTGCGCTCGAGATCGGCGCGGCCGCATGCTCGGGCGATGGCGGTGGCCTTCCCTGGCCCCGGTCCGCGTCCAACGGACCGCTCATCGCCGCGCGCACGACCATGGTCACGGCCTGGGACGTGCCCGCCAATCCGCTGACGGACGCGACGCTCGGGGATTCTCGCCTGTCGAAGGAAATCCGGTGGGGGTTCAAGCTCTTCACGAACACGCCTACCGAGGCCCGGCGGTTCACGCCGAGCCGGATGTCGTGCAACAACTGTCACCTGAACGCCGGTCAGCGCGAGAAATCGCTGCCGCTCGTCGGGGTTGCCGGCATGTTCCCGGAATACAACCGCCGCTCGGGGCGTCTCTACAGCCTCGCCGATCGCATCGTCGACTGCTTCCTGCGAAGTGAGAACGCGACCGGCGTCATCGAACCTGGCGTCGATCTGGGTGCCACCGACGAAGATCACGAGGTCGTGCCCTCGCCGACGTCGAAGGAAGTGCTCGCGATTGGCGCCTACATTACATGGCTGGCGCGAGGATTCCGAGGTCGGCAGGAACCCCACGTGGCGCGGCCAGAACTGATCGCAGCAGGCGAATCTGATTCCGGTCAGCACGCTGGATCCACGCGTAGGGCGAAGCGATCTTCAAGGAGCGGTGCACGTCGTGCCACGGCGTCGATGGTCAGGGTGTGGCCGTCGGGGACAAGAAGCCCGGGCCGCTCTGGGGGCCGGACTCGTGGAATGACGGCGCCGGGGCTGCGCGCGTCTACACGCTGGCCGGCATCATCCGGTATTCGATGCCGTATCTCGATCCCGGCAGCCTGACAGACGCCGAGGCGCAGCAGCTGGCCGCGTTCATCAACTTCGAAACCGCGGCCCGTCTATCCGTTCAAGGAACGGGACTATCGAACGGAGAAGGTACCGGTCGACAGCGTGTACTACACGAAGCGCTGATCAAGCGCTACTTCATCACGGCCACAACGACGCTCGCCGCGAGCTGCAGCAGGACGATCACGGTCAGCGTTACGAACAGCCAGTCGTGCTCGCGCAGGTAGTCCACAACCGAAACGATCACGCGCGCAACCGGAGTGGCCAGCAGCAGCATGAGGCCGGCCCGAAGCAGAACGTCCGGGAAGGTCGGCATTCCGGTCAGGGCGAGGAGCAGGCCGGCGGCGAGGCAGACAGTCGCCGTCAGCACGCCGAGCCGCAGGACACGCCCGATGGCCCGTTCGAGATCGACGTCTCTGGGTTGGTGCGCTGGACTCACGACAGGCTCCGCACGAACATCACCACTGCCACAACGGCCAGGACTGCAGCCATCAGAATCTTCATCCATCTGGCGGATGCCCGCTGACCCCATCTGATCCCGGCCAATGATCCCAGTTGCACGCCCAGCACCGCCGGCGCCGCTGCGAGCGGCAGCAGATCGCCGCGGCCGTAATAGATAATGGCGCCGCTCGTCGCCGTCACGCCGATCATGAACGCGCTCGTGGCCGCTGCAGCGCGCATCGGCACGCCGCACCACGCGTTCAACACGGGCACCTTGATGATGCCCCCGCCCAGCCCGAGCAACGAGGAGACATTGCCGGCGACAAACGACGCGGCGAGCGCCACCGGCAGGCGACGGATGCGATACGTGACGGCACGGCCGCTTTCGTCCTCGTGGTAGGTGCCGCCGAGCCGACCCGGGTCGACGGACGCGTCGAGCACGTTGCGGCGATTGAGTCGGCCGAGCATCACGAGGGCGACCACAATCGCCATGACGCCGAACAGACGCTCCAGTGTCGACTCGGCGAACAACTGGGCGGTCAGGCCTCCGGCGAGACTCCCTGCTACGGTGGCCACTTCGAGCACCATGCCGAACCGGAGATTGATCAGGTGCTGACCAGACCGGCCCGCGGTGACCGCGCTGGATGTCGCGATGACGGTGGCCAGACTGATCGCCGCCGCGGATCTCAACGGAAAGCCAAGCACGAGATGGAGGAACGGCACCAGGAAGACGCCGCCTCCAAGGCCCAGAAGTCCGCCCAGACCGCCCGCGAGCACGCCGGCCGAAAAAATGATGACGGAAAGAGCGGCGGTCAGAGGTGGCATCTTCTAGGACATCGGAGCGAAATGCGTATAATGTGCTACTTCGGACCGGGCGGACTGCACTGCCGCACGAGCCGCATGCCAGGCGTAACAGGGGGAAGTCATGAAGCTGACCGTGTTGGGAGGTGTCGCGATTGCCGCTGCGCTTGCGGCGGGACTGGCGGCACAAGGGGGCTCGAGTTCATCCGGTACCGAACAGACGATCATGGGTTGCGTCAAGGGCGACGGCTCGGAAGCCAACCCGTGGATGCTTGCCGGCGTCGTGATTCCACCCCCGCCGCCACTGCCGCCACCCGGACCGCCGGGCGGAGGGCGGGGACGCGAGGGCGCACCGCCCGCCGGTGGAGCTCCGGGAGGCCGTGGCGCACAGGCTCCGGCGACACCGCCACCACCGCCGCCGCCGCCGCAGGACTACAAGCTGACCGGCATCAACTTGACGCCCTGGAACGGCCAGCGCGCGCAAGTCACCGGCACGGGAACGACCGGCGACTTCAAGGTATCAGAAGTCCGATCGATGTGGGGTACCTGCAAGAACTGACATGACACCGTGGGCGCGTGCCTTTTTTTCACGAAAAGGCATGCGCTCTGTTTTCCCAGCCGTCATCCTCCTCGCCTCCCTTTCGGCGTTTGCCCAGTTCGGATTCGGCCCCCAGGGGCCGCTCGTCATCCGCCCGAATGTCCCCTACGACGGCCGGTTCACGTTCGTGCGGGTCACCTATACGACCGCGCCGGGCGGCTTCTGGTACGGCGGCTGGCCCGCGTGGGCGCACGGCTACCCGTTGGCCGAACAGAACCTCATGAACATCATGAATGCGATCAGCTACCTCGGGCCGCGCGTCGAAGACATCACGACTCTGGCGCTCGACGATCCGGAGCTCTTCAGATACCCGGTCGCCTACATCATCGAGGTGGGCTGGTGGGAGCTGACCGATCGTGAAGCCCTGGCGCTCCGCCGCTACCTCCAAAAGGGCGGCTTCGTCATCGTCGACGATTTCAAGCTGCCGGGCGGCATCGGGGGCGGCGGCTGGGACCGCTTCGAGGCCAACATGAAACGCGTGCTGCCGGATGCACGATTTGTCGACATGGATGTCCGGCATCCGATTTTTCATACGTTCTTCGAAATCAATTCGCTCGACATCGTGCCCCAGGCTTACAACGCCGGCCGGCCCATTTTCCGCGGGCTGTTCGAAGACAACGACAGAACCAGGCGTCTGCAGATGATCGTGAACTACAACACCGACATCTCGCAGTTCTGGGAGTGGTCGAGCGCGGGACTGCGGTCGATCGACGAAACCAACGAAGCGTACAAACTGGGCGTCAACTACATCATCTACGGACTCACCCACTGAGTCGTCTCGCCGTTCCGCACTTCAGCTGACCCGGTCCACGTCCCGTTCCCGCGTTAGCTCCTTAAGGAATACCTCCTGTTGAGCGGCGGGATCTTCAACATCGACAGCGGACTCGTTACCAACATCGGCTGCCGGCGGCGCGTCAACGAAGACGCCGGGCGCATCGTGCGGCCGATCGATCCGGAGCTTTTCCTGCGCCGCGGCCTGCTGGCGGTAGTCGCCGACGGCATGGGCGGTCATTCCGCCGGCGAAGTCGCGAGCAGCCTGGCGGTCGACATTGTCGATCGTTGCTACTACGAGGGCGACGACGATGCGGCAATTGCTCTGGTCAGAGCATTCCAGATCGCCAACCAGCGTGTGTGGGAGCAAGGTATGACCGATGCCGGCATGACCGGCATGGGCACCACCTGCACCGCGCTGGCCCTGCTGGGACGCGAAGCCGTCTGCGCCCACGTGGGCGACAGTCGCATCTATCTGATCCGTCAGGGCCGCATCTATGTGCTGACCGAGGATCATTCGGCGGTTCAGCAGATGGTCGCCGACGGCCTCTTGCGCCGCGAGGAGGCGCGGCACCACGCTGAGAAGAACATCGTTCTGCGGGCGCTCGGCGCCGATGTGCACCTCGAGGTCGCGTCATGGGACAGGCCGTTCCAGGTTGAGACAGGCGACTGCTTCCTGCTCTGCTCAGACGGCTTGTACAACCAGGTGTCAGACGAAGAGATTCGCGACCTGGTCGACCACCGGGACGCGCAGGCAGGCTGCGACGAACTCGTTGCGCGCGCCAGGGCGCGGGGCGGTCCCGACAACATCACGGTCGCCATCGTGCACCTGCAGCCGGCCTACGCACAGCCTGACCTCCCCGTCGGACCTTTTCCGCGTTAGTGAGCAAATGGGCACTGATGTGACGACGTGGAGCCGGATTGTCCTCGAGCAACGGGGGCAGACAACGTCGGAGTGGCTGATGATTGCCGGCGTCTTTACCGCGCTTGTCGTGTTCATGCTCGGTCTCGTGCCACGAGCGCTCGGAGTATTCGTGCGGGGCGTCGCCATCGGTGTCCGGACAATTGCGCCTTGATTCCGCCGGACAGGACGCGCACCGCGCCTGCACAAGGAGAAACACCGTGATCAGCACAAAGTCCCGTCACCGGCTCTTTCAGGACAGCCAGGCGTTCGTCCAGCGGCTTACGACCATGAAGAATGCGATCGCCCATCGCGGCCGCCGGCTCATGGATGACGAGGCCGGCCAGACGCCAACCGAGTACCTGATGATCGTCGGCCTCATGGCCGCCGTCGTCGTCCTGGTGTTCATCACGTTCTACTGGGATACCGTCCGCGACGCGGCGAGCGAGTGGACGGCCAAGGTGCGCGACGCCATCAGGGGCGAAGGCATCCAGTGAACGCGTGGCACCCGCGGGCGCGCGGCGCTCGTGTCAGAGCGAGATGTCAGGCAGGTCAGGCTCTCGTCGAAACGATGATGATGATGCCGTTCCTGCTGCTCCTGATTTTTGGCATCGTGTTTCTGACGCTTTTCGCCTCCACGAAGTACAGTCGTGAGCTATGCCGCGTTCACAGCCGCCCGGACGCTCATGGTGCAGGGAGACGAGGCGCTGAGCTTGCGCGCTGCGACGGACGTGATGGACAACCTGAGGTGGTGGCGCGATTCGTCCCGCAACGTGCCCGAGAGCCTGCAGGTCGAGCAACAGCGCGGCCGCCCGGGACTGGGACTCGTTCAACGCGTGCCGTTCGGTCTGCCGATTTTCAACGCGGTGCCGGCAGGCGGCATTGCCGTTCGTAGTTTTGCGCCAACGGTCGTGCAGCCTGATATTCCCGAAACGGGCGACAACGCCGATGCCCAATAGCCAGACCCGACGAAACGGTGAGCAGGGCCAATCGACGGCGCTCGTGCTGTCGATGCTCTTCTTCCTCGTCCTGTTCGTGGCGGTCACCGCCAACGTCGGACAGGCGGTCAATCGCCGCGTCGCCCTGCAGATTGCAGCAGACGCCGGCGCGTGGACCGGCGCATCTGCCATGGCGGCCGGCCTCAACGCGATGGCGTTCTGGAATCGCCGCATGCAGGAGCTGTGGACGGCCCTGAGTATCGTGACGGTGGGGTTTACCGTGACACCGCCCTGCGAGGTCACCGACCGAATCTTCTGGAGCTATCGGGTTGGGCGCAACGTGCTCGGCGCCTTCTTCAAGATCACCAACCGCGGATTCGCACGGGTGCCGTATAGCGAGGCGCTGCGTGTGAGCCGTGCCAACGTGGAGGACTTGTTTCCGGGCGAGCGCGCGCAGTTCGACGGGGACGGATCATCCTTTCTGGAATCGGACCTCTCACCCGAGGTGGGCATCGCACCCCAACGCGACCAGACCGACCTCGTGCCGGCCGAGCAGGTGGCCGATGGCACTCTGCCTCGTGCGCTTCCTGCGCTCGCACCGTCGAGGCGACGGGTGACGTTCAGCTGCGTCGGCCTGTTTCCGCCTGGCCCTCAGGTCCGAACCGAGGAGCTCGACGTGTGGTTCGAGAAGCAGGACGACGCGGTGAGCTCGTTCGTCTGGATCGTAAAGGCACCGGCGACCCAGGCGGTGATGTTCGACAGCGTGTTCGGTCCGGACACGATTCCCGAGATGCGCGCCGCAGCGGCGGCCAAGCCCGTCGGCGGATCCATCGCCGAAGGTCGATGAGTACAGTCGTCAAGATGATCCCGCTCACCAAAGTGAGCGCGGGGACCATTGTCGATCCGTTCTTCTACCGCGGCTCACGCGAGCTGGTGCACTGAAGCCGTGAGGAGACACATGACCAATCGGCGCGCGCGCGCGCGGTCGGACCCGGAGCGGGGACAGGCTGTCACCGAGACCCTGCTCCTGCTGTCGATTCTGGTCACCTTCGTTGCCGCGGTCTACCAGGTGTTCCTTGTGAACGACCAGGTGTTCAAGGCGCTCGCGGCCGCAGAAGTCCTCTTGTTCCAGGAGGCGTTCGCGACCGACTGCTACACCAACAGCCCCGATTGTCACTACGCCAGTGACGGTGGGGCGCGTGTCGAGTGGAGTCAGGCGGAGATGCCAGAGGTGATCATCCCGGTCCTCGGCATGTTCCAGCGGGCGGGATTGCCGGCTGAGCTGCCCATCACGGCCGCGTCCGGCCGGGCGAAGCTGACGATAGCGGGCTCCGGCACGTACCTGCCGCCGTTTACTGCTCTGTCCATGGCCACGGTCGCAGCCGCATGCGGTTGCGACATCGACGAGGGCAAATGGACGGCCGTTCTGGATGAGGCGTTCGGGGGGCTGGCGCCATGAGGCGCCGCACCGCGACGCGACCAACCTGCGCCCCGTCAGCGGCGCATTCTTTGCCACGCGAGGACGCCGATGATACGCGGTAAAGGCGCACTTCTGCTCTCCCTGGTGCTCGGCATCGCGGCTGCGGCCATGATGTCGATCTACCTCAACACCCGCGAAGGCGAGCTGCTTCAACTGTCGCAGATGAAGGATGTGCTCGTCACCACGCAGGACGTGCTGCCGGGTATACCTGTCACCGCGGCGATGGTGCAGCGCATTCAGGTGCCCGGCAGGTACGTTCAGCCGCGGGCGCTCGCCGATCTACGCGAAGTGGTCGGTCGCGTCACCGACGTGCCGGTCCCGGGCGGCTCGCAAATGCTCGGTACGTATCTCCAGGACGGCGGTCGTGTCGGACTGGCTTTCGAAGTACCCCGAGGACAGCGCGCCATCACGATCGCGGTGGGCGATGTGACGGGCGTGGGCGGCCTCGTCCGACCGGGTAACTTCGTCGACATCTTTGGCACCTTCGAGTACGGACGGCCCAACGGGACGCAGGGCGGACGGACGCAGTTCACCGACGAGCGCACCGAAACCCGCGTCCTCCTGCAGAACATCTCTGTCGTCGCCGTCGAGCGCGAGCTCAACCAGCAGAGTCCGCAAACCTCGTCCGGGTCGGGAGGTCTGCTGCTCACTTCGAGCAAAGTGCAAAACAGCGCGAACACCCGTGAGATCCGGAACGTGACCGTGCTCGTCGGGCCGCGCGAGGCGCAGCAGCTCGTTCTGGCACAGCAGGTCGGCACACTCACGCTGGCGCTGCGCTCGACGGTCGACACCGGACAGGTTGGAAACCTCGGCGCACTCGACCCGCTCGGGCTCCTCGACGCGAAGGTCCCTGTGAAGTCGCGTGCGCGACCGTCCTGGCAGGAAATCCGCGGTGGGAACACCGCATTCGCATTCTGAACGAGCACGTGTCGGCGAGGAGCGCGCTATGCACGATCGACAACCGGCAACGGCCATTCGTACAGCTGGGCTACTCGTCTCGGCATTCATCGCGCTCTCGCCGATGCCGTCGGTTGCGGCGCAGGGTGCAGTGCCGGCCCACGAGGAAATCCACACAATCGTCAGCGGCCAGCAAACGATCACACCCGGCTACGCTGTGGGCAACGTTTCACTCGCCGACCCGAAAATTGCCGACTTCCGCGTACTTCCCGGGCGGCGCGAGGTGCTCGTGCTGGGCCGCGGCGCGGGCCGCACGACGCTGGTGCTTTGGGATCAGCAGAGCGCCAAACGTGGCGAGTACGACATCGTCGTGCGAACGCAGAAGCAGCTGGATCTCGAGCGCGATCTCAAGGAGCTGCTGAGGCCCTTCCCGGAGACCGAGCTGCGCGTGGTGGGAGACACCCTGACGATGATCGGCACAGTGAATTCGGCCGAAGACCTCACCTCTATCGACAAGATCGCCTCGACATTCGGGGTGAAGAGCCTCGTCCGTCGGACGGCTCCCACCCCTGCTCCCGTTGAATCCTTGAGGGGCAGCATTGCCTCGAGCGCCGGCACAGCCTCGACCGGTGCGCGAGTCGTCTACGAGGTCGAATTGTTCGAGGCCAGCAGCTTGTTCAAGAGCGGATCGTACGCGACCGGCGTCGAGCCGAGCGGGCGCAGCCTGTTCAAGGGAACCGTCACGGCCGGGTTGGACGGCGAGGAGCGGATCTTCATCGGCGGTGCCGCAGTCAGGGCCGACGAAAAGTCGCCCGAAAGCGGGATCCGTCTGACGCTCCGGCCTCAGTCCCCGGATACCAAAGGGCGGTTCGCGACGCACGTCTTCGTCGAAACGAATCTGCCGTTCGACGGGTCGACCTACGACCCAAATACGTGGCGGCGCGCGCGGTGGCAGTTCATGGCCTCCTCTGGTGAGCCATTTGGCATCACCGGAAGCGATCTGCTGGCGACGCCTCAGCTGGCGTCCGGCGGATCATCGCGCAAGCGCAACGCGACACGGCTGGCCACGCAGGCGGGAATCAGCCGGGCGACTCGATCCGTCTCGGCGGCGGAGGCGGTGCCCATCCTCGGCAGTTTGTTCAGCTCTCCGTCTTACAAACAGAACCGCACACAGTTGCTGGTTGTCCTTCGCCCGCGACTCGAATAGCACAATGTCCGCACCTCCTCGAGCCACGGTGGCCGCGGTCTACTCCGGCAACGGAGGCGCCGGCAGAACATTCGTCGCGACCAATCTCGCCCTGAGTCTCTTCCACCTGGGCGGCGGGCGCGTTCTGCTCATCGACGGAGGCCATCCGCTGCCGGGCAACGCCGCGGCCTGCCTCGGCGTTGACCGGTACGAGGTCGGCATCCGACCTGGTGCCCATTCTCGATCGCCTGACGCCCGAACTGTGCGTGAGCTACCTGACGGTCGCCCCGTGCGGCATCGCCGTACTCCCTCTCGTTTCCGACGTCCTGCAGGCGCGACTTCTGACGCCGGCGCTTTTGGGTCGGATCGCCGCCATCCTTGGCGTGGCCTTTGACGCCATCGTCGTCGATTTGCCTGCAGGCGTGACCGACCTGACTCGAACGATTCTCGACCGCTGCGACCACGTGGTGGTGCTGGCCGAGCCAACGGGCCAAGGCCTGCAGCGGGCTCGATACGCCGTCGACTACCTGCGGACGCAGCAGGTCCCGATCGAGGCCATGGCGCTATGCATCAATCGCGCACCCGAGCGCGGCGCTCTTCCGACCGATCGCCTGGAGCGCACGCTTGGCATTCGGGTGTCCGCGTCTATCCCCGATGCGCCCGACACCGTGACGGCGAGCCTCGTCACCGGTGCACCGATCCTCGGCGCCGATCCCCGGCATCCGGTCTCGCGTGCACTCGACCGCCTCGGCCGCGAGGTGACCACCATGTCGCACCGGGCAGCCGGTGCCGAGGCCACCTCGGCCCAGGTGAATGACGACGACGAGGCCTACCACGAGCTCAAGCTGACGATTCATCGACGACTGATTCGAGAGAGTTGACCTGCGCAAGGCCGACCTCGCCTATCTTCGCGACCCGGTGAAGCTGCAAGAGATGCGCACACGGGCGGGAGGCCGAAGATCCTCGACCTGGTCGAGGAAGAGGCCAATGCCCTCCGCGCGCGCGACGCGCGGCGACGCCTTGTCAAGGAAGTGCTCGACGAGGCCCTCGGTCTCGGCCCGCTGGAGGATCTGCTGGCGGATCCAGGCGTCACCGAAATCATGGTGAACCGGCACGACCAGATCTACGTCGAGCGCGGTGGCAAGCTCGAGCGCACGAACGTGCGCTTTCTTACTGTCGAGCAGCTTCGTGGCGTGATTGAACGCATCGTGGCGCCGCTCGGTCGACGCATCGATGAGAAGGTGCCGATGGTCGACGCGCGCCTAAGGATGGATCGCGCGTCAACGCCATCATTCCGCCGCTCGCCCTTCGGGGCCCGGTGGTCACGATCAGGAAGTTTCGCGGAAGTTCCTCGGCGTGCAGGATCTGACGACGTGCGGCTCGCTGACCGAGCAGATGGCGCGGTTCCTCGGTGCCGCCGTACAGGCGCGCGTGAATATCGTCGTCAGCGGCGGCACCGGATCGGGCAAGACGACGCTCCTCAACCTGATGGCGTCGTTTCGTACCGTCCGACGAGCGCATCGTGACCATCGAGGATTCGGCGGAGTTGCAGCTTCCGCAGGATCATGTCGTCACGCTCGAGTCAAGGCCGCCGAACATCGAGGGCGAAGGGGCCATCACTATTCGGGATCTCGTCAAGAACGCCCTGCGAATGCGGCCAGACCGCATCGTGGTCGGAGAGTGTCGTGGCGGCGAAGCGCTGGACATGCTCCAGGCGATGAATACCGGGCACGACGGGTCGCTCACGACCGTGCACGCGAACAGCCCGCGTGACGGCCTCAGCCGTCTCGAGACGATGGCCCTGATGGCAGGACTCGACCTCCCGGCGCGTGCGATCCGTGATCAAATCGCGTCGGCCATCCAGCTCGTCGTGCAGCAGGCACGCCTGCAGGACGGGAGCCGACGCGTCACGCACATCACGGAAGTCACCGGTCAGGAAAACGGAACCTTCACCACGGCCGATGTGTTCGTGTTCCGGCAGACCGGCGTCGCGCCCGATGGCACGGTCTACGGACAGTTCGCGCCGACCGGCTACGTGCCGTCGTTCATCGACGGGCTGTCACGGCGGGGCATCAAGGTCCCTCGGGAGATCTTCCTTCACCAGACGGCCTGACATGCTGCTGAAGTATCTCGGCGTCCTCTGTTTGCTTGCCAGCGTGGCCCTCTTCGCTCAGGCGCCCTTTCGCTCTGTGGCTGCCTGGTGGCGCCGGCGCATCGAGAACTACGCCAGGTGGTTCGCGATTGAGATCCAGTTGATGTTCGAGGAAATGACGCCGGATCGGGCGCGGCGCCTGATCACGTCGATGATCGTCGGCGCAGCCGCGTTCGGCTTCCTGCTGGGAAAGGGCTCATCGGCCGGCTCGCGGTCGCCCTGCTGCTCGGCTGCGTGGGCTATCTCGGGCCCTGGGCGCTCGTCGCCTGGCGCCGGCGCAAGCGGCTGTCCGCCATCGACGACCAGATGGTCGATGCGCTGCTGATGATGGCCAACGGCCTCAAGGCCGGGCTCAGCCTGCAGCAGTCGCTCGAGCTGGTCGTGCGGGAGATGAAGCCGCCCATCTCCGACGAATTCGGCCGGCTGGTGAAAGAGATTCACCTCGGCCGCCTGATGGACGACGCGCTGAGGCGAATCGCGGAGCGAGTTCCGTTGGAAGATGTGAAGCTCGTCGTCGAGTCTGTCCTGACGCTGCGCGAGACAGGCGGCAATCTGAGCGATACCTTTCAGGTGATCTCGCAGACCGTCGTGGAACGCAAGAAGGTGGAAGGAAAGATCAAGGCCATCACCGCGCAGGGCATGACCCAGGGCATTCTCGTGTGTTCCATGCCGGTCGCCATGATGCTGCTCTTCAGCGCAATCGACGTCAGGTACATGACGCCATTCTTCACGACACCGCTCGGATGGTTGATGCTCCTAGTCGTGATGGCTCTGGACGGGGCCGGCATGTGGCTGATGCTGACGCTCGTGAAGGTCGATGTATGACGCGAGGTCAACGCGGACAGACCGTCAATGAGCTTTTGATGATCCTCGGCCTGCTGACCGCGATCATCATTGCGGTCAGCGGCATCGTGGTGCCGGTGATGGTCGAAGCCGTCGGCAGGCTCATCACCCATCAGGCCGTCTACTTGACCTCGTAGGACTTTGATGAACCGATGGACGCGTGCGGCCGGCGCAATGACGTCTGAGCGCGGCCAGACCGTCACCGAGTTCCTGATGGTGAGCGGGCTGCTCGTCGCCGCAGGCATCGTTGTGCTGGGCCTGCTCTATCAGCCCGTCCAGGCGGCCCTGCAGGAGGTGACGCAGTGCATAGTCGACGGCAGCGTTAACGGCGTCGGCTGCGCAACCGGCGAGGCTGCCGCGCCGCCCCCGCCGCCCTCCCCACCAGCTCCTCCGCCGGCTCCGCCTCCTCCGCCTCCGCCACCCCCTCCGCCACCACCGCCTCCGCCCTGGCCCACGACTATTCCGTCGTGCGCCGCTGATCCGTATGGACGAACCATCTCGCAGCTGGTCGACGAACGGTGCATGGCTCTCGGCTATGACGGTGGGGGGTGGGGGCGAGAATGTCCGTCAGGAGCCCTCCGCTACGTCGGCTGCGGGTTCAACCCGACAACAGGCGGCGCCATCGTCCGGATTTATTAGGACTCCCCCGGGTAGGGACTCCACCCCGCGCCAACACGACGGCCTTGGCCAAGTGACCTCCGCCGGGCCGGTTCTTCGCGTTAGCAAACAGGAACCAGCCTCGATGGCCATTTCACTGCACGTCCTGATTCTTGCGTGCGTGTTCGCGACCGTGGGACTGGCAATCTACGGCCTGCTGCAAACACGCGCCGGCCTGCCGTGGCCCGCCCGTCCGATCCCCCAGCGCCCGGTCGAAGCGCCGGTCATCCCGTCACTATGGTTCCGCTTCTGCTATCCGCTGCTCAACCGAGTGGCTCCGGCGGTACGGGAATCCGACTGGCGGGCTGGCGCGCCCGGGCAACGGGGGCGCTGCAGCGGGCAGGGTTCGGCGGGGGAATCACGGTCGATCACCTGCTCGCCCTGAAAGTGCTGATGGCGGTGCTCGTGCCGCTTCTTCTCTCCCGCAGCTTCACGGTGCTGACCAATCCGGCGCTGTTCCTCGCCGTCGGAGCCGGCGGCTTCTTCCTGCCCGACCGGCTCGTATCCGATATGCGCCGCTCACGCGAACGACGAGATCGTCCGCGCGCTGCCCGGTACGGTCGACGTGCTCTCCCTGTCGGTGGAGGCGGGGGACTTGAGTTCCTTCTTGCGATTCAGCGCGTCGTGGAGCGCGGTCAACCAAGCCCGCTTCGTGACGAGCTGGCCACGATTCTCAACGACATTCGCCTCGGAACCTCGCGGGCCGATGCGCTGCGGGCGTTCTTCCACCGGGTCGAAATCCCCGAGGTGTCCTCCTTCGTCTCGGTGCTGGTTCAGGCCATTCTCCTGGGCGCTTCGATCGGGCCGGTCCTCAAATCACAGGCCGAGCGGATGCGCGTCGAACGGTTTCAGCGCGCAGAAAAAGAGGGCGCCAAAGCTTCTCAGAAGACCTCTTTCCGCTGGTGCTGTGCATCTTCCCGGCCGTACTGATTGTCATCATCGGCCCGGTCAGTCTGCAGTTCATCTATGGCGGCCGCTAGTGCTTCGGGAGGCGGGATGGACAAGCTCCTCCTACGGGACGAGTCGGGCGAGCGTGAAGTGCTGCTGACCGGACCAATTGTCGTCGGCCGCGACCCGCATTGTAGGGTGCACGACAGCAGCCCGATGCTGTCGCGGCGTCACGCGGAGTCGGTGCCCTCAAGCGACGGGGTGATTGCCCGGGATTCTGGACAGCCTGAACGGCATCTACGTCAACGGCGCCCGCGTCGCGCAATCACGCTTGTGGTCCGGCGATGTCGTGGAAATCGGTCCACTGAAATTCACGTTCGTGCCGGCAGAGACGCGCCGCGAGGCAATCGATCAGACGGTGATCCTCCAGATGTCCGCAGCCTCGCGCCAGCCGCTGGTCGCGCCGGCAGCCGAGCACACGATCAGCATGCCGGCAGAGGACGATCGGACGCGCGTACTGCCGGCGCTCGCGTCTGTCGTTCCCGTCAAGCCGGCGCAGCCGGCTTCAAATGGAAACGCCCGGATAGCGCCTGTGGCAATTGCGCCGAACCCGGTGGTCGCTGCGAAGCCCGCCCGCCGTATCCGGACGGCCCGCGTGTCATGGACGGGTCGCGTGATCTTCCAGATCGCGGCACTGTCTTTGTTGTCTGCCCTCGCCACCGCCTTGCCCCTGCGCATGTGGCAGGGCCGAGTGGTAGCCGCGACGGGCGGATCGAGAGCCGAGGCATTTGCGCGGTGGCTCGCGGCGGACGCGGCGGCGGCGAAAGCTGCGACCGGTTCCATGGCGGGCGCGACCCGCGACGTACTCCAACAACCAGGCGTCGTCACGGCGGTACTGCTCTCGCCCGAAGGTCACGTGATCGCCCCTTCGTCGCGCGGCAACGAGTCGTTTGCACGCATCCCGGTGCTCGACGTCGAGCCGGGTCGCGTGTATCGACTTGTCTCCGCAAGGAACGGCGATCTCGTCGAGACCGCGCTGCCCGTAACCGCCGCCGACGGCAGTCGCGTGGCCGTTGCGTGGACGACGTTCCGGCCAGGTGTGCCGCCGGAGGCCGGCGGCGCCGCAGGAATCATCGTGATCGCCGTCCTCGTCGCGCTTGGCGGCGCGCTGCTCGTCAGCATGTCGATTTCCAGGTCGACATTGAAAGCCATGACGGCACTTAACGAAGACCTGGAGCTGGCCATCGGCGGAAGTCTTCCGGCGGTCGGCGATCCGCTGGGCACGAAGCCGACGCGAGCCCTGGCAGATACCCTGAACTATCTCTTGTCGCGGTGCCGCTCGCAGCCGGCAGCGGACTCGAGTACAGCCGGCGGCTCCCGGGCTGCACCGTGTCATACCAGACTCCGATGTCGCGCGGCTCGTTGTCGGACCCACGTTCCGTGTCAAGGAAGCGTCGGCCGACTGCCTCGGGCTGCTTGGGCTGCACCCGACATCAGCCGTCGGGCAACACCTCGTCGACGCCGCCGCGCACCAGGGCATTCTGGACGTGCTGCTGGCCACGCTGCGAGAGCTGCCCGCTTCGGGCGAGCGCCGCGTCATCGCGCCGTCGCCATCCGGGACACAACTCGACATCGTGGTCGCCAGAGCGGGCATCGGCGAGCCAATCTCCGTCGTCGCGAGGGCCCTTCGGTAATGCGACGTCAAGCCTCGCCTCCCTATCGCGCCTCCGATTCGGCTCCAGCAGTGATCTGGCACCGTGCCGGTGGCCGGCCCCTGCAACTGGATCTGACACCAGGCCGCGCTATCACCATCGGGCGCGATCCGGCGAACGTCCTGGCCATCGATGCGCCGCTCGTCTCCAAGGCCCACGCCGCCATCCGATTGGAAGGCGGCGACTACATCATCGAAGACCTTGGTAGCTCCAACGGGACCTTGCTGAACGGGCATCCGATCGCCGTGTCGGTGCTCGCGCCGGGCGATCGCATCGAGATTGGCGGAGAGCGAATCGAGTTTATCGATCGCGAGCGGCGCCCTCTCGCGCGGCCAGCGGCCGCTCCGTCGCCGCAGCGGACCAAATTGCTCCGCCTTGGCCTCGCGGGCGCGGTGGCCATGGTCGTGATGATCGTCGTGATGCGCCTGTTCGTCTTCCCGTCGCGGCCGGTGTCTGCGAGCGCCTCGCCGTCCATGGCCGGAGACCTCTTCCCGGTAGCAGCATCCGCTGCCGCACAAGCGCCGACGCCGACGGGCGGAGTGGCTCTGCCGCAGGTTGGAACCTCCGGCCAGGCGGGAACTGAGGCACCGATCGTCACGAGCGCGCTCGAACGGGCACAACAGGCGGGTGTGCGGGCGGCCGACGCGCTCGTTGACGAGGCAGGGGTGCAGCAGAAGGCTCGTCACTATCTCGAGGCCGTGCAGCTGTTGACCGCGGTGCTCGCGCGAGACCCGAGGCACGTTGATGCCGCGGCGCTTCTGGCGGAAGCCACCGCGGCGCGAGATCTCGCGCTCCGGACCTACGTCGCCGAGGCTGAGCGGGCATTCGGACAGCTCCGGTACGGCGAGGCCGAGCGGGCATGGGACGCGGCTTCGGCTCTGACGCAGCCGGAGGATCCGCGGCACGCGGCCGCGCAAGCGGGTGCCGCGCGCGCGCGGGCTTTGATGAAGCGCTGACGTACGCCCAGCGAGAAGGAGAACGCCCAGTGGCCAGAGTGATCGTGCGTCGGAACAGTTCGGTCGAGCGCGTCCTGGATCTGTCGGACCGCGACGTACGCGTTGGACGAGGCGCAGAGAACGACCTGGTGCTCTCGGATCCCGAGAAGGGGATCTCCCGCCTCCATGCAGAACTGCGTCGTGAAGGCGGGCGGTACGCTTTGATCGATCTGAACAGTCAGAACGGAACGTGGACGAGCGGCCGGCGTGTCCAACGGGTAGAGCTCGAGTCGGGAGTGGTGGCAACAATTGGTCCGTACACGATCGAAATCGAGGCGACGGAGCCGCCACCGCCCGCCGCACGGTCTGAGGCCGCGCCACTTGAGATGGAAGCGCAGCCGGGCAGTCGCCCGGGAATGGTCGACACCGAGGTCGCGGCCGTGCCGGGCACGCGGACACCCCCGAAGCCCGTCGCGCCACGCGCCGCGCCGCGAGCCATTCCGCTCGAGCCCGCCCGGGAGCCGACTGCCCCCGTCCGACGCGGTCCGGTCGCCTGGCTGGCACGCCAGCCGAAACCAGTGGTCCTTGGCGTGTTCATCGGGGTCTGCGCGGTCGTCATTGTCCTCGGACGCGTGCGAGGCTCGGCGAAACCTGCTGCGACTGCAGGCCGTACGGCGCCGGCGCCAGCCCACGCCTCGCCGGCAACACCAACGGCCGAGGAATCGTGATCGCGCAACACCTGTCCGAGGCAACCGCACTCATCAATCGCGGCGAGTTCCAGGCCGCAATCCATGAACATCTCGACCGTGTGCTGCTCATCGACCCATCGCATGCGGGCGCTGCGGAACTCAAGCTGCGCGCCGAAGACCTGCAGCGGGCAGCGGGCCCGAGCGCGGCCCCCGAAGCTCCGCCTGTACCGACGGCGCCCGTCACGCCGGCCCCGGCCGCAGCGGCTTCGACCGGCCCGACTCCGACTTCGGCCCGTGGGACCGCGACAGCCCGTTCAGAGTCGCCTGATCCGCCGCCCGCCGTGGCTGCCCGGCGAACGGTGGCGGCGCCACGCCGCATGGCGGAAGCGACGGTGGAGCCGCCACCGCCAGACGTGGCTCGACGAATCGGCGAAAGCCCTGCCGCGTGGCGCGATCGTGCACAACAAATTGCCCAACGGTACGGCGAGGGTCGCGCGGCGCTCGAAAGCGGGGCATTCGAACACGCCGGAGATTTGCTCGAGTCGGTGTCGCGCGAAGAGCCCGGCTACCGCGATGTCGACGCGCTGATCGCGAGAACGCGCGCCGAGCTCGAGCGTGCCGCAAACCGAGCGCCGGCCGACGGCGCGCGACTCGAGGAGCAGGGTGATTTCGCCGGCGCCCTCAAGGAGTACGAGCAAGCCGCCCGGCTCGCGCCTCGGCTCGAAGGTCTCGAGCCGGCGGTGGCCCGGCTGCACGAGCGCATGCGCGCCGCGGCAAGGACGCCCTGACGCGCGCCCGCCCGTACGATGCGCTCGGACGACCCGGAAGCTGTTGCGCTGTATGAGCGCGCGTTGCAGCTGCTGCCGGCGGATTCCGCCTTGCGGTCCGATGTCCGACGGCGACTTGAAAGCCTGAGAGGACGATGACCGACGCCGAACTCGATGGACGCCTGGCGGAGCTCCTCGTTTCCTACCAGGTGCTCGGGCAGGCGGCGCTCAATCGAGGGCGCGCCTGGCAGGCCCGTGAAGGCATCACGCTTGCGGGCGCGCTCGCATCGCTGCACCTGGTTGAACCCAGGAATCCTCCGGCCGCTACTCGAGGAACTGACCGGAGCCCGCGCCGTGGATCCGACGCTGCTCACGGTCTACCCGGAGTTCATCGACCGCATGAACGAGCTAATCCCGGCCGACGTGGCCGGCGGCCTGCTCGTGTTCCCCGCGCAGATGGAGCTCAATGCGGTCCATGTCTGCATTGAGAATCAATCCGACAGACGGCTGGACGGTCAGCGCACTCGAGTCGCTGGCCGGCACGCGGATCATCCCGCTCGTGAGCGACGAGGCGGCGCTGTGCGCCGCCTGACCAAGCATTACCAGCAGCACCTCACAGAGCCGCCTCGGTACAGGCCCGACGGTCGCCGCGAGGTCGCCGAGGCATCGTACCGCCGGCTGCTCGCCGAGCCCTTTGAGAAGTGGGTGCAGCCGGCAGCCGCCCTCGTCAACCGGCAGCGTGATGCCATGAAACGCGACCCGGCGGCGCTCGAAGCCGTCATCCGCGAGCCGGCCATCATCCGCCTCACGCCAGCGAATCATCTGCCGCGCCATCGAGAGCGGGGCGAGCGACATTCACGTCGAGCCGGACGTCCAGGAGCTTCGCGTGCGCGCCCGGATCGACGGGGCGATGCGCCCGTATGCACCGGTTGCCACCCGCCCTCGACACGCCGATCACCGCCCGCCTCAAGGGAATGGCCGAGCGTCCAATTGCGGCGTCGACTCATCCAATCGATGCGCGAATCGGGTACGACCTGGTCTGGGGACGCGCCGTCGACCTGCGCTTCTCGCTGGTGCCGTCGGTGACCGGGGAGAAGATCGTCCTGCGGGTGCTCGACCGCTCGCGGCAGCGGCGGCAGCTGGCCGACCTCGGATTCGAACCAGAAGCCCGGTTGGAAATTGCGCGAGCCGCGGCGCTGCCGAACGGACTCATCCTGGTGACCGGGCCCACCGGCAGCGGCAAGAGCTCGACGCTGTACGCGCTGCTCGACGGACTGAACGTCGAAGGCACCTCCATTCTGACCGCCGAAGACCCGGTCGAATCACGAATCAACGGCGTGACCCAGGTGGCGTGCGATGAGCGCTCAGGCATCGGGTTCGCCGACGCACTGCGAAGTTT
>CAVRXZ010000014.1:0-12690 GCA_963725105.1 uncultured Acidobacteriota bacterium
CGCATCCTTTGTCGTTTTCACTTCTGAGTTCTAACTTGGTTTTGCCGCCTCGTCCCTGAGAAGGCCCGCTCCGAAGATAGGCCGGCCGGCGAGGGCCGTGTGGAATCCGTAGGCCGTGAGAACGACAAGCGTTCCGAGCAACAGGTAGGACGAGAATGCGTAAGGCACGGAAGCATCAAACCTGACGGACGTTGAACCCAGCACGTAAAAGGAGACCAACCACGCAACCGTCGGGAGCAGGCCGAATCGAACCAGCGTCAGCACGAACACGCAGAGGACGAGAACAAGCACGATGATCGTGATGAATGTCAGATCGATGCGCGCGTTCAGTCCCCCGGCTGCCAGAAAAGCAAAAGAAATCGCCACATAACCAACAGCCGCTGCGCGACGACTCCGCAAGAGCACCGTGAGGAGAAGCAGAATCAGAAGGCCAATGACTCCGTTTGCCAGCGATCCTCCCAGGATGAAGACCAGGAGGCTCAAGGCATAACGTCCGCCGAGAAGGACGAGAGATAAACCGCCTGGCGTAATCGAGTCGGTCGGTATCGGCGGGGCCAAGCCGAACCATGTGGGCGCCAGACGGCCGAGATGAAAGAGGCACGCCGAAACGACGCCACCCGTCACACCGATCAAGATGTCCCGGCCGACAAGCGGATCGCGAGCCCGGCCGGCCAGTAAGCGGGTCCATCCGATCAGCGTCTCGGGCCACACGCGGCGCACGTGCGGCTCGATCGCAACGTACATGACCCACGTCAGGAGCGCGAGCAAGGCCGCGCCCGCGAGGCTCTCGGTACCGCGGTCCAGAGAGGTTTGCGGCAACAAGTCGCCGACGTCGTGCGCCGAGAGCAGAATGCCGAGAAGGACCAACACGCTGGCCACGATGCTGACACGAAATGCCCCGCGCCGGTCGCCGCGTCCGAGACGCAGATTTCGGTGGGCCAGCAGAAGACCGCCGACCAGAATCGATCCCAGGTACACCGAGGTCACCAGGCGTTGCGCGACGGTTTGAAGCGGGGGTGGTTGGAGCGGATGCGTCCACGGCTCAACCACCTCGAAATACACCGGCTTGCCAGCAGCTGCCGCCGCTTCCACCCGGATCTTCACGGCCGGGTGCTCTGGGTAGACGCCGTCCCAGGCGGCCCGCACATCGGCATAGACCGGCGGTGCCCATTGAGATGGCGTGGTCGTGAAGCGCTCGATCGGCAGTTGCGCCTGTACGAACAGCATGCGCCAATCGGGTTCCACGACTTCTCCCGAGCTGTGCGCTGCCGACGCCGCAGTGGGCGCGGGATTGACCTGCGGAGTCAGCGCTTTAAACCCCGTCAGCCGACCCGCCGGATCCGTGACGATGGAGACCATGCCCGGCACGGTTTCGGGAGGATCGTCGGGCGCAACCTGGGCTCCCCTAGAGCCGAACCTCATCGGCCTCAGATGGCCGGGGCTCTGCCGGTACCAAAACCGGATGGCGGCGGGCTGACCTGCCCGGAGCGTTTCCCATCGCGTGACCGATCGATCGCTGGTCGTTGATGAACTGCAGATAGTTGTCGTTCACGACGTATCCGTAGGCGGAGTCGGCCGGTCGATCGATATAGCCGAGATTGCTCACGATCGTCCGCGCCCGGTCGGCCAACGCCTCAGGCCCCTTCTCCAGCGTCACGAAACTGAGCAGGGTGGTCGTTTGTGACATCCACACAAATGCGACAAGACCGATGGCCACGGCTGCAACGCATGCCAGGCTGACGGTCGGCGAAAGCGAGCCTTCGTCGCCCGCCGCCGCCACCATTTCCGGCGACGGCGTCTCACCCGCCGCCAGCGCCGCGGCCAACGGATCACCGCCCGGGAGCGCGGCCGCCACCGCAATGGCGGACGAGGGACGTCGCGCAGGATTCCTTTCAAGGCAGCGCACGATGACGCGTTCGACCCCCGGATCGATGTCCGGAATCAGCGTCGACGGAGTCGTCGCAGGCGAAGAATCACTCGCCCGCGCGTAGCGCTCGGCGTCGACGGCACTGAAGGCCGCCTTCCCCGTGAACATTTCATAGAGCACGAGGCCGAGCGCGTAGACGTCGGTCTGCGTCGATGTGCCGTGACCGGCGTATTGCTCCGGCGCCATGTACCCGGGTGTTCCGGCGATGACGTCGCGATCGCGCCGGTCTTCCATCAATCCGGCCAGCCCGAAGTCCGCAATGCGCACGCGTCCGCGCCCGTCGATCAGCACGTTGGCCGGCTTCAAATCGCGGTGCAGCACTCCGCGGTCGTGCGCAGCGGCCAGCCCCGCGCAGAGCTGGCGCGCAAGTTCCAGCGCCTTGTCCGCCGGCAGCCGGCCAATCCGGCGCAGAAGCGATGCGAGATCTTCACCGTCTACGTACTCCATCGACAGGAAGGTCAGGCGTGGCTGACCTGCTTCGCCCTCGTCCGTCTCGGCGATGTCATAGACGCGGCACACATTCGGATGTGACACCTGGCGCGCGACGCGCACCTCCTGATGGAATCGTGCCAGCCGCTCCGGATCGCGCGCCACGCTCTCGGGAAGAAACTTGAGAGCGACCGATTGCCCGAGCTTCAGATCCTCGGCTCGGTAGACTTCTCCCATGCCGCCGCGCCCCGCGAGCGCGACGATGCGGTAGCGATTGGCGAGCATGGTGCCCGGAATGAAGCGCGCGTGATCGAGCGAGTCGGTGGACGGGGCGCGTGGAGATCGAGTCGCCGCCGTGTGAGTCGCGGTCCCCGAGGCGGTGAGCGCAGCGCCGCACACCGGACAGAACCGGCTGCCCTCAGGTACCGCCAGGCCGCAGGAAGGACAAAGCAGGTTAGCTTCCAACTCTGTACGTCTTCGTGAATCCGTTCCTGGCGTTCGTGATGCTGAATGTGCCGTCCTGCTGGGCGACGACCTTGATCCAGTACGCCGGCCCGTTGTGCGCAGGTGGCGGCGGCGTGTTCGATCCAGGTGCGGGCGCCGGCATCGCCGCAACCGGAACGGCTTCAGGCTGTGTGTCAATGGTGTTCGCGATGAACATTCCGGGCACCGTGTACTCCTGGCCGCTGAGCAGCGAGAAATGCAGCTGCCAGAGATCCTGGAGCCGGGGCGCGGAGTGGATGATCTTCATGGCGTCCGGCTGCCCGCCCTTGCGCGTGCCGTTGTTCATGATGGCTACGCGCGGCTCGACGGCGTGCACGAGCACTGCAGCGTTCGAAATCGCCTGACCGTGATGAGACACGACCAGGAGATCCACCGTGCCAATCGGGTTGTTCGGGCACATCAGATTGAACTCTTTGTTCACCGTGAGATCGCCCATGTGCAGCGGCGCGAAACTTGCCGAACGTGATGTGGCTGCCGACCGACTGCGCGTTTTCGGACGGGTCGTCGGCCTGAGGCGTGAAGGCGGCGCAGTACGGGTTCGGTTTGCCGGCGCCGGCCAGCGCTGTCTTGAGCGCCTGCCCCGCTGAAGCAACCACGCGGACGTCGAGGCCTTCGATTGCGATCTTGTCGCCCGGCTTTACCACACGGTGCTGTGCCTTTCCGTACAGCAGCGGATACGTCTTCTCGAGGAACTCGTCGGCTGCCGGGGCGGGCTGGACGTTCGGCCCGTGGTCGATGTACTCGCGGATCGGGATGCGTGAGGCCACTTCGGCCATGCCGCCGAAATGATCGCCGTGCCAGTGCGTCGTGATCAGGTGGTCGATCTGCTGGAGTCCCGCATCCCTGGCGGCGGCCAGGATGCGATCGGCATCCGCGGACCGCAGCCGGCCCGCCATTGCCCGTATCGATGAGCAGCGATTCGCCCGACGGCGCGACAAAAAGCGTCGCGTTGCCACCTTCGACGTCGACCAAGTAGATGTCGAGCGTTTTTCGGGTCTGGGCAAGGGAACCGGCAGCCAGGGCGAGCGAAAGCGTGATCGCGGCGAAAAGGCTTGTGCGCATGGGCGGAATATTAGACAGGCTTCCCGTACTTTTGCACTTACTTTCCACTTTTCCACTTTCCACTTTTCACTTTCTTCTGTTAGTCTCCGGCACTATGAAAAGAGCCTTCGCCGCGGCAGCGCTGGTTGTGTGCGCCCTGGTCTCCTTGGGCGCGCAGCAGAAGGGGGGCACAGTCCAGCCATTGACGCCACTGGACTACATCGAAATCCAGCAACTGGCGATCAAGTACTCCTACGGACTCGATACGGCGGCCGACAACGGCTACATGTACGCCGACGTTTTCACGCCGGACGGCGAGTTCGTCGGCCGCACGGTCCCGCTGACGCAGGGGCGCGAGGCGCTGGCTCGCGTGGCACGCAGCGTCAAGAAAGCCAACCCAATGTACGTGCGTCACTTCATCGCCAATCACGTCATCGATCCGTCGCCTGAAGGCGCCACCGGGAAGGTGTACGTCATGGTGGTGGACTGTGAGGAGTGGCAGCCGAGCTCGATCAATATCGGCGGCCATTACGAGGACACCTACGTTCGCACACCCGACGGCTGGCGCATCAAGAGACGCGACGCCAGGAATTTCGGGCCGCCCCGGACGGTTCCTGCCGCCGGGCGGCAGTAATAGTCGTTGGTCGTTGGTCGTTAGTCGTTGGTCGGTTCAAAGAGGATCTCCATGAAAGTTCGCAGATCGCTGTTGCTCGTCCCGGTCGTGATGGCTCTGCTGCTGCCCAGTTTGCTTCACGGACAGGCCGGCAAGCGCGGCACGCTCACGCCGCAGGACTACCTCGATATCCAGAAGCTCGTGTCGAACTACGCCTACGCGCTCGATACCGGCGCCGACAACGGCTACATGTACGCGGATCTTTTCGCACCCGACGGCGAGTTTGTCGGCGGGAGTGGTTCGACCAAAGGACGCGAGGCGCTTGCGAACATGGGCCGCCTCCAGTTCATCGATGGCCACAAACCGACCTACGGCGTGTCGCACTTCATCATGAATCACGTCATCGAGCCGTCGCCCGAAGGCGCGACCGGCAAGGAGTACATGATTCTGGTGCGCATCGGCGAAAACAATCAGCCCGGCGGCGAGTTCTCGAACATCGGCGGCCACTATGAGGACGCCTACACGAAGACGCCGCAGGGCTGGCGATTCAAGCGGCGCGAGTTCATCCCGGTCAAGGCTGCTCCGCCCCCGCCACAGGCTGCAGGATCGGCGCCCGCGGCGGCAAAGCCGTCCGCTGCCAAGGCTCCGGCCACTATCAAGGTGACGAAGCTGATCGCGCAGGACTACATCGACATCCGCGCGCTTGCCGCCAACTATGCGTACGGGCTGGACACGGGTGCCGATAACGGCAATCTGTACGGGAGCGTCTTTGCTGTGGACGGCGAGTTCCACGGTCCGCCTGCCTCGCCCGACAGCAAACAGCCCTTCGACGCCAAAGGTCGCGACTTACTAAGAACGTTCGCCGTCGGCGGACGCGGGTCAGCATATGTTCGTCACTTCGTATCGAACCACCTCATCGAGCCAGCGCCGGAAGGGGCGAAAGGGAAGGTCTACCTGCTCGTCCTCGACATCGGAGAGGACGGCAAGCCGACGACCGTGAACATGGGCGGGCACTACGAAGACACGTACGTCAAGACCACCGAAGGCTGGAAGATCAAGACACGGAACTTCTTCAGATCGAAATCAGCGCAGACGATAGCAGAGGAAAAAGCCGCGGCGGGCAGGTAGGGAGTGCCGGCGGCCCGAGCAAAGAAGAAATGCTAGCGTCGCAGCCACCATGCCGCTGAGACCGGGAAGCCGACTGGGCCCGTACGAGATCATCGCCCCGATCGGCGCCGGCGGGATGGGCGAGGTTTATCGCGCCCACGATTCACGCACCGGCCGCGACGTCGCCATCAAGATTTCCGCCGAGCAATTCAGCGAACGGTTCTCGCGTGAGGTTCACGCCGTTGCCGCGTTGAATCATCCCAACATCTGCACGCTTTACGACGTCGGTCCGAACTACCTGGTGCTCGAGCTCGTGGAAGGTTCGACGCTGGAGGAGTTGCTCTCTGGTGACCCTCGTTTTTCACCCGAGCGCGAGAGTCTACGCTCGAGCGCGAGGACCAGCGAAGTTCTGCCGGCGCGTGGGGGTGGGGCCCCACGCGGATTAGGAATAGATGACGCGCTCAGGATTGCCCGCCAGATCGCCGACGCCCTCGACGCCGCCCACGACAAAGACATCGTCCACCGCGATCTGAAGCCGGCGAACATCAAGGTCACGCCGGACGGCGTCGTGAAGGTGCTCGACTTCGGGCTCGCCACGGCTGGGCCGGGTCAGGCGGGCGGGGCGGGCAGGGCAGGTGGGGAAGCGGGCCCGGTTCTGACGAACTCACCCACGTTCGCACCGCTCGTCACCGGCACCGGCGTCATTCTCGGCACGGCTGCGTACATGGCGCCGGAGCAGGCGCGCGGCCAGGCGGTGGACAAACGCGCCGATATCTGGGCGTTCGGCGTGATTCTGTTCGAAATGCTATCCGGGCGCCGGCTGTTCGAAGGCGACACCGCATCGGACACGCTCGCATCTGTCTTGAAGGAAGAGCCGGACTGGCAGCGCGTGCCGGTCAGTACGCACGCGTTGCTGCGGCGCTGTCTCGAGAAGGACCCAAAACGCCGGCTGCGCGATATCGGCGACGCGATGCCGCTGCTCGAGGTGGAAGGAGTCAACCTGCCCGATCGGCCTCGTGCGACAGGACGATCCACCTGGATTGCCTGGAGCGCCGCCGCGGTTTTTCTCGCTGCCGCATCAGCAATCGCGATTGTCCACTTTCGTGAAAAGGCACCGACAACTCCCGAGGCCATCCGCTTCGAGATCCCGCTGCCTCCGTCCATCAACGAGCCGCTCGGGCTCCCCTTCTCAATCTCGCCTGACGGCCATCGTCTCGCTTCTCTTGGTTTCGGCCCTGACGGCCGGTTTCACTTCCACATCCGAGCACTCGACTCGCTCGAGTACCACGACGTCCCTGACACGGATGTCACCCTCGCCAACTGGTTCTTCTGGTCGCCGGACAGCCGCTTCATCGCGTTCGAGGAGGATGGAAAGCTCAAGAGAGTCGATGTCGCAGGCGGTACCGCGAAAATCGTCTGCGATCTCCCGGGACGAATGCTGGGCGGTTCCTGGAATCGCGACGACATGATCATTTTTGGTTTCGACGGCGGCGGCATCATGCGCGTGCCGGCTGGCGGCGGGTCGCCCTCACCTGTCACCACTGTTGATCCGGCTCACAAGGAAATGTCACATCTCGAACCTGCGTTTCTTCCCGATGGGCGGCACTTCGTCTACGGTCGCGGAACAAGCCGCTTCGGCTCGGACGTTCCAGTCTTCCTGGGATCGATTGATGTGAGGCCGGATCAACAGGAAACGCGCGAATTGCTGGCAACCCACGTGACCACGGCGGGCCTCGGTCTGGCGTTCGCGTCCTCCCCCGGCGCAGGGCCGGGTCAGCTTCTGTACCTGCGTGGCAGAGCCCTGGTCGCGCAGCCGTTCGATGTCGCCGGCCGGCGGCTCTTCGGAGAGGGAGTTCCCCTGGTTGAAGCGAGCGACGCAGGATTCTCAGTGTCCTCGACGGGCGTTCTGGTCACCAGGGCCGCGGGCGCCCAGAGCTATCAACTCACCTGGATAGATCGCCATGGACGCACGCTGAGCACAATTGGCGAACCGGGCCCGTATACCTCGGGAGCGCTCTCACCGGACGGCGCACGTGCAGCGGTGCTGAAGATCGGCAGCACCGGAGGCGAGGATCTCTGGCTGCTCGATCTCGCGCGGGGCACCAGCACGCCGTTGACCTTCGGCGAAACCGTGATCAGCGTCGGCACGGCATGGTCGCCAGATAGCCGACGAATCGCCCTCGGTCTCAATCAGGGCACCAACTTTGGCCTACTGCAGGCGCCAATTGACGGCGCTCCGGTAGAGGTGCTGATGAGAACGAGCAGCCCTACGCTTCCGGCGAGCTGGTCGCGCGATGGTCGGTTCATCCTGTTCACATCGGTCGAAAAAACCACCAAGCAGGACGTCGGCGTGCTGTCTCTCTCCGACAAACCGACACAGACCTCGCTGTTGAACACAGAGTTCAACGAAGTCGCCACAGGCTTTTCTCCGGATGGGCGATGGATCAGCTACTTCTCGTACGAATCAGGCCGTGTCGAAGTTTACGTCCGTCCATTCCTCGTCAACTCCGGTGTTCCCGGACTCGGCACGAAGATTCCGGTCTCGAAGGGGGGCGGACTTTATTCCTGGTGGCGGCCGGACGGCCGCGAGCTGCTCTACTCGACGCTCGACGGCACGCTCATGAGTGTGGCGGTTACCCCTGGCTCAACGTTGACGTTGGCAGAGCCAATTGTGGTGCTGAAACCCCTCGAGGGCCAGCTATTTGGCGTGGCGCCCGATGGTGAACGGCTGCTCGTTGGGAAACCAGTGGCCCAACGCGCGGCCCCGCCGTTCAGCGTTGTCGTGAACTGGCAGAGCCTGCTCAGGAAATGACGCGTCACTTGGCGGTCGGCAAACGAAACGCATCGCGGTCGCGTTGCGCCTTGTCCGACGCTTCCCGCTTCTTACCCGCGTCCTCCTGAGCCTCCCGCAGTTCCTTTTCGAGCTTCTTGACCTTCTCTTCCGCCTTGGCCCACTCGTCTTTCGCCTTGGCGGCCTTCTTCTGCAGCTCGGCTTCTTTCTTGAGGTCGTCTACCGAGGGCGTCTGCGCGAACAGAGGTGCGGGCGCCGCAAAGGACACCGACAACACGGCGCACAACATCAGGATCGAAAGGGTGTTTCTCATGAAGGATTCTCCGGTGCTCGAAGCATACGCCACTTTCCCATTCACTTTTCCACTTACTTTTCCACTTTCCACTTTCCACTTTCCACTTTGAATTAATATTGGCCCGTGGACCTTCCCTCGCGGGCCAAAGCCGTTGCGGCGATCGCCGATGAATACGGAGAGCAGGCCGACCGAGAGGGGCAGCTCTCGCCGCCTGTCGTCGAGGCCTTGCATCGCGAAGGCCTCTACGGAATGTGGGTACCGCGGGCGATCCGTAACGGCGCCGAGCTGAACCCGGTCTCGTCCCTCGAAGTGCTCGAGCGCGTCTCGTACGGCGACCCTTCGGCGGGCTGGGTACTGATGGCGTCCGCGTTGGCCATCGGCACCGGTGCGGCATACCTCGGCGACGCGGCAGTCGAAGAGCTGTTCGCGGGCGAGCGCCTGCCGGTGATTGCCGGTCAGGGCACACGTCCCGGCACGGCGATTCCAGAGCCGGGGGGCTTCAGTCTGAGCGGATCCTGGAGCTTTGCTTCCGGCATCAAGCACGGCACGCACATCCACACGCTTGGCGTCATCGAGGGAACAGGCGAGCCGCGCATCTTCGTGGTGCCGGTCGGACAGGCGACGCTCATCGATAACTGGGATGTCCTGGGCCTCCGCGGAACCGGCAGTATCGACTACCGGATCGACAACGCGTTCGTTCCCGAAGCGTACACGCACTTTGCCGTCACCGAGTCACCCAGGCGAGGCGGGGCGCTGTACACCATCGGCATCGCCGGGTTTGCGGTGATGTGCCACTCGGGCTGGGCGTGCGGCATCGGCCGGCGCATGCTCGACGAGCTCACGAAGAAGGTTCATGCCGGTGTCGGACGGTCCGGCACCCTTGCCGGCAGCGAAACCTTTCACGAAGAGTATGCGAAGGCCGAAGCGACGTATCGATCGGCTCGCGCACTTGTGTACGACGCGTGGCGGGAGGTCAACGAGTCGCTGGAGCGCGGAGAGACCCCGACCGTTCGCCAGAACACGATGATTCGGCTCGCCCTCGCGCACGCAACCTGGTCGTGTCGCGACGTCGCGGAATTCGTGTACAAGTCAGCGGGAACGGTTGCGCTGCGGGGCGGAACGATCCAGCGCCTGTACCGCGACATGCACGCCGGCACACAGCACGTCACGTCGGCGCCGCCCGTCATCCGCAACGCCGGCCGCGAGCTGGCCGGACTGGCCGACAAGAAGAGATGGGTCTTCCTCGATCTCGCCGATCAGGCATAGGTCAACGACGATGACATTCAGAATCACGGCGGCGCTTTCCATCATCTGCATGGCGGCCGCGGCTCACGGCCAGACAGCCGCCCGCCCGACTGCGACGGCCGGCGCCCCGACCGCGGTCGCCCGCACGCCATGGGGCGATCCCGACCTGCAGGGCAACTATTCGAACAGCAACGAGAGCGGCATTCCGATGGCGCGGCCGCCAGAATTCTCGGGAAAGCGGCTCGAGGACGTCACGGCAGCCGACCTGGCCCGGTTGATTCAACAGCGGCGCGAGGGACAACAGCAGCAGGCGCGAACCATTGGTGGCACATCCGAGAACGACACGGGCGCGGGGCCGCCTCACTGGTACGAGAACTACAACGCGCGCAACAGCCGGGCCTGGATGGTTTCGGACCCGGCCGATGGGCAGATTCCGGCACTGACTGACGAGGCGGTGAAGCGGGCAGCGGCTGTTCGGGCAGCGCGCCGCGGGGGAGACGGCTATTTCGAAGGCCCCTTCGATGGTCCCGAAGACCTGGTGCCGTACGTCCGCTGCATCACGCGCGGTCTTCCTGGCTCGATGATGCCGGCCATTTACGGCAACTCATACCAGATCGTGCAGGGACCCGGCTATGTCGCCATCCGCTACGAGATGGTGCACGAAACCCGCATCATCCCCCTCGATCAACGCGCGCACGTGTCGGGGAAGCTGGGCCTCGACATGGGCGACGCCCGTGCGCATTTCGAGGGCGATACCCTCGTCATCGAAACGACCAATTTCCGGGAGCGATCGGCGTGGGCGGGCGCGTCGTCACATCTGAAGACGACGGAGCGATTCAGGCCGGCGCGGCCCGGCGTCGTCGAATGGTCGATGACGTTCGACGATCCGCACACCTGGATTCGTCCGTGGACGTTTGGGATGCAGCTCACGCGGAACGACGCCGAGCCGGTGTTCGAGTACGCCTGCCACGAAGGCAACTCGGGCCTCGAAGGCATCCTGGGCGCGGCCCGCGCTGCAGAACGTAGGAAAGGTTTCTAGAACCAAAGCGTGCGTTGCGAAATTGAATCCGCGTGTAGTGCAGGCCTTCAGGCCTGCCAGACACTGCGGGGCTGAAGCCCCGACTACGTCAAACGACCTCCCTACCCCTTCGAGAAGATGTTCAGTTTGTACCCCGCCTTCATGAACAGGTACTCGCGCGACTCGTCGGCCATCTGCCGGAACTTGTCCATGTTGACGCCGATCATCTTCCCGCCGCGTTTCCGGATCCTGCCGCCAATGATGACGGTGTCGATGTTTCTGGAGTCAGCCGCCAGCACCACGGTTCCGACCGCATGATTCGACGGATAAAGATTCACGTCGTCCGTACGAATCATGACGATGTCGGCTTCCTTGCCGGGAGTGAGCGATCCGCATTTGTCGAGGAGGCCCGCACACGCGGCACCGCCGAGGGTCGCGGACTCCAGCACCTGCCGGACGCCGACGAGCGCGGGAGCCTTGGCGTCACCGTTGGTCTTGCGATACGTGGCCATGGCTCGCTGTACGTAAAAGGCGACCCGCATCTCCGTAAACATGTCGGTGCCGTATGACACTTCGTTGTCGATGCTGAAGCCGGGCCGGATTCCGAGATCGAGCGCCTTCTGAAACGTTGATACGCCCTGGCCAAGCGCGTACTGCGAGTCCGATCGCGGACACACGTTCACCGTACAGCCGGCCTCCTTCACGTGCTGCCAGACGACGTCTGGCCATCCCTGGCAGTGGTTGAAGGTGTTGTCGGGCTTGAGAAGCTTCTCATTCCAGAAGTCCTCGAAGTCCTTGCCCGCGGCGTTCGACTCGGTTGTGATCCTGAGGCCGAGCCGGCGCGCCAGTGCCCAGTTCTCGCGGTTCATGCCCGCGAACATCCGCAGCGTGACCAGCTGATCGGTCGACGCGAAGAACTTCTTCTGGAGCCGCTCGAGATCCTGCGGCCACTGTTTGTCCCAGTCACCGGTTTGCGGCGCCCCTGACGCATGAACGCCCCGAATGCCGGAATCGATGAGCGCCTGAACAGCCGCGTCGGAGTGCGCCGCCGATCGCGAGTTATGGGAATTGTCGATCACGCAGGTAACGCCGGCGTCGATGCAGCCGAGCGCTGTAATCAGATTGCCGACGTAGTGATCGTGCGGGCGGTAGTACCGTGCAAATCCGTTATGCGTCGTCGCCATGTATTCGCCAATCGCACCGTCGGGAATGATGCGGCGGAGCTGCCCTTCCCACGAATGACGATGCGCGTCGACGAATCCAGGGATGATGATCGTGTTCGAAGCATCGATCACTTGCGCCGATGCCGGCGCCTTCAGCTGACCGTCGGCGGCCACGCCGGCGATCTTCTTCCCCTCAATCAGCACGTCCCCTTTCGCGATGTCGCCGACGTTCGGGTCCAGGCTGATGATGGTGCCGCCTTTGAGGAGGATCCGCTGGTTGGACGCAACGGGCTGACGCGACGCGCGGTCAAGCGTGCCTGCGTCGTCGCCGCCCTGCGCCTGTCCAGCCAACAGGTCCGCGGACAGCAGGGGGGTTGCTGCCGTCACCGCCAGCGCGGCGCCCGCTTTGAACAGGCTGCGCCGGGGAATAACTCGACCGGGAAGCGAAGAGGTCTCTTGCGTGTGTCGTTTCATGGTCCACCTCGGAGCAGGCGAAGGATAGCAGATCGCAAGAAGGCTTCCTGTCGGTTCATCGTCCGTTGAGGTCTGCGGCCGCG
>CAVRXZ010000015.1:0-16241 GCA_963725105.1 uncultured Acidobacteriota bacterium
TCTGGGGGCGACCTATCACGCTGGTGCCGTCGCGGGTGTGGGCTTCGAGCCGGACGTGATCGTGGAGTGCACCGGTGTCGGGCAGGTCATTGAAGATGCCATCGGAGGGATCGCCGCTGGCGGTGTGGTATGCCTCACGGGGGTCGGAGCAGGCGGGTCCGCCGTTGCCCCGGCCGCTGCTGATGTCGCTGCAGCGGCAGTGCTCAAGAACAAGGTGGTGGTGGGCAGCGTCAACGCCAACAAGCGCCACTGGTACAAGGCGGGAGAAGTACTGGCGCGCGCGGACCGCGCGTGGCTTTCACGCCTCATCACGCGGCGAGAGCCACCGGAGAACTTCATGCGCGCGCTCCAGCGGCAGCCGGAGGACATCAAGGTCGTCATTCAGTTTGCGCAGGCATGATCAGCATTGTGTATGCAGCTCTTTAGCCTGCCTAAACTGGAGGAAATGACGCTCTGCTTCTTCGATCGCCTGCCCCGGCGTACGCGCCCTCGGCCTCCTGACGGTGGTCTCGCTCGCTCTCGTCCCACCCGCGCTCGCCGCGGAGGGCACGTGCGGGATCACGGGCGCTCCCCGTGTCGTCGCGGTCGGCGACGTCCATGGATCCTACGATCAACTGGTGCGCGTCCTGACCATGGCCGGACTCCTGGACGGTTCCGCCCACTGGGCTGGTGGCAAAGGTGTCTTCGTGCAGGTGGGCGACATCCTCGATCGCGGCATCGAGACGCGTCCGGTGCTCGACCTCCTCATGCGCCTCGAGAAGGAGGCGCGCCCGACGGGCGGCCGGGTCATCGTGCTCCTGGGCAACCACGACGTCATGAACATCCTCGGGGACCTGAGCGCCGTACAGCCCGAGGAGTACGAGTTGTGGAAGGAGCCGGTCACCGCGGGGTCCAAGTCGTCGTCGGCCGAGACGCGTCGCATCGACCAGACGCCCCCCGGCTTCGTCGAACGCGCGCAGGCCCTCTCGGCGAGCGGCGAGTACGGACAGTGGCTGCGCGGGCGCGACGTGGTCGCCACCGTCAACGGCGTTGCCTTCGTGCACGGCGGGCTGACCCCCGAGGTGGCCGCGCTGGGCTGCGAGGAAATCAACCGGAAGGTCCGGAAGGAGCTTGGTACGGACCTGGCCCAGACCAGGGCGAACCCGCGAGAGGCGCTCGCGACCGGAGAGAACGGCCCGCTGTTATATCGCGGCCTCGCGCGGGAAGACGAGACGGCGCTTCTCCCCTCGGTCGAGAAGGTGCTCCAGTCCATGGGGGTGACGGCGGTCGTGATCGGCCACACGCCCACCGGCGACGGCAAGATCCGCCCGCGCTTCGGGGGGCGGGTGGTGATGATCGACGTGGGGATGCTGGCGGCGCTCGGCAGCCACCTTGCGGCGCTCGAGGTGGGGCCCGGCGGGTCGCTGACCGCTATCTACCCGACAGGCCGGCAGACCATTAAGAAGGCGGCCGATTCGGCGAAACCTCGGGGCCCGCGCGCCGCGCGTGCCGCCCCGCCGGTCGCCTATGGGTTCGCCGGCTTCGGCGCCGCGCCCTGACCGGCAATCGGCCAGACCGTGGCCATCAGCCAGCTGACCGCGATGCCCACGATGCTGCCGAAGACGACCTCCTCCACGCGCATCAGCCCGAGCTCGGGCCCAGTAAGACGCGACGGACGCAGGGTGCCGGCCATGACGATCGCGGCGGTGATCGGCGCCTGCCGCCACATCACCGGGACGCGCACCACGTAGGCGGACAGCAGGACCGTCAGCGCGAGCGCGAAGGGGACCTTCCACGGGTTCGGCTCACCCGTCACGACGAAGAGCAGCCCGACCGCACATCCGACCACAGTGTTGATGAAGCGGCTGCGGAACATCTTGAGCCCCTGCTTCACCACAGGCTCGCTCGACGCAATCATCGACGCGACGGCCCAGATCGGGTTCGCCGTGCTCCACAGGCGCAGCAGGAGCCAGATGATGATCGTCGCGAAGAAGACGTTCACGGCGAAGCGGACGCCGAGGAAGCGGTCCTCGCGCAAGCGGTCGAGTACTCTCATCGGGCCAGCCTCAGAGCCCCTGGGGCGCGGCCTTCACTCATGCGCTTGCGGCGGATTGCCCTTCAGGTTGTAGACGATCCCTGTCTTCGTCGCCCCGAGCAGGACGTAGTTGCGCCCGCTCTCCTGCAGCGCGACGAAGAAGCGCTGGACGCGGGCCACCGCCTTCCTGTGCAGCTCATCATGCGTCTTGAACTTCACCTGGAACGCGAACTCTCCCACGAGCGGGCGGTGCATGCCGCGCTCGCGCCACAGCGCCACGTTGAACTTCGCCGCTGTCCCCTTGCCGAAGTCGAGGGTGCCCAGGTCCTGCAGCACCTCCTCGACGATCGTCTGGTTGACCAGCTCCACGCGGTCGGCCGGGGTCTTGAGCACCGAGGCGAGAATGGGGAAGAAGCGCGTCAGCACCTTCATGCTGGCGCGGTCCCCTTTCGGCGCGTCGCTCAGCGGGAACTGGACGTTGTGCGAGTAGAGCAGCCGGTACGCGCCCAGCCGGTCCTTCAGCGGCAGCGCTTCGACCTTGAACTTCAGGTCGTACTTGCCGGCGATCTGCGGCCGCACGTCCACCTCCGCCGCCTTCTGCATGTCCGGGTGCCGGAACTTGAGGACGATCTCCGGGTCGCCGACGGGGAACCCGTCCTCGTACTGGATGCGCCGCCGCAGGATGAACGCGTTGTTGTAGAGGCCGAAATCGGCGGTATCGAAGAAGACCACCTCGCGGATCTGCGGCCGCGGCGCCATCCCTTTCTTCGTGCATTCGACGTCGTTCTCCCTGGCGGTACGCTTCACGATCTTCGCGTACTCGAGAAAGCTCCTCGTGGACGTGAGGCGATCGGGCTTCAGGAGGATCTTGCACTGCAGGAACTGCACCTCGTGCAGCGGCGTCCCATCCTGTACTTCCCGGGCTTGAGGTCCGGCACGTGGCTCGGGATCCCAGGCAGATTGTCTTCGACAGGCTTCTTGTTTGGCATGAGGTCTCCGGTGAAGGTCCTGAGCGGCCACGCGGATCATGTCGTCGGAAAGGCCGGGGGTCAAGCCACCCACCTTCGCCAGCTGGACTCGAATCCTGAAACCGTCAGTCCACGGCGAGCACGAGGAGAAGAGCGGCGCGGAACGTGCTCATCCGCCGAGGGCAAGGGTCACCGCGACGATGGCGAGACCGAACGCCACCAACAGGAGCGCGACACGGAGGGGCCGACCGCCGGTGTAATGGCCGAGCCAGTAGCCCACCGCGAACAGCAGGACGAGGGCTAGCGCGTTCGAGATGTTGTGCGCGAGGCCGAGGTTGGCGATCAGCGCGTACGGGGCGGCGAGGGGCAGGAGCGCCGTGTTCGCGAGCACGAAAATGGCGACCCCACCCACGAGGTCGTCGCGCTGCACCCGGACGCGCGGCGGCACCTTAACTCTCCCTAGGGCCGCCACCACTTTGTCCCAGTCGGCCGAGGAGAGGGCCTGGGCCACCACGGACGGCACCGAAGCCATGATCGCCTTTCGGGCGGCCGCCGGCTCGTCGCGCAGCAGGCGGACCAGGTAGTAGTGGTGGTCGTGAGAGGCGAGGCAACTGAAGACGTACATGCTGCCGTCCACGAGCCCCCAGGCGAGGCTGCAGCCCACCGCGGCCCACAGTGTGGTGCGCACGTCGTCGTTGCCCTGCGAGGCCACGCGAAGCGTCCCGGTGAACGTGAGCACCAGGATGATCCCGTAGAGCAGCTCGGTCAGGCGGTCGATGGGGCTCAGGACGGCCCGGCCCGTGGAATCCACAGACGCCGAAGCCTGGTCCGGTGCGGGAGGTGGCTCAAGGGCCATCTTTAGGAGTGTACCGCTTTCTTCGGCGCGCAAGATTCGGCTGGTGAGGACATCACGATCCTGACGCTGAAGCTGTCCTGAGACTGGGGCGTGATAGTGCTATCGATTCGAACACCCATCAGCCTCGAAGCGAAGAGACGCACGCTCCGGGGTTCGGCGACGCTCGTGCGGAGCTCGACTCCCGGCGAACTCGTCGAACTGGGTCTCACGCTTCGAGCAAGGTGACCCTCGAAGGTTGGGCCGGTCCGTTCTACGACGAAGTCATCGTCTCGTGACAAAGACGACGTTCGAAGTCGGTGCAGTCTCGACAAGATGCCGCTGATTCAAGTAGCGCCCATACGAGAGACGGAAGTCGATCTATTCATTTAGCCATCGTTTAGAAGGAATCTGGCGTTCGGACATCCAACCGACCAGGCAGCGTCGGGAGCGCTGGGTGCTCCGTCATTCCGGAGCCTGTTCCGGCATTCCGGGGGATGTAAGTTCAAATCCTCAAATCCTCACATTCTCAAATTCTCAAATTCCAAGTCTCCCGGTTCCCAGCGACCTGATCGTCCTGCACTAACATGACGACCCCATGTTCCGCAGCCTGACGACCCGCCTTATCGTCTGGAGCCTCGCCCTCACGGGTGTGGTTTACGTCACGACGATCGGGCTGTCGAATCGGGAGGGACGACGGATGGCGATTGCGGCGGCCGAACGCGAAGCCCACAACGACACCGAAGCTGCGGCGCGAGCTGTCGAAGATGTCCTCGACACGGTTGAAGCGAGCACGGGAGCGCTCGCGCGGGCGGTTTCGGAGCTCCATCCCGCACCCGATGCGCTGGGTCGACTCGTTGACCGCTTCTCCGCGGACGATCGAGAAACGGTCGCGCGGTACACGGTGATCCTTGCCGACAATGCCGAAACGAGCCCAGGCATGGTACAACGACGCGCGCGGCCGCGCCGCGCCAGGATGGAGCGAACCGTACCGAGACCCGGAGACTGGGAACGCCACCGTTATCACGTGGGCCGTCCCGATTCGCGGTGGCGACGGCCGTTTCAGCGGAGCGGCCGCCGCTAGCCTGCGCCTCGACTTTCTGTCGGCTGTGGTTCGCGGCGTGCATCTCGGCGCGAGCGGTTTCGCCGTGGTGCTTTCTCGGCAAGGACTGCTCGTGGCTCACTCTCGTCGAGACCTGAGCGGCGGCGTGCACGATCCACTCGCCGAGCTTCCCCCTGATCTCCGCTCGCTGGTGGAGCCGATTGTTCGCCGCGCTCAAGCCGGCGAATCGGGGTTCGCCGCGGTACCATTCGACGGGCGTGTCTTCCGTCTGACGTTTCGCCCGATCGTCCGGACTGGGTGGTTTCTCGCCACGGCCTATGCCGAAGACGAGCTTCTCGCGGACGTTGCCCGGCTCCAGCGCGAGCAGATCGGAATGGCCGCGTTTGGTCTGGTGATTCTGGCAGTGGCAGTCGTGATTCTGTCTCGCCGCATCACGCGGCCTTTGGGTGCCCTTGCGGCGAGCGCCGAGCGGCTGGCAACGGGGGACCTCGACGGACCGCTCCCGGAAACCAGATTGCGTGACGAGGTAGGAGCACTGACGGCGGCGTTTCATCACATGCGCGACTCGCTCAAGGAGTACATCCGCAACCTGAAGGAGACGACAGCCGCAAAAGAGCGGCTGGAAGGAGAAATGAAGGCGGCGCGGCGCATTCAGGCCGACATGCTGCCCGCACCGACGGCGGGTGGCGGCGCGGCGGGTTACGAATTGTCGGCGACGCTCGTGCCGGCACGCGCCGTGGGCGGCGATTTGTTTGATCACTTCGAACAGAATCGGCGCGTGTTCTTCCTGGTCGGCGACGTCTCCGGGAAGGGCGTGGCCGCCGCGCTCTTCATGGCGCGGACCAAGACGCTGTTCGACGCGGTGGCCGCGGACGAGCGGGACCCCGGCGCCGTCCTCGCGACTATCAACCGGAGTCTCTGTCGCCAGAACGAGGCCGGGATGTACGTTACGGCGGTGTGCGGCGTTCTCGATCTGGAGACGCGAACGGTCACCTTCGCAACGGCCGGTCATGAGCCTCCCGTGCTCGTCGCAGAACGACGGCCGCTCGAGGCCCCTCGAAACGGAGGGCGGACGCGTCCTCGGTCTGATGGAAATCGGCGAATATCCGGTCACGGCCCTGACCCTCGGCATGGGCGATGCGCTCGTGATGTACACCGACGGCGTCTCGGAGGCTCAGGACCCTGAGGGCGGATTTTTTGGCGCAGAACGGCTGCTCGAGACCACGGAGCGCTGCGCTGGCGGCGCCGCGTCGGCCATCACCGCGGGCTTGCTACAGGAGGTCAAGGCGTTTGCGGCAACGGCATCCCAATCGGACGACATCACGATCCTGACGCTGAAGCTCCACTGAGGCGTTGGGCGTGATAGTGTTCTCATTTCACTGAGACTCCCTCAGGCCGCGAATCGAGAATCTACATGGCCTTCCACGTGATCGTCGCGTTGGATCTGCGCCGCCCTGTGCGGTCTCGCCCTGGCGGCGCTCACCGTCCAGACCGCGATCACGCAGCAGGCTCCGGCTCGGTTCGGAGGCGCTTATGCAGAGCTCGACTCCCGGCGGCAGCAGCTCGTCGACAACTGGGTTTCACGCTTCAACAAGGCGTCCCGTCAGAATGTCGAAGCCGGTCCTTTCTACGACGAAGTCATCAGTCTCTCGACAAAGACGACCTTCGAAGCCGTCACGCATGCGTTGATGACGACGCCCCTGACCGATTCGTCGGGGGGCCGGCTCGGCGACGCACTGGCTCTGATCGAGCACGTCGACGGCGTCAGGGGCGAGGTCCCGGGGGCGTCGGGGGATCGGCAGTTCCGTATGTACGTCAGGCTGCGGCCGGACGCGCGCGACACGCTCGAGCGGTCGAAGGAGTTCAGCCGCGGCGTCGACAACACGGTGTATCACAAAGGTTATCCGCTCAACTATCGCGAGCAGGGGGGAACGCCGTCGATCCAGATCTCCACGGCGCCAGACGGACAACGCGCGGACATCGACGTGGATTACCGCTCCTCGAGCTTCCCTGTTGCGCTGTTCAATGGACATTTGACCGCATCGAACTCGGATGTGCGTGCCGGCAGCAACTTCGACCGTCATTCCGGTCGGTGGACCGGGCTCCAGAGCTGGTGGCGGGGCTTCTTCGGCGTCCGCCTGGAACGCGGCGGGGATCAAACCAGGGCGGAGACGCTTTCGAAGACTCCGCGGGCGGGCAAGAAGAACATTGACGTGATGGTGAACGACTTTCTGCAGGCCTGGCTGGTGGAGGGCGACATCGTCGCGGCCATGAGCTACGTTTCGGACCGCTCCTACGCCTGCCTCGCGCAGGATGCCGACGATCCGTCCAGCTTCGACCGCGGCGTCGCGCCCTACCAGCTCATGGGCAACCTCAAGGCTGCGCACGACGCATTGGGCAAGCGGGAGTCGCTCGACGGCTTGATTGTCGGCGTGCGCCTCGGGAACCCGGCGCTCAAAGTTGTCCAGCAGCCTCATCACGCGCAGTTCGTGATCTCCTCGGTGCCCGACGATGTGGCGGCCGCGTTCGACTGCGAGAGCCGGCTGACCCCGAGCAGCGGGAAGAAGGCCACGCGGACCTACGGCAACTACTTTGGCGCGACCTTCTACGTCAACGGGCAGAAGAACCATCGTGTGGCGCTGCTGTGGGCCAAGGAAGACGGGTATTGGAAGATCGTGTCTTGGTACGCCGGCGCCGAGGATCGCGTCATCCCGGTGCCGGACGCGCCGGCCCCCGTCAACGTGGTCAGGATCAAAGCCGATCCGACACTCGTCCACTCCGCGCGCGGATTCCTCGAGACCTGGCTGATCCGCAAGAACTACGACGAGGCGTTTCGCTATCTCTCGACAAAGAGCTACGCGTGTTACGACCTGGTTCGAGGCCCGGACGCTCCCGCTTCGACGTCCACCGCGGATGCGGGGCAGAAGCTCGAGGGCCAGCCTTGAACGCGCGGGCGGCTCGTGTCAACGAACAGAATCTGGAGACGGTGATCACTTCAGCGGAGCCATTCCATCCGTCGGTTCGCGTCATGGATCACCCCGACGAGCACACGTTCAGCCTCGCGAGCATTCCGAACGCCCTCGCCGATGCGGCCGAATGTGACGCGCGCGCGCGCAACGTGCGGCCTCCGCTGCCGCTGCCACTGGATTACGGGAATGCAGCCGAAATGACGCTGCGCTTTCAGACCAAGGGTGGTGATGCGCCAGTGCTGCGCACCATGTGGCGCAAGGAAGACGCCGACTGGCGGATCACATCGTACGCGGTGGAGGTTCCCTAGATGTCGTGCAGGCCTTCAGGCCTGCCTTCAGAACAAGAACTTCACGGCAAGCTGCACGACCCGCGGGTCGCCGGCCGACGTGATCGTCCCGAACGCCGCGGAGCCGAACACCCCGTTGGGGGGCCCGAAATACGTCGTGTTCGTGACGTTGAAGATCTCGGCGCGGATTTCGAGCGCCTTGCGCGCGGGGAGGGGAACCCGGCGCATGACCGCGAGATCGAGGTCGCGGTAACCCGGGCCGCGAACCGGATTCCGCGAGGCCGACCCGAGCGTGAACTGCGGCGCGGTGCTGAAGGCGGCGGTGTTGAACCACCGGCTGGTGGTCTGTTCGTCGGAGGGCAGCGTGGGATCGCCTGTGACATTCGGTCGCTGGATTCCGAATCCCGCGAACGCGTTGTTGTTGGTCGACTGGGTAATCGCGATGGGCATCCCCGACTGAATGGTCAAGATGCCGGTCAGCGTCCAGTCGTTGACCACCGCCCCCAGGACGCCGCTCGCTCTGTGGGACCGGCCGGCGCCCCACGGAATCTCCCACACGCCTGAGGCAACGAAGTTGTTCGGAATGTCGCCGTTCGAATAGTCGCGTTCGAGGTGCCGGTTGTGACTGTCGGCAACCGGGTAGTTGGCGATTGGTCCCGTCAGAATCGACGCGTCGAACACAGACGAGGCATCATCTTCCAGCTTGGACCGCGTGTAGCTGACGAGATACGACAGGCCGTGTGAGAGCCGCTGCTCCAGCTTGACGTACGCCCCGTTGTAGAGTGTCGTCCCCACGTTGCTGCGGTAGAAGCTGACCGCGGTGTATTCCGGATAGGCCATCAACAGCTGCGCCACCGATATCGTTGGATCCCCGAGCGATGAGGTCCTCGGTATGATTCCGAAGAACGGATTCTTGACCCGCTGAAGCAGTGGCTTGCCAATCGCGAGCTGATCGACGGTCAGCTGGTTCGCGTTGCTGTCCGGAATGCCGACGTGGGTGATCTTGGATCCAACGTAGGCCACTTCGACGGACATGTTCGATGTGAGCTCGCGCTGGAGCGAGGCGTTCCACTGCTGCACATCACCCGAGCCAAGGTTGCGATCCACCGTGAACACGCCCTGACCCAGGCCGGCATCCGGCGTCAGCGGAATCGGAGCGACCTGCGGTCCGCCAGCGAGCACGAAGGCCGGCACGATGTTGTCGAGCGTCCGGTTCCTGACCGACTGCAGGAACGGAAACGATGGCGTCGTAAACGGCGTCGTGATGCCGGCCATCTCGATGAAGACCCTGGCATAGCCCACCCGCGCGACGGTCTTGTCGGTGATGCGGCCGACGATCCCGAACCTGGGACCGAAGTCCCCTTTGTGCAGCTCTCGCGCGGTGTCCGGATAGCCGTCCTGGCCGAGGTAGTCGAGCTGCTGGGTCTGCAGGTTGAAGATCGCGCCCTGGTTGTCGAGCTCGGTTGACGGGAAATTGAGCGTATATCGCACGCCGGCGTTGACCGTGACGCGGTCCGACAGACGCCAGTCGTCCTGGATGAAATACTCCTGAAAGTGGGCGCGGTTGCGGATCTGATCCTGCTGCAAGTCGATGGAGAACTGCTGGACCTGGCCGAGAAGAAAGCTGGCCATCGGCGTTCCCGTATTGGTCACTCCGGGTTGGTCAGTGAAGAGGTTGCTGAACGTGTACGAGCCGGTGGGTGACGGCGGTTGAACGACATTGAGACGCTCCCACCGCAGATCGGCCCCCAGCTTTATCGTGTGCCGCACCTTTTGCCAGGTCAGCGAGTCGGCAACCTCGGTGACGCTCGTGCTGAAATCGGACGCGGTGTTGGGCGGCGAGCCGAGCTGCTGGTAGCCCGCGATGAGAATCGTCGGCAGCGTATCCGCGAACTGCGCGTACGACGGAATGCCGGGCAGCTGTGCGGCGCCGCTCAGGTCGGCGGCACTCCGTCCGACGGAGCGCCGGGTGTCGCCAACCCTCAACTCGTTGAACAACCGGGTCGAAAACGTATGCTGATAACTGGACGCGAACGACCACGAGCTCGTCGTCTGCGGGCCAAGCGTCCCGGCGGTCACACCGCTGCCGTCGGGCAGCGGCGTCACCGGAATGAAGTCCTCCCCGAAGTGCGTCAGCCGCCCGAAGACCTGATCGCGATTCGAGAAGCGATGGTCGATGCCTCGCGCTGATCTGATCCTGATTCTGGGTTTCGTTGTCGGTGCGCTGGTAGTTGTTGGCGGTGCCACTCTTCGTCGGCAGCGGATACCGGCCGAGCAGCTCGAGGGCGATGGGATCGATCCGGCCCACGCGGAATCTTGTTGCCCGGAAAGGGACTGCGAGAGGCGCCACCACCCGGCAGCGTCACCGTCGTGGCGGGATCGTAAATGACCGGCACCTTGCCGGCGATCGCTTCCGTGAATATCCCCTGGCGCTGCAGAAGCGTCGGCACCGAAGAGATCACAGTCCGCCCGATGGTTTGCCGCTGGCCTTGGTAGTCGAGAAAGAAGAAGGTGCGGTCTGTCTGAATCGGACCGCCGAGAACACCGCCAAACTGATTGCGGCCATAGTCAGGTTTGTCGGGAAGCGACTTCTGAAAGTAGTTCCGCGCATTCAGCGCTTCGTTGCGAAAGAATTCGAACGCGCTTCCCCGGAACATGTTCGCACCGGCCTTCGTCGTCAGATTGATCACGCCGCCGTTGAAGCGACCGAACTCCGCAGGAGGACTGTTTGTTTCGATCTTGAACTCCTGGATCGCGTCGATATTGGGAAAGAACGCCACCTGCCCCGGTTCGGGCTGCAGCACCGAGATCCCGTCGAACAGGTACTCGTTCGTGCGAGGACGACCACCGTTGATGCGCGGCAGCTGCGACCCCGGCGGTAGCGCCACGTTGGGAGCAAGTGACGCGAGGGTAATGAAACTGCGCCCGTTGAGCGGTAGGCCGACAACTTTTTCGTTGCTCGACCACCTGACCAAGCCGGAGGTCTCGCTGCGGAGCAGCGGCGCGTCGGCTGTCACCGTAATCGCCTCGGCGACGCCGCCAAGCTGCAGTTGCAGATCGAGACGGATGGTTTCGCCTGTGGTGATCGTGATGCCGTCCCGCGTCAACGTCTTGAATCCGCTCAACTCGACGCGAACCTGGTAGGCGCCGGGCGCCAGACGGGGCACGACGTAGCCGCCGTCCGACCTGGTGACCTCGAAGCGGGACTGATTCGTCCTGACGGCAGTGACCGTCACGGTGGCACCAGGAACGGCGGCGCCCGCCTGGTCGCTTATCTTCCCGACCAACTGGCCCGCGCCAATCTGCGCGCCGGCGCTCGCAGGTAGCGCGGCCACAATCACGGCATACACACAGGCGCGAACCAACACTTTCACCCGAATCATCGCTCAGCCCTCAGCCCTTGGAGTGCGTTGCAAATTGAATCCGCGTGTAGTGCAGGCCTTCAGGCCTGCCTGTCACGGCGGACCTAAAGGTCCGCACTACATTCAATTTTGCAACGCTCAGCCTTTGCCCGTGCCGTAGCCCGTAGCCCGTCCGATGAGCTGAGCACTGTAGATCGTCTTGAACAGGTAATCAAATCGACTCAATTTGTATCGATCAGGTCGTTTGTTGCAGGGTCAGCAGCTCGATCGAGACCGATTTGACGAGCGCGTGCACGGCGCTGCCCTTCACACAGACCCAGCCTGGCGACCGCATCGCGTGTGACTTCCGCGAGCAGCAGAACGCGGCCGACGGCAATCTGGACGATGACCGCATCGAACGCCGGGTCGGCGTGGATGGCAGATACGGTTCCCGCCAGGGCGTTGTGCAGACTCAGCCCCTCGGGAGCCTTCATCGCCAGGATGACTTCCCGCGCGGGGATGCGGACCCGGACGGTGGTACCAACTGGCAGGTACGTTCGGGCGCGCGGACGTTCGATCGGAGGGCACGAGAGTCGTGAACAACGTGCCGCCGTCGAACGCGAGCTCCAGAAGTCCGCGGTCCTGGACAATGTGCGCGACAGATGCGTCAAACACGCTGCCGAGCCCGACCGCCTCGCGGAGCCACGACAAGTCGGGACGACTCGTCAGTGTGGAGAGCGGCCCGTACGCGACGCTTCGACCTTCTTTCAGGATCAGGGCGTGCGTCGCGAGCCTCACAACGTCTTCGAAGTCGTGGGTGACGAGGACGAGCGGCATGTCGAGCGTTCGGCGCAGATCGTCGATTTCGTCCTGGAGATGCCGTCGGACGCTGCGATCGACAGCCGCAAACGGTTCGTCGAGCAGCAGCACCGCCGGTTCGCGGGCCAGGGCACGCGCAAGCGCAACCCTCTGGCGCTCCCCGCCTGACAGTTCGGACGGTCGTCGGTCGACCTGAGCGGACAAGTGGACCAGTTTCAGCAACGCCTCTGCCCGCCCCCGTCGTTCGGTGCGCGGCCTGTGTCCGAGCGCGGTCATCACGTTGCCGGAGGCGGTCAGATGTGGAAAGAGCGTGTACTCTTGAAAGACGAAGCCGACCGCTCGGCCATGTGGCGGCACGAACACGCCGGTCGCGGTGTCCGTCCATCGATCGGCTCCTGAGAGAACGGATGCGTGCGCCGGGCACGAAAGCCCGGCGATGGCACGCAGGATGGTGGTCTTGCCGCTGCCCGAGGGGCCGAAGATGGCGAGCACCTCGCCAGGGTCGCAGGTGAATTCGACATCGAGCGGAATCGGAGTCGATTGCTTCAGGCGGACCGACAGGCGGCGGTCAGCCACGTCGAGGGTCCACACGTCTCGACAACAGGCTGGTGATCATCAGCGTGATCACGGATACCGCGAGCAGCGTCGCAGCCATCACGCCGGCGCCGCGGTTGTCGAACGCCTGCACGCGGTCGTAAATCGCGACGCTCAACGTGCGCGTCTGACCGGGGAGATTCCCACCCACCATCAACACCACACCGAATTCCCCCAGGGTGTGCGTGAACGCCAGAACGGCGGCGGTCAGGATTCCGGGCCAGGCCAGCGGCACTTCGATGCGGATCAGCCGTTGCCAGGGCGTCAGGCCGCAGCAGGCTGCCGCGTCACGAACGTCGGACGGGATGGCTTCGAAGCCGCGCTGGATTGGTTGGACGACGAAGGGAATGTTGGCGATGGCCGAGGCGAAGAGCAACCCCTGAAAGGAAAACGGCAAAGGGTGGCGCGTGATGGCCTCGAATGCCATTCCAAGTGGCGATCGGGTGCTGAAGGCAGCGAGCAAGTAGAAGCCGAGCACCGTCGGCGGCAGCACGAGCGGCACCGTGATGAGCGCTTCAACGAGGACTTTGCCGGGAAATTCCCTGACCGCGAGCAGCCGCCCGAACCACAGGCCGATCGGGAGGAGGATGGCAATCGTGCCGGCGCCGAGCCAGAGCGACACGCCAAGCGACGTCCAGTCCATGAACGCGCTAGTCCGGCACCGCGAAGCCGCTTTTGCGGAGAATCGCGCGCGCCGCTTCGCTCTGGAGGTACGCGTAGAAACGATCGGCAATGGGACCGCCCCGCTTGAGCAGCACCATGCGCTGGCGGAGTGGCGGATAGTCGGCGTCGGGAATCACCGCATAGCTGCCACGGTCGGCGAGTCCGGCGCCGATCACCAGGGAGTACGCCAGTAATCCACCGGCCGCGTTCCCGGTCGTGGCGAATTGTGCCGCCTGCGCGATGGTGTCGCCCAGCACGAGGCGCGACCTGAGTGCGTCCCACAGGCCGTGCTTCCGCAGCACCGCCTCTGCGGCGCGACCATAGGGGGCCACGTCGGGGTTGGCAATGGCGAAGCGGCTCAGCCCTCCGGCGCTCACCAGCCGGCTGAGCCCTTCAAGTCGTTCGTCCACGACCAGCGGAGAACCCCTTGGAGCAAAGACCACGAGTCGCCCGATCGCGTACACCACACCGGAATCGCGGGTCAGCCCCGCTGCGGAGAGACGATTCGGGAATTCTTCATCGGCCGCCAGGAACAGCTCAAACGGTGCCCCATCCAGAATCTGTCTGGCCAGCGTGCCCGATGCTCCAAACACCACGTCCACGTGAACGCCTTGATCGCGGGCGAACTGATTCGCGATTTCCGTCAGCGCGAAATTGAGGTTGGCGGCAGCGGCGACGGTGGGTGGACGATCCTCTGCGAGAGCCGGAACGGCAGGGATCAATGCCCACAGGGCCACGCCGCCGAGCGGCCCGCAGACACACCGTCGCGCCCATGTTCGAAACCATCCCACCGCCGCGATTCTAGATCACCGTCACGAACCATATCAAACCGACTCAATAATTGACTCACATCGTGTTGATCAGGTCTGGTAATCTAGGCGGCCATGGCACTTTTGACGGTACGCGCCGCGGCAGGACGGCTCGGCGTCGGATACTCCACGCTGAAACGATGGGTGCACACCGGCAACGTGCGGACGACGCGCACCGGGCGGCCATCACCGCGTCGCCGAAGCCGAGATCGAGCGTCTGCTGGCGCGTCAGCAGCCCGACGCGCCGTCGCGTCCGAACCGGCCGACGTGACGAGTCGCTCGCTGGCCTGAGCGCACGCAATCGCCTTCACGGATTCGTTGACGAAGTACGGGTCGACGGCCTGCTCGCCCAGGTGCGGCTGCGCGTCGGCGATCAGTCGCTGACCGCGGTGATCACCGCCGACGCCGTGCGCGCGCTCAAACTGAGGCGCGGCGACGATGCGCTGGCGATCGTCAAGTCCACGGAGGTCATGATCGCCAGGCCGGGTCCGATCGCACCGCGTCAGAAGCGCCGGTAATCGAGTTCAACGGATGTGAGGCTAGGCGGGCGCCGCCGGCTTCGGGGCCGGCGCAGCGTGCCAGTCCTTGCGTGCGACGATCTTTGGTTCGGGCGGATCGCCCTCGTACACGGGCACCATGATCTGAACGCCTGCCTCGTTGAAAACGTCCAGGATTTGGCGATGCAGCTCCGAGTAGATCGGAAACATTGCCTGGGCATTGTTACAGGTACGCATTCAATTCGTACGTCACTGCAAACACGGTCAGCTCTTTTTCGAGCACGAACGGACGAGGCTCCCGCGAGAGGCCGTTCGTGCGGTCGGCGGCCGCAAGCAGCAATGCCTCAACCTGCCGCCAGGGCGTGTCGTAGCCGACACCAATCTGGGTATGCAGGATGAGGCCGTGTTCGCGCGTCAGCGAGCTGTAGTTGAGGACCTCGCCTGCTAGAATCAGCGAGTTCGGGAAGGGTGATCTCCTCGTTCTTGACCGAACGCAAATGGGTGACCTGAAGGCGGACGTTCGTGACGTCACCGACAACAGTTCCGATCCTGACGCGATCCCCGACTTTCAGCGCGCGGCGGTACGTCAGCATGTAGCCGGCGATCGTGTTGGAGATGGCGGACGACGATCCGAGAGAAACCAGAACGCCCATGAACAGAGAGATGCCTCTGAAGGCCTCGCTGCTGGACCCTGGTATGTAGGGATAGGCCACAATCAAGGCGAAAGCCACCACGGCAATGCGGACGAGGTTGTAGGTCGGATCGGCCCAGTCAGGATCGAAGCCCTCGAGCTTGACACCGCCCCGGCGGACCGCATGAAAGAAGAGCCGAACCAGCCTCAGGGTCAGCCTGACCACGAAATACAGAACGGTGAGGAAGACGAGACTGGGGATTTGAGCGACGAGACCTGCCCCCATCACCTGCAGCGGCCCGATCGCGAACGTGACAATGTTCCGCGACAGTCCGCGGGTCATTGGGAACTGCGCGAGCATGAAGCCGAGATACACGAGCGCGATCGCCAGCAGGAGGATGGTCCGAAGCGCAAGGAGGCCGGTTCGCAGGATGGTCGCGATTGACTCGGCGCGCACCAGCTCGAACGACTGGATTTCGACCGAATGGATCTGGGCCTCGAGCCGGCGCGTGAAGACGCGTTGGATCCACCGCCAGAACCAGAGCAGCGCCCAGATCGCAGCCGCAAACACCAGGGTGGCCGCGAGGGCGCCGAGGGCGCCGCGGATACCGCGCACTCGGTGTGCGCGCGGCGCGGTAGTCGGTGATGGCCGTCTGAAGCCGGAACACATGAGAGGCCGCCAGCTCGGCCCTGCCGACCTGTTCCATGCTCGCATCGGCATCGACGACCGCCATGATCACGACGTCGCCGCCCA
>CAVRXZ010000016.1:0-13795 GCA_963725105.1 uncultured Acidobacteriota bacterium
ATCGCGGTAGGGACGCCAGTTACCCGACGCCCCCCGCACAGATCCCGGCGTGCCGTTTTCTAGCACCGGGCTCTTCAGAAGTACTCGCTTCCGTCTCCAGCTTCGGCTAAGAAACGGCCAACCTCATCTGACGGGACTCGGTAATCCGAGGCGTGGGGATCTGGAACAGTTTCAGCTGAGCATTGAATTCCGCCCAACTAAAACTGGTCCGTTGACTGCGCCGGTTCAGCCATTTGAAAAGCTGCTTGATGGCTTCGGTGTAGAATTCCTTCAGCCCCAGGCTATTGTCCTTAATCCCGTAGTAGTTGTAATAGCCTCGTAGCTTCAGTTTCAGCTGCTCCATCAGTTCATGGAACCGCACCGACCGGTTTTCCCGACACCACTCGGCAAAACGACTGAGCGAGCTGCAGAGCTTCTTCCGTGCCGTCCGGCGCTTCAGATGCGCTTTCCCGGCCCGGTCCCTGCCCCAGCGAAACTCAAAACCTAGAAATTCAAAACTGGTCTTTTCACTTTCCCGGTTAAACTCAATCACCCGGGTCTTTGCTTGAGAAAGTTCCAGCCCAAATTTCTCCAGCCGTTTGCCTAAAACCCTGTAGAAGCGTTCCGCATCTTCTCGGTACTCGAAGGCACAGACAAAATCATCCGCGTACCGAATCAGACACGCTTCCCCTCGACAGTGTTTCCGGACTACCTTGTGGAACCACAAATCCAGACAGTAGTGCAGGTAGACATTGGCCAACACCGGTGAAATGATTCCCCCCTGCGGGGTTCCCGTTGCCGGGTGGATCACCTGGCCATCTTCTTCCAGCACCCCTGCCTTGAGCCACTTCTTAATCAGCCACAACAGCCAGCGATCCTCGATCCGTTCTTTGAGCATCTTCAGCAACCACTCATGATCCAGATGATCGAAGAACCCTTTGATATCGGCTTCCACCACCCACCCGTACCGGCCAAACTGGAGTTTCACCGTCAGCTTATCCACGGCGTCATGCGCTCCTACTTTCGGCCGATACCCGTAACTGCACCGGAGGAAATCCTCTTCGTAGATGGCTTCCAAGATCTTGGCCACCGCTAACTGCAGCAGCTTGTCCTCTACCACCGGAATCCCTAAGGGCCGCATCTTCCCGTTCCCTTTCGGTATCAGGCGGCGTCGGATGAGTCTGGCCCGATAGCTTTTCCGCTTTAACCTGTCCACCAGATTCTCGACGTTTTCCTTCAACTGCTTTTCGTACTCCCTGGCATCGACCCGGTCCACGCCAGCTGCGGCGCTTTTCCGAATCCCTCGCCAAGTTTCCTTGAGCATCGAAGGGGTGAGCAGGCCAAACAGATTCGCAAATCGGTGCTGCTTCTCGCTTTCCGCTTTCTTGCTTATTCCCAGCAGTGAGGTTGGCATGGGTGCTCCGGCCTTTCCTGTCCGGCCCATGTTTCCTGTGCCGGTTGCGTACTTCTGTCCGCCCCTTCCCCCTGTAGACGGCTCTCCCGTCCTCTGAGTACTACTGAGCGGATCTGACTCCCTCTCCAGCCATCAGACCACCTTCGTTTGGTTGGCTCGCCCTACCTCGTTTGAGGAGCTGAGAGGATCTCTCAAGTTCCTGACGCTTCTTTTCGTAGATACCACGCTCTAAGGTGGACCCCGGCAGAGCCTCGGGAACCTCACCAAGGCGGTTCCTCTGCGTGGGCTTCTGGCTCGTTAACACCATGGCCCTCTGCTTCAAGCCTATTCACGGGGCTGTATCAAGCTTTGGGGAGGATCGGCTCCCCTGCGGTCTCCACGATTCCCTGTGTACGCTTCAACGATTTCGTTCGGCTCTGACATCGAACCTAGCCTCCGCCACCGCTGCAACACTCGGTAGAGTGGGTGGTTACTCCTTACTCGCAGGGACTCTCACCCTGCCAGAAGCGTCAAGCTTCGCTTGACGCACTAACGATCAGGCATCAGCCGCCCGCCGCTGTTTTTGACGGCAAGTTCATCCTGCTGTTAGCTGCTCAACCGCCTCGCTGATGGCCCTGCGCACCTCGGGCACGTCAGGGAAACAGACAGTCATCATGGTGGTCGCGACGTCCTTATGGCCACAAGAAGGTCAGGGATCGCGGATCAGCTTCCGGTTGCTGTCTGTCTCCAGGTCAGGCCCCGGCCACCCCGGCTGCGGGAACACGGCTGCGAGAAGCGACCGAGAAGACGAAGGCAGCCAAATATAGGCCCATGGCCAGCACATAGAGCGACTGAAATCCGAAGTACATCGAATTGTATTCGAGCAGGCCGCCGCAGAGGGCCCCGAGGACGTTGGCTGCCATAGCGCCGGAGACACCCCCGCCCGATCGAAGCAGGGTGGAAAAGACGATACCTGAAAAGAATATCGGAGCCACGAGGACAGCCAGAGTTGCCAGACGGCCCTCGGTCGTGGGCGAAAAGCTGTGAACTTGCACGATGAGCCATCCGCCGACCAGACTGGCCATCAGCAGGAAATAGGGGACTACCAGGTTATTCAGCTTGAACTGCTGGACGCAGATGTTCGCCAGAAAGGCCATGGCCAGGATCCCGGCGATGACGATTCCGATAACATGCCAGGTATTTCCAAAAGCAAGTCCCGCCTCCGTGATTCCCTTCGTTTCCACCAACATGAACCCTGCTCCCAGAAAGAAGAACGCTGCCTGACCGGTCGCGGGCCTTGCGCTCACGAAATTCCCGATCAGGGAAATGGAAAGCAGCAGAATCAAGGCTAGGGCGATCAGGTACGACGTCGGATAGATGCGCCTGGGCATGTAGAAGAAGGGCCAGTCATCTGTGGAAAGGTCCGCCTGGACCGCTGGGTTGGCGAATTCGCTGCTGACATCGGTAAGTCCTGTAGCAGCCAGCTGGGATTCTGGCACAGCAAGGTTTCCCTCGCGGTTCTGCAGGAACGCCACAAAGGATGACTCTCCCATCCGGATGCACACAGGAGGATGGCCGTCAAAAGCCTTTTCCATCATCAGGTAGAGCTTTTTGCCTATTTCATTGGTCATGACGCCGAATGACAGACTCAGCACACCGCCTTCGTTGAGGCGTGCGCGCGCTTCGCGCAGTCCTTCGACGGTGTAGACAAAGGAATCGATCCTGACGCTGGAGGCGTGGCTGAGCAGAGTGTGAGAATCGAGCAGACCGTACACCACCATGTCGTAGCTGGCGGGGGTCGTTCGGAGAAATGTCCGCGCGTCGTTGACGACCCTGGTGACGCGCGTGTCCCGATAGGGCCTCTCTGGGTGGTAATTCCCAAGCTGCATGATCGCGGGGTCGATTTCGATGGCGTCCACGCTCTCCGCGCCGTTGCGCAGGGCGGCGGCCACGTCATTTCCCGTGCCCGATCCCACGATGGCAACCCGCCCGGGAGACCGGCCACGAATCCGATAGGGAAATTGGTAAAAATGCGCCAGGTGATTGGGCCACCCGGTGGCCTGCTCCATACGGGAGAAATCGTGGACCCGCTGGTAGAAATGACCGCCCGGCTGAAACCACCATCGATCCCCACTCGTCCTGGCCTCGCTCCAGCAATTGGTAGGGAGAGTAGATTTTTTCCCAGCCGGTCGAATTAGGCCACGCCAGAACCACGGCCATCGTCAAAAAGGAGGCTGTGCTGAAAGCGAGCGGTCTTCGGTCAAAGGCCAGAAAGCAGATCATGGCTGCAAAACTAACGGCAAACCAGATGATCGGGGGAGTCCAGAGGTAACTTGCCAAGAACATCAGCACCACACCCGCAAGGCTTCCCAACAGATTCAAACCGTAGGCTCGGACGCCTTCGCGCAGTTCCATCAGGCTTCCGCAAAGCTGGCCTATGGGAATGAAAGCGAGCGCGGTCAGCAAGAATGAGACGACCAGGAGAAAATAGATGGCGACCTGTTGCGAGACCATGGTGGCGGTGATGACCCCCATGTTGAGCTGTTCGGAAAATGGAATTACTCTCAAGCTGGCCGTCAGCTCCGAGGGCATTCCGTACCTGAGCCCTGTCATCAGCAGCATTTGCCAGGCCAGCAGCGGCGTAACCAGAAGCAAGGTCAGCCGGTCGCGCCGCGCCAGAGCGTAGCCCAGTCCCAGCCCTGCGAAGCACGCCAGCAAGCTGAAGTTCTTGTAGAAGGCAAATAACTCAAAGACGGCGCTTTGCCAGCGGATCACGGCCAGTTCCAGGAACAGGCTGAGCGCAGCTGCAAGCACGATCGCCCCGTCCACCCACCGGACAGGCAGCCGCTCGAGAAAGACAACCTGCTCTGCTGAGTGAAGGTCGATCTGCGATCGAAACCGTCTGAGGAGCATCTCGAAAGCGAAATTAGCGAGGAAAACTGCGGAGCCGGCCAACACGAGCTTCACCCAGAAAGTCGCGGAGCCGGTCCAACCTTTTGCATTAAGGCGAGAGCATACGGCCGTCACTATCGGAAGCAGACTGCTAGCCAGGAATGCAGCCTTGAGCGCGCGAAAATAGGCTCCGAGCATCACTCGGCGATGGAAACGGTCGCGGCCGGCGGCACGCCCGCGGCACGCCGAACGGTCGCGTCGTTCCTGGCGCGCGGCGCGTGGCGGCCCGATCCGGAAAGTGTGAGCTTCACCGGCAACGGCCGTCAGGCCCTTGCTGCCACGCTGGCCGCTCTCGTGCCTGCCGGCCAGCGCCTCGGCGTCGAAACGCTCTCCTACCAGTCCGTGACCGGGATCGCCGCTCGACTTGGCGTCGAGGTCGTGCCGCTACCGATCGACGAACACGGCCTGCGAGCGGACGGCGTGACTGCCGCCCACCGTCAAGGTCCGTTGCGGGCGATTTACGTACAGCCGACGCTCCACAATCCGCTCGGGATCACGATGCCCGTGAGACGCCGGCAAGAGCTGGCCCGGACGCTCCGTGAGCTGGATGTCATCGGCATCGAAGACCACGTCTATGCGTTCCTCATCGACGACCCGTCGCCGATGGCCTCCCTGGCGCCGGACCATGTCGTCATGATCGACAGCTTGTCGAAACGCGTCGCGCCAGGCATTACGTTGGGGTGGGTCCTGGCTCCGACGCATCTCGTGCCTGCCCTGGCCGAGGCGATTCGAGCGGGCGCGCTCGTCCCGTCCGGGCTCGCGCTGGAGCTGAGTGTCCGATGGATGGCGGACGGTACGGTGGCGCGCCTGGTCAGGGACAAGCGCCGAGATGCAGCGGCGCGGCAACGGCTGCTGCGCAAGGCATGTCCTGATATGACGATCCAGGCGGATCCGCGCGCGTACCACGCATGGGTGAAACTATCCTCCGCGTGGCGCGCAGAATCCTTCACGGCTGCGGCAGCCGAGCGCGGCATCGCCGTGGCGCCGGCGACGGCCTTCGCGGTGGGAACCGGCTCACGCCCCGAACGCTGTGCGGCTGGCCCTGGCGAGCCCGACGCACAAAGTGCTGGTCGAGAGTCTCCAGGTGCTCAACTCACTGGCCCGGTCGAAGCCCGTGACGTTGAATCTCGAGTAGTCGTTCGCTTCGAAAAACACGCTGGGTGTCCGTTGACTTCCGCTCGACGACGATGCCATCGTCGTCGTCCATGGACAACAACGATCACGACGAGCTCATCGAACGCTTCAAGGCGCAGGCCGCTGCGGCAGCGGATGGCCGTATGGTCGTCTCGGAGTCAGACACCCTGGATCCCGTTCTGCGAGAGCAGTTCTGGCGGCAGGTCGTCGATTTCGAGACGGCGGGCACCACGGATCTCGTCAAGGAACTGAAGGCGAGAGGCGTGGACGTGCCGGATCCCGCTAGCCTGAACGACGAGGCGCTGCATGACGCGCTATGGACCACGATCAAGGCGCTGGGCCGGATGGGCGTCTATCTGGATCAGACCAATCATCTGAGCGACCGCGAGCTGTACACGCTGCTGTGGCGCAATCTGCTGCCCGAAGAGATGCCGGCGCTCAGCGTCGACGATGGTTCTCTATGGCATATCGACATCCTCGGGGCGTGGAGCGAAGAGGACACCGCGCTGTATCTCAAGTACGTACGCAGACGAGAGGTCGCGACAGTTATGGCGATCGGATTTTCCCGACTATGATCTGCCCGATCGCGAGAATCCGCCGTACGATCGCGATCGGTATCTACCGCCGCACGAGGAAAAGCCGGGAAAGGAGTAACTCTTGGGAGTGTGGGGAACCGACCTCTTCTCAGACGACGTGGCGTGCGACATACGCGATCACTATCGTCAGTTGCTGGAAGATGGTGTCGAGGATGGCGCCGCGACGCGGCTGACTCTCGAAAAGTTCGAGCCGTATCTGGAGGAGTCCGATAGCGTCGCGCTGATCGCCTTCGCTGTGACGCAGTCGAAGGTTGGTCGACTGGAACCTGACGTTCGCGATCGCGCGCTCGCCATCATCGACGCCGGCGCCGACCTGGCGGTGTGGGAACGAGAGAATCCGAAGCTGCTGCCGAAGCGCCGCGCGGTGCTCGAGAAAGCTCGCGCGCAGCTGACCGGTCCGCAGCCGGCCCGGAGACGCCTGCGTCCGCCGAAGCGAGAGCTCTCCGGCCTCGCCGCTGGAGACGTTCTCGCCCTCGCGCTTCCACGGCGCGTGGCGCTGTTGCGCGTGGTGCGCGTGCACGCGCATCGCCTTGGCGAAACGCCGGTGCTCGAGGAACTGGACTTCGATGGCACCGAGGTGCCGACGCGCGATGCGCTCGAGCGCCTCGGTCCCAGGGTCAAGGATCCGATCACCTTCGTGCACCCCTTGTCATCCGATACGCGCTTCTTCGCATTCGTCAACCAGCGCATCGACTGGCAGCATGCGGGTTTCCAGAAGGTACAGACGATTGGGGGTCGCCCCGGCGACGAGCAGGCGCCGCTGCCAAGCACCGGCATCTCGTGGGCCGAGCTCGCCGAACGCTACCGTCGTCGATCGGCGCAGTAAGCGATCGAGGCGAATTACCAGAACTCCGGCTGCTCGAATCCGAGACCTCGCAGGAACGATGTCATGGTGGTGCGCGCATTGGCAGCAGCCACGCGCAGGATTCCATTGTCGAGCGACGCTTGACGAACCTGCCGCTCCGCCTCTCGCCGAACGTCCGATTCGAGATTGGGGTCCACTCGTGTGAACAGCCCTGTTTCCCGTGAGTAGACACGCGTACGTTCGTTGTCAACGCGCGTCGCGAAAATCTCGGCGTCGGGGATCTTCATCCGAATGGCTTGGCCGCTGACGATGATGTTGGCTGCGGCGATGCGACCGAGATCGACGCCGGCCGTCACATCACCGCCGACGACCAGCAGGAGCCGTTCGCCGGCCAGGAACGTGGGGAGGTAGCGGCTCTCCCATCCTCCGGAGATGATCTTGTCCATGTTGAAGGCCACGGTTTCCAGCCGTTGAAGCTGCTGGATCTGGCGTACCACGGTCGGCATGGACGTGTCGATTCGAGGCGCCCCGGCGCCGCGAAACACCCAGGCGAGCACAGCGGCGATGAGAGACGCGACGATGAATCCCAGCAGGAAGCCAACGACGGCTGAACCTTTCGACGAGTTCTGGCGTGCATCATGCGGCTCTTCAACCCTTTCGATAGACCGAGCGCGTCGTGGACGCCGGCCCGCCGAGCACGCCGGCGCGGGTCACTTCCACGACCAGGGTCGTCGGCGATTCCAGCCACAGCTTTCGCGTCAATTCGGCGGTGAACGGCTTTGCCCGCGCCACGATCGGCGACGTGGAACGTCGTGACGATGACCAGCGTCTGTCCATTCCACTGAGCCCGCGACGACTCGATCTGCTCGCCGCGCCCCATCATCACCGTGTTCCGGCCCACGGAGCCGTCGAGCGGGTAGGTGAACGTCAGCGGCGGCTGCAAATCGTACCGGCTGAAGACGGCGTACTCGACGCTCAGCCGTTTCGCGTCCTGCGCGATGGTGATCGTCGATCCCCACCCGCTGCCCATATCGCCAGGCGCGGCCGCCGCTGCCGGCGTGCCGGGCACGGCGGGTGTCGATCGCGATCGCCGGCGCATCGAGCGTCCATCGTCCCGAAAAGTCCGCCGGCGGCTGTGCCGAGAGGGCGGCGGGAAGAACGGCCGTGAGCCAGAGCGCGACGAGCGCGGATCGCGCATCGGTCGTCAGCCCTGTCGAGACTCGATGGCCGACACGCGGGCGCCGGCGGGCGTCAGCCGCATCAGGTCCTCGCCCCAGATGACCTTGCCCTCGAAGACCTTCTGAATCTCGTGGACGATCTGCTCTCGCACGCTGGGCTGATCGATCTGCCCGAGGAGGTGCGTCAGCACGAGCGTCTTCACGCCGGCGCGCTTCGCGATCACGGCGTTGTCGCGATGATTGCCGCAGGCCATGCGGTAGGCCGGCGACGGCTCGGTGCCGCTGAAGTAGTGATTCATGTGAATCAGGATGTCGCAGCCCTTCGCCAGTTCGACGATGGCATCGTTGGGACCGCTGTCGCCGGTGTAACAGATCGATCCCTCGCTGGTGTCGATGCGGAAGGCGAGACACTCGAGATAGGGCTCGACGTGTTGCGCGTGGCCGACGGTGATCTTCCATCCGTCGCCGCTGATCACCGAACCCGCATGGATCTCCGTGACCTTCGGCGCCGGACGCCGGCGCGGCAGCTTGCCGCCGCGCGCCTCGAACTGATCCTGGCTGCTCTTGTGTTCGATCCGTGCGCGAATGTCCGGGCCGTAGATGCCGTCGACGCCGAACAACTGCTCGGTCATGCGCGCGATCGGCGGCGGGCCGTAGACATTGAGATCGGCGATGCGATCCGCGCCCTGATCCCAGCGCTGCAGGACCAGGCGCCCGTAGTCCATGCAATGGTCGTAGTGGAGATGCGTGAAGAACGCGTGCGTGACGTCGACCGAACGATGGCCGGTCTGCAGCAGCCGGTGATGCGCACCGGGTCCGTGGTCCCAGACGATCAGATCGTGGCCGACCTCGATGAGATAGCCGGAGCTCTGACGGTCCAGCGACGGCGATGGCGTGCCGGTGCCGAGCAGCGTGATGCTGAGCGGTTTCGGCGCCGCCGCCGGCGTTGCGGCCTGATCATCCGCGGCGCTCGAGATTGAGACCGCCGGCGTCGAGGCCAGCATCGCGATGAACTCGCGTCGTTCCACGGCAACCTCCCTACGTCTTCGGCGGCAGATACGGATCCGGCGCGTTGGGCGGCACGTGCGGATAGCGCTGGATCGTGGCGTTGAACTCGTTCACGGATCCGGTCCGTGACGCTCTGCACCCACGGGTTCGCGTCCTTGACGTCGGTCTCCTCTCTGGGATCGGACAGCAGATGGAAGAGCCGCATCAGCGGCGGGACCGGCGGCCCGCCGGCCTCCGGGGCGTACACGTAGTGCAGCTTCCAGTCGTGCCACTTCACGGCGCGCAGCTGCGCGTTGGCGTAGAGCAGCACCGACTCGCGGCTCGACGTCGCCTGCTTGCCCTCGAAGAAGGGGAGCTGGTTGACGCCGTCGATGGCGCGATCGTGCGGCACGATGTCGGCGCCGACCGCGGCCGCGATGCGTCGGGAAGAAATCGATTTCGTGCACCAGCTCGTTCGTCACGCGGCCCGCCGGGAATCCGCCCGGGCCAGCGGACCAGGCACGGCGTGCGGATGCCGCCTTCCATCACGCTGTTGTAGAAGCCCGACCAGGGTCCTGACGATCCGCGCCACGGCCGCCGCGCCTTCGGCGCCGTTGTCGGTGCACCAGAACACGATCGTGTTGCGCGTGATGCCGAGCCGATCGATCGCGTCGAGCATGCGGCCGACGTTGACGTCCACCTCGGCCATCGCGTCGGCGACGTCGCCCGCGCCGGTCTTGCCCGGCGAAGTCGGGATGCGGCAGCGTCGGGAAGTGAATCTGCGTCATCGGGTAGTAGAGGAAGAAGGGCTTCCGGTCGCGGACGCTGCGCTCCATGAACGCGACGCTCTGCTCCGCCGATTCGCGATCGACGGTGCGGCGCGTCTCCAGGTCGAACGGCTTGACGTTGCGCGGCGGCGATCCGGCTCGGCCCTCCCAGATGAACGACGTATTCGGCGCGGTCTGTCCCTGCGCGATCGTCGTCTGCGCCTCGTTGCTCGTGCGCGGGATGCCGTAGATACTCGTCGAAGCCCTGCTGCGACGGGTTCCGATTCTCCGGGCGATCGCCGCCGAGATGCCATTTGCCGAAGAGGCCCGTGGCGTAGCCGATCGACTGCAGCGCTTCGGCGATCGTCACTTCCCACAGCGTGATGCCGGCCGGCCTGCGTCGCGCCGGTCCGGACGGCGTAGCGTCCGGTCATCAGCGCCGCGCGCGAGACCGTGCAGGAGAACTCGACGTTGAAGTTGTTGAGCCGGAGTCCTTCGGCCGCCAGGCGGTCGAGGCGCGGCGTGATCGGGCCGCGCACGCCGCCGTAGACGTTCGACCTCGCCCCATCCCAGGTTGTCGGGAAACATCAGGACGATGTTGGGCCGGGCCGGCGGCGACGCACATGCCGTCGCCGGAACGAGCCATGCTCGTCGCGACGACGCGAGTCACTCTCGATTGCGCACATCGGCTCACGAAGCGACGCTGCCAGGCGACGATCGCGAACACGAGCGCCATCTGCTCATGATTGGGCGTCGATTCGCGCATGATCTCCGATAGAGTATCGGGATGAGCAACGAATCGAGTCGCCGCGTGATGCGGATGCTGGCGATCGTCGCGCGGACGTCACCGGGGCGCAGCGGCCGGCGGCTCCAGGGACTGGGCCGATCGCCTACGTCATCCGCATCCTCGATGCCGGGCACGCATGCGATCACGGTTCAGGCGACCTGCCGGCACTTTGCTTCCTGGGCGCCCATCGATCGACCTGATGATGCCGATCTGGTCGCCGGGCTATTACCGCGTCGAGGACTACGCCGCGCAGGTGCGGACGTTGTCGCGGAGACGCCGGACGGCCAGCCGCTGCCGTCGAGAAGACCGCAACGGCAATCGCTGGCGCGTCGGCACGCGCGGCGAACGCGCGTCACGCTCTCCTACCGCGTGTTCTGCAATCAGCGATCGGTCACCACCAATGAGGTGACGCGCGACTACGGCGTGCTCAACGGCGCGCCGACGTTCATCACGCTCGCGGAGAACGCGCGACGCGCCGCACGACGTGCACATCGAGTTGCCGGCGGGCTGGACGCGCGCGATGACCGGGCTCGACGACGCGCCGGGTGGCAGACCGAATCAGTTCCGCGCCGCTGACTACGAGACGCTGGTCGATTCGCCGATCCTCGCCGGCGATCTCGGCGTGCACGAGTTCGACGTGGCCGGCAAGCAGCACTACGTGGTGAGCGTCGGCGACACCGAGGGGTGGGACGGCGACGCGGCGACGCGCGATCTGCCGACGTTCGTCGAGGAGAGCCAGCGCTTCTGGGGCTTCCTGCCGTACGACAAGTACCTGTTCCTGCTGATGTTCCGGCCCGGGCGGCGGCGGGCTCGAGCACAAGAACTCGAATCTCTCGACGGTGCTGGCGGTCGCGCGTGACGGCACGCCGCGGCGCCGCGTGGTCGCTGGCCGAGCCTCGGACTGCTCGCGCACGAATACTTCCACCTGTTCAACGTCAAGCGCCTGCGTCCGGTGGAACTCGGACCGTTCGACTTCGACAAGCCGCCCACCACCGGCAGCTTGTGGATCGCCGAAGGCGTGACGTCGTACTACAGCGGCCTGCTGATGACGCGCTCGGGGCTGCAGACGCCGGATGAGTATCTGGCGTCGCTGTCGTCGCTCATCGGCAACCTGCAGGATGTCGCCCGGCCGGCTGCTGCAGTCGGTGGAGCAGTCGTCGCTCGAGGTCTGGAACAACAGCAATTCCGGCGTCAGCTCCGAACGCGTCCACGGTCAGCTACTACAACAAGGGCAACGTGCTCGGCCTGCTGCTCGACGCGAAGATCCGCCGTGTCACCAACGGCCGCACGAGCTTCGACGATGTCATGCGGCTGGCGTATCAGCGGTACAGCGGCGAGCGCGGCTTCACGGCCGACGAGTTCCGACAGACGGCCGAAGAAGTGGCCGGCGTCGATCTGCGGGAGTGGTTCCGCGAGACGGTGTCGTCGACCGAGGAGCTCGACTACACCGACCTGCTCGAGTGGTACGGCCTGCGGTTCGTGGCATCCAGCGGGCGGGGCGGAGCCTGGACGCTCGAGCGGCAGCCGGATCAGACGGCGGCGCAGCAGCAGCGCCTGGCGACCTGGTTGGGAAAGTGAGTGAAATCGTCATGAACCGGGCGGCATCCCTCGCGACGCTGGTTGTCAGTGGCTCGATGCTCGCGTGTCTGGCCGCGCCGCAGTCCTCGACTCTTGGCATCGAGAAAATCAGGGACAACCTTTTCGTCCTCACGAAAAACGGCGGCAATACCGCGGTCTTCATCCGCGCCGATGGAGTCGTTGTCGTCGACACGAAGCTCGCCAACAACGGTCAGCGCATTCTCGAGCAAATCAAGACGGTGACCGACAAACCGATCAGCGCACATCCTCAATACCCACACGCATGCAGATCATGTCGGCAGCAACGCCTTCTTTCCGGATGACGTGGTCATCGTCGCGCACGACAACACGGCTGCACGGATGACGCGCATGAGCGGGTTCAGCGATCCCGCAACCAGGCGCGGCTTGCCAGATCGGACGTTCACGGACAGGATGACGCTCTTTTCCGGAGACGAGGCGATCGATCTGTGACGACTTCGGCGCCGCCCACACGGACGGCGACGCGTTCATCGTCTTTCGCGCTCAGCGCGTAATGCATTCAGGCGATACGTTCCCGGGGATGTATGTTACCGATGATGGCGGCCGCAGGGATGCGTATGCGCAGACCCTGAAGGGTGCGGCGACAGGTATCACCGGGGTCGATACGGTGATCCCTGGTCACGGCGCGGTCACGACATGGCGGGCTTTTGTCGACTATGTTGACTCGATGCAGCAGTAAGGAGGCAGCGCGTCGCGAAGATTCACCGGGCGTCGCGATTGACAGGCGGTTTCACCATCGTGCCGTGCTGCGCGCCTGCGCGCGCGAGGTGCCGGACGCCCCAACGCAACAGGGCGGTGAACACCGGATGGAGCGTGCGGCCGTACGCCGTCAATCGGTAGCGCACGCCCAGGCGGGCCGGCACCAGCTGCTGGCGGCTGACGAGGCCATCCGCCTGCATCTGCCGGAGCTGCTCGCGCAGCACCTTCGCCGTGACGCGCGGCATCGCTCGTTGCAGCTCGCCAAACCCGAGCGGCCGCGATCCGAGCCGCTGCACGATCATCGGCTTCCACCGTCCGTCGATCACCGCGATCGCCGTGTAGAGCGGACAGGCGGCACGCTCCTGATGACTCGTGGGCGCAGGCGTTCCGCGGTGGGGGTACTCCGAAGTACCGTCTTGCGCCTGCTGTGCAGCACCGTTAGAGTCGCTGTCCATGGCTTCCATCCGTCTTTTTCGCGTCATTCTTCCCGTGCTCAACCTCGCGAAGGCGGAGCAATTCTATGGTGCCCTGCTGGCGCAGCCGGGCTTTCGCGTGTCCCCCGGGCGCCACTATTTCCAGTGCGGCGGCGTGATACTGGCGCTCTATAACCCCGGCGCCGATGGCGACGATCCAAGTGTGCAACCGAACCCCGAACACGTCTACTTCGCCGTCGATGATCTCGAGGCGATCTTTGCACGGGCCGAACGCCTTGGTGGACTCTCTACGGAGATCGGCGATGGCAAACTGCCGATGGGGAAGATTGCCACACGCCCCTGGGGCGAGCGTTCGTTCTATCTAGACGATCCGTCGGGCAATCCACTCTGCTTCGTCGACGAGACCACGTTGTTCACTGGCCCGCCGCGCCCGTAAGTGCGCGCCAAATATTCAGCAATACGTGGCG
>CAVRXZ010000017.1:0-423669 GCA_963725105.1 uncultured Acidobacteriota bacterium
CAGCGGGCTCGTCGAGGGTCACTGACAGCTCCAGCCCGAGCAGCTCGTGATAGAAGCGCGCGGACTTGTCCAGATCCGCCACGATTGGGCTCACGTGGCAGGCACGCCACCAGCTCGGCGGCGGCGTGGTATGGTTATTCAGGGTCGCCGCATTGGTACCGAGGATCATCGCTTCTTTAGGCGCATCATCACTACACTCCCTTAAAACCGCTCTGTGATATCCCACATAGAATAGCTCACCCAGGAGATCAGCTATGAGCGTGTACCGTGCGGAGGTCGTTGGCTCGATGTTGCGGCCTGGTCAGCTCAAGGACGCGCGTCTGGCATGGCAGCAGGGCACGCTCGCGACGCCCGAGTTCAAGCGCATCGAAGACCGGGCTGTCGACGCCGCGATCGCGCAACAAGAAGCGGTCGGGCTGGATGTGATCAGCGACGGCGAGTTGCGGCGCGGAACGTTCCTGGGGCCTCTGCTCGACACCTATGGCGCTCCAGGCAATAATGGAGACGATCGAAGCGCAACGTCACTGGCGGACACCGTCCGGACCCGCGCAGCCCAGCACGCGCCAGGGTTTGCGATCACCGGCACCTCACCCGCTGCTGGCTGCCGAAGAATTCACGGACCGAGGGCCGGAAGACGAGGTCATCATGCTGCCGAGCCCGCTCATGCCGCCGCCGAAATTCGTCAGCATACCCCGATCCGTTTGTCCTCATGGTGGATGCTGTCGATTTCATCCGTCGAGGAGGTGCACGACGTGGCCGCGCTCGGTTGCACGTACATTCAGATTGACGCGCCCACCAGCTCAACCTCGTCGACGCCGCCGACACCAGCGCGCATCGAGGCCCAGGGTGTCGACCGAGCGCATGCTCGGCGAAGGCATTGACTCAACGCAGTAGCAGACGCTCCGGGGTGACCTTCGGCTTGCACATGTGTCGTGGCAACAACGCCGGCATGGTCATGGCCGAGGCGGGCGATCATTCATCGACAGGTGTTCCGCCGTGCAGCGCGTTACGATCATACTCGATGATGCTCGCTCGGGAGGATTCGAGCCGCTACGTACGTGCCGTCGGACAAAGACTGGCGTCGGTCGTTTCACGAAGACCGATCGGCTCGAGCTCAGGTCATCAATCATCGCCCGAACTACGACGCCAGTCGATTCTTTCCGCGCGATTAGCTTTCCCTGTCGACTCAGTGTGGCTTTGCCTCCGTCTTCACCGGCAATCCGATTCGCGAGGACACACAACCAGCGAAGCTGCGGCTCGTTGCGGAAACGGCGCGACGCATCTGGTCATAATGCTGTCGGCATTTACCATCAGCCTTGATTTGCCATGCACTCCTAGGGTTTTGCCTGTGACATCGTCAGGGCCTCCAGATCCGCGTCGCTGACTTCCGTTGGCCGGCTGATGAATCGCCGCCACGCCTTTCCGGACGAAGAGCTTGATCGCCTGCGGTGTGAGGTCCTGGTGCATCTTCGAGCGCCGCGGGCTGCTGGTATTTGAACTGCAGCGACGCGGTGCCGGGGGCGTTGCGCGGGTCGCGGCTGTGACAGGCCGAACACCAGTTATTGAACACGGCGGCGCCCCGCTCGGCCGGCGTGCCGCGGTCCGGGATCGCGCGCATTCGGTTCCATCAGGCCGCCGGTTGGGCGGTGGAGCCCTGTGCGAGCGCGCTCGCGCTCGCGATGACGACAAGCGCCAGAGTCAGGAGAGGCTTCATTGTGGTCACCTTTTCTTCACTGCTCGCGGGGCCCCACCCCCGCTCACTCGCGCTGCGGCGCTCGAAGACTCGCTATCCTCGCGCGGGCCGCGGCGCTCGCAGATGCTTCGGCCAGATGTCGTAGCGGCCCGCCAAAATGATGCCGTTCGGATCGATGGCGTCCTTGAGCGTCTCGTGCAACCGGTGCAGCGCGGAATTGTTGAAATCGTACGTCCGGATCGCAGCCGGCTGAAAGTTGGCGTGCGTCCGGTACACGTTCCAGCCGCCCTCTGCGCAAGCGGCGAGGAGACGCTCGTACAAGGCGCGCGACCGGCGGTTGTCGGCCGCGTTCCTGAACGTTGCGATCGGTTGAAAGGCCATCATGGCGCGTGGATGGAACATGAAGCCTGCGACGAATGGCAGCTGCATGTTCATCTCGGCATACTGCGCTCATGTCGCTGATTGCGTAGCAGCTCTTCGCCGCGCGTGCGGGGCGATGATCGGATCAGAAGTCCAGATGGCCTTCGCTCGGCCTGGCGGTCGGCGACGTCCTCGAGCAGCGTCAACAGGTTAGAAGGAATCCCGAATGCGTCTTGTCGGCAGCGGCCTCCACCTGCTCGTCGCTCAACGGGAACTTGTGCGATCCCGTTTCCATGAACTGCGCTCCAGGAATCGCGGACGACAGGCGATCCTTCGTGTGCTCCCATGACGCGGCGATGATCTTCGGCGGGCCGTAGAAAGAAAACGACGCCAGCCAGAAGGGTGCGGGATTTCGCTCGGCGTAGCGCGCCCAGTCCTGATCGCTCGCCGACGCGCCGGCGACCCTCAGTCTCACGAGCTCGGGATCCGGCGACCCGCTGATGACGGGATTCATGACTGGTCCGCTCATGAGCGGGCTGATGACCTGCGCCTGCGATGGAATCGTGTGCGCGTTCATCAGGCTCGTCACGATGTCGAGCAGCGGCACGATGTCGCCGCGTTTCGGCGCCGTAACGCTCACGACAAGCGCCGCCTCGGGCTCCTCCATCAGCCAGAACCCCATCTTCGTCACGATGCCGAAGTTCGACTGCGAAAAGATGCCGTCGACCCACGGGCCCATGCCGTATTTGAAGAGCTGCCAGGTCTTCGCTTTCGGGTTGGCTCCGAGACCGGTCCGGACGACCTCGCCGGTGCCCAGCACCACCTCCATGCCGCAGTGTGCGCCGAAGTGGTCTCGGAAATCCCCGCCGGTGTAGCCGGCGCCGTGATCCAGCGCATTGCCAACCAGGCCGCCCCAGCCGGGATCCGCGGTGTCAATCCAGAGACGGATCTTGTTCTGCCGCAGGTGACGGTACAAATCGAAGTAGCTGACGCCGGGCTCCACGAGGCACGTTCGATCGCGCTCGCTCACGTCGAGGATCCGGTTCATTCGCTTGAGGTCCAGCACCACGCTGCCCGAATACACCGGTGCCGACCCGCCGTACGTCAGGTTCTTGCCCGTTGAAATGGGATAGAGCGGCAGCCGGTATTCGCCGGCGACCTTCACGATCCCCTGGATCTCTTCAACCGAGATCGGGGCGACTGCGGCCGACGCGAACCGTTCGCCCTCTTCGCCCCACAGCGGCGAGTAGGCGTCGCGGTAAAGCGCGACGTCCTCGTCGCTGCTGAAGACCCACTGGCGTCCAACGATGTCGCTGATGCGCCGCAGCGCGGTTTGAAAGTCGCGATCGCTGATTCCGGGAGGTGGTGTTGGCATGGTGATTCTCTCTTACTAACTGCTCGCGGGGCCACCCCCGCTCGCTCGCCACGCTGCGATCGAGTCCGTCGGCCTCGAGCGTAGACTCTCGGCCTCGGGCGAGCGCCGGTGCTCCGCTAGCCGGCGCGATAATCCACGAATAGAGCGGTGCGTCGGCGACCCGCGAATCGTTTGTCAGATCGACGAGGTCGATACGTGCATCGGGTCTGGCAGCAGGCAGGGCAAGTCATCGCGGTGACAGCGGCTGCGCGGGCCCAGGAGGGTTCCGCGCTTCGCGCGTGACGCGCGCGATACACGACCTTCATCCCGTAATCGCGGGCCAGCAGCTCCAGACAGAAGAGGTGCGGACCGGTGGTCAAGCCGGCGATAGCCGCCGGGCCGTGCTTCCAGCGCGGCTCGATCTCGTGCAGCCAGATGCTGCCGAGATCCATGCCGATCCCTCGTGCTTCGGCGCCGCGCGCCGCCGCTTCGGCGCCGAACGCGCTGCCTTCGGCGGAAGTGTTGTCGTATAGGACCCGGAAGAATTCGTACGGCTCGTCGCCGCACGAGCCCTGTGTCACAGGACCGCGGTCCAACGCCGCGAGCGTCGCATACGCGCCCTTGGACGAAACCGCGAGGATCGACGTCATCACAGCCTGTCGCATGAACTGTCGACGGTCAGACATGGGCGTTTCCCCCCTTAGCCCTTAGAGCGCGTTGCGCAATTAGGCTGATGTAGTGCAGGCCTTCAGGCCTCCCGGACAAGGCGGGGCTGAAGCCCCGCACTACGTCAATTTTGCAACGCACCCTTAGCCCTTATTCCTCGTTAGACTCCTGTACGCCGCCTCGAAGAACATGTCGGTCGTCCATGGTCCCGATACCGCGCTGTAGCGCGGATCGTAGTCCAGCGTGGGCCGCGCCGCCATGATTTGTGCCGCACAATTGTGAAGACCACGGTCAAACACCGCCAATATGAAGTTGCCATGACCAGATAGATCGCCGCTATCAGGCGGCAGCCCTTGCGATCGCGATTGGAGTCTGAGAGGATGCCGCCGGCCGCAGCACGGCAAACAATCATATTTGTTTCGTGAAGGGTGCGGTTGGGGGCTTGAATGAAGAGAAGCACGAACAGGATTCTCACGACGCACACCGGGCGATTGCTCAAGCCTGGTTCGGGCTGGCAGGGCATGGGGATCGTGAGCGCCCCCCCGACACCCGAGCAGCTCAGGCAGGAAATGACCGAGCTCGTGAACGCCCAGGTCGATATCGGCATGGACGTCATCTCGAACGGTGAGCCGGCCGGTATCGGTCCGTTTTCGTTGTTCGCGCTGATCGACGGCTTCGAAAGCCGCCAGGTCGACCTCCCCGAGGGCGAACCGGTCCCAAGTCCGAAACAGATCCGGTGGATCTCGCGGGAGATGGAGCAGTTCCCCGACTTCTACACGGACATGTTCGAGCAGACGAAGATGGGAAATCGCAGCACACGGTCCGCCATGCGGACCGTCGTCGCGGGTCCCCTCAAGCTGAAGACGATCGAGCCGTTCGAGCGCGACATCCGCATGTTCAAGGAGGTTCTCAAGAAGGAGGCCCCCGACAAGGAGGCGTTCTACTGCGTGGTGGCGCCGGCGTGGCTCGAAGAGTTCGTGTGGAACGAGTACTACAAGACGGACGATGAGTTCATCGGGGCGTTGTCGGCCGTGATGGCGCCGATTTTCAAGACGGTCACAGACAACGGCCTGATCCTGCAGATCGACGATCCTGCCATCAGCCACGACTGGGAAGAGGTCAAGCGTCCGCCGATGAGTTTGAGGGACTACGAGCATTTCATCATGCTGCGCGTCGACGCACTGAACGCGGCGCTCGCAGGTATTCCCGAAGAGATGATTCGTTTTCACGTTTGTTGGGGCAGCTGGCCTGGCATGCACACGGACAACCTGCATCTCAAGGAGTTCGTGAGGCCGATGCTGAAGGTCAAGGCTCAGGCGTACTCCATCGAGTCGGCTAAGTCGACGCACAGGCACGAATGGAAGGTCTGGCGCGACGTCGTCAAGCTGCCCGAGGGTAAGATCCTGATTCCCGGCGTCGTCGATCACACGACCAACGTCGTCGAGCCCCCGGAGGTCATTGCCGATCAGCTCGTGCAGTTTGCCAAGGTCGTCGGCAAGGAAAGCGTACAGGCGGGGACAGACTGCGGCATGCGCGGGCACGCGACGGCCGCCTGGGAGAAGTACAAGAACATCGTCAAAGGCGCCGCGCTCGCTTCCAAACAGCTCTGGAGTTAGGGACGACGCAGGGAGAGTCACATGAACTGGTCACATCGACGTTGGGCAGCGGCGCTTTTGGTGGCGCTTCTCGCGGTTCTCTCGAGCCGAACGGCCGGAGCGCAGGCGGACTTTTCGGGCGTCTGGCAGCCTCGCTATCAGGAAGACTTTCTCGAACGAATTCCAGGGCCCGAGCTAGTGGACTACGTCGGGTTACCCATCAACGACGCCGCGCGCCGGTTCGCGGAAAGCTGGGATCCGTCGCGCATCACACTGCCCGAAGAGCAGTGCCGTGTGCACGTGTCACCGTACATCTATCGCGGGCCGACGAACCTCCGGATCTGGGAGGAGAAGCACCCTGTCACACAGGATCTGATTGCGATCAAGCACTACAACAGCACTTACGAGCAGACTCGGACGATCTACATGGACGGTCGGCCGCATCCCGGTCCGAACGAGGCGCATACCTGGATGGGCTTCTCGACGGGACGCTATGAAGGCGACATGCTGGTCGTCGAGACCACACACCTGAAGCAGGGCTGGATCCGGCGTAACGGCCTGCCGATGAGCGATCAGGCGCACATGACCGAGTACTGCGTGCGCTACGGCGACCTCATGACGCACACCTTCGTGCTGATCGACCCCGTGTACCTCGCGGAACCGCTCGTCAAGAGCCAGGACTTCATGCGAAGCACGCGCGAGCTGGCGGCGCAGACATGGCTGTGGGTGTGCGAGCCCGTCGTCGAGATCGCGAATCGACCCGAGGGGGTAGTGCCGGCCTACATGCCGGGCGAGCATCCCTTCCAGACCGAGTTTGCCCAGCGGCACCGCCTGCCCATGATTGCCGTTCTGGGCGGGCCCGAGACGATGTACCCGGAGTTTCAGAAGGTGATGGAGAAGGCGCCGATTCCACCGCCTTTGCCGCCGCCGCCCGCTGAGGGCTCCCAGGGATCGGGGAGCCGGCCCGACCCAGCGCGGAAGGGTCGCTGACATGCGCTCTCACACACTCGTTCAGTCTGGAAAGATTCGCGCTCTTGCCCTCGCTTCTGCCGTGGCTTTAGGTGTGGGCGCCGGGCTGGCCGGCCGCGCCCTCGCGCAGCCGCAACAGAACTTCGATGCCGTACAGGAGGACGTGGTCCACGTCCGCGACGGTGTTTACATGCTGGTCGGCGCCGGCGGGAACACGACGATCATGGCCGGTGAAGACGGCGTGATGGTCGTAGACACCCAGTTCGCGCCTCTCAGCACGAAGATCTTGAATGCCATCAAGTCGATCAGCGACAAGCCGATTCGCTACGTCGTCAACACCCATATGCATGGGGATCACATCGGCGGTAACGAAGCCATTGCCAAGGCCGGTCGGACCCGCGCCGGCGGCAACGTGGTCGGCGATCTCGGCGCCGCAGCGACGGCAACGGCCACGATCCTCGCCCACGAAAACGTCCTGCTTCGCCTCAGCATGCCGAAGCCCGGAGAACCCCAGGTGCCGGCCGCGGCTTGGCCCACCGAGACGTACGCGACGCGCAAGACGGAGATGCGCTTCAACGGCGAGGCGGTGCAGATTTTCTACGAGCCGAAGGCGCACACGGACGGGGACAGTCTGGTGTTTTTCCGGCGCAGCGACGTGATTGCGACCGGCGACCTCTTCACGACCGTGATGTACCCGTACATCGACGAAGCCCACGGCGGAACCATCAACGGCTACATCGACGCGCTGAACGCCATTCTCGATCTGGCGGTGTTCAACAACGTGAACGAAGGCGGGACGATGGTCATTCCGGGGCACGGGCGTTTGAGCGACAAGCAGGACGTGATCGAGGACCCGCGACATGGCCACCATCGTGCGCGACCGCATCAAGGAGTACGTGCGGCGGGGGATGACGCTGGAACAGGTCCACGCGGCAAAACCGACGCTCGACTTCGATCCGCGCTATGGCACGCCGAACGGGTTCTGGACGCCGGCGCAGTTCGTCGAGGTGATCTACAAGGAGATGAAAGAGGGGCAGGACGCGGCGCGGCCACTGCCCAAGGGCTCGAAAGCCACGCCGAAAAAGCAGACGAAAGGGAGCGGCCAGTGAGCGAGCGTTTCGTGAAGGTGATCAGCACATTGTTTCTCGTCGTTGTCGCGCTGGTGCTCGGCGCCAACACGCTCTCGCGGTCGGTGTCGCGCCCAGCCACCCTCTGTGGCGTCGCAGCCGGCCGGGCAGCGCGGTGGCCGCGGCGGACCTGGTGGGCCGCCGACGGGACGGATTGGCGCGCCCGTCGATCTGACCGGCGTGTGGGTGTCGGTGGTCACCGAAGATTGGGAGAGTCGGATGCGGACGCCTCCGAAAGGCGACGTCGGCACAGGAGTCGGCCTGCCGCCCGGCTTCGGACCCATCCCACTGAATCCTGCGGGCGTGGCCGCGACAAACGCCTGGGATCCATCGAAGGACGGACGATGCGAAGCGTACGGAGTCGGCGGGATTATGCGGATGCCTGGGCGTTTGAAGATCTCATGGCCCGACGATCTGACGGTCAAGATCGAGACGGACGCCGGTCTCCAGACGCGTCTGCTGCACTTCCTGCCGCCAGCAGGTCCGACGGGACCGGGACCCGCAGCGGCCCCCGACAAGGGTTCGGCTACGCTGCAGGGGTACTCGGTCGCCGAGTGGCAGCGAGGCGTCGGATTCGATGCCTTCGGCCTAGGCCTCTCGCCCGAGCGGGGTGCGGGTCCGCCACGCTGGGGTTCGCTCAAGGTCGTGACGACGAACATGTTGCCCGGGTGGCTGCGCCGCAACGGCGTTCCTTACAGCGACAAGTCCACGATCACCGAATACTTCGCCCGGTTCACCCATCCGGAAGCGGGCGACTGGTTTGTCGTCACCACCGTGGTTGAAGATCCGACGTATCTGACGGGGACCTTCATCACGAGCTCCAATTTCAAGAAGGAAGCGAACGATTCGAAATGGGATCCGAAGCCGTGTCGCGCATCCTGACCAGTCACGTCGGCAGCCTTGTTCGGCCGCCCGAATTTGTCGCAGTGCTGCGAGAGAAGGCCTCAGGTCGCGAGGTGCCGGGCTTCGACGCCGCTCTACGCACGGCCGTCGAGAAGGTCGTTCAGCGGCAGGTCCAGGCCGGGGTCGACATCGTCAGCGACGGCGAGTTCGGCAAGGGCATCGGTTGGGAACAATACGTGATCGAGCGGCTGTCCGGATTCTCGGAGCCGGCGCCTACGCCAGCGGGCGCTCCGCCACCGGCCGTGGCCCCGTGGGGCGACTTCGCGCAGTTCATCGATTTCTACGCGGAGATGTTTCCCAAGGAGCAGTATCAGGAGCGGCCGTTCCGCTGCACGGGACCGATCACCTACACAGGTCACGCCGCTCTGCAGCGTGACATCAACAACCTCAAGTCCGCGGTGGCCGCGGCGAAGGCTCACGCAGGGTTTCTACCGGTCGTTGCCCCGGCGAGCGCCACGGCGTTGTGCCCGAACGAGTACTACAAGACAGACGAGGAATACATCTTCGCGACCGCCGAGGCGCTGCGGGTTGAATACAAGACGATTCTCGACGCTGGCCTGCTCGTCCAGATCGACGATGCGCACCTGCCGTTCATGTACGACCGGATGGTGCCGCCGGGGAGCGACGAGGATTACTTCCGTTGGGCCGTGTTGCGCGTCGACGCCCTCAATCACGCGCTGCGCGGTCTCGATCCGACCCGCATCCGTTATCACATCTGCTGGGGCAGCTGGAACGGGCCGCACACCCACGACGTGCCGCTCAAGAAGATTGCCAGCCTGCTGCTGAAGCTGAACGTCGGCGGCTACTCGATCGAGGCGGCGAATGCGCGCCACGAGCACGAGTGGAAAGTCTGGAAGGACGTCAAGCTGCCTGAAGGGCGCATGCTCATGCCGGGCGTCGTCAGCCACCAGACCAACGTGGTGGAGCACCCAGAGCTCGTCGCCGAGCGCCTGGTGCGCTTCGCGAACCTCGTCGGCCGCGAGCACGTGATTGCCGGCACCGACTGCGGGTTTGCGCAGGGCCCGTTCGTCCGCCGCGTGCACGAATCGATCATGTGGGCGAAGCTCGAAAGCCTCGCCGAAGGCGCGCGGCTCGCCAGCCAGGAGCTCTGGGGCCGGACGTTCAGCGTGTGACAAGCCGCGCGAGGACGGCGTCGACGCTGGCCACTTCGTCGATGGCGCGGACAGCCGTCCACGCTTCCCGGGCCCCGGCGTCGGTCAGCACCGGCGTGGCACAGCCCAGGAACTTGCCGGCCAGCTCCTCCTCGCTGAGACGCCCCGGATACCCACGTGCGCCGTTGGCCGCAGCGGTCAGCGTCTGGCCGTCCCTTAGCCGGATGCTGACGCGAGCCTGCGAGAGCGGGGCCGCCTGATCGAACGCGGGATTCGCCCGCAGCGACACCCGCGGCATGAGCGCCTGCACCCGCTCGTCGCGGATGCGTTCGACCGTGAAGGTGGCAATGGTTGGCCGGCCGAACGATTACGGCCGCCGCAGCGCAGAACGGCATGCTGAACTTGGCCTCGAGGCCCGTGGCAGGGTGCGCATCGATCAGCAGACGCGGCGTCATCGAATCCACTTCGACCTCGATTGCTTCGATGCTGTCGGCCGAAATCTGGTGACGCTGGACGAGATCGAGCAGCACGTCCAGCGGCGGATGCGTGGCGGCGCACGACGGGTAGAGCTTCACGGTGACACCGGTCTCGAGAATCTCCCATCGCCTGTCGAGGTCGCTCGTTGCAGGGCCCAGCGCCGCGGGCGGATGCTCACTGTCCATCGCCACAAGATATCCCTGCGCGCCGTCGATCGCGTGCTCGCTCGCGACGAATCCCTGCTGCGCCAGCCGCGCGGCCAGGACACCGTGCCGGGCAGCGAGTCCCGCGTGTAGCGGCTTCACCATCGAGCCGATGTTTTCCTTCAGCCCGCACGCCGCTGACGCTGCGATGCCAAGAGCGTTCGAAGTCGCGCCGGCATCGAGACCCAGAACACGAGCGGCGGCGGCGGCCGCGCCTATCGTCCCGATCGACGACGTACAGTGCCAGCCGCGCTCGTGATAATGCCGCGGGTTCATCACACCGCCGAGGCGGCATTCGAGCTCGAATCCCACCACGTATCCCGCGAGCGCGACCCGACCGGGCGCGTGGGCCAGCTCGGCGGCAGCGAGCACGGCGGGCACGAGCGCGCAACTTGGATGGGCCAGCGACACGAAGCACATGTCGTCGTAGTCGAGTGCGTGGGCAGCGACGCCGTTCGCCAGCGCGGCATCAGGCGCGCTGGTACGGTCGGGGGTTCCAAGAATCCGGGATGGCCCATTCGCGCCGCGATCGATCGTCGCGCGCACGGTCGTTGGTGCCGGTTCGCCGACGCCCGCAAGGATGACGCCCACTGTGTCGCACAGAGCCTGCGCGGCGCGGGCCCGAGCCTCGGCCGGCGGCCGCGCGCTGCTGACGAATTCGGCTATCGTTGCGGTGATGCTCCTGGTCGTGGTGGCCATGGCCGTAGTCTAGACCGTGCACACGCGGGTCATTGATAGTCTGTTTCTATTGCCTGATGGCGGGGAGTTACGCGCTCAAGGGTTCCAGGTTCCAGGGTTCCTGGTTCCGCCGCGAACCAGAACGATGAACCGGGAACCCGGAACCCGGAACCGGAACCCGGAACCTGAAACCGCGCTACGCTACACAAACAGAATCGGAGGCGTGATGCCCAATTGGATGGAGAGGCTGACAACGACCTTGCTGTCGGTCTGCTGTTTGGCGCCGGCCTGGGCGCAGGGCAGGGGAGCGCGGCATCCGTGACGGCGGAAGACCGAGCGGGCATCGAAGATCTGCTCGGCCGCTATTTGATCGCGCTGGGCAGTTGTGATGCGCACAAGTACGCGTCACTCTTTGTGGCGCCGGACGGCTTCTTCGCGGCGGCTCCGCGCGGCAAGGTCGACGGACAGCACCGCCTGACGGAAATGGTCAAGTCGTATGACTGCAACTACGTCAACGATGTGGCCCCTCCGCATGCCCCTACTCCGTCTCCGCCGTACAAGCTGGTCGTGGAGGCGGTGCCGGGCGGCGCCGTCGGTCTGGCTTATCTCAACGGCGCACGGTACGAGGATGAATATGTCAAGACCGCGCGCGGCTGGCTGTTCAAGTCCCGAACCGTCGTGACGAACCAGGAGCACGCTGCGCACCTGACCCGCGAGGACTTCGAGGCTATCCAGCAGCTGGTTCTGCGAACTGGCGGCCCGTATGTCGATCTGTATGAGAAGCGACCTGATGGGACTCTCCGCTTCAAGTCGGCCGGTGTCGCCCTTTCACTCTCTCCAGATGGACTCGTTGGCCGGGCGTACCTCAGGGACGGAGGGCACTACGAGGACGTGTATGTGAAAGGACCGCAGGGCTGGCGCTTTCAGTCACGCACGTACGTGGCTGCTGCTGCCGAAGGCAATTGACCGAACCCTGTCACGCCAGTGGATGGCGCTCCAGCAGCTGGCGGGCGATGATGAGGCGCTGCAATTCGTTGGTGCCCCCACCAATCACGAGGAGCGGCGCATCGCGGTAGTACCGTTCTACAGGGAAGTCCTTGGAGAATCCGTTTCCGCCCAGGATCCGCATTGCCTCGAGCGAGACCTCGGCCGCGGTTTCCGTCGCAAAGAGCTTGGCCATCCCTGCCTCGAGGTCGCAGCGCTCGCGGCGATCCTTTTTGTTCGCCGCGGAATAGATCAAGAGTCGTGACGCTTCGATTCTGGTCGCCATGTCAGCCAGCTTGATTTGAATCGTCTGATGCTGGGCGATCGGCTTGCCGAACGTGTGGCGCTGCTGGGCGTATTTGATCGCTTCCTCGAACGCCGCCCGGGCCACGCCGAGGCCGCGCGCTGCGACATTCAGCCGCTCCGCTTCAAGGCCGGTCATGACGTGCTTGAATCCCCGACCTTCTTCACCGCCGATGAGATCCGCCGCCGGGACCGGGAAGTCGGCGAAATGGAGTTCGGTCGTCTCAACCGTCTTGTAGCCCATCTTGTCGATGTCGCGGCCGACGGTCAGGCCGGGTGCGCCTTTTTCGATAATGAACGCGCTGATGCCTCGATGGGGCGGTACGGCCGCAGGATCGGTCTTGGCCAACAGCAGAAAGACGCCGGCGTATCGCCCGTTGGTGACCCACATCTTGGATCCTGAGACCAGGTATCCATCGCCCTCCCGCCGCGCCGTTGTCACGATGGCTTGGAGGTCGGTGCCGGCGTTCGGTTCCGACAGGCAGATGCCGCCGCGCGGTTCGCCCTTCGCCAGACGCGGCAGCCAGCGCCGCTTCTGATCGGGCGTGCCGTATCGTCCCAGCACGTCGCACAGGACGAGGTGTGTGCCCAGAATGCCCGCCAGTCCCATCCATCCGCGCGACAGCTCCTCGAACACCAGCGCGAACGTCGTATAGTCGGCGTCGCTTCCGCCGAATTCTTCCGGGACATTCAGTCCGAACAGGCCGAGCGACTTCATCGTCTCGACAAGCGCGTGGGGGTATTCGCCACGATGTTCCATCCCGGACGCCACGGGCATGACCTCGCGCTCCACGAACTCGCGGACTGTTTGCGCAACGAGGCGCTGCTGTTCATTCAGTTCAATCACACCGACTCCTCACATCGCGTTCAACGATTGGCTTCGGTTTCGGAATCGGCTGCCGGCGCGATGCCGCGGCACAGCACTTCAACAAACTTTTCGGCGGCCGGCGAGAACGATCGGGACGCGCTGCCGATGATCCCAATCTTTCGAATGAGCGCCGGCGAGCGGATCGGCAGCATGCGCAGCGTCGACTCGACGGCCGGGGTGAACTCGCGCTCCGGGAGGATCGCGACGCCGAACCCGGCCGCCGCGAGTCCAAGGATCGTCGTCACGTAGGACGCTTCGTGTGCGACATTGGCGGACAACCCTTCGCGCTCGAGGGCACGATCGACAAGGACGCGAACGCTGCTCGTACGGCGCGTGAGCAGGAGCGGAAAGTTGACGACTTCGCGAAACGTCAGCGTGCGCCGCTTGGCCAGCGCATGCCGCACCGACACGAACGCGGCCATCCGATCCGACCACAGGTGCTGATAGGTCAGCTCGCGGTCGATCTTTGCGTAACTGCCGATCCCGAAGTCCACCTCGCCGGCCTTCACCGCATCCGAAACAGTCGTTCCGATGAGCTCGACCAGTCGGACGGCGATCCCCGGATATTCGGCGTTCAGCCGGCGGATGGCTTCCGGTGCCATCGATGCCGCGATGGAGGGCAGAACCGCCACCGTCACAATGCCGCGCTGGTGCGTAGCGAACTCGTGGCTGCTGACCCGGATGGCTTCGATCTCGGTCAGCACGCGCTCAATCGGCCGGAGCAGTTCCCGCCCGGCCTGGGTGAGTGCGACGTGACGCTTGTCGCGATCGAACAGCTTCACACCGAGGGCGTGTTCGAGCTGTTTCACCTGGACGGTCAAGGCCGGCTGGCAGATGTGCAGCTCCTCGGCGGCGCGCGTGAAATTGCCGCATCGCGCCACTTCGACGAACGCACGCATGTGACGAACTTCGGTCGACATCGGCCGGGGGCCGATGCTAGTGCGCGGGGGAGTCATAGTCAATGACCGTCACTTGTATCACAGTCATAACCATGAACTATCAGACGGCGGGTGGGGATGTGCTAACGTCGCCCGCCTCCGATGGAATCGCCCGGCGTCAATTCCCCTGTGCTCACGCGGCCACGCGGCTTCTTTGGATGGTTCTGGGACGCGCCGCAGCTCGTCGCGCCGCACGCTGTTTGCCGCCTGGCTCGGATGGTTGTTGGACGGCTTCGACGTGATGCTGTACGCGCTGGTCATCGGCGCGCTCGTCGGCGAGTGGTCGTTGACCAAAGCGATGGCAGGACTGCTGGGTTCGCTGACGTTGATTGCGTCCGGCGCCGGTGGTGTGCTGTTCGGCTACGTCGCCGATCGCTGGGGACGCCGGCCCGCGCTGGTCGGCAGCCTCCTGGTCTACTCGATCTTCACGTTTGCCTGCGGGCTGTCGGCAACAATCTGGCAGCTGGCCGTGTTCCGGTTCCTGCTCGGGCTCGGCATGGGCGGGGAGTGGACAAGCGGCGCCGCCCTGGTCGCCGAAACCTGGCCGGACGCGCACCGCGGCAAGGCCATGGGTGTGATGCAGAGCGCGTGGTCCGTCGGGTATGCCCTGGCCGCACTCGTGGCCGCCATCGTGCTGCCTCGCTTCGGATGGCGGGCCGTATTCTTTGTCGGTATCCTGCCCGCCTTCGCGGCGATCTGGATTCAACGGAGCATCGACGAGTCGGCGGAATGGCGGCGATCGCGCGCAGTTCGTTCCACGGCCTCGAGTCCTATTCGTGCCATCTTCTCAAAGCCATACCTCGTGCCGACCGTGCTGCTGACCGTGTTGAGCACGACCACGATCTTCGCCTACTGGGGCCTGAACCTCTGGATCCCGGCGTACTTCTCGTTGCCACACACGGAAGGCGGACTCGGCCTGGCCACCGGGGTTTCGACGCTGTTGATCGTCCTCACGCAGGCCGGGACGTTTCTGGGATACCTCTCATTTGGCTTTGTCGCCGATGCGTACGGCCGGCGTCGGAGCTTTGTCACCTACATTCTGACCGGTACTGTGTTGATTCTCGGTTTTGCCGCGACGCGCAATATCTGGATCCTCGCGATCCTCGCACCGGCGACGACGTTTTTTGCGACGGGTTTGTTTTCCGGCTTCGGCGCCGTGACAGCTGAGTTGTACCCCACCGCCATCCGGGCCACGGCGACCGGCTTCACCTACAACGTGGGTCGCATCGGCAGTGCACTCTCTCCATTCGTCGTCGGATCGTTGGCCGAGACGAACGGTTTTGGAATGGCCTTTGCGCTCCTCGCCATCGCCCTTGGGCTGGGCGCCGTCCCGTGGATCTGGCTGCCCGAAACGCGGCAGCGCAACCCGGTTACGATCCCGGCGTAAGACGTCTCATGTCCTCTCGTCCCCTCGCCGGCATCGTCGTCGTCTCCGTGGAACAGGCGGTCGCGGTACCGTTCGCCACTCGTCAGCTCGCCGATCTTGGCGCCCGCGTGATCAAGATCGAACGTCCGGGCACAGGCGATTTCGCGCGCGCGTACGACACCACGGTCCGCGGGCTCGCCAGTCACTTCGTCTGGCTGAACCGATCGAAGGAATCGCTGACGCTCGATCTCAAGCGCCCTGAGGCTCGAGCTGTCCTCGCCCGCCTGCTGGAACGCGCCGATGTATTCATCCAGAATCTGGCGCCGGGCGCTGCGGAACGACTGGGGCTCGGCGCAAGCGAGCTGCGGGCCAGGCATCCGCGACTCATCACGTGCGGACTGAGCGGCTACGGTACGAGCGGGCCATATGCCGACAAGAAGGCGTACGACCTGCTGATTCAGAGCGAAACCGGCCTCGTCTCGATTACCGGCACCGAGGAAAGTCCCTCGAAGGTCGGCCTGTCGATCGCCGACATCGCAGGCGGGATGTACGCCTACTCCGGGATCCTGACGGCGCTGCTGCAGCGCCACCAAACCGGAACCGGGACGGCGCTCGAGGTCTCGCTCTTCGACGCCCTAGGTGAGTGGATGGGATACGCCACCTATTACACGATGGGCGGCGCGGCGCCGGCGCGGACGGGAGCCAGCCACGCCGCGATTGCGCCGTATGGCCCTTACCGCACTCGCGACGGGCAGGTCATCTTCGGTATCCACAGCGACCGGGAATGGGGCGTCTTCTGCCGCGAAGTGCTGCAGCGGCCGTTGCTCGCCGGGGATTCCCGCTTTCAGGGCAATCATCGGCGCGTTGAACACCGCGCCGCGATGAACGCAGAAATCGAGGCCGTGCTGACAACGCTGTCGACAGCGGACGTCGTGGCGCGGCTTGACGCGGCGCAGATCGCCAACGCCCGCATGAACACGGTGCAGCAGTTCATCGATCACCCGCAGCTTCAGGCCCGCGGGGCCTGGCGCCAGATTCCGTCGCCCGTCGGCCCGATTGCCGCCCTTATTCCGCCCGTGCGGATGGACGGCGTCGAGCCGGTGATGGGCGCCATTCCGGCGCTCGGCGAACACACCGACGCGATCCTCACCGAATTGCACTTCGATCGCGACACGATTCAGGCGTGGCGGCAGGAGGGAATCATCTAAGGGTGCGTTGCACAATTGGCGTAGTGCGGGGCTTCCGCCTTCGCTGAAGCTACGGCGGACCGCCGAAGCCTTGGCGGAGGCTGGTCAGCCCCGCCGTGTCTGCAGGCCCTGAAGGCCTGCACTACACTTGGTGGATTGGCAATTCACCAACCCGCCAACCCGCCAAGGTTCACTCCACCACGATCAGTTGCCCGATGGCCCACGGGTGGTCTTTGCAGACGTAGGTATAGCTGCCCGGTTTGTCGAACTTCACGACGGCGACCTGCACGGGATTGAGCGGCCCGGTTGTCCAGGAGCCGTCCTGCGCGACGATCGTGTGAATCATCGTGCCGTTGTTCTGCCAGGTGACCTCGGTGCCGACTTTGACGCGGGCGCGGCGCGGGCTGAACGCGTACTCGTCCATCTGATAGTGATTGCCGGTCAACCCCATATCGCGCGCGAGTGCGGCGGTCTCGATGAGACTGGTGTCCTGGATCGGTCCCGCGAACAACTCGTCGGGTAGCGCTGGCGGCGCGGGTTGCGGCGGCAGTGTGCCTCCGAGCTTGAAGGCCCAGACATTCGCCGCCGCTACCACCGTCACGTACTGCTCGCCGTCGATTTCATACGTCGCGGGCGGACCGCCACCGCGCGTGCCCGTCTGGAACTGCCACAGCCGCTCGCCGCTGCGCGCATCGTAGGCCTCGAAGTTTCCGTCGCCGGCAGCCTGGAACATCAAGCCGCCAGCCGTCGTCATCGCGCCGCCCGGACTGCCGTCGCGGAACTCTTTTCGCCAGGCGATCTTGTTCGTGCGGCTGTCGATGGCCGCCAGCACCTGGTAGCCCTTGAGGCCGGGCACCTGATTGCCGAGGCTGAAGAAATACGGATTCTCGGTCCGCCGAAACCAGTCGAGGCGCGCTGCGCCGGCGGCGTAAAAGAAGCCGGTGTCGGGACTGAAGGCCATCGGGGTCGAGCGCATGCCGACGAACGGGACCAGCAGATTCGGCCGCTTCGGCGTCGCCGGCGTGAAGAAGCACCCCAACTCGAAGCCCACAGGGATCTGCTGTCTGCGCCATTCATCGCAGTCTGGGAGCACGCGCTCGGCTCCCACGGGGAACGGCTGCGTTGCGGCGGTCTTCTGCAGCGCGTCCTGAGGGACCGCTCGCTCTTCGATCGGCATCAACGGCTTGCCCGTCTCGCGATCGAGCATGAACAGGTGGCCATCCACTCGCATCGCCGCAATGCCCTTACGCGCCCGTCCGTTGACCTGGGCGTTGAAGAGTACCGGCGCGATAGCGATATCGGCTTCCCAGATGTCGTGGCGAATCACCTGGTAGTGCCATTTGAGCTTTCCAGTCTTCATATCGAGCGCGACGAGTGAACAGAGGTACAGGTTGTCCCCGGCGCGGACCTCGCCACCGTATTGCGGAACGCCGTTGCCGGTCCCGTAGTAGACGAGGCCGAGGTCCGGATCGGCGGCCCCGACGAGCCAGATGGCGCCGCCTCCGCGTTTCCAGCTGTCGCTGTTCCTGGGCCAGGTTTCGTGACCAGGCTCGCCCGGGCCCGGGATGACGTAGAACTCCCACGCCTGCTTCCCGGTCTTTGCGTCGAGTGCAATGATTCGACCGCGCAGCCCGAAATCGGCGTTCAGTCCCATGAAGACCATGCCGTTCGCGTACGTCGGCGCTCCGGAGACGCCTTGCCCACGATGACGTGGCGTGTCGCCGATGTACTGGCTCCAGACGAGCTCGCCGGTCTTCTCTCGCAGGGCGATGACGTGCGCGTCGGACATACCGACGAAGACGAGTCCTTCGCCGACGGCGACGCCTTCTCTCGCGGGCGAGCCCTGCGTGACCTCCGCCGCTCCCGGAGGCGGGGGAGTCTTACTGGCCCGGAAGGTCCAGGCCGTGCTGCCTGTCTTCGCGTCCAGCGCGTGCACCGTTGGACCCGCCGTCACGAACATCAGTCCGTTCTTTACGACGGGCGTCGCGCGTGAGGCGGCGTTTGGATCGAGCTTCTGCGACATCCACGCGCCACCCAGCCTCGTTACGTTCTGCAACGTAATCTGCCCGAGCGTCGAGTACCGAGCGTTGCCCCAGTCTCCGCCCACAGCCGGCCACAGCGCCGCTGCCGGCGCACGGTAATCCTCCGGCGTCTGCAGACTCGAGGTGGTGGACAACGCGAAAACGAAGCCAATGGAGACGATGAGCGCCCCACGACGCGGCATATTCACAGTCGACCTCCACGTAAGCGATTCGTGAAACGCATGCAGCCACCGCGGTGTACGCGTGCATTGTGCACGCCCGCCGCGACCTTGTCACCACCCGGCTGTTTGTGGTGCGGCTTCAGAGATATCATTCCGTCAAGTACCTCAGCATGAGCCATCCTTCCGCTCCGTTCGTTACCTCGGGCCTTGTCCGACTGACCCGGCCGCAGCTCGTCGGTACGATGGCCGGCCTCATGCTGGCGATGCTGCTCGCCGCACTGGATCAAACCATCGTCGGGACCGCGGAGCCGAGGATCATCGCCCAGTTGTCTGGATTCGACAGATATCCCTGGGTGGCCACGGCGTACCTGCTGACCTCCACCCTGGCGGTGCCGGTTTTCGCGAAGCTCTCGGACATGTTCGGCAGGAAGCCATTCTTCCTGCTGGCCGCGGTTCTGTTTGTCGCGGCATCGGCGCTGTGCGGTGCGTCCGGCAAGATCCCGGTACCTCTGGATGGGATGAACCAGCTGATCGTTTTCCGGGGACTTCAGGGCATCGGCGCCGGCGGTGTGATGGGACTCATCTTCACGATCATCGGGGACATCTTCGCGCCGCAGGAGCGAGGTCGGTATCAGGGCTTCTTTTCGGCCGTGTGGGGAATCTCGGCGATATTCGGCCCCACGCTCGGCGGCTGGCTCACCGATCAGGTGTCGTGGCGGGCCTGTTTCTATGTGAATCTTCCGGTCGGCATCATCGCCATTTCGGCCATCTACCTCGAGTTCCCGAACTTCCATCCTCGAGGTGAGCGGCGTCGGCTCGACTGGCTCGGGATTCTGAGTCTGGTGGGGAGCATGGTCCCGCTGTTGCTCGCGCTGACGTGGGCCAGCGATCTGGGCTGGCGGTCGACGCGGGTTGAGACGCTGCTGGTGGCGGCAGCCGCCATGCTCGCGGTGTTTCTCTACGTGGAACGTCGGGCGTCGGAGCCACTCATTCCGTTATCGCTCTTCAAGGTTCCGGTGATCAGTATCTGTTCGCTGTGTGCCTTCCTGGTCGGCATGGGCATGTTCGGCGTGATCATTTATCTTCCGCTGTTCATGCAGGGCGTCCTGCAGGTGTCGGCGACAAGGTCCGGTAATCTCATGATGCCGATGATGATGGGCGCGGTCATTGGGACGTTCATCAGCGGTCAGGCGATGTCGCGCCTCGGCACGTACAAGATGCTGGCGCTCGTCGGATCGGTATTGGTCGCGGCCGGCATGGCGCTTTTCGCGCAGATGGGGCCCTACACCCCACCGCTCGAAGTCGTGGCTGGCATGCTCGCGGCCGGTCTGGGGATGGGGCTGCTGATGCCCGTTTATACCGTCGCGGTGCAGAACGTCGCGCCTCGCATTCACATGGGCGCGGCGACCGCCTCGACGATCTTTTTCCGTTCGATCGGCAGCACCGTTGGCGTGGCTGTGTTCGGGAGCGTGATGCTCGGGGTCTACCATCGAGAGATGGCCGACCGCATCCAGGCCGCGGCCCCCGTGGCCACGCGGGCGTGGTTCGCAAACCCTCTGATGCTGGTGCAGATGCGCCCCCAGCTCGAGGCGGCATTCAGCGAGCACGGCGGCGTGGATGCGCTGAACGCGCTGCTCGCACACGTTCGCACGGCCCTAGCCGGCGGGCTGCACCTGGCATTTCTGTTGAGCGCCCTGCTCATGACCGCCGCGATTGGGCTCCACGTCGGACTCCGCGACGTCCGCCTGAGATCGCAGGCACACATGCCCGAACCCGAACTCTCGGTGTAGGGATCAGTCTAGACTCTTCTCGAGACCTGTTAGGCTACAGAGGCTATTTCCCGTGCGCGCGTGGGTCGTACCTCGAGGCGGAACATCAATCGAAGACCTGCGTCGAATTGACCGGCCCGATCCCATCGCGCGGCCCGGCCAGGTGATCGTCCGGCTTCGCGCTGCCGCGCTCAACCGCCGCGACGAGGCGATTATCACCGGCACCTATTTCGGTCGGCCCGTCGCGCGAGATCTCGTTCCACTCTCCGACGGCGCGGGAGAAGTGGCGGCCGTGGGGCCGGGCGTCGTGCGCTTCAGGCCGGGCGACCGAGTGGTCGCGACGTTCTTCCAGGCGGCGGCCGATGGCCCGCCGTCAGGCTCGCGCGACGCGCTGGGCAGTCCGCTTGACGGCACGCTCGTCGAGAAGATCGCGCTGTACGAGGACGGCTTGCTGCCGATACCGGATGGGCTGTCGTTCGAAGAAGCGGCCTGTCTGCCTTGCGCCGGCGTCACCGCGTGGAACGCGCTGATGGTTGCCGGCAGGCCGACGAGAGCCGGCGATACTTTGTTGATTCTAGGCACGGGTGGCGTCGCGGTCTTTGCGCTGCAGTTTGCCGTGGCGGCTGGCGCCCGCGTCATCGTGACCTCGTCGAGCGACGCAAAGCTCGAGCGTGTGCGCTCGTTCGGAGCCTCTGCGGGCGTGAGCTATCGACGGACACCTGACTGGGATCGCGAAGTTCTGAAACTGACAGATGGCCGCGGTGTCGACTGCGTGGTGGAAATTGGTGGTGTTGGTACCCTGGAGAAGTCGCTCGAGACGCTCGCGCCCGGCGGCAAGGTCTGTCTGATCGGCGTGCTCACCGGGCGCCGGGCGGAGATCAACCCCTATGCGCTGATGTGGAAGAGGGCCGCGTTGCACGGCATCCGTGTCGGGAGCACGGAGACATTCGAACAGATGAATCGGGCAGTTGAAATCAATCGAATCCGTCCAGTGATCGACAGAGTGTTTCCATTCGACCACGCGATCGACGCATTCCGGCATCAGGCGTCGGGCGCCTTCGTCGGCAAGATCGTCGTTGCGATGTGACGACCGGGCGTCAGGGTCGCGCCGGCGGTGCGGGTGTAGGCACCGTCGATGCGGGCAGCGGCCAGTTTCCTACGTAGGGCGGCCAGTTCGGCACGGCGAGCTCAGGCCCCGGGTAGAACATCGCCGTGTAGATGGTTCGAATCCTGCCGTCTTCGACGTTGAACCACTCGCTGAACACATTGCGGGGAGTCGGCGATCCGGGGCGTCTGATGAAGACCGCCATGCCGAGCGCCACCTGCGCGTCCTCATCGACTAGAGGGATTCGCCGCGCGACCACCATCGAGACATTGAAGTTCGCGAGGCCGGACACACAGTCGTTCGGCGTTCCATTCGTCGCTGGAGGCGGTCCCACAGGTGCGGTCCCGGGAGGGAGAGGCGGCAGGAAGCGGCCGGCAGGCGCGGGAGTGCCGTTCTCCGCGCGACCGCAACCTGGGTGTGTCAGCGCCACCGAGCCGTCGTGCGAGGTGATGGCGTCGAAGTAGCTGTTGACGACCGCCACGAGTTCGTCGCGTGACAGGCGCTGGCCCTTGGGTACCACACGGTCCGGTGGAGGATTGGCGACCAGGTACTCAGGATTGTGAAGGTTGGCCGGCGGCCGACCGGGTTGCCGCGGACCGTTCAGCCCGGGATCGTTGGCGCGGGCCAGATACCACTCGGCCTCGGTGAGCTTGCGATTCTCGATGCGCAGTCGCACCGTCGCCACTGCCACTTCGCCGCCTTCTTCAACGAGCCCGTAATAACCCGCCTGGCCGCTGACAGGGTCCAGATACCGGCGTTGCATCTTGCCAAGGCCCGTGACGGTCTGCCACACCCCGCCGCCCGGGGACACATTGATCGCGTTCTCGGTCTGGCGGAAGCCGACGCTGAGCGCGACGGCCTTCGGATCATGCTTGATCACGGCGGCGAGATACTGATCGAGCAGCGTCCGCAGGCACGTCCGATCGCAGACCGCCTGCGCCGACGCGCCGCTGACGTCGCCCATCGCTACGAGCAATCCGAGCAGCGTCCATCGTCCCCATCGAGCCATTGAATGTCCTCCGTTGCGACCAACGCTACTTCACCATGTGCGGTCGGTCTCTCTCGTTCTCAGTGCAGACGTATTCCAGGATGTCCGTGTCAGCCTGAAGGAGATGCGTGACCTTCACCGTGAACGGCTTGCTGTACGTCTTCGGATCGTCAAAGGTGATCTCGACGTCGAGGTGACCGACGTCGCGCCGAGTGTAGCGTTCGGTCATGCGCATGGCGTCGCTGCGCGGATGGCCGCGCAAGTCGAGCCACGCGCGATCGTTCAACCCCACGGTTTCGACGACCAGCGTGTCGCGGTCCCAACGTCCCACCGACGAGCCAAGCCAGGACGGGCTGGGATCGGCCGGGAGCGGTCGTCGATCCGTGTAGATCTGGCGCGGGATGCCGTCGATTTCGTGTATGACCAGAATCAATCCTGGTGTTTGCACGATCTTCTGCACTTCGGAAAGAAGTGTCGCGAGAGGCGTGCCCATCGGCAGACAGTGCGTCGACGGCAGAAGCTCGTCGCCCGACCTTCGACGCATGAAGATCGCTTCTGCTGCCGGCGTCAGGACGATTTCTCCAGGCTTGAAATCCAGCAGGATGTCTGCGGCGTACTTCGACGTCGTGGTCGGCTCCATGCCTGGCAGGAAAACCTTGCCGTAATCTGGTCCGAACAGCCGCCGTTTCTCTTCCAGCGACTCGGACTGCACGTGCCAGACGCCCGAGAGATCGGGCCTGCCGTCGGCGGTGCGCGGCGCCCTGGCCGCGAGGTCAGGTTTACCGTTTGAGAGGCGAGGGACTCCAGGCGTCGGATAGTTCAGCCACTGAGCGGATGCCGCCTGCAGCATGGCCGCGACGACGAGCATCACCAACCCGACGCGAGCCGGCACGGCAGTCCTCCCTCGATCACTTCACCATGTGCACCCAGGACTTCTCGTTCTCGAGGCAGTAGTAGTCCAGCAGCTCACTGTCCAGCACCAGCGGCTGCCTCAGCGTGACCGTCCAGGGCGCGGTGTAGGATTTCGGATCATCGATCGTCATTTCGATTTCCAGAGTCCCGTAATCCGGACGCCGGATCTTTTCGGTCAGCTTGCCCGTGCCGGTCAGGGGATTGCCAAACGCATCCAGCCAGAGCTCGTCGCGGAAGCCTGAGGTCTGCACGACCAGCGTGTCGCCATCCCACTTGGCCGTTGAGTAGCCGTTCCAGGTCGGATTCTGATCGTCGGGAAGAGGCCGTCCGTCGGTGAAGATCTGGCGATACTGCATGTTGCGCTCGGTCAGAATCACCACCCGGTCGGGAAGCTGAAAGATCCGCTTATAGTAGTCGTCGGTCCAGATCCTCGGTGCTCCGCGCGGCATGCAGTGCACATTGGGATCCTGGTCCTGGGCCGCCGTTCGCTTCTTGACCAGATCCGCCACCCCGGGCTGGTACGGCAGGCCGCCCTTCAGGGTGGCGGCGATGTTCATGAACTCCCGCGAGATCTGGAAATCGTTGCAGTGCGCGCCGCAGTTTGCCCGGGTTTCCCAGCCCCACATGCCGCTCAGGTCAGGTTTTCCGTCAGCTGTTCGCGGCGCGGGTGCCGACATGTTGGGTTGGCCGTCGGATGTGCGCGGCACGCCTGCAGTGGGGTAATTCAGCCATTGGGCGTCGACAATTCCAGGGATTCCCGGGATTGCGGCGATAATCAAAGCTGCCTGGAGAAACAGGCGTAACTGAGCTGCCATGAATTGTTTAATCTATCACTTCAAAGGGAGTGAGCTATGGCCCGATCGTGGATGACGCTGTCGGGAAAGGTGTTGGGGATTCCGGCGTTCGTGGCACTGCTGGCCGTGCCGGCAAACGCGCAAACACCCGCATCTGGCAAGCCTGCTTTGAAGAGCGCAACCTCGCAGGCGAGAACGCCGTGGGGCGACCCCGATCTTCAGGGCAACTGGACGACCGACTCGGCGTACGGCATTCCGCTGCAGCGGCCCGACAAGTTTGCCGGCCGCGCCGAACTGACCGACGAGGAATTCAAGGCCAAGGTCGAGGAAGACATCAAACGACGCAATCGTGCCTTGACCGTGGGGGACGGCAGCATCGGTGCGATCAGTGAAGATGCCGCCTGGCTGACGCGGACATTCCGGCAGACCTCGCTCATCGTCCAGCCGGCGGACGGAAAAATGCCACCGCTGACCGCGGAGGCGCAGGAGCGACAGGCCCGCGCCCCACAGGGCACGTACGGCAACGGCCCGCTCGACGGCCCGGAGGATTTCGGACTGTACGATCGCTGCATTACGTTGGGAGTCGTCGGCTCCGTGGTCCCGAAGATCTACGGGAACGGCCATCGCATCGTCCAGGCGCCAGGCTACGTGGCCTTCCTCAACGAGATGGTTCACGAGCATCGCATCATTCCACTGGATGGTCGCCCCCACGAGGGAGCCGCCATCCAGACGTATATGGGCGACTCGAGGGGACACTGGGAAGGCAATACCTTGGTCGTCGAGACAACGAATCTCAATGGCAAGGCGCCGTTCCTGGGAGGTCGTAAGGTCGTCGAGCGATTCACAAGGCTCGAGCCTGAGTTGCTGCAATATGAGGCCCTCATCGACGATCCGGGAACGTACACGCGGCCGCTCAAGGTGTCGATCCCGCTGACGGCTCCGGCCGGCTATCTGGTGTTGCCCTACGATTGCCACGAAGGGAACAAAGCCCTGATGCAGGCGCTCGGCGGCGAGCGGGCGGAAGATCGGGCGCTGGCCGAAGATCTCAAGAAGGGCATGGTCCGCGCCCGGAAACCGGTCCAGAACGGTCTTACCGTCGGCGGCTCAACTGTCCGCAGCGAGTTCGAGCCACGCTGAGCGAGGGAGAGAACGATGCGAAACAAGCTCTTGCTGACCGTCATTGGCTGCTCGCTCAGTTCCGGCGGGGTCTTGGCGCATCACTCTTTTGCGGCGGAATTCGACGCGAATCAGCCGATCACGTTGAGCGGTACGATCACGAAGATGGAATGGATCAATCCGCATGCGTGGATTCATATGGAAGTCAAGAAGCCCGACGGCACGGTGGAGAACTGGGAGATTGAAACCGGCAATCCCAGCGCGCTGATTCGTCGCGGCTTCAACAAGAACTCGCTGCCCGCCGGCACTGAAATCACGGTGTCTGGCTTTCGCGCCAAAGACGGCGGCATGAGAGCGAACGGGCGCGACCTGACGTTCAAGGACGGGAAGAGGCTCTTCGTCGGTTCATCGGGAACCGGTGCGCCTGACGAACGGCCGGGGCAGTAAGTTTCAGAACGGCAAAGGCTACGGGCTACGGGCAACGGGCACGGGCAACAGCAGAAAGCAAAGGTTAACCATGTCCAAAGAAAGCGTGGTCACGCCGGAGCGGTTCGAGCACGCCCTCACATACGCCGACTACGTGGCGGGGGTCGCAGTCAATCGGGATCAGTTCGAGCACTACTATCAAACCGTCCGTCTCACGGACGATGACGTCGCGTTTTTCAGGCAGGCTGCAGCGCGTCCTTCTGGGCCGGCTGAACTCCTGGCCATCGCGGAAGCGTGGTGCCCTGATGTGTTCCGCGGACTTCCGGTGTTCGCCCGCATTGCGGAAGCCTCCAACATGACCTTGAGGGTCGTGCTGCGCGACGAGAATCCCGACATCATGGACGAGTTCCTGCTGAACGGGACGGCGCGCGCGATTCCGGTCGCGGTCTTTTACACGAAGGATCATCGGTACATCGCCCACTGGATCGAGCGGCCGGCCGTGGCCCATGCCGAGATCGCCCGGGTCAAGGCCGAGTTCAGCACGCATCACCCCACGGTGGATCTGAAGACGGCCGACAGGTGCAGACAGACAGGCTCTGATTTCGTTCTTCGACGCGCGGCTGCCGCAGCACTATGTCGCATGGCAGGCAGAAACCATCCGCGAGATTCGCGAGCTGCTGGCGTCGGCGCTGGCGCCTGCCGACGATCGACCCCTCACGGTGCCGGCCCGATGAGCCCGACGATTCCCATCGTCTACACCATTCGTGGCTGCGACGCCTGCGTCAAGCTGCTCGAAAAGTGGAATAAGGAAGGCATTGAGTACGAGGAGCGGCGCGCCGAGCTGAGCCAGGCGACCATGGACGAGGCGCGGCGCTACGGCGACGCGGTCCCGATCGTCGTCTGGCCCGATGGGAGAGTGGAGCAGGGCTTCGCCGGACATATCGGCTGCTACATTATCTGAGGCGGTCAGCCCTCAGTTCCCCGCGCGTCGGTGCGCGCTCCAAATCCCGCTCTGCTTACCATTTACCCCAGCTCATCCGATCTCCATTGCTTTGGATCCGGCACGCGAAAGGCTGGAATCAGGCCCTTTCCCGGAAGATGTGCATTGACACCACACACAGATCTTTTTTAAATACCCGATTGTATTTCGACAGAAACCTTACATTTACCGGCGTTTAACGTGACCGGTCTGGTCTGAGCTGGAGGTTGTCAATGCGGGAGAGGTGGAGGCTCACCATGCTGAGATGTGTCAAGGCGGCCTTGGTGTTCGTGGCGCTGCTGGCTGTTCCGGCAGCCGTCTACGCGCAAACGGCGATCGTGGGTACGGTCAGAGACGCATCCGGGGGGGTTGTGCCGGGCGTCACCGTCGAGGCGTCCAGCCCGGTGCTCATCGAAAAGACGCGGTCGGTTGTGACCAGCGCGACGGGGCAGTACACGATCGAGGACCTGCGGCCCGGGACGTACACGGTGACGTTCACGCTGACCGGTTTCGCCACGGTCAGACGCGAGGGCATCGAGTTGACCGGGACGTTCATCGCCACCGTCAACGCCGAGATGAGGGTTGGCGGCGTGTCGGAAACGATCACCGTCAGCGGTGAAGCACCCGTCGTCGATGTGACGAGCTCGCGCAGTCAGGAAACCATCAGCGGCGAGACGGTGGCCCAACTCCCCACGTCCCGACAATACGGCGCCCTCATTTCGCTCGTTCCCTCGATCAACGTGCAGGGCGGCAATGAGGTCGGCGGGGCCGGGGGGAACATCTTCAACGTGTTCCAGATTCACGGCGGACGTCGCAACGAAGGACAGGTCCTGGTCGACGGCATGAGCGCCGGCTACCAGGGCATGGGCGTGTCCAGCTACGTAACCGAGATCGGCAACGCTCAGGAAATCAATTTCAGTTTGGCCGGCGGCCTGGGCGAGGCGACCACCGGCGGCCCGCAGCTGAACATCATCGGCAAGCAGGGCGGCAACATGTTTGCCGGGAGCTTCTTCATCACCGGCACGGGCAGCGGGTTCCAGGGCAGCAACATCACGCCGGAGCTGGAGGCCAAAGGCTTCCATCAGGCGCAATCGGTGGCGGAGTCGTGGGACATCAATCCCTCGTTCGGCGGCCCGATCGTCAAAGACAAGCTGTGGTTCTTCGGCACGTTCCGCTATCAGAGCAACGACCAGAATGTCGCCAGCATGTACGTCAACCTGAATGCCGGCAATAATGCGGCATGGACGTATCTTCCCGCCGACGGCCAGGGCGGCCGGCCGCTGGAGCAAGCGATCGACGACGGTCGGTGGAAGAACGGCTCCTTGCGGCTGACGTGGCAGCCGACGCCGAGAAACAAGATCAACTACTGGTCGGACGTCCAGTACATCTGCCAGCACTGTATCCAGGGCGGCGATAGTTCCGGGCTCACCTTCGGGGGGTTGATTGCCTCACCCGAGGCGCTGCAGCGGGTCGAAAACCGCCCGAACCAGATGACCCAGATCAGCTGGACGTCTCCGTTGACGCCGCGTCTGCTGCTCGAGGCCAACGTCCAACTCGGCCCGTACTTCTGGTGGGGCGGTAGCCAGAAGAATCCATACGATACGACGACCATTCAAGTGCAGGACGACGGCGGTAACGGCTTCATTCCGGGGATCAACTACCGGTCGTCCCCTTGGTCGAACAATACCGGCTATACGAACATCATCCAGGGCTCCGCGTCGTACGTGACCGGGTCGCATTCGGCGAAATTCGGCGCCCGCTACCACTCCAACGATTCGACGTTCCCAAAGAACTACTACAACAATTCCCAACTCAAGTACTTCTTCAATAACGGCGTTCCCTACCAGTTCACCGCGTACGCCGACCAGGGGTCGGACCAGCACCAGCATCAGGGCATGGTCGCCCTGTATGCGCAGGATCGGTGGACGCTGCGCCGGCTCACCCTGCAGGGCGGTCTCCGCTTCGAGCGCCTCGCCGATTCGTTCGACCAACAGCAGATGGGGCCGAATATCCTCGTGCCGACCGCCATCGTGTTTCCTGCCTCGAAGGGCCCGCTCGACCACAAGGATCTACAGCCCAGGTTCGGCGCGTCCTACGACGTTTTTGGCAACGGGAAGACCGCGGCCAAGTTCTTCATGGGCGAGTACGTGACGACCGTGAACACCGTCGATGAATGGCTGCACTACAGCCCGGCGGGAGCACTGTCGTTCGTTTCTTCGGATGCCAACCGTTCGTGGGCGGACAACAACAACGACTACGTCGTGAATTGCGACATACTCAATCCGGCGCGCAGAGCCCCGCAACGACCGGCAGCATCGACACATGTGGCGCGGGGAATTCCTCTTTCTTGAAGACCGTCTCCCCCTACCAGATCGATCCGGCGGCCACCACGGGCTGGAACACCCGGGAGCACAGCTGGGACCTGATGGCTGGCATCACACAGCAGATCGCTCCGCGGGTATCGGTGGAGGTGGCTTTCAATCACCGGAGCTGGGGCAACCTGACGACGGTGATCAACCGCGCCCTGACGCCCGCCGATTTCAATCCGTTCATAGTCAACGTGCCGAATGATCCCAAACTACCAGGCGGCGGAGGCTATCCGCTGACCTTCTACGAGATCTCGCCTGCAAAGTTCAATCAGTTCGATAACCTCTTCACGCTCGCCGACAATGCCGGCGGCACCACGAACAGCTACAAAGGCGTCGACTTTAACGTGAACGCGCGCTTCAAGGAGGTGGTCATCCAGGGTGGTTTCAGCACTGGAAACGTCATCGAGGACGATTGTGGCGTCGTGCATCAGCACCCTGAGACCTTTATTTCTGCGTACCTGGGCGGAGGCACGCTCGATGCCTTCTACAACTTCCTCCCCGTCGGCGTACCTGGGCAATGGCCGCAGTCCTTCTGCCATCGCGAGTCGGGGTGGCAGACGAACGTCAAGGCTCTGGCGACGTACAACGTGCCCAAGTTGGACCTGCTGCTCAGCGGAACGGTCCACAGCCAAGCGTTTGCGGGGAGCAACTTCCCGGCAGTCTCCAGCCAGAGCCTGTCTGGATTGCAGGGGCTGCTTTTCTTCCAAACCAACCTCGGAAGGCCGTTCTCTGGTGCGCTGCCTTTCCAGTTCTTCAACATCGTCGAGCCCGGTAACGATGTACGGCGATCGGATAACGGGGGTCGATTTCCGGGTAGGAAAGAACCTGAGGTTCGGGCGGACCCGCACGTTGATTGCGCTCGACATCTTCAACCTGGGCAACTCCAACGCGACGGACGTCTATCAGCTGAGTTACGGCGTCATCACTCCAAACCCCAGCTATCTCAACCCGCTGTCAATCACGCAGGCGCGCCTCTTCAAGATCAGCGCGCAGTTCGACTTCTGAGAAAGGGCAGGTAGGGCGGGAGGCGCGGGAAGGGCAGGAAGGGAAATACCCTTCCAGCCCCTCCTGCCTTCCAGCCCTACCGTGCTAGCGCTTCTTCGGAACAAGTCGGAAGATTTTGTCCGACCCTGGTGACGCCGCCGCCGGCCTGCTGTCGGTCATCACATAGAGGGCGCCGTCGGGTCCCTGCTTCACGTCGCGGAACCTCGTGCCGTTCAGCTCTTCCAGCAGGAATTCCTCACCCGCCACGCGCATGCCTTCCGGTGTCTCTTTCAGCGCGAGACGCCTGACCTTCCTGCCGAAGTTCGGTGACATCGTTGCGATGAACAGATCGCCTCGCCATTCGGGGAACAGGTTGCCGGTATAGAAGGTCATTCCCGACGGCGCTACCGACGGCGTCCAGAAATAGACGGGCTGCTCCATGCCTTCCTTTGCCGTCAATCCTCCGTTGATCAGCTCGCCCGTGTACTCCCGTCCGTAGGTGATAGTGGGGAATCCGTAGTTCTTTCCCTTCTGGATCATGTTGACTTCGTCACCGCCCATCGGGCCGCTTTCGGCGGTCCAGAGACGGCCCTGCGGATCAAACGCCATGCCTTGTGCGTCCCGGACGCCGAAGGCCCAGATTTCGGGCCGGGTATCAGCGCGGCCGACGAACGGGTTGTCCGGGGGAATCGAGCCGTCGTTGTTGATGTGCAGCACCTTGCCCATGAGGCTGCCGGGCAGCTGCGATTGCGTCCAGTCTCTCGAGTAAATGCCTCTGCCGGCCAGCGGACCGGAATCGATGAAGAGCGAGCCGTCCGGCGCCTGAATCAGTCGGCCGTCGATTCCCTGCGTGTTCAGCAGCACCTTGAAGTCGGTGATTGCCTTCTCGTCGTCTGAAAGGCGGCCCCGCCCGACCCACTCGAGGTCGGGATAGTGGACAGGGAAGTCCTCCTCGCGCGGTCCGATGTCGCCAGCCTCCTTCGGCGGCTGGCGATAGACGAAGTAGATGGTGCGGTTGCGCGCGAAGTCGCGGTCGGGAACTGAATCGAGCAGGACGTTGGCGCGCTTGGTGAAATCAAGAGGCAGGCCGGTGACGATAGGTGGTCCAGGCCGTCCGTTCTTGTCGATGATTCGCACCCCGCCGCGCGTTTCACTGATGAGGATGCGGCCGTCCGCAAGAAAGTTGAGCGACCAGGGATTCGAGATCCCTTCGGCGAAGGTTTCGACCTGGTACGCGGCAATCTTTGCGGGTTTCGGCGCTCGCGTCTGGCCCGCCCAGGCAGGCTGCGGCGTGTAGTAGTCGACGGCCTTGTCCAGCTCGGTGACCAGCGCTCTCATCTTCGCGTCGAATGCCGGAGGCCTCGGCGCGTCCTCGTACCCGGGAAGGACGATGGCGGTCGGGCCTTTTCCAATGGCGCCTGCGCCGGAGCGGCAGAGTCTGGATCTTCCCTTGAGCCCAGACGCCCGCAACGGTCAGCGCGACGACAGACATTCCAGCCAGATACATCCACAGTCGACGGTCATGCATGACGTTTTTCTCCCATGATCTCCCAGCGGGGCGGTCCATTCTATCGGTATCCGATCAGCGGTGCGAAGTGTAACACCTGCCCGGGTCGTGACACTTCCTACTGAACGGCTCACTTGCAGCCCGTCAGAAGGAGGCAGCATGGCTCGCATCGATGAGATCGCGGCGGATCTGTATCGGATTTCGATTTACGTGCCGCAGTTCGACCTGCAGTTCAACCACTTCCTGGTCAAGGACGAGCAGCCGCTGCTGTTCCATACCGGCATGCGACGGATGTTCCCCGAAGTCCGCGAGGCGGTCTCGACGCTCATGGACCCCGCGTCGCTCCGGTGGATTGGCTGGAGCCATTTCGAAGTCGATGAGTGCGGCGCACTCAACCAGTGGCTCGACATCGCTCCTCAGGCGCAGCCGATCTGCACTGAGGTCGGAGCGCTGGTGAACATCCAGGATTTCGCGAATCGCCCGCCTCGCGGCCTTCGACCCGACGAGGTGATTGATACGGGGCGCCACCTGTATCGCATCGTGCCGACTCCGCATCTGCCGCACGGGTGGGACGCCGGCATGCTGTTCGAGGAACGTGAGCGCGTGCTCCTGTGCTCCGACCTGTTCCACCAACTGGGCGAACGTGAGCCGCTGACGACCGACGATGTCGTCGATCGGTTTGGGCAGGCCATAGAGGCCTATCAGGCCAACCCGGTTCTCATGGACTACATGCCTTTCACGGCCGAGACGCGCAATCAGCTGAAGCGGCTGGCGGCACTCGAGCCGCGGCTGCTCGCCGCCATGCACGGATCGTCGTTCAGTGGTGACGGCGCGGCCGCGCTCGAAGCGGCAGCCGACGTGATGCAGAAGCATTTGAGCGTTCCCTCGGGACCCGAAGGGCGAAAGGTGGGAGCCATTGCTTGACCACGCCGATCGCGACTGTTAACGTCGCCGACGTGCCGGCAGGTCCAGATGTATCCACGCGGTCGGTTTCGGATGGTGAATTGGCGAGACGGATCGCCACGGCGTCACCAGGGAACGCAGGAACGGAAGAGGCCGAGCTGTATCGTCGTTTCGCCCCGCGCGTGCGTCTCTACGGTATCAGGCACCTTCGCGACGAGGCGGCGGCGCAGGACCTCGCGCAGGACGTCCTCTTCGTCGCCATCGAACGCCTTCGCGCCGGATGAGGTCCGCAAGCCTGATGAAATCGGTTCCTTCATTCTTGGGACAAGTCGCGTGATGGCTGGAGCGCTCAAGCGGACCGAACGGCGGCGTCAGTCTCTGATCGAACGCTTCGACTGGGCGGATCGCGTGGAGCCTCCGTCGGGCCTCGAACTCGATCTCAATCGGGTCGAGCGCTGCCTGCAGGCGCTGGGCGAACGCGATCGCACTGTGCTGATTCTCTGCTTTTACGCCGAGAAGACTTCGAACGAGATCGCCCGCGATCTCGGGCTGACGAGTGGAGCGGTCCGGACTGTTCGCCATCGTGCGCTCGATCGCTTGCGACAATGCGTCGAATTGAGGACCGCAGGATGACTGATGTGTCGTGTGCGGACCCGCTCCTCGCCGGTGATGTGGCCGACTACTGGGCCGGCGACATCGAGAAATCGACGGCAGAACGGATAGAAGAGCACGTTTTCACGTGCGCCGAGTGTGCGCGACGCCTCGCCGAAGGCGAAGCGCTCGCCAGAGCCATCGTCGACGTCGTGCGGGCAGGTCGCTTCCAGGCCGTTGTGACCGACGCCGTGCTCAATCGAATGGCACGCGAGGGCGTGCGGGTTCGCAGCTATGTGCTCGAACCGGGAACGACAGTCGCCTGCGCTGTCTGGCCGGACGATGAGGTGGTCGTGACGCGCCTTCGGGCAGACCTCGCCGGTCTCGAAACGGTCGATGTCTTGATGCAACTCGAGTCCGGCGTGGAGGTCAGCCGCGCGTCTGATGTCCCGGTTTCCCCAGCGCAGGAAGAGATCGTGGACGCGATGTCAGCGGCGCTGCTTCGGCAGATGCCCTCGTCGCGGGTTCGAGTGAGTGTGATGGGACGCGTTGGCGACGCCGTGCGACTCGTCGCCGAGTACTTGCTCGAGCACACGGGTAACGATCCCCGTTGACTTTCGTCTTATGTTCGCCTAATGTGCTCACCTCCCCCCGGGCACGGGCGGGCTTGCGATTGGAGGCGACATGGACGAGAAAGCGCTCATTCTGAAAGTTCTGGAAGCGGGAAGGAACCGCGACGCGGAAAGTGATTTCACGGATCCCTCAGGATCGGTCGGACTACAAGCCGGACCCCAAATCACGCAATGCTCGCGAAATCGCGTGGCTCATCGTCCGCGAGGAAATCATTCTCGCAGACGGGCTCGAGAAGGGCGTGCTCGAATGGGTCGACGTGCCGACGCCGGCGAGCGTCAAGGAGATCGTCGACACATACGAGCGCCATCACGACCAGGTTACGGCAAAGCTCGAAGGCTTGTCCTCGGCGCAATGGGAGCGGCAGGTGCCGTTCATGTTCGGTGGACAGGAAGTGATGAAGGAGACCGGCTACGAACACGTGTGGGGGTTTCTCCTCGACATCATTCACCACCGTGGCCAGCTCTCGACGTACTTGCGGCCGATGGGCGCCAAGGTGCCGTCTATTTACGGGCCGAGCGCAGACGAGGGAATGTAGGCTCCGAGTGGTTCGGGTGCGCGCCGGCTACGACTCCACGCACGTGAAATTGGCGGCGCTGTTCTCGCTGCCGGGCGCGCCGGTGAACCTGGGCCACTTCGGCCACTCGCACAGCGGTCGGGTGCGGTTGGCGTTCGGGTTGCCGTCGACCGCGGTCAGCCCCGCGGGAGCCTGGCCCTTCTCGACCCAGTCCTGCTGCCGGTGACCTTGCAGAAGTCGCCGTTCGCGTTGCCGCTATCTGATGCTGCCACCGGGACGGCTGTCTGCACGACGGCCCCGCTCGTGTCGAGGCCGATCGCGGATGCCGGAATCGACAGCCCCTGCAGACTCGCGCACGCCGGGAACGGCAATCGCGTGAGGCTGTCCTGTGCGGTTCCCGCGAGTATGGCAAGACCCATGATGAGCGGCCTCAATACCTGAAGAAATTCTTCAGACGCGACTGGATGGTAGCGCGACGAGCGCAAGGTGTCTATCATTGCGACGCGCAGCCCGAGGGCGCCTTCCATGAGCCTTGGTAGTCGTCTCCTGCAGCGGGTGCTGCACCTTCCACCGCCGCTGACCAGGGATCTGATCGTCGAACGCGATCTGCGTGTACCGATGCGTGACGGGGTCGATCTGCTGGCCGACCGTTGGGCCCCGAGAGCCGGGGCTGCCAACCTGCCAACCGCGCTCATTCGCATTCCGTACGGCAGACGTGGCCTGATCGGCGCGCAGCTCGTCAGGCCGATTGCCGAGCGTGGATTCCAGGTCCTGATTCAGAGCACGCGCGGCGGTTTCGGCTCCGGTGGCACCTTCGACCCACTGCGCTGCGAGCGCGAGGATGGCCTCGCCACGGTAGAGTGGCTGGTAAAACAACCCTGGCGACGTGGACCGATCGTGTTGTACGGCGGTAGTTACATGGGTTTTGTCCAGTGGGCGATCGCGGATCGGCTGCCGCCGGAGGTCAAGGCGATGATTCCGGCAATATCCGAATCGGCGTTCACGCTGGAGTTCCTCCGCAAAGACGGATTCTCTCTGGAGGCGCCGTTCAGTTGGGGTATGCAGGTCGCGCGTCAGGAAGCACCATGGGCCATGCTGCATCAGCTGCTGGACGTGCGAAAGGGTCAACGCGCACTGTCCACGCTGCCGCTCAATCAGGCCGATGTCGCCGCCATGGGTCGACGCTCAGAATACTTCCAGGACTGTCTCGCCTACGACGCAGACTCGCCGCGATGGGGGGTCATCGACAACAGTCACCGGGTTGCCGAGATCACGGTGCCGGTCAGTTCGGTCGGCGGCTGGTACGACATCTTCCTGCCCGGCCAGCTTCGCGACTTTCACGCGCTGCAAGCGGCCGGACGGCCGGCTCGGTTGACGATTGGTCCGTGGTCGCACATCTCGCTGAGTGTGGGGGCGAGCACCGTCCGCGAGATGCTTGATTTTGGGCTGGCCCACGCCCGGGGCGAGCAGCCATCCGACCGCGCCCCGGTGCGCCTGTTCGTGATGGGCGAGGCGGCGTGGCGCGACTTTCCGGCGTGGCCGCCGCCAGGTTACACGGCTCGGCGATTCCACCTTCAACCCCGTGGCGCCCTGTCCACCGATCCGCCAGACGAGTCGGATCCGGACACCTATCGATACGACCCTGCCGATCCGACTCCCTCGTCCGGCGGCGTCCGCATGGCGATCGGCGTCAAATCGGGTCGTGTTGACAATACCTCTTTGGAAGCGCGACCTGACGTGTTGACCTACACCACCGCCACGCTCGACCAGGATCTTGAGGTCATCGGCGACGTCAGCGCCGAGATCTGGTTCCGCTCCACCCTGCGCTACGCCGACGTGTTCGTGCGACTGTGCGACGTGGACCCTCGAGGCCGATCGCATAACGTGTGTGACGGCCTGACCAGTCTGACGACCGCCGACCACATCACGTGTGCGAAGGTGCGGCTGTGGCCGACCGCTCACCGCTTCAAGCGCGGCCACCGCATTCGAGTCCAGGTGTCCAGCGGAGCGTTCCCGCGTTACAACCGAAACCCGGGCACCGGCGAATGCAGAGCGACGGCCACAGCTCTTCGCGCCGCAGATCAGAAGGTGTTTCACGATTCGGCGCATCCCTCTGGGGTGATCCTGCCGGCTCGCTAGGTCGCCGAGACCGGAGTTGGATGGACGCGACGTGCCTCGCCCTCCACGCGCGGCCGATCGGATTCGAGCTTGAGCGCGAGCAGCACGAGCGCACCCAGGAACGAGCCGAGGGCCAACGTCTGAGCGACCGCTGGCAGTGAATAGCCCGCTGCAAAGAGGAACCCGGCGATGATCGGCGCCAGCACGGAACCGCCGCGTCCGACTCCAATCGCGAAGCCGGTGCCGAACGCGCGGACGTGCGTCGGAAACACCTGGGCGATGATCGCGTAGAGGCCCACAATCCCCGCGTTGGTGCAGAAGCCGGCCGCGGCGCAGACGAGCGACAATTGCTGGAGGTCGGCCGGCGTCCGTCCGAAGATCGCCACCGTCACGGTGGAGGCGAGCAGTACCGCAATCGTCAACATCTTCACGCTGTACCGCTGCGTGAGGAGCCCTAGGATCGCGCCGCCGAGGGCGCCCCCCACATTGGTCCACACGAGCACGCCGGCTGCCGAAGACGCCGCGAAGCCCAGATCGACGACAATCTTGGGAACCCACTTCACGATGAAGTAGAACGTGGTGATGTGAAGGAAGTACGCGAGCGTCACGATCACCGTTCCGGCGACGAACTCGGGTGCGAAAATGTCGCCGATTGATCGCGTGCGTGCTTCCGCCGCGATCTCCGGCAGTCGAGAGACGGTGCCGCGGCCCATCCGGGTCAGCGTGCGATTGACTTTCTCGAGCGCTTCAGCGGGCTGTTTGCGCGCGAGCCAATGAACCGATTCGGGTACGAACAAGAAGACGATCGGAATCAGGGCCGTCGTCACGCTCGCGCCGAGGTAGAAGACCACGCGCCAGTCGTTGCCCCGAAGGAGACGGGCGGCGACGAGGCCGCCGACCACGGCACCGAGCGGATAACCGATCGACATGAGCGAGACGCTCAGATGCCGGCGCCGTGTGTTCGAGAATTCAGCCGCGACCGCGTTGATCCCTGCGAGCATGCCGCCAATGCCGAGCCCGGTGACGACTCGCCAGATGGAAAGGGCCACGAGTCCGCTCGCCGTCGTCGGCATGACCATGCCCACCGCCATCACCACAAGGCATCCGAGGATTGTCGGGCGACGCCCAACCTTGTCTGCGACGCCGCCGAGGATCATCGAGCCGACGGCCATGCCGAGGAGCTCCATCGACAGCACGATTCCGAGAGCCGCGCGGTCGATGCCCCATTCCTGCGCGATCCCCGGCGACGCAAAGCTGATCGAGAGGACATCGAAGCCGTCGAGCGCGTTCAGGCCAACCGTGATCGCGACGACGACGATCTGGAGCGGGCTCATCGCCGAACCGGCCACGACATCCCGCGGGTCGCTGGTGTTCATCTTAGGCCACGAACTGACTCGGAGAGGATACGCCTGAGGGCGTGCGAGCTCCAGGGGGGATCCAGGTATGATCGGGCCTCCGCGGCCAGACCAGAGCGGAGGGTGACATGGGCATCGGGATCGTCGGAGCCGGTACGGCGGGCCTCCATCTCGCGCTCCTCCTGCAACAGCACAGCGTCGACTTCACGCTGTATGCCGAGCGATCTCCAGACGAGGTCCGCGGCGGGAAGCTTCCGAACACCGTCATCCACAACTACCGCACCCGCGGCCGGGAGCGGGCGCTCGGCGCCAACCACTGGGACGAGGCCGGAATCGGCATCGAGGGACACTGGCACTACATCGCCGGCGAGCGGCCGCTCTCCTTCCCCGGTTACTTCAACGGCAAGAGCATGGGTATCGACTACCGTCTCTACCAGTCGACGCTGCTCGAGGACGTCGAGGCACGAGGCGGACGCGTTGTCTACAAGGCGGTGGGAGTGGACGATCTCGATACGCTCGGCGAACGCCACGACTTGGTCGTGGTCTGCACCGGTCGCGGCGGCTTCGGGGAAGTCTTCCCGCCCATTGCAGGCAGGTCGCCTTTCAAGACGCCGGCGCGACTCATCGCGGCTGGCCTCTTCACCGGTGTCAGCCACGAGGGCGACCAGCAGTATGTGACGCTCTCGATCGCACCGCCCCACGGAGAGTTCGTGGAGGCGCCGATGCACTCGTTTGAAGGCAACGTAGCCGTGCTGCTCTTCGAGTGCATCCCTGGCGGAGACTTCGAGTGGCTGGCGCGAACCCCCTACGCAGACGACCCGAAGCGATACGAGCGCGGCGTGCTCGAGATCTTGCGTGTGTACAACCCGGTGGTCTTCGAGCGCGTCGATCCGGCATTGTTCGGGCTCACGCGGCCGGACAGCCTCCTGCAGGGCGCAGTCACGCCGACCGTGCGGCAGTCACACGCGCGCCTTGCGAACGGCAAGATCGCCGTTGCCCTCGGCGACGCGCACGTGACGATCGATCCGGTCTGCGGTCTGGGCGCGAACGCCGCGTCCTTCGCGGCCTGGACGCTTGGCGAGGCGATCGTCGAAGGCTTGCCCTTCGACGAACAGTTCTGTCGCACCGTCGACGAGCGGCGGCTGCCGAGGATCCTCGGCGCCTTCGATTTCACCAACTTCATGCTGCGACCGCAGCCTCACCTGTTCGACGTGATCGGCGCGATGTCACAGAACCTGTCGCTGGCCAACGACTTCACGGAGGGCTTCACCGAGCCTGAACGTCAGTGGCGGAACATGGAGAGTGCCGCGGCGACGGCTGCCTACCTACGGGTGTTCGTCCCGCCTGTGACGGCCGGCTAGCGGCCCGAGGCCGTCGCGTCATCAGTGATGCTCGGCGCCCTGTCATCTGAGCGACTACTTCGCGCGTCCGGTATAACCCTGCGCGATCAACGGGATTGCGATGATCCGGTTTCTTGCGCTCGGCGTACCCCAGCCGCCGTAAAAGACGATGGCGAAGAGCGTCTTCTTGTCGCGGCCGCCGAGGAACGTGCCGTGCAGCCCCGCGGGCCCGGGAATGGAGCCGAGGAACTGGCCGTTCGGCGCGAAGATGTCCACGGAGGCCCCCGTGGCTACATACACTCGCCCTTGCGCATCGACTGCCGAGCCGTCGCCGCCCTGACCACCGCGCAGCTTCCCGAATTCGCGCTGATTTGTCAGCGAGCCGTCGGGTTGCACGTCGAAGGCCATCACCACCGCGCCGTTCGTGACGTAGAGCGTCTTCTCGTCCGGGCTCAGGATGATGCCGTTGGCCAGCGACATTCCTTGACCGTACTGCGAGACGACGCCCTGCGGGTTCGCGTAAAACACACCGGCCGCCGTAATCGCGAGGTAGACGCCACCGCGCGCGTCGGCAGCGAGGTCGTTCAGGACGCCGCCGACGCATTCGAGCGGCTCGCCATGGAAGGAGTTCGCGAACATCTTGCGTTGCGGCTCGAGCTGCACGATGCCCCCGTTCAATCCTCTGGCGGCGAGGAACAGCGCCCCATTCTTGCTGCGCGACAGCGCGCCGCCGGTGTTCGTATCCTTGTGGATGACGAGCGCGAGTCCGGTCGCAGGGTCGAGCTGCATGACGTTGCTCGCGTCGTTGTTGGCGAACAGCACCGTGCCCTCGCCGCCGGCAATGGGGCCGTCGACGTTATTGCCTTCCCACGACCACACGACCTTCCAGGACTGACCTGCGGCGATCACGCCGGGAATCTCGGTCGAGGGCGCCGTGGGCGCCGGCTCCGGCGGCGCAAGTGCCGGTGCCGATGCGCCGGTGTTCGCCGCCGGCGCGCCTGGAATCGAGAAGGGCTTCGCCGGGCTCTTGCACTTGGCCAGGACGCCTTGCAGTCCGGGATTCTGCCAGGACTGCAGGCTCTTACCGCGGTCGAAGCTGGATGAGGGACTCTGAGCGGAAACGATGGCTGCAGCGCAGCCCACGAGTACGGCGAGAGCGATAGTTGGTTTCATGATCGTCCTTCCAAAGTCCTTCGTCACTTACTTCACGTCCTTGCCTTCGAGGGCGCCGAGCTTTCGCAGGAGGGCCACGGTGCTCTCCTTGGGAATGGGTAGCTGGATGAGGCTGGACTTGCCCATCGCGACATCAAGAGGCGTGAATCCCTTTTTGGTCTTGACGTTCAGATTCGCGCCGCGATCGACCAGATATTGAACGATGGTGTCCGCGCCCCGGTCCGCCGCTCCGTGCAGCGCTGTTTCGCCCTGGTTGTTCACCTGGTTGAGGTCGAGGCCGGCCTCGACGCACAGCTTCAGGGCCGCCAGGGCGTCGCGCTCGGTGCCGTGCGTGTTCTTGTCGCGATAGCCGACGCCCGCGGCGAACATCAGCGCGGTATTGCCGTCCTTGGTCGTCAGCTTCGGATCGGCGCCCTTGTCGAAGAGCAGCCGAATCACGGCCGTGTCGCCGGCTCGGGCAGCGCGCATCAACGGCGTCGTGCCGTCGTCGAGCGTCGTATCGCCAGAGTCCATGCCGCTTCGCCCGGGCAGATTGGACGTCAGCGCCAGATTCAGGTTCGCGCCATGCGCGAGCAGCGCCTTGACGATGTCCAGCGTCGGAAACAGGTCCTCGGTCTTTCGCGCCGGGAGCGCGGAGTAGTCTTCGTTCCGGATATCGACGATGGCATAGACAGCAGTCCGGCCGTAGCCGCCGACGACATTCACGTCGGCGCCGCGATCGATCAGGAACTTGGCGAACGTGTACTGCTTGTTCATGATCGACACGACCAGGGCGCTGGTGTTGTCGACGTCGCCGTAGTTGATATCGACTCCTGCGTCCAGCATCACGCGGGCCGATCTCGATGTCGCCTTCGCGCGCGGCAAACGACAGCGCCGGTGAATCCGCCGCGGGCGATCGGAGAAATCGACGACGCCGCGCTCAAACGGGGCACCTTGGTTTCCCGGTCGAACGATCGCACCTTCCAATCGGCGCCATGTTCCAGCAGCAGCTTCACGACCGCGGGATGGCGCTCGGCGGCAGCCCACATCAGCGCGGTCTGTCCCTTGTATTTCTCGCGCGCGTTCACGTCGGCGCCACGGTCCAGAAGGATCCGGACGGCATCGATGTTGCCGGCACGTGATGCGGTCATCAGAACGGTCTCGCCTTCCTCGGTGGTCAGCGTTTTCGGGTCGGCGCCCGCCTTCAGGAGCGCCTCGATCATCACGGGGCTTCCCGCAGGTCACCGCCTCGGACAGCGGTGTCGCGCCATAGCGGTTGCGCGGCTTTCGCGTTCGCGCCGGCGCGAAGCAGCAGGTTGACCGCTTCTGCATCGTTCCAATGAGCCGCCCAGTGTAGGGCAGTGGTGCCGTCGGGTTGCGCGGCGTTGACATCGGCACGCTGTTTGCGTCAGCGCGTGCAGCGCGCCCATGTCTGTTCTGCTGCGCCGCATCGGCAACTTCAGCGCCGCGGGAGCACGCTGCTAGCTCACAGACGCAACGGCGCAGACGTCAAGAGGGAGTGCCAGCCATCGAACGAATTCCATTGTCAACGATCTTCATGATATCATCAAGCTCTTCCTAGACTTCCGATCAGCAGGCCCGTGCTGTCGCCGACGCTGTCCTGCGGAATGCCGGCCTTGTCCAGTATCGTCAGCAGCAGGTTCGACATGGGCGTGTTCTCCGGATACTTGAGGTGGCGCCCGCCCTTCATCTTCCCGGTCGCTCCGCCGGCCACGAGGATCGGCAGCGGCGAGTGATTGTGAACGTTGCTGTTGCTCATCGCGCTGCCGTACAGGATGAGCGAATGGTCGAGCAGCTTGCCGTCGCCGTCCGGCGTCGCCTTCGAGCTTTTCGAGCAGGTACGACCAGAGGCTGACGTGGATAGGCATTGATCTTCGTCAACTGCTTCCAGCCTGCTTGCATTGTTCTGATGGTGGGATGCCGGGTGGAACGCCTCGGAGATGCCGAGCATCGGGAACGTCCGGTAGCTGACTTCGCGCGCCATCATGAACGTCGAGATCGCGGGTGATGTCGGCCTGGAACGCGATGGCCATCAGGTCGAACATCAGCTTCGTGTGCTCTGATGAAGTCGTCCGGAATTCCGCTGGGCGAAACCGGCACATCGAGATTCGATCGCTGTTCTGCTTCTCGGCCAGCTGGATGCGCCGTTCGATTTCGCGCACGGTGTCCAGATATTCGGACACGCGATTGCGATCGTTTGATCCCAGGTTGCCCTTGCAGACGGCGAATCTGTCCGGTGACCGCGTCGAGAATGCTGCGCTGCGTCTCGATGCGTTCGAGACGTTCTTCGGCGTGGCGCCATCCCCGAACATCCGATCGAACACGACGCGCGGATTGATTTCCATCGGCATCGGCGTGGTCGGCGTACTCCAGGAAATCGTGTTCATGTAGGTGCAGCTGAAACCGACGTCGCAGGAGCCCACCAGACCGCTGTAGTCCTCGATCGCGAGTTCGAGCGACGGCAGCAGCGTGTCCTGTCCGATCTTCGCTGCGGCTATCTGGTCGATCGTCACGCCGGCAAGAATATCGGCGCCGTCGGTTCGCTTGGGATGCACGCCATTCAGGAACACCGCCGGGCAACGCGTGTGGTCGCCGCCGTTGTCGCCAGGACCCTGCGGACCGGCCATCGCATGCGCCAGGTTGCTGACGACGACGACCTGATCCTTGTACGGCTCGAGCGGCGCCAGAGTGCGGAGAAAGCTGGAGCGGCCCTTCCAAGGCGGGCGTCCAGTTCGCCATGACCGCGCCGTGCGGAATGAAACAGAATCCCAGGCGGATCTGCGGATTGGCGGCGGTCTTCGCCAGCGGCGTGTGCGCCGGCACCATCGACTCGAGGAACGGCAGTGACAGCGTCACGCCCATGCGCCGCGCAGGAACGTTCGGCGTGAAAGGTGCTTTCTTGGTGATGATGCTCATTTGGTCTCCTTCAACTGAAACGGCGTGCTCTTCACGATTCCCAACACTATCGATGAGAATCGAAAATCCTGATTCCGGCCATCCTGCACAATCTTTCGCACGGCCGGCATGTCGTGGTACTCCAGGCCGCGGCCGAGAGCATAGGTCAGCATTTTCTCGGTCATGACTCCGACGAAGATATCCGGCTGCGCCGCCAGCTTCTGGCGCAGCCCGACGATGCCGTCCACGTCGGCGCCGTTGAAGAGCGTGCCGGCCGTGTCAATCGCGGCGCCTTCCTCGGTGTTCCGCCAGTGTCCGATGCCGTCGAAATTCTCGAGCGCGAAGCCAATCGGGTCCATCACCTTGTGACAGCCCGCACAGACCGGATTCGCCCGATGGCGCTCCATGCTCTCGCGCAGTGACAGCGGTTTGCCGTCCGCGGAGGTTTCCTTCAGCGGCGGAACGTTCGGGGGTGGAGGCTGTGGCGGGACGCCCAGAAGATTCGTCAGGATCCACTTGCCGCGTTCGACCGGTGACGTTCGATTCGGATAGGACGTCACGGTCAGAACACTGGCCTGACCGAGAAGCCCGCGCCGCGTTTCGTCGCTCACTGTGACGCGCCGGAACTGACTGCCGTACACGTTGGGAATGCCGTAGTGCCGCGCCAGACGCTCGTTCACAAACGTGTAGTCGGCGTTCAGCAGATCCATGACGCTGCGGTCTTCGCGCATGATGCTGTCGAAGAACAGCGTGGTTTCTTCCTTCATCGCCTGGCGAAGGTTGTCGTCGAAATCCGGGAACGCTTCCAGATCCGGAATGGCGCTCTTGAGATTCCGGAGATAGAGCCACTGCTCGGCGAAGTTGGTGACGAGCGTCTTCGCGCGCGCATCGGCCAGCATGCGCTTGACCTGCTGCTCCAGGACGACCGGATCCTTCAGCTTGCCCTGGCTTGCGAGGGTCAGCAGTTGATCGTCGGGGATGCTGCTCCAGAGAAAGAAGGACAGGCGCGACGCCAGCGCCAGGTCGTTCAGCCGATATGCCGTAATTGGTGCCAGGTTCGGCGGATCGGTTTCGAAACGCAACAGGAACTCGGGACTGGCCAGGATGAATTGGAGCGCGGACTCGATTCCACGGTCGAACGCGTCGCCGCCGCTGACACCTTCGCGGCCGCGACGATAGAAGTCCATCAGCATGTCGACCGTCTTCTTGTCCACAGGCCGGCGATACGCCACGCGGACGAGTGACGACAGAATCCTTGTCGGCGCAGGGCTCTTCATCGGGCCGCAGTTGCAGGCTTGCAGATGAAGATCTTTCGGCGAGAGGCGGTATCGCCCGAGCCGGTCGCACCGAACGGACCTTCAATCGTCAGGCGATCCACGGACGGATCACCCATGATGTCCAGGCCGTCCATCGTCGTCCGCAGGAAGGGCTTGATCAGGTCGTCGCGTGGCGCGTGGCTTTTCAGTACGGTCGTGGCCCAGAGCGTGTGAATCCCTGCTTTCACGGGAACCTTGACCGTCAGACGCCGATCCAGTTCCGCTCCGAACGTGCCGGGGTTTTCGGCCATCTTCAGGAACTGCTCGCGGCCGCCTGCCGTGACAAGCGCCAGGCGCTGGCCATCCATCGCGATTTCGATCTCGTGAGGATCTTCCATTCCTCGCATCAGATCGAATGTGTTCCGCCACAGCCGCACCTTGATGATGTATTCGCCGTCGAGCGGGAATATGTGCCGAACCAGAATTCCGCCGCGAGTTCCAAGCGGCAGGCCTTCGACATGCTGGTCTTGTGACAGGTCCGGCCGCACTCTGTAGATCGCTGTGCTTGGGGCGATGTCGGGGTTACCCACGGCCAGCCGGCTGATGTTCCATGATGCCGACAGGTATCGCTCCATCAGTGACGGCGACACGTTCAGCACGTCGGCAATGTTGTCGAATCCGCTGCTCTCATCGTCAGGCGGCAGCAGGGCAGTCGCGTCGATGTCCAGAGCCAGCAGATCGCGGATCGCGTTCGCGTATTCGGCTCGATTCAGGCGATGCATGGAGGTGCGTCCCGGACGTGGTTTCTCGACTGCAGCCCGATCCAGAGCGGTTTCGAAGTAGCCAGCCAGGCCGTCAAGCTGCGCTCGTTCCGGCCGCGGCATGCCGGGCGGCGGCATCATTCCGACGCGAACCTTCCGCATGACTTTCTCCCATGTCTCCGCGCCTTTGGGAATGTCGGTCAGGTCGGCCTTTTCGAGCGACAGACCGCCCGTCCGGGCTCTGTCGTTGTGGCAGGTCATGCAGTACTTGCCCATAACCGCACCGTGCGGCGAAGCGGCTTCGGTGGGACTTTGACCGGCGGGAGCAGCCCCCAGCGGCGAGGCCCAGATGACGGTGCAGAAAAGCGCCAGACATGTGACGAACGCTCGAGCAGTCAACAAGAGCCTCCAGAAGGCCACGAAGAAGTGGGAACCCCGCGACATTCAAGTATAACGATTGCCTGTCCCGGGTGACCTTTCTTCAGGGGAAATGGGTAAGCTCCAGTCCGTGAGCCAGGAGATCTCCACGACGTGTGTGATTGCCGGCGGCGGCCCTGCCGGAATCATGGCCGGCTACCTCCTGGCGCGTGCCGGGGTGCAGGTGATCGTTCTGGAGAAGCACGCCGATTTTCTCCGGGATTTTCGCGGAGACACGATTCACCCATCGACCCTGGAGGTCATGTTCGAGCTCGGTCTCCTGGAAGACTTGCTCCGGCGTCCCCATCAGCGGATCGACTATGCGGAAGGGGAGCTGGGCACACGACGTCTTCGATTCGCCGACTTCACGCATTTGCCGACGCACTGCAAGTACATCGCGCTCATGCCGCAATGGGACTTCCTGAATTTCATGGCCGAGCAGGGGCGGCGCCTTGAGACCTTCACGCTGTTCATGAACACTGAAGCGGCGGCGTTGACGCGTCGTGGCAGCAGCATCGTTGGCCTGACCGCGCACACCGCTTCCGGCCCGCTTGAAATCCGCAGCGATCTCGTCATTGGAGCCGACGGGCGCCATTCAAATCTGCGGCGGGACGCCGGTTTCAAGGTCAAGAATCTCGGCGCGCCGATGGACGTGCTGTGGTTCAAGCTGGCCTATCGTGCCGAGCAGCACCACGTCGTGCTCGGCCGGATCGATGCGGGCCAGGCGCTGGTGATGCTGGACCGCGGCGACTATTGGCAATGTGCGCTGATCATTCGCAAGGGCACATTCGATGCTGTACGGCGCGACGGAATCGCCGCTTTCCGCGCACGGGTTGCAAGACTGGCGCATCGAGACACTGCAGACGAAATCACAAGCTTCGATGACGTCAAGCTCCTCAACGTTGCCGTCGATCGCCTGGAAACCTGGTGCGCCCCCGGCCTGCTCTTCATTGGAGATGCCGCGCACGCGATGTCCCCAGCCGGCGGCGTCGGGATCAATCTCGCCATTCAGGACGCCGTAGCGGCGGCGAACGTTCTGGCGGAGCCGCTGCGCACGCATGCGCTCGAGCTCGATGATCTGCGCCGTATTCAACGACGTCGAATGCTGCCGACCCGCCTCACGCAGGCCCTGCAAGTGGTGCTTCAAAACAGGATCCTCGATCCCGTCCTCGCCGCGGACGAGCTGCCACCGGTCCCGGCAGTCCTGATGTTGATGCAGCGGTGGGCATGGCTGCAGCGCATTCCTGCGCGCGTGATTGGTCTGGGGTTCCGGCCCGAACATGTGCACGGGGCAAGCCTGGCGCGTCCTGATCGCTGACCGGTCTGCATTCCCGGTTGACAGGGCCGCCGGGTGCCGGTAGTACTTGTCCCCCTTTTGGAAACGCGTTAAAGGAGGAAGCGCCATGATCTATTCGATAATCGTCGGACTCATCGCTGGCTGGCTCGCGGGGCAGGTGATGAAGGGTGGCGGCTACGGCGTGCTGATGGACATCGTCCTCGGGCTGCTCGGCGGTCTGGTCGGCGGCTGGCTGTTTGGATCGCTCGGGATCTGGCCCGGGGGGGGAATGGTCGGTTCGATTATCGTCTCCTTCGTGGGCGCGGTGATTCTCGTCGGAATCACGAGGATGCTAAAGCGCGCCTGACAGCCGCGCGCCTAATGGGGCAGCGACGTGTTCTTCGGTGGCCATTCGGACCAGCGATTGCCTGCCGTGGCCTCGATTGGAATGGGCCCGGTCAGGGAGAAACCTGGGACAACGCCTGGTGGGGGCGGCGGCGGCGGCGGTTGATGGTCCGTCGCCGTCGTGCATCGCATCTCGTTCCACCCGACGTGGGCTGTCACGTGCTTGTCGAACGTCGGCAGCTCGCCGTCGGCCCAGTCCTCGTGCAGGATGTTGAACGTCAGTCGATCGCCCCGGATTTCGAAGTCGTCCAGCGCGGCCATCGTGTACGGGTTGTCACACGTTCCACAGACCATTCCGCGGAGCTTGTTGCCGACCTTCCGAATGATGAAGTACTGCTTGGGGGCGCCGATGCCAAATCCCAGCCAGATTCCGACGACATCCTTTTCGGTCAGGTTTGATTTCCACGGTCCCGGCTGAATGTAGCGAGGGATGGGCAGCCCGATGCCCTGTTGGTTGATTCTTACGGCAGGGACCGGAGGAGCCTTGGGGAGTATCGACACGATGACCGGAAGCGGATCCGGTCCCCGCGCATCCTTGATGAGGATGCGCTCGAACCTCCCTCCATGCGGGCCGCCGCCCACCCCGGTCACGATGAGACTTCCGTGATCGAACTTCGCGGTCGCCTTGTCTTTGAACGCGGTGCTGCCGTCTGCCTTCACGTGCGTCACTTCGAACGTGATGCCGGCAGGTCCGAACGTTCCGTCGACGAACGCCAAGGTCGTGGCGTCCGCGCAATACGTGCAGTAGATACCCCTCACGTTGTTGCCGCGGATTGAGAACTCGTAGGTGTGGGCTTCGCCCTTATCGGTTCGCCAGCCGCCGCGGTAGTCGTCTGCATCCTGCGCCGCGGCCACCTGGGTCAACCCGAGTACGACTGCGAGCATCACGAACTTCATCGCGTCCTCCGAATCCGGGCGTATACTCAGCCGAGTTCTGCCCTATTGCCCTCTGCCCTCTGCACTATGCTCTATCTTGTTATCCACCCAAAGGAGGCACGCGTATGGTGCGTGTAGTCCTGGCGAGCCTGGTGGTCGCGGCAACCATCGCCGTCCCCGCCGAACCAGCCGATCAATCCTTTCAAGTCACGTTCGCGAAGGACGTGCTTCCCATTCTCCAGAAGAATTGCCAGAGCTGCCATCGGCCCGGGCAGGTCGCGCCGATGTCGCTCATCAGCTACGAGGAGACTCGCCCCTGGGCGAAGGCCATCAAAGCTGCGGTGATGCAGAGAAAGATGCCGCCGTGGTTCGCCGACCCGAGCTATGGCCACTTCACCAACGACCGCTCCCTGAAGCAGAGCGATATCGACACGCTCGTGAAATGGGCGGACGGTGGTGCGGTGGGAGGCGATCCCAAGGATGCGCCAGCCCGGATTGAATGGCCTACCGGCGGTTGGGGAGTCCATCCAGACGTTGTTGTGGATCTCCCTCCCCACGAGGTGCCGGCGAAGGGCATTCTGGAATGGGAGCTGATCGCCATTCCCTCTCCCTTTCAGGGCGACACATGGGTTACGTCGATGGAAATCCTGCCGGGCGACGCCTCGGTCGTGCATCACATCTGCTTCAGCTTCGAGAAGCACAGCGCTAACACCGTGTACAACCGCTACGAATGGGTGCAGGTTCCCCGCGACGCCACGGGCAATCCGACGCCCGGCAACAGCGGGTTTGGCGAGTTGCCCGGCATGATCATCGCAACGCGCGATGTCGGCAGCACTGAAGTGAAGCTCAGGCAGGGCCATCCGACGCTCAGGCAGAATCTCGATTTCTGCTACCTGCCCGGCGCAGGCTACGACGATTACCGCGCGTGGAATGCCGGCAAGCTGGTGCCGGCCGGATCGGACCTCATCGTCAGCCTCCACTACACAACCAGTGGCCGGCCGCTGGTGGACCGGACCAAGATCGGTTTCACCGTCGCGAAGACGCCCCCGCCGAGGAAGTTCTTCGTGCAGGGCGCGGGCGAGGATGCGCCGGTCATCACCCCGACCGCAGCCAGCAACAGGGCGGTGTTCGCGTCCGCCTACAATCCTGAATTTGCGATTCCGCCGAACGAGGCCAACTATCTGGCGCCACCGATGGACATCACGTTCCTCAAGGACGTCGAAATCGTACGGCTGCGGCCGCACGCGCACGTTCGTGGCAGGAGTGCGCAGTACAAGGTGACCTATCCGGACGGACGCGAAGAGGTGGTGCTCAATGTCCCCGGCTACGACTTCAACTGGCAGCTCGCCTACGGCACTTCGCTGAAGTTGCCGAAGGGGAGTCACATGCGCTTCGAATTCCGCTACGACAATTCAGCCGGCAACAAGTCCAATCCCGATCCGAGCCGGTGGGTGTATCAAGGGTTTCAGAGTTGGGAGGAAATGATGGCGCCCAACTTGGGGTTCCTTGTCGATCGCGACACGGATATCGGCGGGCTCATGTCCATCACCAACTGAATCGCTGCGCCTCGGCGCTCTGTCACCTCTTCGAATCGATTTGCTGGAGCAACGCCTGAAAACGAGGGTGCTTCCGGATCGGATCGAGGTCGGAGTCGGTTTCGAGCCAGGCGCGATGGTTGTAGCCGGCGCGGACGGCGCGCTCCAGGTGCTCGAGCGCCTCGTCGGTCCGTCCCTGCGAGGCATAGATGCACGCGACGTTGTAGAGGAGTCCGGTTTCGTTCGGAGCAATGGTGACGGCGCGATTCACCATCTCCAGACCTTCGGCGGTGTTGTCGGTTTCAATGAGCGCACCACCACACAGATAAAGAGCACGGGCATCGGCGGGATTGAGCTCGAGGTGACTGCGGGCCTTGGCAATCCCCGCACGGAACGCCTCCGTGGCGTCCTCGATTCGACCCAGGCTGCGGTACACCTGCGGTAGCAGCAGTGGCGCCTGAAAGTCCTCCGGGCGTACCTCGATCGCCTGCTCGTAGAGACGGGCGGCCTTGAGATACTTCCCCTGCGCCACGCTGGCCCGAGCGTAGAAATAGTAGGCCTCATACAGCTTGGGATTGAGCGCGATCGCCTTCTCGAAGTGTTCGGCGGCCTGGTCGTGGTTGCTGCTGAACGACAGGACCATGCCGCGCGATGCGTGCGCCTCAGCGAGGTCAGGATCCAGTTCCAGCGCTTTGCGGCTGGCTTCTTCGGCAAGCACGCGCTCCCGCTCACTGCTGCCGGCATACATGAACAGGAACGACCAGCAATCCGCCAGTGCCGCGTAGGCGAGGGCATAGTTGGGATCCAGTTTGATCGCCCGCTCGTACATCTGCCGGGCCAGCTCCCAATTCCGGCGGTCGAACTCGTAGAAGTACCGCCGACCTCGCAAATAGAAGTCGTACGCCTCGACATCGCGCGTCGCGACGTGCTGGATCAGGCGGCGCTCTTTGGGGCTGAGCGTCACCTCGAGCGCCTGCACGATGCTTTCGGCAATTTCGTCCTGGATCGCGAAGATGTCCTCCATCTTGCGGTCGTAGCGTTCGGACCAGAGGCGGTAACCATCGTTGACGTTGACGAGCTGGGCCGTGATGCGGATCTGGTTGCCTGCCTTCCGGACGCTCCCCTCGACGATCTTCTCGACATTGAGGCGCTCGCCGATTTCGCGGATGTCGTGCTTGGTCCCCTTGTATTGAAAGGCCGAGGTCCGCGAGGCCACGCGCAGGTTCTTGATTCGGCCGAGGCCGTTGATCAGCTCTTCGGCGATGCCTTCGCAGAAGTACTCCTGTTCAGGATCGGGGCTCATGTTGGCAAACGGCAGGACCGCGATCGAATTGGTCGCGCGTCGTTCGTTGTCCGAGATTTCCTGTTTCAACTCCTTCAGCTCGATCAGTAGATCGCGCGCCGTCTGGTACCGATCTCCAGGATCCTTGTTGAGGCAGCGGCGCACAATCCGTCCGAGGTGGCTCGGCAGTCCGATGTTGATCTCGTTCACCGGAAACGGTGTGTCGCGGAGGATTGCCGAGATCACGTCAGCCGACGTCTCGCCCGGGAACGGGCGCTTTCCCGTGAGGAGCTGGTAGAAGATGATGCCCACCGAAAAGATGTCGGACCGGTGATCGGCAGGCCGGCCCTGGAGTTGCTCCGGCGACATGTAGGGGACGGTTCCCACCACAGTCCCTTCGCGTGTCAGACCCTCCGTCGCGACATCAGAAAACCCGCTTCCGCGCTCAGGCTCCTGCAGTTTCGCCACTCCGAAATCGAGGACCTTCAGGCGCCCATCGTCGGTCACCATGATGTTCGCGGGCTTCAGATCGCGATGGACGATCCCTTTTTCATGCGCGGCCACGAGCGCCTCAACCAGTGGGCGAGCAAGCTCCATAAACGCCTGGAAGCTCAACCCACTCGCGACGATGCGGGCGTCGAGGCTGCGGCCGACGACGTGCTCCATGGTCAGGAAGCGCACGCCCTCGGCCTCTTCGACCGAGTAGATTGTGACGATATTCGGGTGATTGAGCGTGGCGACCGTCTTCGCTTCGCGTTCGAACCGTTGCAAGCGCTCCGGACTGCTGGCCATTTCCATCGGGAGCACCTTGAGGGCGACCTCACGATCGAGCGTGAGGTCTCGGGCCAGGTAGACCTCTCCCATTCCGCCAGAGCCCAGCTTCCCCGTGATCCTGTAGTGCGACAGCGTCCGCCCGATCATGCTCCCTCGTCGAATCTCATTTGCCGACCAGGTGCTGGATGGACTTCTCGTTCTCCAGGCACACCTCGTCGATCATCTCGATGTTCAGCTGAATCACTTCGTGCACCGTGACGGTCCACGGTTTCGTGTACGTCTTCGGATCGTCCACCGTGACCTCGACATCGAGGTGCCCGTAGTCGGGCCGGCGGATCCGTTCGGTGAGCCGGCCCTCCTCGCTGATCGGGCTGCCGCTGATATCGAGCCACACATCGCCGCGAAGACCAATTGTGTCCACTACCAGCGTGTCGTCTTTCCACTGTGCGGTGGAGTAGCCGTTCCACGACGGCTGTGGATCAACGGGCATCGCCCGCCCGTCCATGAAGATCTGACGGTAGGCGGCATTGAACTCGTTGAGGACGACGAGCAGATCGCGCGTCTGGATCACTTTCTGTCGATGGGGCAGCGTCCAGATTCGAGGCGGATTCGACGGCAGGCAGTGTGAGTGTGGGTCGTCCTTGCTGAACTCGGCCCGGCGCTGACGCACGAGTTCGGCGGCCCACGCCTGATAGGGGAGACCTTCAGCCAAACCGTAGCCGATACTGACCGCCTGACGTGATGGCAGGTCCTTCTCCTGGCAGTCCAGGCCGTCACGAATGAGGTCGGGGCATGGAGAATCGGGCGCCAGCATCCATATGCCCGAGAAATCGGGCCGCCCGTCGGCGGTCCGGGGCGTCGGGGCGGACAGATTCGGTCGGCCGTCGGGCCGAAGCGGCACGCCGGCTGTCTTGATCGTGATCCATTGAGCGGAGGTCACCGGGACGAAGACGAGCAGCAGACATAGCGCGACACCGCCCAGCTTCATAGGGACATCCTCGAAAACAGGGTGGCATTGTATGCCAGTCAGTGGAGGCATTAGATGTTCCAGGTTCCGGGTTCATGGTTCGTGGTTCGCGGCGGAATCCTGGAACCTCAGAACCAGGAACCTTGGAACCTGGAACCCGGAACGACCAACTACCATTCGGTCAACACCGACGTGCAGAAGCGCATCCGGTACCTCGAAGACCCGGGTGACTGATCGGCGTTCCCTGCAATGCGTCAGACATTCCTGTAGCTGTTTTCTTGCGAGGTTCAAAGATGTAGGACGCTCGATCGGATTTCCGAGGAAATCCGACGCAGTCGGCGGCGCGGTTCTTGCTGTTTGTAGACGCATCCAGAACCTTCATCGCCCGGGGGGTGTCCATGGCCATGAGCAACGTCCCAACGTCGGTTGCACCACATGACTCGCTGCGCCCGCTTCTTGTTCAGCCCGTCGCCGCGCCGCCCCTGCCGCATTTCCGGCCGGCACCTGTCGCGGTCGAGGCCGTCTGCCTGACGCATCGGCCCGACATCGGCATTCCGCAGGAAGAGTGGCGCGCACTGGTCGGATCCCGCGTGAACGCGCTCATCATTGGCCGGGACGAACTGGTCACGCGCTTGTGGACGAGTATGTGGCCCGCGCTTGCGAAACCGGTATGCTGGACGAGATGCGGCGGACTGCGGTTCCCAAAGCAGGCGGTGCCGACGCTGGTCCTCGAGCGCGTTGATCAACTGAGTCGCGACGAGCAGCAGCGGCTGCTCGAAGAACTGGAGGGCGAGGCCGCTGCCACACGCGTCCTGGCGACCGCGAAGGAGCCCTTCTTCTCTCTCGTCGAGCGCGGCGCGTTTCTCGAGACGCTGTACTATCGTCTGAACCCCATCCTGCTCACGCTGTCTGCTCTGTAGGCAGGCCGCGAACCTGTCTGTCGGCATAGGGCGGCAGCGGTACGCTAAAGTCTGCGCTATATCTACAGCGAGTCTCCCGGGCGCCAGCCTGCGCTGGTTCCAGCCGGGGAGATTGTTTCCACCAGAGAAAAGTGGCTGATGTCAGTGGCCTGTCGTGTAATGGCCGCAGGAGGCTCTTGTGACAGTCGGAATCACCGGTGCGAGCGGACACCTGGCAGCGAGCGCGGTTGGGTATCTGCTCGAACGAACCTCCCCGTCTGACGTGATCGCCGTGACCCGCACGCCGGCGAAACTCGACACACTAGCCAGACAAGGCATTCGCGTCCGGTCCGCCGACTTCAATGATCCATCCGGGCTGGCGAAGGCGTTCGACGGAGTGAACCGCCTCCTGATCATCCCCACGCCCGATCTGATGCCGGGTGTTCGCCCACGTCAGCATACGGCGGCGATTGATGCCGCCGTGGCTGCGGGCGTCGCCCACATCATCTATATCTCGACGGTCGGGGCTCATCCTGGCTCATCCGATGGCCTCCCGGAATCGCACTTTGCAACCGAGCGGCGCCTGATTGCCAGCTCTGCCGCCTGGAACGTCCTCCGTATGTCGCTGTTTGCGGAGACGTTGGTCGATCCCGCGACAAGAGCGGCTGGATCCGGCACCTGGTCGGCACTCGAGAGTGCTCCGATTTCGTATGTCGCGCGCGACGATGTCGCGGCCGCCGCTGCGGGGCTGCTGCTCGGGAAGGGCCACGATGGCTACACGTACCATGCGACTGGTCCGCAGGCGCTGACGCCGTCCGACGTCGCCCGTATCGTTTCCCAGACCATTGGGGTGAACGTCGCGATTACACCTCAAACGCCGGCACAATACGAAGCGGGCCTCGCGGGGGCGGGGCTGCCGCCGTGGCTGGTAGACATCCTGTTGCGTTTTCAGCAAGACGCGCGCGACGGTCTTTTCGACCTGGTCACGGGAGACGTCGAGCGGTTGTCGGGCCGACGCGCCGAGTCGGTTGCCGATTTCCTGAGTCGGCGAGTCGGGCCCTCAGGCCCAGCCCGGACAAGCCGCTGAGCGGGCCGGTCCCCGACGACTGTGCTACGCTTCACGGCTTCGGATCAAATCGTCATTCACGCATGCGGAGTCATGGAATCCAGGGACATGCTCGTCAGGCGTTTGGCACACTTCGCGACCCTCCTTATGGTGCTGGGCGTCACGGCGTGTAATCGTCCGCAGACGCCTGCGTCGGGTCCACGGGGGTTCCCCCCTGCGGCCGTGAAGCTCGTCACGGTCGAAAACAAACGCATCGAGGACGCGACCGAGTATCTCGGGACGCTGAAGTCGCTCCATTCGACAATCATCCAGCCCCAGATCGACGGCCAAATCACCAAGATTGACGTGAAGTCTGGCGACCGCGTCGAAAAGGGTGCGCCGCTGATGCAGATCGATCCGCGTCGGCAGGAGGCCACGGTGTCGAGCCAGGAGGCCGAGCGAACATCGCGGGAAGCCAACGTGACCTATGCCCGCCAGCAGCAACAGCGCATGAGCGCGTTGTTCGAGCAGAAGGTCGTCAGCAAGCAGGAGCTGGAGCAGGCCGAAACGGCCCTTCGCACGGCGGAAGCGGCCCTCGAGTCGCTTCAGGCGCAGATCCAGCAGCAGCAGGTCCAGCTCCACTACTACACCGTCACGTCGCCCACGGCGGGCGTGATCGGCGATGTGCCAGTGCGGGTCGGCCATCAGGTCACGACGACGACCGCTCTGACGACCATCGATCAGAACGAAACGCTCGAGGTCTACGTCGCGGTGCCGCTCGAGCGGGCGACCCAATTGAGAATCGGGCTGCCGATTCACGTGCTGGCGAGCGAAACGCAGGAGATGCTCGCCTCGTCGACGATCAGCTTCATTTCTCCGCGCGTCGACGACCAGACGCAGTCGGTGCTCGTCAAGGGGCAGGTCTCGAATGCCCGTGGGGCGCTGCGCGGCTCGCAGATAGTCCGGGCGCGCATCGTCTGGCGGACGACTGACGGCCAGGTCCTGCCGGTGACCGCCGTGCTGCGGGTCAACGCGCAGTTTTTCGCGTTCGTCGCCGAGGACGCCGGCGAGCGTCTCGTGGCCCGCCAGCGGGCGGTCAAGCTCGGGCCCATCCTCGGCAACGACTATGTGGTGCTCGATGGCCTCAAGCCGGGCGATCGGCTGGTCGCGTCGGGCGTACAGAAACTGACCGACGGCGCGCCAATCGCCGCACAGCCCTGACCGATGTTCGTTGACACATTCACCACACGACCGATTCTTTCGAGCGTGTGCTCGCTCGTCATCATTCTTGCGGGCCTGATCGCGATCCCGACGCTCCCGATCTCGCAGTTCCCCCAGCTGGTGCCGCCCGCCGTGAATGTCACCGCCATTTACAACGGCGCGAGCGCCCAGACGGTCGAGACCGCGGTCACGACACCAATCGAGCAGGCGATCAACGGCGTCGAGGGCATGACGTACATGACCTCGTCCAGCGGCAACGACGGCACGTCGAGCGTGACCGTGACGTTCGATGTCGATCGGAACCTCGACGTCGCCGCGATCGACGTTCAGAACCGCATCTCGCAGGTCGAGGGCCGGCTGCCGAACGAGGTGAAACAGGTCGGTATTTCCGTGACGAAGGCGACGAACAACTTCGTCATGGCCGCCGGCGTGTACGCCGAAGACAAGCAGTACGACCAGCTTTTCCTGAGCAACTACATCGACCGCTTCATCCTGGACGACCTCAAGCGGATTCCGGGCGTCGGCAACGTCAACATCATCGGCGAGCGCAAGTTCGCGATGCGCCTCTGGCTCGATCCACAGCGTCTGGCAAGCCGCGGGATCACCGCCAGTGAAGTCGTCAACGCGCTGCGCGAACAGAACGTGCAGGTTGCCGCCGGGCAGGTGGGGCAGGCGCCGGCACAGACGGGGCAGGCGTTTCAAATCAGCGTACGCGCCGAAGGTCGACTGGTCGAGCCATCCGAGTTCGGGGACATCATCCTCAAGAGCTCCGCGGACGGCGCGCTCGTGCGGGTCAAGGACGTCGGCAGGACCGAGCTGGGCGCTCAGAGTTACACCACCGACCTCCGCTACAACCACCAGGAGGCGGTCGGTTTCGGCGTCCAGCAGCTCTCCACCGCCAACCAGCTCCAGGTGTACAACGGCGTGGTCGAAGCCGTGCAGCGGCTGTCGAAACGCTTTCCGCCCGGATTGAAGGCGGAGATCGCGTACAACACGACGACGGTCGTGTCGCAGTCGATTCAAGAAGTCGTGACGACGCTGCTCGAGGCCATCGGTCTGGTGGTGCTCGTCATGTTCGTCCTGCTCCAGAACTGGCGGACGACACTGATCCCGACGATGACGATTCCGGTGTCGCTGATCGGCACGTTTGCCTTCGTGAAGGTGTTCGGGTTTTCGATCAATACGCTGACGCTGTTCGGCATCACGCTCGCCACCGGCCTCGTCGTCGACGACGCGATTGTCGTCATCGAGAATATCGAACGCCACATCCACGAGTACCACTGGTCGCCGATGGAAGCGGCGACACGCGCCATGAGTGAAGTGGTCAGCGCCGTGATTGCTACGGCGCTCGTGCTCGCGGCGGTGTTCGTGCCGGTCGCTTTCTTCCCGGGAACGACGGGTCGCCTCTATCAGCAGTTCGCTTTGACGATCGCGGTTTCGATGGCGATCTCGGCGTTCAATGCGCTGACCTTGACCCCGGCGTTGTCGGCGCTGCTTCTCCAGAAGAAGACGAGGCAGCCGGGATTCTTCTTCCGAGGGGTCAACTGGGTCATCAACGGCGGTACCGCCTTGATGGTGTCGTCCCTGCGTGCGCTGATTCGCATTCGCTGGATCGTCACGCTCGTGTTCGTCGCCCTGCTCGGGGTGACGTACTGGGTGTACACCAAAGTCCCGACAAGCTTCGTGCCCGAAGAGGATTCGGGCTATCTCATGATCCTGGTGCAGGCGCCGCCGGGCGCGTCGCTCGACTACACCATGAACGCGGTGAAGGAGGTCGAAGCCATTCTCAACAAGTCGCCGGAGATCAAGGACACGTTCGGCATCGGCGGATTCAGTTACAGCGGCGCGGCCGCCTCGCCGAACGCCGGCCTCGTCTTCGTGGAGATGAAGGATCTGCAGTGAGCGCCGCGGAGAGGAGCACTCGGCCAAGGCCCTGCAGGGACGGCTGTTCGGCCAGTTGGGCCAGATTACGGGAGCCACGGCCGTTCCGTTTTTGCCGCCGTCGATCAATGGCCTTGGGACCTTCGGCGGATTCACGTACGAGCTGCAGGATCAGCTGGGCGGACCAATCGAGGATCTGGCGGCGACCGCGCAGCAGATTGTCGCGCAAGGCAACGCCACCCCGGGTTTGACGGGCCTCTTCACGCAGTTTTCCGCCAACGATCCGCAGTTCGTCGTCACGCTCGATCGCGACCGCGTGAAGAGCCTGGGGCTGTCGATCAGCGATGTGACCGACGCGATGCAGGTGCTGATGGGATCTGTATACGTGAACGATTTCGATTTCGAAAGCCGTTCGTACCGGGTCTACGTGCAAGCTGATCGACAGTTCCGCGCGACACCGGAGGATATCAACCGGTTCCACGTCCGGACGAACAGCGGGCAGATGGTGCCGCTCGGTGACGTTGTCTCGATTCGAGAGACGACCGCGGCAAAGGCGATCACGCACTTCAACCTGTTTCGCTCGGTGGAAATCAACGGATCGGCGGCTCCGGGCTTCAGCTCGGGGCAGGCCATCCAGATCATGCAGGAGCTGTCCGACCGTGTGCTGCCACAGGGTATGACCCATTCGTGGTCTGGGCTCTCGCTGGAAGAGATCAAAGCTGGCCGGCAGACGGTCGTGATCTTCGGCCTCGGCCTGCTGCTCGTGTACCTCACGCTCGCCGGGCTATACGAAAGCCTGACGCTGCCGTTCATCATTCTGCTGTCGGTGCCCGTCGCGATTCTGGGCGCGCTGCTCGCGCAGTGGGGACGCGGTCTCGACAACAACGTGTACTGTCAGATTGGGATGGTGATGCTCATCGGCCTCTCGGCGAAGAACGGCATTCTGGTCGTGCAGTTCGCCGAAGAGCTGCGCGGCCGAGGGTTGAGCATTGCCGACGCCGCGGTCGAAGCGGCCCGCATCCGGCTGCGGCCGATTCTCATGACGTCGCTCGCCTTCATTCTCGGCGTCATGCCGCTCGTGTTCGCCAGCGGCGCCGGCAAGGAAGCGCGTCACTCGGTCGGCACCGCCGTTGCGGGCGGCATGATCGCGTCGACGTTTCTGAACCTGGCGTTCATTCCCGTGCTGTTCGTGGTGGTCAAGAGCATCGGGCGACAGCGCCCACCGCGCGCGGTTGTCGACCCTCACGTGGCCGTCGACCCTCACCCGATTGAATGAACCTCGTGTTCCTTCAGGCCACTTCGACAGCGAGCGGGAGATCCACCGCGGCAACCTGCAGGACCTTTCCCTGCGACACTTCGAGTTGGGCGGTGACTGTCCTCTTGTGATCGCCCTCGACCCTGGGTAGACACCCGCGCGTCAATTGCGCAGCCCGAAGCGACGCGAGAACCACGAACTGAAACGCGCCGATACCTGCCGGGCGATGCATCACGATGTCAACCCTCACTGGAAGGCTTTGGTGAGGGCTCGGGCCGGGGCGGCCGAAGAGCTCAGAAAAGCAGAAAATCCAATTATACCGCTAGGCAGAGCGAGTGCGTCGGGCGACCTGCAGGGCACGCGCGCCACTGACCTGGTCTTCGAACAACTCGAGGGTCACCGCGTCTCCGATGTCCAGATCGTTGAACGCCGTGCCTTCTCTCACGTCGGCACGATGGAAGAACACCTCGCGCTTGTCCGTGAGGCGAATGTAGCCATGGCCTTGCCCGATGAACAGTTTGGCAATCCGGCCGGTCGCAGGCCTGCCGCGGAGTTCGTGAGCTCCGGACATTTTTCCCGAGCGCGGCGCTGGCACTCGCTTGCGCATGACTCCGTAGAAGTATTCGCCACTCATTGCAGTCGAACATCGGGGCAGGACACAGCCTGCCCCGACTGACCACGTCGCTTACCAGCGCGGCTCAGAGCGTCGACGACGTGAATCGCCGCCGCCGTAGCCGCCGCCGCCGCCACCGCCCGAATACGCCGGCTTGGGTCGCGCTTCATTGACCGTGAGACCGCGGCCGCCGAGCTGATATTCGTGCAACTCGGAGATGGCTTTCTGGGCTTCTTCGTCCGTGCTCATTTCCACGAACGCGAATCCGCGGGCGCGGCCCGTTGCCATATCGCGCATCACCTTCACCGTTTCGACGGTCCCGGCGCGGGCGAAGAGCTCTTGAAGCTCGGTTTCGCCTGTCTCATATGGCAGATTGCCGACATATAACTTTCGACCCATACACTGACTCCTCTGTGGGCCACATACGATGGTCGGCGCCGCCGATATTCGACGGCCGCTACCCGAGCATCCTCAACGGGCCCGTCTGGATTTCGTCTCGTAGCTAGCAGAGGTTCAGGAGGAGCGAGTCAGGGGAGGCTCGTTTCGCCCAAAGGCGGCACAGCACGTGGCAAGATCCGGATAAAAATCATATCACGATTTGGTCCACCAGACTGACGACGGCCTAGTTGTCGACAAGCGCCCGATCGGAGACAGTCGCGTGGAGGCCGGGCACGATATTTGTCACGGCGCAGAGTTGAACGACCACTTCCTCCCCGTTCTTTTGAACCAACAGGAATTCCCCGGAGCACTCGCCATTCACCAGAAACCGGGTCCACAGCATCCGAGCGTGGTCCACGGTGTCAGGCGGCGTGAGATCCAGGACGGATCGAGTGAGGAGCTCTGCTTCGGTGTACCCCGTCAGGCCGCACGCGGCGGAATTGACCGCGACGCATTTCGCTTCGTCGTTCGTCAGCACGACGCCGGAGAGTGCTGACGCCATCAGGGTCAGCAGTTGGCTCCCAGGGCTGTCGGGCGACGTACCAGACTGAGACGTGTGAGCGGTGACTTCGTTCCGGAGATCTGCCAGCGTGCGATAGAGCCGACGCTGAGTCATGTGGTTCCCAGGCGTCGCCTGAATCATCCGCCGCGCTGCATTGACTACCGCCGACGCAGCCGGCGGTTTCTGGAGCAGCTCTGACACTCCGACAACCTGAGCGGCAGTGCTCGCCGCCGAATCACCGTTCAGGACCACCATGAGAAATGGGATGTTGGCTGTGGCCGGGTTCGAATGCTTGATGACGCACAGGATCAGACCGTCGCGACGTTGCGTGCGCAGTTCGGTAATGATCAAATCCGGCAGTTGACGCGTGAGGAGCGCGACGGCCTCCTCGCCACTGGTGGCCTCGGCGAACCGGTATTCCGTGGAGGCGAACGCTGTTCGATACCACGCGCGAGTGCGGACGTCCCGATCGAACATCAGCACCAGCGGCGAGGAAGGGCTCATCCAGCCACCAGTGTTCTTCTAGTTGTAAGTGGTAGGAGAGGGGCTCTGAAGGTCCGGCATGAGCCGAGCGGCAAACAAACGCTGACAGGGTTTGGCAATCCACCGTGTCCACGTCGCCGCGCGTGTAATGCGGGCGCTGTCGGTGGCTATCCCGGTATTCGCGTACATCTGCCGGTACAACTTCGAGATGAGCACAAACGCGAGACGCGCCTTCAACGATTCGACGCAGCGCGAGCGGACCCAAACCGCGCGCAAGCTGTAAAAGCGATCCCAGGCAGCCTGCGTTCGCAGGCGGATTTCCTCGGACGTCATCACCGGATGGGCGATGTACACGCGCGGTCGACGCCGTTCGGGCATCAACCAGTGACGGGTCAGCGGGATCCCGTTCACACGGGTCGGATCGGCGCGCATGCTCTGTTCCCATGCCGCGAAGTCGACGGTTCCGGGGAACGGGGTCAGGAGCACGAACTGGGCGAATGTGAGACCCGCGCGGCTCGCGATCTCGGCCGTGAGGTCGAACGTCTCGGGGCGATCGCTCGGCAGACCGAAGATGAACGATCCCAGGACGTGGACGCCATTCTCCCGGAATGCGCGCAAGCGTTCGACGAGCCGGTCTCCACTCGCGTTGAAGTCCTTGAAAACGTCTTTGAGCCCCTCTGAAGTGACGGCTTCCACGCCCACGAGCGCGCCTCGAATCCTGGCGCGACGCATCGCGGCGAGGAAGTCCAGGTCTTCGGCCGCTTCCATGGTGATTTGTGTGAAGAACACCATGTCGTCGGGCAACTGCGCGAGCATGTTCATCAGTTCGAAGCGCTCGGCCCGAAGAGTCTCCAGTTCGTCGAGGCGGCTTCGATCTGATCGGCGTGCGGCCATCTGCAGGTCGTTGAGCGTCACCGGGTAGAAATTGTCGTCCGCGAGGACGATGAACCGAAATCCCCGGCGCCGCAAGTCGACGACTTCATCGATCACAGTCTGAACGCCGCGCTGTCGCGGCCGTTGGCCATCAGTCCGCCACACCGAACAGAACGAACAGTGTTTAGGGGACCCGCGCACCGTCTGTACGGACGCCCACATGTAGCGATGGCGTGGCACCAGGGACCATCGCGCCGGCAGGAACTCCTCCGGCTCGATCTGCCCGGCCTGATAGACACGCTTGGGCTTCCCGTTCCGGCAGTCGGACCAGCACTTCCTGCCAGACCACGTCGCCATCGCCTTTGACAACGGCGTGGGCGCCGCCCATGTCGTACGCCTCATCTGGATAGAGCGCGGCATGGACACCGCCGAACACCACGAACGCGCCCTGACGACGGGCCAGCAATCCAAGTTCGTAACCCCTCAGCGCATTGCCCGTATGAATGCCGATACCGACGACGTCCCCGGAATCGATGGTGTCGGGCTGGAGAGGATGCAGCGTTTCGTCGGTGATGACCGGGTCGCCGTAGATCTGGGGCGTCGCAGCGGCAAGAACGTACAGCCATCGGGGAGTAATGACCCCGATCCCAAAAGACAGCGAACTCGGGTTGACCAGATGCACCCTCATGTGGCGATGTCTCGGCCTGCGTCGCAGGCGATCCGGGTTGACGGTAACTTCAGATTCACTGCGCCTCCCCGAGCGCGCCGCGCATCTTTCCCGCGGCGAGACGGAGCATCTTGCGAAGCTCCCCGCTCGGCAGACGTGCCAGCGCGGTCTCGACCGCCTGCAGTTGCGGCCGCGGATCGCCGCCCGCGTCGAGGGCCGCCCCCAACGCCGCAACCTCTGTGCGGACCTGCGCCGCGACACGCTCTCAATCCAGCCACCCGGCATACTTGTGCAGTGCATCAAACTGGAGCTTCACGCTCAGAGGGTCCAAGAAGTCTCCTCGAAGTCCACCGATGAACTTACGGGTGCTGCCAGGAAATGGAGAGGCGCGCTCAGTGGACCAGCTCTCGACAGTGTGGTGCTCGGAGAGTGCGTTCCCACTGCAGCGTGTGCCAGAGCTGGATTGCCCGGTGCCAAATGCGACGGTCCTGGGTCCTTTGATATTGCTCGAGCAACTGCTCAATGGATGTCAGGCGCTCGAATCGGTCGTCGGTCACAACAACCGGACGGATGGACATCGCCTTGAGGATACGTAGAACCGATTTCGAGGGGCTGTTCTGTATTGCACACCCGGCGAAGAGCAGCGTGGAGTCCTCGCCCGCCAGACAGCAGACGAATCACCGTCGAACGGACGGTGCTTTCATCAGTCGCGGCTGAGAGGATGGAGACGCGTCGTGCAGAACGACACTCAGAAGGGCGTCGTGAATTTTGAGGTCGCCGTTGTAGTCGATGAAGCCGAGCTTCCTGAACTTGTTCATGAAGAAGTTCACCCGCGAGCGAGTGGTTCCCACCATTTCCGCGAGCACTTCCTGGGAAATTCTCGGCAGTACGCGCTGCGGTCCGAGTGGTTTGCCGAACCGAGCGAGCAGGAGCAGCGTGCGGGCGAGGCGCTTCTCGCTGGCGTTGAACAGCTGATCGACGAGGTCCTCCTCGAGACGATTGTTGCGCGCGAGCATGTGCGCGATGAAGCGATCCGAGAGCTCGTGCTGGTGGTGGAGCAGGCGGATCATTTGTTTCTTGGGGATGACGCGGATTCGGCTGGACGTCATCGCGGTGGCCGTCGCAAGTCGCAGCGGCTGGCCGGCCAGGGCCCCCTCGCCAAAGAAGTCACCCGCGCTCAATACGCCGACGACCGCCTCTTTGCCCGTTTCCGACAGCACGGACAGCTTCACGTTCCCCGCTTGAACATAGAAGACCGCAACGGACGGGTCGCCCTGCGTATAGATGGTTGCCGCCGCCGGGTAGTCCAAGACCGTCGCGGCCACACCCGGCGCACTGAGGAAAGCCGTCGCGTCGAACCGGCGCTTCTTGGGTGAGGCCACCTGATGGATAAGTATCCTACGAATCGGCACGATCGACACGCGGACAGGGACCGGATCAGGAGTTCAAGAAATGATCGATTAAGTCCTCTTCGATGCGTGTGTTGCGGGCCAACTGGTGTGAGACGACGCCCGTCGCGGCAGCCGAACGGCGTGCCTGATGTTCACAACGGCACAGACGCACGAAGACTTCTGTTAGATGATTTGGTGACGTAACAAGACATCGAAAGAGGACCGCATGATGGAGTGGATGAGGAGACGACGCCCTTCCCCTGAGCGCGCGCCCGAACCAGACACCGACGGGTCGAAGACTCCCCGTTTCGTCATGTCGGGACCGTATCTGTCGCTTTACACGTATTTGGAAAAGAGGTACGCGTCCAGAGTGGTTCTGACGTTCAAAGAGATCGAAGACCTTCTAGGCTTTTCGCTGCCGGTCCTGGCTCGCCTCAGCGAAGGGTGGTGGACCGATCCGGATCTGCGCGTGGAGCGAGCCCGTCCTTCGGACTCATGGATCATGGCCCACCGAACGGCTCAACCGAATCTGGCGGCCCTCACCGTCGTGTTCGACCGGACGTCCTCGTTCTAATGCGGGCGCCTCGTGGTCACAGGTGCAGGTCTAGCGCTCGACCGCGACGTGACGATCACTCGTGTCGGGCGCCGCGGAGTACCTCTCCTGCGGTAGGCGGTTGAACCCCGGGCCACAACATCAGAACGATAGCGGGGGGAACGAGGCAGAGCGCGAACAGCATGATCCCCGCCCCGACTGTCACGTGGGCGCCAAACCCAATGCCCACGGCGACGATCAGCGCTACAACCCCGAACCAAGTTTGGATTAGTCTTGCTCGAGTCATGTTTCTCACCATGTCCCAGCGTACTCCTGGCCGAATACGGAGGGTGTCCCCGATTGCACACCAGGATCTGGCTAGCGCGAATCCACTTACCGTCCGGGGACGTTACTTCGGGGCGTCGACCGATCGCGGCTGGGACGCAGGAGTTTCGAGTTCCGCGATCCGGTCCAGCGCCGCCACCTTGAGCTCGGCCGCATCCTTTGCGATTGATGCCTCTTGCAGGCGTTCCGGTCGCGGGACGCGACGGTCCAGTGCCGCAATCAGCTCACGCAAGTGGCGAACGATCTGGGGGAGACTTACTGGCATTGGAGCACCTCGCCGCAAGACTCAGGAAAGCGGAGTGACGCACGAGTATACGCCACTTGCGGCGCATGAAGAGTCGTAGGGTATAGTGAGGTTCACATGTCCGAACGAAACGGCGATCGCGCGAGATTTCAGAAGGATCGCAGGCGCAAGCTGAGTAAGCGTCAACGGGTTCGCGAACTTGCCAAAACGCTGCGAGGACCAGCCGGGATCTCCGTCGAACCAGCGAAGGCCGCACGACATCACTCATAACGGCCGTCGGCTCACGGAATGAAATACACCGGATTCGGCAGCTTGAAGGTACGTTCGGCGTACCCGCCCTTCAGATCGCTCTCCTGATCGCCCATCGTGAACAAAATCGTGTAGCCCTGTTCCGCGATTCTCCTGCGTTCCGGCGCCTTGAAGTCGACGACGGTTGGAGGTGTCACGTTGCCGGGCAGGAGCACCAGGCCGTCCCATTCGTAGCCCGTTTCGCGCAAGTTCTTCTCGGTAGCGTCGCGAAGGCGAGCGGGGCGTCCGGTGATGAAGAACACCGCGACTCCCAGCGACTTGGCCTGCCGCGCCAGGTCCAACGTCGGGCCGAGCACCTTGAGCTGGGCGCGGTCCTGCCACGTCCGCAGTCCGCATGGTCCCGTCTCGAGATCGCAGTCACCGTTCGCGATTCGCACCCACCCGTTCGCCTTGAGGGCGGGCCAGTTGGAGAGAGCGGTCTCGTCAATATCGAGGACTATGGCAGGTCGTGTCGCCTTCCTCGCCCGCTCATCGAGGTACGCGCGAGCGGCGGCGACCACCTTGGCGAAATCGGTGTCGTACTGCCCGCCTTCGATGTAATGCTCGACTTGCCGCTGCACGTCGAAGACATTCGGGACGTGCGTCGTCGACGCGCAGCCCGACAATGCCAGCGCCGTCGTCAACCACAGGGCAGGAACGACTGAATGTCGAAGGTGTCTCAAGTTAGTTTCGTGGGCCCGGAAAGCGCGCGATGCGGTCGCCGAGCACCGAGCCCACCCAGATCTCCTTCCCGACTTGAATCGCGCCGGTCGAGAAGTTAAAGGCGTCGTTGTACGGGTAACGGATGACGTCCTGCACCTGCAGCGTGTTCGGGTTGATTTTGATCACGCGGGATGTCGCCATCTGGAATCCGCCGCCGGCGGGGAGCTCCTGGCCAGCACCGAGAAGCTGGCCGTCGGGAGTCCAGCGCAAGTTGTCCAGGCGAAAGCCGATCGGGATCTCATCGCGCTTGAACGGCGTCTGCCGGCGTGAAAACCGTATGAAGGTCTGATTGCCCCAGCCCGCCATGTAGTACCACTTGCCGTCTTTTGAGATCTCGATTCCGTTGGCGCCGGAGGCCTCGCTGCCCGGCACCATCCTCCAGCCGGTGCCCGTGTGCCATTCCCAGAGCTCGCCGTTTTTTTCGCCCGCCAGCAGGTTCGGTCCGCGGCCAGCGGGCAGCCGCGGCTGAAAGTTGGTCGATGCGAAACCGCCGTCCGGCAGCGCCACGACCGAATTCAGACCGACCGGGTCTGGCGGTACGGCGCACCCGACCCAGGTGAGAGCGGGCGGCTTGGCCGAGGCGTCGAACTCGAAGACCTCGACCGATTCTCTGTTGCCGTGGTGAACGACATAGAGCGTGTGTCGCGAGCCCTTGTCTGAGCGCAGCGCCAGGCCGTGCGCGCGGAATTTGTCTTTCTCCTCCGGATCGAGGGGCCCGGGACACGAATCGTAGGTCCTACGGTCGAACTCCTGTTTGACATTGGGGCTTGGATAGAGCGGAGTGACTTGTTGGTCCCGCACGTTGACGAGTGTGATGGCTCCCGGCGCAGCATCGCCGGAGGCAATGACCCAGTTGGACTTCGGTACCGCGACGAGATCTTCAGGGCCGACGAACCCGCAGATGAACTGAACGCTGCCGGCCGGCGCGCAACGGGCGGGTCGTGGTGCCCCGCCGCCCTGAGGAGGGGTGAACGCAATCAGCAGGCCGAGCAGAGCGAACAATCTCATCGTCGTGTCCTCCCGAAGCAATCATGAGACTCCGTCACGACTTCGTCGCCTGATTCTGGTCGCCCCCAGAGACGACCTCAGGGTTGCGACGGAATTCTACCGGAGGATGGGTTGTTCTGAGGTGAGCCGTGGGTCAAACTGAGACCATGCCGTCTGACAATACCTGTGCTCATGTCGAGGCAATCAAGACCATCAAGCGTCCGAAACGTCGCGAATGTGAGGAGTGCGTGAAGATCGGCGCCGAGTGGGTCCATCTGAGAACGTGCCAGCAGTGCGGAGCGACCTTGTGCTGCGACAATTCGCCGAACCGGCACGCGTCGAAACACGCACGCGCCAGCGGTCACCCGGTCATTGCCTCGGCCGAACCGGGTGAGCGCTGGCTGTACTGCTTTCCTGATGATGTGTTTTTGGAGTCCTGAGACTATTCGGCGCTGAGCTTCGCGATGTTGTTCTTGGCGGCGCCTGTGACCTTGTCAATTGCCGCGTAAAGGTCCCTGGCCTGGGCGTTCAGCTTGTCGGCGTCTGGTTTCAGAGTGGCCACCGCCCCGGGGTTCAGGTCGTGACCCAGAAACGTGACCTGATCCTGCAGCGACTTCATGAACGTCCCGTACAGGCTCGAGGCACTCTGGCCGGCCTGACGGATTTCGCCGAATCTGTTCTGCGTCTGGTGCAGCCGCTGCTCGCTGCGCTTCCGCAAGTCGGGACTCTGGATCGCTGCGGTCGACGCTTCCCAGCCCTTGAACAGTTTGTCCGCTTCGGCGTTCATCTCGGTGCTCCGCAAGGCAACGTCCGCCCGCTTCTTGTCCGAGTTCGCCATCTCCTTCTGAAGCTTTTTGTACACGTCGCGACGATCCTTCACGTCCGGCGCGAAGACACCGTTATAGGCGTCCATAGTCTTTTGCAGCTGCAGCTTGGCATCCCCAATCGACTCGACTTGTGAGTTCGCCTTCTTGATGAGCTGCTCGATCTGCTTGACGCCTTCGTCTTGCGCAGAGACGGCAAAACTGGCTCCCATGATCATCGCGATGCCCGCGACAATCGCCGAAGAATAACGATCAGACATGACGTGTACTCCTTGCTTTCAATTCCGCGCTCTTGGTACCGCGGAGGAACCCGCGGCGGGGGTCCAAACATTACTCCTCGGCCCAGCGTGGATCAACAACATTCCGGATCCATCGATATGTGACAACGGCTGAGGTTGCAGTTTGCGCCCCCCTCCCATGGTCATCACCTGGCTGCCTTGCGCTATTCACTGCTGGGGTTCGATAATCTCCAGCGGTGATGTGCAGGGGACTGCTGACGGCGATTTCCTTGCTGGTCGCGAGCACGCTGGGTGCCGCCGCCCAGACTCCAACCGCGACTCCCAAGCTGCTTGATCATCAGGCCGTCCTCGCTCGTTACTGCGTCACCTGCCACAACGACCGACTCAAGACCGCCGGTCTCATGCTCGACAAGATGGACCTCTCGAATATCCCGGCAGGCGCCGAGGTGTGGGAAAAGGTCATTCGCAAGGTTCGGGCCGGCATGATGCCGCCTCCGGGCATGCCGCGCCCAGAGGACCCCGAACAGCACGCCCTGGTGGCCTGGTTGGAGCAAACGCTCGACGCCGCGGCGGCCGCAAGGCCGAACCCCGGTCGAGCTCTCATCCATCGCCTGAACCGCGCCGAGTACGCCAATGCCATTCGTGATCTCCTGGCGCTCGACGTGGATCCCGCATCGCTCCTTCCTCCAGACGATGCGGCGTACGGCTTCGACAATATCGCGGATGCGCTGGGCGTTTCGCCCATGCTGCTCGAGCGGTATCTGTCGGCCGCCGGCCGAATTGCCGCCCTGGCTGTGGGTAATCGCAAGATCGAGCCGGCCAGCGAGACCTTTCGTATTCGGCAGGACGCGTCGCAAGATGTGCACGTCGAGGGTCTCCCGCTCGGCACGTTCGGCGGCCTGGCGGTCCAGCCGACCATTCCGCTCGACGCCGAATATCGTCTCCAGGTGAAGCTCTATCGCACCAACACGGCGACCATGCGCGGACTCGAGAATCCGCATCAGCTCGAGATCACCGTCGACGGCGAGCGCGTCCTACTGGCCGTGTTTGGAGGGGAAGCCGATTTCAAGGCGTCGATGGAGAATCCCACGACAGCGGGAGACGAAGTCGAGAAACGATTTGACGTGCGCGTTCCGCTGAAGGCGGGCGTTCATACGGTCACGGCGGCGTTCCTCGCAACCGCGACACCCAGCACCGTGCGGCTTCAGCCATTCGTCCGCAGCTCGTTCGACACCCTGGATCCATCGGGCCATCCGCACATCGAATCCCTGACGGTGACGGGACCGTTCAACTCAACCGGCGTCGGGGATACACCCAGCCGTCGGAAGATCTTCGTGTGTCGCCCCGCAGGTCCGGCGACCGAAGACGGATGTGCGCGGCGGATCATCTCGACCCTGGCTAGAAAGGCCTACCGTCGGCCAGTCACCGACTCCGACATCAAGCCGGTCCTCGGTTTCTTTCGTGCAGCGCGCGACGCAAGGGGCTTTGAGGAGGGCATCGAAGTCGCTCTTCAGCGAATCCTCACGGATCCCCAGTTCGTGTTCCGAGCCGAGCGCGATCCGGACGCCGCAGCCCCGGGTCGGTGTACCGACTCGGCGATCTGGAGCTTGCCTCAAGGTTGTCATTCTTCCTTTGGAGCAGCATTCCGGACGACCAGCTGCTCACAGTCGCGAGCCAGGGCCGACTTCATGTCCCCTCAGTGCTCGATCAACAGGTCAGGCGCATGCTGGCCGATCCCGAAGTCGGACGCGCTGGTGAAGAACTTCGCCGGTCAGTGGCTGTACTTGCGCAACCTGAAGAATCAGGTCCCCAACTCGATGACGTTTCCGGATTTCGACGACAACCTTCGTCAGTCCTTCCGGCGCGAGACCGAACTCCTGTTCGATAGCGTCATGCGCGAAGACCGCAACGTCGTCGACCTGATGACGGCGGACTACACCTTTGTGAACGAGCGTCTGGCGAGACACTATGGGATCCCGAACGTGTACGGCAGCCACTTCCGACGCGTGCAGATCGCCGACCCCGCACGAAAGGGTCTGCTGGGGCAGGGCAGCATCCTGATGGTGACGTCGCACGCCGATCGGACCTCGCCACCCGTGCGCGGCAAATGGGTGCTCGACAATCTGCTCGGAACTCCGCCGCCGGCGCCACCGGCGAATGTGCCGCCCCTCAACGAAAACTCCCAGCGGGGAACAGGGAAGGTGCTGACCATGCGGGAACGCATGGAGGAACATCGCGCCAACCCGGCGTGCGCGGCCTGTCACAAGATCATGGACCCCATCGGATTTGCGCTGGAGAATTTCGACGCGGTCGGCGCGTGGCGATCGCACGAGGGGGGGGCGGCCGGGACCCCAATCGACGCTTCCGGCCAGCTGATGGACGGCACGAAGGTGGACGGGGTGGTGGCCTTGCGAGAGGCGCTGGTCCGGGAGCCGGACGGATTCGTGGGGACCATGACCGAGAAGCTGTTAACGTATGCCCTGGGCCGCGGGTTGAGCTACTCTGATATGCCGACGGTGCGGGGGATTGTTCGCGCCTCGGCAAGCGACAACTACCGGTTCTCGTCGCTCGTGGTCGGTATCGTCGGCAGTTCGGCCTTTCAAATGCGGACGGCTTCGCCTCGGGAGTAGGGGAATGTTCATCACGAAGGTGTCGTTATCGCGGCGAACGGTCCTGCGAGGCATGGGCATTTCGTTGGCCCTGCCGCTGCTTGAAGCGATGGTTCCTGCGCTGACGGCCACGGCACAGACCGCGGCCAACCCCCGTCGGCGGTTCGGGGCGGTGTTCGTGCCCCACGGCGAGAGGCCGAGCTACTGGACGCCCACCAAGATTGGTGCCGATTTCGAGTTGACGCCCATCCTGAAACCGCTCGAGCCGTTTCGAGATTCGCTGACCGTCGTGTCCGAGCTCTGCACGCCGGCGGACGGTCACGGCACGACGGTTGCCGCGTGGCTGACTGGCAGCGTCCCCAAGAAGACCGATGGCCGAAGACGTCCGGGCCGGGAAGTCGGTCGATCAGGTGATCGCGTCGCAGATCGGATCGAATACGGTGTTTCCCGTCGCTCGAACTCGCGACCGAGGACTTCACGGGCTACGTCGGCGGTGCGACGGGTTCTTCGCCTGCGCCTACATGAACACGCTGTCGTGGCGCACTCCGACGGAACCGCTGCCGATGGAAATCAATCCGCGCATGCTCTTCGAGCGGATGTTCGGCGGTGGTCCGACCAACCTCACGCGCGCTCGAGCGGATGCAGCAGGATCGCAGCATCCTCGATTCGGTGGCCGAGTCGGTCACGCGACTGCCAGCTCGGGCTGGGCACACGCGATCGCCAGCGGCTGAGCGACTATCTCGAAGACATCCGCGAGATTGAGCGGCGGATCCAGCGCGCCGAAAAGCAAGCCACGACCGAGGTGTCATTGCCGGGCGCTCCGATTGGCATTCCGGAAGCGTTCGAAGAGCACGCGACGCTGCAGTTCGACCTGTTGGCGCTGGCCTACGCGACCGATCTCACGCGCGTGTTCACGTTCATGATGAGTCGGGACACCAGTCAGCGCGTGTACCCCAACGCTCGGCATCACGGAGCCGCACCACTCGCTGTCGCATCACGGCAACAAGCCGGAAAGCATCGCCGCTCTCGTCAAGCTGAACACGTATCAGGTCGAGCTGTTCGGCAGGTTCCTGAAGAAGCTGCAGGCCACGCCGGACGGCGATGGATCGCTCCTTGATCATTCCGATCATTCTCTTCGGCAGCGGCATGGGCGAGAGCGACGTGCATTCACGGCTCGAACGTGCCCACATTGCTGGCGGGACAGCGGCGCGGGTCTGCTGCACGGCAATCGTTCACCTTCGGACTCCGAAGGAGACACCCATCGCCAATCTTGCGCTCGACCCTGGCGAACAAGTTCGGGGCGGAGCATGGACCAGTACGGCATCAGCACCGGAACTCTCGACATCTAACTCGAGACGGTCCCATGTTGGTTCGGTTCCGTTCCCGGTCTGGCTGGTCGCGTGCCGCTCGCCGTCGGCCTGCAGGCAGCTGGGGAGACGACCAGGCTGTCGACGCCGTAAGACGAGGCGATGCACTCGGCCGATCCGTGCGCTGATGGGGGCGCACGCTCGAATGTGAATGCCGTCCGAACCCGATGGCACGACCGCTCTGCACTGGGCGGTGCGCGCGGGCGACCGACCGACAACGCAGCTGCTGCTTCGAGCCGGCGCCAAGGCGAACGCCGCCACGCGCTACGGCGTGACGCCGCTTGTGGCTCGCCGCAACGAACGGTGACGAAGCGCTCGTCGGGCTGTTGCTGAAGGCCGGAGCGGACGTCCGAATGCCCGCGGTCCCGCCGGCGAGACGATTCTCATGGCCGCGTCTCGAACCGGGCGGCTGGCCGCTCGTCGCCGCCCTGTTGAGCCACGGCGCCGACGTCAACGCCGTCGAGCCCAGCACAGCAGCAGAACGCGCTGATCTGGGCCGCGGCTGAGAATCATGCGGAGCGTGGTGACGAGCGCTCGTCGACCGTGGCGCCGAACGTGAACGCCGCGTCGAAGGTGCTGATTCCGCCGGAATGGAAGTGGGCGACGACCGGGATGGTGTCGACTCCGCTTCCGCGCGGCGGCTGGACGCCGCTGATGTACGCAGCGCGCCAGGGTGCCCTCGATGCGGCCGCTGTGCTGGCTGACGCCGGGGCGAACCTCGACCTTCGGGATCCGGACGGCACGACCGCCCTCAGTTTCGCGATTCTCAACGCGCACTACGATCTTGCCGGCATGCTCCTCGACAAGGGCGCCGATCCCAACGTCGCCGACGACACCGGCACCAGCGCCGTTGTATGCCGTCGTCGACATGCACACGATGACGCCGGATGATCGTCCGGCCATCGCCGATGCTCATCGATCGCCTCGATGCCGTCGACGTCGTCAAGGTACTGCTTGCCCACGGCGCCGATCCCAATGTCCGTCTCAGGCGCGATGCCCCTCGGCGAGGCTCCACGAGTCGGCGGACCCGTCGTTCGGCGAGGGCAGCACGCCGTTGATGCGGGCGGCCAAGAGCAACGATATCGCTGTGATGCGGCTGCTGCTCGACAACGGCGCGGATCCCACGTTGACGCAGAAGGACTACACGAATGCGTTGATGATCGAAGCGGCGGGTGGCGCGCGGCAGTCGGTTATCCCACCGAACTCGCCGGTCACGGAGGCGGGCGCGCTCGATGGCATCGCGCTGCTGCTCGATCGCGGCGTGGACGTCGACGCCTTCAATGGCAACGGACAGACCGCTCTTCACATGGCCGCCGCCCGCGGCGCAGATCGCATCGTCGCTCTCCTTGGCGTCGCGCGGCGCCAGGCTCGATGGCCGGAATAAGCAGGGCCACACACCGCTCGAGGTGGCGCTCGGCAGCGGTCGCCATCGGCCCGGCCAGGATCCACCGATCGTTTACGAAAAGACCGCCGCGCTTCTTCGCCAGTCCATGCCAGGCGACGGCCGGGCATCTGTGGCTCCGGCTCCCGCCCATGCTCCCGCTGACGGCGTCGGCACAGAACCAAAGCTCTATCTGGACGGGCGTCTTTACGGATTCGCAGGTGGCTCGAGGAAGGGTCGGCGTTCGAGCGGAACTGTTCGCGCTGCCATCGGAACGACCTGACCGGCGACGAAGGCATCACGCTCAAGGGCGAGCTGTACCAGACGCTCGGACCCGCGCTCAAGGGCGACGACGTTCTACAGGGACTGGGGACACGGCAGCGTGAACCGGCTGTTTCGAAAGGTTCGCGACGCGATGCCGCCGGACTTCCAGTCGATTGTCGACGACGGCACGAAGGCCGACGTCGTGGCGTTCGTGCTCCACGAGAATGGCTTTCCCGCGGGCTCGGCAGAGCTCACGCGCGATGCCGAAGGTGCTCGAAGGCATCCAGATCGTGCGGCAGCAGGCCGACGTGCTGCCCAACTTCGCCCTCGTCCAGGTTGCCGGCTGCCTGGAGCCGGGGCCCTGCGAATCGCTGGGCGTTGACGGACGCGACCGAACCCGTTCTCTGCTCGGGAAGGTCCGCTTTCGGCTGCGGACCTGACGGCGGCTCAGCCGGATCGCGAGGAACTGCAACGTTCCTGCTGCTGAACAGAGCCCCTTTCGATTTGAAAGCGCACCGCGGTCACAAGATCACGGCCAAGGGGCTCATCTACAGGGAGCCGAACGAGAATCGCCTCACGCTCAGCGCGCTGCAGATGGTCGATTCGACCTGCCAGAACTGACCCGCACGCGAGGCCAACGCGACCAGTCTTACGTCGTTTTGTGCAGTTCGGCGTGGGACAGCCCGCCACCGTAAGAGCCGAAAGATAAGTATCCCGTCGTGAGACGCCGTCTTCTTCTGGCCTGGCTGAGCACGAGCCTGGTGTTCGCCACGCTTCCGGCCCGCGAACCCGCTGCGCTCCTGGTGATCGTCGTCGACGGTTTGCGGCCCGACCAGGTGACGCCAAAGACGATGCCCCGCCTCACCCAGCTCGGCCAGCGCGGCATCGTCTTCACGCAGCACCATTCCGTGTTTCCGACCGTCACACGCGTCAACGCGGCGTCGCTGCTGACGGGCGCCTATCCGGAAACCCACGGCCTGCTCAGCAACACCATCTACATGCCGTCCGCCAACGCGACCAGCGTCCTCGACACGAGTCTTCGCAGGAGTCTCGAACTCGTCGCCAGTACGTCGAAACGAATCCTGACGGCCCCCACTCTGAGAGAGATCTTGTTCGCCGCGCATCGGAGGATGCTTGCGATCAGCGCCGGCTCCTCCGGATTGGCGTACCTTCTCAACGACACGGTCGGCGGCAGCGCCATCATCCACGCCGCCGGGACGACGTCCGAGGACGGGCCGCACCGTGATAAGCCGGCCGACGGGGCTCTGGCTCTTGCAGCCAGTGATGCGCGCAACCAGCGCGCCATTGATGCGTATTTGGGCGTCGGACTCGACGAGTTCCATCCGGAGGTGACCTGCCTGTGGCTGAACGATCCCGACGAGACCGCCCACGTTCAAGGGCTCGGCTCGACCTTCACCCGACAGGCGCTGGCGCGCGCCGACGCCGGGATCGGGCGGATTCTGGATACCCTCCGCGCGAAGGGCCTGGCTGACCGAACGAACATTCTCGTGATCTCCGATCACGGCTTCTCCATGCACCACGGAGATCTCAAGTTGATGGCGCTCCTCGAGCGCCTCAAGCTGGCTCGATCTGGATCGCCGGACCTTGTAGTGGCCGACGGCGCGATCTACCTTCGGGGCGGAGTCGATCGCACGCGACTGGCGGCCATTGTCGCGGCGCTCCAGCGGCAGCCGGAGGTCGGCGCGATGTTCTCGCGGCCGCGTCCGGGCGGAGGGCCGGAGGGAATCGTCCCCGGTACGTTGTCGTACGACGTTGCCCGCTGGAACCACGGCAGGTCAGGCGACCTGCTCGTGTCTGCAAACTGGAGTGATGCGGTGAACGAAGGAGGACTCGCGGGCCAGACCTACCAGACCGGCGTTGCGGGCCACGGGACCTCGAGCCCTTTCGATATTCATGCCACGTTGATTGCCGCAGGGCCTGACTTCCGCGAGCACGCGATCAGTGATGTGCCGACGGGCAACGTTGACATCGCGCCCACGCTGCTTCATCTGCTCGGCATTCCGGTCCCGGCGACGATGAGTGGGCGACCGCTCGTGGAAGGACTTCGCGCGGGAGTGGCCGCCCCGATCAAGGTTGAACACCTCACCGAAGCGGTCAGGTCAGCCGATGGGAAGTACGAGTTGACCGCGCACATCTCGGTCGCGCTCGATCACCGGTACCTCGATTTCACCGACGTCAAGCGTCATTGAAGGCGCGGCGGCGGCCAGGTCAGCGGCCGAGGCTCGCGGCGAGTTCGTCGTAGTAGCCCGCGATGCCGCTGAACCACGTCGTCGTGCTCACCGAATTGTCCCACCCCAGCTCGGCGAGTTTGAGGCGGGCTCGCGCCTGATCGAGCGTCTTCAGGTCGTCCTTCTTCACACCCTGGCGAATCAACTCGCGCATCCGATCGTTCATCACCTGGAAACGCGCCCGGTACGCGCGCACGTCGTCTTTTTTCAGGGTCCGACCGTGACCGAGTATCACGGTGTCGAAATCGAGCGTCAGGAGCTTGTCGATGGTCGGGATGAATTCGAGCGCGCTTCCGCCGCCTGCATAGTCGATGACCGGTATGGCGTCGATGATGAGATCCCCGGCGTGGATGGTCTTGAGATCGGGGAAATAGATGACCGTGTCGCCGTTGGTGTGGCCTCGCCCGAACCAGTAAGCCTGCACCTCGACGCCACCCAGGTAGACGGCTGCGCGATCGGTAAACGTGATGGAAGGCTCGCCGGGCTGCTTGAGGCGCAGGAAGTTTTCGCGGATGTTCTTGTGCCCGATGATGTCGATTCCGAGTGTCCTGCGGACGTTAGCGTTTCCGCCCGCGTGGTCGCTGTGATGGTGGCTGTTCAGCATGTACTTCACCGGCAGGGGGCTCACCACCCTGACCTGCTTCAGCACCTCGGCTGCCTGCTCGGGGAACTTGTCGTCGACGAGGATCAGGCCTTCTGGCGTCACCCGTACCGCCACGTCCCCGGACTCGTGGATCAGGCCGTCTCCGGTCTCGCCGGGTTTGCAGCCGACCATGCACGGCAGAGCCGGACCCCGGATGATGTAGAGGCCTTCTTTGACCTTCTCGGGGTGCATCGGGGCCTGCTTGAGGATTTCCACATCCTGCTTCAGGGGGAACTGCTGTGTGATCCCGGTGAGCGCCAGGATCCCGAAGACGGCGGCGAAGGTGATGGCCAGAGTGGTTCGCATACGCGCCATTCTAGTGGACTCCATCCGACGAGGGCGGCCCTGACATCGGCCAGGTGGCCAGCAAACCTTCGGACCCCTTCTCTCGTCTAATGTTGCGTTACCAAGACTGTCTTTGTAATGTGCAGTGTCATGACGCTTCCTAAACCGTCGAACGCGCTGCTCCACGGTGCCTTGGATGCTCTGGTGCTCAAGACGCTCACAGCGGGGCCGCGCCACGGGTATGCGATCGCGACGCATATCGAAGCCGCCACCGGGGAGGCGGTACCTGTTGAAGAAGGATCGCTCTACCCCGCCTTGTACCGCCTGGAACGCCGCGGTTGGGTCGAAGCGGAATGGGGCACCTCGGAGCTCGGCCGTCGCGCCAAGTTGTACCGGCTGACGCCCAGAGGGCGCGAGCAACTCGCGGCCGAAACCGCCCAGTGGCGCCGGTTCTCCGCGGGCGTCTCGAAGCTCCTCCTCGCCAATCCCGGAAATCACTTGACTTGACGTGGTAGGTGAGGAGTGTCAAGAGGGCGCGCGCTCAGTTACCACGTCAAGTCAAGTGATTTCCGATCTAGATGAGACGCTCCCTTCGTTCGTGGCTCTGGCGGATCCCGATCGAGCAGGAAGTCGACGAAGAGCTGGATCTGCACGTCGAGATGCGCACCCGCGCACTGATCGATCAAGGAATAGCTCCAGACGAAGCGCGCGCGACGGCGCTTCGTCGCCTGGGCGATATTCGCCGCTTCAGGCGGGAATGCGTGGATCTGGGCAGAAAGCGAGAGCGTGAGATGCGTTTGACTCATTGGCTCGGGGAATTCGGAAGCGATGTGCGATACGCCTTGCGTCAGCTGAGACGCGCGCCGGCGTTCGCGCTCGTTGCAGTCATCACACTCGCGCTCGGCATCGGAGCCAACAGCGCGATGTTCGCGCTCGTGGACGCGACGCTCCTCCGTCCGCTCCCGTTTTCCGAGCCCGAACGGCTGGTACAACTCTCTGAGCGCTTTGGGCAATTCCCTCATGCGGCGGTCGCTTCCCTGAACTTCCGCGACTGGAACGAGCGGAATCACACCTTCGAGAGCATGGCGGCGTTCATCTTCTTCCCGCGAACGATGACCGGCGCTGACGGCGTCGTGGAAGAGATCCCGGGCCAGCAGATCACGAGCCAGTACTTCGACGTGCTCGGCGTCAAGCCGATTGCGGGTCGTACGTTCGTCGCGACCGACGAGGCCATCCCACCCAACGTTGTCGTGATCAGCGAAGGGCTGTGGCGGACCCGATTTGGCGCCGACCCGACGCTAATCGGCCGGGTGGTTAGACTCGATGACCTGCCGTTTACCGTTCTCGGCATCGTCCCGGCGGACTTCCAGCTTGGATCTCCCACCAGCCTCTGGACCGTGTGGAAGGAATTGCCCGGCATGGACGCACGAGGGTTTCACGCCTTCTTCACGGTCGGCCGCCTGAAACGAGGCGTCGCCCTCGATGCCGCGCGCGGCGACATGGCCGCGATCGGCGACAGCCTGGCCGCCGAGTATCCGATCACCAACAAGGGGCGCGGTGTCACGGTCGAGCCGCTGCGCAGCGGGCTGATTGGCAAGGAGGTCCGCCAGACGTCCATGCTGTTCCTCGGGGTCGTCGGCTTCGTGCTGGCGATGTGCTGCGCCACCGTGGCGAATCTGCTGATGGCCCGCACGACCGGACGCGCGCGAGAACTGGCCATTCGCTCGGCGATCGGCGCCGGCCACGGCCGAATCATCCGACAGGTTCTGACCGAAAGCATCGTCCTCGCGGCGATCGGCGGCGTCATCGGGCTCGGCGTGGGGTGGAGCATCTTGAAGCTGGCGCCCGCCATGATTCCCGTCGGACTTCTGCCGGGCGGCGTGAAGCTCGCGTTCGACGAGAGGATCGCCGCGTTCTGTGGGGGCACCGCACTCTTGACGGGTGTGTTGTTCGGTCTGGCGCCAGCGTGGCAGGCCACCAGGTCGTCGCTCGTGCACGCGCTGGGATCGGACAGCCGGACCACGACCAGGGGTGGGGGCGTCCGGAGTGTTCTCGTCGCCGGCGAAGTGGCGGCGGCGGTCCTTCTCTTGTGCGGAGCGGGTCTGCTGCTCCGCACGCTCATGTACCTCGACGGCGTCGATCCCGGGTTTCGCGCCAAAAACGTGCTCACGATGTCAGTGAGCCTGCCGTACGGGCTTCCGATCTCGCGGTACAAGAGCGAAGAACAGATCCGGCGCTTCCAGGACGGCGTAGAACGCGAGGTCAAGGCGCTTCCGGGCGTGCAGAGCGTCGGCTGGGCGAGCTTCCTGCCGCTGGACAAGTACTTCTACGGCTCGAACTCTTTCGACATCGTCGGAGACCCACCGAAGGAGCCCACCAATCGCCCGCTGACCGACTACCAGATCGTGAGTCCGACCTACCTCGAAACGCTGGACATCCCGGTCGTGGCGGGGCGCGGCTTGACCGCCTACGACACCGCTCAGAGCACGCCGGTGTGCCTCGTCAACGAAGCGCTCGTGCGGCGCTACCTGCAAGGGAGGCAGGTGCTCGGGACGCGGCTCGCCGTCACTCCGATGATGCTCGGGCCTGCAGCCCCGGTCATCCGAGAGATCGTGGGAGTCGTCCGCCAGGTCAAGGGCCCACCCGACGAGGTCGAGGAGCCGGTGCAGGTCTACGTGCCGATCGCTCAGAACGCCTGGAGCTACACATGGCTCGTGGTTCGCCCTGTCGCCGGCCAGGCGGACGTGTTGACGACGGCCGTTCGCCAGGCGGTCGCTCGGGTCGACGACCAGATTCCGCTCACGCGCATCAGAACGCTCGACGCGGTCGCGTCACAAGCCACGGCGCGGCCCCGTTTTCGCGCCGTGCTCGTCGTGACGTTTGCGGGACTGGCGCTGCTCCTGGCCATGGTCGGCGTGTTCGGCATCCTCGCGTATTCGGTTCAGCAGCGCGGCCGCGAGTTCGGCGTCCGCATCGCGCTGGGCGCCACACGGGCTGACGTCATCAACCTGGTCGTCCGCGGCGCGGCACGATTGATTGCAGTTGGCGCGGCGGTCGGGCTTGGGCTGGCAGCAGCCTTGGGCCGGTCTCTGGCGGGCATGCTGTTCGGTGTGCATCCATTGGATGTCGTGACGTTCGCATCGGCGGCACTCGTGCTCACGCTGACGGCCGCGGTTGCCACCGTGGCGCCAGCGTGGCGGGCCGCGTCCACTAATCTGATCGACGCGCTGCGCAGCGACTGAACGACGTGAAATAATCGGCCTCGAGGCGATCGACATTCCCAGCTCTTCGCCGAGCGAATCGTGCTGACTCGGAGGATGGTGTGAAGAAACTGGTGTTCGTGTCCCTACTGCTCACGAGTCTTGCGGCCCACAACGCCGGCCACGCTCAGCAAGCCATCGTTCCTTACAAGATCCACGTGCCTGACGAGGTGTTGCGCGATCTGAAGGAGCGGCTCGCCCGGACACGGTTCCCCGACGAAATCGAGGGCTCGGGCTGGGAGTACGGCGCGGACCTGCGCTACATGAAGGATCTCGTCGCCTACTGGCGGGATCGATTCGATTGGCGAAAGCAGGAGCGTGCGCTCAATGCGTTCGACCAGTACACGACCACGATCGACGGCCTCGCGATCCATTTCATCCACCAACGATCGCCGAATCCGAACGCGATGCCGCTCGTCATCACACAGGGGTTTCCAAGCTCGATTTCCGAATTCGTGAAGGTCATCGGACCGTTGACCGATCCGGTCCGTCATGGAGGTCGCGCCTCAGACGCGTTCCACGTCGTCACCATCTCGCTGCCGGGGATCGGGTTCACCGAGAGACCGCACACACGCGGATTCAACCTGGAGAAGGACGCCGCCATCATCGCGGCGCTCATGGCGCGGCTGGGCTACAGCCGGTACGCGGTCCAGGGCGGCGATGTAGGCGCAAGCATCGGGCGTTTCCTGGCGCTGAACGACACCAGTCACGTCGTGGGGCTGCACCTCAATTACTGCAACGCGCCGCCACCTCCCGGGGCCACGACTGCCGGACTGTCGGCATCGGAGCTGAAGAGAATAGAGGAGCGGGAGGTGTTCTGGGAAAACGAACACACCGGCTGGATTGCGATTCAGCAACGAAGGCCGCAAACGCTGGCGTTCGCGTTCAACGACTCTCCGGTGGGTCAGGCGGCCTGGCTCGTGGACAAGTGGCGCGTCCTCAGCGATTCCAACGGCGACCTCGAGAGCCGGTTCACCAAGGACGAACTCCTGACCAACGTGACGATCTACTGGGCCACCCAGACATCCGGCTCCGCTGGCCGCCGGTACCGCGAAGGCCGCCTGTCGAGTGCCGCCAGAGGACTGAACGTCGGCGGGTCGACCCCGGCAGGACACCCGCCGCGTCGAAGTCCCCACGGCGTGCGCGTTGTTCCCGCGCGAGGCCACGTTGCCTCCCAGGCAGTGGTTCGAGGCTCGTTACAATCTCACGCGCTGGACTGAAATGCCGCGCGGAGGCCACTTCCCGCCGCTGGAGGAACCGGGGCTGTACGTCGACGACGTCCGCGCGTTCTTCCGCGAGCTGAGGTGAATCATTACTCAGAGTGTTTGAGCAGGCTCGCGAGAAGAGCCAGTCGGTCGCGAGACAAGCCTGTCGTTACACCTGAGGCGTCCAGGCCGGAACCGGTGGCCGTCTGACGGCAAGTCTCCACCTCTTCGAGCAGTATCGGCGTAGTCGGCTGAGACCCGTTCCAGAAGCTTTTCAAACGGCGCGACCGTGAGCGTTGAGACATGCCCCAACGCAGTCGTTCGCGACGCCTCTGACAACGCGTTGTAGTGGACGGGGTCTGTCACCAGCCGGTCCAGTGCCGCCAGCCACGGGTCGATGTCTTGACGTGGGACGACCGGGACCGGGAGACCGCGGTCGTCGACTTGTGCTCGGTAGTCCTCGATTGGCCGCACGGGCAGCAGATAGTCGATGCGCATCTTGGCCTCCGGAAGGCCGCCGATATTGCTGGCCAGAACCGGCATCCCCGAGCATTGCCTCGACAACGATGAGGCCGAATCCTTCACCACAACGAGGGCACGACCAGAATGCGAGTGTGAGCCAGGACGTCGTCGATCTGTTCGGACGGTGGCAGCAGTCGGACGTTTTGTAGAGTTTGGAGTCGCGCGAGATCTTCCCTTGTTGTGGACCATGTCGGCACCGCAGCGAATCCGATATCCGGTCGAGCCCTCGCGAGTCCTTCAAAGATGCCGATCCCCTTCAGTTGCGACGGATTCACAAGGGTCACGAACCCTGTGTCTGGACGACCCAGATTCGGGAAGGGACCAGTTCCGTAGGCGGAATAAGGAATCACGTGCGCCGCCAGGCCGCTCCATCGATGGATGTAATCAGCAATGTAGTGACTCGGCGCCGACGTGGCCAGTCCGTCTCAGGATGTCGGTCTTCGCTTCGTCAGGCGAAAAGCATTCCGGTCCGATGGGAGCGTCGCTGGCTGTGCGCCAGAAAGACGACGCGAGCGGTTCCGGCCTCGGCCAATGCTGCGGCAAGGCCAAGGAAGGTCCGATCCTGTGAGATGAGGACGCAGCTCGGGTCGAATTCGTGGATTTGCTCCGCCAGATGCGTCCACAGACAGGAGCCGTCTGCAGCCACGTGAACCTCGACGCCTCGGTGGGCGTACACGTCGGCGTTGGGCAATGAGCGAAGCAGCGGGGTTCCCTGGTTTGCCAGCGTGTTCCGGAGCTGCGGAAGCGCGTTTCTGGACCTTCATCAGAAGTGGCCAAGGACACAATTCGACAGGCATGGTTTCGTTCTGATAGCGATTCGAGAGCAGCTAGGTCTGGTATTACCTGGTCTCGCCGATAAACGCGTGGAAATAGGGAAGCCGCTGAGCGAGCAGGATCCGCATGAGGAGCGTTGGTCCGATTGTTCGGCTGTCCGGTTGCTTCTGTCTCACGCGCCAGAAGCGCCACAACTTCGTCGTCCGAGAGCGCGTTCAACCTCTCGAGCAGCGTCGCGATCTGGACGGGGTTGGCGCGTTCAAGCTGCAACGTCTGCACTCGCGCGGCGAGATCGGCGGCTGTAAACGAGCTGTGGTAGAGAAGCCGCGTCGAGAGTTCGACGTGAAACTCCTCCTTGATCCGCGACAAGACCTGGACCGCCAACAACGAGTGTCCGCCGAGGTCGAAGAAGCTGTCTTCGACGCCGACCCTGTCGATCCCGAGGACCTGCGCCAGAATCGCTGCGACCGATTTTTCGGCTGGCGTTCGTGGGGCGATGAACTCGTTCGTGAGGTGCGGCCTGGAGCGCGTCCGTGCGGCCACCAGTGCGTGAACCTGATCGAGACTGCCCAATATCTCTGGCGATCGAAGTGAGCAACGCCGCGTCCGCACGCGCATTGGCCCTCGCGGCTGCTGCGAGCATGGGGACGATAGGCGTGCCCTTCGGTGCGCGTTCGACAACACTATCGGGCTGTATTGAACCGCTGCCGCTACATCAGCTGGAAGGCGGAACACGATGCCTGAACCGTGAAGATCCTGAAAGGGCTCTGCGACGTGCTTCAGGAAGTCGAGCGCGGCTTGTTCCTCCCGCTCCATGCGAACGGTATATTCACGCGACCGACGTTCCGCTCGAGGGCAGTCTGACCGAGCTTCTTGAGCATCCGGTACTCGACGCCTCTCCCCAGGGCCCGGCAGCTCAAGAGAAACGTGTCGACGGCGAGAGCCCCCTGTGTTTCATCAAAGAGCATCAGTCCAACTACGCCGTAATCGCCGAAGCGGTCTTTGACCTGAACCACGATGCTGTCGGCGCCTCGCTGACGAACAGCCTCGATTTCAGCCTCGGAGCGGCGAATCGCCGTGAGGTTGAATTGGTTCGTTCTCTGGGTGAGCTCGGCGGCTCTGGCAGTTCGTCCAGGCGTGAGGTCGGTGAAATGGACTTTCAGATCGAGTCTCGCCAGGAAATCGGCCAGGGAGGGCGCTTCGTCGCGCATCCGGGTGCGATGCAGGTTCTGTTGGTACAGCCTGGTGCGCGCTCTCGCTTCCTCGGTTGATTTTCGTCCGTCGAACAGCCAGAGATTGCGCAGAAACCGGGCGGCTGCCTCAGCGTTGCTGGGAGGCTGAAGGGTCAGGACCTCAGAGCAGTTCGCCAGGACCTCGGCGCATTCCACCGGATCGTTCGTGCCAGAAATACGAATGCGTCCAACGAGAGCTCAAGGTCTGTGGCAAGTGCCTTGATGTTTTCGGACTTGGGCTTCCAGTTGAATCTGGACGACACGATGTGGTCCCGCTTCAGCGGCATCTCGTCCGATCGGGAATCAAAGACGGCGAGAACGTCGGCTTCGTTATTCCGACTGCAGAGGCAGACCAGCACTCCATTTTCGTGGAGTCCGACGGAGATAGTCCTGGACCGCCCGTCGGCCAGCATCGATCGCAATGCCATGGGGTCCGTCTTCGCCGCACAGTCCCGTCCACAACGTGTCATCGCAGTCGACGACGATCGCTTTTCGAGTGGTTTGCGTGAGACCGAAATACCATCGGGCGATCACGGTAGCAAGTGCGGTCGAAAAGAGCGGCGTATAAGGAGCGTGCGCGTTCTTGTCGCCCTGGGGATCGTAGAAGACGTTCGCGGAATAGGCATCCATGAGGTCGGCGCTGCTCACGACCTCAACGGCAGGAATCTCGGCAAGGGCCGCGATCAGCCCCTCCTCCATGTCTTTGAGCGCCTGCACGCGATCTGCATCCGCGGCCTGTTCGGGCGAGGCAGGACAGAACACAACGAGAAGGGCCACGGGCAATCGCGCCGCCGCTGCTCTGACCGCAGCAAAGGAACTCGGACGCCCCGTCAGTCGTCTGCCAATCTTCCAGACGGATCAGGAGGACGTTGACGCCATGACGGTTGGTGGACAACAGGCTGGACGGGTCGAGCAGCTGCTGAAAGACCTGATTGTATGGAGCGAACGCGACGCGCGCGGTCATGCCCAGTTCATCGATCCAGAAGGCGAGTGCCTGCTCGAGCGTCTGTGCCGTGAACGTTGCGGCGATCGTCAGAGTGGCTGACGGGGGCTTCAGGTCAGAACCTGAGCTGTTGTCCACTGAAAGACTCCGTGATCTTCAGAAGACGTGGCTGGACCATAGACGCGGCAACAACCCGGAGTCCTCGAGATTCATTCCCGTCGTCGCAGAGCCGGCAACACCCTTGTGGAGAATGACGCGAGGAAAGTCACCGGCACGCTGGTCGGGCCCGGAGACCGGGCTGCCCGCCAGACGACGGAATGGGTTCGCTCCACCAAGGGATGCCGAGGTCAGCCGTCGCATGATGCTTGCGCTTCGCCAGCTGCTTGTATCGACGGCGATCCAGGCCTCATATCTGTCGGGTCCGGTCTGCAGCGTCAGGAAGGCATAGGGATCGACATGCTTCAAGCCTTCGGGATCAAGATCGACCCGAACGAGTGCCGGCTCTTGTGACCGACGCGCCGGCCGTGGGCGAATGAGAACGTTCAGACGATCGCGGTCGGCTCGAGCGACGAGTTCCGGCAGACAGTCGAGCATGCGTTCCGGCGTGATGTCGTTCGTGGCTTCCATCTCCTCATCGTCAGCCGTCGTCAAGGCGAGATCGAAGCCGTCGCGATCGACCGAGAAGCAGCAACCCGATCATGAGTCGAGCCTGTTCAACGGCCGATTCGACTCCTTCGTCTCCGCTACGGGGGATCAGCATCCCGGCCGCCAGTCGCCGATGGGCGCGTGCCCATCGAACGGCCGTGTCCTCAAGGTCGAGACTGGAGTCTTCGTCGCTGAAATGGCGCGTGGTGGCCACGCCCCACTTCTCGTTGAAACGCTGAACGGACGCCTTGGTCCAGTTGTCGTGCCAACGCAACATGAAGAACGGAAGGTCGGACCATTCGAAGGGCGGCGGCGCCACGTACGAGCGTGACGGCCGCAGGCTCGAGGTACACCGAGCCACCGGCCTTACGGGCCGCCCAACCGATGTCGATATGTTCGTGGAGGCTGAAAAGACCCTCGTCCAGCGGCCCAAGGCGGTTGAAGAGGTCCGAGGGGCTGGGTCAAGTCGCGTAGCGGCACATCGCCCAGTCGATGCTCGTCGTACGCGATCCGCTGTCCATCGCTCTCTTTGAAATGCAGGCTGCCGCCGGCCATATGAATCATCTGCTGATCGATTTCACCGATCAGGTACAGGGGGCCCACAATCCACGCCCCGGTTTCCTCGGCACACTGAACAAGATGGAGCCACTGGGCCGTCACGAGGGCGTCATTGTCCACGAATACGACGTACTTCGTGGAGACTTCGCCCAACGCGATATTGCGAGCCTGATTCGGAGACACGAATCGATCGATGTCGATCAGTCGGAACCCATGTTTGTCAGACGCGTCCTGGAGATAGCGTCGAACGGAACGCGGCGCCCCGGCGCTTACGTACACGAGCTTGAATGGCTTGGTCGTCTGAGCGTAGAGGTTCTCGAGGAGCTTCGTCAAGCTGAACCGTTCCCTCGGTACGACCGCCACGGTGACATCGAGTGGCGCCACGGGTCCTCCTGAGGTCGCTGATCTGAATCGTGAGTCTGACGGGTCGAACGAGAGAGTCGGCCCGAGAATACAATCGCCATGCCATCATGCCGGACGAGTAAGTCAATCTTCGGCAGGGAGACGAGGCAGATGTTCGTGTCCCCGGCGATAATGTTCTGCCGGGGTCATGCTCATCCTGATCGGAAGCGTTCCACGAAGCTGGAACGCACTGTTCAGCACGCCGTGCTAGTCTTCGGACATGGTCGAGAGTGCCTCCTACGCCCAGACGAACATTCAGTTTCTCAATCAGGCGAGGCTGGAGGGCTATGCCCCCGGCGACCTTGCGCTGTTCGCGCAGGCCTATCGGTTCTCGTTGCCGCTCTTCTCTGGACGATTTCTCCGGTGTCCGGGAAGACCTGTCTTGCGCACCTGGTGGGAACGGCCAGCGTTCTCGCCCGGCTACGACTCGAGCGTGATGTCGTCGCTGCCGGTTTGTTACATGCCGCGGACACCCACGGTGACTTTGGAGATGGTCGCCGCGGGATGAGCGATGCCAAGCGGTCGACGTTACGTGCCGCCGTTGGCGAGCGGGTCGAAGGTTACATTGCCCGCTATACCACTCTGGATTGGAGTGCGCAGTCGGTTCCAGGAATGCCGGCGACACTCGACACGCTGGATCATACCGACCGTCAGGTCATCGCGAGAACGTCCGGCCAACGAGCTTGACGAGTATCTCGACCTTGGTATCCTGTCCGAAGGGGGAAGCCGGCAGCGGATGATCGATCATACGAACCGCACGAAGGATATCCTTGTGCGAAATCGCCCTTGGACTGCGATACCGGAGCTCGCCCGCGAGCTGCGCACGAGTCTTCGACGCGGCGCTGGCAGCCGACCTTCCGCCGAGCCTGATTCAGCCTTCGGAAGACGACGAGTCGTTTGTGGTCCCACCGGCCTCGTATCGCCGACTGATGGAGGCGATGACTGACCGACTCGCGGCCAAATCGTCAGGCGGCGCCTGAAGCCAACGCCCCAGAATCCACCATTCGATGCCTTCAAGCGCTGCCACCGTCCTTCAGCCCTCATCCGGGCTCAGGAAGCTCTATGACAACTTCAGGATGTTCGGCCTTCTTCAGACTCTCGGTTATGTGCTCGTCCTGATCAATCGCGCCATCTCACGTCTCGGTGTGGGTCGCTATGCCTTTGACGACCGATTCGGTACTGACACCGACACATGGGTCTTCACCGCGTCTGAGCTCGGTATCTCGGAGAAGGTCATGTCGGATGGCGTGGTGCTCTACGGTCCGACGACCCGCCGACGCTCCACCATCTGTTTTCGCATCTCCCTATCAAGTTCGAGGATTTTCAGCTGATCGATGTCGGTTGCGGCAAGGGACGAGCGCTGCTGGTGGCCTCGCACTTCCATTAGCAGTATCGTCGGCATTGAATGTCGGAGTCGCTCGCACGAATCGCTCGAGAGAACATCGTCATGTACAGTTCGAGCCCGCCCAGAGCGCAGCGGTGCAAGCGCATCGAACGTCATACAGGGTGATTTTCGCGATTATCCGATCCCCGACGGGGACTTGGTGTTTTTTCTCTTCCATCCGTTCGTCGGGACAGATTCTCGAAGATTCCATGCGCCACATTCATGAGGCTGCGCTTCGCGATCCACATCGCGATATCTATCTGGCCTACGTGAACCCGTTCGAAAACAAGAAGTGGCTGAACGAATGCGGATACTTCATCCCGCTCAAAGAGGTGCTCGTCATGCATCCAACGGCGTGCTGGAGTCTCTGGAAAGCGGCGACGGTTGAAGCATGATCAGGTCCAACCAATTTCACGGAGGCTCTTCCCTGAGTTCGTTCGTTCGTGTTGCGTGTGCGTTGCTCGTCGTGATGGCCCTGGGGCTGTCGACTGCGCGAGCTCAGACAACAGGCCAACCAAAGCCTCAGGCGCCGAGTGCCAGGATCGACGCCAACCTGCTGCAGCTGATGCGGGGTGTTCTCTTTCCCGCCTCGAACGTCGTCTTCGCCGCGCAGGACGACCTCGGGAAATTTCCGGCTGCGCCCGATCCTGCGGTATCGCCGAATCCGTTGACCAACACGTATGGCGGCTGGCAGGCAGTCGAAAACGCCGCACTCGCGCTGGCAGAGTCGGCGAACCTCATCCTGCTGCCCGGGCGCATGTGCTCGAGCGGCCGGCTGGCGCCGGTAACCCGTGCCGACTGGGTGAAGTACACGCAGGGACTGAGAGAGGCGGGTCTGTCTGCCTACAAAGCGGCGCAGATGAAGAGCCAGGACGCGATGGTTGAAGCGAGTGGCACCGTGTCCGATGCGTGCTCGGCCTGTCACGACGTCTACCGTGAGAAGAAGGGGGGCTTGAAGGACCGCTGTCTGCCCTGATTGGGGCGGCGCTTACCAACGCTCGGCCGTGCGCAGCCGGACGCAGCCGCGCAGCAACAACGCCGAAGCATTCGCACTGGCCGCCGCGCCAGGCCGCCGGAGATCGACAATCCAGGCGCGACCGGTCGTGGCGAAGCCGCGACCCTCGACCAGCGTGCCGAACTCGTTCAACGTGTTCAGCACCAGATCGTCGAATCCAGCCGGGACATCGTCGAATCGAAAACCCATATAGAGCAGGATGCGCGTGCGGCCCGCCAGCGCCTGGCGCAGCTCGTCGCTCGGACAGCCTCGTCCCGGGTCCCCGTATCGAATCTCGAATACTGGAGCACCGTTGCCCGCGCGGCCTGCCTGCGGGTCCGAAATCGGGATGCCTCCGTACCACCAGACTGCCGGCAGCGCGAGCCGGGTCGTCATCAGCACATCGCCCGGCTGCTGCCGACGGAGCAGCCATCGCATGGCGCTGCGATCGTCAAGCAGATGGTTCGTGTTGCTGTCCCTGGACAAGACTGCTGTCTGGCCGCGTGCGAAGACGTCCGCGCATAACAGCAGTCCAACCAGCACGCAGGCACTGGCGGTCAGCCCCAAGATAGTGCCGGTCCAGGTGCGTCGAGCCAGAAACGACCGGCTTGTTCGCCAGGCGGTGTCGATCAGCAGCGCGACGCCGAGGTATAGCATCGGCACGGCCCACAGGATGAGTCGCTCGTAGAGCGGCACGATCCGCACCGCAGCCAGGACTGGCACTGACAGCGCCGCCATCAATCCGATCGGCCCGAGCGGCCGCCGACCCATGAGAAAGCCGGCGAAGGCGGCTACCCAGAAGAGGATCGAGAGGTCGGAACCGCCCGGCTTGAGGGCCAGAGGGTCTGCCTGTCGGCCCAACCACACCAGGGTGTCGGCCCAGTTGGCCGATGCGGGTGGAAGCGCGAAGGCCCAGTAGCGTTGAAGATACTCATTGCCGAAGCTGAATCTGAGTCCGAGTTCGTAATTCACGGCGAACGCGGCGACCCAGATCAACCCGAGTCCTGCGAACACCAATGCGGAGCGACGACCTTCGCGCCGCCAGATGATGCCGAGCACGGCCAGCGCACACGCTGGCGTCACAAAGAGCGCACCGTTGGCAAACCACTGCGCGATGGCTGCCGTGGTCCACCAGCCTGCCGCACGAGTTGCCGTTGCGCGCTGGCCGCCAGTAGATGTCGCCGGTTCGACTACCCACGCAGCCAGCACGGGCAGAAGCAGCCCGCAGAATGCGTCCGCGGAGTAGTGCTTCAACTCGTTTGGAAAATACGTCAGGTATTCGCCAAACGAGACGAGCAGCAGGAGCGACGCGGCCCCGGCCACGCTCATCCAGCGCCGGCCCGCCCAGAAGGCTGTCAGGACAGTCGCGAGGCCAAAAACGGTCGGAAGCAGTCGCAGCGCACGCTCGCTGGTGCCGCACACAAGCAGGACCGCCCGCTCGCATACCAGCCAGGCGAGCGGAGCCGATTGATTCAGCCACAGCGCTGCGCCGGCCCCGCCGAACGCACGATCGCGGAGATTCAAGGCGATCATCTCTTCATCCAGCCAGAGTGGCCGCCCCCCGATCCACTGCTGGAGCAGAATCGCCAGACCGACGGCGCAGATGACGAGAGGCAGGCTGGACCACTGCCACCACCGCGCCGGGTTGAGCCAGTGCAGCGAGTCGTCTGAGGCTTTGCGCGAGGATGGATAGACCAACGAGAGGAAAGTCATGACCGCGAATGCCTGCGGCAGCGGTCGCTGCAGGCCATGTTACCGTATAGACCGTCTCCGGATACACAACACCCTGCGACAGGACCCATGAGCCTGGCTGCTGACCTCAAGTTTGCGTTTCGATCTCTCGCGCGGGCCAGAGGCCTGGCCTTCACCGTCATCCTGACGCTGGCCCTCGGGATCGGAGCCAACGCCGCCGTCTTCAGCGTCGTTCGTGGCGTGCTGCTCAAGCCCCTGGTCAACCGCGGCCAGGATCGGCTCATCTACCTCCGCCAGAGTGCCGGAGGCCTTGGCATGGAGAACGCCAACTTTTCCGTCCCCGAACTGCGCGATCTGCGCGGACGAGTGAAGACGTTGAGTGCGTTCGGCGATTTCTCGACCATCGGCTTCACCATGGTGGGCCTTGGTGAGCCGCGGACGGTGCGCGCCGGGGTGGTAGGCGGCTCCTACTTTGAGGTCATGGGCCTCCGCCCCGTTCGGGGCCGGCTTCTCACTGCCGCAGATGATGGGCCGAATGCCGCAGGCGCGGCCGTGCTGACATACCGGTTCTGGACCACGGCATTCAGGAACGATCCTTCAGTTATCGGCAAGACGATCCGGCTGAGCGAGCGTCCAGCCACCGTCGTGGGCGTTCTGGAACCATCGGTGCCCTATCCGCAGGAGACCGAGATCATCGCCAACGTTGTCACGAGCCCGCACCACCTCGACGCAACGATGGTGGACGGGCGGGTGCACCGGATGACGGAGCTCTTCGGCCGTCTCGCTCCCGGCGTGGGTCTTGAAGCGGCGCGGGCCGAGCTTCGTACCGTGCACGCAGCCATCGTGCGGGAGCATCCCGAGTCATATCCCGCGCAGGCGGACTTTCGCATCAACGCCGTCAATCTTCGAGATCAGATCGTTGCTCCGGCCCGCACTATGCTGCTGGTGCTGTTCGCCGCGTCGGCGCTCGTCTTCATCGTCGCGTGCTCGAACGTTGCGAATCTGATTCTGGCGCGGTCCGTTCGGCGGAAGGGGGAGTTGGCCGTCCGTGCGGCGCTGGGCGCAGGCACTCTCGCGCTCCGTCGGACGCTGCTTGCCGAAAGCCTGCTGTTGTGCGTGGCGGGTGCAGTCCTGGCCGTCATCATCGCGCGCCCGATGGTGTCGGTGCTGACGAGTTATGCCGCCCGCTTCTCTGTGCGCGCGTACGACGTGACAGTAGACGCGAGCCTGCTGTGGGTCGGCGTCATCCTTGCGGTGGCTGCTGCGGTTCTGCTCGCATTTGTGCCGCGCCTGCCGTCGGCCGAGTCGGCAACCGGATCGGGTCTGGCGGTCGGAGGTGTGCGCCTCACGCCGGGCACCAACCGCCGACTGCGTGTGTTCGCCGTCACGCAGATCGCCGCGTCGTTCGTTCTGCTCACGGGTGCGGCGATGCTCGTCACGACCCTCCTGGCGCTGCAGCGGCAGCACCACGGCTTCAGGGGCAATTTGCTCGCGGTCAATGTCCCGGTCGTTTCTTTCACGCGTAAGCCCGAGGAGATTGATTTTCTCTATTCGGAAGCGATTCGACGCATCTCGGCGCTGCCCGGGGTGGAACGCGTCGCGCTCGGGACCGTCGTGCCGTGGCGGGATTCCGGCTTCTTCGCCGCGCAATTCACCGCTGAAGGCTATCGAAAAGCGAACGGCGAAGAAGACCCGCGCGCACAGTTTCGGACGGTGTCTCCGGGATTCTTTGATGCACTGGGCGTACGTCTCATTGCGGGCCGCGACTTCAACGAAAGCGACCGTCGTGACGCCGAAAAGGTCGTCATTGTCAGCCAGAGCCTTGCCATGCGCATGTTTACGACCACGGATGTGGTGGGCCGCCGGATCAAGTGGACGGATCCGGTCATCAAGTTCATCAACGTCAGCCCTGCGCCACGACGCATTGTCGGAGTCGCCGCGGATCTGGACGATGAGCATCTGGTGCCGGAGCCAGCGATGACCGTTTACCACCCGATGGAGCAGGAGATGCACCTCGGTCGGCTGTTCATTCACGCGAACGTTGATCCGTACTCGCTGGTTCCGCCGGTCACGAAAGTAATTCGTAGCCTTGCAGGCGATCAACCGGTCGAACGTGCTGCGACGCTCGATGACATTCGGGCGGAAGTCCTCGCGCCCAATCGTGTCAACGCCTTGGTATTTACCGGTCTTGCCGGCGTCGCGCTCGCTATCGCGGTCGTCGGTGTGGCGGGCGTTCTCGCGTTCTCGGTGAGCGCGCGCACGCGTGAATTCGGGGTGCGCCTCGCTGTCGGTTCGACGCCGTCGGCGCTGCTGGCGCGCGTCGTAAAGGAGGGAGCCGCGATCGGTGTCGCGGGCATTGCGGCCGGCGCCCTTGGCGGACTCGCCATCGCGCGCCTGGGTGGGGCCTACGTCAACGAGGTGCAGATCCCGGGCGCCGTACCGATCATCGGCGCCGCGGCCGTGCTCGTGGCAGCCGCAATTCTCGCCTCGTTGCTGCCGGCGGCGAGAGCATCACGTGTCGATGTAATGACCGCGTTGAGGGCGGAGTAGCAGAATCGTCGTTCCCACCGGTGCCCTGGCCTGCAGGGCTGCGACACGGTAAATCGTCGAAATTCTGCCGGGTGTGCCGGCGATTGCCGCAGTGGTGCTCTAACAGTAATCAGGTATGTGTCCGTCTCGCGGTCACGCTAGTATTTGATAAGCCTCAAATGAGTTCGCTGCCTGGGCGTGTCGGTCTGGTCGTCATCGCGGTCTTCTGGGGAGTCACGTCTGGGCTCAACGTCCTGCACGGGGCGGAGCCACGGACCGCGCCGGCAGTTTCGTCTACTGCTGCAGCGTCTCATCAGGCGGTGGTCCACGAGGTACTGCGTCGCCTGCCACAGTGCCAGGACCAAGTCGGGTGGGCTCGCACTCGAAGGTCTGGATTTGTCGACCGTCGGATCCAGTGCTGATGTCTGGGAAAAGGTCGTTCGCAAGCTCCGCGTGGGCGTCATGCCGCCGAAAGGCGTCAGACGTCCGGATCAGGCCACATACGACGGCTTGATTACGTGGCTGGAAGGGGAGCTCGATCGTGCTGCCGCCGCCGATCTCAATCCGGGCCGACCGCTGCTTCATCGCTTGAATCGAGCCGAATACACGAACGCCATCCGCGACCTGCTCGGGTTGGACGTGGACGCGACCGCGTGGCTACCGCCAGATGATTCCGGGCACGGCTTCGACAACATGGCGGATCTCCTGGGCGTGTCGCCGGTGCTGCTGGAGGCGTACTTGTCGGCGGCCACCGAAATCAGTGCCCTGGCGATCGGCGATCCCGAAACCGGTCTGAACATCGTCACGTATCGCGTTCCGCCGGACCTGTCGCAGAATCAGCACATCGAAGGACTGCCGATCGGGACGATTGGTGGGCTGACGGTCAGCCATCAGGTCCCGCTCGACGGCGAGTACCTGCTGAAGGTCAAACTGAACCGGTCCAACCTGGGCGGCACCCGTGGCCTCGAGAACCCGCATCAGCTCGAGATCACGGTCGATGGTGAGCGCGCCTATCTTGGTCCTGTAGGCGGTGAAGCGGATCTGGCGGCGTCGCTCGAAAACCCGACAATCGGCGGCGATGCAATCGATGCCCGCCTGCAGATTCGTGTGCCGCTCAGGGCGGGGGCTCGCCAGCTGGGCGCCGCGTTCATCGAAAAGAGCGCGACGCGCGGCACCCGGCGCTTGCAGTTGTTTCAGCGGAGCACCTTTGACGCGAAGGATTCCACGGGTGATCCGCACATCGACTCGCTGACCATCGTCGGGCCGTACGGCGCGACCGGACCAGGCGATACGGCAACTCGGCGGCGGATCTTCGTGTGTCGTCCCGAGCAAAGTCGAGGGACGACTTCGCTCGGCACGACGGGCGCGACCAACGAAGAAGCGTGCGCGCGGAAGGTGCTCTCGACGCTGGCCTACCGGGCGTATCGAGGCGAGATGACCGATGCAGACGTTCAGCGTCTGGTCGACTTCTTTCATGCCGGTCGACGCGGGGGCACATTCGACGCGGGCATCCAGAGAGGGCTCGAACGAATACTGGCCAGCCCGAAGTTCGTTTTCCGGTCTGAACACAATCCCACGACTGGAGGTTCGGTCTACCGAGTCAGCGATCTCGAGCTGGCCTCGCGGTTGTCGTTCTTTCTCTGGAGCAGCATTCCGGACGACGAGCTGCTCGAGACTGCGAAACGAGGCAGGCTCCGAGCGCCAGCGGTCCTCGAGCAACAGGTACGACGGATGCTCCATGACGAGCGGTCGCACGCACTGGTCACCAATTTCGCCGGCCAGTGGCTGCAGCTGAGAAACCTGCGCAGCGCACAGCCGAACTCCTACGAATTTCCCGACTTCGACGACAACCTGCGTCGGGCGCTTCAACGGGAAGCCGATCTGTTTCTGGCCAGCATCGTCCGCGAGGATCGCAGCGTCGTGGATCTTTTGAACGCGGACTACACGTTTCTCAACGAGCGGCTCGCGCGGCACTACGGAATTCCGTACATCTATGGCAGCCGGTTCCGACGGGTGACCCTCACCGACGAAACGCGGAAGGGCTTGCTGGGCAAGGGCGCGATTCTGCTGGTCACCTCGCACTCGGACCGGACGTCGCCCGTCGTGAGAGGCAAGTGGGTGCTCGAGAACCTGCTGGGTACGCCGCCGCCCCCTCCGCCTCCGGACGTGCCGGCGCTCAAGGGGAATGAAGAAGGCCAGAAACCGCGGTCGATGCGCGAGCAGGTGGAGGAGCACCGCAAGAACCCGGCGTGCTCAGGCTGTCACCGGCTGATGGATCCCATCGGATTTGCGCTCGAGAACTTCGATGCGGTGGGCGCCTGGCGGACAAAGGACGTCGGTGTGCCTATCGATGCGTCCGGCGAGCTTGCGGATGGCACGAAAGTGAGCGGGGCCGAAACGCTGCGCCAGGCCCTTGTCAATCGCTCGGATGTCTTTGTGAGCACGATGACCGAGAAGCTCCTGACGTACGCCCTTGGCCGCGGACTCGACTATCACGACATGCCTGTGGTTCGTACCATCGTTCGCGACGCCTCCCGTCAGGACCATCGCTTCTCGTCGATTGTGCTTGGAATTGTATCCAGCGGACCGTTTCAGATGAGAACGAGAGCAGAAACTCAAGAATTGGCGCATTAGTGAGGCCTCCATGTTTGTGAGACGACTGTCGTTGCCCCGCCGCACGTTCCTGCGAGGCATGGGTGTCACGGTTGCTCTGCCGCTTCTCGACGCGATGATTCCCGCATTGACGGCCGCGTCGAAAACTGCCGCGACTCCAATCCGGCGGGCGGGCTTCATCTATGTCCCGCACGGCGCGGTCATGAGCGAGTGGACACCGTCGACTGTCGGTTCAGGATTCGAGTTCAAGCCGATTCTGAAGCCGCTCGAGCCCTTTCAGGATTCGCTGACCGTCGTCACCGGCCTGGCGAGGCCGGTCGAGAGTTACAACCATGCGGGTGCGGTTTCGGCATGGCTGAGCGGGGTGCCGGCCAAGAAGACCGAGGCCGAAGACGTCCGGTTGGGAACGACGATGGATCAGATTGTGGCGCGGGAGATTGGGGGAGAGACCGTGTTTCGATCCCTCGAGGTCGCCACCGAAGACTTCACCGGCAATGTCGGCGGCTGCGACGGCGGATTCAGCTGCGCGTATATGAACACGATGTCGTGGTCGAGTCCGACGACACCGCTGCCGATGGAGATTAACCCGCGCAACCTCTTCAAGCGGATGTTCGGGAAGCCGGGAACCGCCGAGCAGCGGCGCGCGCGCATCCAGAGGGACCGCAGCATTCTGGATTCGGTGAGGGCCGACGTGAACGACCTCGAGAAGAATCTCGGCGCCCCGGATCGCAACAGGCTTGGCGAGTACCTCGATCACGTGCGTGAAATCGAACAGCGGATTCAGAAGACCGAGTCGAGCAACGCCGAGCGGCTGACGCCGATTGATGCGCCAATCGGCATTCCGGAGTCGTTCGAGGAGCACGCGACGCTGATGTTCGACCTGCTGGCGGTCGCGTTTGAAGCGGACCTCGCGCGCGTCGTTTCCTTCATGATGAGTCGGGAAGCCAGTCAGCGCGTCTACCCTGAGCTGGGCATTACCGAACCCCATCACGCGCTGTCGCATCACGGTGAAAAGCCGGACAAGCTGGTCACGCTCACGAAGCTTCAGACGTATTATGCGCAGCTGGTCGGCCGGTTCCTCCACAAGCTCGAGTCGATTCCGGACGGCGACGGCCCGCTGCTCGAGCACTCGAAGATCTTTTTCGGCAGCGGCATGAGCAACAGCAATGTGCACCTGGGCGAAAATCTTCCCTTTGTCATGATCGGCGGCGCAAAGCGCAAGAGTCGTCATGTCCAGGTTCCGGCGCGCACGCCGCTGGCCAACGTCTGGTTGAGCGTGGCCGACATGTACAACATCCAGCTCGAGAGCTTCGGAATCAGTACCGGCCGAGTGGAGCTGTAGGAATGCGCATCAAGCAATTCCTGCAGATCGGAGCGGTGGGCTGGTGGGCGACCGCCGGCGTGTACGCCGCTGGTCGCGAAGAAGCACGGCTTGTCGATGCCGTCAGGTCGGGCAACGTGGACGCGGTCCGCAGCCTGGTGAAGAACACGTCCGTCAACGCGCCGGAAGTGGACGGCACGACCGCCCTTCATTGGGCGGTGCGCGCGGACAATCTGGAACTGGTGCGCGTGCTGTTGCGGGCAGGAGCCGACGCGACACTGGCGAATCGCTATGGCGTTCGCCCGCTCACCCTGGCGGCCACGAACGGCAACGCTGCGATGATCGAGACGCTCCTCGCGGCCGGCGCGGATCCAAACACGGCCCTTCCCGAAGGCGAGACCGTCATCATGACGGCGGCGCGGACCGGGAAGGTGGATGCCCTGAAAGTGCTGCTCGCGCACGGCGGTGCCGCGAATGCCCGGGAAAGCTCGCTGGGCGAAACCGCGCTGATGTGGGCGGCCGCGGAAAACCATCCGGACGCCGTGAAGGCGCTGGCCGACGCCGGCGCGAACCTGAATGCGCGGTCGCGAACCTTGAACCTCCCACCCATGAAGTTCGCGACCGAAGCGATGATCACGACCGCATTTCCACGCGGCAGCTGGACCGCGCTGATGTATGCGGCGCGTGAAGGGGCGGTCGACGGGGCGCGCGCGTTGGCCGCCGCCGGCGCCGATTTGAATTTGGCCGACCCGGACGGGACGACCGCGTTGGTGTTTGCCATCATCAACGGACACTTCGATGTCGCGGCGATGCTCCTCGACAAGGGCGCTGATCCGAACGTTGCCGATTCAGCAGGAATGGCCGCGCTCTATGCCGCGACGGACATGCACACGCTGGACACCGTCCTGAGCCTGCCACCGCAGCGAATCACCGGTCCGCTCGATGCAGCTGATCTGGTGAAGGAACTGCTGGCGCATGGCGCGAACCCGAATGCCGGGCTCAGCAAGCCGGTCCTGCCACGACACCACAATCCCGGAGATGGTGCTCTGGGTGAGGGAACGACACCGCTCATGCGGGCTGCCCGGGCCGGCGATGTACCGATCGTTCGCCTGCTCCTCGAAGGCGGCGCCGATCCGATGCTCCGCCAGAAGAATCACACGACCGCGTTGATGTTCGCGTCCGGGCTGGGTCGGACCTCTCTATTCGAGGCGGACCGGCCATGGTCGGAGGCGAAGGCAATCGAGGTGGTCAAGATGTGCCTCGACCATGGCGCAGAAATCGATGCATTCAACGACCTCGGGCAAACGCCGGTCCATGGCGCCGCCGGCCTGGGTGCAAGTTCCATCATCACGTTCCTCGCCGATCGCGGAGCCCGGTTGACGATTCGGGACAAAGAAGGGCGCAGTCCACTGGATCTCGCGGTCGCCGGATCAAAAGGTGAGGACGGACTGACCCACGTGAACGAGAGCACGGTTGCGCTCCTTCGTCGCCTGACGGGCGAAACCAAAGACGCTTCGCGCTCGAAGTAGCAGGAGTACGTGATGGTGACAGCCCCAGCGTCGGGTCCAATACTCGCCGTCATGTCGCTCATGATGGTCGGGGCGGCACTGGCCGCAGCGCAGGACGCGCGGACATCGCTGGCCGACGGCGCATACACGGCGGCTCAAGCAGACCGCGGGAAGGCCACCTACAACGCCAAGTGCGCGGGCTGTCACAAGGCCGACCTGTCGGGCGTCGCGGACAAAGGTCCTGGCCTCAACGGCGACACCTTCTTGATCAATTGGGAAACCGACACGCTTGGCCGTCTCTTCACCAAGATCAGCGAGACGATGCCGCCTCGGGACCTCGGGTCGGGCCCGAGTGATGAAGACACGGTCGACCTCGTGGCGTTCATTCTGCAGGGCAACGGATACCCCGCCGGTTCGAAACAGCTCAAACCTGGCAGGGGTCTGGAACAGATTGAGATTGTCAGACTGGCCGGGCGCACACTCAGCCCGCCGACAAACTTCGCGTTCGTCCAGACCGTCGGCTGCCTGACGCACGGTCCAGGAACAGGCTGGAGACTCAGAGCCGCGAGCGACCCGGTTCTGACACGAGATCAGCCGTCGACAGCCGCCGCACTGAAGAACGCGGCCGCCGCGTCGTCCGGCCCGCACACCTTTGTGTTGCTGAGCGTCTCGGCGCTGAAGCCGGAATCCTACGAGGGCCGCAAAGTGGAAGCGAAGGGGCTGGTGTACCGGTCGCCGGAGGAAAATCTGCTCGACGTGACCTCGCTGCAACCAGTGGCGTCGAACTGCCGTTAGGCAGCGCTCACTCCTTCAGGGCGGCCTGCACGAGATCGCCCAGCTGCGTGGCCGTGAACTGATTGCCCTCGATGTTGGCGTGGAGAAGCCCGCGGCGATTGATAATCGCCGTGCGGGTTGAGTGAGTGATCAAGCCCTCGTCGGGAAACGCATCGAGGCCAAACAGGCCACATACGCGCTGGACGTCGGGTGCGGCCCCGGTCAGGAAGTGCCAGGCACGGGCGTCGGCCTTCCATTGGCTCGCATACTCGGCCAAACGTTCGGGTTGATCCCGAACGGGGTCGAAGGTGACTGTCAGGAGCACGAGGTCCGGCCCCAATTCAGCCGCAAATCGCCGTTGCAGCGCGGCGAACTGCCCGGCCAGGCGATAACAGAACTGAGGCAGCGCACAACTGGTGTAGATGAACGTGACCGCGACAACTTTGCCGCGAAGCTGCGACAAGGTGACGGCCTGACGGGCCTGGTCCAGCAGCGTGAAGTCCGGCACCAACTGGCCGATTGCCACGCCTTTGGTCCCAGTCGTTGGGGACTCGCTGAGGTCTTTCAGTAGTTTCAACCGGCGGGCCGTCAGTGGATCCTGTTCGAGGCTGGCGTACTGACGGACGCGGATGCGTTCGGCGCGTGCCGATTCCCCCTGAACACGGAGGACGAAGTCCACAATCACTCCCGGTGTCACGCTCTTGAGATCCGCGGGATCCTGGACGTCGAACTGCATGGTCATGGCGGGCATGACACCTGGAACACTGTCGTGGGACACGAGAAAGCTCTTCCGGGATGAATCGACCTTGAGAACCATGCCGGTCATGTTGTACAGCGTCCGCCCGCCAGGACCCTGGGCACCAGCAGCGGGGCGACTGAGTGATATCAGAGCCGCGAAAATTGTGATGCACGCCAAGGTCTTCGGGTACATGGGCTCTATCACTCCCTGTTGCGGCTCAATGGTAACGGTCGACGCTCCAAATAGGTCGGGCTTTTCGCGAATTCTTTTATCTCGAGCGTCCGGTTCAGGGCGACGTCCGCGAAATGCTGGCGGGTGTTGCTGGTCGGCCACCAGATCTCCAGGTCGACAATGCTGCGCAGCCGCGCCGAGACCGATGTGCTGCTGCAAGGGCGACGCGCCGAATGATCCGCCGCTGCCGACAGTGCGGTGGATCTCGCGCGTGCCGTGAGCCGGCGTTTCACCGTGACCTTGATGCGTGCGCCGATCGCCGCGCGGTTGGTCTTGACGCCCACGAGCTTCAGCGTGATCCAGTCGTTGCCGTGACCGGGGTTCTTGAAGAGCCGAAACGCGTGCGCATCGCCCGGCGTGACGCCGCCCACTTCGAACACGATCTCCTCATCGCCGTCGTTGTCCAGGTCGGCAAACGCCACGCCGTGCCCCTTGTGCAACTCGCCGGTACCGGACGAAGCTGTCACGTCGACGAACGACTTCCCGTCCCGGTTGCGCAAGAGCACGCTGGGCACGAGCGAGGCGTACGACGGGATTTCCGGTGCCGAGATAGATGTCAAGGAATCCGTCGTTGTCGATGTCGCCGAAGTTTGCGCCCATGGGCATGAACACCTTGTCGAGGCCGACCTGCGCGTGACGTCCTCGAAGCTGCCATCTCCGCAGGTTTCGATACAGCTTCGAGCGTGCTGGCGTTGTGGGCAAGCCCGAGGTAGGTCCGCACCGTTTCATCGACCGACGTGAAGTAGCTGGTCGCGAACAGGTCGGGCCAGCCGTCGTTGTCGTAATCGAAGAACCACGTCGCGAAGCCCTGACCGGATCCAGACGCACCGGCTGCTGAACCGACGTTCGGTGAAGGTGCCGTCGTGGTTGTTGTGGTAGAGGAAATTGGCGCCGCCGAGGTTCGACACGTACAGATCGGGCCACCCGTCGTTGTCGTAGTCGCCGCCGCCACACCTTTGCTGAAGGCTGTTCGATCGACCCCGGCCGCGTGAGCCATATCTTCGAACGTGCCATCCCGCTTGTTCAGAAAGAGCTGTGCTGCGCCGTTCTCGTTCCCGACGAAGAGGTCGAGCAAGCCATCGTTGTTGACGTCGGTCCAGACCGCCGCCTGTGTGCTCGTGGCCGGCCGAGCCAGTCCGCTGGCCGATGGTCACGTCGGTGAAGGTGCCATCGCAGTTGTTGCGCAGCAGCGATTTGCGCTGCGGCGATCTCCCAGCCTCCGCGAAGGAGCAGAATGTCGAGACAGCCGTCGTTGTTGTAGTCGGTCTGCACGACGTTCAGGCCACCGACCTGATCGCCCAGTCCGGCCGACGATGCTGCGTTCCTCGAAGCGACCGTCCTCGTCTCCGATGGAAGTAGTGCAACGGGCGCACAGCTGTCGAAGTTCGACGTCACTAGATCGAGGCGACCATCGTTGTCGAAGTCGTCGACGATCACGCCTCCAGCAGTCGAGAACGAATCGAGCCCAGCCTGGCCGGCGACATCGACAAACCGTCCCACGTCCTCGGCGGATTCGAACACCGACGGGGGGATCAGATGAGTCTTCGGCACCCCGCCCGGGTACTGCCCGGACGATCATGTACGCCAGATTGAGGAGCCACCTTACCTCGAGCTCGTCTGGCTTCTTGTCCAGGTACTTCAGGAAGTACTTGACCGCCTGCTCGGCGTCGCCCGTGCGCACAAGGCGTCCGAAGCCGCTTGCCGATAGCAGGTCGCGGTCATCCGGGTGACGGTAGAGACCGTTCTCCAGTTCGGCCTTGTGGAGATAGGCAACGCCGAGGGCCTCGTCGAACTGGAGTTGCGAACGGGGAGCCGCCGACCTGGCGATCTGGCGAGCTTCCTGAAACTGCTCGATTGCCTGGCCCATTTCTCCGCGGTAGGCGTGCATCTGACCGAGCGCGAAGTGGAGCTGCATGACGTCCATTGGCTGCGTGAACCGCTGCGCCGCATGGCGCGGCGAGAGGTCCTCTTCGACCGACGCCTGCCCCTCTACGAGCGACTGGCGGCGTGCGCGACAGACAATCCGCGGATCCAGGTTCCAATCGACGGGCTTCTGGAACTGAAACAGGCTGACGAACGCCTCACGCGATCCCGCCACGTCGATGACGTACTTCACGCTTCCGACTGCGGCCAGGGCCGGCGGAACCGTCGACACTTTTCCGTTACCCGCCTCGGATTCTGGGACGACCTGCAGAACGGCAAACCCCGTCGGAATCTGGACGACGCGGGCGATCTGGCCGACCTTTACCCCGCGGAGCGCGCTCTTCAGTTCTGAGCGAAGGGCAGCCAACGGGACCGTCCCGACCAATCCGCCCTCGTCGGCCGTCGCATCGATGGAAATCGTCCGGGCAAGGTCCGCGAAGTTCGCTCCGTTCTTGAGCTGATCGACAACCCGCCGCGCTTCGCCGGCCGAATTGACGACGATCAGACGGAGCGTAACCTGATCGGCAGGCTCCGTGCGGGAGGTCGGATTGACCTGCAATGACGCCAGCCCTGCTGCGGCCGCAGATCCTGCGACCGACACGAGCGTGACCATTGAAACGATGCGAGCGAGCCCCATTCGCAGAAGGCGCCGCCCTCAGGCACAGGCTGCGGTTTTCATCGGCATATGATAGTCCCGCCGTCGATAGCTGATAAACGTTACGGAGTCGATATGTCACTGCGGTTCACACTGGAAATATGATGGTTCTTTGTTTAGTGAGGAGACGTATATGAGCAAGCACACGTTGGATGCAGATGCAATTCTGGCTCGCGCGAAACCTGTCACCCATCAACAGGCACACGAGATCCAGCCATACGGCCGCCTGGTCCGAATGCCGATTGCCCTGTCGGAAAAGGCGTGCAAGGAGTCGGTGGAGAATCTCAACCAGCTTCTGGCGGACACGATCACGCTCCGCGACCTGTACAAGAAACACCACTGGCAGGTAGCGGGACCGACCTTCTATCAACTCCATCTGCTGTTCGACAAGCACGCTGACGAGCAAAGCGAGCTGGTCGACGCCATAGCCGAGCGGATTCAGCTGCTCGGTGGCGTGAGTCTGGCCATGGCGCACGACGTTGCCGAAACGACGCTTGTCCCGAGGCCTCCGAAGGGCCGCGAAGAGGCGCCGGTCCAGATCTCGCGGCTTCTTCATGCGCACGAGATCGTCATCAAGGAAGCACGGGCGATGGCGAAGCGCGCGGCCGCGTCGGGAGACGATGGGACCAACGACATGCTGGTGAGCGATGTGATCCGCCGTAACGAGCTGCAGGCATGGTTCGTGGCCGAGCACGTCGTGGATGTGCCGCTCGTGCGGGCGTGATCCGGCTTAAGATGTCTCCTCCCGGCGGCATAATCGAGCTCATTACCGAAAGGATGGTTCGCATGCGGTCATGGCGGTCTGGAAGAAGCGCGCTCACGGCACTTGGTCTCATCGTCTGGGGCGTCGCCGTCTGGCCGCAGACAGTGGCCGCCGGCAGGCAGGGAGCAGCGCCGCCGCCGGTGAATACGCGGCCGCCGCTGCTGTTCAAGGAAGAATGGAAGCTTCCACCGCACGAAGGCGCGCCGACTGACGAGAACATGCACATCCAGCCCGGAGTCGTGGCGAATCAGCGCCTTGAAGTGAAGTGGTACGGCCCGGATGCCTCGGTGGTTCGTGCCGCGGAGCACGAAGGGCGGTTCGATCTGTGGACCGGCCTGGCGACATCGCCAGTCGCGGTGACGTTGAGAGACAAGGGAAACTACATCGATCTGACCGGTCTGGCTCGGCTGCGCTGGATCGTCCGCACGACCGCCATCCACACGCTGTACCCCGGTTCTCAAGCTCGCGGACGGCACCTACATTGCGGGCAATCGAGGCATCACGACCGACGGCGAGTTTCTCCAGGTCGAGATCTCATACGGCGGCATGCGGTGGTTCAAGCTGGATCCGGTCAAGGTCGTCGTCATGTCGGAGGTCAAGAATCCGGATCTGAGCAAGGTCGATGAGTTCGGCTTGGTCACACTCGCGCCCGGTGGTGGGCACGGTGTTGCCGGATCAGCGAACTTTTCGACGTTGGAGCTCTTCGCGAAAGCTGTCCCGCGCTAATTGCCGCGGCGCACGTGTGTAGTAGCATTAAACATGGGGAACGAGATCTTCCACGGGATGCGGAATATCCTCTCGGGTGCCCGAGCTGACGAACAGGCCGCGGCTAAGGGCCAGCTGCGGTGACATTCCCGTCGTAGTGCAGTGGCGCTCCACTCGCACGAAAGGACTCATGCATCACATTCTCCGGGCGGCAGACATGCGTCCCAAGTCGGCGTACGAGAACAACAGCGAAGGCTTTTCGCGATGCTCGCTGGTCGATCGCACGATTGGCTCGGTGCATATGGGCCTCGGACTCTGCGCACTGGAATCCGGTGGGCAGATAGATGCGCACGTCCATTCCTTCGAGGAAAGCTTCTTCGTCCTGTCGGGCGAGCCCACCCTGATTCTTGACGGATACGCGTACCCGTTGATGCCGGGAGCTTGCGGCGTCGTGCCACTCAGTGTTCCTCACGCCTGGCTGGGTCCTGCGACTGGACGAGCGCGCTGGATCGACATGCTGGCGCCGCAACCACGCGACGGCGGCGCCGACGACACATTTTTCCTGGGACCACCGCCGCGAGGCAAGCTTCGTGAGCTTGATATTCGTGATCCCCGCTCCCGTCATCTGTTCCGTCTGGCAGACGGCGACATCGAGCTCGAGCGCCTGATGACTGGCGCAGGCATCGATGCACCGAGCGTGTCAGCCAGCATGGCGACGGCGCTTCTCGCCTACAGCGGCATCGCCGTCAAGATGCTCGTCGACCAGCGGCTCGACGCGCAGTTGTCGACGATGTTCATGGTCGAGTATCAGATCGGAGGCGTGGCGCACTCCCACGATCATCCGTTCGAAGAGTCGTATTTCATTCTCGACGGCGAGGTCGAGGCGGTTGCGGACGACCAGCCCTATCTCCTGCGGGCCGGCGATCTCTTCTGGACGGGTGTCGGCTGTGTGCATTCCTTCTGCAACAGGAGCCGGGGTCGCGTGCGCTGGCTCGAGACGCAGTCACCGCAGCCACCCGCGCGACACTCGTACCGCTTCAGCCGGGATTGGGAGTACCTGAAGCGGAAGCTCGCGTCGGCGCAAGTGACCTCGGACGTCGCCGATCGCGTCAAGGTGTAGCTAGGACAGAACCTGGTAGATGTGGTACGCGACGTCACCGACGTCTTTGGTGACGTTGTACGCGACCGCCACGCAGACGATCCGATTCAACCAGGCGTACTTCTCAGAAACCGTTTCGAAGACGGGGGTGGTTACCCAGTAGCGCTCGCCCTGACCCGGAGGCGGCGTGTACACGATGCCGCGGTAGAACGCATAGATCAGCGCGTCGTCATCCGTCTTGAGCTCGAGGCGCACGTCGATCACGTACGCGCCGTCAGGCCTCGTTGCGCCCCATTCGCCCGCCGGCGTGACAATCTTGCCTTTGAGCTTCGGACCCTGAAACGTGCCTTCAGTGATGCCAGCGATGACCCGTGGCCCGATGGGGGTTGGCGCAGACGTCCGGAATACCAGGTCCATCAAGAATTCCGACTTCAGTGGAGGATGCATCGCTGATTGGGCTGCAAGCGTGGACCCAGAGAGTCCGACCGCCGCTGCGGCGCTCAGTTTGGCGAACTGTCGTCTCGACACGACCGAATGCGTGGACATCGTAGACTCCTGGGACTCCTGGGACACCTGCGACTCCGGATCCTTCGTTGACGGCCTACGGTTTCGGGATATCGACGGCGACCCAGACGGCCGGCACACTTCCCGTGCTTTCGGCCCAGTGCGTCGTTGCGCGGCCTTCCGCAAAGCCGTCGCCGGGGTTCGCGACAAGATCCGGCTTCCCGTCCTGGTGATACGTCATCTGTCCTTGCAGCAGGTACGTAATCGCGGGACGGTCGACGTGATTATGCAGTCCCAGTACGCCACCGGGCTGCAGCGTGATCTTCCGCATTCTGAGCGGGCGCCCTGCCGTCGACTGCAGCTCGTTCGTCAGGTCGATCGAGCGCAGGAGCTGCTCACTCTGCCCGACGGTCTGGGTCGGCGGCTGCCGCTGGCCCAGCGCGTAGCCCGAGGCGAAGACCAGCATGAAAGCGACGACGAAGAAGGGCGCGGTGTGACGGCGGTTCATTTTGTCCTCTCCGGCGAGTCCATCAGCTGGTGCAGGAGCGTGATGGTGCTCTCGCGCCGTACGGCCGGCGCTGCGCCGCGCCGGCCCTGAAACGTGGATGCGTTCACACCGAGCGCGATGTCGAGCGGCGTCCGTCCGTCCTTGTCCTGGAGATCGAGCCGGCCCCGTGCTCGGCCAGAAACTTGACAACGCGATCGGACCGTTCGACCGCGATGTGCATCGCGGTTTGTCCGTTGCTGTTGAAGGCATTGATGTCCGCGCCGCCCTTCGAGACAGAGCGCGATCGCCTCCAGGACTTCGTTTTCGGTCCGGTTCCGCCCGCCCCCCAGGCCGGCGGCGAACATCAGCGCCGTCGTGTAGTTCTTCGTGGGCAGCGTGGCGCTGGCGCCCGTGTCGAGCAACAGGCGCATGGCCGAAGGTCCCCGGACTTGACCGCCCTCATGAGCGGCGTCGCGCCGTCGGTCAGCTGCGCATCGCCCCCGTTGTGGTAACCGCTGCAGCGTCGGTGTGAGCAGACGCGCGTTCGGGTTGGCGCCGTGCTCGAGGAGCGTGCCGCACCAGGTCCAGGCTGTCGACGGTGCCCGTTGACTTCCGCGACGGACGATTGATCATCGGACCGGTGGTCGCAGGTCGACGGCTGCGTACAGTGCCGCCATTCCGCTGGCAGTCGGCCACGTTCGGGTCGGCGCCCTTTCCGAGGAGCACCGCGGCGACGTCGTTGTGGCGGTTGACGATCGGCCATGACGAGCGCGCTCGTGCCGTCGGGATCGGTCAGATTCAGATCGGCGCCACCTGTCGGCGAGCACACGACGGTGTCGACCGCGCCCTGCCGCGCCGCCAGCATCAGCGCGGTCAGCCGCCCTGCGCCATGGTGTCGACAGCATCGTGCGCCATTGAAGTGAATCTTCGGGAACTCGGTGACCTTCGAGCGCGAGTCGATGTTCGCCCCGTGCTTGAGGAGCAGCTCGACGACGTCCCCATGGTTTTCCGCCGCGGCCCACATCAGCGCGGTCTCGCCCAACCATCCCTCGGTCGCGTTGACGTTGGCGCCGTGAGCCAGGAACGCCTTGACGCGCCGGCATCCCGGTGCGCGCCGCCGTCATGAGGACCGTTTCGCCCTCGGGCGAGGCCGTGTTGGCGATCGGCGCCGGCCTTCAGCAGCGTCTCGATCATCGGGACGTGGCCGTTGGTCGCGGCGACCGAGAGCGGCGTCACGCCGTACCGGTTCGCCGCCTTCACGCGCCGGCGCCCGCGCGCAGCAGCCGGCGCACCGTCTCCACATCGTCGGCGCGCACCGCCCAGTGGAGCGCGCGTCGTGCCGTCCACCTCCGCCGCGTTCACGTCGACGCGAGCTTCGAGCAGCGCTCTGACAGCGCGCCGCGGTTGCCGCTCTTGACGGCCTCGACCAGCCGCGTGTCGCCGGCTCCGGCGCCGCACACGCGCTCCGGCGCACAAGACCAGCAGCCACACAGCGCCAAGATGTCGCATGCGCAGTCACGACTCCGCTTCGCTCTGCGCACGCTCTAGATGTCGACCGTCCCCGTGCTGACGCCGAAGCGTCTCGCATCTCGACGCCGAACTTCTGCGCCATGCTCACCATCAGGTTCGCGTTCGGACTGTGTGCCTTCGCCACCACGTGCCGGTTGCCCGTTGACGAGCGACTTGCCGCCGACGAGGACCAGCGGCAGCGGATAGGCGGCGTGCAGGTTCCCGTTCCCCATGCCGCTGCCGTAGAGAATCATCGAGTGATCGAGGAGCGAGCCGTCGCCGTCGCGGCGTCGTCCGCAGCCGCTCCAGGAACTTGGCGAACAACTCGACGATGATAGCGTGTTGATCGTGGCGTGCGCTGACAGCATCTCGGGCTTGTTGCCGTGGTGCGACAGCACGTGATGGGGCAGGTTCGACGTCGATGTGCGGATAGGTCAGCTGGCTCAGCTCGCGCGCCATCATGAACGTGAAGACGCGCGTCAGGTCGGCCTCATACGCCAACGCCAGGAGCTCGAACAGCACGCCCACGTGTTCGTCGTACGACTCCGGAACGCCGACCGGGGCGGTCGGCACCGTCGAGCGTCGTGTCGGCCTGACGCTCGGCCTGCTGAATGCGCCGTTCGACTTCCCGGACGTGCTCGAGATACTCGTCGAGCCGGACCCGATCGGCCCGGCCGATGCCGTGTTCCAGCCTCGTCAGGTCCTCGGCTGACGAAGTCCAGGATGCTCCGGTCCACGCGCCGCCGGCGACAGCGCGCTGCTCGGCATTGTCGCCTTCCCCGAACATCCGCTTGAACAGGTTGCGCGGGTTGATCTCCATCGGCAGCGGCGTCGTCGGCGACTGCCAGCTCAGGGTGTTGGCATACGCGCAGCTGTAGCCGGGCGCGCACGAGCCGAGCTGCATGGTGAGAAATCTTCGGTGGCCACCTCGAGCGACGGGAAGGTCGTGTCCTGACCGATCTGCTGGACGATCGACCTGATCGATCGGACCGCCGAGCCGGAAGTTCGGGCCGTCGGTCCGCTTCGGCGGTCACGCCCGTGAGCCAGGAACGACGGCGGCGCCCGCGTGGTTGGTGTTGACCCCTCGCTCGGGCCGCGCCAGGTTGCTGACCACGACCAGCGACTTCCGAAACGGCTCGAGCGGCTTCATGATCGGCATGAACTCGAAGTCGGCGCCGGCGGTGGTCGGCATCCACTGCTCCATGATCACGCCGTGCGGAACGTAGATGGCAGCCGAGGCGTTTCTGGGGCATTGGCCGCCGTCCTGGCCGTCGCGGTCAAGCGCCGGCACCATCGCATTCGAGCAGCGGCAACGCCAGCGGTGACACCCATGCCACGGAGGAACGTCCGGCGGGGCAGCGACATTCTTGGTGATGAACATCGGCAGCTCCTTCGAAGCGGCCTACGGCTTGAGGACGCGAGCTGCTTCGTGAGCTCCGAGCCTTCAGCTTTGAGCCGGTGTGTAAACGGCGTGCTGTTCACGATCCCGAGAATGAGCGACGAAAACCGGTAGTCTTGCGGCGCGGCCTGTCTGACGATGCGGCGGACCGCCGGTTCGTCGAAATAGTCGAGCCCGCGGCCGAGCGCGTAGGTCAGCAGCTTCTCGGTGATGGTGCCGACGAACACCTCCGGACGCTTGAGCAGCGCCTGTCGCAGCGTCACGACGCCGTCCACCGTGCGTGCCGTCGGTGCAGTTGGCCCGACGCGTCGATGGGCGCGCCGGCGTCGCGCGTGCGCCAGGCGCCGACCGCATCGAAGTTCTCCAGCGCAAAACCGAGCGGGTCCATGAGTCTTGTGGCAGCTCGCGCACACCGGATTGGCGCGGTGCGCCTCCATCTGCTCGCGCAGCGTTCGTGGCTTCGTCCGCTCGCGGCTGTCCTCGAGCGGCGGGACGTTCGCCGGCGGCGGCGGCGGCGGCGTGCCCAGCAGGTTGTCCAGAATCCACTTGCCGCGCACGACCGGCGACGTGCGATCGGGATGCGACGTGACCAGCAGGATCGCGCCCTTGCCCGAGCAGCCCCTTCCGCGTGTCGTCGGTCACCGGTCACGCGACGGAACTGGCTCCCGTAGACATTCGGGATGCCGTAGTGGCGCGCGAGCCGCTCGTTGACGAACGTGTAGTCGGCGGTCAGCAGGTCGAGCACGTTCCGGTCCTCCCGGATGATGCTGTCGAACAGCAGCTCGGTCTCGCGCTGGAAGGCCTGGCGCAGGTTGTCGTCGAAGTCGGGAAACTCGTTCTGATCGGGGCTGGACGCCCGCAGGTTCCGCAGCTGCAGCCATTGGCCGGCGAAGTTGTCGACGAGCGCCTGCGACCGCGGATCGGCCAGCATGCGGCGCACCTGCCGCTCCAGCACGGCCGGATTCTTCAGCTGACCGCGGCTGGCCACCTCGAGCAGCTCGTCGTCGGGAATGCTGCTCCACAGGAAGAACGACAGGCGCGAGGCGAGATCGAGGTCGCTCAGCCGATACGGCGCGCCCGGCGCGCGCCGGCGGGCTCGTGCTCGACACGGAACAGGAAGCTTCGAGCTGGCGAGCATGGCGCGCAGCGCGCGCTCGATGCCGCGCCTCGAAGTCGCCGCCGCGGCGGCCGTCCTCGATAGAACGCCATCAGCCGGCCCAACTCCGCGGCGTCGACCGGCCGGCGATACGCGCGGCGCGCGAGCGTGCTGATGATCGTGGTCGGCGCACGGCGCTTCGGCCGCCGCGATTCGTCGGCTGACAGGTCAAAATCCGGCGACGGCTCGGCGTGTCCCCTGGTCCGCGTCGCGTTGAACGGTCCGTTCAATGGTGATGCTCTCGATGTGCGGGCAGCCCGGTGTGGTCCGTCGTGTCGACGGTCGTCCGCGCGAAACTGCTGCAGGCGCCCCGCACCTTCCGCAGCCGTCTTTTGCACGAACGTGGCCGCGAATCGTGCGCGGCCCCGCCTTGACCGGCACGCGCATGGTCAGCCGCGCGGCGTCGATTGACGACGTCGCGTCGCGTTGATTGGCGACGGCTCGCGAAGTCGGCGTCGCCTCCGACCGACGCCAATTGGACCGGTCGCCCGTCGAGCAGGACTTCGACCTGGTGCGGGTACTCGAGGCCGCGAATCGGCACCGAGCGTGGTCTCGAGCAGCTTGACCTTGATGATGTATTCGCCGTCGAGCGGGAAGGTGTGGCGAACGGGCAGGCCACCGCGCGTGCCGATCGGCAAGCCCTCGCGATGCACGGTCCTGCGACATGTCTCCGCGGACCCGGTAGGTTTCGGTTGCCGGCCCGATCTCTGGATCGCCCGACGGCGCCAGCGCGCGATCTTGCGCGCGGCCGACCGAGATAGCGCTCGAGCAGGGCCGGCGAGACACCGAGCACGTCCGCGTTGTTGTCGAAGCCGCTGCTCGAATCGTCTGGAGGCAGCAGGAGACGCCGAGGCATCGACGTCGAGCGCGAGCAGATCACGAATCGCGTTCGCGTACTCGGCCCGGTTCAAGCCGGTGAAGCGCCGGGCGGCCGGGATTCGGCTTGTGCCGCGGCCGCGCGATCGAGCGTCGCTTCGAGCCACGCGACCAGGCCGTCGTCGCTGCGACGTCCGGTCGCGGCACACCGACCGGCGGCATGGCCCCGAGCGCGCAGCTTCCGGGCAACTTTCTCCCAGACTCTCTCCGGCGTCGGCCACGTGTTCCGTATCCACCCCTTCAAGCACAGCCCCGCGGTTCTGGCGCGTCCGTTGTGACAGACGACGCAGTAACGATCGACGACGGCGCGCACGTCGGAGGCTGAAGAGCTTGTGGTGATGGAGAGGGGCGGTGGCGATTGCAGGGGCGCTGCCGCCGGAACGGCGCGACCCGAGCCCGTCAGCCACACCAGCACGACTGCCATGTAGAGTCGGTGTCTCACGGAGTCACAGCCCGGACTGACCATCTCCAGCGACACCAGGTTGATGCGATCCTTGTCGGGTGCGCGGTAGATGAGCCCCCTGGCCTGCATCTTCTGGCCTACGTGTGCCGCCGGGCTGAACGAGCCGGCGCCCACGAGCCGGAACGTCTGCGACCCGAGGGAACGTGTCGCAGCCTCAGCCGAACTCGTCGTTGTTTTGTCGGTGGTCAGGGCCGGCTCGCTCGTGTGCGTCAGCTGCCACAGCGTTCCGGGTCCCTGTTCCAGGCAACCGACCACTTCAACCAGGCGGAAGTTGGGAATGTGCATGGATCCGTCAGCCGACTTGCCGACCAGCAGGATCCCACCCAGCTTGTCACTGCTCAAGGCTTCCTGGCCGGTGGGGAAGCCGTTCGCCTGCAGGATCAGCGTGACGAGATCGAGGTAGTCAGCATCAGGAAGACTGGATGGACTGTCGGGGGGCATGGTGTCTCGGATCTTGGCGAACAACTGGTTCAGCCCCTGCGTTTCCCAGTTGGTCATGAACCGCTCGCCTCGAAGCGCCGGGCCCCGCTCGCTTCCGCCCAGGTCGTCGTTATGGCACCGGCGGCACACCGCCGTGAATGGAGCCTTCGCCCGCTCCGCCTGCGCAGCGGTATAGACGCCGGACCAGATTCTGTTGGGTTGAGCCGCCGACTCTTGCGCCGCGAGGCGCGCGAGGGGAAACACGCCCGCCAACGCGAACAGGAACATGCCGAGCGAGAAGGAAACCGATCGCATGGCAACCTCGCCCTAAAGCGCTGCGGCTCCAGCTTCCGCGCACACTTCGTCTTCCGCGCTCGATCCGCCGGATACGCCAAGCGCGCCAATCAGTTTTCCGTCGACGATAATTGGGACGCCGCCTTCGACGGGGATCGCGCCTTCGAGCCGCAGCACCAGCAGCCCCGCACCGCCGCCGGCCAGGCGATCCTGGAAAATCCTGGTGGGACGTTTGAACAACGCAGCCGATCTGGCCTTTGTTTCGGCAATCTTCACGCTGCCGACCTGCGTCTCGTCCATCTTCTCCAGGTACACCAGGTGTCCACCCGGATCCACAATCGCGATCACCATGGTCCAGCCGTTCGCGATGGCCGGCGCGAGCGCGGCCGCCGCGACCTTCCTGGCTTGCTCGAGCTTGATCGTCGGTCCGTAAGACGGCAGCTTCGGACCGGCAGTCTGAAGTGCCGAGGATTCGGGTGCGCTCACGAGTCTGCTCCTTCAGAGCTGGAGAGGTCGCATGGTTATTGCGATTGTCCGCCCAACCGCCGATAGACCTCGTGCGCAACGACGAAGTCGTTGCGGTCGAGCGCGAGGCCGCGGCAAGCGTTCATCATCTCATTGGCGGCAGCGGCCAGCGGCACCGGGCTGCCGAGTTTCCGGGCCATCTCGAGCACGAGCAACATGTCCTTCTGCTGAAGCGTCACGTCAGCGAGGGGCACTTTCGGCATGTTGCCTTCGAGAACGAACGGCCCCCGGTATCCAAGCACGGGCGCGGCGGTGACGCTCTTGAGAATCGCATCGAGCGCCACGTGGCGCGCGACGCCGCCTTTCTCCGCCAGCGCCATCGCTTCACCAAACGCAATGACCTCGACCATAAGGAGCAGGTTGACGGCGAGCTTCATGGTGGCCGCCTGCCCGCTCCTGCCGATGTAGGTGACCTTCGGTCCGATCGCTCGGAGCACCGGCTCGATCTGTTCGAACGTGGCCTTGTCGCCCCCGACCATCAGGGACGCGTTGCCCTGCTGCACCGTCACGGGGCTCCCGGACAGCGGCGCATCCAGCATCCGCAGTCCGCGCTGCTCGAATGCCGAGGCCACGGCGCGCGTCACGTCGGGAGGCATCGTTCCCATGTCGACGTAAATGCCGTCCGGCTTGATGCCCACCAGAATGCCGTGCTCGCCGAGGGCGACCGACTTCAGCGCCTCGCCATCGGTAACGATCGAGAACGTGAGTTCAGACTGAGCGGCAACTGCAGCGGGACTGTCGGCCCGCCGCATGCCCTGCTCGATGAGCGGAGTGGCTCGATCGGGCGACCGGTTCCAGCCCGTCACCGCATGGCCTGCAGCCAGCAGGCGCGGGACAATCACCTGTCCCATGGCTCCAAGCCCGACAAAGCCAATGTTCACCAGGCCACCTCGTGGACGCCGCCGATAGTTGGAATCACACCCCGGCCGGTGAGTATAACTGAACGCAAAAATCGCGAAGTGCGAGCGAAGTATGATCGGGCGGGCGGTGAACGAAATAACGGAGGGTCCGATGAATGTGAACACTCTCATTGAGGGCGCGATTACGACGCTTGTCGCCGTTGCCTGGAAGATTGTCGGCGCGGTCGTGCTCTGGCTCGTTGGCCGCTGGCTCATCGCCTTTGCGATGCGCCTGCTCGGCCGGGCGCTGGCGAAGCAGCAGCTCGACATGACCTTGACGCGCTACCTGCAGACAGGCTTGTCGATCGTGCTGAACACCGCACTGGTCATCGCCATCCTGGGCTTCTTCGGCGTGGAAACGACCACGTTCGCGGCATTGATTGCGGCGGGAGGCGTCGCCATCGGCGTGGCGTGGGGCGGCCTGCTGGCGAACTTCGCGGCGGGGGCGTTTCTGGTGTTTCTCCGTCCGTTCAAGGTCGGCGATTTCGTCACGGCCGGTGGCGTCACAGGGACGGTCGAAGGCATTGGCATGTTCGGTACGATCCTCAACACACCCGACAACGTCAAGACGACCCTCGGCAACAACAAGATTTTCTCCGACACCATTCAGAACTTTTCGGCCAACCCGTATCGACGCGTCGACCTGACGGTCACGATCAACAACTCGGTCGATCACCGTGCCGCCATTCAGCTGCTCAAGCGGCGGGTAGCGGCGATTTCCAACGTGCTCCCGACACCAGCTCCCGACGTGGAGATTCTCCAGTTCACGCCCGCGGGCCCGCTGCTGTGTGTGCGTCCGTACTGCAACAACGCGCACTACTGGCAGGTGTACTTCGATACCAACCGGCTGATTCGCGAGGCCTTTGGCGAAGCCGGCTTCCCGATTCCGACGCCGGCGTACGTCGTAAGCGGGACGTCGCTGCCTCCCGACCAGGCGGCGCACTGAATCGCCAGCTAGCGCACGATGGTGATCACGGCCCTGGCGTACTTCGTGGTGTCCGCCTGGCTGACCGCGGTCACAGTCACGATTTTCGACGAGGCCACACTGACCGGCGCGCGGTAGAGGCCCGTCGTGGAGATGGTGCCGACCGTGGAGTTGCCGCCGACGATGCTGTTGACCCGCCACGTCACGGTGCGCTTGGTGGTGTTTTGTACCGTCGCCGTGAATTGACGGCTCGTATTGACTCGAACCGTCGCGCTCGTCGGCGAAACCCTGACGACGACCGCTAGGGGTGGAGCCGGCGATGGCGGCGGTGGCGGCGTGGGTGGCGGTGGCGGGGGAGCGGTTGGCGGCGGTGGCGCAATGGGTAGCGACCCGCTCGTCGTCTGTCGGGCCTGTCCCAGATCCGGGTCGATCATCAGCGGCGAGACGTCAACCGCTTCGAAGTTCGAGCCGGCGATCTTCGTCAGGTTATGGAGATCGTCGTTGTTCCACCGCTCGTCCGGCGCACCCGAGATGTACCACGCTGACCCGTTGTCGGCGAGCATCATGCCGTACTTCTTGAGCGCCTTCAGAATGATCTGATTCGTCGGCGAGTATCCCGAGATGTCGAAGGTTGCGCGGAGCCGGAACCGCGCCCCCATGGGCGGGTACTTCGCGTCGGTGAGACTGGACGCGTAGTGACGTGCGGGCCAGACATACGCCCGTCGTGTCTGCGGCACCGTGAATCGGAGCGCGTGACGTATTTCTCCCGCGAGGATTTCGTCGTAGCGGACGAGGCCGGGGAAGATCGGCATGCCCGCCGCATCGGCCGACGTCCAGGTCGCCGGGCGGAGCAAGTGCGACGTCAAGTTGAAGATGGCGCCTGAGCCGGCCTTCCAGGAGGACGTTTGCGGGTGCGCGTCGTACAGCTCGTAGAGCGTGCAATGGTCCTTGTCGACGGCTATTGCGTGCCTGTCGCCAGAGCTGCTGCTTCCTCCTTCAATCGGTGCGTTCAGCGGTACGGCGTACGGTCCGAAGTCGCTCTCGTCCGCGTAGGTGAACGTCGCCGTGTACTTGGTCTGCGTGCCGGGGACGACCACGTATGGGATGCCGATCGGTCCTCCGTCCCAGAGGCCCGCACCGAAGTCGGGATGGAGTGAAGCGGCCGGCCCGATCGTCGACACCCAAGTCGCGGAGCTCGACGCCGCGGGCAGCTGATCGATCGGCGTGTTCCAGATGTGGTCGATTGGATAGACCGAACAGTTGCCGACCTGGGGCGGTTGCGCAGATACCGTCGCGGCGATGCCGAAGAGGAACGGGCCGAGCCGGAGCCAGCCGGGAATACGCATGAGTCGCCTCCGATGGACGTCCGTTGACGAAGCTCGCAACGTCCAGGCCATGGCGGCCCGCCGCTTGTGCGGCTGCAATTTCGACGTCTTGGACCACTTGGCCCCAATTGGTTCTGGCCGCAGCCGCCGAGGTGCCGACAGATCTGATCAGGCAATGACCAAAATGTGAAACGGCGACGCGATAGGATCTCCGTGCGTCCTGAGGTGTTCGCCGCCATGAGCGTGCTGGTCGTTGTCGGCCTGGCCATCTTCGCGCTCGCTGCTGCGGGCGTCATCTACCAATCGGTGGGCCTTGCTTGCAACGCGCGCCGATTCCCACCGCCCGGGCAACTCGTCGACGTCGGCAGCTGTCGTCTTCACATCGTGTGCGCCGGTGAAGGCAGGCCGACCGTTGTCCTTGAAGCGGGCATCGCCGCGTCGTCGCTGAGCTGGGCCCGTGTCCAGCCCGCCGTTGCACGCTTCACGCGGGTGTGCGCGTACGATCGGGCCGGTCTGGCCTGGAGCGACGCGTCAGTCGCTCCCCGGACGCTCGCACACATGGTCAGCGAGCTCCGGGTGCTGCTCACAAGGATGGACTGTGCAGCCCGTTGTGTGCTGGTCGGTCACTCGTTTGGTGCGTTCGTTTCTCTCGCGTACGCCGCTGCGCATCCCCTTGACGTGGACGGCCTGATCCTGGTGGATCCGCCAAGCGAGTGGATGTCGATGAACCGTCGGCAGACACGTCTGCTGCGGGGCGGGGTGGAATTGGCGCGTCTCGGTGCGCTTCTGGCGCGTCTTGGTGTCGTTCGCGCGTGTCTCGCGCTGCTGACGGGCGGAGTGCCGGCCGCCCCACGTTACTTCATCAAGGTGTTCGGTCCGACAGTGGCGCACACGCTCGAACGACTGGTGGGAGAGGTTCGAAAACTGCCCCTGGAAACCCTTCCTGTAGTGGCAGCTCTATGGTGCCAACCAAAATGCTTTCGCGCGCTGGCCGATCACCTGAGCGCACTCGAAGACGCAACTGTAGCAGTGGCGCAGATCGGCCCGCTAGGGGACATTCCACTTGTCGTCATTTCGAGTGGAGATCAAACACCGGAGGTGATCGCATCGCACCGTGCGCTTTCTGGGCAGTCCTCGCGCGGTCGGCACCGTACTGCACCTCGAAGCGGTCATTGGGTGCAGTACGACGAACCGAAGCTGATTGTCGACACGATTCGGGAAGTCGTGGACGCTGGGCGGCAACATCCGCCCACGCACGTGACGCACTCCCTCTAGCGGTGCTCGATCTCATCGGTGTTACCATCTGTGGGTCAACCGGTGGGAGTCTGAGGACTCCAGTCGATGAGCCCAACACGTAAGCGAAGTCCCCGCCCGAATCACGCCGACGACGAGATCCGCGATCAGGAGGTACTGCGCGCCAATCGGGAGCTCGCGTCGTACTTCAGGGGCCGGCGGACAGAGCGGGAGGCGCGGGCCGCGCTGAAAATCGTCAAGGCCTTCATTCGGCACCGCGAGCACGTTGACCCGGCCAATCGGCGTCCCCTGCCAGGCGCCGCGCCCGTGAAGGCGTCGGGCAAGGCGCGCGAGCACACGACAGCAAAAGCCGGCAAGAAGGCTCGTCGGCGCGCTTTGCCTCAGGTTGAAACGTCCGTCTCGAAGAATCAACCCGCTTCAACGGCACCTCCAGATCTCGAATAGATGTTGTCCGACCGCGATTCTTAAGGTCGGGCCCCGTTCGGTCTGCGCGCTTCTATTTCGACGGTATGCGGATGATGCGCCAGGTACAGAAACAGGTTGATCAGGACGGCGAAGCAGCCCAGCCAGATCTGACGCTGACGCGTCAGATGCGCAGGGTAGAGCAGCGGCAGGACATGTTGCTCGATGAACTCGCCCTGATAGGTGGCGGCCCCGCCTCTCTGTCGAAGATGGTTTTCAAGGGGAGTCAGTGGGCAGATCCAGCCCATGAATTCGGTGGCAGCGCCCCACGCCGCAGCTGGCACGTGCACCCAGACGAGACGCGGCCAGCGCAGCACGAGCAGAGCCCCCAGCACGACAAAGAGCACGAAAGCGATATGAACCACAACGAGCAGATCGGCTGTCGCCAGAAACAGCGTGTTCTCGTCGAGTGTCAAAGCCGTCACAGCAGGCCTCTAACCGCAGCCGGGTGGGCCAGGCGTACGCAGGGTGGTGTCCCAACAGCAACACTAGCCTGGACGTCGAGCGACTACAATCTGTGAGCTGTCGGACGGTCGGAAGCGGAAGCGTAGCGGTGGTGGGAGGATAACGATGCGAGTTGTGCTGGCGCTTGTCACAGGTGCGGTGCTGGTGGCCGTCACCGTTTTCCAGCTTGGATCGACTGCGCAGTCGCAGCGCGTCCCGCTGGGGACGAGCCATGCGGGAAAGGCATTCAGATTCAACAGAGTCGCAGATGGTGTGTACCACGCCGTCGGCACCGGCAGTCTCGCTGTGGTCGGCAACTCGTCGATCATCGTCAATGAGAACGACGTCGTGGTGGTCGACGATCACGTGTCGCCTGCCGCCGCATGGGTGCTGCTCGATGAGCTGAAGGAATTGACCGACAAGCCGGTCCGCTACGTGATCAATACGCACTTTCATTTCGACCACGCGCACGGCAACCAGATCTTTGAGGGCCGCGCCGACATCATCGGCCACGAGTTCACGCGCCAGATGCTGCTGGGGAACCGGTCGCTGACCATGCCGCTGTACAAGGGTTATCTGGACGGCTTGCCGCGACAGATCGAGGACCTCGAGAAACGCGCAACCGCGGAGTCAGATCCAGCCAAGAAGTTCACGTTGCAAGGCCAACTCCGAGCCGCCCAGAACAACCTGGCGTCACAGAGGGAACTCATGCCGACGGTGCCGAACGTCACGCTCACAAGCGCGATGACTCTGTATCGGGGCAGCCGTGAAATCCAGATACGCTTCCTCGGCCGGGGCCACACCGCGGGAGACGTCGTTGTGTTTCTTCCGAAGGAGAAGATTGTGTGCACGGGTGACTTTCTGACGGCGGGGCTCTCGAACATGAGCGACGCGTTCGTCAACGACTGGGTCACATCCCTCGACGAGCTGAAGAAGCTCGACTTCACCACGGTCCTCCCCGGCCACGGAGAGGCGTTCACTGACCGGGTGAAGATTGACTATTTTCAGGCCTACTTGCGGGACGTGTGGAGCGAGGTCGGGAAAATGAAGCAGCAGGGCGTTTCGGCGGAGGAGGCTGCCAGGCGCATCGATCTGACCAGGCACCGGGAGCACATTCCGGCCATTCAGGGTCCCGGCGTTCCCCTTATTGGTGTGACACGGATTTACGAACTGCTCGACGGAGCCGGTCGACGCTGAACTACCTTCACCTGACCAGGAACAGGGCGGCGGCCGCCGCAACCGTCATCACTGCCAGGGTTCCTCCCACGATTGTCCGGAACTTCGCCGATCCGAGAAAGAACGCGAGCGCCATCTTCAGCACGTTGTTCGTCGCCACACCGATCGCGATGGCCAGCGCCGCTGTGTGTGGGGGTACGGAAGCGGCCTTTGACATCGACAGCGTCAGCGCATCCACGTCGGTGAGTCCCAGCACGGCCGCGGTGGAAAGGATGCCGGTCGATCCCCAGGTTTCGCGGGCGAGAGACACGAACATGAAGACCGCCTGGAAGAGGGCGGCCATCTGGATCGCGGCGCGAAAGTGCAGCGGATTCCGAGTCGACTCGGCTGAAGCGCCCGGGGCATCAAGATTGGTTCTCCACGCGCCGACCGCGCTTGCAACCACTCCAATGATCGCCGGCGCCGCCAGGTACTGGACCAGGGGCAGCAGCAGGCGCCCATTCAGCACGGCAATCGCCGCAAAGACCCGAGCGTACAGCATCGCATTGGCGCCAACTGCGCCGAACGCGAGCGCTCGTTCCATCGGGCGCTCGTTCCGGCTCGTTCGCGCGAATGTGAGTGTGACGTTGGTCGAAGAGACCAGACCGCCGGCGAGACCGCTGATGAAATAGCCGCGCCCTGCGCCGAGCATCCGACGCATCACGTGGCCGAGAAAGCTCAGGCCGGTGAAGAAGAGGACGAGCGCCCAGAGTTCCCGGGGGCGTATGCCGCCAAGAGGTCCATACGGTCCTTCGGGCAGCAGCGGCAGCACGACAAGCGCCATGACGCCGAAGCGGACGCCCGCTCGAAGTTCGATGTCGTTAATCCGCTGCACGAGCGCGTGCAGCCGCGATTTCTCGACGAGCAGGAGCACCTGGACCGCGAAGATGCCGCTGGCCGTCCGCAGGAAACCCGTGCCGGCCAGCACGCCGGCTGCCAGGACGATCATTGCCGCCACCTCAGTCGTGCCTTCGACGTCGTGTCGGCTCGCCGCGACGTAGCCGGCGACCGTCAACGCCACCGCACCGCCAAGCAGAATCGCGGCAGGCGTCGTTGCTCCCCTTGTCCAGAGCAGTCCGCTGATGCCAGCGAGCGCCCCGAGCATCGTGAACGTGCGAAAGCCTGCGAACCGTGCAGTCGGACCCTGGGCGTGGCCAGACCACTGGCGCTCCAGTCCTACGGCGGCGCCACCGAGTGCGGCAACAAGAAGGCCCAGCATGGGCCGAGTACAACCCGACCGGCCTGGCGCGTCAAGCACGGCATCGTATAATCCGGGCGCCATCCATGACCTCGGGACGCTGGCGCATTCCTCTAGGGGCGGTTGCTGTCCACATCTGCATCGGGTCCGTCTACGCATGGAGCACGTTCAATCGGCCGATTCAGGGACTGCTTCCCGATGCCAGGTGGTGGTTCAGTCCGCCGTACACGACGTTCACCACGGCTCTCGTCCTGCTCGGCCTGAGTGCGGCGTTCGGCGGTCCGTGGGTCGAGCGACGAGGACCACGCGTAGCCGCGACGGCCGCCGCATTGTTCTTCGGCACCGGGCTTGTGATCGGCGGTGTCGGGTTGGCAGTCCGGTCTTCGGCCCTGGTTTTTCTCGGCATGGGGGTCGTCGGTGGTATCGGCTGCGGCCTCGGCTACATTTCGCCGGTCAGTACGCTCGTCAAATGGTTTCCGGATCGCCGCGGGATGGCGACGGGAATGGCCATCATGGGCTTCGGCGGCGGTGCGTTCCTTGCCGGGTACTTCAACGTGTTCTTCATGGATCGGATTGGTGTGGCCCGGACAGTCATGGCCCTGGGCGTAACGTACCTGGTCATCATGATTGTCGGCGCGCGTCTGCTGCGCCGGCCGCCGCCCGGCTGGAAGCCGGAGGGCTGGGAGGGGCCATCGAAGACGAGCACCGTCGAAAGCCTGACGCGAAATCAGGCCGTGCAGACGCTGCAGTTCTACCTCCTCTGGGGCATGCTGTTCATCAACGTCACGGCCGGCATCGGCATCCTGGCGCAGGCATCGCCGATGATGCAGGACATGTTCGGCCGCACCCCGATCCAGGCGGCCGCGGTTGTTTCGCTGATCAGCCTGTTCAACGCTGGCGGCCGCTTCTTCTGGGCATCGATGTCCGACTACATCGGCCGGCGTAACACCTACGTCATCTTCTTCGTCGTGCAGGTCGGGCTGTTTCTGGTCATCCCCGGCCTGGCAGCGAGCGGAAGCTGGGGACTCTTTCAGGCGAGCCTGTTCGTGGTATTCACGATGTACGGCGGAGGATTCGCGACGATTCCGGCGTTTCTCGCGGACCTGTTCGGCCCTGACAACGTGGGCGCGATTCACGGCGCGGTGCTGACGGCCTGGAGCGCGGCCGCGGTGGTGGGCCCGGTCATCATCACCGAACTCTCAAACCGCGCGAAGGCCGCACTGCCTCCCGGAGCCGATCGCATTCACATCTACGACACGCCGCTGCAGGTTCTGGCGGGTCTGCTGGCGGTGGGATTCGTTCTGACGTTGCTGGTGCGGCCGCGCTCGTCCCAGGAGCGCACGGCGAAGGCCGCCTGACCTGGACTTGCGTTCGCCTCCGAGCGACGGGTCAGATAATTCACGATCGCGTCGAGCTCCGCATCGGTCACCTCGGTCTTGCGGAATCTCGGCATGACGAACACTCCGGATCGGACGGCGGTCTTGATCGCTGCCGGGGTGAGGTCAGTCCGTTCGGTGAGTACCGCCGGCTTTGATCCTTTGTAGAGTGCAGCGGCGGCTATGGTGCCGGGCTTACCTTCACCCGACCCGTGGCACGGGGTGCACCACTTCTCGTACACCTGCCGGCCCCCCTCCATGGCCGGTTCCTGGCCAGCCACGTTGACGCAGTGCCGATCACGAACGCGAGGACGACGAGACTCTTCATGCGTTGGCCTTTCGCAGGCGCCTGGGCCACACGCCGTTCTTGCCGGGAGCCAGAATGCCGTTCGGGTCCAATGCGTCCTTCAACGTTTCGTGCAGGCGCCGGAGGGCGTGGTTGTTGAACGAGTAGGCTTCGGCGATGTCGTCCATGAACGCGATGTGGGTTCGGTACTCGCCCCATCCGTGTTCGGCCGCGGTTTGCACCAACCGCCTGAAGATCTCCCGATTCTTCCGGTTCTTCTCCACGTCGTGTTCGATGGGGAAGAAATAGATGATCACGAACGCGCGGGCGAAAAACGACCAGATGGGGAAGCCCGGGAGCGCTCCCGTCGGCGAACCGAGATCCTTGTAGACCTGATCGAACACTTTGGTCGCCTCGACCACTGCGTCGCCCGTCATCGGGATGATCGGAGAAAACCACATGTGTCCCTGGCTGCGCGGCCCTCCAATGGCGAACGTTGTCAGGCTCGGCACGCCGATCGGGACGGGGTTTGGAATCTTTTCGAGCTCGGCCGCGCTCAGTGGAAATCGATAAGACGCGCCGTCCCGGAACGTGACCCCCGGTATCGTGGACAGCTTCTTCTTCGCAAATTCCCATTGGGCGGCGATGACGTTGGCGGGACCGTAGAAGGGGAGATCCACACTCCAGTAGCCGAGCCCCTTCTGGGCCACGTATCGCTCGAGGTCGCTTGTTGACGCACCGACGCGCACGGCAGCCAGATTCGGATCGGGCGGACCGAAGTCCACCGTCCTCAGCACGCTGGTGGTGCCCTGGACAATGCCTGAGTTCGCCAGGTGGGCGAATGCTTCCACGAGGGCGTAGATGTCGTCGTGCTTCGGCACCATGACAGAGCCCGAAAAGTAGGCTTCGGGTTCCGGGTACAGCCAGAACCCCATCTTCGTGACGACTCCGAGGTTGGACTGTGAGAAGAGGCCGTCGACGTACGGCCCGAAGCCGTACCTGTACTGCTGCCACGTCTTCGTCTCGGGCAGCGCTCCCATACCCGTGCGCACGATCTCGCCGTTGGCCAGCACCACCTCCATGCCGCAATGGGCGTCGAAGTGGTCGCGCATGGGCGTATAGCCACCGCCCCGCTCCAGCGCGTTCCCTATCAGGCTGCCCCAGCCCGGATCAGGTGGATCAATCCAGACTTTCAGGCCCTTCTCCTGGATGTAGCGATAGAGATCGAAATAGCTGACGCCAGGCTCGACCAGCGCGTAATGGTTCTTGTCACTGACTTCCAGGATGCGGTTCATCCGCTTCAGATCAAGGACGACGCTGCCGGAGGTTTTGGGAGCGGAGCCGCCGTAGCCGAGATTCTTGCCGGTGGAAATGGTCCAGAGCGGAATCTTGTACTTGCCCGCGATTCGAACCACCTGCTGAACCTGTTCGACGCGATCGGGCGCAACGGCGGCCGAGGGGATGGGTTCTTCTTCTTCGTGCCAGAACGGTGAGTAGGCGTCGCGGTACAGGTCGACGTCTTCATCACGTGAGAACACCCATTCCTTGCCGACCGCAGCCTCGAACTGGGCGAGTGCTTGTGAAAAGTCTGACCGGCTCACTCCGGGTGGAAGTCGCGTCGGCATCTGTGGTCCTTTCGCGGCATTATCAGTTGCAGCGGCTGCATTTTCAAGGCGTCCCGTTCCGATTGCCGAGTCATAATGACCGCCGGCACAAGCGCGCTCGCCGGTGTGAGGCGATCGAAGTGGAGGCTCATGTGACCCCAACTCCTGCAACACCCGCAACGTTCATCGGTCCTGCCGCGCTTTTGGCGCACTGGCAGGGTCATCGTCGGCTGTCGCGGCGCGTCATCGCTGCGTTCCCGGATGACAAGCTCTTCGGGTTTTCGGTTGGCGGCATGCGGCCATTCGGCGCGCTGGCGCTCGAGATGCTCTCGATGGCCGTTCCGATGGTGCGCGGCGTGGTCTCAGGGGAATGGAGCACTCCGAGCGGCCGCGACCCGAAGCCGAAGGCGGAGATTCTTCGCCTCTGGGACGAGAGCACGAAGCAGCTTGACGAGCTGTGGTCGAAGATTCCCGTTCAGCGATTTGCGGAGACGACGACCGCCTTCGGGCAGTTCCCGGGCGTCGTGTACGATCTCATTCTCTACGTGATCGACAACGAGATTCACCACCGCGGGCAGGGCTACGTCTATCTGAGGGCGCTCGGAATCGAGCCGCCGGCGTTCTACGATCGAAGCTGACGGTCCAGCTGTTCCTAGCTGTGCCCTAACGCCTCTTTGGCGTCTTTTCGCCGCGCCGCCTGATCGACGACGAGGCGGTAGGCCACGTAGTATTTGTAGATATTGCTGACGTAGGTGACCGTCTCGCGCCCGATGCGTTCGGACGCGATCTGTTCCACGTTGCCGAACCAGACATTGGCGTTCAGTCCACGCCGCTCGGCCTCCCGCCGCAGCTGCCGGAGCCGGCCCGGCCCGGCGTTGTAGGACGCGAAGGTAAACAGGTTCTTGTTCAGCTCGTCCATCGGCTCGTCTTTGTAGATCTCATCGCGCATGAACCGCATGTACTTGACGCCGGCGTGAATGTTCGGTTCGAGCTGGGTGATATCGCCGACTCTCTGCTCCTTCCCGGTATCGGGCATCAACTGCATGACTCCGATGGCACCGACCTGGCTTCTGGCGTCCTGGTCAAGCCGCGATTCCTGGTAGGCCTGCGCCGCCATCAGCAGGTAATCGAAGTCGTACTGGTCGCCGTACTTGCGAAACAGCGTAATCATCGCGAGAAGCTTCTTCCGATCTGCCTCTGATGCCGCATTCCGGACGTACTTCGTGCTCTGCAGGTACCGTTTGTTGAGTGCCTGCCCCATAGCGGAATTCAAGCCCTGGCGGGCGATGTAGCGGTTCAGTTCCTCAGCGAGCTTCGGGCTGTTCTTGCGGATCGCGACGGCAAGATCGCCGCCGGTCCGCAGAGGCGACGGCGCTATGCACGTTCAAGTCCGTGAACACCTGCTTCCAGAAATCTGCGAGGTAGTTGTCCACCACCGTTACCGGAATGAGGCCCGCATTGACCATCTCGAGAATGTCGTCGTCTTCAAGACTCTCGGACGTTTCCTGGATTGCGACCGGCTTCCTGCCTGCCATAACCAGTTTCTGGTTGAGCGCGACCAGGCTCGCGTAGTAGCTGGACGTCTTGCGGACGAAGACCTCCTGTCCAGACAGGTCGTCCGCCGATGTGACAGACGGTCCGCCGGGGCCCGTGACGATGACCTCATCGACATTACGGCGCGTGGGCTGCGTGAAGTCCACGACCTTCTGCCGCTCGGGCGTGACCGTGAGCTGCGCCACGACCAGATCAACCTTGCCGGACGTGAGGGCTGGAAACAAGGCATCGCGCGTCATCGGCAGCAAAATCACGTGAATCTTGAGGTTCCCAGTCTTGAGTCTGGCGTTCAGCTGGTCCTCGTAGAGCCCGACGTACTCATAAGCCAGGCCCCGTTGCACGCCATGGTCTATGAAGTAAAACGTGCGATTGAAGGACACGCCGACGCGAATGAGCCTCCGCTTGACCATCTCGTCGAAGTCGCCGGTAAACGGCTGGCTCACGATTGAGCGCATGTCCTCGGGAAGAGCCGACTCGTACGCCGGCGGCTGTGTATCCTCGTTGCCGTTTGCGTCGGATGTCTTGGCGTCGGTCGTCTTTGGTGTTTCCGTCGAGGATTTCGGTGCGTCCGCGGGGCTCGAACAGCTGCTGAGGAAGGCTGTGAGAAACAGCACGCTCACTCGTTTCATCGTCACCTCTAGCCTGCGTTACCCGGTGTTTACAGCACCAATTATGGCGCATAATCGACTGCGCTCGACGCATTTCTGGAGAGAGGCGCCATGAAAACGATCCTGTCTTTCATCCTGGCGATACTGTGGTCCGCGCCGGCGTTCGCGCAGTGGGCGAACGTTCCGCCCGCGTCTGTGCCGCGCACAACGGACGGCAAGTTCGACCTTTCAGCACCAACGCCGCGTCTTGCCGATGGCAGGCCCGATCTGTCAGGTGTCTGGAATCCGCCGCTGGGGTATCTCCGCAACCTTGCGAAGGATCTGAAGGAAGACGTTCCCTTTCAGCCATGGGCCAAAACGCTTTACGACGAACGGGCAGCCGGGCTGCATTGGAAGGTCGAACCCGACGCGAACTGCCTGCCGCAGGGCGTTCCGAAGGTGCTTCTGGCGCCCGCGCCCTGGCGGATCGTCCAGACGCCCGGCATCATCTTCTTCGTTCACGAAGCGTTCAATCTCTGGTGGCAGGCCTTTACCGATGGCCGGAGATTCCTGCCTCACGCCGACGTCACGCCGACCTGGCACGGCTATTCGACCGCGACCTGGGACGGCGACACGCTCGTCGTCGAGAGTCGAGGGTTCAACGGCAAGGTCTGGCTCGATCAGCTCGGCAAGCCTTCGACCGACGCGCTGCATGTGACGACGCGCTTCCGACGGAAGGACTTCGGCCACATGGACATTCAGATCACCATCGACGATCCGAAGGCCTACACCAAGCCGTGGGGCGCTACGGTCGAGGTGGCGCTGCTGCCCGACACCGAGCTCATGGAATTCATCTGTCTCGAGAACGAGAAGGATACGCGCGGGAGATGATCGATCGCGGCGAGTTCCATCCGGGCGATGAGGCGAGCCGAATTCTCGCGGCACTGGTCGAGTCTTCTGACGATGCGATCATTGCCAAGGATCTGGAACGGCGTCATTCTCGCCTGGAACAGCGGCGCCGAGCGTCTTTACGGCTACGCGGCCGGCGAGGTCAAGGGCCGTTCGATCGCGTTGCTGTTTCCTGAAGATCGCGCGGACGAGCTGCCAAGAATCCTCACTCAGATACGATCGGGCCAGCGGATCAAGCACTACGAAACCGTACGCCGGACCAGAGACGGTCACGTCATCGACGTGTCGATCACGGTGTCGCCGATCCGCGACAGCGGCGGGCATATCATCGGCGCGTCGACGATTGCGCGAGACATCGCGAACCGGAAGCGCATGGAGGCTGCACTACGAACCAGCGAGGCACGCTGGCGCTCCATCGTCGAATCTGCGGTCGATGCCATCATCGTGATCGATGCAAGGGGCACGATCGAATCGTTCAATCCTGCGGCGGAACGGTTGTTCGGTTATACCGAGGAGGAGGTTGCCGGCCGGAACGTCAACATCCTGATGCCCGCTCCTGATCACGACAACCACGATGCTTATCTCGCCCGCTACCTTGCGACTGGCGAGAAGAAAGTCATCGGAATCGGTCGGGCAGTCGACGCCCTTCGTCGGGATGGCACCAGGTTTCCGGTCCAACTGTCGATCGGAGAAATGACCGTCGACGGTCAACGTCGGTTCACGGGCATCCTGCACGACCTGAGCACGCGGGTGACCATGGAGGAGCGGCTTCGCGAGCAGGCATCGATGGCCAGACTTGGGGAAATGGCAGCCGTCGTTGCCCATGAGATACGCAACCCGCTGGCTGGCATCAGAGGGGCCATTGAGGTGATTGGCAGCCGCCTGCCTGCCGGCAGCCGCGACGCAACCGTCACCAGAGAGATCGTCACCCGCATCGACGGCCTGAACGAGCTGATGAAAGATCTGCTGCTCTTCTCGCGGCCTCCGCAGCCGCGTCTCGCGGCCGTCGATCTCAGCGCCATTTGCCGCGCAACCGCCACTCTGCTGGCTGCGGACCCCGCTTCGAGCGGCGTCCGAGTGGAGATCCGGGGCTCGGCTCCATCCGTCATGGCTGATGCCGAGCTCCTGAAGATCGTCTGTTTGAACCTGCTGGTGAATGCCGCGCACGCGATGCAGGGACAAGGTGTCATCGTTGTGTCGGTCACCGCACAGGGCGGCAGCTGTCAGATCACGGTCCAGGACAGCGGCCCAGGGATTCCTCCGGAAGTTCGCGAGAAGGTGTTTGTCCCGTTCTTCACGACGAAGTCGCGAGGTACCGGGCTCGGTCTGGCGACGGCCAAGCGTATTATCGAAGCCCACTCCGGGACGATCGAGCTCACGTGCCCCCCTGGTGGCGGCACAACCGTCACCATCCAAATCCCCGCCGCGACCTGACGCGGGCTATGCTCGCGTTGCCGGTTGGTCCGACTTTTGTAGAAGTGAAGTACTGTGGCTTCCTGGGGAGCGAAAAAACGTGAACTCTGCAGCAGGGCAACCTGGGCCGGCTGATCAGGCGCGAGACGTCCAAGGGTGGAATTTCCCGCAAATGGCGAAAAAATCCCCGTCTCTTCACATCCTGATCGTCGACGATGAGCCGCTGATTCGCTGGTCCATGGCCGAGACCTTGGGCCATGAAGGGCATACGATCACGGAAGCCGCCGACGCCAAACAAACGCTGGAGAGGCTCTCAGAGGCACCTCCACCGGACGTCATCTTGCTCGACTATCGTCTTCCAGACTCGAACAATCTGAAACTGCTGGAAACGATTCGGCGAATCGCTCCCGGCAGTACGATTGTGATGATGACCGCGTTCGGCACCCCCGAAGTCGTTGCCGGCGCGGAGCGGCTCGGCGCGTATTGCGTCTTGAACAAACCGCTGGAAATGCGCGGGCTCCCGATGCTGGTTCAGCAGGCGTACGAATCGCGCCCGCACTGACGTGATGCGCGTGCCGCCAAGCACGCCCGCTACCCCTTCGACCCACATCTCTTTGTTGCGGATTGTCTGGTACGGCGATTGCTCGCGGGTTGACCAGTTCTCGCTTCTCTACAGGCGGGGGAGGCAAGTAATGAGTGGTCAGCATTCGGTTTCTTTGTATGAATCGTGGTCGAAGCAAGTGGGGATAGGGGCAGGCCAGAGCTCACTCGAGGACTGGCTCCACCTGATCCAGTCTGAGTATCTCGAAATTCCTGGCCTCCACTTGACCAGAAACCAGGTGCAGCGTCTCTGGAGCCTCGATTCCGGCACCTGCGACCTGGTGCTTCGAAGTCTCGTTGGAATGGGCTTCCTCAGAGTGACCGATACGGGCACATACGTGCGGGCCGATTTTTCCAGGGGCTAGATCAGGAGGATAGCGGCGTAAACGACCTGGTCATCCGGTCAGGGTTCCCGCAAGCTGGAGTATCGATGTGGCAGTACCTGACCGGATAGCCGCGTATACAAGCCTGTGGGTGTTCGCCTTGGCCTTCGGCTGGCTTGAGGCGTCGGTTGTTGTGTACCTGCGGGAGATTTCCTTCTCGGGCGAGGCCGCCCTGCGGAGCCTGGGTGACCTGACGCAGCTGCCGGCCACCCTGGTGTCCATTCCGAATCATCTCGTGACCATCGAAATCGTGCGCGAGGCCTGCACCATCTTGATGCTTGCCGCGGTCGCATGGCTGGCGGGTCGCCGCCCCGCCACCAGGACTGGTGCATTCCTGGTGGGGTTCGGCATTTGGGACCTGACGTACTATGTCGTCCTCAATCTTGTCTCGGGATGGCCCGGCAGTCTTCGTACGTGGGACGTGCTATTCCTGATTCCGCGGCCATGGGTCGCGCCGGTCTGGGCGCCCGCCTCGGTCGCCACGGTCTTCGTGCTCGCTGGCAGTCGGTTGTTTTGGACGCCCGAGCGCGTGCGACGCCTCGGCTGGGTGGACGCGGGCGTTCTCGCCGCGTCCGTCTTCCTAATCATCGTGGCATTCCTAGTCGAATCGCCGGCCGCAATCGATCAGCTCGAGCCCGAATATTTCCCCGCCTGGTTGTTCTGGGCCGGCATCGTCGCGGGGACAGCGTGGTTTGTGCTCAAGGAACGGAGGCCACAGCCGCGTTGATCTGAGATCGAGCGCGCTGGCCGCGCTAGGATGATGAAGCACACATCATCATGAGCGAGCCACTCTCCGCAAAGCCGCCCCTATTCAGCCCTGCCCTGGTCACTGACCTGTACGAGCTCACGATGCTCCAGGCCTATCTCGAGGAGGGGATGGGCGAAGTCGCCGTGTTCAGTCTCTTCGTGCGCCGTCTGCCGAAGTGGCGAGATTTCTCGCTGGAGGCGGCGCGCGCGCATGCCGGCGAAGAGATGCGGCGCCTGCCGCCGCGCGTGCGCGGCCTCGAGCCGTCGAGTCCGCCCTATGCCGTGGAGCTCAGCCCGGCACTCGAGAAGGCGGGCGCCGCCCTTCGTCACCAGTACGAGCCCGACCAGGTACCTCGGTGATTCGAGGGGATCGCGCCGCACTCCTCCTCGTCGACGTGCAGAACGACTTCTGTCCCGGTGGGGCGCTGGCGGTCCCTAACGGCGATCGCGTCATTGAAGCGATCAATCGATACGTCGATGACGCCGTTGCGAACGGCTTAACCGTCTATGCGTCACGCGACTGGCATCCGGCAGTTACCACTCACTTCAAGCCGTACGGTGGCCCCTGGCCGCCACATTGCGTCCAGGACACGAACGGCGCCCGCTTTCATTCCCGGCTTCGATTGCCCCCAAACGCCGTCATGATTACGAAGGGTGTGGATCCCGAGAAGCCTGGCCATTCGGCCTTCGAGGGCCGCACGCCAGAGGGCAAGTCGCTCCTCGAGGACTTGCGGGATCGTCGCATCGCTCGCCTCTACATTGGCGGCCTTGCGACCGACTACGGTGTCAAGCATTCGGTACTGGACGCGCGGTCGGCCGGCTTGATGGTTACCGTGCTCGGCGACGCCATTGCCGGTGTTAACGACGATGACGCGGCTCGCGCGTTGGCCGAAATGCGTCAGAGCGGCGCCGACCTCGTGACGAAGCTCGATCGTTTCGCCCCCTCATCGACCTGGGAGCACTTCGCCCACGGCGCCGACATCGGCGTACGAGGCATGGGACCGACCAAAGAAGCCGCGTTCGAGCAAATTGCTCTCGCTTTGACCAGCGTCGTCACAGATCTCGAAGCGGTGCGTCCGGACGTCAGCGTCGAGGTGACCTGCGAAGCGCCGGACGACGAGATTCTCCTCGCCGATTGGCTGAATGCGCTCGTGTACGAGATGGCCACCCGCCGCGTGCTGTTTCGAACGTTTGCGGTGAGCATTGAGGGCTTTCGGCTGCATGGCACGGCCTGGGGCGAGAGTGTCGACCGTGTTCGGCACGAGCCCGCCGTAGAAATCAAGGGCGCCACCTACACGGCTCTTCGCGTGGAACAGCTGGCAGATGGTCGCTGGCTGGCCCAGTGCGTCGTCGACGTGTGAGGGCTGAGATTGCGAAGGAACACCTCGATGGACCTGTCGCTTCTGACTCGCAAATCCGACGTGGAATGGTGGATCGAGCGGCACGGCAAGATGCGCGTCCCGGGCATCATCTATGCCAGCGAGGCGCTGGTGCAGGACATGGACGCGAAGGTCTACGAGCAGGTGACGAACGTGGCGACCCTGCGCGGGATCGAGCGGGCCTCGGTACGCGATGCCCGATGCGCACTGGGGCTACGGGTTTCCCATCGGCGGCGTGGCGGCCTTCGACGCCGATCGAGGCGGAGTCGTGTCCGCCGGCGGCGTGGGGTTCGATATCTCGTGCGGCGTGCGTCTACTGAATACCGGGCTCATGCGCCAGGGACGTGGAGCCCGTTAAAGAAGCGTCTGGCGGACGAACTGTCGCGCGAGCGTGCCCGCAGGCGTCGGAAGCGTCGGGCGGCTCCATCTCGACACCGCCGCAGCTGAACGCGATGCTCACCGGCGGAGCTCGGTGGGCGGTGGAACGGGGCTACGGCACCAGCAGCTGACCTCGAGCGGATCGAAGAGCATGGCTGCATGGCCGGCGCTCAACCTGACAACGTGTCCGAATCACGGCGAAGCAGCGTCAACACGACGAGATGGGCACGCTCGGGTCGGGAAACCATTACCTCGAAGTGCAGCAGGTTGTCGGAGATCTTCGATCAGGCAATCGCGCCGGCAATGGGGCTCAGCGAAGGCGATGTCGTCGTGAGCATCGGCACTGCGGCTCGAGGGGCCTCGGGCATCAGATCGGCACGGATTATTTGAAGAGGCTCGCGTATGCGGTGCCGAACTACGGGATCGATATCAAGGATCGCGAGCTCGCGTGCGCGCCGATCAACTCGCCTGACGGCGCAGGAGTATCTCGGGCGATGTGAGCCGCGATCAACTGCGCCCTGGCGAACCGTCAGATCATCACGCACCTGGTGCGGCGAGCATTTGCGGAAGTTGCGCCCCGTGCCCAGCTGGTGCTCTGTACGACGTGTCGCACAACACGTGCAAGGTTGAAGAGCACGAGATGGGCGGGCAGATCGAAGCGGCTGTTCGTGCACAGCAAGGGCGCGACGCGCGCGCTAGGTCCTGGACATCCAGACCTGCCGTCGGCGTTTGCGTCGATCGGTCAGCCAGTGCTCATAGGAGGACGATGGGTACGGCATCCTACGTACCGATCCCGCTGAACGTGAAGGTCGTGTTGGTGGGCGATCGGCTGTTGCATCTCACGCAGGTGATCACCGATTTCATGGGACGGTTGTCGAAATCGGCGCCAGCCCGCGCTTCTCTGTAATCAATAGGGGTGCTCGGGATGGTTTCGAGGACGGGAGGTCGGCGATGGCGTTTGAGAATCGGGCCGAGGCGGGACGGCTCCTCGTCCGCCGTTTGGAGCAATACCCGAGGCCAGCACCCCCTGGTGCTGGCCATTCCTCGCGGGGCGGTTCCGATGGGGAAGATACTTGCCGACGGACTGGACGGCGAGCTGGACGTCGTGCTCGTCCGCAAGCTGCGCGCTCCGAACAACCCGGAACTGGCGATCGGCTCGATCGGCGAAACCGGCGCCGTGTATCTGGACCCCGATACTCGCGATTTGTGGGACGAGCCGTATCTCGAAGAGGAAAAGCAGGTTCAGCTGGAAACACTGCGTCGGCGGCGTCAGATGTACCTTCCCGCGGGGTCTCCCATTGACGCCGCCGGTCGGATTGCGATCGTCCTCGACGACGGGATTGCGACGGGCTCGACCATGATCGCGGCGCTGCGGGCGGTGCGGGCCAGGCATCCTGCGCGGCTCATTGCCGCGACGGGCGTGGCGTCCTCGGAGGCGTTGCGGCTGATCAGTCGGGAAGCGGATGAAGTCGCCTGCCTCGAGACGCCGGACCTTCTGTACGCGATCGGGTATCACTTCCGCGACTTTTCCCAGGTGTCGGACGAGGAGGTGGTCGCGACTCTTCGGGAGGCGCGGAAATCCGAGCCTTCAGCTCGCCGCAGGCTCGACAGCGGCAGACGATGACGGTCCGCGCCGGTGAGGATGCAAGAGCCTCACCGTGCTGGCCTGCGGCCCCTTCTCGCCGGCTTCCTCGACGAACGATACCTTGCTCCCGACGGCCAGGCGACTTGAAGGCGTTCTTCAGCACGCTGCTTTTCTGGAAGTACACCTCGTGTCCGTCCTCGGCTTCGATGTACCCGTATTCGTCGATCGGAAACAAGCGTGCGATGCGGCCCTGGGCCTGCGCCGATGGGCGCTTCACTGCACCGCGTTGTCGTCGTGCGTAGTCCTGCAGCCGGCGTCGCGCGAGGTCGAAGGCTTCGCGGACAGCGACTACTGCGTGTTTGCGCTCGGGGCCGACCTCTCCGGCCTTGGTGGCTTTCATGGATTCGGCGTCCTGTGCCGTGGCATGCAGGCCGCCTTCGTGCGCGATGACAATCTCCTCTCCCGGCACGGTCAGGTCGATGCGCACGTGAAAGCGATTGCCGCTCTGATGATGGCGCTGCAGGTATTCCACAAGTACGCGGCAGCCCATGATCGAACCGTAATACGTCTCGAGCCGATCGATGCGCTGGCGGATCTCGGCTTCGAGGGTGTCGGACGGCGCGATGCCGCGGAACGTGATCGTGGGTGTCAGTTGCATGGTCATCTTGCCTCTACTGGTCATCGGAGGCGTCAACGACGCTCGAATCGCCCGGTCTTTTCGAAGATGGATACGATACACCGAGGCGTGGCCGTTCCGCGCGACCCGCGTCTCCCCCTCATTCAGCGTGTTGGCTCCCGGTATCGTTTCGCTGACGAGCATCGGGTGCAGCCGCTGGCGGAGCCTCACGAGGGCAGCCGCCGCGTCGGTGCCGGCCAACTCCTCGAAGCGTCCCCACGCGATGACGCTCCGCCAGTTGGCAAGATCGTCAATGTGGTCGACTTGCACGCAGACCAACGGGTTCAGCCGCATCATCCGCACCTTCAGGCCCTCGGCAGACTGCACGATCACGGCCTTTCCGTCGTAGACGTACGTGACGGGCACCACGTACGTCCGGCCCTCGGCGTGGCAACCGATCCGCGCAACCACCGATGAGGCGAGAAGCGTCTCAATCTCGGTCGGCGACAGCGTCCCCAACACGCCTGAGGCAGATTGCAAAGCCCGCACCAGGCTGGTCACTGCGGAAGTTGTAGCGTTCGGCGATCGGCGCCGGGTTTCCGGCACCGTGGCTGGAGTTCTAGGGTGCAGGATCGACCGTCGCCGAGCTCTTCAAGGCGAGATACGCAACGGCGCCATCCAGTGTTGCCAGGCGAGGGTAGTCGACTTCGGGAATGTCAACGCCCAGTCGGTCGTGCAAGGCCACGATGAAGTTGAAGAAATCCATCGAATCGAGATCGAGCTGGTCTCGAAGGCTGGTCTGCGGATCCAGCGACCCGGGGTTCATTTCCGGAGCGATCCGGAGCAGCGCTTCCACGACGGTCTTCTTGATCGCGTCCGGCGTCACAGCTTTTCCGGTGTCTGGAGCAAGCGGTCGATGGCCGCCAGGAACAGGCTTCCACGATGCCCGTCGCTCGACCTGTGGTCGGCTGACAGCGTCGCGGTCACGAGCGGCCGGGCCTCGAGCCTTCCCGCGCTGATCCACGGGCGCTCTGAAATCTTTCCAAACCCCACGAGTGCGACCTGAGGCGGATAGATGATCCCGAACGCGGCATCGACTCCCTGGTCTCCCAGGTTGGTGACCGTGATGGTCGGATCCGCGAACTCGGAACTCCTGAGCGAGCCCGCGCGGGCTCGAGCGACGAGGTCTTGAAGCCGATGCATCAACGTGGTGAGGTCCGCTCGATCGACGTCATGGATCGCAGGAGCCACCAGGCCCCCGCCGCGCAGCGAGATTGCGCATCCGACGTGAATCCCTTCGCCCCTCCGAAAGCCGCCGTCAATCCAGAAGCCGTTGAGCTCAGGCGCGTCGCTGAGCGCGAGCGCGACCGCCTTGATCAGAAGCACGGCGGGCAGGAGACGCTCCGTGAGAGGACGTCGTTCGTTCTCGGCGCGCAGCCACGCGAGCGTTGCTCCCATGTCGATGGTCGTTGACAGGTAATAGTGCGGGATGTCGCGCTTGGACCTCGCCATCGCCGCCGCGATGGCGGTCCGCATGTCTTTCGCCCGTCCGGCCGGTGGCGCAGGCGGAGGGGCGGAGAGCGGAGGAGCGGCGGTCTTCGCCGCCGCGGCGCGTTCGACGTCTTCGCGCGTGATGCCTCCCTGTGCTCCGGTACCCTGTATGCCTGTGATGTCGACGCCGAGATGTTCGGCGAGTTTTCGAGCCATCGGTGACACACGAACGCGCGCCGCCGGCTGGGGTGCGGTCGTTGCCTCGCGGGGCAGGGTGGGCCGTTCCGGACCGGAGCCGCGAATGACAGCGAGCACGGTCCCAACAGGGACCTTCTCGCCTGGACGAATCTGTACGCTCTCGATCACACCGTCTTCGAAGACCTCAATTTCAATCGCGCCCTTTTCTGTGTCGACGACCGCGATGATGTCACCCCGATGAACCGCTTCGCCCGGATGCTTGAGCCACTCGACGAGTGTGCCAGCCTCCATGTCAGCGCCGAGCATCGGCATGCGGAACTCAGCCACGACGAGCTGCGAGGTCGCGTGCAGCGGCAACGATCGACGCCGTCTGTGGCACCGCAGCGTCTTCCAGATGCTTGGGATAGGGAATCGGGACTTCCGCGCTGCACACCCGAGCCATCGGGGCATCGAGGTCGTAGAACGCATTCTCGATGATGCGGGCCATGATCTCGGCGGACAGGCTGCCGCTCTTCCAACCCTCGTCCACAATCACCACCCGATGCGTCTTCCTGACCGAATCCAGAATCGTTGCTGTGTCCAGCGGCCGCAGGCTGCGCAAGTCGATCACCTCGGCGTCGATGCGCTCCTGTGCGAGCGCATCGGCCGCTTGCAACGTCTTGCCGAGCGTGCCGCCGTAGGTGATCAGGCTCACGTCGTTGCCCGGACGACGGACAACCGCGCGATCGATGTCCACAGCCCCGGCGCTGTCGGCCAGTTGGCCCTCCATGTTGTACAGAGTCTGGTGCTCGAAAATCAGGACTGGATCAGGATTCTCCAGCGCCGTCCACAGCATCCCGCGCGCGTCCTCGAGGGTGGCCGGCGCCACGATACGAAGGCCCGGTATGTGCGCGTACCAGCCCTCCAGGCTGTGCGCGTGTTGCGCCGCCAGCTGCCGTCCGGCGCCGGTCGCCATGCGGATCACCACGGGAATACTGAACTGTCCGCCCGACATGTGCCTGATCGTCGCAGCGTTGTTCACGATCTGGTCGAGCGCGAGGAGGCTGAAGTTGACCGTCATGATTTCGACGATCGGCCGCATCCCACCCAGCGCGGCACCGATGCCGGCGCCGACGAATGCCGACTCCGAGAGCGGAGTGTCGCGAATCCTTTCCGGGCCAAACTCGGCAAGTAGCCCCTTGCTGACCGCGTAGGACCCGCCGTACTTTCCGACGTCCTCACCCATGAGGAACACGCGCGGGTCTTTGACGAGCGCTTCCCGGATCGCCGAGCGAACCGCCTCGCGGTAGGTTGTCAGAGCCATCACGCAGGCTCGGCCCGCGCCAGCGCGTCGGATTCAGTCGGGGTGTAGACGTCCTTGAGCAGATCCTCGACAGGTTCCCACGTGCCGGCTTCGGCAAAGTTCACCGCCAGGTCGATCTCGTCGGCCACCGATGTTTCAAGAGCAGTCAGCAGGGCGTTCGTCAGGTCGCCTTGCTGCTTCAGGCGTACGACAAACGTCGCGATCGGATCGCGGGTTTTCCAGGCCTCGACTTCGGACTTCTCACGGTACAACTCGGCATCGAACATCGAGTGTGCACGGAAGCGGTACGTCCGGAACTCGAGAAACACCGGCCCGCCGCCGCCCCGGATCGATTGCACCGCGCGGCGGGTGGCCGCATCGACCGCCTCAACGTCCATTCCATCTACCGACTCCGCGGGCATCAGATAGCTGCGCGCCCGGGCGGCGAGATCCGTCTGTGACTGTGCCCGCTCGAGGCGCGTCCCCATCGCGTACAGATTGTTTTCGCACAGGAACAGGACAGGCAATTTCCAGAGTGCGGCTAGGTTCAACGATTCGTGACATTCGCCCTCGGCGACGGCGCCGTCTCCGAAGAAGCACGCGGTGACTCTGGATCGCCGCTGCATCTGGTCCGCGAGCGCGAGGCCGACCGCGAGCGGGAGGCCCCCGCCAACAATCGCGTTGCCGCCGTAGAAGCGCGTCGCCGCGTCGAAGACGTGCATCGACCCGCCGCGGCCATGGCTGCAACCCTCCCGCTTGCCGTACATCTCGGCCATCAGCCGGCTCGCCGATACGCCTCTCGCCAGTGCATGGCCGTGCTCCCGATACGTGGCCACGACCGCATCGTCGCTGGTTCAGTGCCGCCAGCGCTCCGGCCGCTACCGCTTCCTCGCCGATGTACAGGTGCAGGAAGCCGCGAATCTTGCCCACGCTGTAGAGCTCGGCGCACTTTTCTTCGAAACGCCGGATGCGCAGCATGTCGTGCAGGAGTCGAACCGTGTGCTCGCGTGGGGTCTGCGCAACGGCGGTCGCATCCACTGTCATGAGGCCTCCAGCGTGGAGATGTCGCCCTCGGGTAGACCCAGTTCGCGGGCTTTCAAGCAGACGACGCATGATCTTTGCCGGCACGGTTCTTCGGAATACTAGAGCGGAAATCGATTTCCTTGGGCGCTACCGCGGCGCCCAGACGCGCTCGCGCAAAGCCCAGAAGCTCCTGGCGCAGTGCGTCGGTTGGCTCGTGGCCCGGCTTCAACGCGACAAACGCTTTGACGATTTCAAGAGCGACCGGATCGGGCCTTCCGATGACGCCCGCTTCGGCCACAGCCGGATGCTCGAGCAGCGCGCTCTCCACCTCGAAGGGGCCGATGAGATGCCCCGACGACTTGATCACGTCGTCTGCCCGGCCGATGAACCAGAAATAGCCGTCGCGGTCTCGCTTTGCCAGGTCACCGGTCAGGTAGTAGCCGTCGACGAAGCAATTCCGGTACCGCTCGTCATCCGACAGATAGCCGCGGAACATGGACGGCCAGCCCTGGCGCAGCGCGAGCTCGCCCTCGACTCCAGGTTCGTCAATGACTTCGATCGCGTGCTCGCCGTTGCGCCGGACAATCGCCGCCTCGATGCCCGGCACAGGCCGACCCATTGATCCCGGCCGCACTTCCATGGCGGCGAAGTTGGCAATCATGATGCCGCCGGTCTCGGTCTGCCACCAGTTATCGTGGAAGGGACGACCGAACGCGTCCCGACCCCACACGACAGCCTCGGGGTTGAGCGGCTCGCCAACGCTGGCGAGAAAACGGAGTGACGGCAACGGTCGTCGTCGTGCGGCTTCGAGACCGACCTTCATCATCATTCGAATCGCCGTGGGCGCCGTGTACCAGACCGTCACTTTCTCTGCGTCCAGAATCGTGTACCAACGTTCGGCGTCGAAGTCCGCTTCATCGACGATGCTCGTCAGGCCGTGGGTGAGGGGCGCGACGATGCCGTAGGAAGTGCCGGTCACCCATCCGGGATCGGCCGTGCACCAGAACACGTCTTCGGGGTGGAAATCGAGCGCAAAGCGCCCGGTCGCATGATGGGCGACGACCGCTTGATGCACATGGACGGCTCCTTTTGGCTTGCCGGTCGTGCCGCTGGTGAAGTGAAGCAGCGCCGGGTCTTCGGCATCCGTAGGAGGGATGACGAAGTCGTGGTCGGCTTCAGTCATCAGGCTCCGCAGATGGTGGACACCGGAGAGTTTCCGGACAGTTCCCGTTTCACCTACGAGGAGCACGTGCTCGAGACTGGGCAGCGAAGTTCGCAGCGCCTCGACTTTTCTGCGGTACAAGGCCTCCGTCGTCACAAGGACCTTGGCGCGGGCAATGTTGATGCGCGACTGAATCGGTTCAGGGCCAAAAGCGGAGAAGAGCGGAGTGAACACGCTGCCGTTTTTCAGGGTGCCCAGTGCGGCGATGTAGAGTTCGGGAATCCGCCCGGCGAGAACGGCCACGGGATCGCCTTTGGCAACCCCGAGACCTCTCAGGACGTTGGCAAAGCGATTCGTTTCGCTGCGCAGGTCGGCGTAGGTGAAGTCGCGCCGCAGGCCCTCTTTCGAGAGCCAGCGCAGCGCGACGCGAGTTCGACGAAGGCCCGCCGCATGGCGGTCGACGGCCTCGTGGGCGATGTTGAGCCCGCGGCCGTCCGGCAGGCCGTCCAGTTCAGTACGCGCCTGATCCCAGGAAAACGCCTCCCGCGTACGATTGTAGTCAACGAGATTCGGCGTGACGTTCCAGGAGCCTGGCGGCTTGGCGATCGGCGGCCAGCGGTTCCCAAGCGTTCGTGCAGACTCTGGCATGGAAACCTCTGAAGCTGCCTGAGATCCAGCAACTTAGCCTATCATCCTTGGATTTCATAAAGCTCGCGTCAGCGGCCTTGTCCGGAAGTGGCGGATACCGCTCTCATCAGTGTAGTAGTAGACTTGGCCACGTTCTTGGGAGGATATAACCATGACGAATGAGAGTTGGACCCGCCGATCGCTCATGTCCGGGCTTGGCGCCGCGGCAGCCGCCGTCGCGCTCACGGCCAGAACCGCCGATGCACAGACGCCGGCGCAGCCATTCAAAGCACCTCGCCACGACAAGGACGCATGGTTGGACACGATTCCGGGCAAGCATCGAAGCTTCATCGATTGCTCGACGGTCAGCGGTGCCGGCGAGGGAATTCTCTATGCCAACAACCTGTACGTGGCGAACAAGTCTGGATACTCGCTCAATGAGAGCGACGTGGCGGTTGTCGTATGCCTCCGGCACTTTGCGACCGTCTTCGCTTACACCGACCAGATCTGGGGCAAGTACGGCAAGGCGATGAGCGACCTCGTGCAATTCACCGACCCCAAGACCAAGCAGGCGCCGTCGACGAACCTGCTGTATTCGGCCGATTACGGACTGACGATGTCGAACTTCGGCAATACGATCCCGTCCGTTGTGCAGCGTGGGACGCATTTCGCCGTGTGCGACATGGCGACGCACTTTATTTCCGGCCAGGTTGCCTCAGCCGTCAAGGCGAATCCTGAGGAACTCTATAAGGAGTTCGCAGCGAACCTCATCCCGAACGGCCATCTCGTGGCGGCGGGCGTCGTGGCGGTCAACCGCGCTCAGGAGTACGGCTACACACTGTTGACCGCCCTCTAGGCTGGTGTTGGCGTTGCCGGCGCGCGAACGCAACGGTGCAGCTGCCGCTATTTCAGCAGCATCTTGCGATAGCCGCCGGCGACGAGCGCAGAGACGTCGGCCAGAATCCGTGGCAGCCTGAAGCCACCCGGATAGACGAGGTAGCGGGGCTCCCACTGCGGATGAAACTTCTCCTTGTACGCCCGCAGACCCTGAAAGCCGTAGAACACCTCGCCGTGCTGGTAGAGAAACGATCCGAGTCGCGACCAGAGCGCTGCCACCGGCGAACGCTCGAAGCCTGAGAGCGGCGCCATGCCAAGTGAAAACCACCGGTAGCCTTCGGACTTGCCCCAGCTCATGACCTGGACCAGCAGGCCTTCCATAGCCTCTGGGAGGTGCGCTGCGGCGATACCGCATCAGATCGACTGAGAGTTCGAAGCGTTGCGCGCCGGGCCAGAGACTCGCGAACGCCACGAGATCGCCACCGCGCTCGAGGACCGCGATGGGGAACCGTGCCAGATAGTCGGGCTGGAAGAATCCGAGCGAAAAGCCCTTTTCGCCGCCGGGCTTCTGCGCCAGCCATTCATCCGACACGGCTTTCAGCTGATCCATTAACGCAGGCACATCATCGCGAGAGGCGACGCGAAACGTCGTTCCGGCCTTTTCGAGGTGCCGGAGAATCTGGCGATACCTTCGCGCCCGTCCGCCTTCGAGGGTGAACTCGGTCAAGTCGACCCTCGCCTCCTCGCCCAGCTTGACGAACGTCAATCCGAAGTCGGCGTACTTGTGCAGGTGCTCCTTGCCGACCTCGTAGAAAACCGGCACGCCGTCGAAGTCGTCGCATTTTTCCAGGAAGGCACGAATGAGATCGGACATCCCGTCGGGGGGCGCCACCGGATCCGCCAGGGCCACCCAGGTTCGGCCCTGAACGCCGTACATCACGAAGCCCTTGCGTTCGTCGTCGAAGAGGAGCGCTTTGTCGCCCAGAAAGGCGAGATAGGGAACCGTGGCGGATTGCCGTTCGATGATCACGGCGGCAGCATCGAGATCGACCCGGGTCGGAACCTCGACCTCGTGGCGCGCCGGAAGCATGAGCCGGGCGAAGGCAAACAGGAGCAGAAAGACCGCCGAACCGACCGCCCCGCGCAGGGCGCGCGAGGCTTCTCCATGCAGTTCGAATTGCCACCACAGCTCTTTCGAGTACTCGACATGTTTGAACGCGAACGACCCTATCCAGATGGAGGCGCCCACTGCGCCCAGCACGGCGAGCAGCCAGCCAGCTGAGAAACGCGTCTCGAAGAACGCCGCATGTCGATCGAATCCTGGTCTCGCGCGCCACAACACGAGTAGCACCAGCGTCAGAGCGAGCGCTTCTTCGACATCCACGCCCTTGAGCAGCGAGGCGATGATGCCCAGCAGGATGGCAGCCATCGTGAGCAGATAGGCGGCATCCAGACGACGGGAGAGGCCGTGCGACAGGACCAGGAGCGCAGCCCCCACGACGCTTCCCAGGAAATGAGAGGCCTCGATGACGCCGAGCGGAAGCACCCGCTCCAGCGCGGCCAGGCGTCCGGCGGCTGCCGGGGTGGCGCCTGAGAAGAGAAGAATCACACCGCTCACGAAGGTGAAAAGTGCCAGTGCCCTGGGTGCGAGCTGTTCCGTCATCCGACCGAGAAGCTCGCTCATTCGTGCGGCTTGCGCACGCCGACGGTGCAGTTCGTCGACCACCAGGACGACCAGCGCCACCGCCAAGGGAACCAGGTAGTACACGGCCCGATAGACCACAAGCGCCGGCAACACCGACGTCGAGGTCAGGAACGGTTTGAGGAGCAGGACCATCAGGCCTTCGAATACGCCGATGCCCCCGGGCACGTGGCTGACGAGTCCCAGCAGCTGCGCGGTGACGAAAGCGCCGAGTAGGGTGAGGAAGGACAGCCCGCTCGCCGGCAGGAGCACGTAGAGCACGGCGGCCGCCAGTATCCAGTCCACCGTTGACACGGCCAGCTGCGCGAGTCCGATCTGGGGAGGCGGCAGGGGCAACTCGAATCGGCCCACTCGCAGCGGTTTCTCGCGGAGGAACGTGGCAACGACGTACGCCACGCTCGCAAGTGCCAGAAGCCAGCCCACTGGTCGCACGACGTCGCCCGGGAATGTAAGCATCTCGGGCAGGCGACTTGCGGCCAGGCTGAGCCCGCCGAGCAGGAGCAGCCCAAGCCAGAAGGTAATTGCGTATGAAAAGATCACACGCGAGAGCTCTTCGGCTGTGACGCCCCACCGGGTGTAGAAGCGGTACCGAACCGTCGCGCCAGAGACCATTGCGAAGCCGACGCTGTTGGCGATGGTGTACGCGAGGAAGGACGCGAGGGCGATCCGGGTCCAGGCGAGCTGTCTGCGGATGTACGCGAAGGCCAGGAAGTCGTAACCGGTCAGAACGGCGTAATTGGCCACCGTGAGCAGGAGAGAGAGCCCGAGACTCCGCAGCGGCGTGTCGAGCACATCCCGCACCAGCGCATGCCAGCTTGTCGTCTGCAGCTCGCGTCGCAGGACGAGCAACGCGACGATGAAGAGCACCAGACCGACAAGCGAAGGCAGCGCGCGCCGGAGTCGCTCGGCCATTCGCGGATTTCAGCGCGGAGCGTTTGCACGGACCCACTCGAGGGCTTCGAGGAGGCGCCGGTCGAATTCGGGGAGGTTGTCGCTGAACCGATGATCCGCGGCTTTGACGACCCAGAGACGCTTAGGCTCCGCAGCTCGCCGCAGGATGTTCTGCACTTCGCTGACGGGAACGAACTCATCCGTGGTCGAGTGAATCGCGGCAAGAGGGAGGGGCGCGACGCTCGCCGCTACGGTCGCCGCGCTGAATAGAGGCTCGTTCGGCGTTTTGTGAGTCACGTAGATCAGGGAGTCCTTCCAGCGCCATCCCAGCTCGTTCATGTCGGGCAGGCCCAACCCGATCACGCCAAGAATCTCGGTCTTCGTCGACGGATCGGTGGCGGCAAGCACTGAGAGTCCGGCGCCTTCCGACACGCCCACGAGGATCGGCTTCTTCTGGCTGGCGGTTCTAGCGAATTGCACGAGCAGGCGGTAATCCGTGGGCTGCTCTTCTTCAGGGCGCAGCGTGATCGGTCCGGAGGTGAAGCTCGTCAGATAGGCTTTCACGTCGAATCCGATCACGTAGAAGCCCTTCGCGGCCAGTACCTGGGCCACGTGCGGAGCGAGATGCATCCACCCGCCATCTCCGCTCGACACGATGACAGGCGCGCCAGCCGGTGAACCGTACACGTGCAGCGTCTGTACGTGTCCCCGCAGAACAATCGACTGCGGAGTCTGGGAACCAGGCCGGGCAGTAGCCAGCATGACGATGAAGACGAGGGCCGAGCGCCGAGTCATTAACGTCGCGGGAGCCTGTCGGTAATCCGGCAGGGGCCCCCGTATTCTTATCATCTTCTTATGATGCAGACTCGGCCTGATGTTTGCTGCTCGATCACGCTGCAACCAGCTGATTTCGGAGGTTTGTGATGATGAAACGGGTGATTGGTGCGGTGTTGATGGCTCTGGTCATATGGGCGCTGCCCGGTGGGCCGTTCTCCGGTGCGTCAGGATCGGGGCGAACGCTCGCTGCATTTGAGCCGCAGCAAAAGGGTGACCAGACGCCGCCGGCGACTGGCGAATCAGCCGGCATGGCCGGCATGATGAAGCAGCATCAGCAGATGATGGCCGAGATGCACGCCTCAGACGTGAAGCTCGATCAGCTCGTCAGCGAGATGAATTCGGCAACGGGCGAGGCAAAGGTTGCGGCCATCGCCCGAACGGTCAGCGAGCTCGTGAATCAGCAGAAGGCGATGCACGGCCGGATGGGGATGATGGGCGAGATGATGATGAAGGGCCACGGGATGATGGCTGGGAAGTAATCCGCATGCGTGCGGATTCTTCCTCACGCCCGCGAACAATTCGCCGGCCCTTTGGCGGGCCCCCATGGGCCGTGACCACGGTGCATTGTCGCTCGCCCAGGCCGTCCTCCCAGTAGATGACAACCCAGTCGTCGGTCCGCCCCAGCCGATGGGCGAGGGCTGTGTTCGAAAAGAGCGCGGTGTATTGGCGGCCTCCCCGGGTGGTGTGAAGAATCGGCAGCCATGCCACGCGTGAGGGATTAAAACGCCGTGGTGCGATCTCTGACAAGGCGTCCGGCGGCTGCCTTTTGCCTGTACTCGCGGTCGACATCGAGGATCTCCTGAGCCGCGGGCCGATTTCGTCGCGCCAGCTCGTCGGCCGGCGGCTTTACACGCGCGAGGCGGTGTGCAAGCGAATCGCGAATCCCCGTCAGGCGCTTCTTGCCGATGCCGGCGACTTGTTCGAGGCGCCCGTCGTGAGCCGCGGCCTCAAGGTCTTCGAGGGTTTCGATGCCGAGATCGTGATGGAGCCGATCAGCGGTCCCGCGTCCGATGCCGGGAACCGAGGCGAGCAGTCGGGTCGGATCGCCTTCGCCTCGCAGTCGTTCGAGCATCGCCAGGCGCCCGCGTGCAACCAAATCGCGGATGGCCCTCGCAAGGCTTTCGCCGATACCTGGAAGGGCCTGCAAGCCCACTAGGCCTTCATGCTCGAGGATCTCTGTGACGGGCCGCGGCAGGCGGCGTAACGTGGCGGCGGCTCGTTCGTAGGCGCGAACGCGAAACGTGCTTGCTCCCTGAGCCGCGAGTAACTGCGCCACCTCTTCGAGGCGGCCAGCGATGTCCTCGTTCACGCGCTGTGGCATCCGAACGGATCCGGGTGAGCCTGATTTCACCACCGGGCTGACTTGGGTCCAACGCCACGCAAGCCCGATGCCGGTCGGATCCGCGGGTGAGCAAGGCCTTTGCAATAGGCTTGGCCACGCCGACATTGTGCCGGAAATCCGGCGAAAACTGACCTTGTCTGCGAGGAGATTGACGTGCCTCATAAACGTCTGCTCGTACAATCGGCGGCGCGCGAGAAAATTCTGCGCGGCGCCATGGCGCTTGCGGACGCGGTCCGTGTGACGCTGGGCCCGAAGTCGAAATGCGTGCTGATCGAGAAGAAATGGGGTCGTCCACTCGTCTGCAATGACGGCGTTACGATCGCCAAGGAGTTCGAGCTCGAAGATCACGAAGAAAACCTCGGAGCACAGGTCATTCGACAGGCGGCCGAGCGAACGGGCGAAGTCGTAGGCGACGGAACCACGACGTCGACGCTGCTGGCGGCGGCCATCTTCTCGGACGGCGTTCGGAACATCGCCGCGGGAGCCAGTGCCATCGACTTGAAGCGCGGCCTTGATCGCGGTCTCCGCGCAGTGGTCGATCGACTGAAGAAGCTCTCCCGACCGGTGGCCGATCACAAGCAGCGGGTCCAGGTGGCCACGATTTCGGCTCACAACGACGCCGGCATCGGTGAGACTGTTGCGGACGCGCTGGAGCGGGTCGGCGCCGAAGGCACCACGTCGGTCGAGGAGGCCAAGGGCACCGAAACCATGGTGGAAGTGGTCGAGGGCATGCGCTTCGACCGCGGCTATCTGTCGCCGTACTTCATTACCGACACAGAGAAGATGAAGGCGGTGCTCGAGGAGCCCGCAATTCTGCTGTCCGAGAAGAAGATCAGTACGATGACCGATCTCCTTCCATTGCTGGAGCAGATCGCCAAGAGCGGGAGGGCGCTGTGCGTGGTGGCCGACGACATCGAAGGTGAAGCGCTCGCCACGCTGGTCGTGAACAAGGTGCGCGGCGTGCTGCCGTGTGTGGCGGTCAAGGCACCTGGCTACGGCGATCGGCGGCGTGCGATGCTCGAGGACATGGCGATCCTGACCGGCGGCCGACTGATTGCCGAAGAGCTCGGGATCAAACTCGCGAACGTCACCCCGGATGATCTGGGTCAGGCCAAGCGTGTCGTCGTCGACAAAGACTCCACGACCACTCGTGGGCGGCGGTGGAACCAAGGCGGCGATTGAGGGGCGGGCCGCGGAGATTCGAGCACAGATCAAAACCACAACATCGGACTACGACCGCGAGAAACTCGAGGAGCGTCTCGCGAAGCTGACAGGCGGCGTCGCTGTGATTCGCGTGGGTGCCCCCTCGGAAGCCGAAATGAAGAATCGTCGCGAGGCTTTCGAAGATGCAATCAGCGCGACGAAAGCGGCGATGGCCGAGGGTATCGTGCCGGGCGGCGGCCTTGCGCTGCTCCGGGTGATTGACGCTGTGGACGCTGAGGCTGCGGCCTGCGCAGGCGATGAACGCACCGGCGTCCTGATCCTCAAGCGTGCCCTGGAGGAGCCGACCCGACAGATCGCACAGAACTCCGGCGTTGACGCGGGGGTCGTTGTGGATCGCATGCGCAGCGGCGCCGGCGCCTATGGATTCGACGCCGCGCGTAACGCCTATACCGATCTGGTCGATGCCGGCATCATTGATCCGACCAAAGTGGTGCGCGTCGCATTGGAAAACGCGGTGTCGGTAGCCGGCATCCTGCTTCTGACCGAAGCGACGTTGACCGAAGTGCCCGAGCCCAGGACGGAGACACCGCCGTCAATGGGCGCTGACTAGCTGGAGGTTGGATGCGCTTCAAGAACCGCCGGGAGGCCGGTCGACAATTGGGCGCTCGGCTGACGGAGTATTCCGGCCGTTCCGATGTGGTTGTGCTCGGGCTTCCGCGCGGCGGCATCCCGGTAGCGCATGAGGTCGCCAAACGCCTGAGCGCGCCCCTTGACGTCTTCCTCGTTCGAAAACTCGGCGTTCCCGGCCATCCGGAACTGGCCATGGGCGCGATTGCCGAAGGCGGCATCGAGGTACTGAGCGAAGGCCTGATTCGCGACCTGGGCATCCCATCCGCGCTCGTCGAGCAGGTTGCCGTCCGCGAACGTCTCGAACTCGATCGGCGCGACATCCTCTATCGGGGCGGGCGTCGCCCCGTTGCCATGCGGCACCGCACAGTCATTCTCGTGGATGACGGACTGGCCACCGGTTCGACGATGCGCGCGGCCATTCTCGCACTGCGCCGGCACGAACCCGCCCGCATCGTCGTGGCGGTGCCCGTAGGGGCGCGCGAGAGCTGCGAAGAGCTGGGTCGAATTGCCGACCAGGTCGTCTGCATCTCGATGCCCGCGCCGTTTGACGCAGTAGGGCTTTGGTACGAGGAGTTCACACAGACGAGCGACGCGGAAGTGTCGGAGCTGCTGGCGCAAGCTGCGGCGAATGTCGGGACGCCGTTGCCGGCCGCCGCCGACGCCTTGAAAATCGTGCGGGAGCGGGCGCACGTGCTCAGGGGGGATCCGGCACAGTACGATGCGCTGCTCGAAGGAATTGGCGACGCGCGCCTCGTTCTGCTTGGCGAGGCGACGCATGGGACGCACGAGTTCTATCGCGAGCGTGCGTTCATTACGAGGCGACTGATTGACGAGAAGGGTTTTGCGGCCGTCGCCGTTGAAGCCGACTGGCCGGACGCCTATCGTGTGAATCAGTACGTGCGTGCCAAGGGACCCGACGAGGAGGCCGTCCAAGCGCTCTCGGATTTCGGCCGCTTTCCCACCTGGATGTGGCGCAACGCCGACGTGCTTGATTTCGTCGGCTGGCTACGGACCCACAATGATGCCCTGCCCCCGGAGAGGCGTGCCGGGTTCTACGGTCTCGATCTGTACAGCCTCAGAGCGTCGATGCAGGCGGTCCTGCGCTACCTCGACAAGGTCGATCCCGACGGCGCCCGCCGCGCGCGCACGCGCTACGGATGCTTCGATCAGTTCGGCGAGGAGATGCAGGAATACGGGTACGCGGCGAGTTTCGGCCTGCATCCGTCTTGTGAACGGGAAACTGTCGCGCAACTCGTCGACCTCCACCGGCAACGAGCCGATTACGCTAGCCGGGATGGTCGCGTGGAGCCCGACGACTTTTTCTTTGCCGAGCAGAACGCCCGCCTGGTCAAGAACGCGGAGGAGTACTACCGCACAATGTTCCGCGGGCGCGCCGATTCCTGGAATCTCCGTGATCGCCACATGGTGGAAACCCTTCAGGAGCTGCTGAACTTCCTTGCCATCACGCGGCCGGGAGCTCGAGTTGTCGTCTGGGCACACAACTCGCACCTCGGTGACGCGAAAGCGACCGAGATGACTGACCGGGGTGAACTCAACGTCGGTCAGCTCGTCCGCGCGCAGGTACGGGGCGGATGCCGTGCTCGTTGGCTTCACCACGCACACCGGCACGGTGACCGCGGCGTCTGAGTGGGACGGTCTCGCACACCGCAAGCCAGTGCGGCCCGCCTTGGCCGGAAGCTACGAGCGCCTGTTTCATGACGTGAACATCCCACGTTTCCTGCTTCCCTTGCGGGATCCCGCGCTCGCGAGCGTTCTGTCGGCGCCGCGGCTGGAGCGGGCGATCGGCGTCCTGTATCTGCCCGAGACCGAGCGGTCGAGCCATTACTTCCACGCGCGCCTGTCCGAGCAGTTCGACTTCGTCCTGCATTTCGACGAGACACGCGCCGTCGAGCCGTTGGAGCGCACCGCCTTTTGGGACTCTGGCGAACCCGCCGACACGTTTCCATCGGGTCTCTGACGCGAAGTCATCGAGGGATTGGCTGAAGGAAAGACCATGCGCAGGATATGTTTCGTCGCGGTCGTGGCTGCCGGTCTGGCGGCGATCACTGTGCGGGCACAGATCGCGCCTCAGAGCAGCTGTGCCGACTGCCATTTTGCAAATCCTGACGCGCCGCGCCGTGACCATCTCGACGAGTGGGATCGGTCTCCACACGGACGAAACCAGGTCGGATGCGAGGCGTGCCACGGCGGCAATTCGAAAGTTTTTGACGCGCTGCCGGCACATTCGGGCATCCTCCGGCCCAGGGACGCCGCGAGTCCCGTGAACCGGCGCAATCTGCCGGGTACATGCGGCCGATGCCACCGCGGGCCCCTGACTTCCTTTCAGACCAGCCGGCACTACGAGCTGCTGCAGTCGGGCGACGCGAACGGTCCGACCTGTTCGACGTGTCACGGCGAGGTGGACGGCCGTGTGCTCTCGCCGAAGGCACTGGCATCAAAATGCAACCAGTGTCACGGCGCCGGTGAAGTCGCCCCGCGCGCCGAACGCGCCCGTCAGGTTCGCGCCCAGTACGAGGGTCTGACCGTCGTGCGCGACCAGATGAAGCTGGCGCAGTCGATGATTAAGCGCGTCGACGACAAGAAGCGCCGCGCTGCGCTGTCGAAATCGTACGACGAGGCGCAGGTGCCACTGTCGCGGGCTGTCGACGCGGGGCACCGTTTCGTGTATGACCAGCTTCGCGAGCAGCTCGCGGTGGCCCAGACACGTGTGGCGGCACTTCTTGCGACGCTGGCGAATCGCTGACGTTGCGGCCCTCGTGGTCGTCGTGAGTGTCACGGCGTGCTCCGACCGATCCGCGCCAGCTGCTAGTCCGGGCGACGCCCTCCTTCAGTCGTCGCCGGATCCCGCCCCGTCTCGCCCGCCTCCATCCAACGTGGCGGGCGCTATTCGGGCGCAGGCGGACTCCGGGGCGTGGGGAGTTGGTGCCCTCACGGCAGCCGAGCAGGCTGACCTGACCGCCTTTTATCAGGCAACTGGCTATGCGCCCCGCTGGGTCGGGCCCGCCGACCGTCCGAGTCGCGACGCGCGCGACGCATTGGATCTGCTCAACCGAGCTGCCGACGACGGTCTCAATCCAAATGACTACTATCGGGCGCGGCTCGCTGCCCTGACGACGGCGCTCGAGGCAGCACCGCCCCCTGTTGGCGATGTCGAGGCCTTTGACGTGACATTGAGCGCCGGCATGCTGCGCTTTCTGCGCCACGTCCACATCGGACGTGTGGATCCGCGGATGGTCGGGTTTCGGCTCAACGTGCCCGTGGACCGGCACGATTTCCCGGCCCTGCTTGGCGCCGCCATCGCCGATCATCGCATCGCCGAAACCGTGGCCAGCCTGCGACCCCCTCTCGGGCAGTACGGAAGCCTGCAGACACATTTGGCTCGATACCGGATGCTCGCAGGCGTGTCGACCGGCAAGTTGCCGTCACCCGCAAAAGCGAGCGTGCACCCGGGTGATTCGTACGAAGGGCTGAACCTCCTGTACCGTCGGCTCGTCAAACTCGGCGACTTGCCGTCCGAAACGCCGGCTCCAGAGGAGAGCGCGGCGCTACGAGGGGGCACTGGTAAACGGCGTCAAGCGTTTTCAGGTTCGCCATGGCCTCGAGCCCGACGGGGTTCTCGGCACGAGCACGCTGGCGGCGCTCGACGTGCCGCTGGCGTGGCGCGTTCGACAAATCGAGCTGGCGCTCGAACGTTTGCGGTGGCTGCCTCACGTGGGCGACCAGCACCTTATCGTTATCAACATCCCAATGTTCCGCCTCTGGGCATGGGACGATATCGCGCCCGACGGTCCGCCGACGCTGGTCACCAATGTCATCGTTGGTCGGGCGCTCAGCACCCAGACCCCGGTGTTTGCCGACAAGATGGCGGAAGTGATCTTCAGGCCGTACTGGAACGTTCCTCGTTCGATCGTACTCAAGGAGATTCTTCCCGTGATCGAGCACGATCCTGGGTATTTGCCTCGTCAGAACATGGAGATCGTCCGGGGCGAAGGAGACGACGCTGAAGCGGTCGACGCCTCAACCGAGAACATCGCCCGACTCCGCCGGGGCGCTCTCCGCCTGCGCCAGCGCCCGGGCCCCACGAATGCCCTGGGTCTGATCAAGTTCGCCCTGCCCAGCGCCGAGAATGTGTACTTGCACGCGACGCCCGCGCACGCGTTGTTCAGCCGACGGCGGCGCGACTTCAGCCACGGTTGCGTGCGCGTTGAGGACGCCGTGGCGCTGGCCGAGTGGGTGTTGAAAGACCAGTCCGTGTGGAACCGGGAACGGATCCTGGCCGCGATGGCCGGACCGCGTTCGCTCCACGTCAGGCTGGCGCAGCCCATTCAGGTGATCCTGTTCTACGCGACCGCGGCGGTCGTGCCGGAGGACCGCGCCATCTGGTTTGTTGACGATATTTACGGCCACGATGCCAGACTCGACCGCGCGCTCACAAGGGCGCGCTCGAACTAGCGCGGACGCGTCAGGCGGCCTGCTACCAGAAACGCACGCGGCCGGTGTCGACATGCACGAAGTCGGAAACGGGGTAGTAGCCGACACCCCCACGGCGGGATTCGAGAGCGGCATCTCTGAGAGCGGCGAGTGGAGTGTCTGCCAGCCGAATGTCGATGGCCTGACCCTTCATATGAAGACTGCCGGCTGCCACTCCTTCGTTTCGGTGTCGAAGCATCTCGTTGGTGGCAGGCGAGCGGTAGCCGGAGATCACCTGGTAGGGTCGTGCCGTCCCGGTGAGCGCAGTCAGATGATGCAAAAGGTCGAGCAATTCAGGATCGATCGTGTGGATGTCGCCGGTGCGGAAGTCGCGCAGGAAGTGATTGACCGCCCGCAACGCGTCGTCCAGGTACGTTCCCCGGCTGAAGTATTCAACGTCGAGTCGTTCACCCGTGTGCGTGTGCGTGAAGCTCAGCGCGCGAGGTTCGGCGAAGCTGGCGAACAAGCGGGGCGGCCGCGTGAGCGCAGGCACGCCCGCGAAGCACACCGTCACGAAGGTGCGACGAGACACCATACGCACGAACATGTCACTCTACGGAATGCGCCGCGTCGGAGTCAAGCCATGCAGATCTAAGGAGACATGCCATGTATGTGCGTGTGCCGATCGGCGATCGATTTCTCCACGGCGATCTCGGTTTGCCGTCCCAACCGTCAGGAATTGTGCTGTTCGCACACGGCAGCGGAAGCAGCCGACGCAGTTCCCGCAACATCTATGTTGCCCGCGTGCTCGAAGCCCGCAAGCTGGCGACGTTGCTGATCGATTTGCTGACCCCGGAGGAAGAGGTCATCGACGAACGAACGGCTGAGTATCGCTTTGATATTCCTATGTTGGCCGACCGGCTCGTGATGATTGTCGACTGGCTGAGCCGCCGCGATGAAACATCAGTGCTGCCGATTGGCCTGTTCGGTGCAAGCACCGGAGGGGGCGCGGCCCTCATGGCGGCGGCGGAGCGGCCGGGTGAAGTCGTTGCCGTCGTTTCCCGTGGCGGCCGGCCCGACCTGGCAGGCGAGTCGTTGGCACGCGTGAAGTCGCCGACCCTGCTGATCGTCGGCGGGTTTGATGGCGCGGTCATTCAGATGAACCGCGACGCGTCCAGGCGGATGCGTTGCGAGGTGAAGCTCGAAATCGTCGCGGGCGCCACTCATCTTTTCGAGGAACCTGGGACACTAGAGCGCGTCGCGGAACTGGCGGCCGACTGGTTCGTGCAATTCTTGCGGCCGGCCAGGCCGCTCGGCCACTGATAGGATGACCCTGTGGACATCAAGTGCATTCTCTGTCCGATCGATTTTTCTGACGCCTCTGCGCACGCGATCGAGCACGCGGTCGTGCTCGCCGGCTGGTACAAGGCTCGAATCGCGGCCCTTCACGTGGTCAGCCCGATGCTCATGGCTGCACCGGGCTTGAGCTCGCCTCAGCTCGAAGAATCGTCGGCAACAGAGCTGGCGCGGCTTCGAACGGAAACGGCGGCGCGCTTTGATGCAGCGACCAAGGCAGGAATAGCTCTGGATGTGCTGGTTGACGAGGGCCAGCCGACGAGCCGGATCCTCGAACGTGCGGGGGGAGTGGCTGCAGACCTCCTTGTCATTGGCACGCACGGAACCGGCGGCTTCGAGCACCTCGTGCTCGGCTCCGTGACCGAAAGAGTGCTGCGCAAGGCCGCATGCCCGGTGTTCACTGTTCCCCCGCGCACGCACGCAACCTCGCAACTGCCGTTCAAACACGTGTTGTGTGCGGTCGACTTCTCGGATTCGTCGCTTGCCGCGCTGCAGTACGCGATGTCGCTCGCGAAGGAGTCCGACGCGGCCCTCACAATCCTGCACGTGCTGGAGTGGCCGTGGGAGGAGCCTCCATCACCGCTACTGACCGAGATGCCGATGGAGCAGGGGTTTGCGCTGGCCGAGTATCGTCGCTATTGTGAGGCCGGTGCCACGGCGCGGCTCGCGTCCCTGGTGCCATCGGACACTGAACTCCGCAGGATCTCCACGCGACTCAGAAACGGTAAGCCGTACACGCAAATCCTGAGACGTCGCCGCCGACGAGCAAACTGACCTGATTGTGATTGGCGTGCGCGGTCGCGGTGCCCTGGACATGACTGTCTTTGGATCGACGACAAACCAGGTCGTGCGGAGAGCAACCTGCCCGGTGCTCACACTTCGGCAGTAGCCCGAAGGGCCGGCTGGATTCTACGATCCTCTCACGGTCATCACCGGACAAGACGCTCGGGAGACCACGCGCTCCGCAACGCTACCGAGAAAGAACTTGGGAAGGCCCCGCCTCCCGTGGGTGCCCATGACAATGAGGCCGGTCCGCGTCGTCCGGGCGGTGCGGACGATCTGTTCCACAGGATCTCCATCCCGAAGGAGCGTGCTGACCTTGACCCCGGCTTTCTTCGCCGCTCGTGCGGCCCCGTTGAGCCGCTTCTGGGCCCACTGCCGAGCCTGCCGATCGTATCGATCGAGCGTTTCGGCATCGATGTACTGATCCGGTACCAGCGGAACGAGTGGCGAAAGTACATAGACAACGGTCAGCTTTGCATTGAGGGTTTTCGCGAGCGTCACCGCGTTCGCAAACGCGCGACGCGAGGCCGACGAGAAATCCGTGGGATGGAGGACGTGGCGGACACGGCTCATGAGCAATCTCCTCATCAAGGAAAAATACCGAGTTCGAGGTACATGTGCGCGATCTTCTCGATGGCTACTGAAAAGGCGGCCGTCCTGAGATTGTCGAGAGCCGGCCTCTGTCGAAGAGCTCCGCGGATTTCCAGGTACGCCGCCGTCATCGTATCTTCCAGGCCTGAATTGACGATGCTCAATTCGTCCGGAGCCGGTGTCAACTCTGCGCGATCAACCTCGCTGAACGTCTTGCCCGTCGCCTTCTCGATGGCACGAAGGAGGCGGCCGCTCGAAGCGGCCTGCAGCCGCCGCTCCAGGCGTCCGAAGCGGACGTGCGAGAGGTTCTTCAGCCATTCGAAGTACGACACGGTTACGCCGCCTGCGTTGGCGTAGATATCAGGAATGACCAGCACGCCCCGTTTTCGCAGGATTTCGTCGCCGGCCGGCGTCGTCGGACCGTTGGCGCCTTCGAGAATGATTCGCGCTTTCACTCTCGGTGCGTTGTCGGCGGTCAGTTGACTTTCAAGCGCGGCCGGCACGAGGACGTCGCATTCCACTTCGAGCCCGTCGATGCTGCGAGGAATCGACGTTGCCCCCGGAAAGCCCAGAATCGACTTCGTCCGGCGCCGGTGATCGATCACTGCATCTTCCTCGAGACCGTTGTGATTCAGGATGGTGCCCTCGGGTAGTGCGATCGCCACGATCCGCGCCCCTTCCTCACGGCAGAATTTAGCGGTGTGATAGCCGACGTTTCCCAACCCCTGGATGGCGATCCGCTTGCCGTCGAGCCCGGTCGAGAGACCGAGAGCCGCCATATCCGCTGCGTCGGAGCACGCCGTTCTAAGCGCATACATGAGGCCCCGCCCGGTCGCCTCTTTCCGACCGCAGATGCCGCCTTCGGTAACCGGCTTTCCTGTCACGCAGGCCAGAGCGTCAAGCTGCCCGGGCTTGAGCGCCGTGTACGTGTCCACAATCCACGCCATTTCGCGCTCACCAGTGCCGGCGTCTGGCGCGGGAACGTCCAGGCCGGGCCCGATCAAGTTCTTCCTCACAAGCTCGTACGTATAACGCCGTGTCACTCGCTCGAGGACTTCGACAGGGCAGGTATGAGGATCGACTTGCACCGCGCCTTTAGCACCTCCGAACGGCACATCGACGACGGCGCATTTGTAGGTCATGAGGGCGGCTAGCGCCTTCACCTCCGATTCGTCGACGGCCGCACTATAGCGAATGCCGCCCTTGGTCGGCAGCTTGTGGTGGCTGTGCTCCGCCCGCCATGCCCGCACAACCGTGATGCGTCCATCAGCCTGACGTACAGGGAACTGGAAGGTATGAACGCCGTTGCACGCGCGAATCTGTTCAAGTAAGCCGGCGGGGTAACTTGCGAGCGCCGCGGCGCGGTCGAAATAGATGCCGACGTCGCCTTCAAGACTGTGAGATGCCAATCGAGTCGCCATGATGCGCCAGCGTGTCCCTTGATGGATGTGAAGGTTCCTGCCAGCGGCGGAAAGCCGGGAGTCCCTGCCGGTTTGGCGGCACTTCAGCCAGCCGTCCCCTTCGGCTGCCCGGGCGGGCTCGGGTTCGGCCGGCACGCCCGTTGCGACTTCTCCAACGGGAGAGCATTTTCCATTCCCGGGGGCAGCATGATCGACCTCAAGTGCATTCTCTGTCCGGTGGATTTCTCAGAAGCATCGCGTCACGCGATGGCGCACGCTGCGGCGGTCGCGAAATGGTACGGATCGCGTCTCGTGGCGCTGCACGTCATCCATCCCAGCGTCATACTCGAGCCGCCCATTCTCCTGGCCGATTTTCCAAGAAGCGGCTCCCCGACGGACCTGGATCGACAGCGGCTGTGGGACGAGCTGTCCGGCTGGCTGGAGGAAGCTGCGTCATCGGGGACCAGGACCAAGGCCTACCTGGACAAGGGTGACCCGAGCCAGCGCATTCTGGAACGGGCGGCGACATTGCCCGCCGATCTCATCGTGCTTGGGACTCATGGCCGCAGTGGTGTCGAGCGATTCATCCTGGGATCAGTAGCGGAGAAAGTCCTTCGCAAAGCTGCGTGTCCGGTCCTCACGGTTCCTCCGCCCTCGTTGATGAAGGCGCGACTGCCTTACACCCGGATACTGTGCCCTGTCGATTTCTCTGAGTCGTCGTTGTCAGCTTTGCAGTTCGCCGCATCGATTGCCAAAGAATCAGATGCGCGCCTCACGATTCTCCACGTCCTGGAGTCGGCGGGAGACACCGAGCTGCTGGTCGAAGACCTCGGACCCCGTGAATTTCGCGACGTGATCGAAGCGCGTGCGCGCACCAGCCTGGAGTCGCTGGTGACCGACGATCTGCGGACGTGGTGTCATCCTGAAACCCAGCTCGCTTACGGCAAGCCGTATCGCCAGATACTGGACGCGGCCGACAAAGAGGCAAGTGACCTGATCGTGATGGGCGTGCGCGGCCGTTATGCGCTCGATCTGGCGATGTTCGGATCGACGACGAATCACGTCGTCAGACGCGCGACCTGTTCGGTTCTGACACTGAAGTCCTGATGCCGGGGCACATTTCTTGCTCGAGTCGCTTCAAGATTCTACCGACTCACACTCCAAAAAGGAGAGGTGCATGATTCGAAAGCTCGCAATGTACTGCGGTGCCATCTGCTTGTTGTTCCTTAACGGATGCAGCCGGCCCGCCGAGCAGCAGGCCGCGGCGCTGTCAGTCCCGCCGGCGCTCAGCGTCAACGCCGAAATGGTGAGCCTGGTCGACCATGCGGCTCACGCGCTGTGGGATGTGGAGAAAGAAGGAGGCGCGCCCAAGACCGACCAGGACTGGGAAGAAGTTCAGCATCACGCGATGCAACTGCAAGCCGCGGGTACGTTGATTGTGCTTGGCGGAACTGGACAAGCCGATCCGGGTTGGGCAAAATCACCTGATTGGGCTATGTTTGCGAGCAAGCTGGTCGACGTGGCCAAGGCGCAGGCCAACGCGGCCAAGAGCAAGAATCAGGAAGGGCTCGTCAAGGCCAATGGTGAACTTGTCGAAGTGTGCGAGGGTTGCCACAAGGAGTTCAAGCCGGAACTCCCGACGGAAGGAATCGTCCATCCTCATTACCGAAAATAGCAGCCGGATGCGAGTTTTGTTCAGAGCGATGCCCGTGGTCGTCTGTCTCACCGCCGGTCTGGCGATCGGCGCGTCGGCCACGCTCGGTGCCCAAGGTCCGCCGCCCACCACGAGCAAGTCCCCGGTGCTCGAAGGGACGATGAAGGCCGTGTACCGCGCGACGAACGTCGTGGTCGTGGCGACGCTCGACGGCGTGGAACACATGTACCACTTCACGAAGGACCTGCTCGTGCACGGCGGCAAGGGCACCGGTGTCGATGCGCTGGAGGGTCTGGAGGAAGGCACGACGGTTGTGATCCACTCTGCCGGGACCGGTGCCGATCAATCGGCCGTCGAAATCGATCGAGTCGGGGACGAAGGGCTGAAAACCACGGAAGGTGTGGTCACGAAAATCGATCACAAACGTCTGGAAATCACGATCAGATTCGATAACGGCACGAAGGAAACCCTGCAGCTGACTGCACGGGCGGCCGCCGAAGCCGGAAGCGCGACCAGCCAGGCCGTTCCCTCCACCAGAGTCGTCGTGTATTACGCCGACGAAGACGGACGTAAGGTCGCTCACTACTTCAAGAAGGTCTCGCGCTGATTCGTTGACAATCCGGCGGAAGGTCACCGGATTGTTGACGTCCTGCCGGATTCCCGACGTGCACCACCGCCCCCCCGCCAGGAATGCCTGAGTTCGGCATCCACGTCACGCTGAACGTGGCACCGTGGTTGCTGCCGGTGTCCAAAGCGATGTGGGAGATGCTTGAGGCGATCGAAAACAGCGGCTTCCCCACGTGGGTGCGGGAGGCGAATACGATCTTTGGCTACTCAACCGTCCTCGCCCTTCACACTTTCGGGATGGCGTTCCTGGTCGGGCTGAGCGGAGCGATCGCGATCCGCGTCCTGGGTATCGTGCCAGATTTGCCGCTGGCGCCGCTCGAAAGGTTCTTCCCGCTGATTGTGCTGGGCTTCTGGGTGAACGCTGCAACTGGCGTGATACTGACCAGTCTCGCGGCGAGGAGCCTTCTTTCGAACCCGGACTTCTACATCAAGCTGACGGCCATCGTCTGTGCGATCGTGTGCCTTCGCCAGCTCCGACACTACGCGTTCAGCGACCCGGCTTCCTCAGCCGCCGACTCGACCGGGGCAGGGAAGGGCTGGGCGACGGCGATGCTGATCTGCTGGGGCATTGCAATCGTGGCGGGACGCCTCACAGCGTATTCCAACTTCGTTCGAAAGCAGACGGCGATTGCCGTGCTGGTTGTGACGCTGTTGCTGGTTGGTTTCAGATACGTCGTCCTGCTGATCGTCCGCAAACCTCACATGTTGCCGTCGCGCAAATCCGCTGCGAGGCACGCGTGAGAATCTCAGCCAACTCCTTCGACTGAGAGGCTGCCCATGGAAGCTGTTCTCCGGTACTGGCTTGCCTGGCCCTCGGTCGAACACTTCATTTCCGCCTACGCCTGGGTGTGGCCGCTCTGCGAAACGTTCCACTTCTTCGGCATCGTGCTGTTGATCGGCGGCGTCGGCGCATTCGACCTTCGTGTCCTTGGCATGGCGAAGGCACTCCCGCTCGCTCCGTTGCGGCGACTGCTGCCATGGGGCGTGTTCGGTTTTGCCCTGTGCGTGGTGACCGGCCTGACGTTTGTGACGGGGATGCGTGCCAACGTTCCCAGCCATCCGTACGACGTTCTTCGAACGGATGTCTGGCTTCAATTGAAACTCGTGTTCATTGCGCTCGCGGGGCTCAACCTCGCCGCCTTCTATCTGACAGGAATGGCCCACGCAGTCGAGGATCTTGGAGGGGGCGCCGATGCGCCGCGTCTGGCCAAAGTGATTGCCGGCGCGTCGTTGTTTCTCTGGCTTGGCGTGATCTACTTTGGACGGCTAATACCGGAAGGGCTTTGAGGTGCGACTAGCCTCCTGACAGCGTCGGTCCGAAGAGGAGTCCCAGCGCAACAGCCACGCCGATCGACACTGCCCACCCAAGACCGCAGACCGCCAGCGCGCGGCGTGTACTCGTGAAGTCGAGCGCCTGCCTGACGGCCACAACAGATGCCGCAAGTGTCCAGAGCGTGGCGAGGATCCATACCGGAATCCACAAGCCCGGCAACGCGCCAAATACCTGGATGAGCCCGGGGGTGGCGGCGAAGCCGAGGGTGCGCAGAAGCTCACCGACGTCCACTTGCGTGTCGGCGGTTGGGAGCAAGCGGCCGCCTACCTGGTACATCACGAGCGCCCATGCGGCCCAGGCCAAAAGCGCAATGACACTTGCTCCGGCGAAGAACGTCATCGTCGCCGCTCCTCCGTTCAAGCCCTGCGCGCCGATTCCCGCCGCAAGGCTGGAGAGCACAACAACGGCGAGTGCCTGCGAGGTCGCGCCGCGATCGGCCTCCACGTCTTCGTACGTTGCGGCATCAAGAACAGCCGCGCCGATCAGGCGACGGAGGAAAGTCATGGACGATTCCAGCTCCTTTGTAGTCTGGCATTTCAGCATGGGTTGTGCCAGTCTTCTCCGGGCCAGAGTCTTGCATCGACTCCGTCCGTTCGGGCACACCGGAACGATGGCGAAGAAGCGGGTTATCCGCGCATTTGGTAAAGGGATCGCGTACGGCATCGGCGCTGGTGCCGGCGCGTACGCCGTGTATGCGGCCGCCACATACCTCCGTTACGGCCGTGCATCCCTCCCGCGGGACGGAAAAGATCAGGATCCGCTGCTCGATCGGTTCATGCCGTCCTATGAAATTGCAGAACGGCACCATATAAGCGTAGCCGCGCCGCCCGAGATCGCCTTCGCCGCTGCGTGTGACGTCGATCTGCAGCGCTCCACCATTGTCCGCGGAATTTTCAGAGCACGTGAACTCGTCCTCGGGAGCCGACCCGATTCGGTTGACCGGCCTCGTGGCCTTCTGGCGTTCACGAAAAGTCTCGGTTGGGGCGTGCTGGCTGAGGTGCCAGACCGCGAAGTGGTGATGGGTGCGGTCACACGACCGTGGGAAGCAAACCCCACGTTCCAAACGATACGACCTGATCAGTTCGCGACGTTCGACGAACCACACTTCGTCAAGATTGTCTGGACCCTTCGCGTCGACGCGACAGGCGCGCGGGAATCGGTCGTTCACACCGAAACGCGCGTTGCGGCGACCGATTCAACCGCGCGCGAACAGTTCAGACCCTATTGGGCGCTCGCATCACCAGGGATTCTTCTGATTCGCCGGATCGCCCTCGGCTTGGTGAAAGCGGAAGCCGAGCGCCGCGCCCGGCAGCAGGAGCATCTGACCTCGTCGGCTGATAGATTCGACCTCGCCTCTGGCGGAGATCTCGATCCCCAGTGTTGATGTCTCGCAGCTCCTATTTCGGTCGGCCTTTGAAACCTTCGGCCAGCATCGAGATTTTGTAGATCGTCATCGCCGTGTTGCGAACCCCTTGCGGAGTCGACCACGGCTGGCCGTTTGGACCGACGGCGCCCAGTTGCGGTACGTACAGGGTCTTCTTGTCGGGCCCAGAAAACGCCAGCGTAATAGGTCGACGAGGTGTGGGGATCAGGCCGATGTGTTTTCCGTCCGGACCGAGCACGTGAACGCCCGCGCCGCCTGTTACATAGAGCCGGCCCGCTGAGTCAATTGCCATTCCGTCGCCGCCCGTGTCGCCGTCAAGCGTACCGAAATCGCGCCGGTTCCTGGTGGTGCCATCGGGCTGTACGTCGAACGCCAGGACGACCTTGTCGTTGGTGACGTACAGCGTCTTGCCGTCCGTACTCAACATGATGCCGTTCGACACGATGTTCTGGTCGGCCACTGTGCTGACTGCGCCCTCGGCGTTGACGTAGTAGGCGCCACCGACGGTGAAGTACGCGCCCCCCTTGCCGTCAGCGATCAGATCGTTGAGGCGCCCGAAGGGCCTGCCGTCCGGAAACGAGTTGGCGAGCACTCTCCGTTCCGGCGCCAGCACGCTGACCATCGTCTGTTCCTTGCAGCTCTGATAGAAGGGCCGGCCAGGGTCGGTGCAGGTCCGCTGCACGGCAAACAGTCGGCCTTTGGTATCGAGTGAAACCGCGCCGGCGCCGTGCGTGTCCGTTACGTAGACGAATTCCTTCCCGGCGACATCGAGCCTGCGAATCGTGTCCGACTGCTCCTGCGCGAACAGGACGCCGCCATCGGCGGTTCCGACGATGCCGTCGGCGGTCATGAAGTCGGCCCAGACAAGCTCCCATTTCGCGCCTGCGGCGATAACTCCGGGAATGGCCGTCACGATGGCCTCTCGCTCACCGGGCAGGACCTGCGCGGAGGGATGAACGGGCGCGAGGACGGTTATCACGAATGCTGTTGCGACCAGGATTCTCGTCTTTGAACACATCGGAAATCTCCTGAGCTGCTGTGCGCCGGCATTATGCATCGGTTGTGGCTCGGGTCAAAAGCGACGCCTCGAACGGCCCGAACGACTCGAACGACCCGAACGACTTCTAGTCCGGTATCATCGCCGCCATGGGAGACTTCAACGTCAAGCCGCTCGAAGCCAATCTCGACTTCGAGCACCTTGCCTACTGGGATGTGGTCATCATCGGCGCAGGCCCTGCGGGGCTTGCAGCCGGCCTCACTACCGCACACCGCGCACTGACGACGCTTGTCATCGAAGCCAAGGACAAGCCCGGCGGACAGCCGCAGTTCCTTTATGCGGACAAACGGATCGTCGACATTCCGGGATTCCCGGACGGGATCACCGGCGAGGAGCTCTCGGAGCGCACGTACCGCCAGGCTGTGAACGCGCTCGTGCAGTTCCGCTTCAACGAGGAGCTCGTGACGATCGAAGAGACGAGCGAGGTGCAGGCCGACGATCGACTCAAGCGGGTCGTCACGAACAAGGCTGCCTATCTATGTCGCAAAGTGATTATTGCCTGCGGTCTGCTGCACTATCCCCGCCGGCTGCCCGTGCTCGATCAGCTCAGCTCGAAGAACATTCACTACAAGGTTCCGAAGATCGGAGATTACGAAGGCGGCCGCGTTGCGGTCGTCGGCGGAGGCGATTCGGCTCTCGACGCGGCGCTCATCGTGCTGGGAAGGCGAGGGCTGGTCGATCTCGATCGTCCGCGAGGCCGTCCGATCGGGAAGGCCGACACTCTTGCGCACATCCGCGATGCCGGCGGCGTTGTCCACCTTTCGACCGAGGTCTCAGCTGCGCGCTTTGCGGGCGACCGTATCCGGCTCACTCTGACCGACGGCGGCCAGATCGATTGCGCACTGGCGATCGTGCAGATCGGCTTTCTGTCCGCCAAGGAGACGTTCGAGCGGCTGAACGTCAGGCTCAACGACGACGGCAGCATCGCCATCGATCCGTATTTCGAAACCAGCCGCCAGGGCATTTTCGCAGTCGGCGACGTCCACGGCGACATCAAGCTGATCACCGTCGCGTGGGCCGAAGGCATTCAGGCCGCGATTCACGCGTTCAAGGAGATCACGAGCCCTTACTGGCTGAACGAGAAACGGCTTCGCGACAGCAAGATCGCGCTTATCGGGGATAAGATTACCCAGGCCGCGCGCGGGCGACGAAAGAACTAGGGCGCATGTGGAAGATCTGGTCTGGCGCTTCTCCTCGGTTCAAGCGCACTCGCTCAGCAACCCTCGGCGGTCCTCCGAGGAACTGGACCGCTACCGCAGGTCCAGGGCAAGTGCTCCACGGCGTTTGGTCCGCCCAGGTGATTCCGGCAACGCCAAATGCTGCGAGTGGCTCCTGGGCCCTGCTCAACGATGCCAATCAGATTGTTACGGAGGGTGTCTGGGCCGCGGAACGATCGGTTCAGGGCTGGCGAGGCACCTGGTCGGCGCGCATTGCAACGGGGGCCGGCTGTCTCCGGGGCGATCATCCGCTGGCCCGTTCCTCACTGGCACGTGGCAGGCGTCGCGAGAAGACGTCCAAGGACGCCACCCTGGCTGCGATGCTGCAACGGGCCCTGACCGAGCAGGTCACCGGCACTTGGCGAAAAGGTGCAGCCCAGGGACGCTGGTCGTTGACGGGGTCACGCTAGCCGACGCACGACCATAATGACCAACGACTAATGACCAACGACTACCGACTCCTGGGCTCACATGGCGTTGGCATCCATTTCGATGCGTCGGGTTCGCGCTTGAAGTGTGTGCTGGTGACGAACGGCGTGGTCAGGTAACGCGGATCGTCGACGATCGTGAGCACCGTCAACCACTCAGATCCTGACGTGAGTCGATCGAAGTATTCGGTCACCACGGCCTCGTCGCTGTACGGCACGCCGTTCTTGCGCAGGTAGCCCGCCCGAAGATTGGTGGTGACTACCTTCAGCGTTCCGGCGCGAGGCGCCTCCTGAGTGCTCGCACCGGCGCCACCGGGTGGGTTGACACGCTCCCATTCGGCGACCGAATAGCCCTGCCACGTCCTGGTTGTCTGAGGTCGCGATGGTTTGGCGTCCCTCGACTGAGCTCGGGGCGAAGGTTCGAAGTGCAGGAGGCGCGTCTGTTGACCCGCGTCGGTTTCGATCTTGAGCGTCGAATCGTTCTCCCACGAGATCTTCAGCCGACCGGGCACACGCATCAAGGCGGCGGCGCCGAAAGGTTTGCATCCGTCCGCGGATGTCTTTCCCGGATCCCATGTGTCCGCAACCTTCTTGCCCTCAGGATTAAGCGGGACGCTCGCGTAATCGCCCTTCTTCGGCACGACCATACGGTACCGCCAGTCTTCGGTCACGATCGACACCCAGTTGCCAGTGATGTCGAGCGGCGCGGCTGCTTGCGGCGTGGGCGGAGGTTTCGGCGGCTCGCTGCCGCGCTGGGCGGCTGTCGAGATGCCAAGGGTGGCCGCGAACGCGATCAGCAGTCCGACTGGTCTCATGGCTCGCCTGCCTATTGCCAATTGATCTTGCTGGGATCGCCTTTGTAGACGGAGCGAATGAACGCCAGGATTTGCCAGACCTGGTCGTCGGGGAGTGTGTTGTAAACGGTCGGCATCGTCTGCTGGGGAATCTGCCCTTTGATCAACTTGTACAGCGTTTCATCGTCGCTGCCGAACTTCCAGGCTTCGTCGATGAGCGACGTCGCCATTCCGCCGCCGCCGCCACCGCCGTGGCACCCCTGACAACCGACCTGAAAGTAGAGCTTCTGGCCGGCTGCAATCATCTCTGCGTTGCCCGTGTACGGGTTCAGCTTCTTGAACGACGACGTTGCTGCGGCCTCGGCGGCCGGAGGCTGTGCCGGCGCTTCGGTTGCGTGGCGGTGCTGGTGGGTTTTGTGCCGGCTCCGCCGATGAATCGGGCGCCTTGCGCTCTTGATCCTGGTTTTGGGCTGGTGTTCCGCTGAAGGATGCCTCGTGCGCGGCCATCAGCGGAATGCCGAAGTCCTCGAGAATCGTCTGAATTTCTGACCGACGCTTGTCGATCGCCGCCTCGAGCTGGCCTTTGAGCGCTTGATTGCCCTTCTTCACGCCCATTGAGACATTGAAGGCGAGCGGAACGCCGGGCTCGTCGTGAAGTGGAATCAGTTCGAGCGGGGCGCTGAGCCGCTTGGTGTAGTAGCCCGCCAGCGGACCCCAGGGAAGCGCGACGTCTATCACGCCGGCAATCAAATCCTCCAGCAGCTTGCCCGGTCGATCGCGATCGCCTCGGGGATCGAAGAACAAGGAATACGTCGCGACGTTATCGAGCAGGCCGCGCCGGGCCAAGCTCTCTTCAACCGGCGTGTTCGAGTAGACCCCAATCCGAAGACGCTTGATATCAGGCGAGTCCAGCGACGTGATCCGGTACGACGCTCCTTTGCGATACGCAAGCACGTACGAAGAGCGGTAGTACGGCTTGGTCCACAGGACTCGATCCAGGCCTTCGGGAATCCCGAAGATGACGTCGCACGCGTCAGCGTCGATGGTATTCCGCACAAGGCCGCGCTGGTGCGGCCACCATGCGTAGGTGGGTGTGGCGCCAAGCTCAGACGCCACGACCGCAGCGATCTTGTTCTCGTATCCTTCGAGCCGTGTATTGGAGTAGGGCAGGTTATCGGGGTCGCCACACACCCGAAGCGATTTCGACTGTGTGGACGCCCCGCCGAGCAACGCACCAAACGCGACTAACGCTGCTGCAAACTTCCTGTACGAACCGCTCATGATCTGCGACGAGCTACTCCAGGGCAAAGACGTGTAGCGTGCCGCCAACCGACGTCACTTTGTCCAGGTTCGATCCGTACGCTGCGCCGACCGCACCGAGCGCGGCGAGCGGATCCTCGCGCGAGAGACTCGCCGCGATCGGCAGGCCGAACCAGCCACCAATCCCTGAGTAGATCGCGACGTACTGCTTCTTATCCGGTCCGACGAACGTGATCGGATTGGCGATCGAGCCGGAAGGAAGCTTCGCCTTCCACAGGGGCGCACCGCTCTTGGCATTCACCGCCTTGAACCAGCCATCCATCGTGCCGTAGAACACGACGTCGCCAGCCGTGACAAGCGTGCCGGTCCAGACGGGATACGGTTCCTTGATTCCCCAGACTTTCTTCGCCGTCGCCGGGATCCCAGGCCATGAACTCGCCCTGGAAGCCGCCAGGTCCGGGGAAGATGCGCACGTTAGCGCCGACGTACGGGGCGCCCGCGATGTACTGCACCTCAACGCCTTCGTAGTTCATGCACAGGTTGTTCGTGCCGGCGTAAATCAGGTGCGTTTGCGGTGAGTACGACACCGGCTGTTGATTCTTCCCGCCCATCGCGGCTGGGCAGATGTCCTTCGTATCCACACCCTGCTTGGTCCGCTTTGCCGGATTTTCGACAGGCCGGCCTGTCTTCAGATCAATGTGATCGGCCCAGTTCGTCGCGGCCATGAACTTCTCCGCGGAAATGAGCGTGCCGTTCGTACGATCCAGCACGTACACGAAACCGTTGCGGTCGAAGTGAACGAGAGACTTGACGGCCTTGCCACCGATGGTCAGGTCCAGCAACACATGTTCGTTGATTCCGTCGTAGTCCCAGGCGTCCCAGGGAGTCATCTGATACGCCCACTTCGCCTCGCCCGTGTCCGGGTTTCTCGCGAAGATGGACACGGACCATTTGTCGTCGCCCTGGCGAACCGAAGGGTTCCAGGTGCCCGGGTTGCCGGTGGAGTAATAGAGGAGGTTGAGGTCGGGATCGGACGCGTACCATCCCCACGTACTGCCGCCCCCGTTCTTCCAGCGCTCGCCGGGCCACGTGCGTGTGCCTTCACCAAACCGCCCGTAATGCGGGTTGGCTTCGTTGAAGTCCGAAGCCAGTTTGAGGTCCGCGTCTGGGCCCGCGCTGTACGCCTTCCACATCTGCTTGCCGGACGCGAGATCGTAGGCGGCGATCCAGCCCCGGATACCGAATTCACCACCCGAGACGCCAACGATGAACTTGTCCTTGATGACGAGTCCCGCCATGGTCTGCGTCTCACCGCGCGTGGGATCCGCGTTTCGGACCTTCCAGACCTCCTTGCCGGTCTCTGCATCGAGCGCGATGACCTGGCCGTCGAGCGTCGTCATGTAGATCCGGCCCTGCGCGTAGTTCACGCCGCGGTGCACGAGGTCGCAGCAGGCGACCGGGACGGAGCGGTCGTCCTGCACTGGCGTGTACTTCCACTTGATGGGCCACCCCTCCTTCGTGAGGTCCAGCGCATACACGTGGTTGGGATAGGCGCTGTGGGCGTACATGGTCGAGCCCACGACGAGTGGCTGACCCTCGTGCCCGCGGAGCGCGCCTGTTGAAAACGACCAGACCTGCCGCAGATTCTTGACGTTGGCAGCCGTAATCTGACGCAACGAGCTGTAGCGGGTGCCCGCGTAATTCTTGCTAGGCATCACCCACTGGTTGTCGTCCGTCTGTTTCGTAACGAGATCCTGGTTGGCGGAAATCGCCAACGGTAACCACAACGCCAGAACGGCAAGTGCAACTACGCTCCGCTTCATGACCCCCTCCTGCCTAGACAGCGCTTCCGTGTGCCGTCGGAGTCTACACCGCGGCATCCCCGTCGTCGATAGCAATCGATACCTGGACGTCGAGGCGGTCGGACGCTTGGGTGTAGGCAGACCGTCTGGCTAACATACGCAGGCTGGGCCATGACGAGAACCTCCTTACCGCACCTCGTGGTCGTCGGCGCAGGGGCCTTCGGCGGCTGGACGGCTCTCTCGCTCGTTCGTCAGGGCGCCCGGGTCACATTGATTGATGCTTGGGGTGCGGGGAACTCCAGGTCGAGTTCGGGTGACGAGACGCGTTTGATCCGCGCCATGTACAACGGAGATGCGCTTTACACCGACCTGGCAGCACGCGCCCTGACGCTGTGGTGGGAGGCGGACGCGGAGTGGGGGCAGACGGTTCTGCGCCGGACCGGTGTGCTTTATCTCTTTGAATCAGATGATGGATTTGCCCGGAGATCACTTCCGGTGATGAATTCCAAGGGCCTTGAGGTGGAGTCTCTGACTCTTTCGCAAGCAGCTCGGCGCTTCCCGCAATTCCGCCTGGACGGGGTACGCGCCGCCTACTTTGAACCAGACGCTGGAGTGCTGCTGGCCCGCAGGTCATGCGAGCTGGTGCGGGCGACTCTTGAACGAGAGGGCGGCACCTATCGTCAGGCGCACGTCCAACGCGTGTCGATCAAATCCGATGGGCTGGCGAACATCACGCTGGCCAACGGTGAAGTACTTGGTGCCGACGGATTCGTATTTGCCTGTGGGTCGTGGCTCGGCGGTCTTTTTCCAGAGGCGGTTGGCGACGGTATCATCGCGACGCGACAAGCGGTGCTCTACTTCGGGACGCCGGCGGGGGACTCGCGATTTGACTGGGCTTCGAGTCCCAGCTGGATGAATTTTGGACGCCACTGGTGGTACGGCATGCCCGGCAACGAACGACGCGGGTTCAAGGTGGCCGATGATACTGCCGGCCCACGAGTCGACCCCACTCGGCTCGAGCGTGTGGCGACGCGTCAAGATGTGCGTTCGGCCCGTGCCTTCATCAAGCGGCGTTTTCCGGCTCTAGCCGCACAACCGCTGCTCGAGGCGCGCGTCTGTCAGTATGAGTACTCACCGGCAGGTGATTTTCTGATCGACCGGCACCCCGACGCTCGCAACGTGTGGCTGCTTGGCGGTGGCTCCGGACATGGATTCAAGATGGGACCGGCGCTAGGGGAGTATGTGACACGACTTGTGCTGAGCGACGCCCGGCCAGACGTGCGGTTCAGCTACGCGTCCTTCCTGAGCGCACGCGATCGAGTGCGCCGGACCCGGAAGCGCGGGCGGCACTCCTGAGGCGAGCGTTGAACTCCGCGGTTCAGATCTGGTTCCTGGCGACCGACACGTTGGATGCCGACGCCGTGCGCGCGGCCGAAGAGACGTTGTCCGCGGACGAACGGACGCGCGCGAACCGGTTCAGATTTTCCGAGGATCGCCGCGACTATGTCGTCGCACATGACCTGCTGCGCCGTGCGCTGTCGCAGCTCGAGTCGATCCCGCCCGCTGACTGGGTGTTCGATGCCGGCGAACACGGCAAGCCGTTCGTGAGTTCGTCGGATCTCACATTCAGCTTGTCGCACACCCGGGGATTTGTCGCCTGCGCTGCCAGCCGTCAGGTCCGTCTTGGCCTCGATGTTGAACGGGTCGACCGTGCGGTCAACGACACCGAGATTGCTGAGCGAGTTTTCGCCAGGTCAGAAGCAGAAGCCCTCGAACGAATGCCGCACGATCAGCGGGCGCCTCGGTTCATGGAACTCTGGACCTTGAAGGAAGCCTATGTGAAAGCGACTGGCCTCGGCCTCTCGCAGCCGCTGACTGAGCTGTCATTCGACCTCAGTCAGGAAAGTCGAATTGGTTATAGCCTGCCGGGGGACGCCGACCGGGAGGCGTGGGCGTTTGCGCTCTTCGCGCCTTCGTCGTCGGTACGACTCGCGATTGCCGTCTCTGGGAAGACTGGCGAATCGATGCAGTTCATCATGCACCTCGCCGACAAGGCCGCACACGCCCCGACGCTTCGCCCATTCAGGACCAGTTTCTAGCTCTTTCGAGCCTTGCGTGCCGCCCAGTACTTTCGCATCCGGGCCGACACGGCACGGCGCTGAGCCGCTGACCATCCTCTGCGTCGTCTCTGCCGGGTTGGAGTGGAAGCAGACTTACTCTTCCCGCCTTGCCGCCTGAGATCGGGGAATGCCGCGTGGATGGATGCTATTTCTCGCTGCAGCTCCACGAGGCGAGCTTCAGCACCTGTTCGTGCGAGTCGAAGAAGTTCTGCTTGTTTCATACCCAGGGGAGAGCCTCCTGGGATCGATCTTACCCCAATGAAAGACAAGAAGTTGACCGCACAGGTCAACTAGTGACTCCCTACTGTCAAGTTATTGACGAGCCAGCACCGTCTGTCAGGCTGACTAGCGCGAGGATGCAGCACTGATGTCGTCTGGTTCATCCATTTGACGAGCGACGCGGTAGCGTTGGACCGGCAGGTTGCCATTGAACTGATAGAGAAACGCGAGGAATCGTTTGTAATCAGTCGACGGCATCTGAAACAAGCCGAGCAACTTGCGGTAACTGCCCCTGGTGTGTGTCAGTCCACGATCGATGATCGCGCGGAGGTCTGCCCGTGTGAGGTCGTGTGCCTTGAAGGGTTCGTAGACGGCCGCCCAGAAACTCTCGCCGCTCATCAGTCGATTCCAGATCACGTCGACCTGTGTCGGCAGGACTGACCGGCTCGTGCCGCTCTCCCTTGCCTGCCTCGGCCCCAATTACGGCGTGATCCGTCTGCTGGAACCCCGTGGTGATTTCTTCCGGAAGGTCTTCGGGACCAACCGCACCCTTCTGCGCGCGGACGACGAGCCGCTCGGTGACGTTTTTCAGTTCGCGGACATTCCCCGGCCATGGGTATTGGACGAGGAGCGCCTCAGCGGCCGGGGTGAGTACAGGAGTGGGCAGGCGGTGAGCCTCGCTTGCCCGCATGAAAAAGTGCTGAAGCAACAGACCCACGTCTTCAGACCGCTCCCGCAATGGAGGAATTCTGATCTGGATGACGTTCAACCTGTAATACAAGTCTTCTCGGAAGTCCTTGGAGACGATCCGCGCGGTCAGATCCCGGTTGGTGGCGGTAATGAGGCGCACATCCGTGTGTGCAACAGGTCCATTGGCGCCGACCGGCTGCACTTCGCCGGTTTCGGCAAAGCGCAGGAGCACCGCCTGCATCCGCAAACTCATCTCGCCAAGTTCGTCTAGAAACAGCGAGCCGCCGTCGGCCAGTCGCACCAGCCCGGGTTTGTCGCGGTAGGCGCCCGTGAAGCTGCCTCGCACGTGGCCGAACAACTCCGATTCGAGCAAGGTCTCGGGAATGCCGCTGCAGTTCACGGCCACGAACGGCCTGACCCGACGGATGCTTCCCTGGTGAATCAGCCGAGCCACCACTTCTTTGCCCGTTCCGGTTTCGCCGAGGATGAGGACTTTCGCTTGCGTTCGAGCTGCACTGACGATCTGTTCGCGCAGCGCAGTGAGCGCGGGACTCTGTCCGACGAGTTCCAACCGATACGCCTGTTCTTCGGTCATTTGGCCTTAGGGCCGCTCGAGGCACACTTTCAACGTCAAACGGCAGCTTCGCTGAGTCACACGGGCAGGGGAGCCAGTGGAGTGGACTCGATGTGACTTTAAAGCACAGCGTGTACCATCCGCAGCCGAAAATGGCCAGGGGCCGTTAAGCGCCCGAGGATGAGCCGTTTATGTCGCGCCGGCGACCGCTGACGAAGATCTCACGTGGCGACCAGGGAGTTCCAGGACGTAACTCTTCTGGACATCGAATCGGCGAAGTTGTTTTCGGGACAACGAGTTGAGGGGCGTGTTCCGACTTGAATCAATTGATCCGTTTTGGCACATCCAATTCGTCGTCCAGACGGAGTTCCGAATCACTCTGCGGCGCTTTTGGAATCCAATGTCGGCGAGTGACCCAGGCGAGCCAGGCCACACCCGCGAGCGCGACCACCGCCGTCAGCCAGCGCGTGACGTCCAGGATGAAACCGGCCGTGACGGTCGGCCACTGCCATGAATATTGTGACAGCCGTTCCGCGCGCTCGATCATCCAATGCCACCCGGTGTGCACTAGGAGGGCCGACAGGATGATCGCGCCGATCCGCTCGACCACGACGCGCTGAAACAAGAAGTCGAGGATTGGAAGCAGCACCAGCAGCACGAGCAGCTGTCCGAACTCGATGCCCACATTGAACGACAGCAACGACGTCAGCCGGTGCGTGCCGGCGAACTGGAGCGTTTGCTTCAGTGCGAACGAGAACGCAAATCCGTGGACAAGGCCGAAGGCGAAGGTCATGAACCAGCGGCGGCTCAGGCTGGTCAGGCCGGTGCTCGCGGCGACGATGTTCTCGAGTGCCATGTAGACGATGGACGTGGCGATGAGGGTTTCGATGAGCGGGGGGAACCAAAGCGCGCTCGGGGCGAGGTCATACGCGGAGGCGATGAGCGCGAGCGAGTGCGCCAACGTGAAGGAGGTCACGATGAGTACGAGTGGACGGAGACGCCGAAACGGGATGACCAAACAGATCAGAAACAACAAGTGATCGATGCCCCACACCATGCGAAGGAACCCGATCCTCACGAATTGCGCGGCGACCTGGTGCCGCTGCGGGTCGAGCCGCACGAGACCGGGATCCCCGGTCAGTTCGAAGGCGCGGATCACCCCTTGAGGGGTAATCAGCCGCAACGACGTGATCGTTCGAACCCCCAGTCGACCCCATCGCGGCTCGATGGAAAAGGCGGATTGGTCGGATTCAATGGAAGTCTCCAGCAGTACGTCCAGCAAGCCCTGGTTCCAGACGAACTCGGATTCCGCGGGGAGCGTCTCGCTGCCCAGGTGGGCCAGGGCCGCTTCATACGAGCGGAACGAACGGTCCGAAGGCAGCGCGGCGCGTACGGCGACGACCTCGAGGTTGGGCAGGCGCGAATCGTCTTCGTACAGTTCGACATCACGGGCCACCCACACGGTTGCCGCTTCGCGGAGCGCACGATCGGCGCGCGGAAGATCGACGAAGTCTTTGTCACGACGTGGATAGTCGATGTCGCGCATCGCCTGGAGCGGAACGCGGACCAGGAGACGCAGCCGCTGGCCGTCGGCTTTCAAGTACGCCTGGATGGTGACGTCGCCGGGGATATCGTGCGCGACCAGAGTGGCCGGCAAAACGAGGAGCGCGGCCAACAGCGCAACGGTCTTCGCGCGCGCGTGCACGCCCATAAGCTTGTTGATTATCCTTCGATCGCGCCTATACTGTCCCGCGACACGGGGAGATTTCACCATGCGGCATAAGAACCTTTACGTTGGCGCAGCGTTCCTGGCTCTTCTGGGTGCGCTGTGGATCGTGCAGCTCAATCTGCAGAAGGTCGTGTCGGCCGAGGCCAAGACCGCCGTGCAGGCGCCGCGGTTCGAGGTCGATCCGATGTGGCCGAAGCCGCTGCCCAATCACTGGCTGCTCGGCATGGCCGATCGGTGTGTCGGTCGATTCCCGCGATCACATCTGGATCATTCATCGCAGCTCTGCGACGCTCAATAACAACGAGCGAGGCGCCGAGCTGAATCCTCCGACCGGCGAGTGCTGCAAGGGCGCGCCGCCGGTGCTCGAGTTCGATCACGACGGCAATCTGGTCGGTTCCTGGGGTGGTCCGGGCCAGGGGTACGAGTGGCCCGAATCGAACCACGGTATCACCGTCGATGGCAAGGGCATGGTCTGGATTGGCGGCAACGCCGCCAACGACGGCCAGGTGCTCAAGTTCACGCGGCCGGGAAGTTCGTCAAGCAGTTCGGCTTTGGCTACGCAAGCGCCGGCAGCAACGACACCTGGGCATTCCGCCAGGTCGCCAAGATCTTCGTGGACGAACCGAACAACGAGGCCTACATCTCGGACGGCTACGGCAACCACCGCGTCGTCGTCATCGACGCCGAGAGCGGGCAAGTTCAAGCGGTACTGGGGTGCCTACGGCAACAAACCGACGACACGAACCTGGGACCCTATAACCCGAGCGCGCCGCCGGCGCAGCAGTTCCGCAATCCCGTGCACTGCGCTGAACTCTCGAAGGACGAATCTGGTCTATGTCTGCGACCGTGTGAACGATCGGATTCAGGTGTTCACGCGCGAAGGCAAGTTCCTGAAGGAACAGTTCATCGCCAAGCAGTCGCTCGCCGACGGATCTGTGTGGGACATCGCGTTCTCGAAGGACCCGCAGCAGAAGTACATCTTTCTGGCCGACGGGCGGAACCAGAAGGTCTACATCATCGAGCGCCAGTCGCTCGAGGTGCTGACGAGTTTCGGTGACGGCGGACGACAACCCGGACAGTTCTTCGGCGTCCACAGCATCGCCACCGATTCGAAGGGCAACATCTACACGACGGAGACCTACGAAGGAAAGCGCCTGCAGAAGTTCGTCTACAAAGGCATCGGTCCTGTAACGAAGGAGAATCAAGGGGTCATCTGGCCCTCTTCCAAGGGCAGGTAGGGTGATTGGTCTTCCCACCAGCCCTACCCGCCCTACCTGACCCACCAGACCTCGTTACGGCGTCGCCTTCGGCGGTGTCGGCATTCCGAAGCTGAGCTCGGGAACATACCTGAGGATCTCGTTCCCGACGACTGACGCGACTGCGTTGCGGCGCATGAGAAGCGCCTGGATCTGATCCTGTGTCAGCCCGGCCTTTTGGAACAGCCCCGGCTCGTCGAGTTCGGCGTACTTGCCGATCAGGCGAATCTGCGAAACCGCGGGCGGACCTCCGAAGGTCCTGTTGTAGTACCACACGTCCTTCCAGCCGACTTTCTTGTACAACGGGAGCCAATCGTTCTTGATCACGTCCGTGAATTCGTTGTTCTTGCCAGGCCTAATCTGAAGGACCTGGATGACCACGAGCGAAGGCGGCGTCCCCGAGTTGCTGAGGATGCTCAAGTCCTGACGCATTGTGTCGATGTACGACTCCGTGCTCACGACCGTCTGACGGAACTTCGCGCCGAGCGTGGCCGCCGCGGCCGGACCGATCGCCTGGGGCAGCTGGCCCTGTTGATCGAATTGCGCGTAGTTCGTCACCGGGGTGACAGCGGCGTAGGTGAAGCCTTGGCCCACGATGCCGCTTGTGAACGTCCAGCGCCACGACGGTGTACCCACCTTCTTCAGCGCGGGAATCACGTCGTTCTTGATGAGATCCTGGTAGGTGTCCACCATGTCAGGCTTGACGTGCGCCGTCTGGATCCTGATCCGGATCGGCGGTGGCTGCGCTCCCCCTTGTGCCACCCCGCTGGTGCTCCACGCCGTCGCGACTGCCAAGGTGGCGGCGACGAGAGACACGACTTTCTTGATACGCCCTGGTCTCATACAGGCCCCCTTTCCCTTTGACTGAACGATAGGTTGAACGCCAACGAGGTAATTAACGACGGGAAGCGCAGACGCTAACACGCGTGTTTTCGCGCGTCAACGGGGGCATGCGCCAATTTCTACGCGAGGCTACGCCCCCGCGTTTTCGGCCCGAAGAGCGTGATCACGAGTGCAACAAGGGCCCAGCATGTGGCTATATAGACAAAGACGCTCGAGTATCCGTAGTGCGTGAAGAGATACGCCACGATCAGGGGGCCGAATGCATTGCCAAGCCGTCCAATTCCGTAGGAGACGCCTGCGCCGGTGTTTCGCACGTCGGTCGGAAAACACTCGGGCGTGTACGTGTACAGGAGCGGCGCGAACACCTGCTGTCCCATGGCCACGAGGAAACCAAAGATGACGATGGCCGAGGTTGTTGAGCTGAGGCCGTAGGTGATGCCGCATGCGGCCACGACCAGCGCCACGATGGCGATAAGCGACTTACGTTCCCAGCGATCTGCAATCGTCGCGGCAATCCAGGCGCCCGGTACCGCGCCTATCTGCATCACCGATGATTGTTCGAGCGACCGCACGATTGAGAAGCCGCGTTCGGTCAGAAGCGTCGGCACCCACGCGTTGAACCCGTAAAAGCCGAGCGTCTGGCACACCCAGATGGCGATCAGCAGCACAGTCCGGCCGCGTACGCCCGACAGGAAGAGACCGCCCGGACCAGAGGGCAACGCCGTTTGAGCCTCAAGCCTCGAGCCCTGATCCTGGCTTGCGTGGCGCTCGAGCCAGCGCGACGATTCCTCGAGCTTGCCCGCGAACAACGGAAAGAACAGGGCGAGCGATCCCCACACGAACACAAGACGCCACGTCCACGGAGCCAGTGGCACAAGGAACCGCGCGACAAACGCGGTTGCGGGAATCCCGCACAGACCGATCGTCATGATCCACGCCTGGTACGATCCCCGCTTTTCGGCGGGAAACATTTCGCTGATGTACGTCATGGCGACGACCGTCATCGCCGACAGGCCGACGCCGGTCAGCAGGCGCGTCGCATACAGTCCGGGCACGTTCCAGACGAACGCGTTGAGCAGCGAAAACGTCGAGTACCAGATTGTTGTCGCGATGAGGGCGCGCTTGCGTCCCACGCGATCCGAGAACCAGCCGGCGGTTGTCGCGCCCAGGAACATGCCGACGAATGAAGCGGAGATGATCTGGCTGGTCGTGGCGATCGACAGGTGCCAGGTTTCGCGGATGGCCGGTGCCGCGAACGCGAAGCTGTTGAGGTCGCCCAGCTCGAAAAAGAAGATGTAGCCGAGGAGGATCACCATCCTTCTTTCTCGTGGGGCCCCACCCCCACTCGCCCCCGCGGCTTCGCTATTCCTCGGCCTCGAGCGTAGACTCTCGGCCTCGGGTGAAGGATGCGCTCCACCAGACTTACCAGACCCACCAGCCTCCGCGTGGTATTTCACAACCGCCAGGAAGCGGTAGATCCCATGGACGAACTTGCCGTACGGCAGCGTGAGGAACAGAGCGAGGACCAGCGCCAGATGGATCGTGAGCAGCGCCGGCATCGCAGCGCCCTGGCGAAAGACAAGCAGCGCGAGACCGGTGGCACTCGTCCCGAACAGGAGTATTGCAAACGTTGTATCGAGTTCCCGATGACTCAGATCACCGAGCGCTTCATCCCGCGTGCGCCGCAACGCCATCAGACCGGCCGGACCGACGAGTAACGCGAGCCCGCCCACTGTCCCGAACAGAACCGGCAGGCTGGTGTAGGCGTACGGTGCCCGCCAGCCGAATCCGAGATGGTAGAGCGCGGCAATCGACGTCGACGCAAAACACAAAGCGAAGCCGTAGAACGTCACGTGATGGAACCACCGGCGCCACGGGCGACGCAGGTCTTCTGATTCCGAACAGTCGATGCCCTGACTGTGCAGGTGTCTCAACGTGAGCGCGTCGCGCAGTGCCGGCCCGATCGCCTGGCCGAGATCGTCGGTCTTCACTTCACGCCAGAAGCGAAGGCCTCCAACGGTCAGGGCCACCAGAACGAAGAGCCCCACGCCGCCGAAGAGCGTGACCATCATGTTGTGCGGCAGAATCTGGTAGAAGTCACCGCCAGGAACGGCGGCGCGCCACGATCGATTTGACAGTGCGTTACAGACGGCCAGGATGACGAGCACGCTCGCGACCAGAGACAGCGTCGTCGCAACCCGCGAACGCGAGAACCCTCTCCTGAAAAACCCCGGCCAACTGTACTCTTCGTAAGACTGCACGCGAATACTGGCGAACGTCTGTGGGACGTTGATGGCGAATTCGTGCGGCGGCGCGTACGGGCAGGCGTACAGGCATTCACCGCAGTTGTGACACAGATTCGCCAGGTACGTCAGATCGCGATCCGAAAATACCGACCGCTTCTCCATGGCGGGGAAGACCGGGCAGTACGCCTCGCAGTAGCGGCAGGCGTTACACACGGTCATCACGTGCTGACCGTGGCGGATCAGGTCAGCCGGCAGCATGCGCGGCGGCCTCCCGGCCCGCGATCCGGCCGAAGACGGTTCCAATCGTCATCCCGACGCCGGCCACATAGCCTCGTCCCAGAATGTTGCCCGCCATGATTTCTCCGGCGGCAAAGACGTTTGCAGCCGGTTGACCACTGGCCATGATCACGTGCGCCCGATCGTCGATCTTGAGACCGAGATAGGTGAACGTGATGCCGGGCCGAAGCGGATAACCCCAGTAAGGCGGTGTGTCGAGCGGCAGGGCCCAGTGGCTCTTGCCGGGCGTCAAGCCGTCAGTTCTGCAGTCGTCGAGCGCGTCACGATTGAAGGTTCCTGACCGCACCGCCCGGTTGAACACGGTGACAGCGGCCTCCAGCGCGTCCGGCGACAGATTCAGCCGGAGGGCGAGGTCGGCGATCGAGTTCGCTTCAATCGGCGGAAACACCGATGGCATGAACAGGCGGGCGACCTTAGCGTCGACGATCGAATATGCCAGCTGATCGGGCTGCGTGGCGATGAGACGCCCCCAGATCGCGTAGCGCTTCGGCCAGATGTCCTCGCCTTCGTCGTAGAAGCGCTCGCACCGCGTGTTGACCACGATGCCCAGAGGAAGCGAATCGAGCCTGGTCACGATCCCGCCGTCGAATTTCGGCGCGCGTGCATCCACGGCGATCGCGTGGCACTCAGCGGGATCGCCCACCGGCTGCGCCCCGTGGTCGAGCATCTGCTTCAGCACAGCGCCCGTGTTGTACGGGGTACCGCGAATGACGAAGTTGCTCGCGGCTGCGCCCCAGATGCTCGTGAGCCAGTCGATATTGGATTCGAACCCGCCTGCCGCGAGCACGAAGGCCTTCGCGCGAAGAGAGTCGTGGCGGCCCCGCGAGTCGATCGTGACACCATGCAGCGTGCCATCCGTGAGATCGAAGCCGCGCGCTTCAGCCTCATAGATGATGCGAACGCCCAGACGTTCGGCGGCCGCGTAGTAGCTGTTGATGAGGGCTTTGCCGCCGCCCAGAAAGAATGCGTTGGTCCGATCGAGATGAAGTGTGCCTTGGAGAGCCGGCTGGAATCTGCCGCCGAATCCCCGGACCCATTCAGGGCATTGGGCCGATTCCCGCGCCAGCAGCCGGGTCAGTCGTTCATCCGTGTGCCCTCCGGTCACCCGCACCAGGTCGGTCACGAACTCGTCTTCAGCGTACGTGCCTGTCAATTGCGCTGTGGGTGATGCGTGCGCACACCGCAGGTTTCGTGTGTGTCGGCTGTTGCCGCCCCGCAGCTCCCGTGGGGCGCTCTCGATTACGACGACGGATGCGCCGTTGGAGCGGGCGGCCAGAGCCGCGCAGAGGCCCGCGTTGCCGCCGCCCAGGACGGCAACGTCATGCGCCTGAACATCTTGAGGCATCTCTTACTCAGCCGCAGTGCATCGGCGCGCGCATTGTACCGGCTTGCGGACTACGCTGCATTCTGTAAGGATTCGCTGGAAGATGCGGGCAACGTCAGCGGTCGGATTGGCCACGGGACGTTGTTGGGGGAGTGAGCGTCTTGGGTTCAAGGTTCGAGGTTCAAGGTTCAAGGTTCAAGGTTCAAGGTTCAAGGTTCAAGGTTCAAGGTTCAAGGTTCAAGGTTCGAAGAGTTCTGAAAGTTCAGGAGGCGGTATGAGGAAAGCAGCAACGCGATTTCTGGCGGTAGGCGCGCTGGCGGCGGTGATGGTCGGGTCCCTGAGCGTCCTGCGCGCGCAGGACGGCAAGGCCACGCTTGACGCGGCAGCCAAGGCGCTGGGCGACGTCTCGACCATCCAGTATTCGGGCAGCGGTTCGAACAACGCCTACGGTCAGTCGTTCAAGCCGAGCGATCCCTGGCCGGCGTTCAAGGTGACCAGTTACACGGCGTCCATCGATTACAAGACACCCGCCATGCGCGTCGAGCTCGAGCGCACCAACCCGGACGGCATCGTCCGCGGTGGCGGCGGACTGCCGTTGCTCGCGCCCCAGAAGCAGAACCTGGGCGTCAGCGGCACAATGGCCTGGAACGTTGCGCCTCCGCCCGGAGGAGGCGCTCCGGTCGCGACTCCGGCGCCGGCCACAGTGAACGACCGGCTCCTGGCCCTCTGGACGACACCGCACGGCGTCATCAAGGCCGCGCAGCAGAACAACGCGACTGTCGCTGGAAAGGTGATCTCATTCACGGCGCGGGCAACACCATTCAAGGTCACGCTCGGGAGCGACAACCTCGTGCAAAAGGTCGAGACACGGGCGGATGCCGCGGTGCTCGGCGACGTGGTCACGGAAACGACCTACTCACTCTACAAGGACTTCGGCGGCGTGAAGTTCCCGACCCGGATTTCGCAGAAGCAGGGCGGATTTCCCGTCCTGGATCTCACCATCACGGATGTGAAGCCGAACGCGGCAGTCACCGTTCCGGTTCCAGAGAATGTGCAGGCCGCAGGCACACCGGCTCCGCCGGCCGTGACCGTCAACACACAGAAAGTGGCCGACGGCGTCTACTACCTGACGGGTGGAACGCACCACAGCATGGTGGTGGAGTTCAAAGACTACGTCGTCCTGTTCGAGACGCCGCTCAATGAGGAACGGAGCTTGGCGGTCATCGAAGCGACGCGGAAGGCGACCAACGGCAAGCCAATCAAGTACGTCATCAATTCGCACAATCACTTCGATCATCTTGGTGGCATCCGTGCCCCGATGTCGGAAGGGATTACGATCATCACGCAAGCGCTCAACAGGGGATACATCGAAAAGGTGGCAACGATGCCTCATACGATGGCCCCGGATCGGCTGGCAACCTCCCCCAGGAAGCCGTTCGTCGAGGCGGTTCCGGACAAGCGCGTGCTGACCGATGGCACGATGACGCTGGAGCTGTACCACCTGACGGGGAGCCCGCACACCGATACGATGCTGATTGGCTATCTGCCGAAAGAAAAGATCATGTTCGAGGTCGACGTCTTTACGCCGGGACCCGCCAATGCGCCCGCGCCGACCGCGTTCAATCCGAGCACCGTCGCGTTCTACGATTGGGTTCTGGCAAAGAAGCTCGTCGTCGAGCAGATTCTGGCCGGGCATGGTCCGCGGATTGCCAGCATGAAGGATTTGCAGGCGGCAGCGGGGAAATCCTAGGCACATGCATTTGGTCATCTGGTCATTTGGTCATCTGGTCATTGAATAACCAGATGATGCAATCAATGACCAGGTGACCAGATGAACCAATGACCAAATTCGCATTATCTTTCGCGTTCGTCACCCTGTTTCTTGTGTCGGTGGGCGTGCCGCCTGCGTTTGCGCAGGTCGATCTGACCGGCGAATGGCGCTTCGTATTTCATGAAGACCAGCCGGAGCGGATTCCGGGTCCGGAACTCGACGATTACCTCGGGCTCCCTCTGACGGACGGGGCGCGGCAGTGGGCGCTCAGCTGGGATTCGTCGCGTCTCTCACTCCCCGAACATCAGTGCCAGGTCCACATCGTCTCCTACATCTTCCGGGGACCGGGACAAGTCCGGATCTGGATGGAGAAAGACGAGGCGACCCAGCGCGTGATTGCCATCAAGAACTATCTGGGGACGTTCGCGCAGACGCGGACAATCTGGATGGACGGCCGCCCCCATCCGCCCGAGTACGCCGTCCACACCTGGCAGGGGTTTTCGACCGGGCAGTGGGAAGGCGACATGCTCACTGCGAAGACGACACACATCAAGCAGGGGTGGATGCGTCGGAATGGCGTGCCTGAAAGCGATCGACAGGAACTGACTGAGCACTTCATCCGCCACGGCGACACGATGACGCACATCACCGTCATCAATGATCCCGTCTATTTGACCGAGCCGCTCGTCAAGAGCCAGAACTTCCTTCGCAACGATCACCTTGATCAGGTACCGGGCCGCGGCTGGGTCTGGCCGTGCGAGCCGGTCGATGAGGTTGCCAACCGGCCGAGAGGTGACGTGCCGCACTACCTGATCGGGCAGAACCCGTTCGTTCAGGAGCTGCCGAACAAGACGCATATTCCCGTCGAGGCCTTCATGGGCGGCGCCAGCACGATGTATCCGGAGTACCAGCTTCGTCTGGCGGAACTGGTCAAGAACGACAAGAAGTAGGTCAGGTAGGACCCGACTAACCTGACCCACCTGACTGACCCGGCCCACCTGCCCCCACGTCCTTGACGCCCGGTGCGTTTGAAGGGTCTAATCTTCTGTTCTGTCAGGCGGATTTATTCAAAGGAGCAGCAATGGATTCGCGCGCACGGCATCTTTTTACATCTGAGTCGGTGACCGAGGGGCATCCGGACAAGATTGCCGATCAGATCTCGGATTCGATTCTGGACGCGATTTTCGCGAAGGACCCGATGAGCCGGGTGGCCTGCGAAACGCTGGTGACGACGGGGCTGGCGATCGTGGCGGGGGAGATCACGACGACGGCGATGATCGACTACCAGACGGTGGTGCGGGGGGCGATCGCCGAGGTCGGGTACACGCGCGGCAAGTACGGCTTCGACGCCGAGACGTGCGCGGTGCTGTCGTCGATCCACAGCCAGTCGCCGGACATCGCGATGGGCGTGGACACGGGCGGGGCCGGCGACCAGGGGCTGATGTTCGGGTTCGCGTGCCGGGAGACCGAGGAGCTGATGCCGCTGCCGATCATGCTGGCGCACAAGCTGGTGAAGGGGCTGTCGTGCCTGCGGCGGGACGGGACGCTGAAGTATCTGCGGCCGGACGGCAAGTCGCAGGTGACGGTGGAGTATGAGGGGTTCACGCCGGTGCGGGTGGATGCGGTGGTGGTGTCGAGCCAGCACAGCCCGGACGTGTCGCAGGAGCAGATGCGGGACGACGTGATCGCGAAGATTGTGACGCCGACGATTCCGGCGGCGATGATGGACAAGGACACGAAGATCTACGTGAACCCGACGGGGCGGTTCGTGGTGGGGGGGCCGCACGGGGACGCGGGGGTGACGGGGCGGAAGATCATCGTGGACACCTACGGGGGCGCGGCGCCGCACGGGGGCGGGGCGTTCTCGGGGAAAGACCCGACGAAGGTGGACCGGTCGGCGTGCTACATGGCGCGCTACATTGCGAAGAACGTGGTGGCGGCGGGGCTGGCGGAGCGGGCGCTGGTGCAGCTGGCGTATGCGATTGGAGTGGCGGACCCGGTGTCGGTGATGGTGCGGACGGAGGGGACGGGCACGATTCCCGAGGCCCGGATCACGGAGCTGGTGCGGGCGAATTTCAAGCTGACGCCGCGTGGGATCATCGAGGAGCTGCAGCTGCGGCGGCCGATCTACGCGAAGACGGCGGCGTTCGGCCACTTCGGGCGCACCGAGCCGGAATTTACCTGGGAGCGCACCGACAAGGCGGCCGCCCTCAAGGCCGGCGCGAAATAGTCGTTGGTCGTTAGTCGTTGGTCGTTCGTGAACGGTCGACAGTCGAGGTCGGCCGAAGGTAGACTGGCACGTTCAGTCTCAGAAACAGCGGCTTTCTGTCAGGAAACGAGTGAAAGAGTCATGAGGACAAGCACGGGCTCAAAGCCCGGACAACCAACCAAGGACGGGGCACCGGAGAACCAGACCCCTTTCAGGTTTTACGACAACCGCCAGAAGTATCTGGCGTTCGTCAATACCTGCAATGAAAAGGCGGTCGTCGCGCGTCGCGCGGCCAAGGAGCTGAGCTTGCTCAGGCCCACTCCGCCCGCGTTGCGCCTGTTCGACGCCGGGATGGGCGACGCGACTGTCTTGTCGCGTCTCGATGAGCAGCGTGCATCGGGATTTTCCTGCGGTCCCGCTGCTGGCGGTTGCCAAGGAGATCAGCCTCGAAGACGTCCGGCTCGGTCTCGAGAAGCTGCCCGATCGGTTCTACGAACACCCGCACACCGTCGTTGTGATCACGAACCTGAGCTACATGGAAGCGCCCTATCTGCGGCCCCAAGGTGCGGGGGCGGCGGCCGCGGCGCTCAACTGGCACACGCTGAAGTTGAAGGGCAATTCGGCTTACGGCTACGTGGAACAGATCGAGGCCCTGTCTCCGGTGCTCACCCAGGGTTGGCAGACCAAGCCCAACCCGAAAACCGGCAACCCCATGGTGGTGCGGCCGTCAGTCCTGGTGCTTTACCGCGAGGATCACGAATTCCTGCTCGATTCCGTCATTCCAAAGCCGGGCGCTTCGCCGGGTAGCTACGACTTCGTGCTGGCCATTCAGCCGTGGCGCGCGCGCATGTCCGCGAAGTTCAAGGCGCAGAAAATTCTCGCGCCGCTGGCCCGCAGTCTGAAAGTCGGGGGCCGGCTTCTTACGGTCCAGTCGTACGGCCACGATCCGGGGCTTGAAATCGTCCAGCGGCTCTGGCCCGGCGAGAACCCGTTTACGGTTGGCCGGCACGCGCTTGTCCAAGCGCTGGCCGGAGAGCTCGAGGCTGATCTCGATAAGTTCGTGTTGATGGATCCGCCCGACGAGGAAGCGCTCTTCCAGTACCAGATGCACACGCTGCCGTCCGAGATCGCGGACCGTATCGGGACCTCGACGCTTTTCGCTGCCTGGAACGCCGTCATCTACGTCAACCAGATCGAGGACGAGCGCCTGGATCCCGTCGTAACAACCGGGTCGTATCTCGACGCCACGCAGGACGTGCTTCACAAGCATGGCGGCCTGTGGTTCAACGACGAAGCGTTCGTTGTCACGCGAAGGAGTTAATGGAGTGAAGCTGCGAGATATCTACGCCAGACCGGTGACGGCGATTACGAAGAACCTGTCGTTGCCAACGGTGGCGTAGCCGCCCGAAGTCGGGTCCCTTTCCACGGGGGCGGAGATGCATTTTCAGTCGGCGACCCAGCTTCTGGCCGCGCTCAACCGACGCGAGATCGGCTCGCGCGAGCTGCTCAATCTTTACCTGGCCCGCATCGAGAGACACAACCCGCACTACAACGCCGTTGTCGCGTTGGACATCGATCAGGCGCGGGCCGCCGCCTCTGAAATCGATGATCGACGGGCAAGGCAGCAGCCGCTCGGTCCGCTGGCCGGCCTCCCGATGACCATCAAGGACACCTTCGAGGTTGTCGGCATGCCCGCCACGAGCGGCGTACCGGCGCTTGCCGGTCATCGTCCTGAGCGTGATGCCGACGCCATCGCACGCCTGAGAAAGGCAGGCGCCATTCTGTTCGGCAAGACCAATACGCCGACGATGGCCGCTGACTTTCAGTCCAACAACCCGGTGTACGGCCTGACGCGGAACCCGTGGAATCCGGATCGCACGCCCGGTGGCTCATCGGGCGGCGCTGCGGCCGCGTTGGCCGCGGGCTTTTCCGGTGCAGAGTTTGGCAGCGACATCGGCGGTTCCATCCGCGTGCCGTCGCACTATTGCGGTGTATACGGACACAAGCCGAGCTGGGGCATCGTCCCCACGCGCGGCCATATTCCGCCAATGCCCGGTGTCCTGTTCGCGTCGATACCGCTCAATGTCGTGGGGCCATTGGCCCGAAGCGCGGAAGACCTTCGGCTGCTCCTCGACGTCGTGGCCGGTCCCCGCGAGCTCGACGGAACGGCTTGGTCACTCAAGCTCCCTCCGTCCCGTCACGAGCGGCTTCAGGACTTTCGTGTCGGCGTGTGGACTGGCGGAGGTCAGTATCCGGTCGACGAGGCCTATCTCGAAGCCATCGACGGGTGGGTTCAGGATCTGCGGCGAGCCGGCGCCGCTGTCGACGATCGTGTCAAGCCGCCCTTTGATCCACAGGTCGCGTTCGATATCTACCTGCGCGCATTGTTCATGATCTTTGGTGCGGTGTTGCCTCCCGAGGAACTCGCAGCCGTTGCGGAGCAAGCCGCGCAATCGTCTGATCCGACGGCTCCTGCCGTCCGGCTCGACCGGATCTTCAAGGACGGCATGAGCGCCTGGATTCCGACGCTGGAGCGCCGCGAGCGTCTTTTCGTGGCCTTTCGCGAGTTTTTCACGTCGCACGATGTGCTGATCTGTCCGGTGACAATGACGGTGGCGTTTCCTCATATCCCGGATGGTCGGCTGTCTGCGCAGACGCGCCACACCCTCTCCGTGAGCGGGAAGGCCGAGCCGTATTTCAACAATCTGATGTGGCCAGGAGTCGCCACGAACGCGAACCTGCCCGCGACGGCAGTGCCAACCGGGCGCCGTGTTGCGGGTCTACCCGCGGGCGTCCAGATCATCGGACCCTATCTCGAAGATCTCACGACGATCCGTTTTGCCGAGCTCGTTGAGCGCGAACTCGGCGGATTTGAGCCGCCTCCGACAATCATGTAGAACGGCCCGGGGTCGGGCAAATCAGCTTGTGGTTTTGAGGAGCGCCCGCCATAATTCCGTTTTGGGCGCCTTTCCGCTATCGGCAAACCCTCGCGCGGCGCGGTGACGCAAGTCTTTTCATGACCTGCCCGCATTGTGGCGCGGCTCTTTCAAAAGACGCCGGTCGATGTCCGGCGTGCCACAGCGCCCTTTCGTTCCCCGGATCTGCCGCAGACTCAACCTCCGACGTGACCATGGTCGGCAGCACGCTTCGTGCGTCCGCAGCAGACGTCAGCGTGTCCGAGGCCGATCAGACGATGCTCGGCGTCCACGACGAGAACCCTCGGACGTCCGGCGTCTCCACCGCCGCTGACGGCGTGACGGGGTTCAACGGTGTAGAGACCGCGGCGGGCGACGACACCGGCCCACTCACAGTCGGCGATCGATTCGGGAGTCGATATCGAATCACGCGCCTGCTCGGCATCGGCGGAATGGGCGCTGTGTATGAAGCGTGGGACGCCGAGCTTGGCGTGTCGGTGGCACTCAAGGTCATCCGGGTCGAAGCGGGCGGCGATCCGAGCGCGGTCCGCGAGCTCGAGCGGCGCTTCAAGCGCGAACTGCTGCTCGCCCGCCAGGTCACCCACAAGAACGTCGTCCGGATTCACGATCTTGGCGAGATCGACGGCATCAAGTACATCACGATGCCGTATGTCGAAGGGCAGGACCTCGGCAGCATCCTGAAGACAGAAGGGCGGTTGCCGATCGGGCGCGCGCTGGCGATCACACGACAGGCCTTGTCAGGGCTGGTGGCGGCCCACGCTGCGGGCATCGTCCACCGCGACCTCAAGCCGGCCAACATCATGGTCGATACCGATGGACAGGCGCTGCTGATGGACTTCGGCATCGCCCGTTCAGTTGGCATAGCGAGTGAACAGATCACTCCAGGGCGCCACCGCACAGCACCTGGCGCATTCGGCGAGACCATGGTTGGCGCGATCGTCGGCACCATCCACTACATGGCGCCGGAACAGGCTCGGGGGGACACAGTCGATCACCGCGCCGACATTTATGCCTTTGGTCTGATTCTGCGCGATATGCTCATCGGCCTAGATCGCCAGAAGAGCGCGGCCACCGCTTTCGCTGAGCTGCAGCGACGGATCGATGAGCCCCCTCCCTCCCTGAAGTCGCTCGATCCCACGATCCCCGAGCCGCTTGATCGCCTCATCAGCCGCTGCCTCGAACCCGACCCGGCCAAACGCTATCAGACCACTGCAGAGCTCGAAGCCGACCTCAACCGGCTCGACGACAAGGGCGAGCTGATCCCGATCAAACGCGTCGTCGGGCTGCCGCTCGTCGCGGCTGTCGTGTCGCTGCTCCTGGTGGTGGCGGGCGGCGCCTGGTGGTACGCGCGTTCAAGGATTCCGCCCGCAGCGCACGACCCGGTTACGGTGGTGATCGCCGACCTTCAAAACAACACGAACGATCCGGCGTTCGATCGGACCCTTGAACCAATGCTCAAGCGCGCTCTCGAGGGCGCGAGCTTCATCAGTGTGTACGATCGCAGCGGCATCAGTCGCACCTTGGGTACGAAGGCCCCTGAAAAATTCGACGAGACCACGGCGCGCGAGTTTGCAGTGAAGCAGGGTCTCGGAGTGGTTCTGTCTGGGGCGATTAATCGCCAGGGTAATGGTTACGGCGTGACGGTCAAAGCGGTTCGGTCGGTTACGGGCGATGCGGTCACGAGCGCGCAAGCAACGGCGTCCGACAAAAGCCAGGTCCTGGGCGTGGCGACGACTCTTGTGACCCGGGTCCGCAAAGCACTCGGTGACGACGCGTCGGAAGCCGCCCAGATGTTCGCCATGACCAGCGTGTCGGCCATGTCCCTGGATGTCGTTGGTCTCTACGCCGCGGGGATGGATTCGGCGGCTAACGGCAAGTTTGAAGAGGCACGCGACAGTTTTTCGAAGGCCGTGAGCCTGGACCCGAAGTTTGGCGTCGGTTACCAGGGACTGGCGGTGGCGCTTAGAAACCTCGGCCAGCTCCAGGAATCGGAAAAGTACACGAATGAAGCGCTCAGCCATCTCGACGGGATGACAGAGCGTGAACGCTACAGCACCCGAGGTTTTGCCTACAGAGTCGCTGGGGATTGGCCGCAGTGCGTGCAGGAGTACGGCGCGCTGGTGGAGCGGTACGCGGCGGACGCGATCGGTCATAACCAGCGTGCGCTGTGCCTGTCGAAGCTGCGTCGGATGGGTGAGGCGGTGACCGAGATGCGGCAGCTGGTCAAGATTCTGCCCAACCGGGTCTTCTTCAGGAACAACCTCGCGCTGCTGGCCAGCTATGCAGGCGAGTTCCAGTCGGCGGAAGGAGAGGCCCAGGCGATTGCCGAGCCGGATGAGACGACGACTTTTGCCTTGGCCTTCGCTCAACTCGGGCAGGGGAAGCTGCGGGAAGCCCGTGCCAGCTACGACAAGGTTGCGATGCTCGGTCCGGAAGGCATGTCGATCGCCGCGTCTGGCCTCGGTGATCTGGCTCTGCACGAAGGTCGGTATGCGGACGCGGTGAGGGTGTTTGGTGCCGGCGCGGCCAGCGACCTTGCATCCAACAGCCCCGACAGAGCCGCGATGAAATTCGTCTCGCTTGCGTACGCGCATCTCTGGAGAGGACAGAAGGGTCCTGCCGCCGCTGCAGCCGAGAAGGCGCTGGCAAACAGCAAGGGCGTGCCGATTCGCTTTCTTGCGGCGCGAGTGTTCGTTGAAACGGGCGCTCTCGATCGTGCCCGGAAGCTGGCCACCGGGCTCGCGGACGAGCTGCCGGCCGAGCCACAGGCCTACGCAAAGGTCATCGAGGCGGAGATTGCACTCCGCGACAAAGAACCTCGGCACGCCATCAAGGTTCTTTCGGACGCCAACGCCAATCTGCTGGATACCTGGTTAGCCCACTTTGATCTCGGACGCGCGTACCTTGCGCTCGACAACCCGGCGTACGTCCAGGCCGACGCCGAATTCGACCGGTGCATCAAGCGGCGGGGCGAGGTGCTTTCGTTGTTCGTCGATGAAGAGCCGACGTACGGCTTCTTCCCGCCCGTTTACTACTACCAGGGCCTCGTCAGGAAAGGGCTCAAGAACGCGGGATTCGCCGAGTCGTACCGCGCCTACCTGAATATCCGCGGCGAGTCGAAGGAAGATCAACTCGCCGCGGACATCCGCCGAAGCGTGAATCAGTAGGTCGCTGACTACTTCAGCACAATCTCGAAGCCGTTCCCGGTTGCCGGGAATCGCTGTCCGGTCTTCCCGCTGCGTACGATGACGTAATACTTGCCCGCGATCGCGCTGCTTGGTTTCCAGTGCAGATCCCAGGCTTTGTCGGTGGCCTCCCACCGGAAGCTGTCGCACCCGCTGACGGTTGCTGAGGTGCAGCCGGGCGTGTAGGTCTTCGCTGTCGCATACGCCGACCCCGCCGGACCCTGAATGGTGATCGACGGCAGTGCATCCAGACTGTTGACCACAACGCCGTTGATCGTGAACTTCCACTCAAGCGAAATTGCCGAGGCATAGGGGCCTGCCTTGAATGTCACCCCCGTTGCAGGCGGCAGATTGAACCAGTTCTTGAAGCCGTAGCTCTGCGGAACCACGCTGATGGTGGCGGTTGCTTCGTTCGAGTTCGGACTGCACTGAACGGCAGGGGTCAGGCACGCGTCAAACGCCTGATACGTGAAGCTGTCGGTCCCAAAAAAGCTGGGAGTCGGCGTGTAGGTGAACGAGCCATTCGTGTTCAGGCTGAGGGTTCCGTTGAGCGGCCCCTTGCCCGTCACCAGCACTGCCCGGAACGACGACTTTGGACTGTCAATGTCGGTGTCGTTCGTGAGCACTCCTGCGGCCGCGACGTTCAGCACCGAGCCCTGGTTCACGCTGTAGCTGTCGGCGTTTGCCGTTGGCGCGCTGTTGACCGCAGTCACAGATGCCGGCGCCGATCCCTTGAAGGTCAGGTCGTCGAAGTTCGCCCTGACGAAGTAGCTGAACAACGAGCCGTCTGGAAGTTCCTGGCTGTCCGTCTGGCTGGTCAGCGGCGGTGTCGTTCCGCCACCCACCTGCGTCGGGACGCTGTTTCCGGTAACTGCGCCAGTCACGCGATTGAGCAGGTACTGAACAACCTTGCCGAAGTGCGGCTTCTTCCAAGTCGACAGAATCCTGTGGCACTGTGTCGGATCTGCGGACGGCGACATCGGGTCGCACACCGCCCCTGTGACCACAGCCGGGGTCAACTCGGTCGGACTATCGTTCCCCTGGGCGGACCAGAGCTCGGTTGTGGCTTCTTCCAGCTCTTTGCCGCCGCCGTAGTTCAAGACCTGGCCGCCGCTGAAGTCCTTGATGACCGTGCGGCCGCCGCCGAAGTCCTTGATTATGCTCCGACCGCCGCTGAAGTCCTTGATGACGGTGCGACCGCCGTTGAAATCGAAATCAAGGCCGCCGCTGAAATCCTTGATTCTGCCGCCGTTGAAATCGAACACCACCCCGCCGCTCAAATCGAGGACGAGGCCACCGCCGTAGTCCTTGATTTGACTCGTGCGCGTGTCGATGATGCGCCCTTCGATGAAGTTGACCACGAAATCGAGGCCCCCGCTGCCGACCTGGTCGAGCTGAGCGGTGGCCCAGTCGTTGGCACCCCGCAGGCGAGGAGTCGACGTGCCATTGCCGTTGTAGACGCCGTCGAAGTTGACGTCCTGGCTGAATGCGGTGTTGGTCGCGTCGCCGTTCGTGTTCCAGTCAATCGGATCCGCGAGCTTGGTCTGAGGGATCGGCGCCATCGGTACCTCGAGCAGCTGACCCATGGCGTCTTTCAGGAGCGGTGATCCGTCACAGTGTCTCGTGGCTGGCGACGCGCCGAGCACGAACCCGAGTGTCGGCGGCGTCGGTGGCATCGTCGTCGGATCACCCGGGAAAACGGGCGCGTACCACGCGGTACGGTACGGAAGCGCCCCGATGGAGCCGTCGCTCAGGAACGTCTCGTCGACCTCGGCGTTCGCGCCGCGCGAGTAGTCCGCGTGTGCCTTGTTGGAGTCGTCGAGCAGCCCGGACAGCTGGAACGTGTAATTCATGACACTCAGGTAGTTCGGCTTGCAGTTCGGCTCGAAGCTCAGGGTGACCGCTGTATTGGGAGCGGTGCCGGATTCGACAAACTGCGGCCGGAATCCGCTGTGATCGAGCCCCAGGTTGTGCCCGAGCTCGTGCAGTGTGGTCGATGCGACGAGAAACGGATCACCGACGAAATCGTCCGCGCGACCCAGTGAAATCAGCCCTTTGCTTCCTGGATAGTCGGCCACGCCCGAGGATCCCGACGGCACGCTGAAGTCCGGGCTCGCGGGGTCCGTTGACTTCGGCACGCCTCGTCCATGGCCGTACAGGAACGAATGGAAAATGCCGCTGCGGGCCCGATCAAACCGCAGCCTGCGAGTGCTGCAGCCCGCCGGAGCACTCGCTCCGCTGCACGCTTGTTCGTCAGCGCTGCTCAGTTCCGATCCGTCATCGGCGACCGGGGTATCCATCAGCAGCGCGAGGCCAACCGGATAGCTGACCGTTCCGGGAAAGGCCCCGAACTGGCAAGGTGTGAAGGGCTGCTGTGCCCCAGTCGACGTCGTGGTCACCGTTCCGGTTAGGGTGCAGGGCTGCTCCTGGATGAGCTCGCCGCCCCGCGCCAGCCCGGACGGCACCAGGTACTGATCGGCCTGCGCCGAGTTGAACGGAGTGCCCGGAACTTTGTACCTGGCCCAGTCGCCGACGTCGAAATGCGCGGTGATTCCGGGTGACCCGTCCGCGTTGCCATACGGCGCCCCACGCAGGGCGTCCCCCGCGATCTTCAGCACCTCGGGCGTGGGCATGTGGGTGTGTCCCTGGCTGTCAGTAACCTGGGAGACCTTGGAACTGAACGGGGCCGCTGCCGACCCGTACGTGGTGCCGGGCGGTGCCCACATCGCATTGACTTCAAGAAACAGGTCTTTGTGTTGCGAGCTCGCTCCCATGGCGTGGTAGTCGGGCAGCGGTCTGTCATCTGGGTCCTTGAGCGCGACGGACGAGTCTTCCAGTCCATCCGGGATCCCGTCGTTCTCGATGTCTTCTACCGCCGCCGAAAAGAAGATCGCGCCCCACGCCAGGCAATCGTACGGCAGCGAGAAACCGTGATTTACGAAGGTCTTCACGGTTTCGCCGTAGCCGTCGCCAAAATCATGCCCCGGCATCAGCGACGTGACGTTGAAGCTCGGATTGGACCACCCGCGGCCCAGCAGATTGGTGTTCTTCAACGAGTTGGTTGCCAGGAGCTGCGGCGATGAAGAATTCAGGTTGTCGAACCAGACCTTGTCCGTCGGATTCCAGACGCCGTGGCCGACGACGTGGGTCATCTTGGCGTACTTCGCTGTGGACGATGATTTGTAGAATCCCCGGATTGTCTGGCTCGTCGTCGCGCCGAACCCCTGGATACTGAGGCCTTCGTAGCTGACGATCTTCTTCAGCGACTCCCCGTCAGCGCGATAGATGACGAACAGCGTCGCTCCCGCGCTTTGCGGAAGCTGAAGCGCTTGCCCCTTGTCCTGCAGCGTCACCGTGTGTTTGGAAAACCCGTACTTGGCGAGATCCGTGTCGTTCACCAGAACTCTGCCGATCGGATTGTCATTCGCGTCCAACTGGCGCGGAAGAAGATCGATCACGTTGGCGCGGAACATGGTCATCGTGTACGCCGTACCTGACTTGGCTCCGGGGAACCAGCACAGGGCGGTGGAGAAATCGAGCGCCTTGTCCGCGACTTTCGCGAACGCGACGTCGGTGCCCCTGAACTTTGCTCCCGTGAGCTGAGATGCGCTTGAGGAGATTGTTTCCCAGTACAGATAAGCCGCCAGGATGTCCGCGTTCGCCGGAACGCCGCTCATGGGAATCGTCCCTGTGACAAAGCCGTTCGAAGAGACCCCTGTCGCCATGTCGACGCCGCCAACGACGTAGTTACCTTTGACGAGGAAACCTTTCGAGAATGACAGGGCGTCTGTCGACGGGCTCGCCGCCCGTCCTCCCGCCTGAGTCAACAGCGCGGCAAGGGCCAGAACGAAGGCCGCCGTCTGCTTTCTGAACCGATTCGTGGCTACAGCAGGACCGTTGAGAGGGCGTCGTGGCATCGCGTTTCCTCGTGTTACAGGCACAGTCGACGAGCGGGGGAGTCTGCCTGGAGTACTCCCACGCCAATGATGTCAACGTCCGAAGGGTCAGAAACTCACAGGGGCAAGACTGACGCGAATATCGTCTGGTGGCGACGTCGATTAGGCAAGCAACATTATTGTGACTTGATGCCCTTCTCGTACGCCGCCTTGACGTGTTCGAGGTCCTTGTTGTCTTCGTGGCACGCTGACTCGAAGATTTGGTATCCCTTGACGCCCTCGCGCTTCAACAGGAACTCCATCGTCCAGGGGCGCGTAAACACGTGCGGGTCTTCGATGCTGGCCTGATAGCGAATCGTGTTCGCATCGAGGGGTGTGAGGCGTTCCACGACATGGCCGTCCTCGCTGTAGAAGTTGCCGTCCATGTCGAGCCACGTCTTGTCGGTGAAGTGATCGGAGTCGATTATAAATGTGTCACCGTCCCAATGACCGACCGAATCGCCCTGCCAGAACCGCACGCGTGTTGATGTATGCGGCTTGTTCATCGTCACGATGCGGCGAGCGTGGACGTATTCGTAGAGGAACAGCACGTAATTGTCGAGCTGGAAAATCTGGTAGGGCATGCCGACCGCCATTTGGCGGGGGACGCCCGACGGAAAGCAGTGCGGTTCCGGATCGTTATACAGATCATTTCGGCGGCGCTCCCGTTCAGCAGCCGCCCAGGGCTGGTAGGGCACCATGCCGTCGGGCGGGTCGGTAATCAGGCTGTGTCCGCCTGCCAGGCCAAAGCCTGCCTGATGGGCCTCAACCGACCAGGACGCGCTCGAATCCCCGACCCAGAATCCCGCAAGGTTGGGCCGGCCGCCGGCGAGACGGGGGATCGCCTCTGCCGACGGTCTGTGAACAGGCCGCGGCGGCGCCGCCGTATGCGCCACGAAGCCGCCTTTCGAGTAGACAATCTTCCGCGTCGTGGACTTTCCGCCCTGCGATTCCGTCCGCTCGACCAGGAGATTGCCATTTGCCAGGCTGTACACCTCCGTCAAGTCGAATGTCACTTCACCCTGCGGGCCGGTGAAGCTCCGCCGCGACGTGACAACGAGCGCCGCGCCCTGCCACATTGCGGTGCCGCGGGTCGTGATATCGCCTGGTGTCTTCGTGGTCGTTTCCGAGCCGTCCAGTGGAAACGACAGCGTCTGGGTCAACTGCTGGCGCGTGGAGTTCTGCACCTCGACATGGGTGGCTGTCTGCTTGATCACCAGGGTCGTCGGCCAGCTGACCTGTGGGCCCGTTCCAAATCCCCCGACGCCCGCCGCGTCCGTCAACGCGGCGTTGAAGGACCACGTGCCTGACAGATCAGGCTTGTCCTGGGCCTTCGCGATCGCGGCCGCGAGGATCAGGACCGTGGAGATCGCGACAACGATGCGATTCGTGAACATCCTTCTTTCCACTCGTGGGGCCCCACCCCCACTCGCCCACGCGGCTTCGCTGCTCCTCGGCCTCGAGCGTAGACTCTCGGCCTCGGGTGAGAGGTGTCCCCACCCCCAGTCGCTCTCACTCGGCGCTTCCGCGCCTCGCTCGGGCCGCAGGCGCTCCCCACCCGCCCTATTTAGTGTCGTATAACGGCCGCAATGGCATCGGCTACATAAGCGATGTTCTTCGAATTGAGCGCTGCGACGCAGATTCGGCCGGTATCGACAGCGTAAATCGAGTGCTGCTCACGGAGCCGCCGGACCTGGTCCTGCGTCAAGCCCGAATATGAGAACATGCCCCGCTGACGGAGCACGAACGCGAAATCGACGCCGGAGATCCGCGCCTGGATCCCGTCGACCAACGCGTGACGCATCGTCTTGATGCGTTCCCGCATTCCGCCGACCTCGCGCTCCCACAGACTCTTCAGCTCGGGCGTATTCAGGACCGCGGCAACGATCTGGCTGCCGTGCGTCGGCGGGTTGGAATAGTTGGCCCGGACGATGCGCTTCAGGTTCGAAAGCACGCGGCCCGATTCCTCAGCCGTCCCGGTCACAACGCTGAGCGCGCCAACCCGCTCGCCGTACAGTGAGAACGACTTCGAGAACGAGCTCGACAGGAATATGGGCTGCATCGCACCGGCGAAAAGACGCGGGGCGTACGCGTCTTTGTCGACGCCATCCGCGAAACCCTGGTAGGCGAGATCGAGAAACGGCAATAGACCGCGATTCTGGACAATGCCCAGGATCTGTTGCCACTGGTCGGGCGCAAGGTCGACGCCAGTCGGGTTGTGGCAACACGAGTGCAGCACGACGATCGAGCCCGGGGGTATGGCCTCGAACGCAGCACGCATGCGGGCAAAGTCCAAACCATGACTGACCGGATCGTAGTAAGGATAGGTCTGCACGGTGAATCCGGCGCCCTCGAAGAGGGCGCGATGGTTCTCCCAACTCGGATCGCTGATCCAGACACTGGCCGATGGAGCGACCCGCCGTAGAAAGTCCGCGCCGACCTTCAGGGCTCCGGTGCCGCCGAGCGCCTGGACCGTGACAATCTGTTTGGCGGCCACGAGCGGGGAGTTCGCGCCGAAGACGAGCTCCTGGACCGCGCGATCGTAGTCCGCGAGGCCATCGATCGGCAGGTAGGGTTTTGGCGCGTGGCGGCTGATCTGTCGTTCTTCAGCCAGCCGCACACACTCGAGCAACGGAACCTTGCCGTCTTCGTTGTAATAGACGCCGACGCCGAGATTGACCTTTCGAGGGTTTGGGTCGGCAACGTACGCTTCGGTGACGCCCAGTATTGGATCGGCCGGCGCCATGGGCACCGTAGCGAGCGGAGACGGTTGAACGGGTGTACTCATACGTGATGGGCCTGCTGTTAGAATACCGCCCCTATGGACGCACTCAAAATCAAAGTGATCGTGGGAAGCACGCGCGCGAACCGCTTTAGCGAGGGGCCGGCGAAATGGATCGCCGACCTGGCGAAGAAGCGGACCGATCTCGCCGTCGAGGTGCTCGATCTACGTGACTACCCGCTGCCGTTTTTCGAGGAAGCCCTGCCGCCTGGCGCCGCACGGGACAATTACACACAACCGACAGTCGTGCGTTGGCGCGAAAAGGTGCAGGAAGCCGACGGCTACATCGTGTGTACGCCCGAGTATAATCACGGCTACCCTGCGGTCCTGAAAAACGCGCTGGATTACACCTACTACGCGTGGGGCCGTAAGCCGATGGCGTTCGTCAGCTGGGGCGGGAACTCGGGGCTCCGTGCCGTCGAACAACTGCGGCTGGTGGCCATTGAGCTCGACATGGCCCCGATCCGGTTCGCGGTCCACCTGCCGACGCCCCCGTGGTTCGTTAAAGATGTTTCCGAAATCGACACAGACGCCACCAGGCAAAACGCGACCGCCCTCCTCGATCACCTGACCTGGTGGGCAGCAGCCCTCCGCGCCGCACGCTGAGGTCAGCGCGCCTGCTTTGAAATGCCGGGGAAGAACGTTCCAGCCGCGGTTTCGGCGAGTTCGGCGCACTCGTAGTCCATCAACCGGTCACCGTAGTCCCGCTCCGAGACGCGATAGATCGGCATGCTGATCTTCCACGGCCGCGTGAAGACCTTCGCGTCTTCGATGGTCGCTTCGTACTCGAGCGTCTCACGGCCGGTGCGTGTAAAGCGCTCAATGACGTGCAGCGCTTCGCTATGAAAGTTTCCGGCCATGTCGAACCACGATTGATCGTTGAAGTTGGTCACGTCGACAACCAGCGTGTCCCCGTCCCACCGGCCGCGGGAGTCACCCATCCAGAATTCGATGCCCTCCACGTGGGGGCTCCCATCCATGTAGATGACGCGGTTCGTGTGGGCGTACTCGTACATCATCGCGATGTAGCTTCGCGTCTGGGCTATTTGGAAGGCGAGGGGCAGGTAGGTCGCACGGGGAATGCCGGGCATGTTGCACTTCGCGAGCGGATCGCGCGTCATCCGGCCCTCGAAGTTTTCCATCCTTTTCGCCAGGGCCCAGGTCTGATACGGAATCGCCTTGCCCACGACGACGCCCGGTCCAGCTGGGACGCCCCAGGTGGTCGGAAACGGCTGTCCCTGCCCGGCGGGTCGTCCAGGCCGTGCGTCGTGATCCTGGAGATCCCCCCACGCTCGATTGTGCACCTGCCAGATTCCCTGCAGGTCCGGCTGGCCGTCAGGCGTTCGAGGCGGGACGTACGGCGACCGTCTGGGAGGTGACGGCTGGCCCGCCAGAATCTGGGAGCAGACGACTGAAAATGCGAGCGCGACGAATGAGCCGACAAGGTGGCGAGAGGGCCGCCTCATCGGCCGGTCGCGGTGAGATCGCTTGGCGCACCGGTACCTGACGATCCGGCGAACAGCCGACGTCCGTCGGGCAGCGTGATGTTGGCGGCATTGACGGTCGCGGTGCCGTCTTTCGCGAGATAGCCCTCAATCCTCAATTCGGCGCCGGCCGGCAGGTCAGTCTTTCTCCAGCCCCTGCGGTACAGGCCGTTTGGATTGCCGGTTTCAATCGCCCAGTTCACGACCTTCCCGTCCGACCCCTTCACGTCAACGTAAATCCACGCGTGGGGGTTCGACCAGACCATGCTTGTAACGGTTCCTTGCAGCGTGATCGGCTTGTTTGCGTCGTATTCGGCGGCGAAGGAGTGATGCGCGACGACCGGGACCGTCAGACAAGCACCCAGAATCATCCCAAGGAATGCGGTCGATTTGGCACTCATGTGAACTCTCTCCCAGCCCCTGGCCATTATAGAGCCTGATCAAGTCTCCCCCATCGGACGTGAGATGATCGAGCCCTTGGCATCAAGTCTCAGCGCGCAACAACTCGACGAGGCCTTAGCGACTCGCATCATCATCTTGGATGGCGCCATGGGGACGATGCTGCAGGCTCGGCGCCCCACTGCGGCGGACTACGGCGGCGCGCGGTATGAAGGCTGCCTCGAACAACTTTGTCGCACCCGTTCGGACTGGGTGCGTGAGGTTCATCGCGCCTACCTTGAAGCGGGCGCTGACATCATCACTACGAACAGTTTTCAAGGATCGTCCATCGTCCTGGACGAGTTCGGCCTTGCGAGTGATGCTCGTGAACTGAACCTGGCCGCCGCGAAGCTTGCGCGCCAGGCCGCGGACGAGTACTCGACGCCGTCACGACCGCGTTTTGTGGCGGGAGCGCTCGGCCCGACGAACAGGTCGCTCTCGCTTCGAGGAGACATCTCGTTCGAACGATTGCGCGACAGCTACTACGACCAGGGGAAGGCGCTGCTCGACGGCGGCGCCGACCTGTTGCTGTTTGAGACCGTTTTCGATACCCGCAATCTGAAGGCGGGACTGCTCGCGATTCAGAAGGTCGAACGTGAGATCGGCGCGCGTGTGCCTGTGATGCTGTCGGCCACGATCGAACGCAGGGGGACGATGCTGGCGGGTCAGGCGATCGACGCGTTTTGTGCTTCGGTGGCGCACGTCCGCCCGCTTTCGATCGGTTTGAATTGCGCCACGGGTCCCGACCTTATGGCGGATCATCTTCGGACGCTGGCACACATAACGCCGGCGTACGTGTCGTGCCATCCGAACGCGGGGTTGCCCGACGAGGCGGGCCGCTATCCTGAAACGCCGCATTCCTTTGCCGCGCATTTCGATCGGTTTCTGGATCACGGCTGGCTGAACATCATCGGCGGCTGCTGCGGGACGACGCCGGAGCACATTCGCGTCCTGGCGCAAATGGCTGAGGGCCGTCGGTCAAGGGCTGCCGGAGCACCCGCTCGTCGCGCCTGCTATGCCGGCGTTGAGCTGGTGGAGGCCGAAGAGAGCACCCGACCGCTCATCGTCGGCGAGCGAACGAATGCGACCGGTTCACGCCGGTTCCGGCGGATGCTGGCAGAAGAGAAATGGGACGAAGCGACCGAGATTGCTCGTCGACAAGCCGTCCACGGTGCTCAGATCATCGATGTCTGTCTCCAATCGTCTGACCGTGATGAGACGAATGATATCGATCCGTTCTACGCGCGGCTCATGCCGAAGATCAGGGCTCCCATCATGATCGAAACCACCGATCCGGTGGCTCTCGAGCGCGCACTGACATGGTGTCCGGGCAAGAGCCTGATCAACTCGATCAGCCTGGAGGACGGCGAGAGCCAGTTTGCCCGCGTGTGTCCGCTGGCGCAGGCATACGGTGCTGCGATCGTGGTTGCGACCATTGACGAGGATCCCGATCAGGCGCAGGCGTTGACGCGAGACCGAAAAGTCGCCATCGCGGAGCGGTCGGTTCATCTGCTTACCGGCAAGTACGGCATCTCGCCCGAGGACATCGTCATCGACCCACTCGTCTTTCCCTGCGCATCGGGCGACGAACAGTACATAGGCAGCGCCCTCGAGTCGATTGAGGCGTTGCGACTGATCAAACAGCGGATCCCGCTGGTCAAGACACTGCTTGGCGTGTCGGCCGTCTCGTTCGGACTGCCGGATGCCGCGCGGCCTGTCGTGAATGCCGTGTTCCTGTACCACGCCACCAAGGCCGGACTCGATTTGGCGATCGTCAATGCTGAAAAACTGGAGCGGTACGCGTCGATCCCGGCCGACCAACGCCAGCTGGCTGAGAACCTCCTGTTTGATACCGCACGCGTGGCTTCACACGTCACCGCGATCGCTGACCGCTTCCGCGCGGTACGCATGTCCACCAGGAAGGAAGTCGAAGCCTCGCTCGACGAACGTCTGGCTCGTTGCATTGTCGAAGGAACCACGCACGGGCTGATTGCCGATCTCGAACGGAAGCGGCGGGAAGGTGCGAGCCCACTCGAGATTATCAACGGCCCGTTGATGAGCGGTATGGCGGAAGTGGGGCGTCTCTTCAACGACAACGAACTCATTGTGGCGGAGGTGCTGCAGTCAGCCGAGGTCATGAACGCGGCCGTCAGCCATCTCAGGCCGTTCATGGAGACGAGCGAGGCCGCGTCCCGCGGGACCATTCTGCTTGCCACGGTCAAAGGCGACGTCCATGACATCGGCAAGAACCTCGTGGACATCGTGCTGACCAATAACGGCTATCGCGTCGTCGATCTGGGGATCCGCGTGGCGCCCGACGTGCTGATACGCGCCTGCCGGGAGCACCACCCGGACGCGATCGGGTTGTCAGGCCTCCTGGTAAAGAGCGCGCACCAGATGACGGCCACGGCTGCCGACCTGAGAGAGAGCGGAGTGGATGTGCCTCTCGTGGTTGGCGGCGCCGCGCTGACGGAAGCATTCACGCGCACGCGCATTGCGCCGGCGTACGGCGGGCGGACGTTTTACGCCCGCGACGCGATGTCAGGATTGAACATCCTCAACGCCCTGACGAGTCTCGACACGAATGAAGCTGTCGAGCTACAGGCGGCCGCACTTGACGTCGACCCACCTGGTGCGCCGGAACACGAGGTCCGGCAAATCGTGTCGCGCGCGCGCAGCAGCCGGGTTCGCACTGGTATTCGGATGCCTCTGGTCCGCCGTTTCGAGCGCTGTGTCGAGGAGATTGCGGACGCCAACACTGTGTGGCGCTACATCAATCCATTCATGCTCTACAACCGCCATCTCGGCTTCAAGGGTCAGTTCCAGGCGTCGCTGGCCGGGGGTGATCAGAAGGCGCTCGAGCTATCGCAGCTCGTGGAGCAGGCGAAAGAGGAAGCGGCTCGGTTCATGAGAGTCCGGCTGGTCTGGCAGTTCTTTGAGGTCGAGCGCGAAGGCAACGCGATCTGCGTGTTTGGACCTGCTGGAACGCAGCCGATTGTGACGTTTCCCTTCGAGCGCCAGGCGAAGGCGGACGGATTGTGCTTGAGCGACTATGTACTCGACCCGGCAGAAGGTCGACGGGATCAGATCGGCTTCTTTGTCGTCACAGCTGGCGAGGGCATTCGCGAACGAGCTGAGGTCGCAAAGAAGCGGGGCGAGTATCGACTGTCCCACACACTCCTGGCGCTGGCGCTCGAAACGGCCGAAGGCGGCGCCGAGTGGGTTCACCAGGAAATGCGCGACGCATGGGGATTCCCGGATCCGCCGGAGATGACCATGGCCGATCGCTTCATCTCACGTTACCGCGGCAAGCGCTACAGCTTCGGTTATCCGGCATGCCCCGATCTCGCGCTTCAGCGTGACTTGTGGGAGCTTCTCAAGCCGGAAGAGATTGGTGTGCACCTGACGGAGGGATTCATGATGGATCCCGAAGCAAGTGTCAGCGCCATGGTCTTCCACCACCCGGACGCCGAGTACTTTGCCGTGCTCGCGCCGGCGTTGACGGCGCCGACCGTGCCGTCACTCTCGTAAACGCCGCCCTCGGCGCCGCCCCGTATTTTTTGAGGTATCCTTGATCGTTTAGGTCTTCAGTTGCCGGCAGCACTCGAGGCGCGTCCGTAAGGTGATGTCCCACATGAAGTTCAGGGTTCTGGCGGCCGGCTGCTTTGCTGCGGCGTTGATGGCTGCCGCTCGGGACCAGAGCATCGCTGCGCAGGTTTCGGAGCCTACGCGCCCGGCGGCTACTGCCACCGCGCCGATGCCTAGCCTTGTCGCTTCCGCGACCGACGAGCGCGCGCTGCTCGACCGATACTGCGTGAGCTGCCACAACCAGAAGGCGAAGAGTGGATCGGGTCCGGCTGCTGAGGCCGCGCGCAAGCTGGCGATCGATGCGATCGATCCGGCGCGAGTGCACGACAACGCCGAGGCCTGGGAGACCGTTGTCCGCAAACTTCGTGCGGGTATGATGCCTCCCGCGGGAGTTCGGCGGCCTGAGCCGGCCACCATGAAATCCATGATTGGATGGCTGGAAGGAGAGCTCGACCGAGGCGCGATTCCGTACATGCCCGCGCCTGGTCTTCACCGGCTGAACCGCACGGAGTACGCCAACGCCGTCCGGGAGCTGCTCGCGATCGACATCGATGCGTCGAAGTACCTGCCCTCGGACGACTCGACGCACGGATTCGACAACATCGCGGGAGCGCTGGGTATTTCGTCGACGCTCGTCGAAGCCTACGTCTCCGCGGCCGGGAAGATCAGCCGGCTGGCGCTCGGTGAGGCAGCCGGGCCGACGCTTGCCGTGTACCGGACGCCGGAGGACACGTCACAGGACTATCACATCGAAGGCCTCCCGTTCGGCACGCGCGGCGGCATGCTGATTCGTCATGTCTTTCCGTCCGACGGCGAATATGCCATCACCGTCACGCCGATCTTCGGCGACAACATGTCGCCGACGGGGTTTGGTTCGGTGCCCTGTGAGAAGCTCGAAATTCTTCTCGACGGTCAGCGTGTACAGCTCCTGGATTGGCAGGGCGGAGGTCGATTCGGCGTGCCCGTGCCCAATTGCAAGGGGAGTCGCCCTTCTGGTCCGCCTGCCGCGCCTCCTGCGCCCGGTTCGTTCAGGATTGCCGTGCCGAAAATGACGGTCCGTGTGAAAACCACGGCTGGACCGCACGACGTCGGCGCGACGTTTCCCGCGACCAACTTCGCGCCGCTCCTCGATCTGGATCAGCACTTCTCGCGAGACACGCTGCAGACGGGTCCGACGCCGGGCTTCACGTTCTTTCCACACGTGGGCACGGTTCGCATCGAAGGGCCTTTCAACGCCGAAACGGCGAAAGACTCGCCGAGTCGGCGCAGGATTTTTGTGTGCCGCCCCGCCATCAACGCGGGCGTTTTCGCCGAGTCGGCGTGTGCGAGACAGGTCGTCCGCAATCTGCTGACTCGGGCGTACCGGCGTCCGGCTGCCCTTACCGACATCAACGCGATGATGGAGTTCTACCACGCGGGCCGGAAGGAGGGAGATTTCGATCGGGGCATCGAGCTGGTTCTTGCGCGCGTGCTGGCCTCGCCGAAATTCATCTACCGGATCGAGTCGGAACCTGCAGGCAACAGGCCGGGGCAAGCGTATCGACTGACCGATCTTGATCTGGCGTCGCGGCTGTCGTTCTTCTTGTGGAGCACCATCCCGGATCGCGAACTCCTCGATGTCGCGGCCAGAGGTCGCCTCAGGGACCCGGTTGTATACGAGCAGCAGGTGCGGCGGATGTTGAAAGATTCGCGAGCTGAAGCACTTGCCGTGAACTTCGCCGGGCAATGGCTGAACCTGCGAGGAATGGAGAGCGCCGGGCCGCTTCCCATGCTCTATCCCGATTTCGACGATCCCCTCCGTCAGGCCATGCGCCGCGAAGTTGAGCTGCTGGTCGATTCGATCGTTCGCGAAGATCGCAACGTGGTTGAACTGCTGACCGCCGATTACACGTTCCTCAACGAGCGGCTCGCCAAACACTACGGCATCTCCAACGTTTACGGCAGCCAGTTCCGGCGTGTAACCCTCGGCCCGGAGTTCGACGTCCGTCGCGGCCTCCTGGGCAAGGCGGCGCTGCTGACCACCACATCAAAACCCGAACGCACCTCGCCGGTGACGCGAGGCAAATGGATCATGTCCAATATCCTGGGCATGGCCCCGCCGGCGCCGCCGCCGGACGTGCCGCCGCTGCCGGCCCGCTCAGCCGACGCGACCGGCAACGTCCACGAGCCGACGATGCGGAAGAGGATGGAAGATCATCGGGTTCGTGCCGACTGCACGCAGTGCCACAAGCTGATGGATCCCATTGGCTTCTCGCTCGAGAACTTCGATGCCATTGGCCTGTGGCGTACTGAAGACGAAGGGCAGCCGATCGACCCGTCCGCGCAGCTGTTCGACGGCGTGAAGATCAACAGTCCCGCCGACCTTCGGCAATGGCTCGTCAGCTACTCCGATCAGTTTGTCGAAGTCGTGGCCGAGAAGCTGCTGACCTATGCGCTGGGCCGGGGCGTCGAGTTCCGGGACATGCCGCTCGTGCGGTCGATTGCCCGGGAAGCTGCCCGTCAGGACTATCGCTTCTCGGCTCTTGTGCTGAGCGTTGTGAAGAGCAAAGCGTTTCAGATGACCATCTCGGGACAGGACGCGTCAGGCGCGATTGCCAGAGGGGGGCAGGAGCCGGCATCGCAGGACGCGCGAAATGGCAGGAAGGGAAGCCATTAGATCATGTTCATCACCAAGAAACACATTCCACGGAGGGCTTTCCTGCGGGGTGCCGGCGTCACGCTCGCGTTGCCGCTTCTCGACGCGATGGTGCCGGCTGGAACCGTTCTGGCTCAGACCGCGGCCAACCCGAAGAGCCGCTTCGTCGGCATGTTCTATCCGCACGGCATGGCGCCGGGATACTGGGTGCCTGAAGCGGTTGGTGCACTTCCCGAGAAGCTCCCGCACATCCTGGCATCGCTCGAGAAGCTCCGCGAGCACGCGGTCGTCCTGAGCGGGCTTTGGTCGAAATCGGCCGAGCCGCCGGAAGGTACGACGGGCTCGGACCACTGGGTTGCTGCGGCATTTCTCACGGCGATCAAGCCGAAGAAGACTGCGGGCGCCGACGCGAGCGTTGGCAGCCCGACGATCGATCAGATCATTGCCCGGAAGATCGGACAGGACACGCTGCTGCCGTCGCTGCAGTTGTCGGTCGAGGATCCCAACGCGAGCTCGAGCAACTGCGGCGAAGGCTACAGCTGTTCCTACACGAACTCCATCTCCTGGATCGGGCTGCCGACACCGGAATCGGAGACATTGCCTCGTACGAGCCCGCTCCCGATGGAACTGAATCCGCAGGTCGTGTTCGAACGGCTGTTCGGCAGTGGATCGACACAGGAAGAACGCGCCGCCCGGATGCAGCAGAGCCGCAGCATCCTCGATTCCGTGCTGCGCGAACTGGCCGGCCTGAAGGGCAACCTTGGTGCGGCCGATCAGCGGACAGTCAGTCAGTACACCGACGAGATCCGTGAAATCGAGCGGCGCATTCAGCTTGCCGCGAAAGCCTCGGCCGTGGTCCCCGAAATCGATCTGCCGCCAGGCGTGCCCGAGCAGTTCGACGACCATATCCGGCTCCACATGGATCTGACCGCGCTGGCGTTCCGCGCGGACATTACCCGTGTGGCCACCCTGCTGGGGGCGCGCGATCTGACGGGGAGGAGCTATCCATTTCCGCGCACTGAGCTGTTTCCTCAAGGCGGCGTGAGCGTCAGCTTCCATGGCGGCTCGCACCACCAGGAGGATCCCGCTCAGATTCGCCGATACGCCGACCTGAACCGCTATCACGTCTCCACGCTGGCGTATCTCGCCGAGAAGCTGAAGTCGATTCCCGACGGCGACGGCACGCTTCTGGACCACTCGCTGATTCTGTACGGCACCAACATGGGGAATTCGAATCAGCACCAGCACTACGACGTGCCCCATATCCTCGTCGGCGGCGCCGGGCAGCTCAAGGGCAACCGGCACCTGGCGTATGAGCGAAAGACCGTCACCACGGGAAACCTTCTGCTGAGCGTCCTCGACATGTTCGGCGTGCACAACGACCATCAGGGGGACAGTACGGGGAGACTCGAGAACCTGTGAAGACGATGCGTCAGGTGAGGCGGGTAGGTCGGGTGGGTCCCCTTACCCTGGCCGGTGCGGCACTGTTGCTGATGTCGGCCGTAGTGGCCGGCGCCGGTCGCAGCGATGTCGCGGACGCGGTCATGAAACAGGACCATGTGGCCCTTCGCGCCTTGCTGCGCCAGAAGGCCGACGTCAACGCGCCGCAAGTCGATGGGGCGACGGCAATGCATTGGGCGGTCTATCGAGATGATCTGCAAGCTGCCGAGCTGCTGATTGGCGTTGGCGCCACGGTGACGGTCACGAATCGTGAAGGGATCACGCCGCTCGCAATGGCCGCTCTTTACGGCAACCCCGCGATGATCGATCGGCTGCTGAAGGCGGGCGCCGACCCGAAGGAACGAGGACCGAACGGCCAGACCCCGCTCATGCTTGCGGCGCGCAACGGCAACCCGGATGCCGTCAAGCGGCTGATGGCCGCGGGCGCCGATGTCAACGCCAGGGAATCCCTTCGCGGTACGACCGCTCTGATGTGGGCGGTCGAGCAGAAGCACCCGGCGGCCGTCAGGGTCCTGCTCGAAGGCGGAGCCGATTTCAGTATCCGGTCTGGTTCTGCGGGCCTGCCGAGAAACTACATGGCGCCTACGGTCAGGGCGTCGAACGTCGTGGCGGCGGCCAGGCGGTACGAAGCGGCCGCCGCCGCCGGACGAACCTACGAGGAGCAGCTCAAGGCGGAAGGAATCGTCGGCGGATTCGGCTTCGGCGGGCCACTGCCTCCAGCCCCGGCTGTCCCGACAGCTCAGGCGCGACCGGTTCCCGCGCCCGATCCCGATGACGACAACACGGACGTCGTCGTTGCCGGCCTGGTTGGTAGCGGCGGCGGTGGACTGACGGCTTTGGTGTTTGCCGCCCGCGAAGGGGACCTCGAATCGGCCAGGCTGCTGCTCGATGCGGGGGCCGATGTGAACCAGGTTACCGAGTACGGATGGACACCGCTCCTGACGGCGACCAACAACCGCCATTACCGCCTAGGTCTCCTTATCCTGGAACGCGGCGCTGACGTGAACCGCGCCAACAAGGGCGGCTGGACGCCCTTGTACCTGGCGACCGACAACCGCAACATTGAAGGCGGTGACTATCCGGTGCCCAGGGCCGACCTTGATTCGCTGGAGTACATCAGAGCGCTGCTTGATTACGGTGCCAATCCGAACGCAAGAGTCCGCGATAACACCCTGACGCGAACGATCTTCACCATGCAGTGGCTGTTCGAGAACGGCGCAACGGCCTTCCTGAGAGCGGCGCAATCAAGCGATCTGGATCTGATGAAGCTGCTGCTCGAGTACGGTGCGGATCCAAAGATCCCCACGGTGTACAAGGACACGGCCCTGAGTGTTGCCGCTGGTATCGGTTGGGTCGAAGGCGTGACATACGAGTGGTCGAAGCCGGCCAACGTCAACGTCGTGAAAATGCTCCTGGACCTTGGTCTGGATCCGAACGCTCAGAACAGCGACGGTCGTACCCCGTTGATGGGCGCAGCCATGAAGGGGCGCAACGAGGTCGTTCGGTTGCTCGTCGATCACGGCGCCCGCCTCGAGACGCGGGATTTCGGCAGCCGGGACACCGACACCACCGTGTCACAGCTGGCCGGTCACACCTGGCAGGCGCTGGACTACGCCGATGGCCTGGTGAGGGTCGGTGTGCAATCGGCGGTCAATCGATCCGAAACGGCCGCGCTGATCCGACAGCTGATGATGGACCGTGGTTTGAGCGTCCCTCCGGTTAACCGCACTGTCGAATCGATTTGTATAGTGGAAATCTGTAGGGAACGGACGTGGAAGTGATACCGGGTTCCGGGTTCCGGGTTCCGGGGTTCCGGGTTCCAGGGTTCTACTGAGGCGGTCTGAAGTTCCTCGCGAGATAGTTGAGCAGAACGGGAAAGTCCTCCTCAGACAGGGGAGCGCCCTCGTTGAGCATGGCGCCAAGCGTTTCCTCCCACTGCTGCCGAGTCGCTCCCTGACGTGTGACGCGCTTTAGCTCATGACAGTTCGTGCAGACGTTCAGTAGGATCTTCTTGCCGGGGCCGTCGGGTAACGGGCCGTGGTTGCTCACCAGGTACTCGAGCAGAAGCGGAACTTCGTCGGCGCCGACCTTCGCGCCCTTCTCGATCATCATGTGGACCGACCTGGTCCACCCGTCCTTGTCGAGAGCCTGCACCTGGATGGGCCGGAGATCGTGACACGTCGTGTTGCAGCTCCCGTTGAGGACCTGTTCTCCTTTGTCGGCGGCTTCCCCCCCGGCACCGGCCGCCGGCGTTGCAAGACCGGCGGCGGCAAGCAACAGGGCCAGCAGGGTTTGCTTGACCACGCCTCATAGTAGCGGATTCTGTTGACTGCCTGCCCCGTTGTCTCCATCATTGGAACGCTGAGGTGAACCGATGCGAGTCACATTCCTTGCGGCGATCGCTGGTTTCGGTCTTCTGATCGTGGCCGCGCGCGTCGATGCCCACCATGCGTTCGCGGCGGAGTTCGACGCGAACAAGCCGATCAAGCTCGAAGGCACCGTCACGAAGATGGACTGGATCAATCCTCACGCCTGGATCTACATCGATGTGAAGAAATCCGATGGAAGCGTCGAGCAGTGGGCGATTGAGGGCGGCACACCGAACGCCATGTTCAGGCGGGGCTTCACGAAGGAATCGCTGCTGCCCGGCACCGTCATCGTGGTGAACGGTTTTCAGGCCAAGAACGGGACCCTCAGAGCCAACGGCCGGGATCTGAGACTCCCGGACGGCCGCACGCTGTTTGTCGGATCCTCCGGGACGGGTGCCCCCGATGAGAGGCCCGACAAATAGCGGACCCGGCATGAGTCTGTGAAGCTTTCCATCGTATCGTTGACCGTCGTGATTGCGGCCGCCGGTTGCGCGCCCCCACGTGTCGCCTCGCCGGGCGCGTGCGACCGCGGGTGCCTGAAGGGGATGCTCGACCTGTACTTCGAGCGGTTGATTCAGCACGACGCGTCGAAGCTGCCGACTTCCACGTCCGTGAAGGTCACCGAGAACGGACGTCCGGCGTCTTTCACCGAGGGTCTCTGGAAGTCGGCCACCGCGATCACCTACCGGCTCGATGCCGTCGACCCGGCGACGAACCAGGTCGCGACCGAAGCCGTTGTCAAAGAGGGTGGCCAACCCGCGCACCTGCTCGTGCGGCTGAAGCTCGACGCTGACAGGAAGATCAACGAAGTGGAGACGATCCTGTGTCGGAAGGGCCAGAACGATCTGTTCGGGCCGGACAGGTTGACGACGATCCCAGCGCTCTATGCTGCATCGGTGGCCGAATCCGAGCGGAATACGCGCGAGCAGATGGCCGCGATCGCCGATGCGTATTTCACCGCGATTCAGACAGAAGGGGGCGCCGACTACAAGCCGGCGCCGCTTGCAGCCGACGCGGACCGGTTCGAGAACGGAATCCAGACGACGAACGTCCCGATTTTCGGGATGCCTGCCGCGAGCGCACCAGAGCAGCTGGAGAAAGGGTTCTTCAAGGGCCTGACGCTCGTACATCGCCGTTTTCCAGTCATCGACGAGGAGCGCGGCATTGCGCTGGGAATCGCTGTGATGCAGATCAAGGAAACCGCTCCGCAGGGACTGCTCCTGAGCGAGATGTTCAAGATCTCGGGCGGCAAGATCCGTCAGATCCAAGCGGTGCATGTCAACCATCCAAACGACGGCCCCACGGGGTGGAACTAGCAAAGTGGAAAGTGGAAAGTGGGGAAGTGGAAAGTAAGTGGGGAAGTTGGCGCCCGATTTCAAGGGGCTCTGCGTCCTAGCGTTCGAGAGCCGCCGAGCGACTGAGTTCGCGTCGCTCGTGACGACCTTTGGTGGTCGTGCGATCGTGGCGCCGGCTCTTCGGGAAGAGCCACTCGACTCGAGCGCGGCCGCGCTCGAGTTTGCGGCAGCGCTCCTTCGCGGCGATTTCCAGGTCGTGGTGTTTCTTACGGGTGTGGGCACACGGGCCCTCATGCGCGCGATTGAACCGTCCTACTCGCGTGAGGCGATCGTGGCGGCACTCGCACGGACGAAGGTGGTCGCGCGCGGACCGAAGCCGCTGGCCGTGCTCCGGGAACTGGGCGTGCCGGTCTGGGTCAGCGTTCCAGAGCCCAACACGTGGCGCGAGCTGCTTGCGGCCCTCGACGCGCGGTCGCCCGAGCACCCGCTACAAGGGGTGCAGGTTGCCGTTCAGGAGTACGGAGTGACGAACGCCGATCTCCTCGATGGACTGCGGGCGCGCGGAGCCGTCGTGACGCTGGTGCCTGTGTACCGCTGGAGGCTGCCCGACGATCTGCAACCGCTGAAGGATGCGGTGCTCGCGCTCGCACAAGGCGGCGTCGACATCGTGGTGTTCACGACCGGCGTCCAGGTGGTGCATCTCTGGCAGATTGTTGAGGAGATGGGTTGTGAAGCTGACACGCGCCGCGGACTGGCGCGTGCCGTCGTTGCGTCGATTGGACCGTCCACCTCGGAAGAGCTGGGGCGCCACGGCTTGTCAGTCGACGTGCAGGCGTCCCACCCGAAGATGGGTCTGCTCGTTCGCGAGCTGGCCGAGCGAGCTCCCACTCTCCTTCAGGGCAAGCGGAGCTGATCGCCTCTCGGCTATTTCTTCGAGCCTGCCGCTGCCTGCGAGGTCTGCCCGGCGCGACACGGCTCACCCGACAGGACAGAAACAAGAATCAGCGGGTTCTTGCCGCGCCGGTCGATGGCGTGCGCAACACCCCTCGGGATGATGGACAGCGAACCTGGTTCGATGTCCGACGAATCGTTCTTGAGACGAACCGTGCCCTGTCCCGCGACGACATAGAGAATCTCGTCCACGGTGCTATGCGTGTGCTCGCTGAGGGCGTCTGGTAGCTGGAGGAGACGGGTCGTCGAATCAGCCAGGCATCCCATCAGGGATTCTTTGGGCGGCCCTCGACGAACGAGATTCTTATCGAGAAATGATGGAATCGACACGAAGACAGGCGGTTCGATCGGAGCAGCGGCGACGGGTGGCGGTGGAAGCGGCGCCGTCGGCGGAGGCGGCGCCGCCGCTGGGGCCGGCTGCACCGAGGAGATTCTCATCGCGGCGTAGACCTCGGCCGGCTGACCACTTCGAACAGCGACGTCGCGCTCGACGGTGACGAAGCCGTCCCGCTCGAATCGCAGTCTATAGGTGCCGTCCCGCAGCGGACTGACCGTAGCGGTGCCCTTGTCGTCGGTCACCACTTCCTGGCTGACGGCTCCCGACGCGGTCACCTTGACCCCGGCTAACGGCGAGCCGCTGACATCGCGAACGATCACCTGCAGCCCGGCTGGCCGCGGTGTCGCGCGGCGTTGAGGCGCCGGGGTCTGAGCCGCCGGCTGGGCCGTTTGAGCAGTCGCTTGTGCTGCCAGGAGCAGCCCGACCAGGGCTGCCCGAGTGATGTTCAAAAGACAGGACTTCATGCGCTACCTTCCCGTAAGTATTGATTCAACGGTGCAACCCGAGGGCCACATATTACACGGTCCCCCGAACCCCTGACGTGCTGCGGCACCGATATTGCTCCCGTAGAGCTTGACCGGGTTGTTTTGCTTGAAAAACGTACAGATACCAGACAGACGACTGTGAACCAAAGACCAGCTGTCATCCTGACCTTTCGGCCGCGCCGGGTCGTGTCGGACCGTCCGACCCAGGGTCTGGCAAGGCGTCCACAATCACCCTCAATTGGACGCCGTCAAACGTACTTCCCTCCCGACGGCTACCGCGCGGCGGTCTGTGTCTGCGGCAGTCGAACCTCAGCCCGCTGAACAATCCCGAACGCCACGCGCCGGAAGGGGTCCCTACCGGTAGTTGCCGAACTGCAGAGCGACGCCGAAATCGTGCTCGCGAAGGTGTCGCATCGCCTCCTGCAGCTCGTCTTTCGACGGCGAGCTGACACGCACCTGATCGGCCTGGATCGAGGCCTGAACGCTTCTTCATTTTCTGCTCTTTGATGAACTTGACGATCTCGCGCGCGGCTTCGATTGGAATGCCCTGCTGAATATCGATGACGCGTCGGACGGTGCCGCCCGCCGACGGCTCCGACTCGGCGGCCTTGAAGTTCTTGATCGGCACGCCCCGCCGGACGAGGCGGGTCTGCACGATCTCCCACAGCGCGTTCATCTTGAACTCGTCGTCCGCGGTCAGCGTGAGCTTCTTCTCGGTCGTGTTCAGGTCGATGTCCGCCTTGGCGCCCTTGAAGTCGTAGCGCTGGCCGATTTCCTTGCGCGCCTGGTTGAGCGCGTTGTCGACTTCCTGAAAATCGATCGTCGAGGTGATGTCGAAAGACGCCTGAGCAGGCATGGGGACATTTTACGGCCATGGCGTAGAATTCCCCCATGGCCGACGCGTTCCGGGTGGTCGACATCTCGCGCATCCGCGACGGCGTGTCCCAGGAAGGGACAGATCGGGCCGCGACCGAAGAGCCGCTCGAGATCCGGCTCCACAATCGGCCGTTCGCGGTGATCATGCGGACGCCGGGTGCGGACCGGGAACTGGCAGCGGGGTTCCTGCTCGCCGAGCGCGTGCTCAAGACTCCGGATGATCTGGGAACCCTGGAATACTGCACAGACCCGACAGCGGAACATCCTGAGAACATCGTCAACGCGACGCTCGCGTCTGGATCCACGGACAGCCTCGAACAGATGCTCGCCGAGCGGCGTCAGGTGATGACCAACTCGTCCTGCGGGCTGTGCGGCCGGCAGACGATTGAATCGCTTCGCTGCGACGCTCCGGCTCTTCCGAGCGGCTGGTCTGTCTCCCCGGCCGTACTTGTGTCCCTTCCCGAGCGTCTGCGTGCAGCGCAGAAGGTTTTCGAGGAGACGGGCGGCCTGCACGCCGCGGGCCTGTTTACCCGCGACGGCCGTCTCGAAGCGATGGCCGAGGACGTTGGCCGCCACAACGCCGTCGACAAGGTGATTGGCCGGATGCTGATGCAGGATCGACTGCCATTGTCCGAGTACCTGTTGTTCGTCAGTGGTCGAACGTCGTACGAAATCGTCCAGAAAGCGTTTCTTGCAGGCATTCCCTTTGTCGCAGCCGTTTCGGCGCCTTCGAGCCTGGCCGTTGAACTGGCGCGGGATTGCGGCGTGACGCTGGTGGGGTTTCTTCGCGGACAAGGCTTCAACGTGTACACGCATCCCGAGCGGCTGATTCCCAGATGAACGGCTCGCGCGTGCTTCGACCGGGCGCTGCATGTGTCCTGGCGTGGTTGTGTGCGTCGACGCTGGTGGTGCGTGCCACGCCCGGGGACATCGATTCGGCCTTCAAGCTTTTCTGGGACGCGCGCAATCCGAAGGAAGCGGCCCAATCCGTTCCGGCTCTCCTGAAGAGTGGCGTGACTGTTGACGAAGCGTTGAAGCGGCTCAAGGAAGGCCGTTCGTATGCCGCCCGGGTTCAGCGAGGCGTGGTGAAGTCCAGCTACCGGGCACGCGGCAGCGATCTTCTACGCCGTCAACGTGCCGGACTCGTACAATCCGGCACGCCGGTACCAGGTACGGTTCCAGTTGCACGGCGGCGTCATGCGCACAAGCAATCTGCCGCGCGACAACGGGAGCATCGGTCGGCTCGCTGGCGCCGAACAGATGTACGTCATTCCCTATGCGTGGGCTGACGCGCCATGGTGGGGGGAGTCACAGCTCGAGAACCTGGCCACGATACTCGACACGGTCAAACGCACGTACAACGTCGACGAGAATCGCGTCGTGCTGTGCGGCGTGTCCGATGGCGGTACCGGAGCCTTCTACGTCGCGATGCGCGCGACCACACCCTGGGCCAGTTTCCTTCCCCTCAACGGCAACCTGATGGTACTCAGAAGCGCCGACGTGAATTCCGGCGACCTCTTCCCGAACAACCTCCGCAACAAGCCGTTCTTTGCCGTCAACGGGGGGCGTGATCCGCTGTACCCGGCCGAATACGTCGCGCGCTACGTCTCCCACCTGAAGGAAAATGGCGTCGACTTCGACTTCGAGCCGCAGCCCGACGGCGAGCACAACACCGCGTGGTGGCCGACCGTGAAGGACTCGTTCGAATCGTTCGTTCGCAGACCATCCCCGTACGCCGCTGCCCGACCGTCTCACCTGGGAATCGACCGGCTCGTCTGTCGACAACCGGGCGCACTGGCTCGTCATCGATAAGCTCGCCTCGAAGAGCCGCAACGAACCGCCTCTTCCCGATGTGAATCTGTTGACGGACGTCGGTCCAATGCTCTTCGATAACCCGCGGCCGTCCGGTCGAGTGGATCTCACTCGCGCCGGGAATGTGGTGACTGCGACGACGAGGGGAGTGGCCGAGTTCACGCTCCTGCTGTCGCCAGACGCGTTCGACCTCGCCCAGCCCGTGAAGGTGGAGGTCAACGGACGCGTGATGTTCGATGGTCGCGTCGAGCCCTCCATTGCTACGCTGCTCAAATGGGCCGCGACGCGACAACGATCGAACGATGTTGTTTGCCGCCGAACTGCGCATCAGAATCTAGGCAGGTGCCTGACCCAACCCAATGAGGTTAAAATGGCGCGGCTGGGGGTTGTATGAGCAGGCATTGGATGTTTGTGGCCGCCGCGCTTGTTTCGGCGCTGGTCTGCGACGTTGAGCCGGCGAACGCGCAGGCCCGGGAGCGCGCGACGCTTCCGGCGCCGCCGCCGCAGCTGGGCGCGCTGGCGCCCGCCAACCTCAAGAAGCCGCGCCCCAAGCCGCCGTTCGATCTTACCGGTACATGGTTCGTCGACCTGAGTGCAGGATTCGATACCTGGCGATCAGGTCCGCCGTATCCGAAGTTCAAGGGCGACGCGGCAAAAGCGTTCGAGGAGAGTGAAGCCGCGAAGAAGGCCGGCCAGTCGTACCGCGATTGGATCGGCCAGTGCTATCCCGCGGGCATGCCGGTCATCATGACGCGCGTGTGGCCGATCGCCATGTTACAGATGCCCACCGCGATCTACATGATCAGCGGCTTCGAGAACGCGCTCCGGATTGTTTATCTTGATGGCCGCAAACATACGCCGGCCGACGAAGTCGTGCGCACCTACAACGGGGAATCAATCGGACACTGGGAAGGCGACACGCTCGTCGTGGATACGAGGAGCATGGTGTCGGACAAGCACATTATCGACGACGGACTCCCCGTGAGCGACGACTTCCGGATCATCGAGCGCATTCGCCTCACGAACAACGGCCAGACGCTCGAAGACACGTGGACACTCATCGATCCGAACAACTGGGAAGGTGAGTGGACGAGCGTTCACAAGTGGAAGCGGCAGGACGACAGCGACATCACGGAAGTCGAGTGCTTGCCGAACCTGAACGAGCGCCTTCCGGCGACTTCGTCCAAGCTGCTCATACTGAAGTAAGAAACCTCGCGCGTCTACTTGCCGACGGTGCCCGTCGTCTCGATGGCCTCGGTCCACTTGTCGCCGAGCACGCGTCCGTCCGCGAGTTTGATCGAAACGAAGGCCCCGCCTTTTTCGCCGCTTTTCAGGGGATTGATAACAACCGTGACGTGATCGCCTGCCTTGACCAGCGTCGATTTCCAGCCTTCGCGAACCAGGTTGTTCGGGCTATTCATCTCGATGCCCCACTTGTCCACGCCGCCGGCATCGTTGGGCACGTTGAGCTGAATAGACGCGTGCGGGTTCGTCCAGGCAAACTCCAGGACCGTGCCCATCAGGCTCACCTTCTTCGTCCGATCGAACATGACGGGCGAGTGATGGGCCGACGCGGAACTTGCGATCAGCAGCATGATCACACTCATGCATTCGACGAGAACAGACACCTTCATGGCTTTTGCCTCTCCCGGGGGACGCCAAGCCTCTGCAGCCTCCTAAGTATAGCAGTGCATCAGATGGCTCATGGCTGAGGGCTGATGGCAGTGGAGCCCTGAGCCTTACGCCTTTCGACGTAGGTCCGCCTGATAGCCCATCGCACCCGGAATGAAGCCCGCTTCGACGAGATAGGGCGCGACCGGATGCTCGGAGGTTGGCCGCCCGTCGATTTCCTCAATCAACATGCCCCGCGGTGCTTCGTCGCTCCAGGGACCCTCCAAACTGCTGCGGGCGCGCTCGGCCAGCGCACGCGCGACGAGTCGACCGCTCAGCGAGCGGTCGGGCTCCGCTTCGGGAAGAAATGTCAGGAGCTGTCGATCCCCTCGAATGAGATAGGCCGCGAGGGCGCCGTTCACCAGGATGAGGGTGGCGCCCGCCGAACGCGTTGGTCGGGCCGAAGGCGCGCCAGCGGCAAGGACGGGAAACTTCAATGCGGCGCCATATAGATTGGCGGGATCCGTTGCGGCCAGCACCACGGCCTCGGGTTCTTCAGGCGTCTGGCGCATCGAACGCAGCAGGTCCGCCGCGCCCGGCAACGCGAACTGAGTGGCGCCGAGCCCCGCGACGAAATAGCCGCGCCGTACGTGTCCTGCCTCTTCCATCGCCTTCAGCACCGGGTACACCGCTGCGAATCCTCCCGGAAGGAATTCGGCCGTCAGCGATTCGCGCGTTACGACACCGTGCCGCGCAAGCAACTGGCGGACGAAAGGCATCAGTCGACGGTCGTCAGTCGGCCGTCGGGTTGTCCGCGTCGCTGCGCGACTGACGGCCGACGACTGATGCCCGCCGACTGCGGTCCATCGTCCTTCCGCCGACGGCGGCACGAGGCGTCGCGATCGAAACAGCGTTGGAATGGGTCGTTTGCGGCGGCGCGTTACGGGATGCGCCCGCGAAAAGGCACGCAGGACGTGAAACGTATCGTTGGTCACCGCCGACTGCCAAACGAGCCGCCAGAGGGCGTGCAGTGTTTCGGCGGGGTATCCGCCGCCGACAGCTGCGTGCAGCGGGCCGAAGAAGGAGGCGCCGGACTTCCGCAGGTGCTCGAGGATGTCGGCCTCGCGGCCTTCGTGCTCGAGCGGCCCCGGCCGAGACTGAAGCAGGTGCGCGACCTGATCGGCGAGATAGATCGCGATCCGTCCGTCGCGTTCGCCCAGCGGTTCGATGCCAACCCAGACCACCTCGCCGGCCGCGGCGATTGCATCGAGGTCGGCTGGATCGTAGCCCTCGATTCGGGCCGGCAGAATCTCGGTTTCGAGCAGCGACGCCACGAGCGGCGCTCCCTGAAGCTGTTCGATTGAGTCGAGCAGGGCGTCTGCGCCGCGCCGCTTCTTCACTACTCCCTGCCAGGTGGTCGCGAACCGGCTCAGAACCACCTGATCAGTCGGTTCGATCTCGTGGCGCAGCTTCGCCAGCGAGCGACGCCGCAGCATTTGCAGCACGCCGGCTTGAGTCCATTCGCGCTCGGTGCCTCCAGGCCTGAACTCGCCTTCGAGGATCCGCTCGTCCCTCGCGAGCCGCACCAGTTCTTCCTCGGCCGCTGCGAGGCTCAAGCCATATCGCGCTGCGCACACGCGCGCCGTGAACGGCGCGTGGGTTCGGGCAAAGCGAAGCAGGAGACCGCCGAGCGGTTCAGGCGCCGGGTCGAGCAGGGCGCTCGGAATGCCCGGGGGCAGCGCAACGCCGAGCGCATCGCGGTAACGGGCGGCATCCTCTACCGCGACAAAACGGCGTTCACCGGCGACTCGGATCGAGACGATTCGCCGAGCCCGCTCGAGCAGTTCTGCGGCTTCAGCGGCCAGAATCCCCCGCACCCTCGCCGCAAGTTCGCTCTCTGACAGGTCGCCGATCGCCAGCAGCATGTCGTGAATCGCGTCGCCGCTTCGGGCCTGATATCGCGGATCGAGACGCTGGAGCTGCCGCTCGATCGCGTCCATCGATTCACCATCCAGCAATTCGCGGAGCTCGGCGTCGCCCAGCAGCTCCCGCAGCTGCGCCTGGTTGACCGCAAGCGCCTGCGCCCGGCGTTCGGCCAGCGGCGCATCACCGTCATACAGGAAGCTGGCGACGTAGCTGAAGAGCAGCGATGCCGCAAACGGCGAAGGGGTTTCGGCGTCGATGGTAGCGACCCGGATGCTGCGCCGGCTGACGGCGGCCAGCGTTTCGATGAGCGCCGGCATGTCGAAGTAATCCCGCAGGCATTCGCGGTACGTCTCGAGCAGCACTGGAAACGATCCATAGCGCGATGCCACCGCTAGCAGATCGGCGGCCCGCTTACGCTGCTGCCAGAGCGGCGCGCGCATGCCAGGTCGTCGTTTCGGGAGGAGCAGCGAGCGTGCCGCATTTTCACGGAACTTCGCGGCGAAGAGCGCCGTAGCCCCGAGCTGCCTGACAACGAGGGACTGCACTTCGTCCGGATCGGGCAGCAGCAGACGAGGTTCCGGCGGCTTGTCTACGTCCGGGAATCGCACCACGAACCCATCGTCTCCCCAGAGCGTCTCGACGTCGTGGCCGGTTTCCTCGCGGATTTTGGCGGCAGCCGCCATCGCCCACGGTGCGTGCACGCGTCCGCCTCGCGGCGAGAGGACACAGATCCGCCAATCGCCCAACTCGTCGCGCACGCGCTCCACGACGATGGTGGCGGCGTCGGGGACGGCACCTGCGGCGGCCTGCTGATCGCGGAGATACTGCAACAGGTTCTCGGCGGCGTGCTGGTCAAGATCGTGCTCGCGTATCAGCCGGTCGATGGCCGCGCCGGATGGCAGACGCAGCAAATCGTGCGTCAAGCGGCCGATTGCGAGCCCCAGCTCGAGTGGACGGCCGGCCCGGTCGCCTTTCCAGAACGGCATCTTGCCCGGTTCGCCCGGTGCGGGCACAACGAGCACACGATCGTGCGTGATCTCGACAATCCGCCATGAGGAGGCCCCGAGGACGAAGGTTTCGCCCGCCCGGCTTTCGAACACCATTTCTTCATCGAGCTCTCCGACGCGTCCCGAGGTGGAAATACCCCGGGAACCGGCGTCGAAGAGAAAGACGCCGTACAACCCGCGATCAGGAATCGTTCCCCCATTCGCTACGGCGACGCGCTTGGCGCCGTCACGCGCGACGACGGTGTTGGCAAGGCGGTCCCACGTGACGCGAGGGCGCAGCTCGGCAAACTCATCCGACGGATAGCGTCCCGACAGCATGTCCAGGACGCCTTCGAACACCGTGCGGCTCAGGTCCGCCCACGGCGCCGCCGATCGGATGGTGGCGAACAATTCATCGACGTCCCACTGATCCATCGCCGTCATCGCGACTATCTGCTGCGCGGCCACGTCGAGAGGATTGCGGGGATAGCGGGTCGCCTCGACCGCGCCGTCGTGCATCGCTTTGGCCACCGCAGCGCACGCGACCAGATCGCCGCGAAACTTCGGAAATACGACGCCCTCGCTTGGACCGTTGACGTGATGGCCTCCGCGCCCGATGCGCTGAAGCCCGCTTGCCACCGACGGCGGCGCCTCGATCTGGACGACCAGGTCAATCGCGCCCATGTCGATGCCCAGCTCGAGTGAGGACGTGGCCACAAGCGCGCGGAGCGACCCGGCCTTGAGCAGATCTTCGACCTCGAGACGTTGCTCGCGCGCGAGGGATCCGTGATGCGACCGGACCAGCGTCTCGCCCGCCAGTTCATTAAGGGCCCCTGCGAGGCGCTCGGCTAGCCGGCGACTGTTGACGAAGATCAGCGTCGAGCGGTGCCCACGGATGAACTCGAGCAGCCTCGGATAGATGGCCGACCAGATCGAGGGCCGCTGGTCGCCAACTGAGGCGGGGCCGCTCGGGAGCTCATCGGCCGTCGTCAACTTCGCCATGTCCTCAACTGGAACCTCGATGGCGAGCTTCAGGGCCTTTTTCAGACCGGCATCGATGACCGTCACGGGACGCTGCCGAACCCGGGTGCGAGGGGCGGAGAACTCGTGCTGGATCTCCTGAGCACCGTCGACATCGACCGTGTGCCGCCCTCCACGTCGGGTTCGCCGTCTGACCGGCGACTGGCGACTGTGGACCGCCGACTGGATTCCTCCGAGAAACCGCGCAACCTCGTCGAGTGGGCGCTGCGTAGCGGACAGGCCAATACGCTGAAGCGGCCGGCCGCAGAGGACCGTCAGGCGTTCGAGCGACAGAGCCAGGTGCGCCCCGCGCTTGGTCGGAACGAGGGAATGAATTTCGTCAATGATGATCGTGTCGATGGAGCGAAGCGCGTCGCGTGCGTTCGAGGTCAGAATCAGATACAGCGACTCAGGAGTTGTAATGAGGATGTCGGCGGGCTCACGCTGAAAGCGCGCGCGCTCAGCGGCCGGCGTATCGCCGCTGCGAACCGCAATCGCAGGAGGAAAGAACGCGTCGCCGCGCGCCTCCGCAACGCGGGCGATTCCGGCAAGGGGTGCCCGCAGGTTTCGTTCGACGTCGACTGCCAGGGCCTTGAGCGGTGACACGTACAGGACACGGCAGCGCCTCGTCTTGACGGGCGGTTCGACGAACATCAGACGATCGAGGCACCACAGGAAGGCCGTCAAGGTCTTTCCGCTGCCTGTCGGGGCAAGGATCAGCGTTGATTCGCCGCGAGCGATGGGTGGCCAGCCGAGAATCTGCGGGCGTGTGGGCTGGTCGAAGGCCGAGGTGAACCACTCGCGGACGGCCGGATGAAAGGGCGCCAGCGGATCGACCGTCGTGCGCAGCACGGAGCCATCTTATAATGACGGCTGGAGGTGGAATGGGAGACGCCGGGGAAGGACTCATCGACGCAGAATCGCGGATTCAGGAACGGATGGACGAGCTGCAGCGCGAGCGTGCGCAGAAACACGCCCAGGCAGTCGTCGATCCCGAACGGCTTCGCGCGTTCGAGTCGCTGCGGCTCGCGAAAACCGAGCTCGAGCGACAGCTCGCCGTAACTGCCCACGAACGACGGCGGACGCAGCTCCAGCAGGCGATCGACGAAATCGATCGCCGCATGTCACAAGCTTCTGGCTGAACAGCCCTTCGAGCTGCTCGAAACGCTGCGGTGGACGCCCGACGAAGGGTTCTTTCTGCTCGAGCGTCACCTCCTCCGGCTGGAGGAGTCGGCCCGCTCCTTTTCTTATCAGTGCCGGCTTCCGGACGTCCGGGCAGCTCTCGGTCGCGTGGCGGACGCTGCGGGCCGTCCGTTGCGCGTCCGGCTGCTCGTCAATCGTGCGGGAGACATTCGCACAGAAGCGACACCGCTCGAGGCGGCGCAGGGCACCGCCCGCGTCGGTCTTGCGGCCCGACCGGTCGACCCGACCGATCCGTTTCTGTTTCACAAGACCACCAACCGCAGGCATCTGTTGCGCGAACAGCTGGCGTCTTTCGATGAGACCGTGCTCTGGAACCCGGCTCGCGAAATCACCGAGGCTGTGACCGCGAACATCGTGGTCGAGCTCGATGCACAGCGTGTCACGCCACCCCTTGAATGCGGGCTTCTGGGCGGGACCCTGCGGGCGGAGCTTCTGGAAAGAGGCGAAATCGTCGAGGCCAGGGTGTCGATCGAACGGCTTCGTGCCGCGCCTCGCTTCTGGCTCGTCAACTCGGTGAGGGGATGGCGACCGGCCGTGCTCGCGTAACCTTGTCGTGCTTCCTCGGTCTAAACGTATACAACGGCCGCTGTAAGAGGAGAAGAGTATGCTCGGTCCCTATCTGGCGAGCGCGGTCCTTGCCATCACGGTTGCCGCACCCGCGGTTTCGTATGCGAGGGACGCGGTGGCACGACGCCCGCGAAGCGCTAATGTCCGGCAGCGCAAGCCGATGGCCTGCACCCATCAGCGGGGCGGACTGCCCGATCACCGACCGCGAACCGATTTCACCAACTCGCCCACCCGCCAACTCACTAAGATCTGAGTCTCACGGTCCGTCAAGCGCTCGACTGACGCCCGTCGACTGCTGTAGCATGGTGCTCCAGCTTGCGAAATCGTTCACAAGCTGAGCGACGTCGTTTGGCTCTGGTCCAACACACCCATGCAAGGCTGGCTGTCCATCCTGATCATGCTCGCGCTCGGCGCGCTGTTTGCGCTGGCATCGGGCGCGCTGTCGGGTCTGCTCGGTCCGCGTAAGCCAACCGCCGAAAAATCAGCACCTTACGAGTGCGGTATGCCGGCCGTGGGCGACGCACGCGAGCGCCAGTCAGTGAAGTTCTATCTCGTCGCGATGATCTTTCTGCTGTTCGACATCGAAGTGGCGTTTCTCTACCCCTGGGCGATGGCCCTCCGTGGGCTTGGGTGGCCTGGCTTTCTGCAGGTCGTGCTGTTCATCCTCCTGCTGCTGGCCGGCTATGCGTACGTCTGGCGCAAAGGCGTCCTGGACTGGGGACAGTAGATGGGCCTCGAATCTGAAATCCCGGTTCTGACGACGACGGTCGAGAAGATGGTGCAGTGGGCCCGGCGGTCCTCGATCTGGCCCGTCACGTTCGGCCTGGCGTGCTGTGCCATCGAGATGATGTCGATGAGCTGCTCCCGGTACGACATCGCGCGATTTGGCGCCGAAGTCTTTCGAGGCAGTCCTCGCCAGTCCGACCTGATGATTGTCGCCGGCCGCCTGTCGCGGAAGATGGCGCCGGCCCTTCGACGTATCTACGACCAGATGCCTGAACCGAAGTGGGTGATCTCGATGGGCGCGTGCGCGTCGATTGGGGGAGTCTTCGACAACTACGCGCTCGTGCAGGGCGTTGATCAGGTCGTTCCCGTTGATGTGTATGTGCCGGGCTGTCCGCCACGTCCCGAGTCGCTCATTTACGGCATCGTGCAGCTCCAACGAAAGATTGCGCAGCAGAAGCTCTCGTAGATGGATCTGACGTCCCTCATACAGTCGCTGCAGGAACACGTGCCCGGCGCCCGGTTCGAAGCTGCTCCCAGCATCGATCTCCAATCGACTCTGTACGTGTCGCGTGAGGAACTGCCCGAGGTTGCTCGCCTGCTGCGCGACCGCGACGATCTGCGCTTCGAGCTGCTGGCGGATGTGGCGGCCGTTGACTTGTGGCCACGCGAGCCTGTTTTCGAGCTTGTCTACACGCTCGTCTCAATCGAACATCGTCTGCGGCTGCGGCTCAAGGTGCGGCTCGCCCGTGAGGATGCCCATGTCGGCACCGTGACTGGCGTGTGGCGTGCGGCGAACTGGCTCGAGCGCGAGGTGTGGGACCTGTTTGGTATCGCATTCGACGGGCACCCCGATCCGAGGCGGCTGCTCATGCCCGAAGACTGGGAAGGGTTTCCGCTTCGCAAGGACTACCCGGTCCAGATTCGCATGCCGGCGCGAACCAGCGAACCCTTGCAACTGTCCGAAGAGCAGTTTCGCGCCAACATGATGAAGGATCGTTCGTTGCGCCGCAGCTAGCCATGCCGGGACTACGCACCGAGACGATGACCGTCAATATGGGGCCGCAGCACCCCAGCACGCACGGCGTGCTGCGTCTGGTGCTGGAGCTCGATGGGGAGACGGTTCTGTCAGCATCGCCGACCATCGGGTACCTTCATACCGGAATTGAGAAGACGACCGAGCAGAAGAAGTGGCAGCAGGTCATTCCGCTGGTCGAGCGCATGGACTACCTGAGCGCTCAGTCCAACAGCATGGCGTTCTGTCTGTCGGTTGAGAAACTGCTCGGCCTCGAGATTCCCGAACGTGTGCGCTCGATTCGCGTATTGATTGCGGAGCTGCAGCGAATCAACAGCCACCTGGTCTGGCTCGGGACTCACGGTATGGAAGTGGGCGCCGTTTCGGTGATGCTTTACTGCTTTCGGGAGCGGGAGCTTCTGCTGAACATCAACGAAATGCTCGCCGGCTTCCGGATGTTCCCGAGCTACATGCGCATCGGCGGGCTCAGGGAAGATCTGCCGCGCGGCTTTCACGACGCGGTTCGAGGGTTTCTCGATCGCTTTCCGGCCAAGCTGGCCGAATACGAAGATCTCCTCACCCAGAACCAGATCTATCGCGACCGAACGCGTCACGTCGGAACGATTTCGAAGAAGGACGCGCTCGCCTACGGCCTGGTCGGTCCCATCGCGCGAGCCGCTGGTGTGCCGTACGACGTACGGAAGTACTTTCCGTATCTCGGGTACGACACCTTCGGCTTCAACGTGCCCGTGCAGACCGACGGCGATGTGTACTCGCGGTATCTGGTCCGTCTGGCTGAGATGCGGGAGAGCGTATCCATTTGTCGGCAGGCACTCGAGCGAATCACGCCGACCGGCCCGTTTGCGGTCGACGATCCCCGGATTACGCCACCACCGAAGGATCGCGTCTACACGGAGATGGAGGCGCTGATTCAGCACTTCCTCATCTATTCGCAGGGATTCACGGTGCCGCCTGGCGAGGCCTATGTCCCGGTCGAGGGGCCGCGCGGCGAGCATGGCTTCTACGTCGTCTCGGATGGGACCAACCGGCCGTGGCGGATCAAAGCGCGCGCCCCGTCCCTTTTGGCGTGTCAGGCGCTGGAGCGGATGATCGTCGGCGGTCTCATTGCCGACGTCATCGCGGTCATCGGATCGCTCGATGTCGTCATGGGAGACGTGGACCGGTGACGTTCCATCCACGCATCGATTACGCGACGTTCCATCGATCGGAACGGCGGCTTGGTGAAGAAGGGGGACCGTTCGCGTACACGCCTGAAAACCGCGCCCGGTTCGACGAGATCGTCGCGCGTTATCCGTCCGACCGCAAGCGCTCGGCGGTGCTGCCGGCGCTCTATCTCGCGCAGCAGCAGGACGGGTACGTCACCGCGAACGCCATGCGGTATATCGCCGGGCTGCTCGAGATGACGCCAGCCGACGTCGAAGATGTCGTGTCGTTCTACACGATGTTCTACACGAAGCCGGTTGGGCGATACGTACTGCAGGTCTGCCGTACATTGTCGTGCGCCCTGAACGGCGCCGAGCGTGTGACGGAGGAAATCTCGTCGACGCTGGGAATCGTCCCGGGGCAGACCGATCCGACCGGGACATTCACGCTCATCGAGGTGGAGTGCCTGGGTGCGTGTGATCGCGCGCCGGTGGTCATGGTCAACGATGCGTGGCATGAGTGCCAGCAGCCGGAGGTCGTCCGCCAGCTGATCGACGATCTCCGGACGCGTGGCGAAGCCGCGTGCTCCGGTTGTCACCACGTGGTGGAGAAGTGACTCCAGCGGGCAGTCGTTGCAAGCAATGCCGAGCGGCGAGGGCCGCGAAGGCACAGGCGCTGGGGGTGGGGCCCCAGCGCAAAGGTAATAGAAGTTGGACGCTCTCTTAACCAAATACGTTCGCGAGCCGAACTCGTTCACGCTCGATTTCTACCTGCAGCATCAGGGGTACGAAGGGCTCAAGGCGGCGCTGGCGCTGTCGCCCGATCAGGTGATCGAGCGCGTGAAGGCGTCGGGTCTCCGCGGCCGGGGTGGCGCCGGTTTTCCGACCGGGATGAAATGGCAGTTCGTCGACAAGAAATCTCCCAATCCGAAATACATCGCCTGCAATGCCGACGAAAGCGAACCGGGCACCTTCAAAGATCACCTGTTGATGGAGCGCAACCCGCATCTTCTGATCGAGGGCTGCGCCATTGCGTGCTATGCCATCGGCGCCAGGATCGCCTACATCTACATTCGCGGCGAGTTCCTGCACGTTCAGGCGGTGCTGGAACAAGCCATTCGCGAGGCCTACGCCGCCGGGTATCTTGGCCGCAACGTCCTCGGATCCGGATTTGACTGCGATGTGTTCGTCCACCGCGGCGCCGGCGCCTACGAGGCCGGAGAGGAGACAGCGCTGCTCGAATCACTCGAGGGCAAGCGCGCCCAGCCGCGCAACAAACCGCCGTTTCCCGCGGTCGTCGGTCTCTATAACTGCCCGACGGCGGTGAACAACGTCGAAACACTCGCGAATGTCCCGTTGATTCTGCTGCACGGCGCGGAATGGTATGCCGGCCTCGGTCCGGAAAAGAACGGCGGTCCCAAGCTGTACTGTGTCAGCGGTCACGTACGCCGGCCCGGCGTCTACGAAGCGTCGATGAATGTGACGCTGCGCGAACTCGTCGACGTCTATGCCGGCGGTGTACGGGAAGGCCGGACCTTGAAGGCGGTCATCCCGGGCGGGTCGTCAGTCCCCATTCTGCTGCCCGAGCAGCTCGATACGCAGGCCAGCTTCGATGGAGTGCAGAAGGCCGGGTCGTTGCTCGGTTCGGCTGGCGTGGTTGCGCTCGACGACAGTACCTGCATGGTCTGGCTGGCGGAGAATCTGCTGCACTTCTATCGTCACGAATCGTGCGGGAAGTGCACGCCGTGCCGGGAAGGCACCGATTGGCTCTACAAGATTCTCCAGCGCATCGAACGCGGCGAAGGGCAGATGCGCGATCTGGATCTGCTGTCGAGCATCTCCGCCAACGTCGCGGGAAAGACGCTCTGCGCCTTCGGAGACGCGGCGGTCACGCCGGTGCTGACCACACTGAAACACTTCCGGCACGAATACGAGGCGCATATCAGGGAAGGGCGCTGCACGCTGCCGGCTCCATGGCGGGCCAGTTCTCGCGCGGCACTCGCCGCGCACTGAACCCATGCAGCTGACTCCACTCCTCATCGCGCAGATCGGGCTGACACTCTTCGTGTTCGTCGCGCTGCTCAGTTCGGCGGCAGGCATGGTGTATGTCGAGCGCAAGGTCGCGGCGATGATGCAGCAGCGGTTGGGTCCGTACCTCGTCGGCCCGAAGGGCCTCCTCCAGCCGCTGGCTGACATCATCAAGCTGCTGTTCAAGGAAGAACTCCGACCGCGCGCCGCCGATCCGCTGCTGTTCGCGCTGGCGCCCGTCATTTCGGCGACTGCCGCATTCACGGCGTTTGCGGTCGTGCCGTTCGGCGCGGGAACGACGCTGTTCGACTGGTTACCCGAGCCGCTGCGATTGCAGGTGGCCGATGTCAACGTCGCGATTCTGGTGATCTTCGCCGTGGCCTCCATGAGTGTGTACGGCATCGTGCTCGCCGGCTGGAGCTCGAACAGCAAGTACTCGCTGCTTGGCGGACTTCGATCGTCGGCTCAGATGATCAGCTACGAATTGTCGTACGGTCTGGCTCTGGCAAGTGTCCTGGTTGTCGCGAATTCGCTCTCCCTGACGGAAATCGTGAACCACCAGCGCGGCACCTGGTTCGCCATTCTGCCCAGGTGGTACGTCTTCGTGCAGCCGCTGGGGTTCTTCATTTACATGACGGCCGGCATTGCCGAAACCAACCGGGCGCCGTTCGATTTTCCCGAGGCCGAGCAGGAGCTGGTGGCCGGCTACCACACCGAGTACAGCAGCATGAACTTCGCGATGTTCTTTCTCGCCGAGTATGTGAACATGGTCACGGTTTCGGCCGTCGCGACCGATCTGTTCCTCGGCGGGTGGCACGGACCGTTTCTGCCCGAATCGCTCGGCTGGATCTGGTTCCTCATCAAGGCAGGCGCCATTCTGTTCTTCTACGTGTGGATGCGCTGGACGCTGCCGCGGTATCGGTACGACCAGCTGATGCGATTCGGCTGGAAGGTACTGCTGCCGCTTGGCGTCGTCAATCTGTTGATCACGGCGGCGGGAGTGCTGTACTTCGGCGGCTAGGACGTCAATGCTCCCCTTTTATCTCTTTGCCGCCATCGCCGTGCTGGCGTCGCTGTTGGTGATCGCGCAGCGCAACCCGATCTACAGCGTGCTGCTGCTGATCGCGTCCTTCGGCGCATTGTCCGGACTCTACGTGCTGCTGGACGCGCCCTTCGTTGCCGTGATCCAAATCATCGTCTACGCGGGCGCGATCATGGTGCTGTTTCTGTTCGTGGTCATGCTCCTCAATGCGCCGCACGAGGAGACCACCGAGGATCTGGCAGCCGGTGCGGCGCCACGCGCACGGACTGCCGTCGCACGGTTTGGCGGCGTGCTCGCCGTCGCACTGGGACTCGAATTGGGGTGGGCCCTGACGAAGCACGGCGGTGAATCCGGTGTGTTTGCAGGAGGATCCGTGAGCTCGGTGAGCGCGATTGGCCAGCTCTTGTTTACCGAGTACGCGTTTCCGTTCGAAGTGACCTCGGTGCTGATCCTCGTGGCCATGCTGGGTGCCGTCGTGCTCGCGCGGCGTGATGCCGCTCCTCGGCAGGCCGGTGTCTCGGCGCAGTCCCGGGAGGCGGATCGGGCTTCGCGCCCGCTGGTCCCGTGATGCCGGCCCTGAGTCACTATCTCGTCCTCTCCGCCATCCTCTTCGCGATCGGCACGGCAGGGGTCATGGTCCGGCGCAATCTCATCACGATCCTGCTGTCGATCGAGATCATGCTGAACGCGGTGAATCTGAGTTTCGTCGCGTTCGGTCGGGCACTCGGAGCGGCGGATGGCCAGATCATCGTGTTCTTCGTAATGACCGTCGCGGCGGCCGAAGCCGCAGTGGGTCTGGCGATTGTAATCGGCCTGTTCCGGCATCGCGAATCGCTCGACCCCGATTCATTCACGACCCTCAAATGGTGAACCGCTCGTGCTCCTCCTGATCCCCCTGCTGCCGTTTGCTGGCTTCCTGGTGAACGCCAGCTTGGGTCGGCGCATCAGCAAGTCTGCGGCCGCAGGCGTGGCGTGCGGGTCGATTCTGGCGTCGTTCGTGGTGGCGCTGGTCGAGGTGTGGAAGCTCGTCGCGCTGGAGCCCGACGCGCGCGCGCTGACACAGATCGTCTTCGACTGGATCACGGCAGGCGACTTCACTGTGAGTTTCTCGTTCCGTCTGGATCCCCTCTCCGCGCTCATGATTCTCGTCGTGACCGGCATCGGGTCGTTGATCCACGTGTATTCGACCGCGTACATGCACGAGGAGCGCGATTCGGAATACGCCCGCTATCTTCTCCTACCTCAACCTCTTCGCGGCCTTCATGCTGACGCTCGTGCTCGGGTCGAACTTTCTCGTGATGTTCGTCGGCTGGGAAGGCGTGGGGCTCTGCTCGTATCTGCTGATCGGTTTCTGGTATCAGAAGAAGTCGGCGTCCGACGCCGGCAAGAAGGCGTTCATCGTCAATCGCATCGGTGATTTCGGCTTCATTCTGGGCGTCCTGCTGCTCGTGGTCCGGTTCGGCACGCTGGATTTCCAGGACATCGCCGGCTCGCTGTCCACGGTTTCACCCGAGGTCGCCTTCGGCACACTGTCGCTGACGACCCTGTTGCTCTTCGTCGGCGCCACCGGTAAGTCGGCCCAGATTCCGCTCTACGTCTGGCTGCCGGACGCCATGGAAGGCCCGACGCCGGTCTCGGCCCTCATTCACGCGGCGACGATGGTGACCGCCGGCGTCTACATGATCGGGCGCAACGCGGTCCTGTTCAGTCACGCTCCCGAGACCTTGATGGTCGTCGCCACGGTCGGCGTCGCCACGGCATTTTTTGCCGGCACGATCGGCCTGGCTCAGAACGACATCAAGCGCGTCCTCGCCTACTCGACGGTGTCGCAGCTCGGCTACATGTTCCTTGCGATGGGCGTAGGCGCCTACGCGGCCGGCATTTTTCATCTGTATGACGCATGCCTTTTTCAAGGCCCTGTTGTTTCTTGGCTCGGGCGCTGTCATTCACGCGCTGGCGGGTGAGCAGGATCTCCGGCGGATGGGCGGTCTCAAGTCGGCCCTGCCCGTGACGTACTGGACATTCCTCATTGGGGCCCTGGCCATTGCCGGCGTTCCCGGACTCTCCGGATTTTTCAGCAAGGACGAGATTCTGTACCGCACGTATGCCAGCGGTCACACCTGGATGTGGGCGTTTGGTCTGCTGACGTCGTTTCTGACGGCGATCTACATGTTCCGGCTGGTCTATCTGGCTTTTCACGGGCCCCGCAGCAGCGAGGCGACTGCCGCGCATCATGCGGGCACACACGGCGATGAGCACGGCGGGCATCTGCACGACGCACCTCGCGCGATGGCAGCCACGCTGATCGTTCTTGCCGCTGGCGCCGTTGTGGCGGGGTACGTGGGAGTTCCTCACGTTCTCGGCGGATCCAACCAGATCGAACGGTTTCTCGCGCCGAGTTTTGGTCAGCCTGAAGCGGCAACCGAGGTTGCCGGTCCGGAACTCGCGCTCATGACCGTGTCCATCATCGTCGCGGTCGCGGGCATTTCTATCGCCACGTTCTTCTTCCTGATGAATCGACGAGCCGCCGACGCGGTCGCTTCGCGATTCGCCGGTCTCAATCGCCTGCTCGAGCGCAAGTACTACGTCGACGAGCTTTACGAGGCGGTCGTTGTCAAACCTATCCGGATGCTGTCGGAAGCTGGACTCTGGAAGATCGTCGACGTGCGGATTATCGACGGAGCCGTGAACGGGGTGGGTGAGGTAGTCGACGGCGGAGCAGAGATGCTGCGTCGGATGCAGTCCGGCTCGGTCAGAGTGTATGCGGCCTCCGTGTTCGTTGGTGTCGTGGTCATTCTCGGCTACTACGTCTGGAGATAGATGACGTTTCCGATCCTCACGTCGCTCGTTGCGCTGCCGATCGTCGGCGCGATCCTGCTGCTCTTCCTGAAAGACGATGAGGGCCACGAGCGGCTGGCCCGGAACGTCGCGCTCGTCGTGTCAGTCCTCGTGTTTGCCGAAACGCTCCTTTTGTGGAGCCGCTTCAACAGCGGTTCAGGCGATTTCCAGTTCGTCGAGCGCTACGCGTGGATTCCGGCGTTCGGCATCAGCTATCTCGTCGGCGTCGACGGCATCAGCCTGCTGCTCGTGGTTCTGACGGGGTTTCTCACGCCGCTCGCGCTGCTCAGCTCGTGGGAGTCCGTGCATCGGAAGACGCGGACGTTCTGCATCTTCATCCTGCTGCTCGAAACCGCGATGATCGGCGTGTTCGTGTCGCTCGATCTCTTCCTGTTCTACGTGTTCTGGGACGCGATGCTGATTCCGATGTACTTCCTCATCGGCATCTGGGGTTACGACCGACGCATCTACGCCGCAGTCAAGTTCATGCTCTACACGATGGCCGGCAGCGTGCTGATGCTCCTCGCCATTCTGGCCGTGCGTACCTGCACAGCGTCGCGACGGGCATCTACAGCTTCGACTTGTTGAAGCTGTCGACGATCAAGATTCCGCCTGTGATGCAGTTCTGGTGTTTCCTGGCATTCGCTCTGGCCTTCGCCATCAAGGTGCCGCTCTTTCCCTTTCACACGTGGCTGCCCGATGCACACGTCGAAGCTCCGACAGCCGGTTCGGTGATTCTGGCAGGCGTCCTGCTGAAGATGGGAACGTACGGACTGGTACGATTCGCTTTCCGCTGTTTCCGCACATGAGCCATCTTTTCGCGCCCTATCTCGGATGCTGGCGGTCGATCGGAATTATCTATGGCGCACTCGTGGCCATGGTGCAGCCCGACATGAAGAAGCTCGTCGCGTATTCGATCGGTGAGCCATCTGGGATTCGTCGTCCTCGGCATCTTCAGATTCACGATGCAGGGGATGGAGGGTGCGGTGTACCAGATGCTGAATCACGGCGTGTCGACCGGGGCACTCTTTCTTCTCGTCGGCATGATTGTATGAACGCCGTCATACGAGGTCGATCGCCGATTTCGGCGGACTGAAGACTCGCCGCATGCCCCTGGTTGCCGGTGTATTTCTGATCGTGACGCTGTCGTCCATCGGACTGCCGGGCCTCAACGGGTTTGTTGGCGAGTTTCTGATTCTGCTCGGCACGTTTCGGTGTGAGCCCTCGTCATGCCGCGATGGCGGCGACCGGCGTCATTCTTTCGGCGGTTTACATGCTTTGGATGTATCAGCGGGTCAATCTGGCGGTGAAATCACGAACGCGAAGAATGCACACCTGCTGGCCGATCTGAACGTGCGAGAAGAACTGATCGATCCTGTCCACTGCTGATCCTGATTGTGTGGATGGGAATGTACTCCAATCATGTTCCTGCGGCCCATGGAGCCGCCGTGACCAGGCTGGTTCACTCAGACGGAACAAACAAAATCTCGAATTCGCTCTGAATCCAAAATGACGATCCCGGAAGATCCATATTCACCGCAATACTGCCTCGTCCGTGGGTGCTCGCGATCTCCGCGCATCGCCATCATGGTCGCGGATCCGTTCCGGCGCCGGCGAGCGATGCGATGGCGCCGCTCGGATGGCGCTGGCCGGAGTGGTGCTGGCCGGATTGTCGTGCTCGTACTCCGTGGAACAGTGGTCGGTCTTTCGTATTCAAATCTCTGGACCGTCGACGAATTCACCGTCTTCTTTCACGTCGTGTTTCTCTTCATCATCGGCATGACCATTCTGGCATCGATGCGATTTCATCACGCGTGAAAGACTCCCGCAGGGTGAGTACTACGCGCTGCTCCTGTTTGCAGGCGCCGGAATGCTGATGATGGCGAATCCAACGATCTGATGATGATCTTCCTCGGCACTCGAAATACTTTCGATTGCCGACGTATGTGCTTGACCGGCCTCCGACGGACGGATCTCAAGTCGCGAACGAGTCGGCGTTGAAGTATTTCCTTCTGGGATCGTTCGCAGCCGCGTTCTTTCTTTACGGGATCGCCTTGATCTTTGGCGCCACGGGCAGTACGCACCTGAATGCCATCCATGCGGCGCTGAACGGCACCGGACATCCAGATCACACTGGCATACCTGTCGGCCGCGCTGATTCTGATTGCGCTTCGTGTTTCAAAGTGGCGGTGGCGCCGTTTCATATGTGGACTCCGGACGTGTATGAGGGAGCGCCGTCTCCGGTCACGGGATTCATGTCCGTCGGGGTCAAAGGCCGCCGGCGTTTGCTGTCTTGTTTCGAGTCTTTCTGACGGCCTTCCCGACATTGCAGGATCGATGGGTGGATGGAATCTGGGTGATCGCCGCGCTGACGATGATACTTGGAAATGTCATTGCCGTTGCGCAGTCGAACGTCAAGCGGATGCTGGCGTATTCGACCATCGCGCACGCCGGGTATCTGCTCGTCGCCCTGCTCGCCGCGAACGATCTCGGAAAAGGCGCGTTGCTCTTCTACCTCCTGTCGTACGCGGTGACCAATCTCGGCGCGTTCGGCGTAATCGCGCTGCTCGACACGGCTGAGTGGCCGAACGACCAGGTGCGGGACTACGCGGGTCTGTGGAACGAACACCCCGCGCTCGCGGGACTGATGACGGTGTTTCTGCTGTCGCTCGGCGGCTTTCCGCCGATGGCCGGTTTCATCGCCAAGTGGTACGTCTTCAGCGCGGCGGTCAAGGCTGGCTACTACTGGCTCGCCATTCTCGGCGTCCTGACGAGCGTCGTGTCGGTCTTCTTCTACCTCCGCATCGTCGTCATGATGTACATGACGACGACGGAATCGCCGGCGCGCGTGCTGCCCGTGCCCAAGTTCGGCCGGCATCGGTCAGCCATCCTGGTCCTCGGCATTCTTGGCTGCTCGATTGGGCGCGTGTCCCCACGGTTCTCGAGGGCCGACGCTCGTCGGTCGCGTCGCAGGCGCGGTCGGACGCCGCGGAAGCAGTGCTATCCTTACGCTGGCTGTCACGAATGGCCGCAGATCCTCCACGAACTCGACCGCTCGAACGGTTCTGGCCGTATGCCGACCTTCCCGAACAGCCGACCGAGGAGGAGCTTGCCGCGCTCGATCCGGATCTGCACGAGGCGCTCTTCGGGCGCAGCCCCGGCCGTTTTCGATCACGCTGGTCTTTCCCACGCTCGATCAGCCCGATTTCCTCCGGGCGCTCGAACTGGCTCGAGCCTCCGCCGAATACCGGCAGACCGGATCCGGTCCGGCGCTTCGCCATCGCGCGCGGTTCTGGTCGAGCGATGCGGTGAAGCTGCGCGATCTCTTCGAGATCGTCGGACGCTCCGACGCCACCGACGTGCTCATCGACGATCGGCCGATTCCCTACGCGCGCGAGCTGTGGCTGCCGCTCGTCTGGTTTCTGATCCCCCGGTAGCCGACCGTGCCCGAGCCAGACGTCCGATCGATCAGTCGATCTGCAGCGGCTCGAAGGCGGAGCTGAAGCGCCTCGAAGCCGAATACAACATGTACTTTGCCGGCCGGCTTCCCAAGCCGCCCTGTACGAGACGCGAGGGCGCGTGGAAGCGCTCGTCAAACAGTACGATCGCACCTACATCCAGAATTACGGCGAACGGTTCCGCTTCCAGACGCTGCAGGCGCGGTTCGTGAAGCTCGTGGACCTGTGGGACCGCGGCCTCCGGGCGCGGGAAGAGGGACGCCCCGGTCCGTTCGGGGTCAAGCACCGCGAGCACAGCTCCTCGAGCAGACCGCGCCGAAGGACCGCGAGGTCTACGCGACAACGATGCGCGATCCGCTGCGGGAGATGGATCGCGTGGAGGATCTGTACGACTCCCTGACGGAGGCCCGGCGCGAGAACGGCCAGGACGCCGTGCCCTTCCACAAGTTCGCCGAGCTGGTGAAGCACCAGGTGGACAAGACTCCGGCAGAGCGGCAGTCGTGAGGTGGCGTTCCGCGTGGCGCTGAAGGACGGAAAGGTGAGCTTTACGGCGCGCCAGAGAAGGAGCGCCTCGGAGCTCGTGGCGTTCAGTTCGAGGGGTGAGGGGAAGCGGGGAGCCGGGCACTCCGAAGAGTGCCCGGCCTCGCGGGATGGGCTAGATTTTGGTGACGTTGCCGGCCTGCGGGCCCTTGGGACCGTCAACGATTTCGAACTCGACCGCCTGGCCTTCTTCGAGCGAGCGGAAGCCGTCGCCCTGAATCGCCGAGTAGTGCACGAAGACGTCACTGCCTCCGTCGCGCTCGATGAACCCGTAACCCTTGGCGTTGTTGAACCACTTGACCTTGCCTGTGATGCGCATCGTTCTTCTTCCTGTCTTACTGGGCCGCGACACCACGTCGCGCCCGAAACCGGCCCCGGTCGCTCGGGAGAAAGACCCCGCAATGACCACGACCGCGGGCACAAAAAAAGACCGCGTAGTGCTGCGGCCTTGACCTTTCGGCGCCAGGCCCGCCCGGCGTCGACCTCGAATAATACCGGACTTTGCTACCTATGCCAAGAGCCCTGCTGAGCGTGTCTGACAAACGCGGCATCGTCGACTTCGGACGAGGCCTCATTGCACGCGGTTTCACACTGGTCTCGACGGGCGGCACACGGCGCGCTCTGACCGACGCCGGACTCGCGCGTCACGACGTGTCCGACGTCACCGGCTTCCCCGAGATGATGGACGGCCGCGTCAAGACGCTCCATCCCGCGGTCCACGGCGGCATTCTGGCGCGCCGCGATCGCCCCGACGACATGGCGGCCGTCGCCGCGCACGGCATCGGGCTCATCGACCTGGTCGTCGTCAATCTGTATCCCTTCGAAGAGACCGCGGCCTGAACCCCGCCACGCCCTTCGACGACGCTGGTCGAGGAGATCGACATCGGCGGACCGTCGCTGCGTGCGCGCGGCCGCGAAGAACTTCCGCGGCGTGCTGGTGGTGGTCGATCCGGCCGACTATCCCGGCTTCTCGACGCCCTCGATACGACGGTCACCGAGTTAGCGTTTCGTTCGAGCTGGCGCGCAAGGCGTTTGCACATACCGCTGCGTACGACACGGCGATTGTCGGTGACTCTGGCTTCGATCGACCTGCGAGGCGATCACTTCGACCGCCAGGCGGTCGAGGCAGTTCGGGGCGCGCTGACGCTGTCGCTCGACAAGATTCAGGATCTCCGGTACGGGGAGAATCCCCACCAGACGGGCCGCGTGGTATCGGGCGAGCGGACTTCGCGCGTGCGGCGATGGCGGATTGGGAACGTCGATGTTCCTGCAGGGCAAGGAGCTGTCGTACACGAACCTGCTCGATCTCGACGCGGCGCTGCGCATCGTGCTCGAATTCGACGTGCCGGCGGCGGCGGTCGTCAAGCACACGAACCCGTGCGGCGTCGCAATCGGGGCTGACGATCGCCGAGGCGTACGTTCGCGCGCGTGACGCCGACAGCCTCAGCGCGTTCGGCGGCGATCGTCGCGTCTGAACCGTGCGATCGACGTCGCGACGGCCGGCGCCATCACGTCCACGAAGATCGATGCGGTCATCGCACCGGCGGTGGAGGACGAACGCGCGGGAGATTCTCGCCCGAAAAGCGGCATGCGGGTCGTGACGGCGGATTTCGACTCGTCGCCGCAGGCGGCAGTCGAGCTGCGCTCGATCCTGGGCGCGGTCCTCGCCCAGGAGCGCGACCTCGTGGTCGAGGCCCGAGCACCATGGACCACGGAGCACGCTGCCGGACGGGTTTCCGGTTGGCCAGCCGGCGGCCGCCGTCGGACGAGTGGGAGGCCCTGCGGTTCGCCTGGCGCGTCTGCGCGCACGTGAAGTCGAACGCGTCGTCTTTACGATCCGCGACCAGACGCTGGCGATCGGGGCGGGTCAGATGAGCCGCGTGGATGCCGTCAACGTCGCGGTGATGACGCCAGGGGCGTCCCGGGCCCTGCCGGGATCGGTGGCGGCCACCGATGGCTTCTTTCCGTTTCGCGACGGCGTGGACGCCGTCGCGCGCGCCGGCGCTACGGCCGTCATTCATCCGGGCGGTCGCTCCGCGACCGCGAGGTGATCGCGGCCGCCGACGAACACGGCTCGCCATGGTGTTGACGGGGCGGACGGCATTTCAGACACTGAAGAAGCGAGTGCTGCGGTCGTTCTGGGTCGCTCCGGAACTGCTCGGAACCGTTGACGAACCTGATGGCGAACTCTGCAGACCCGTCTTCCGGGTCTGTACCCGTCGACGATGCGACGATCGTGACGTCGTCGCTCTGGGTGGCGCCGCCGCAGAACGCGCGGACATCGGCGAGCAGCGCCGTCGAGCAGCTCCTGCGGCGGTTTTGACGCGTGCTTGGCGATCGAGCCGAGCAGGCGCTCGTCGGTGAATTCCTCGCCGGCCTCGTTGAGCGCTTCGCTCACGCCGTCGCTGAACGCCACGATGACGTCGCCCGGCGCCAGCGTCAGCGTCTCTTCTTCGTACGACGCGTGCTCGAACAGGCCGAGCACGACGCCGCCGGTCTCGAGCCGGCGGACGCTCGTCGCCCGCACGAGAATCGGCGCGTTGTGGCCGCCGTTCGAGTAGGTCAGCGAGCCGTCGCGTGCGAGCATCGCGTAGAACGTCGTCAGGAAGCGCGCTTCGATCGCACGCCGAAGCAGCCCTTGATTGAGCGCTCGAGCACGGGGCCGGCGCTCGGCTGATAGTTCGCTTCAGCGCCGAACATGCCGAGCGCCGCGGCGGCGAGCAGCGCGGCCGGCGATCCTTTGCCGGCGACGTCGCCGAGGATGAAGCCGAACTGCCCAGAGGGCAGATCGACGTAGTCGAAGAAGTCGCCGCCGACCGATCGGCACGGCACCGAGGCGCCGGCGGTCGTGAAGAACGTCGCCCGGTCGGCCCGGCCGCCGGCAGCAGCGACTGCTGAATGGCCGCGGCGACCTTCAGCTCCTGATCGAGCTTCGCGCGCTCGACGCGCTTCGCGGTACAGCCGCGCGTTCTCGATCGCGACGGCGGCTTCCGTGCTCAGCGTCTCGAGCGCCGAGCGCGCGGCCGCTCGAGCGCAGCGCGCCCCGCTCGCGGCTGTCGAGATACAGGACGCCGATCATCTTGTCTGCCGGTCTGTTCTTCGGCCCGCTCGACGTAGCGCACCAGGCGAAGCGGCGCGCAGAGCACGTGACCGGATGCCGAGCGCGACCGTGCCGCGTGTGCAGCTGCGCCAGGTCGCTGTCCAGCAGATCTTCGACGATCGCCTGCTGGCCGGTCGCGAACACGGTCTCCGGTATCTTGCGGCTGGTCTCGAATGTCGTGCCCGACAGCGTGACCTGCCGCGCGCCCGCGCGAGCTTGAACTCGAGCTCGCTCGTCCTCGTTGGCCAGCATGATGAAGCCGCGCTCGGCGCCGGTGACGTCGATCGCCGAATCGAGCACCAGCGTCAGCACGTCGTCGAGCACGCGGCCCGAGCCGAGCGCCCGCAGCCCCTCGAGCAGGCCGGCCATGTGCCGCAGCTCGCTGACGGCCGCGACGGCGCTGCGCTCGTGAGACGGCGTCTTCGTCGCCGATGACGAAGACGATCTCGGTGTCGTCGGACTGGCCGAGCTGGATGACGATCACCCGGCTTGAGCACGTGCTCGGTCGACGCGCTCGCCGTTGACGAAGGTGCCGAACCTCGAGCGCGCAGTCGCGCAGCCGGTGGACCGCCGTTGTCGGTGACGATCTCCGCGTGCATGCGCGAGACGCCCGCGCTCGGCACGCGGACGTCGCTCTCGCTGCGGCGGCCGAGCGTGAGAACGGCTTGTCGATCGGGATCAATCCGCCGGCCGAGCGCGTCGGTGACGAGCAGGCGTGGGTTGTTTGCGGTAGCCATAACTCCAGGCGTTCAAGCCGGTTTGGCTTTCAGCACGCCGATCTGCACCAGCATCCCGGTGAAGTCGTAAATGCGGCGCTCGTGCACGATCAGATGGTTCCGCATCGTGGTCAGAAAGACCATTGGGATGCGAAACGACTTGCCGGTCGGTGGCAGGCCCAGAAACGGACCTCTGCCGGTGCCCGCGGAGACGAGCAATTGCGCTGTGGAATGGCCGTCAATCACCGGATGCTCGAACGTCAGCACAGCGTCAGGAAATGCGTTGAACCACGCTTCATAGACCTGCACGATCGCTTCGCGTCCCGCAACGGGCCCGCCGGCGGTCGGGCTGTCGACGACGCACTCCTCATCGTACAACTCCGCCAGGGCCAGGGCATCGCGTTGTTCCATGGCTCGTCGCCGGCGTTCCAGAAGGGCGGCGACGTCCTCGCGCGTCACAACAGGTGAATTATAGCTGCTCGCGCTGCAGACGCCCGGATGAACCCCCAGCGCCTTGACCCCGGGGTCTTAAGCATCTAGCATGACGAATTCCTGAGCAGGCCGTGTCCGCGAAAGCTCTTCTGGGAGGATTCAGATGCCTCGGATCAACATCAGCCGCCACGTCGTGCCAGCTCGCCTGGCTTCGCTTTCCTTCGCCGTCTTGGTGCTTCTGAGGCACTGCCCGGCCGGTCCTGGCAGCAGCAGCAGGGCCAACTGTACATCAGCGTGCTCGACTCCCAGGGCGAGCCGATTACCGATCTGATGCCCACCGACGTCACGGTCAGGTGGACGATGCTGAACGCAAGATCGTCAAGCTGGAGCCGGTCAACAAGCCGATGAAGCTGACGGTGATGATCGACAACGGCCCGGGAACACGAACTCGCTGGCCAATCTTCGCACGGGCATCAAGAACTTCTTCGAGGCTATTCCTGCCGGGAAACCGATGGAGATGCTGACCACGGCGCCGCAGCCGCGTTGTCTCGAGAAGTCCACGAAGGATCAGGAGCTGCTCATGAAGGCGGTCGACCGGCTCACGCCCGACTCCGGCGCCGCCCTGTTCTTCGACGCGCTCGTCGAGGCGGGCAGCCGCGTGGACCAAGGACAAGAGCGATGCCACGTGTGTCATCGTCATGCTCGCGTCCGACGTCGGGCGGAACACTCGGCGATGGACAAGGAGTGGGCCAAGCTCCAGAAGCAGATCGTCCAGCATGCGATCACCGTGCACTTCGTCATGCTCACGCCGGCGGCGAAAGTGTCGGCGCCGTTCAGGGCGCTCTCAGACGGAGGTCGGCCTTGCGATGACGAAGCTCAGCGGCGGTCGCTACGAGAACATCGCCGCCAACACCCGATTGCTAACGCTGATGCCGGAGTTCGCGCAGCAGATCGCGGAGAGCAACGTCCGGCAGACGCACCAGTACCGGGTGACCTACGAGTTTCCGGCCGGAAAGGATCCGCAGACGGTGCAGAAGTTCTCGGCAGGCCTCTCGCGGCTGCGCATCGGCGCGACCGATGCTGTCGCTCGACGGGCACATGCCGGTCGGCGGCGCGCAGTAGTCGCGGGAGTCTTCCGGCGGCGAAAGGCAGCGTAATCAGGACCAGAAACAGGATCAGGAACTCCGAATCGCCGAAGTTGTATTCGAACATGCCGGCGGCGAGCATCGACACCACGGCGGCCAGCGCAACCGCGGTCAGCGATCGGCTTCCCGAACGGAAGTCGCGCACCAGATCCACGACCAACAATGCGACGAATCGCCAGCCACGCGGCGAGCGCGGGCAGGCCGCGCTCGGCGGCCATCTGCACCGGCACGTTGTGCAGGTGCGGGTTGACCGCTTCGACCGCGTCGGGATCCCGATATTTCTGATAGAGCGGCTGCACCATGTTGGGGCCGACGCCGAGCGAGCGGGTGGGCTCGGATCATGTGCTGGCCTTCGCGCAGCATCGCCAGGCGGTCGCGGTTGGTCGGATCCTTCAGATCGAAAATCGACACGAAACGCGTCGTGACCGTGGCCGGCGCGAACAGGAAGAACGCGGCCGCCACGACCGGCAGCACGGCGAGAAGCCGGAAATCCTTGAGCGACAACAGCAGCGCGGCCGCTGCGCAGACGCCGACCCAGGCGTTGCGCGTGAGCGTCAGCGAGACGGCCACGAGCAGCGCGGGGAGGACGAGGGCCGCCCACGACACGCTCGCGTTCGCCGAACAGCAGACGCGCAAGCGCGGTGCCGATAACGAGCATCAGCAGGCCCGAATACGTCATGTAGTGGCCGAGCGTGCCCTGCGGCCGCCGGCCGAGGTTGTCGTAGTGAAGGATCGCGTACTGAAAGATCCCGTACGCGGCGCTGACGGCGCCGAACGACAGGATGACGGTGACCATCGTTTCGGCGCGCCTGGCGTCGAGCAGGCGATACGTCATCGGCATCAGGGGAAACAGGACGAGTTGCTTGCAGTCGATGAGACTCGTCCGGGGCTGCGGGGACAACGTGGCCGACACGAGCGTCAGCGCTGCGTACGCTGCGAGCGGCCAGAACATGCGCGGCACCGAGACAGGTTCGCGGCGGGCCACGAGCATGGCGGCCCAGCAGAACACCGACACGGCCAGCAGGATTTGACCGGCGGCAATCGAGAACTGAATGGCCCCTGCGGCGCCATACAGGGCCAGAACCCCAGCCCGTTCCAGGCGGTTTGCCATCTCAGGACCTATCTTAACCGGATGGCGTAAGATGCAGCGCGGCGACGCTCGGGGAAAGCAGGGCCGAAGAATGCGCCCCTTCAAGATCGGACTCGCGGCACTCCTGGCGACTGCGCTCGTTGCCGTTACTGGTCACGGCGCGGAGCGCCCGCCTGTCATGGGCCGCAACGGCGCCGTTTCAGCCGGCCATCCTCTCACAACTGCCGCTGCGTTCGAGGTTCTGACCCAAGGCGGGAATGCCTTCGATGCCGGGGTGGCGTCGCTCCTTGCAGGCGGAGTCGTCGAACAGGATCTTTACAGCCTGGGCGGAGAAGGTCTGGTTCTTGTCTATCCGAGCAAAGAATCCAAAGTCACGGCGATTGTCGGACAGGGCTGGGCACCCAAAGGCGCCAGCATCGAATGGTACAAGGCGCGCGGCAAGACCCTTGATGGCGCGGGCCTCGATCCCGCAGTCGTGCCTGGGGCACTGCACGCGGCGCTGACCGTGCTGGAACGATGGGGAACCATGAGCTTCGAACAGGTCTCCGCGCGGGCTCGAGACTACGCCAGTAACGGATTTCCACTGCGGCCACGCACGGCCACGGCCATCGAAGGCAACCTCACGTTCTTCCAGAACTGGCCGGCCAACCGCCGCTACTGGTTGAAACCAGACGGCTCAATGTATCGGCCGGGCGAGACGATCAGGCTGCCGACGCTCGCGAACACCTTGACGCGCATGGTGGAAGCCGAGCGGGCTGCTGCATCGAAAGGCCGGATCGCCGGCATCGTGGCCGCCCGCGATCGCTTTTACAAAGGCGACATCGCCGTGGAGATGGTGCGGTTTCTTCAGATGCATCACGCACCGTTCGAGCTCGAAGATTTCGCCGAGTTCTCCGCGCGAGTGGAGGAGCCCGCGACGACGAGCTATCGCGGCTACCAGGTGTACAAGCATTCGTTCACTAGTCAGGGCCCGGTTCTGCTCGAGGCGCTGAATATCCTCGAAACGTTCGATCTGAAGTCGATGAAGCGCAACAGCGCCGACTACATCCACACGATCGTCGAAGCGCTGAAGCTCGCCTATGCCGATCGCGACACGTACTACGGGGATCAGGCATTCGTGCGAACGCCCGCCGAAGGACTCTTGTCGAAGGCGTATGCGAAACAGCGGGCCGCGCTGATTGATCCCAAGCGGGCCTCGCGGTCGTTCGTTGCCGGCAATCCACTGCCGTTCGATTCGGCTGTCAAGGAGTGGCCGTACTGGGTGGCGAATCTTGTGGACGCCGCGAAACCGGACGTGTCCGCGCCGAACGCGGAACCTATTCGAGGCACGATCAAGGACACGACGCACATTGCCATCGTCGATGTCGCGGGCAACGTGTTCGACAGCACTCCGAGCGGTGGATGGATTGGCGGCGCCGTGATTCTGGGAGACACCGGCATTGGCATGAGCGTTCGGGGAGAGCAGTTCTGGCTTGATCCGACGCGAGCCGCGCAGCTACGGCCCCGTTCACGACCGCGCTATACGCTGACGCCGAGCATCGTGCTGAGAAACGGGCAGCCTCTGATGGCGCTCGGCACGCCGGGCGGAGACAATCAGGATCAGACCATCCTTCAGGCGTTCCTGGATGTCGTTGAGTTCTGGAACGACTGGTACCCGAATCTGCACGAGGCTTTTGAGTGGCCTCGTGTTCAGACCCTGCATTTCTACGGTTCGTTCTGGCCTCACACGCCGGGCTTCAACAAGTTGAACGTCGAAGCGCCGATCTCTGAGGATGTCGTTCGCGACCTGCAGGCTCGCGGGCACGACGTGACTCGGATTCGCCCTGCCAGTATCGCAAGCTGCGCGACGGCTGTGATTATCGATCCCGCGACGGCCAATCGGATTGCGGGAGCCGATCCTCGCCGCGACTGCTACGCGATGGCGTACTAGCTCCCTTCATGGCGCGCCAGCGGCGCGCGCACGGGCGCGCTCGCTCGCGCCGAGCACGTCTTCAGCAGAAATGCGCCGCAAGCATCGAAAATCACCCGGTGTGCACACTCGCTGGTTGCACGGCCGGCACTCAAGTCCCGCGACCTCGACCGATTCGGACACGAGCGCCGGATGGCGCCACGGTTCCGATCTGACTGGAAGCGTCGGGCCATAGAGACCGACGATCGGCACCGAACTCGTTGAGGCCACGTGGAGCGGGCCGCTGTCTCCACCGATATACAAAGTTGCGCGTTCGAGGAGTGCGCGGAGCTCGACGATGGACATGTCGCCGAGCGTCAGCACGCGCCGTTCACTGGCCTGCGGCAGGCGCGCGCGTGCGGCGGCAACAACGCGACGGGCGGCGTCGGGTTCCGACGGTCCAGACGTGATAACGACCTGCGTCCGGGGGTCGCGGGATACCAGCGCCTCGGTAAGCGTGGCGAACGCCTCCAGTGGCCAGCGGCGAAACGGGTTGCCCGCGCTGACGTGGATTACGACAAGCGGATCGGTTGCGCGGATTCCGAGTTGCTCGAGTCGGCGCGGCGACTGCGGCCGCGGCGTCGGCTTCGACGGGCATTTCAACGCTGTTCCTGGCGGGGTCCGGAAGGGGGATGCCCAGCGGCGTTAACAGGTCCCATTGGTTCTGCACCGCGTGGCGCGGCCGAAGCCCCCTGGGCCGCGGCACTTTGACGGTGTAGATCCAGCTGCGCCAGGCAATGTTGTAGCCGACTCGGACGCGCGCTTGGCTCAGCCAGGTCAGCAGCGAAGCCCGAGGGCCTCCGTGAAAGTCGATGACGAGGTCGTACCGTGCCGCGCGAAGTCGCCGCCCGAGTGCAATGTCTGCGGCGAGATGCCGCTGCGGCGCAACGATCAGGTCGTCGATGTTCCTGTTTGCGGCAACGATGGCGGCAGCCGGGGGTTCGACCAGATAAGCGACACGGGCGGAAGGGAAATGTGCCCGGACGGCGCGGATGGCGGGCGTGGTGAACACCACGTCGCCGATTTCCCGGAGACGAACGAGAAGGATCTTGGAGATTTGAGAATGTGAGGATTTGAGGATTTGAGAATCTTGAGAGTCTTGAGAATCGTGAGGAGACTGGTGAGGAGGCGCGGGCTCGGAGCTCAAATCCTCAAATCCTCACATTCTCACATTCTCAAATCTCGCCCCTTACTCCTCGATCGTGGCCTCGTCAATCAGCATGACCGGGATGTCGTCTTTGATCGGATACACACGTTTGCACGTGCCGCATTTGAGCGCGGTGTCATTCTTGACCAGTTTGACAGGGGTCTTGCACTGAGGACACGCGAGGATTTCAAGCAGCTCCGGATCGATAGCCATGGCCGGCAAATAGTATGACAGCTCCGGGCTTTTGTGGAACAATTCAGGTCATGCGCGCGCTCGTCTGGTGCGTTTTGTTTGCCAGTCTGGCTGCAGGGGCCGACGCGGGTCAACGCCCGCGGCAGCCGCGCAGCACAGCACCTGCCGAGCCCAACTCAGCCTCGACAGCGACCGCAGACGCCTACAATCAATTCCTGCTCGCCCGTCGTCTCGAACGAGAGAGCGACATCGACGGCGCCATCGCCGCGTACAAAAGAGCCGCAACACTCGATCCTTCTTCGGGTGAGATCCCCGCGGCGCTCGCGGCGCTCTACATGGGGCAGAACCGCGCAGTGGATGCGATCAACACCGCCGAACAGGCGCTGAAGATCTCGCCATCGAATTCAGAAGCGCATCGTGTGCTCGGTGTGGTGTATGCCGCACTGTCGGATGCCGACACGAAAAACGCGCGGGGTACAGCATCGTCGCCTGCCGACGAAAACGCGAAAAAAGCCATCAACCACCTCGAGCAGGCGCTCAAAGACCCCGACGGCGAACCAGATCCGAATCTTCTTGCCAACCTGGCTCGCATGTACGTGCGGACGCAGGAGTACGACAAGGCGATTCCGATGCTGCGATCGCTGGTCAGTCGGGAACATGGCTGGCTGGAGGGCCTCAACCTGCTGGCCGAGGCGTACGCCGGCGCGGGCAAGAACGCCGACGCGATCACCTGGCTCGAGTCCGCCGTTGAAGACGATCCGCGGCTGTACGCCACGCTCGGCGATTTTTATGACCGGGAACGACGCTGGAAGGACGCTGCTGGGGCGTACGCCCAGGCGGCGCAGCGCGCGCCCCGCAACATCGACCTCAAGCTGCGCTACGCCTCAGCCTTGTTGTCGACAGGAGAGCGCGCGAACTCCCAGAAGGCCCGAGACCTGCTCGCCGAAGTCGTTTCGTCGCGTCCTACCGACCAGCGAGCGCTCTACCTGCTCTCCCAGGCGCACCGCCGCGCCAGCGATCCCGCGAACGCTGAAGCTGCGGCGCGCCGTCTGATCGGCTTGAACAAGCAGAGTCCATGGGGCTACTACGCGCTGGCCGAGGCCCTTCAGGACCGTCAGCAGTACAAGGCCGTCGTCGACGCCCTTCTTCCAGTGACCAACGAAATGCGATCGCGCTCCACGCCCGACGTTTCGGGTCTTGGTTTGCTGCTGCCGCATCTCGGCTTCTCGGTACGAGCAGCTCGGCCAGTACGACTCGGCGATCGCGTCCTACGACGAAGCTCATCGGCTGTCGCCGGGCGACACGCTGGTCACCGGTTACCTGATTCAGGCTCACTTGTCGGCCAAGCGATACGCCCGGGCAGGCGAGCTTGCGCAGGCGGCGCGGGTCGAGCACCCTGACGACTTGCGGCTCGCCCGTCTGCAGGCTCAGGCCCTGCGGCTCAATGGTCAACCTGACAAGGGGATTGAGATCCTGCAGGACGTGGTGCGCAAGCAAGCCGATCGACCACTTGCGTACGTGGTGCTTGCGCAGGTGTACGTCGATGCCAATAGGGGGCCGGACGCAGTCAAAGTGCTGGACGAGGCCCAGACCAAGTTTCCCTCCGATACCTCGATTGGTTTCGAGCTCGGAGCGGTCCTTGAGAAACAGAAGCGGTATGCGGACGCCGAGGCCGCCTTTCGCCAGGTCCTGGTGCACGATCCCGACAATGCGCCGACGCTGAACTATTTGGGTTACATGCTTGCCGATCGCGGCGAGCGCCTCGACGAATCTGTGGCGTTCCTCAAGAAGGCGCTGGCGATCGATCCGGAAAACGGGTCGTACCTGGACAGCCTGGGCTGGGCGTACTACAAGAGCAACAAGTTTGATTTGGCTGTCGACAATCTGAAGCGGGCGGCCGGGCAGCTCAAGAGCAACTCGGTCATTCAGGATCACTATGGCGACGTCCTCTTCAAATTGGGCCGGTACGACGAGGCCATTGAAGCGTGGACGCGAGCGCTCGCCGGTGACGGCGACTCCGTGGACCGCCCCGAGATCGACAAGAAGATTCGGTCCGCTCAACAAAAAGCCAGGAAATGAGGTCGTCGCGGTCGGTCCGGGCCGCCGGCGCTGTGGCGCTCGCGGTCGTGTGCCCATCGTGCGCGCCTGGCCTGATGAAGCTGCCATCAGCAAGCGGTCCACCCGCCTCCGACGCCGCGGCGATCGTCAGGCAGCTGTCGACCACATGCGGCAGCCTTGAGCCGCTCACCGCCGAAATCGGTGTCAGCGGCTCCATTCAAGGTCGGCGGGTCAGAGCCCGGCTTCTGGCTGGCGTCACGTCAGATGCCGCGCGACTCGAGGCCGTCGCGCCTGTCGGTCAGCCCTTCTTTATCTTCGTTGCACACGGCGACGATTCCACGCTGCTGTTGCCTCGGGACAACCGTATCCTCGCTCACGGACAACCCAGGGACGTGATGGAGGCGGTTGCCGGCGTGGCTCTGACGCCGCGCGAGCTGCTGGAGGCGCTGACCGGCTGCGCTCCGCTCGAGGGCAGTCCGACCGATCTCGGCCCCGACTGGCGGACGTTTTCCGGAACCGCCAAAACGATCTACGTCCATCGCGCCGAGCGCGGAGCGTGGCAGGTCGCGGCTGTCGTGCACTCTGCAGACGACCAGCGCGTGGGTTGGCGCGCCGAGTACAGGGTCTTTCAGAACGAGATGGCGACTTCTGTTCGGCTGATCAGCAACGAACCGAATCGGTTTAATCTCACTCTCAGGCTCTCCCAGGTGGAGCGTCGCGCGAAACTTGGTGCGGAGGCGTTCCAGGTACAGATGCCGCGAGGCGCCGTGTCCATCACGCTGGAAGAGCTGAGACGCAACGGACCACTGCATCCGTAAATCTGGTGAAACCGGTGACGACGGTCAAAGTGCGGGCGCCTGCCAAGATCAACCTTTCACTCCGAGTGCTGGGGGTGCGCCCGGATGGCTATCACGAGGTGCGGACCGTGCTGCAGTCGATCGCGCTGCACGACACGCTGACGTTCGAGCGGGTGCGAGGCCCATTTCGAATCGAGTGCAACGATCCCAGTTGTCCAACCGATCGATCGAACCTGGTCTGGGGGGCTGCCGAGCTCGTGTGGCGGGCCGGCGGCAGGCGGGGTCGCCCAGTCAACACTCTGATTACATTGACGAAGCGGATTCCGATGCAGGCGGGGCTTGGCGGTGGGAGCAGCGACGCGGCTGCGGCGATCCGCGGCTTGAGCGCCCTCTGGCGGATCAAGTTGACACCTGAACGTCAGCGGGAACTTGCAGCCAAGCTCGGCGTGGACGTGCCGTTCTTCTTGGAGGGCGGCAGGGCGCTCGGTCTCGAGCGTGGCGACGTGATGTTTCAGCTGTTCGATGCGCCCGCGGCGTGGGTGGCGCTGGTGATTCCGTCGTTCGGGGTGAGTGCGCGGCAGGCCTACAGCTGGTGGGATGAGCGGGCGCGCAGGGCCCTACCCGCCTCCAGCAACGATCTCCAGGCGGCCGTCAGCGAACATCACCCACAGATCGCCGCCATGGTCCGTTCGCTAGCGCGACACGGCGCGTCGCAGGCGTCGATGTCCGGCAGCGGCTCGGCGGTATTCGGATTGTTCGAGCAACGCTCTCGGGCTCAAGCCACAGCCCGCGCGCTCGACGGTTCCGGCTATCGCTCGTACGTCACAAGGACCGTGAAGCACTCGCGGTATTGCGCGGCGACTCGCGCGCGGCGCTAAACGATTACTTGCCCTCGCTTGACACATGGCCTGCCCTGGCGCGCTCCTGATCCCTGATTCGCCTCAGCACGGGTAAGTCGTGCTCCTCTTCGTGGCAGGCGGCTTCCATCAACTCGGTTTTCAGACGCCTCAACGGAATCGCGATGGTGAACGGTCGCGTATACGCAATCGGATCCGTGATCGTCGCCTCGTAATGAAGCCTGTCGGCGTCGACGGGCGTGATGCGTTCGGTCACATGCTCGGCGTGGCTGAACACGTCGCCGACTTCGCTGCCCCATGTCTTGCCGTTCAGATTCGTCGTGTCGATGACGAGCGTATCGCCTTCCCAGTGGCCAATTGAATCGCCCTGCCACAATCGCATGGTCTCGGGCAGGTGACGCGACCTCTCGAGCGAAATCAACCGCCACGACATCCGTTCGTGCAAAGTGACGACGGCGTCGCGCGTGTGGACGATCTGAAAAGGCACGGGCACGTACATCGACCTGGGCACCCCGGCCGGGAAGCAGTGCGCCGTCGGATCGTCGTAACCGCGGATTGGCGTGTTGCGGTACTCTCGCTCTTCCCGCGCCCACGGCTGATAAGGGAGTCGGCCGTCTGGCGGATCGATGACCACGCCTCGACCAGGCGGCGTGAGGCCTGCATCGCTCGCATCATGCTTTTCGAGGCCGTAATTGGCTCCGCCGGCGTCCGGCTCGAAGAATCCGTTCAGGTCGGGTGTGCCGTCGGCCGTGCGGCGCACCGTGCCGGCCACCCGCGTCGGGTGCGGCCGCTCGGCAGGTGGGCCGAACGAGAGCGCCGGCTTCGGCGCATTCGGTCCCGGATACCAGGTGCGGGGCTCTGGCTCGAAGTCGCCGTTGGCCTCTTCTTTTTCCGCCTGACACTGGTACTCGAGAATCCTGTCCATGCTTTTCTGGCGATGAAACGGCATGCGGATGGTCCATGGCCGCGTGAAGACGTTGGCATCCTCGATCGTGACCTCGTACTGAATCGTGTCCGCGTCGAGCATCGTGTATCGCTCGATGAGGCGCAGCGCGTCACTGTGAAAGTTGCCCGCCATGTCGAACCACGTCCGGTCGTTGTGCCGGGACACTTCGACCACCAGCGTGTCGCCTTCCCATCGACCGCGCGAGTCGCCCATCCAGGGGCTGACGCGGTCGTCGTGCGGCGTGCCGTTCGTGTGGATCAGGCGGTAGAGCTGCTGCCATTCGAACGTCATCGCGATGTGGTCATGGGTTTGAAACAGCTGGAACGGCCACTCCATGTACATGATGCGGGGCACGCCCGGCATGTAACAGTTCGCCACAGGATCCGCCATCGTTCGATTCGCGAAGTTTTCGAGCTTCCTCGCTGCGGCCCACGGCCGATACGGAATCTCATTCCCTGCGACGACGCCAAGGCCGGCCGGCAGCAGGTGGTGGGCGACGTGATCCTGCAGGTCGTACGATGCGCGGTTCCGGACCTGCCAGATACCCTGCAGGTTCGGTCGTCCGTCGGGCATGCGCGGAATTCCGGTCGGCGCCTGGGCGGCAATCCGTCCGTATCCAGCGCCCGTCACCAGCAACAACGCGGCAAGCGCCGCACCAAATGGTCCCTTGAGTGTCATTGACGCGATCGTGCCTCAAGTCGTCGCGCCAGCACCAGTGCCCGAGGTCGGTGGTTTTTGACTGGACTATCAGCGCGCTGTGGTCTATGAAGTCGATTCTGCAACCTGGGCTGTGAGCCGTTTGTGGAGGCTATGATGCGCACACACATCGTGGCAGTGTTGTTATTCGCGAACGGCCTCGCGTTCGGCCAGGTGGCAGCGTCGAACGCGGCCGCGTCGCCCTCAATCGCAACGTCGGACACAGCGGCCGAAGGGTGAGAGTTCTGGACCACTCTTTCGCGTCCGCTCATGAGATCCTTCATCGGGAAAGTGGCAACTGACTCATGAAGGCGGTCGTGATGGAGAGGTACGGCACGCCCGACGTTCTTGAGCTGAAGGACGTCCCAACACCTGCGCCCAAGGCCAATCAAGTCCTGGTTCGCGTGCTTGCCGCGTCGGTCAATGATTGGGACTGGGGATTGCTGCGGGGGGACGCGGTCAATCGCATGTTGAACGGTCTGTTCACGCCGGGGGTGCGTGTACTTGGCGGTGACATCGCTGGGCGAGTCGAATCCATTGGCGAGGGTGTCACAGCGTTCAAGCCGGGCGACGAGGTCTACGGCGATTTGTGCACGAGCGGGTTCGGTGCGTTTGCCGAGTACGTGTGTGCGCCGGAGGCCTGTCTCGCGCGCAAACCGGCGCGCATGACGTTCGAACAAGCGGCTGCCATCCCGCAGGCCGGCATGCTCGCGGTGCAGGGCCTCATCGACGTCGGCCGGATTCAGTCTGGCCAGAACCTGCTTCTGAATGGGGCAGGCGGGGGCGTCGGCACGTTCGCCTTGCAGATTGCCAGGCTCTATGACGCCGAAGTCACCGTCGTCGACAAGCCCGGGAAACTGGAGATGTTACGGGCGATGGGCGCGGCCCATGTCGTCGATTACCTCGAAGCGGACTTCACAAGAAGTGGCGTGCGCTACGACCTGATCCTTGATGTGAAGACGAACAGGTCGCCGCTTGCCTACGCGCGGGCGCTGAATCGCAACGGCAGGTATGTCACCGTTGGCGGCAGCATCCCTCGGCTGCTGCAGGCTCTGATCAGCAGTCCGTTCCTCGCCTGGGCGTACCATAAGCACATCCGTCTCGTTGGCTTGAAACCCAACAAAGATCTTGTCTATATGAATGAGCTGTTCGACGCCGGCAAACTGCGACCGGTAATTGCGGCGACCTATACGCTCGCCGATCTGGCTGACGCTTTTCGGCTCTTCGGGACGGGCGACTATGAAGGCAAGATCATCATCACGATAATCTGACGAAGTCGTCATGAATGTCATCTTGCGACCGGGAAAGCTCGAAGACGCTGAGCGCTGCGGCGTGATCTGTTACGAAGCCTTCAAAACGATCGCCGGGCAGCACGGCTTTCCGACTGACTTCCCTTCACCGGAAGGCGCGACCGAACTCATGACGCATCTTCTTGCGCATCCCGGCGTCTACTCGGTGGTTGCCGAACTCGACGGCGGGGTCGTCGGAAGCAATTTCCTCGACGAGCGTTCGACCGTGGCTGGCATCGGTCCGATCACGGTCGATTCCGGCACACAAAATCGTGCGGTCGGGCGGCAGCTGATGCAGTGTGTTCTTGATCGAGCGGCCGAGCGCCGTTTTCCCGGGGTCCGGCTGGTCCAGGCGGCCTATCACAACCGCTCGCTTTCTTTGTATGCCAGGTTGGGGTTCGTCGTTCGGGAGCCGCTGTCCGTCATGCAGGGGCCGCCCCTGGCGGTGCGTATTCCCGGATACAGCGTGCGCCCGACTACCGAGCACGATCTGGGCGCCTGCAATCTGGTCTGTGTGAACGTTCACGGGCATGACCGCGGCGGGGAACTGCTCGAAGCTATCAGGCAGGGGACCGCGACGGTCGTCGAACACGAGGATCGCATTACAGGCTATGCCACATCGGTCGCGTTCTTTGGCCATGCCGTCGGCGAGACGAACGCCGAGCTGAAAGCCCTCATCGGCGCGGCGCCCGCGTTCCCTGGGGCCGGCTTTCTCCTGCCGACCCGCAACGCGGAGGTGTTCCGTTGGTGCCTGGACCATGGACTCCGCGTGGTTCAGCCGATGACACTCATGAGCGTCGGTCTCTACAGCGAGCCCGCAGGCGCGTTCATACCCTCGGTCCTCTACTGAACGGTATGCACCGCCTTCTAACGCGTACGACGACTGCGCTGCTGGTCGTGTGCTTGTGCTGCGCCGTGGGCGTCGGCCGAACGCAAGGCAGAGGATCGGCCGATGCTCTGGAGGATCTGGTTGGCCTTTACTCGAACGCTCGAGATGGCGAACCCGTGTGGCGAGTTTCGAGGGACGGTGCCGACTACTTGTGGGCTGTTTACGAAAACGATCAATGGGCAGTTCCAATTCGGGCGAGCGTGTTGTCCGATGATGAGCGGGCCGCGCTTGCGCAGAAGGGCGTGGTCGCCCTGGCCGGACTGCACGTAAGAAGGAGCGTGTTGCCGGCTCGCCGGATTGATTTGCTGCGAGTTCCCGAGCATTGGAAGTTCGGCGACTTTGAATCCAAGACCGGATTTCTGCTCCTTGAATGGTCCGGCCCGATGGAACTGCACAAGTTGAAGTAGCGTCAGACACGACGCCGAGTGGGAGGGATATTTCGATGAGGCCGAGTTACCGGCGTCAGCTGAAGATCGGAATCGGGTGAAGACGCATGTGGGGCTCCTGACGCTCGGGTATACGACCCTGGCGCTCGTCGCGTTCGCGGCAAATTCGGTTCTCTGCCGCCTCGCGCTGCGCGAGGCCACTATCGATCCCGCGACGTTCACGACGATTCGGTTCGTCTCAGGCGCTTTGATGCTGCTGCTGGTCGCATCCCGGGTGGGGCGTCCGGCTGCGCCAGCGAAAGGTTCCTGGACCTCTGCGGGTGTGCTGACGGCCTATGCGTTCCCGTTTTCATTTGCCTACACACGGTTGAGCGCGGGCACCGGCGCGCTGATTCTGTTCGGCAGCGTGCAGGTGACGATGGTAGTCGCCTCGATCACGTCGGGCGAACGGACGCGCCTGGGGCAGTGGGCCGGCCTGAGTCTCGCGCTGGTTGGCCTGGTTGTGCTGGTGTTTCCTGGGCTGACGGCGCCCTCGCCGGTTACGGCCGTCCTGATGGCGATCGCCGGCATCTGTTGGGGCATCTATTCCTTGCGCGCGCGGGGTGTGACGAATCCGCTTGCCCAGACGACCAGCAACTTTGTGCGAACGGTTCCACTAGTAGTGGCGGTGAGCCTTCTAATGCTGACGCGTCTTCACGCGGAAGCTCAAGGCGTTGTGCTCTCTGTTGCGTCAGGGGCAGTCACCTCAGGATTGGGGTACGTGGTCTGGTACGCCGCGCTTCGCAAGCTCACCGGGATGCAGGCAGCCATCGTGCAGCTCGCCGTTCCCGTGCTGGCCGCAGCCGGCGGCGTCATCTTTCTGACGGAAGTCGTGTCAGCGCGTCTGGTGTTGTCGACGGTCATGGTGCTCGGTGGAATCGCCTTGGCGGTTACGCGGAGAGCTGCCAATGTGGCGACGGAAGCAGGTGCCGTGAAGACACGGTAGGTGCGTCCGTCGGACTTGCCGCCAAAACCATCAATCGGATACACTTACCGTTTGCGCCGCGTCAGTCGGCCCGTCCAGAGGTCAGCTACTCCCACATTCCGTCGACAGGCGCCAGATGCGACTTCGAGGGCGGGGAGTCTTCACGGAGCAGAACGCAGATGGGGCGTGGCCAAGCGGTAAGGCGCGGGACTTTGGATCCCGTATTCGAAGGTTCGAATCCTTCCGCCCCAGCCAATCTTCGGCTTGCAGGGGTTCGCGCTGATGGGTGAGCCGTTCATGGCCATAGGGTTTGGCGAGCTCAAGGTCTTCTCGGGCAGCGCCCATCCGGAACTGGCGAAAGAAATCGCCGCGTTCCTCGGCGTGCAACCCGGGCAGGCGCGGCTGAGACGGTTCCCTGATACAGAGGTTTCGTTTCAGATTGATGAGAACATTCGCGGCACCGACGTCTTCCTGGTGCAGCCGACCTGCGCGACCGGATCGGCGTCGGTCGATCAGCACATCATCGAGCTATTGGTGATGATCGACGCGTTTCGCCGGTCGTCGGCGGCCCGGATTACGGCGGTCGTGCCGTACTACGGCTACGCGCGCCAGGATCGCAAGGACAAGCCGCGCGTCCCGATTTCCGCGAAGCTCGTTGCGAATCTGCTGAGTGCGGCCGGCACGAATCGCGTACTGACGATGGACCTCCACAAGGCGCAGATACAGGGGTTCTTCGACATTCCGGTCGACCACTTGTTCGCAGCGCCGGTGATCATTGACTACCTGTCGCAGCTCCATTCGCCGAATCTGACGATTGTCTCGCCGGATGCCGGCGGCGCGGAGCGCGCCCGCGCCTACGCGAAACGGCTCGATGCCGAGCTGGCGGTCATCGACAAACGCCGGAGCGATGACGGCTCGGCCGAGGTGATGAACGTGATCGGGGACGTGGCTGGCCGCACGTGCATCATCCAGGACGACATCATCGATACGGCTGGAACCATCACCAAGGCAGCGGGTGCGCTCAAGCAGAATGGCGCAGCTCGCGTGATTGCGTGTGCGGTGCACGGAGTGTTGTCCGGCCCCGCGATTCAGCGCATCGAAAAATCACCGATCGACAAGCTCATTGTCACCAACACGATTCCACTCACGCCGGCCGGAGCCGGTTGCACGAAGATCGTGGTGTTGTCGGTGGCAAGGCTCCTCGGACAGGCGATCAAGAGCATCCACGAGGAGACGTCGGTTTCATCGTTGTTTGTTTGAGCGGACAATCGTGGCAAGCCAGGCCGAGCAGCCGATGAGGCTGCGAAGGCACAGGTCGTGGGGGTGGGGCCCCACGACAACGTAATAGAAGAGAGAGACGCACAGTCATGGAAGCGATTCTTGAAGCCTCGATGCGCGACACGTTCGGGAAGAACGAGGCGCGACGGACCCGGCGCGAAGGCCGCGTGCCTGCGGTCCTGTACGGCTCGGCCGGTGGGAACGGTGCAAAGGAAGCCAAGCCGATTGCCGTGGATCCGAGGGCGCTCCTCCGCATCCTGCACTCGGACTCTGGAGCCAATACGCTTATCTCGCTGAAGCTCTCAGGCGAGGCCGACACGCGGGTCCTGGTGAAGGACTATCAGCTCGATCCAGTCACCCATCAGATCCTGCACGCCGACTTCTTCCGTATCGCCATGGATCGGGCAATCCAGGTCACGATTCCGGTGATCGTGAAGGGCGAGCCGAAGGGCGTCAAGCAGCAGGGCGGCATCCTCGAGTTCATCCGCCGTGAGATCAGCATCGAATGTCTGCCCGCGGATATCCCCGAGCACGTCGAGATCGACGTGAGCGAGCTGATGCTCCATCAAGGTATTCGCGTGCGCGATATTCCGGTCAGTACCAACTGGACTCCCAGGAGTGACGCCGACATGATGCTCGTACACGTCATCATGCCGAAGGCGGAGGAAGCGCCTGCGCCGGCCGAAGGCGCAGTGGCGGGGGCCGTGGCGACAACCCCGGCCGAACCCGAGGTCATCAAGAAGGGCAAGAAGGAAGAGGCGGTTGAAGAAGAAAAATGAAGAAATTCGAGAATTTGAGGATTAGAAGTGAGGATCTGAGGAATTGAGATTTTGAGGATTCCTGTGACGATGCTCGAACTGGCAGCCAGATTCTCCAATTCTCAAATTCTCATGTTCTCAAATCCGTGAAGGCGATTGTCGGTCTGGGCAACCCGGGCGCCAAGTATCAGGGGACGCGGCACAACGTCGGCTTCGCGGTCGTTGACGACGTGGCGGGACGCGCGGGCGTGGCCTTCGCGTCAGCGCCGGTCAATGCATTGGTGGCGCGGTGGCGCGATCCGGCGGGAGCGACGACTCTGCTCGTGAAGCCGCTAACGTACATGAACGAAAGCGGTCACGCTGTCGCCGGGCTGCTTCATTACTATAAGATCGCGCTCGTCGACGTACTGGTGATCGTGGATGAAGCGCAGCTGCCCCTCGGTAAGCTGCGCGCGCGGGCGCGGGGTTCGGCGGGAGGCCACAACGGCCTGAAGTCGCTCATCGCCCATCTGGGCGAGGAGTTTTCGAGGCTGCGGGTCGGCATCGGTCGGGGCGCAGAGGAAGGCGACGGCCGGGCGCGCCGGGATCTCGCGGATCACGTGCTGTCGCGATTCGACGCGGCGGAGCAGGAAGAGGCCGAGCAGATGGTATCCCGCGCGGCCGATGCGGTAGAAACGTTCATCACGTCCGGGATCGTCGCCGTGATGAACAAGTACAACGGCGGCGATCCGGCGACAACCGAATAGCGCGCGTGTGCGCGCCCTTGCCACCGATTGGTGGCTGCACGCCAGTATCAGGCGGGCATCCAGAAGGAGCACTGCATGGCAGACCGACAGTACGAGCTTGTCTACATCCTTCCTCCCGAGACGACCGATCAGCAGGTAACCGATCTGCACCAGCAGATCGAAGCGGTTGTCTCGCGGATGAACGGGCAGATCGAAAAGACCGAAAACTGGGGGCGGCGCCGGCTGGCGTACGAGATCGGCCGCCACAAGGAGGGCGTCTACGTTCTGGACGTCATCAACGGATCGGGCGAGCTGATGAAGGAGCTGGACCGCCGGCTCAAGGTGATGGACCAGATCGTCCGGCACCTCGTCGTGCGCGTCGACGAAGAGAAGAAGGTCGTCGACCGGACGCGGACGAAGCGGCAGACGGAGTCGGAGCGACGCCGTGTGAAACGCGGTCTTCCTCCACAACGGCAGCCCGGTGAAGGTCGTTCGGCCGCAGAATCCGACTCGGACGATGACGATCACTTTGATGGGATGGAGGCATAAATGGCTTTCGGACAGGGCCACGGGGGCGGGCGGCGCGGCCGCGGCGACAAGAAGACCGGGGACAAGGCTCAGGGTCAGCGCCGGCCGATGTTCCGCCGCCGGAAGGTATGCAAGTTCTGCGCGGACAAGATCGACGATATCAACTACAAGGACGTCAAGCTGCTTGGGCCGTTCGTGCCCGAGCGCGGCAAAATTCTGCCGCGCCGGATCTCCGGGGCCTGTGCGATGCATCAGCGGAAACTGCAGACCGCGATCAAGCGCGCCCGGCAGATCGCGCTGATTCCGTACGTCACAGAATGACAGGGAGTCACTGGCATGGAAGTCATCCTCAGAGAGCACGTCGATAACCTCGGCCGTCGCGGCGAGATCGTCAAGGTGGCGGACGGATACGCGCGCAACTACCTGCTGCCCCGTAAGCTGGCCCTGCCGGTGACCGAAGGCAACAAGAAACAAGTGGAGCGCGAGCGGGCCAAGCTTGAAACGCGGGAGATCGAGGAAAAGAAGATTGCCGAGGCGATTGCCGAGCGCCTGGCCAATCTCGAGCTCGTCATCGAACGGAAAGTCGGTGAGACCGAGGCGCTTTACGGGTCGGTCACATCTGGCGACGTTGCAGAACTGCTGGTCGCCAGAGGGTTCGACATCGATCGCCGGAAGATCCAGCTGGGCGAACCGATCAAGAAGCTCGGCAGCTTCGACATCTCGGTCAGGCTTCAGCGTGAGGTCGTCGCGCTTGTCAAGCTCAGGGTGGCGGCGGAAGGCGCTCCCTCAGGGGAGAAGAGCTAGGACGAAGTTGAAAGTGGAAAGTTGAAAGTGGAAAGTTCGTAGCGGGGAATCGTTTTGGCCGACGTCGCCGTCACCGATCGTACGCTCCCCCACAACCTGGAAGCGGAGCGCTCCGTGCTCGGGGCGATCCTCCTGCACAACCACGCATTCAATCTCGCTGCCGAGCTGATCGATTCTCACGACTTCTTCCGCGACGCGCATCGACGGATCTTCGACAAGATGGTCGCGCTGAACGAGCGCGGCCACCCCATTGATCTCGTTACCTTGAAGGAAGAGCTGGGCCGGACCGGCGACCTCGAGGAGGTCGGCGGGCCGGCGTATATTGCCGCGCTCGTCGACGGCGTGCCGAGGTCCACGAACGTCGAGCATTACGCGAGAATCATCAAGGAAAAGTCGACGCTGCGGCACCTGATCTTTTCGGCCAACAAGATCGTGGCGACGGCCTACAACGCAGAGGAAGAAGCCGATCTCATTCTCGATCAGGCCGAGCACGCCATCTTCGCCATCGCCGACAAGAAAATTCGCGACGGCTTCGTCTCTTTGCGCGATCTGGCGCACGCGAGCCTCGATACGATTGGGCAGCTCCACGCGCGTCAGGAGCTCATCACCGGCGTGCCGACCGGTTTCACGGACCTCGACGAGATGACCTCAGGGTTTCAGCCGTCGGACCTCGTCATCATTGCCGCGCGGCCGTCGATGGGGAAGACGAGCCTGGTCCTCAACATCGCCCAACACGTCGGCACGAAGACCACGAGAACCGTCGGCATCTTCAGCCTCGAAATGTCGAAGGAGCAACTGTTTCTGCGGCTGCTCACCGCCGAGGCACGGATCGACGCGCATAGGCTCCGGCGTGGATTTCTGGGCGAACGCGACTGGGGTCGTCTGTCGGAAGCGATCGGGCGACTCAGCGACGCGAGGATTTTCATCGACGACACGCCGTCGATTGGCGTTCTCGAAATGCGCGCGAAATGCCGACGCCTCGCCGCCGAACATTCGCTGGACCTGGTCGTCATCGACTACATCCAGCTGATGCAGGGCCGCGGCCGGTTCGAGAACCGCACGCTCGAGTTGGCGTCGATCTCGCGCTCGCTCAAAGGACTGGCGAAGGAGCTGAACGTTCCTATTGTGGTTCTCTCGCAGCTGAGTCGGGCGCCGGAGTCCCGATCCGATCATCGGCCGCAGCTCTCCGATCTCCGCGAGTCTGGAGCGCTGGAACAGGACGCCGACGTCGTGCTGTTCATCTATCGCGAGGATCTCTATCTGGACAAGAGTCAACCGCCCGCAGAGAACGAGGGGATTGCGGAGCTCATCATCGGCAAGCAGCGTAACGGCCCGACGGGCATCGTTAAGCTCGCGTTCATCCGCGAGTTCACCCGATTCGAGAACCTTGCCGCATCACCGTCCGGGAATTCGTGAGCCTGAGGCGTCAATTCGCCCATCGTCCATGATTCGCCCAACCGTCGCTCGTATCGACCTGGACATCATCAAGCAGAATTTTCGCGCCATCGTCGATCGGCTGGCGGGTGATGCCGGGGGCAGTCCACCGGGTGTCGTCGCGGTCGTCAAGGCGAACGCCTACGGGCATGGCGCAGCTCAAGTCGGCCGCGCGCTGGAGGACGCGGGCGCCGACCTGCTCGCGTGCGCCGATCTCGAAGAGGGAGCGGCTCTCCGGGCGGCGGGCGTGCGAGCCGAGATTCTGATATTTGGTGCGCTCAGCGTCAGCGATCTGGACGGTTTGTTCGACTGCCAGCTGACGCCGACGATTTCCACGCCGGGAGCCGCGCACGCGGTCGAGACGGCGGCTGAGCGATACGGCCGGCGCGTGCACTATCACCTCAAGATCGACACGGGCATGAACCGGTTGGGATTCCGCCACGACAACCTGCGACGCACACTGCCAGCGCTCCTCGCCAGCACGAACCTGGAGATGGATGCGGTGTTCACGCACTTTGCCACCGCCGACGATCTCGACTCGCCGCTCTTCGGAACACAACGGACGCGGTTTGAGCACGCGGCGTCGGAAATTGCGGCGCTGGGCGGCCGACCCCGGTTCCGGCACGCAAGTAACAGCGCCGCACTGCTGCGCGACTCGCGCGTGTGGTACGAACGCGTCCGGCCCGGTCTTCTGCTGTACGGGATTGTGCCGCCGCCCTTTGCCTCGACGATTCCGGTGATCCCGGCGATGACGCTGCACAGCCGCGTCGTCGCCGTCAAGGGCGTGCGGCCCGGAGAAGGTGTGGGCTACGGCGTCAGGTTCACGGCCGAGCGTCCGACGACGATCGCCATCGTACCGGCTGGTTATGCAGACGGCCTTGACATGCGGCTGGGAAACGCCGGGTCCGTCCTGATTCGCGGCCGCCGGGCCGCAATCGTGGGATCGGTGTGTATGGACATGCTCTCAGTCGACGTGACAGGGCTCGAAGCGTCACCCGGTGACGAGGTGACGATCATCGGCGAACAGGAACGGCCCTCGGGCGGCGTCGAGCGCATCGACGCGCGGGAGATGGCGGCCGTCGTCGGCACAATTCCGTGGGAGATCGTCTGTCGCCTCGGATCGCGGATCGAGAGGGTCTACACTGACGGTTGAATTGGGTAATTGGATAATCGGGTAGTCTGGTAATTGGGCATCTGGTAATTGGATCATTGAAGCCTCCCAAGACCGTCTTCACGTGTCAGGAATGCGGCTCGCAGTCGCCGAAATGGTTGGGCCGATGCGCGGATTGTGGCGCCTGGAATTCCTTCGTTGAGGAGCGCGTCCAGCCGACCGAGAACGCGGCCCCGACCGTTCATCGTTATGCCGCCTCCACCAGAGCTGGCGCCGCGCGCCTGTATGCAGACATCGAAGTCGGAGACCGCGCCCGCCTTTCGACGGGGATCGACGAATTCGATCGCGTGCTCGGAGGAGGCGTCGTCGCGGGATCGCTCGTCCTGCTGGGCGGCGAGCCGGGCATCGGCAAGTCGACCCTGCTGCTGCAGGCGGCTGCCGGCATGGCGCACTTGATCGGACCGGTCTTGGACCGCTCAGGTGAGGAGTCCGAGCATCAGATCAAGGCTCGGGGGCAGCGGCTCGCCGTCGGCGACGCCCCGCTGTATCTGCTCGCTGAGACATGCCTCGAGCGGATTCTCGACGAAGTTGCACGCGTCAAACCGACCGTCGTCATCGTCGATTCGGTGCAGACACTCTATTCGCTGCGGTTCCAGTCGCCGCCCGGCAGCATCGGGCAGGTCCGGGAGGCGGCCACACAGCTGCTGTTCATGGCGAAAGGTCAGGATATTCCGACGTTTCTGGTCGGTCATGTGACGAAAGACGGAAGCCTCGCCGGTCCCAAGGCGCTGGAACATGTGGTCGATGCCGTCCTGTACTTTGAAGGGGAGCGTCACCATTCGCACCGCGTGGTGCGCGCCGTCAAGAATCGTTTTGGCGCGATCAGCGAGCTCGGTGTGTTCGAGATGACGTCCACGGGCCTGCGGCCCGTTTCGAATCCTTCGATGCTGTTTCTTGCCGAGCGTTCGTCGAACGCCGCGGGGTCGGCGGTTCTCTGCTCCGTCGAAGGTTCCCGCCCGATCCTCGTGGAGATTCAGGCGCTCGTGAGTTCCAGCAGCTACGGCACTTCGCGTCGGATGGCGAGCGGACTGGATCAGCAGCGCCTTTCGCTGCTGCTCGCAGTGCTCGAAAAGCGGGCGGGCCTCAATCTCGCGGGCGATGATGTGTTTGTGAATGTCGCGGGCGGGCTGACCGTGGACGAGCCGGCGGCTGATCTCGGGGTCCTCGCCGCGATCGCGTCGAGCGTGCGCAACCGCGTCATTTCTGCTGAGACTGCGGTCTTTGGCGAGGTCGGGCTGGCCGGCGAAGTGCGTGCGATCACGCAGGCGCCCCTTCGCGTCCGCGAGGCAGCCCAACTGGGATTCCGCCGTGTGGTGATGCCCGAAGCCAACATCGACGCCACCGAAGGGGACGGCGCGGGCGTCGGGTGCGAGCGCGTCGGTGTCCGGACCATCGGCGAAGCGCTCGACGCGCTACTATGAGCGCAGGGTCATGAGACTGCGGTTGGCGATTCTTATCGCGGTGACTGCCTTCGTCGCCGTGTTCGGAAGCGCTCGGCTCTCTGCCCAGAACCGGACGCAGGAACTCCTCGCGCGCGCGGCCGGTTATGTCGCCGTCTTCATGGATCGGTTTTCGAACATCGTCGCGGAGGAGCGGTACGTCCAGGATTCCAAGTCGTTTCCGAAGTCAAGCAAGAAAGGGTCGCCGAGTCTGTTGACTCGCGGGATGGTGCAGCACGTCGAGCTCACGTCCGATTTTCTGCTGGTCAAGTCGCCTGAACGAAACCTCCTGTACACCTTCCGAGACGTCTACATGGTGAACGGCGAGCCCGTTCGTGACCGCGAGGATCGTCTGTTGAAGCTGTTCGTGCAGCCGGAGAAGAACGCGGGCGACCAGCTCGAAAAGATTGCCCTCGAAAGCGCGCGCTATACCTTCGGAGGTGACAAGCGTACGATCAACAACCCCCTGCTCGCAGTCGGGTTTCTTCAGGCTCAGTACCAGCCGCGTTTTCGTTTCTCGCTTCGCGGGACGGACCCTGACCTAGGTCCCGATGTCTCGGTCGTCGAGTACAAAGAGGAAACTCGGCCGACCCTGATTCGCCAGATCCCGGACGGGGATATAGTGGCGAAGGGTCGCATCTGGATCCAGAGCGCAACGGGCATGATCGTCAAGACGGAGCTGACGGTTCTGGATGCGGACACCATCGTGACTTCGTTTCGTTTCGACGAACGCTTCCAGATGGCGGTGCCGTACGAAATGCGTGAGGATTACTGGATCGGCAGCAACGTGGTCACGGGCGTGGCGACCTACGATAGGTTCCGGCAATTTTCCGTGAAGACCGAGGAGCAGTTTCAGCCGCCGGACGCCCCCTCCAAGTAGCAGACCTCGTGAGACTCCCTCCGTATCACTGGTGGCGCACCGTCTTTTTTCTGATTCCGGCGATCACGGCTGTACACGATTGTTCTCGGTGCGGTTTCACTCGTTTCGAGCCTCTTCGACCGCCGCGGGCACATCGCCCATGCGTGCGCCCGGACGTGGTCGCGGCTGATTCTAAAGACCACCGGCGTTCGCGTGCGGCTGGAGGGTCTCGATCGTCTGAAACCGGGCAGCACGTACGTGTTCGTCGCCAACCATCAAAGTCACTACGACACGCCGATCATCTTCAGCTCGCTGCCGTATCAGCTCCGGATCATCGCGAAGGAATCGCTGGCGCGGTTTCCGGTGCTCGGCTGGCACCTCCGTCGCGGCGGGCATTTGCTCGTCGACCGGAAGCATCCCGATCCCGGATCGATTCTGAAACGTTGGCTGGCCCTGGTGTCCGAAGGAGTGTCGCTCATCATCTATGCCGAGGGCACGCGCAGCGCCGACGGGCATGTCGCCCGCTTCAAGGCCGGCAGCTTTCTCCTCGCGATTCAGGCAGGGCTGCCCATCGTGCCAATTGCGGTCGTCGGCACGCGCGACGTCATGCCCAAAGGGCGTTTGCGGACCGAACCGGCTGACGTGTCCTTAATTGTGCACGAGCCGATTCAGCCGCCTTCCGTCGAGACGCCGACGACGGGCGACGCGAGAGCGCTGGCGGCGCGAGTTCACGAAGTCGTCTCGGCCACGATCCAGGCGCGACAGTTCCCCTCGGCGCGCGCGTCCTGAGCACCCGGCACGAAGCACCCAGCACCCAGCACGCTATAATCCGTGCCCCCATGTTCGTTTCCGCGATCATCGCAGCCGGCGGGAGTGGACAGCGTGTTGGCGGGGTGAGTCCCAAACAACTTCTCCATATTGGCGGCCGGGCGATGCTCGATCGAAGCGTCTCGGCTTTCGTGACGCATCCTTCTGTCGACGAGGTGGTCGTGGCCCTGCCACCTTCGCTCGCTGCAGCGCCGCCAGATTTTCTGCAGCGGGCGTCGAAACCGCTGCGCATCGTCGCGGGCGGTGATCGTCGTCGTGATTCGGTGGCGAACGCGTTCCGTGCCGTGGCCGAAGCGGCCGATATCGTGCTCGTGCACGATGCGGCGCGGCCTTTTGTGAGCGCGGATCTCATCAGCCGGACGATCCAGGCGGCAATCGAGTCCGGCGCCGTGCTCGCGGCGCTTGCCGCGCGCGACACCGTGAAGCTGACCAGGACGTCGGACGAACATCTGGTGCAGGAGACTCTGCCGCGCGAGCGTGTCTTTCTGGCCCAGACGCCGCAAGCTTTTCGCCGCGCAGTACTCGCAGACGCGCTGGCGCTCAATCTTGACGCAACCGACGAAGCGGCACTGGTGGAGCGAACGGGTTATCCCGTTCGTGTGGTGGAAGGCGAGACGTCGAACTTCAAGATCACGACGCGCGATGATCTGTCCCTGGCCGATTCGATTGCCGAGCGCGGTCGCGACGTCGTGCCGAGGGTCGGGGTCGGCTACGACCTTCATCGGCTGGTTCCCGGGCGTCCGCTGATTCTCGGCGGGGTTCGAATCGAGTTCGAGCGCGGTCTGCTCGGACACTCCGACGCAGATGCCGTGTGTCACGCCGTCACCGACGCGATTCTTGGGGCCGCCGGCGCGGGCGACATCGGGATGCACTTTCCCGACACGGATCCCCGGTGGGCAGGCGCGTCCAGTCTCGATCTGCTGGCCCAGGCGGTTCGACTGGTCGCTGCGGCCGGATTCACGGTGGAGAACGTCGATGTGGTGGTGATCGCGGAGCGGCCCAAACTGAGGCCCTATATTGAGGAAATGCGGGGCCATGTCGCCCGTGCACTGGGCGTGACCCCGGATCGCGTCAGCATCAAGGGCAAGACCGACGAAGCAACGGGGGCCTTGGGGCGGGGTGAGGCGATCGCCGCACATGCCGTGGCGATGCTGTCACGAAGGACGGGATGAGTTTCAGATTCTCGTGGTCTTTATCGTTCATGCGCATCTACGGTATCAACCCCGTCCTGGAAGCCGTGCGAGCGGGGCGAGCAACAGCGGTGCGCGTCTCGAGTCGCGCCGACGCTCGAATTGCGGACGTCGTTCGATGGGCTGAGGCACGCGGCGTGTCGGTGCGTCGCGTGAGTTCCTTGGAACTCGACCGCGAAACAGCGGGTGCGAACCATCAGGGCGTCGTCGCGGACGCGCGGGGCAACGCGGCGCTGACGCTCGACGATTTCGTCAAGGGTTCGGGAGTCGACCAGTCGCCGCTGATGGTCGTGCTGGACGGAATCGAAGATCCTCACAACTTTGGCGCGATTCTGCGCACGGTGGATGCCGCGGGCGCACACGGCGTTGTCCGACAGGTGCGCCATGCCGCGCCTGTCGGGGGAGCGGCAGCGAAAGCGTCGGCCGGCGCGGTCGCGCACGTGCGCATGGCCGATGTCGTCAACATTGCGCGAGCCCTCGAGGTTCTGAAGAGCGCCGGCATCTGGACCGTTGGCCTCGCGGGCGATGCGCCCACTCGGTACGATCAGATCGACTACACGCTGCCGACGGCACTGGTCGTGGGTGCTGAGGGCGCCGGGCTCCGCCGGCTGGTGCGGGAGCGCTGCGACTGGCTGGTCTCGATCCCGATGCATGGGCAAGTCCAGAGCCTGAACGTCTCGGTGGCGACCGGCATCGTGCTCTTCGAAGCCGTCCGCCAGCGGGCCAAAAAGCCGCGTCCGGCGTCGGAAGAGGCAGGCTCCAAAGAGAAAGGCCGGAAAGGATAAGGGATGTCCTCGAAAAGAGACAGGCCGGTCTGTGCTGTTTTCGGGGCTTCGGGGTAGTGCCGCCAAAGGCAGGGCCAAGAAGTTATGCGCTCAAGGGGGTTGCGTGGCTGGCACAGGTCGTGCTATAGTCCAACATTTGTCTGGCTGGCGTAGCTCAGTCCGGTAGAGCAGCTGATTTGTAATCAGCCGGTCGGGGGTTCAAATCCCTCCGCCAGCTCCGCTGGACGATCTGAGAAGCGAAAACGGCTTGGACACGCAGACGTCGAAGATTCCAAAGCACAAACAATTGGCGAGGTTGCGGAGCGGTCAAACGCAGCAGACTGTAAATCTGTCGCCCTTGTGGCTTCGAAGGTTCGAGTCCTTCCCTCGCCACCAGCCTTCGCCGCGCCGGAGCGATTGGACGCGCGGCTTCGGCTGGGCTAGCCGGGGCGCGCCGAGAGCGAAGGCGGGCTTCGGCTGGCAAGCCAGTCGGCTCCGAAGCGAAGGCGGCCCGGCAGTCCGGGGGCGATAAGCGTCCGGCGGGCGATAAAGAAGATGCGAGACGCGAGGCGGCCTTGCGCAAAGCGCCTCGAAGTGAGTGGCGCGGAGGCGGGAGTAACTCAGTGGTAGAGTCACAGCCTTCCAAGCTGTTGGTCGCGGGTTCGATCCCCGTCTCCCGCTCCAACCTTAGCTTGCCGCTTCGATTGTGCGCGGCGGGCCTGGGCTGGCAGGCCAACGTGTAGCGCGCGGGATCGGGAGTCTGGCATGAGTTGGCCGACTTGTCGGCCGAGGCGCGTAGCGCGAAGGCCGATGTAGCTCAGTTGGCAGAGCGCGTCCTTGGTAAGGACGAGGTCACCAGTTCGATCCTGGTCATCGGCTCCAACCTCCGCACGTGACCGAGCGGTTGGCGAGCCACAAGGCACGCGGCAGTTGGATCACAACGGCGCGATAGAACAAAGAGGATCTAGACGACATGGCCAAAGAGAAATTTGATCGCAGCAAACCGCACGTGAACGTGGGCACCATCGGGCACATCGATCACGGCAAGACAACGCTCACCGCGGCGCTCACCAAGGTGGCCGCCGACAAGGGCTGGGCGAAGTTCATTCCCTACGACGAGGTCGCCAAGGCGTCCGAGTCGCAGGGTCGCCGCGACGAAACGAAGATCCTCACAATCGCGACGAGCCACGTGGAGTACTCCACCGCTAACCGGCACTACGCGCACGTGGACTGCCCGGGACACGCTGATTACATCAAGAACATGATCACCGGTGCGGCCCAGATGGACGGCGCCATTCTGGTCGTCAGTGCCGTCGACGGACCGATGCCGCAGACCCGCGAGCACGTGCTCCTGGCACGCCAGGTCAACGTTCCGTACCTGGTGGTCGCGCTCAACAAGGTCGACGCGATTGACGACCCCGAGCTGCTGGATCTCGTTGAGCTCGAGGTTCGCGAGCTCCTCAAGGGCTACGAGTTTCCGGGCGACGACGTGCCGGTCGTTCGGCTGTCGGCGCTCAAGGCGCTCCAGGGCGATCCCGAAGGTGTCGCCGGTGTGATAAAGCTGATGGAGGCGCTTGACAGCTACGTGCCCATCCCGCAGCGCGACATCGACAAGCCGTTCCTGATGCCCATCGAAGACGTCTTTTCGATTTCAGGCCGCGGCACCGTCGTGACCGGCCGTGTCGACCGCGGCAAGGTCAAGGTCGGCGAGGAAGTGGAGATCGTGGGATTCAAGCCGACCGAGAAGAAGGTGGTCACCGGCGTCGAGATGTTCCGCAAGCTCCTCGATGAAGGTGTGGCGGGCGACAACATCGGTGTACTGCTCCGGGGCGTCGAAAAAGACGATGTCGAGCGCGGGCAGGTTCTCTGCAAGCCTGGCTCAATCAAGCCGCACACGAAGTTCAAGGGCACCGTGTACATCCTGTCGAAGGAGGAAGGCGGCCGCCACACGCCCTTCTTCAACGGCTACCGTCCGCAGTTCTACATCCGGACAACCGACGTGACCGGGACGCTCAATCTGCCGGAAGGCGTCGAGATGGTCATGCCTGGCGACAATACGACGATCACCGGCGAGCTGATGGTGCCGGTGGCGCTTGAAGCGGGCGCCCGCTTCGCGATTCGCGAAGGCGGACGGACGGTAGGTTCCGGGACGATTACGGAAATCATCGAATAAGGTTCAACATGCGAGATTTGATTGCGCTCGCGTGCACTGAGTGCAAGCGACGCAACTACAGCACGTCGAAAAACCGGAAGAAGACCACCGAGCGTCTCGAGCTCAGCAAGTTCTGCCGCTTCTGTCGCAAGCACACGGCGCACCGGGAGCAGAAGTGACGTAGGCCAGTAGCTCAATTGGCAGAGCACCGGTCTCCAAAACCGGGGGTTGGGGGTTCGATTCCCTCCTGGCCTGCCAACCCTGACGTAAGTGGAGACGTGGGAAAGTTGAAAGTGGAAAAGTAAGTGGAAAAGTAAAGATGGCCTCCAACGAGACGACGACGCTCGAGACGGTGAGAGAGGCGGCGGGCGGCCGCGTCGAGCGCATCCGTCTCTTCTTCAGCGAAGTTCGCAACGAGCTGAAGCGCGTGACGTGGCCGACGCAGAAAGAGGTCTACGCCACGACCGTCGTCGTCATCGTGACCTCGCTGGTGTTCGGTTTGTACCTGTTCGTGCTCGACCTGGGGCTCAATAACCTCGTGCAGTGGATTTTCACCAGATTCGGTGGGGCATGACCGACGTCGCGACCAAGAACTGGTTCATCGTGCACACGTACTCGGGGTTCGAGAAGAAGGTCGCTGAATCGCTGCAGCAGCGAGTGCAGGCGTACGGCCTGCAGACCGAGATCGGCGAGATTCTGATTCCGACCGAGGACGTCGTGGAAATGCGAGGCGGGAAGAAGGTCGTGACCGCCAAGCGGTTCTTTCCCGGCTACATCCTGGTCGAGATGAACATGTCGGACAACGCGTGGCACGTGGTGAAGAACACGCCGAAGGTCACCGGGTTCGTCGGCGCGGGCGCGAAGCCGACGCCGTTGAGCAAGGACGAAGTCGAGCAGATTCTCACGCAGGTAAAAACCGCGGCCGAGAAGCCCAAGCCGAAGTACATGTTCGAGAAGGGCGAGCAGGTACGAATCAACGAAGGGCCGTTTACCAGCTTCAATGGCGTTGTCGACGATGTGAATCTGGACAAGAACACGCTCAAGGTGATGGTGACGATCTTCGGTCGGTCGACGCCGGTGGAACTGGATTTCCTGCAGGTGGAAAAGATCTGACATGGCGAAAAAGGTTCAGGCAGTCGTGAAGCTCCAGATTGCAGCCGGCAAGGCGACGCCGGCTCCGCCCGTCGGGACCGCGCTCGGCCCGCAGGGCATCAACATCATGGACTTCTGCAAGAACTTCAACGCGCGCACGGCGAAGGACGAGGGACTCATCATTCCCGTCCTGGTCACGGTGTACGCGGACCGGTCGTACAGCTTCGTCACGAAGACACCGCCCGCCGCTGTGCTGCTGAAGCGCGCAGCGAACATCGCCAAGGGATCGGCAGAGCCGAACAAGACCAAGGTCGGCACGGTGACCGCGAAGCAGGTTGAGGAGATCGCCAGAACGAAGATGCCCGATCTCAACTGCGAGTCGCTCGAATCCGCCATTAGAACGGTAGCCGGAACCGCCCGTTCAATGGGGTTGGATGTCATATGAAGAAACACGGAAAGAAGTTCACCGCGGCCAGGGCGCAGGTCACAGCGGGCAAGACCTTCGTGATCGAAGACGCCGTGCCGCTCGTCCAGAAGGTCAAGTACGCCAAGTTTGACGAAACCGTGGAGTTGTCGCTGCGGCTGGGTGTCGATCCCAAGCACGCCGACCAGATGGTGCGCGGCACCGTCGTGCTGCCCTTCGGTCTGGGCAAGTCGAAGCGCGTCCTTGCGATTGCCGGCGGCGAGAAACAGCAGGAGGCGCGCGATGCGGGCGCCGATGTCGTGGGCGGCGAAGAACTCGTCGAGAAGATCCAGGGCGGCTTCATGGACTTCGAAGCGGTCGTCGCGACGCCCGACATGATGCGCGCGGTCGGGAAGCTCGGCAAGGTGCTCGGTCCTCGCGGGCTGATGCCCAACCCGAAGACCGGCACCGTCAGCGCCGATATCGGCAAAGCCGTCAAAGAGATCAAAGCGGGGAAGGTGGAATTCCGCGTCGACAAAACGGGCATCATCCACGCGCCGGTCGGGAAAATCTCCTTCGCGACCGATTCCCTCGTGGCCAACACCCGTGCGCTGGTCGACAGCATCGTCAAGGCCAAGCCGGCGGCGGCAAAGGGCAAGTATCTGAAGAGCGTCACGCTGTCATCGACGATGGGTCCGGGCGTCCGCATCGATACGACGCACATCGACGTGGCAGTGAAGCACTAAGGACCAGGGAGCAGGGGACGAAGGACTAGGGATGGCTGTTACGAGAGCAGATAAAGAGGTCGAGCTTCAGGAGCTGGCGGACGCTTTCAAGGGATCCGAGAGCGCCGTCCTGGTGGATTACCGCGGACTGAATGTTCCACAGGTGACCGAGCTTCGGCGACAGCTGCGGTCCGCGAAGGCCAGCTATCGCGTGGTCAAGAACACGTTGGCCCGGCGCGCCTTGAAGGGAACACGCTTCGAATCGTTGACCGAGTTTCTCGCTGGGACAACCGCGATCGCGTACACGGCGGCGGATCCGGTCGCCCTCGCGAAGACGCTGACGACATTTGCGAAGACGGCGCCGACCATCGCGATCAAGGCGGCGGTCGTGCAGGGCCGGGCGATCAAGCCCGCCGAAGTCACGGATCTCGCGTCGCTGCCAGGAAAGCCTGAGCTGTACGCCAAGCTGCTCTTCCTGCTGCAGGCGCCGATGGTCCAGATCGTCAGCGTGCTCAACGCCGCGCCGCGGGATCTGATGAGCGTCTTGGTGCAGGCGGAGAAGAAAAGACAAGAGGCGACATCGTAGGTCGGGTACGTCAAGTAGGTCAGGTGGGTACGTTCCCACCAGGCCCACCAGCCCTACCCGGCCCACCAGACCGACAGGAGAATGAAATGGCCGAAGTAACGCAGCAGCAGGTAGTGGAGTACATCAAGGGGATCAGTGTCCTCGAGCTGTCGCAGCTCGTGAAGACGCTCGAGGCGGAGCTGGGCGTGTCCGCGGCAGCCGCGATGCCCATGGCGATGCCCGCGGCGGGCGCAGCCGGCGGCGCCGCGGCGCCGGCCGAGGAGAAGACGGAATTCACGGTCACATTGACCGAAGTCGGCACCAACAAGATCAACGTCATCAAGGTCGTCCGCGAGGTCACCAGCCTGGGCCTCAAGGAAGCCAAGGATCTCGTTGAAGCGGCGCCCAAGCCAGTCAAGGAAGCCGTCTCGAAAGATGAGGCCGCTGCGATCAAGAAGAAGTTCGAGGACGTCGGCGCCAAGGTCGAAGTCAAATAGCACGTCGGTGCGAGGTGCGGTGGGCGAGGTGCGATGTGCGACGCACCTCGAACACGGCACGAACGCTCGCACTTCGTACGTCGCACCTCGCACGGGGATTTAGCAAAGATGTACAGCCTTCCCAAGAACGTTTACCGCGAGCGCATCGACTTCTCGAAAATCAAGACGACGGTCCCGATTCCGAACCTGATCGAAATCCAAAAGAAATCCTACGAGCGCTTCCTGCAGATGAACCGTCTGCCGAGTGAGCGCGAGGATGCGGGGCTGCAGTCTGTCTTCAAATCAGTCTTTCCGATCAGTGACTTCCGTGAGAACTCCTCGCTCGAGTTCATTGAGTATTCGATCGGTAACTGGGAGTGCAAGTGCGGCAAGCTTTCCGGTCTCCACCACCTGCGCAAGCCGTGTTCGAACTGCGGGACGACGCTCATCGCTGACCCGTACGGGGATCGTGAAGTGCTCTGCCCGCGCTGCGGCAAGGGCAACCAGGCGCGCGGCGACGTCTGCGATATCTGCGGCAACACCGTCGGCCTGAAGCTGAAGTACGACGTCGACGAGTGTCAGGAGCGCGGCATGACCTACGCCGTGCCGCTCAAGGTGACGATCCGGCTCGTCGTCTGGAACAAGGATCCCGAGACCGGCGTCAAGACGATCCGCGACATCAAGGAGCAGGAGGTCTACTTCGGCGACATCCCGCTGATGACGGAGAACGGCACCTTCATCATCAACGGCACCGAGCGTGTGATCGTCAGCCAGCTCCACCGGTCGCCCGGTGCGTTCTTCCATTCGGAAGACAAGACGCTGTACGTGGCGCAGATCATCCCGTACCGCGGCTCGTGGGTGGAGTTCGAGTACGACACGAAAAACCTGCTGTACGTGCGGATCGACCGGAAGCGGAAGTTTCTGGCCTCTGTGTTCCTGCGGGCTCTCGGACTGCGGGCGGCCGACGAAATCATCCGGACCTTCTACAGCGTCGACCGGCTGTATCTGAAGGGCGGCACGCTGTACTGGGCGGTAGCCGAGAGCCTGGTCGGGCTGCGCGCCGCGAAGGACATCGTCGTGCCGGGCGAGAACTTCACGGTGCAGTCGGGCAAGAAGATCACCAAGAATGCGGTCGAAGCCCTGAAGCGCGCGAATGTGGAGGCGGTCGAAATCTCTGACGCCGAGCTCGACGGCGCCTACGCCGCGTCCGACGTGATCGACCCGTCGACGGGTGAGGTGATTCTTGAGGCCAACGAAGAACTGACGCCGCGCGCGATCTCGATGGCGCAGGAGAAGAACGTCGATCGTCTCGAGATCTTCTTCCCCGAGCGCGACGAGGTCGGGTCCATCCTCAGCCAGACGCTGAAGAAGGATCCGATTCACACCCACGAAGAGGCGCTCATTGAAATCTACCGACGGCTGCGGCCGGGCGATCCGCCGACGCTGGATAGTTCCCGCTCGCTCTTCGAGAACATGTTCTTCAACCCGCAGAAGTACGACTTTTCGCGGGTCGGCCGGCTGAAGCTGAATACCAAGCTGGGCCTCAATACGCCGCTTGACGAGAAGATTCTGCATCCCCAGGACTTCTACGAGGTCATCAAGTACCTCCTCAAGCTGCGGCGCAATCCGACCAATGTGGACGACATCGATCACCTCGGCAACCGCCGCGTGCGATCGGTCGGCGAGCTGCTCGAGAACCAGTTCCGGATCGGCCTCGTGCGGATGGAACGCGCGATCAAGGAAAAGATGTCGGTCTACCAGGAAATGGCGACCGCCATGCCGCACGACCTGATCAACGCGAAGCCGGTGATGGCGGCCATTCGCGAGTTCTTCGGGTCGTCGCAGCTGTCGCAGTTCATGGACCAGACCAACCCGCTGTCGGAGATCACGCATAAGCGGCGTCTTTCCGCGCTCGGGCCGGGCGGCCTGTCCCGCGAGCGCGCCGGGTTCGAGGTGCGCGACGTGCATCCGACTCACTACGGGCGCATCTGTCCGATTGAGACTCCGGAAGGTCCGAACATCGGCCTCATCTCGTCGCTGTCGTGCTACGCACGCATCAACGAGTTCGGCTTCATTGAATCGCCTTACCGGAAGGTGAAGGACGGCCGCGTCACCGATTACGTCGTCGTCACCAACGCCGGCGGCACGAAGTACAAGGCCGGCGACATCGTCGAAGCCGACGAGATGGTGAACGAAGAGGGACGCTCGAAGAAGAAGGGCGTTGAAGTCGAGCCGTACTCGTTCTATCTGTCGGCCTGGGAAGAGGACCAGTACGTCATCGCGCAGGCCAACGCCGCGGTCGACGAGGACGGGCGGCTGAAGCAGGAACGCGTCACGTCGCGGGAGGCGGGGAACTTCATCCTCGCGCCGCGCGACAAAGTGCAGTTCATCGACGTCTCGCCGAAGCAGCTCGTGTCGGTGGCCGCGTCGCTGATTCCGTTCCTGGAGAACGACGATGCCAACCGGGCGTTGATGGGATTGAACATGCAGCGCCAGGCGGTGCCGCTGCTCCGAGCGCGGGCGCCCTTCGTGGGCACCGGCATGGAGTACATCACTGCTCGCGACTCGGGTGCGGTGATCGTCGCGAGGCGGTCGGGCGCCATCGACTTCGTGGACAGCCAGCGCATCGTCGTGCGGGTGGAGGGTGAGAGTGAGGACCCGAACACGAACAAAGAGATGGGCGCAGACATCTACCCGATGACGAAGTTCAAGCGGTCCAACCAGAACACCTGCATTACTCAGAAGCCGATCGTGCGCGTCGGCCAGAAGGTGCACAAGGGGCAGGTGCTGGCGGACGGTCCGTGCACCGAACTCGGCGAGCTGGCGCTCGGGCGCAATGTCCTGGTCGCCTTCATGCCGTGGCGCGGCTACAACTTCGAGGATGCGATCCTCGTGTCCGAACGCATGGTGAAGGACGATTACTACACGTCGATCCACATCGAAGAGTTCGAGATCGAGGCGCGCGACACGAAGCTCGGACCTGAAGAGATCACGCGGGACATCCCGAACGTGTCGGAGACGTTCCTGCGGGATCTGGACGACAGCGGCATCATCAGAATCGGTGCGTCGGTCAAACCCGGCGACATTCTCGTCGGCAAAGTGACGCCGAAGGGCGAGACCCAGCTGACGCCGGAAGAGAAGCTGCTGCGAGCCATCTTCGGCGAGAAGGCCGGCGACGTGCGCGACGCGTCGCTCATCTGCCCGCCCGGCATCGAGGGCATCATCGTCGGCGTGAAGATCTTCTCCCGCAAGGGCATCGAGAAGGATGACCGCGCGAAGGCGATCGAGCAGGAAGAGCTCGACATGATGGAGAAGAACCTTCAGGACGAGATCCGCATTCTTCACGACGAAGTGAAGAAGCGCGTGATCATGATGCTGAAGGGCCAGGAGCTCCGGTCGGACGTGTTCGATGAGTACGGCCGGGAGCGGCTGTTCAAGAAGGGCACGCAGCTGACGCAGGACGTGCTGCAGGAGATGCCCTACTCGGTGATGGTGCGGCTCAAGATCGCCACCGAAGACGCGCATCTCGAGGACGAGCTGCGGGATCTTGAGGACCGGACGGAGCGTCAGGTTGAAGTGATCCGCCAGCTCTTCGAAGAGAAGAAAGAGAAGATCCGACGCGGTGACGAGCTGCCGCCTGGCGTGATCAAGCTCGTCAAGGTGTACGTCGCGATGAAGCGCAAGTTGTCGGTTGGCGACAAGATGGCCGGCCGGCACGGCAATAAGGGCGTCATCGCGAGGATTCTGCCCGAGGAGGACATGCCGTATCTGCCGGACGGAACACCGGTGGAGATCGTGCTGAACCCGCTCGGCGTGCCGTCGCGTATGAACGTCGGTCAGATTCTCGAAACCCACCTTGGGTGGGCGGCTCATGCCCTTGGGCTCTATTTCGCGACACCGGTGTTCGACGGTGCGACGGAGAACGAGATCAAGAACTGGCTGGACCGCGCCGGTCTGCCGAAGGGCGGCAAGACGAAGCTCTACGATGGTATGTCCGGCGATAACTTCGAGCAGGATGTCACCGTCGGCTACATCTATATGCTCAAGCTGTCGCACCTGGTCGACGACAAGATCCACGCGCGGTCGATCGGGCCATATTCGCTCATCACCCAGCAGCCGCTTGGCGGCAAAGCGCAGTTCGGCGGCCAGCGCTTCGGTGAAATGGAGGTCTGGGCGCTCGAAGCCTACGGCTCCGCGCACATCCTGCAGGAGCTGCTCACGGCGAAGTCGGACGATGTGACCGGGAGGGCGAAGATCTACGAGGCGATCGTCAAGGGAGACGCGAGCTTCAGCGCCGGCTTGCCGGAATCCTTCAACGTGCTTATCCGCGAGCTGCAGTCGCTCTGTCTGGACGTCGAGCTGATGAAGACGAAGAAGAAGGTGGTGGACGTGGCACCGCAGCCGGTACTCGAGGAGGTGTGACGGGAGGGCGGTAGTCGGGTGGGGCAGGTAGGGCGGGTCGGTTATGCCCTTCGAGAGACGAGGCCGAAGCAGACAGTACGTTCCAAGCACCGACGACGCGCGTAAGAGCGTGCGAAGGCAAGGGCGGGGGTGGGGCCCCGCGAGCACTAGGAAAGAAGACTATGAGACCAAGTTTTCACGAACGCTCCGCACTGACGAGCGATTTTGACGCAATCCGGATCAGCCTCGCCTCGCCCGACAAGATCATGTCCTGGTCGCACGGCGAGGTGACCAAACCGGAAACGATCAACTATCGGACCTTCAAGCCTGAACGGGACGGGCTGTTCTGCGCGAAGATCTTCGGTCCCATCACCGACTGGGAATGCCTGTGCGGCAAGTACAAGCGCATGAAGCACCGGGGCGTTCTCTGTGACAAGTGCGGGGTCGAAGTCACGCAGGCGAAGGTCCGCCGCGAGCGGCTGGGGCACATCACGCTGGCGACGCCGGTGAGCCACGTCTGGTTCTTCAAGGGGTTGCCGAGCCGGATCGGCCACCTGCTCGATATCTCACTGCGCGACCTGGAGCGCGTCCTCTACTTTGAGGCCTACGTCGTTGTCGATCCGGGCGAAACCGAGCTCAAACAGAATCAGCTGCTCAACGAGGAGCAGTATCGGAAGGCACGCGAGGAGCACGGACCGAAATTCCGCGCGCAGATGGGCGCTGAAGCCATCAAGGAGCTCCTGAAGCGCGTCAACATCGAGAAGCTCGCCGTAGAGCTTCGCGAGAAGATGCGCACTGAACAGTCCGCGCAGAAGAAGCTCAAGTACGCGAAGCGCCTGAAGGTCGTGGACTCGTTCCGGAAGTCCAGTAACCGGCCGGAGTGGATGATTCTCGATGTCATCCCGGTGATTCCGCCGGAGCTTCGGCCTCTCGTTCCCCTCGACGGTGGCCGCTTCGCGACCTCGGATTTGAACGATCTGTACCGTCGTGTCATCAACCGCAACAACCGGTTGAAGAAACTGATGGAGCTGAAGGCGCCGGATGTGATCATCCGCAACGAGAAGCGCATGCTCCAGGAGGCCGTGGACGCCTTGTTCGACAACGGGCGGCGGGGCCGCGTGCTGCGCGGTGCCAACAACCGGCCGCTCAAGTCGCTGTCCGACACGCTCAAGGGCAAGCAGGGACGCTTCCGCCAGAACCTGCTCGGCAAGCGCGTCGACTACTCCGGACGCTCGGTCATCGTGGTTGGGCCTGAGCTGAAGCTGCACCAGTGCGGTCTGCCGAAGAAGATGGCGCTCGAGCTGTTCAAGCCCTTCATCTACAACAAGCTCGAAGAGCGCGGTCTCGTGGCCACCATCAAGCAGGCCAAGGAGATGGTCGAGCTGCAGCGTGCGGAGGTGTGGGACATCCTCGAGGAGGTCATCCGCGAGCACCCCGTACTGCTGAACCGCGCGCCGACGCTGCATCGGCTCGGCATCCAGGCGTTCGAACCCGTGCTGGTCGAGGGCAAGGCGATCCGGATTCATCCGCTGGTCTGCACGGCGTTCAATGCCGACTTCGACGGCGACCAGATGGCCGTTCATATCCCGCTGTCGCCTGAAGCGCAGATCGAAGCGTCAGTGCTGATGCTGTCCAGCAACAACATCCTGTCGCCGGCGCACGGATCCCCGATCGCGATTCCCTCGCAGGACATCGTGCTCGGCATCTACTACCTGACGAAGGCGAAGGCAGGCGCCAAGGGTGAGGGCCGGGCCTTCGGCAATCCCGAAGACGTGATGCTGGCGCTGGAAGCCGGCGAGCTCGAGACGCTCTCGCCAATCCGGTTGCGGTTTACGGGCGAGCTCCAGGATCTCACCGCCGCGCGTGATGATCAGGACGTGCTCCGCACCGAGGTGCAGGCCGTTCAGAACAAGATCATCAACACCACGGTCGGGCGGGTCATTCTGAACGAGCAGCTGCCGGTGGCCATGCCGTTCGTCAACGGCCTGCTCAAGAAAAAGGGCCTCCAGCAGCTCGTGCAAAGTTGTTATCTCAAGTTCGGGCTCGAGAAGACCGTCGAGATGCTCGATTCGCTCAAGAACCTGGGCTTCACCTATGCAACCAAGTCAGGGTTGTCGATCGGCATCGACGATCTGATCATCCCGAAGGAAAAGGGACCCTTGGTGGAAAAGGCGCGCGAAGAGGTGATCAAAGTCGAGTCGCAATACCTCGAAGGCGCCATCACCAATGGCGAGCGCTACAACAAGGTCATCGCCATCTGGTCGGAGGCGACCGAGGACATCGCCAACGCGATGTTCAGCGAGATGGAGGAGATCGACCATGATGGCCGGCAGTTCAACCCGGTCTACATCATGGCGGACTCCGGCGCCCGCGGCTCCAAGCAGCAGATCCGGCAGCTCGCCGGAATGCGCGGCCTGATGGCCAAGCCCTCGGGCGAGATCATCGAGACACCCATCACGTCGAACTTCCGGGAAGGCCTGGAAGTGATGCAGTACTTCATCTCCACCCACGGTGCCCGAAAGGGTCTGGCCGACACGGCGCTCAAGACCGCCGACTCAGGGTACCTGACGCGGCGGCTCGTAGACGTGGCGCAGGACGTGATCATCTCTGAGGTCGACTGCGGCACGCTCGACGGCATCGAGGCGCGCGCCATCGTCGAGAGCGGCGAGATCATCGAGCCGCTGCGCGATCGCATCATCGGTCGTGTGACGCTGGAGCGGATTACCGACCCGTTCACCGGCGAGACGATCATCGACGTCAACGACGATATCGACGAGGAGCTGTCCGGCCAGATTCAGGACGCCGGTATCGAGAAGGTGAAGATCCGGTCGGTGCTGACTTGCGCCGCGCGCCGAGGCGTGTGCGCCAAGTGCTACGGCCGCGACCTCGCCACCGGGAAGATGGTGGAGCTTGGCCAGGCCGTCGGTGTGATTGCCGCGCAGTCCATCGGCGAGCCGGGCACGCAGTTGACGATGCGGACGTTCCATATCGGCGGCACGGCGTCGCGCGTGTCGGAGCAGTCGACGCTCGAGGCGCGCAACGCCGGCACCGTGCGCTTCCAGGGACTGCAGGTCGTCCAGGCCAAGGACGGCAACCTGGTCGTGATGAACCGGGCCGGATCGCTCGTTGTGCAGGACGCCAAGGGCCGCGACCGCGAACGCTACCCGATCGTGTACGGCGCTCGGCTGAAGGTCAAAGAGGGCGCGACAATCGAACAGGGTCAGGTCCTCGTGGAGTGGGATCCGTACACGTTTTCGATCCTCACTGAGGAAGCCGGGCAGGCCCGCTTCAAGGACATCCTCGAAGGCATCACGGTCCACGAGGAAGTGGACGAGGTCACCGGCCTGTCGCGGTTCATCATCGTGGACTCGCCTGACGAGAAGAAACAGCCGGCGGTCGAAATCAAGGGAAAAGACGGCCACATCGTGCGCAAGTACCACATGCCGGTCCACGCACACCTGATGGTGCAGGACGGCGAGAATGTCTCGGCCGGCGATGTGCTGGCCAAGATCCCGCGGGAGACGACGAAGACGAAGGACATCACGGGCGGTCTGCCCCGTGTTGTGGAGCTGTTCGAAGCGCGTAAACCGCGTGAGACCGCGGTAATCTCGGAGATCGACGGCATCGTCAAGCACGGCGGCATCGTCAAAGGACAGCGGAAGATCATCATCGTGCCGGACGAGCCGGGCGCCGAGCCGCGTGAGTACGCGCTGCCTCGCGGCGTACACGTCAACGTGCAGGAAGGCGAACGCGTCCGCGCGGGCGAGCCGCTGATGGACGGGCCGTCGAATCCGCACGACATCCTGAATGTGCTCGGGGAAAAAGCGCTGCAGTCGTACCTGGTCAACGAAATCCAGGAGGTCTACCGGCTGCAGGGCGTGAACATCAACGACAAGCACATCGAAGTGATTGCGCGTCAGATGATGCGGTGGGTCAAGATCGAGGACGTCGGCGATACGGAATTCCTCGTCGACGAACAGGTGGACAAGTTCCGCTTCCTCGAAGAGAACGAGCGCGTGATTGGGAGCGGCGGGCGCCCGGCGCAGGGCCGGCCGCTGCTCCTCGGCATTACGAAGGCGTCGCTCTCGACCGACTCGTTCATTTCTGCCGCGTCGTTCCAGGAAACCACGCGTGTACTCACCGAAGCGTCGATTTCCGGAAAGGTCGATCATCTTCGCGGCCTCAAGGAAAACGTGACGATGGGCCGTCTGATCCCGGCGGGGACCGGATTCGAGTATTACCGGCAGGTCCGCATTCCGGCGGACGAACCGCCACCGCCGCCCGCGCTGCCGCAGCCGAGCGACGATGACCTCGAGCTCGAGCGCGACATGGAGTATTTCGTGGAGCCGGAGGAAGCGCTCGGTCCGAGGGGCGAGACGGTCGAGTAGCAACTTGGGAATCTGGTAATTGGAGTGCCGAGGGCGGCGATCGCTTGATCGTCGCCCCGGCACCCACACCCATCGGCCATTTCATCAAGCGACCGACCGTCGCATGATTCTCAAGGTTCCGTCCGGTAGGTACCGCAAACCGCGATTCCTTTTCGCGTGCTGGCTCGCGGTCGCCCTCGTGGTCATCGCAACGCCCGCCTCGCCGCAAGCTCCGATAGCTCCCTCTCGACAGGCCACCGTTGATGAGCTCGTGGTGGCCAATCACATTCTGGCGAACGAGGGCGTGGTGGATGGCTATGGACATGTGAGCGTTCGCAGCCCCGCCAACCCGAACCGCTATTTCCTGGCGAGTGCCGGTGCGCCGGCTCTTGTGATGGCCGCCGACATCACTGAATACGACTTGGATAGCACGCCAGTGACGAATACCTCCGCCACCGGATATACGGAGCGCTTCATTCACGGTGAGATCTACAAGGCGCGTCCCGATGTCATGGCGGTGGTGCACTGCCACTGCCTGGATGTCATTCCCTTCGCCGCGAGCTCGGTGCCACTGAGGCCGATGTATCACATGGGTTATTTCATCGGCGAGGGCGTGCCCGTATTCGACATTCGCACCGTTGCCGGCATCACGGACATGCTGATCGAGACGCCTCAGCTCGGGCGGGCGCTGGCCCAGACACTCGGAAATCGATCCGCCGCGTTGATGCGAGGCCACGGCGCCACGGTCGTGGCGGGTTCGATGCATCTCGTCGTGGCGAAGGCCTACTATCTCAACGTGAACGCCCGGCTGCAGCTGCAGGCGACACAGCTCGGCGGCAAGGTGACCTATCTGGATCCGGAAGAAGCCAAAAGAGCCGCACAGACGTACGAGCGTTCGTGGGACTTCTGGAAATCCAGGTTGCCCAGCAAGTAGCTGGATTCCTCAACTTGTTATTGGCGGTCTGATACGCGTGAACGCTGGCGTTAGCCGGCCGACTGAGGGAGGATGCCGATGACGGATCAAATCAGACGCAAAATACTGAAAACGGGAGCCGCGGCGACGGTGGTGGCCGCGACGCCGAGAATGTTCGCGCGGCAGACCGGATCAGGAGCAGCTGCCCCGTCCTTCTACGAAAAAGGCCCCGTTCGTATCCATTACCAGCAGGTCGGCTCCGGCTTCCCGTTATTGCTCATTGCTGGCGGGGGACTGAATTCGACGATGGCCGGCCTGACCAATCCCTTCAACCCGATCGAAGAGTTCAAGGGAGAGTACCGCTGCATCGCGTCAGATTTGCGTAACGCCAACAGCGGCCAATCCTCCGGCCCGCTCGAGGTCGACCGGCCGTGGGATGCCTATACCGATGACCACCTTGGCCTGATGGATCACCTGGGCATCGAGAAGTTCATGGTGCTGGGCTTCTGCATTGGCGGGCCCTTCATCTGGAACCTGTTGCGACGAGCGCCTACTCGTATTGTTGCTGCCGTGCTGGCGCAGCCCAGCGGGTCGCGTCCGGAGATGCGCGATCTCTTCTACGACAACAACATGAAGGGTTGGGGGCCGGAGCTGGTAAAACGCCGGCCAGAGATCACGATGGAGATGGTCGACCGGTTTCTGACCAGGATGTACCGGACCAATGCGGACTTCGTCTTCACCGTGACACGCGACTTCGTGCGCACGTGTCAGACGCCCGTGCTGATCCTGCCGGACGATATCCCGGCGCATCCCTACGCGGTCGCCATGGAGGCCGCGATGCTCGCGCCGAACGCCGAAGTGAGCATGTTTCCGTGGAAGGAGCCCAAGGAACGGATTCCGCTGGCTGTGCGCCAGATCCGTTCCTTCCTCCGGGCTCATCGGCCGGTCTCCGCGTAGGCGGCGGCCGGTGCCACGATTGAGAATCGTTCCGTACGATCCAGGCTGGCCGGGCGCGTTCGAAGCCGAAGCAGCCCGGCTTCGCGCCGCGCTGAAGACACTGGCTTTGCGCATCGACCATCACGGCTCGACCGCGATTCCGGGGTTGGATGCGAAGCCCATCATTGACATTCAGCTGTCAGTGGCGTCGCTTCAACCTCTTTCGTCGTACGGTGAGAAGCTCGAAGGTATCGGATACGTTCACGTGCCGCATCCAGACGACTCGTTTTGTCCGTTCTTTCACCGGCCCATCCAATGGCCGCACACGCATCACGTGCACGTTGTCGAAGCGGGAGGGCGGGAAGAACGGCGAACTCTGGCGTTTCGCGACTATCTCCGTGACCATCCCGACGTTGCTCGCGAGTATGCCGAGCTCAAACGCACGGTCGCCGCCCAAATCGTCGAAGCCGATCCCGAGTCGCAGGCACGGTATGCCTCGGCCAAGACGGAGTACATCGAGCGCGTCGTCGCCCTCGCGGTCGAAAGGGGATACGCTCGAGGGTCGCGGTGAGGCGAGCGTGTGACCGATGAAGACGTTCGACAACGAATGGATCGTGCGGGCTTTCGAGGACGATCCCAGCTTCTTCACCAAGAGGATGTTCGGCGGCCTTGCTGTGTACCTGTTCGGCCGTCAGATGATGCTCCTGGTCGAACCAACCAGGACTGGGCGGTGGCAGTGGCATGGCGTTCTGATCTGCACGGAGCGTGCGCATCACCCCGCGATCATCAAAGAGTTTCCGCAACTGGCGCCGCACGACATCCTGAAGAAGTGGCTCTACATCGACTCGCGACACGCGGACTTCGAGCCGACGCTGGAGCGAGTGGCAGGAGCCATCGCCCGGGATGACCCGAGATTCGGGATTCATCCTCGCCCGAGGAAGAGGAGGTCCAGGTCGACACGGCGCCGAACCTGACTCAATCGCCTCGGATCGCCTGAATCGTCCGCACATTTGCCGGAGGCAGTATGAGTGACTGGCTTCTCAACCTTCCGATCTTATGGATGGGAGTCATCATCCTTGGGGCCATCTACACGGTGACTGCAGGGCTCTACGTGCTCATCTCGGCGCTCGCCAGGGGCGAGCGGGCCCGGGCGTTCAAGGCGATTTCACCGGGAATGCTTCCTCCGCTGGCCATCATCTTCGCCCTCCTTGTCGGATTTCAGGCCGCGCAGGTGTGGAGCGATGCTGATCGGGCGAGCACGGCCATCAACCGGGAAGCGAGCGCTCTGCGCGCAGTCGTCCTCCTCGCCGCGGGGTTCCCGGGCGAGCCCGAGACGCACGTGCGCGACCTTGTCCGGCGCTACATTCAGGACGTGGTCGAGCACGAGTGGCCGGCAATGGCGCGTCGAAACGCCACGCTGACGATCGCTCCGGCGCGGCTGGTCGACGCGCTCCGGTTGGCTTTCTCGCTCACTCCTCGAAGCGAAGGCCAGGTCATCGCCCAGCGTGAAATGATCGCGTCTCTCCAGACTGCGTTAGAGGCCCGCCGACAGCGGATCATTCTCAGTCGATCGTCGATCAACTGGGTGAAGTGGACTGTGCTGCTCGTGCAGGCTGGACTCACCTTGATCACCATCGCGATGATCCACAGCGATAACCGCGCCGCCAACCGCATCATCATGACGATTTTTGCAACGGGAGTGGCCGTTGCAGTCGTGCTGATTGCGTCTCACAGCCGCCCGTTCAGCGGGGAGGTCTCCGTACAGCCAGGCGTCCTGCTCCAGGTGATGCCGGAGGCCGGCCCCATGGCGAACCCCAACCCCTAGGGCAATCGCGTCGCGCCTCGCTGAATCATCTTGGACCTGACGGAAAGACAGTGGCCAAGGGGGATGCGGCAGCTCAGGCCAGCGCTGCCTGGAGATCATCAAAGAGGCGTTGCAGCAGTTGACCGTGATAACTTGTCGCCGTGACTGTCGGCGTCGTGCCGACGCCACCCAGAGTTCCTGGGTGTAGGATCAGCGCGTTCATCCTATGGCCAACGTACATTTCGTCGGCAGCGTGGCGCTCGATTCACCCGAAGAGGTCTATGCGGCGATCGGCCGGTCCTGTGGGCCGTACCCTCAAACGGATTCCGGACGGGGAGCCCGGTGGCCGGCGCTTGTGGATCAGTTGGCAGATACCCGTCCTTCGTGCGAATCCGTCGCTCGTTCAGGTCGGTGAGGGACAAGTCCCGCTGAAACTGGCGGAGGGTGTGACCGCCGACCAGATCCACTTTGGTGAGCTGGGCTACGCGCGCGAGGCGCGCCCGTCCTACGAAGACTTCCTGGCCGCCCGTAAGGCTGGCCAGATCCCGCCGGGTGTGCGTTTCCAGGTCTCGTTGCCGACACCCTGGGCGGTCGTCATGCCCTTCTGCCTGCAGCCCGACGCCCAGCAGATTTACCCGGCCTACGAGCGAGCGATGGTCCGCGAGCTCGATCGCATCGCCAGGGCCATTCCGCACCACGACCTGGCCATTCAATGGGACGTCTGCATCGAGATGCTCGCGTGGGATGGCCGCTGGCAGACCGCGCCCTCATTTCCGGGGATGGAGCAGATCTTCGCCGGCACCTTCGCACGGCTTGGCGCGGCTGTGCCCGCGGATATCGAATTGGGGTTCCATCTCTGTTATGGCGATTACGATGGAAAGCACTTCGTCGAGCCGATCGACGCCACGAAGATGGTGGAGCTGGCCAACTTGATCGCAGGCAATGTGAAGCGCTCCGTTACGTGGATGCACATGCCGGTGCCGATCAACCGCACAGATGATGCCTTCTACGCGCCGCTCGAAAAGCTGCAGCTCGGACCGTCCACAGAGCTGTATCTCGGCTTGGTCCACGCCGAAGACGGCGTCGAGGGAACACGGAAGCGCATCGACGCTGCGAGAAAGCACGTCCAGCGATTCGGGATTGCCTCCGAGTGCGGCATCTCCAGGGGCCGCGACCCGAATCTCGCCCTTGAGTTCATCAAGACGTACGCGGGCGCTGCTGCGATTTTCTAGGGGGCATCCATGTGTCGCAACATCAAGACGCTCGCCAACTTTGCTCCGCCAGCCACAGACGAGGAAATCCGGGCGTCGGCGCTGCAGTTCGTCCGGAAGTTGAGCGGCTCCAATCGTCCTTCGCGTGCGAATGAGGTCGCGTTCAATCGGGCGATCGATGAAGTCACCGCCGCCGCCCATCGGTTGCTCGACTCGCTGACGACCACCGCACCGCCGAGAGACCGTGAAGAAGAAGCGCGAAAATCCCGAGAGCGCGCGGTCGTGCGATTCGGCTGAATATCTCTGCCAGGAACCGGCCGCCCCTAACCCCGGACGAGGACTCGATGAGCGAACACTACCACGATGCCGACGACATGCGGCTGTTGAAGGAGATGCGCAAGCTGGCGCCGGCCGACTACGAAGCCTGGCGCAATCTAAATGGGATTGTCAGCCGTGAGGACGGCGCGATTCCGAAGAAGTACCGGGAGCTCATCGCTGTCGCCGTGGCCTGCACGACGCAATGCCCCTACTGTATCGAAGCGCACGCGGGAGGCGCGAAGCTGGCCGGCGCAAGCCGCGAGGAAGTGGTCGAGGCGTCGCTGCTGGCGGCCGCGCTTCGCTCCAGCGGCGCCGCGACGCATGGCGCGCTGGCGCTGAAGTTCTTCGACCGCAAGCAGGCCTGAGAACCCGCACCGCCCTGAGGGCGTAGAATCACCGCAATCGGGTCATGGACGTTGCCCTGGCGTTTCGTACGCAGGCTCTCGAATCCGCCATCCTGGGGGTCGTGTTCGCTGACCTGCAGGGCTGGGTGACCTACGCGAATGCGTCGTGTGTTCGAATGCTGGGCTACGACGAGCCGCGGGAGCTGATCGGTAGAGACGCGTTCGATTTCGAAGAATCGGACGGAGCCGGGCAGAACGTCAGGGCCACGATTCTGGAGCGCGGGGCCTGGGCCGGCGAAACGCGACTCAGGAAGAAGGCCGGCGATACGGCTCTCGTTGCCGCGGCATGGTTCCTCGTCCGCGATCAGGCCGGGACTCCCATCGGGATGACCGGATCGCTGGTCGACATCACGAGCTTGAAGAGTGCCGAGCTGGTGCTACGCGAAGGCGCGGAGCGGCTTCGACAGGCTGTGCGTGTCGCTCATATTGGGATGTTCGATCACGATCACGTGACCGGGACGATCTTCTGGTCGCCGCGGCAGCGTGAGATCTTTGGTCTGGGTCCCGAAGATCCTGTTTCCATTGAAGAGCTGGGACCCTCCGTAGACAACCGGCCTGTCCCGGCTGATCCATTGTTTCCGGAAGACCGCGCCTGGATCGCGGCGAGCGTCCGGCGCGCGCACGACCCGGTGGGTGACGGCATGTTCGACGCCGAGCATCGTATCGTAAGGCCGGATGGAACCGTGCGATGGATCACCGTGCGATCGCAAACCTTCTTCGAGGGCGAAGGAGCGACCCGCCATCCGGTGCGCACGATTGGTGCGGTTCGCGACATCACCGACGACAAGGAGACCGAGCAGGAGCAGGTGGAACTGCACGCTCGGCTGACACAGGCGCAGAAGATGGAATCGGTCGGCCGACTGGCCGGCGGCGTCGCTCACGACTTCAACAACATGTTGAACGTGATATCCGGCTACGCCGAGCTCGCGCTGGCGCAGCTGACGCCCGCCGACTCCCTGTACAGCGCCTTGGAAGAGATTCAAAAGGCGACTGAGCGGTCGGCCGATCTGACCCGCCAGCTGCTCGCCTTCGCCCGCCGCCAGACCGTTGCACCCAAGGTGCTCGACCTCAACGACGTGGTCGCCGGTTCACTCAAGATGCTGCGGCGTCTCGTGGGCGAGCAGGTCCATCAGGTCTGGATGCCGGGGCGTCAACTCTGGACGGTGCGCATCGATCCTGCGCAGGTCGATCAAATCCTGGCCAACCTCGTGGCCAACGCCCGGGACGCGATCTCAGGTGTGGGGCAGGTGACGATTCGAACGGAAAACGCCGTGCTCGACGAAGCGTATCGGGCTCGACATCGCGGCGCCGTGCCCGGCGCCTACGTGATGCTCGAAGTCAGCGATACAGGGCAGGGCATCAGCAAGGAAACGCTGCCTCACATCTTCGAACCCTTCTACACGACCAAGCTCGAAGGTCAGGGAACGGGTCTGGGCCTGGCGACCGTCTACGGAATCGTGAAGCAGAACGACGGGTTCATTCACGTGGACAGCGAGCCCGGTGTCGGCACGACGGTTCAGGTCTTCATCCCCCGGTTCATTGGCGACGCGCACACCGAAGCGGGCTCTGTCGCAGAGCAGCCGAAGGTCGGCAGCGAAACCGTCCTTCTAGTCGAGGACGAGCCGATGGTGCTCAAACTCAGCAAGACGCTGCTCGAGAAGCTGGGGTATACAGTCCTGCCGGCGAGCACTCCGAGCGAGGCGCTCCGACTGGCCGGCGAACATAGCGGACGCATCGGCGTGCTCGTCACCGACGTCGTCATGCCCGAGATGAACGGCCGCGACCTGGCCAGGCGGCTGGTGGCGGTCGATCCGAAGCTGAAGTGCCTCTTTGTCTCCGGCTATTCCGCCGATGCGATGACCTCGCGTGGTGTCCTGGACGAAGGGATTCACTTCCTGCAGAAGCCGTTCTCGTTGAACGACCTCGCCGAAAAAATGCGCGAGGCGCTGGACCTGTAGCGCCAGGGAGTCCGGTAGCGTGACCTTTCAAACGTGGCTGCTGTTCTGCGCAACCGAAACCGTTCTGTGCTTGACTCCGGGTCCGGCCGTGCTGCTGGTCGTGTCACTGGCCCTGGCTCGCGGCGCACGGGCTGGACTGGGAGGCAGCGTCGGCATTCTGGCGGCGAACGCCGCCTACTTTCTCTTGTCAGGTACTGGTCTCGGAGCCGTGCTGCTGGCGTCCTGGCAGCTGTTCGTTGTGATCAAATGGCTCGGGGCGGCCTATCTCGTGTGGATGGGCGTGAGGATGGTGTTGCGGCCCGCTCGCGTCGCCGCAGGCGCCGGTCCGACGCCTGCGACGTTTTCAAGGCCGTCGGTTCGCGCAGGCACGTTCTGGCAGGGCTTTGTGACCCAGGCAGCCAATCCGAAAGCGTTGATCTTCTTCACCGCCTTGCTGCCGCAGTTCATCGATCCGCGCCAGGGCGTTGCCACACAGGTGGCCATCCTGGGGGTCAGCTCGGTGTTGATCGAGTTTGTCGTGCTGGGTATCTATGTGCTCGCGTGCCATCGGGCGCGAGGATGGGCCGGTGATTCCCGGCTCGCGGTGGGGCTGCAGCGGGCTGGCGGAGTGCTCCTGGTTGTGGCTGGCTTGCGTCTCGCGGCCGTTCGCACGTCATAGGTCGGGTGGGGCAGGTAGGTCAGGTGGGTCGGGTCCTATGACACCAGCCGTGCGCCACCTCGCCGTGGTGGCCATCGTCGCGGCAGCCTCGACCGCTATTGCCGTGGCTACCGGTCAGCCTGCTGCTGCGCCGGCTTCACGTCCGAATATCGTCCTGATCCTGACCGACGATCTCGGGTACGGCGACCTTGGGAGCTACGGCGCGCCAGACGCCCGCACACCGCACCTGGACAGCCTGGCACGCGAAGGCGTTCGGCTGACCGACGCGTACGCCAACGGCGCGGTGTGCTCGCCAACCCGCGCGGCCTTGATCAGCGGCCGTTATCAACAGCGGTCCCGCCTGGAATGGGTGCTCGGCAACGCCGATCGCGAGCGTGGTCTCCCTGTAACGGGGACGTCGCTTCCAGCCCTGCTCAAGCAGCGTGGTTACGCCACGGGGCTCTTTGGCAAGTGGCACCTTGGCTTCACCCCCGCGTTCGGACCGAATGCCCACGGGTTCGACGAGTTCTTCGGCTTCATGAGCGGCGCGGTCGACTACTGGACACATCGCGGCGGAGACGACCGGCCAGATCTCTTCGAAAACTCGACGCCTGTCGAGACGCCCAACTATTTGACCGATGAGATCACGCGTAAGGCCGTGACGTTCATCGATCGGCATGCGGCCGGGCCATTCTTCGTCGAGGTCGCCTACAACGCCGTGCATTGGCCGTTCGAACCACCCGATCGCCCTCCGTCGGATACCGACCGCCAGCAACCTACCCGTTTGTATCAAGGTCCAGACGACCCGGTGCCACCGACGCGCCAGGACTACCTGAAGATGCTGGAACGTGCGGATCAGGGTGTTGGGGAGATCATCGCGGCTCTGAATCGCCACGGTCTGGCGGCGAACACGCTCGTCATCTTCACCAACGACAATGGTGGCGAGTGGCTGTCACGAAACGAACCGTTCTTCCACCATAAGGCCACGCTCTGGGAGGGCGGCATCCGCGTACCGCTCATCATGCGGTGGCCGGGTCGCTTGCCGAAGGGCGTTGTTTCTCCGCAGGCGGCCATCACCCTGGATCTGACGGCGTCGATTCTGGCAGCGGCCGGCGCAAGTCTGCCGCCGGGATTTCGCCCTGACGGCATCGACTTGATTCCTATCCTTGAGGGTAAGCGGCCAGTTATCGAGCGTCAGTTCTTCTGGCGCATTGCCCAGCCCGATCGTCAGCAGAAGGCCGTCCGGTCCGGACGCTGGAAGCTCGTCGTGGACGGATCAGGGAAGGCGGCCGCCATTTCGGAGAAGCTGCTGTTTGACTTGCGCGAGGATCCCGGCGAGCGCCATGATCTGGCGGCGCGCCATCCAGACAGGGTTGTCCAACTCACCAGGCTGCTCGCGGACTGGGAGGCGGATGTCGACGCCGGCAGCGAAGGCCGGCGCTGACGTGGCAGGGGTCCGGAAGCGAGAGGCTGCGCACAAATGCCGTTCACGTATCGGATCAGTCACGAGCCAGAGATGGTCGAGCTCGTCGGTGAGGGCTACATTACCCAAACCGAGCGGCTCGAGACGCTGCGCACGATGCTGAGCGACCCGGCCTTCCGGCCCGGCGTTCCCACGTTGTGCGACTTTTCTGCGGCGTCCTCAACGCCCACCATGCGCGAGCTGAGACGGATTGTCGATTTCATCGATCAGAACACAGCCCGAATCGGTCGGAAGAGGCTCGCGGTTGTCGTGGCAAAGCCGTCCACTTTCGGCGTCGCGCGCCAATTCCAGGCGCTGGCCGAAACAGGCCCGCTCGACGTTCAGGTGTTCTCGAGTCGAGACTCCGCATTGGCTTGGCTCCACTCGTAATACCCGTAGTAGACTCCGACCGAATCAGTGCGGTGCGACGCGAAGCCGCGTGCACGGAGGGTGTCATGTTCAAGGAATTCAAGGAATTCGCCATGCGCGGCAATGTCGTCGACATGGCCGTGGGCATCATCATTGGCGGCGCGTTTTCCGCGATCGTCAAGAGCCTCGTGGACGATGTGCTGATGCCGCCGCTTGGGTTGCTGCTCGGCGGCGTGGACGTCGCCAACTTCTTTACGGTCCTGAAAGAAGGGGCGAAGCAGCCCGGTCCCTACAGCGCACTGGCCGACGCCAAAGCCGCGGGAGCCGTCACTCTGAACTATGGCCTTCTGGTGAACGCAGTCATCAGTTTTCTTCTCGTCGCCTTTGCTGTGTTCCTTCTGATCAAAGGTCTCAACGCCACGCGACGCCAGGCGGAGGCGCCGGCGACAGCGCCAGCCACGAAGGAGTGTCAGTACTGCACGACGGCCATTCCTATCAAGGCGACACGTTGTCCGCAGTGCACCTCGCAACTTGCGGCGTAGTCTGCCCATGGTCGCTGCCCGCGTTGCGTTCGGCTTTCGCATCAAGTCGGGATGGACGACGGCAGTGCTGCTCGGCGGCGATGTCCAGCGTCCGCAGCTCATGGATCGGCGTGCAGTTGATCTCAGCGATCCCGCTCATCCAGAGTTGCGGCAGCCCCATCATGCCGCGATGGGTCGGGCTCTCGCAGACGCTGTTGTGTTTGCGCAGAGGAAGCAAGCCATCGAAGAGTACAGTCGCCGGTCGCTCTCACTGGTGATCGGTCACTACAAGGATCGTGGTTACTCCATCTGCGGCGCGGGACTGGTGGTCGGCAGCGATACCGATCCGGACAGCATCGGCAATCAGCACATCCGAGCGCATGCTCTCGAAGGGCGCCTCTTTCGTCAGGTCGTCGAGGACGCAATGCGATGTGAGGGCCTTGCCTGCTCGATCTGGACCGAGCGGCAGTTGTATTGGCCGCCGCGTCTCGCCTCGAACGAAGCGAGGCTGACATCAAAAAGACCGTCACCGAGCTCGGTCGTGGGACCTGTGGCGGATGGCGGGCTGACGAGAAGGCCGCGACCGTGGCTGCGTGGCTCGTCGTGTCCAGTCAGCCGGTCGCGTGATGGACATCATCGATTTGCGCTCCGATACCGTCACCCGTCCCACGGCCGGCATGCGGGAGGCGATCGCCCAAGCCCCGGTCGGTGACGATCAGTTCGGTGAAGATCCCTCGGTTAATGCGCTTCAGGATCGCATCGCCTCTCTGCTCGGCAAGGAAGCGGCGCTCTGGGTGCCGACAGGGACCATGGCCAATCAGGCGGCGCTGCGTCTGCTGACCAGACCCGGCGACGATGTGATCGTCAGTCGGGAGAGCCACACCATCTGGCACGAGGCCGGCGCGTCGGCGGCGAATTCGGGCGTGCAGTTCACTCAGATCGGGACGAAGGGAGCCTTCACCGTAGACGAGTTTCGCGCGGCCTGGAAGCCGCGTGGCCATATGACCTATCCGCCCACCACGCTCCTCGAAGTAGAGAACACGCACAACCGCGCCGGCGGCACCGTGTTTCCCATCGAGGTGGCGGAGCAGGTGTGTGCGGTTGCGCGCGAGCACGACGTTGCGACCTATCTGGATGGCGCCCGTCTGTGGAACGCGGCCGCGGCCAGCGGACAGGCTCTTGCGCGCCTTGCGGCGCCCTTCGATCTTGTCAGCGTCGCGCTGTCCAAGGGTCTTGGCGCACCGGGTGGAGCGCTCCTGGCCGGCTCGCGTGAGATCATCACCCGAGCGGTGCGCGCGCGTCGGATGCTCGGCGGAGCCATGCGGCAGGTCGGCATACTTGCCGCGGCGGGTTTGTATGCGCTCGACCATCACATGGAGCGCCTCGTTGACGATCACAGGAAGGCGCGCCGCGTGGCAGAACGTCTTGCGCGCTGCCAGCGAGTCATTCTCGACCTCGAGACCGTGCAGACCAACATCGTCTTCTTTGATTTGACGGCCGACGCGCCGGACGCTTCAACGGTAGTCAGCCGGGCTCGCGAGCGAGGCCTTCTGCTCTTCGCGTTTGGTCCCAGAAAGTTGCGGGTGGTTACGCACCTGGATGTCGGGGTGGGTGCCTGCGATCGGGCGGCGGACATTCTGGTTGACGTGATCGAGGAACATCCTCGTTGATTCCGAAAGGTTCGGCATGTGCCGGAGGCGAGGGGAGGCTCAATGAACAGCGCATGGCGAGTGCTCATCTCGGTCGTACTTCTCGCGGCGACTGAACAGGCGCAGTCCCAAGGAAGGTCGGACGCCGTGTTGCCGCAGGTGGATCATCTTGTGTACACGACGCCTGACTTGAAAACGGGAGTCGACGCCATAGAGCGCCTGCTAGGCGTTCGAGCCACACCCGGTGGTCAGCACCCCGGCTACGGGACGAGAAATGCGCTCGTGTCGCTCGGCCCAAAAACCTACCTTGAGATCATCGGGCCCGATCCTGAGCAATCCAAACCGGACGGTCCGCGTCGCTTCGGCATCGACGATCTCAAAGCGCCCCGGCTGTTTACCTGGGTGGCGCACGGCGCCGATCTCGATCAGGTGGCGGCGTCCAGTGCCCGAAACGGCGTGAATCTTGGAAGCGTCATCTCCGGAAAACGGCAGCGGCCCGACGGTGTGCTCCTGACGTGGCGCTACACCGATCCCAACATCGTTGTCGGCGATCGGCTTGTGCCGTACTTCATCGACTGGGGGAAGTCGCCGCACCCCGCGTTGACGGCGACGCCAGGTGCCCGGCTCGTTGGCTTGCGGGCAGAACATCCGGACGCAGCCCGGCTTCAGGCCATGCTGCAACAGCTGGGATTGCATCTGGAGGTCAAGCCCGGGCCCACGCCTTCGTTGATCGCGACGATTGCCGGGACCAAAGGCCAGGTGGAGTTGAGGAATTGATTGTCGTCCTTCTCCTGGCGGTGCTCATGAGTGCCTGCGCTTCGAACGGATCCCGGCGGCCAGCCGATGCTCTGCGTGCTCAGCTCGATGAGGACTGGAAGTACTGGATGACCCAGTATCCGGAGCTCGCTACCTCGGTCGGCTATCCGGGCCAGAACGACCGGTGGACCGACTACTCGCAGGCGGCCGTTGACGCGCGTGCTGCTTATCTCAAGAAGAGTCTCGAACGGCTGGGCACGGTTGACCGAGGCGTGCTCGACGCAGGCGACCAGTTGAACCTGGATCTTTACCGACGCCTCATCGAGAATGCGATTCGAGGGCTGGATTTTCACAACGACGCGCTGCCGATAGCCGGCGAAGTTCCTCACAATCTGTTCATGCCGCTCAATCAGATGGAAGGCGTGCAGCAGGATGTACCGAGGACGATTGCCTCGATGCCCACCGGCACGCGCGACGACTACGAGCATCTCGTTGCCCGCCTTCAGAGAGTCGGTTCGCTGGTCGATCAGACGATTGCATTATGGAACAGGGGCTGGCAGCGGGTATGACGCCGCCGCAGGTGACCCTGCGCGACGTGCCCGGACAGATCAAGGCGCTGATTGTGAGCGGATCCGGATGAAGAGCCCGATGCTCGCCGCGCTGTCGACGTGGCCGGCCTCGGTCTCAGAGAAGGACCGCGCGGATCTCACCAAGCGGGCGGTGACTGCATATCAGGACTCGGTGATCCCCGCTTTCAAGAAGCTTGATCAGTTCGTGGAATCACGTTATCTGCCGGCGTGCCGTGCGACGACGCGGCGCAAGCGCCTTGCCCAACGGCTCGGCCATGTACGCGTACAACGTCAAGTGGCATACAACGACCGACAAATCGCCTGAGGAAATCCATGCCCTCGGCCTGCAGGAAGTTGCGCGCATTCGTAAGGACATGGACGACGTCATCGCCGCATCAGGGTTCAAGGGCAGCTTCGCCGATTTCGCCAAATTCCTGCGCACGAGTCCGCAGTTCTACTTCAAGGATGCCCAGTCGCTCGTGACCGCGTATCGCGACATCGCGAAACGCGCCGACCCCGAGCTTTCCCATCTGTTCGGTCACCTGCCGCAGACGCCATACGGAGTTAAGGAGGTGCCGGCCGCCGTGGCGCCCTCTCAGACGACCGCGTACTACGAACAGGGCGCCTTCACCGCGGGCCGTCCCGCGTACATGTTTGCAAATACGTACAAGCTTGAGGCCCGGCCGACGTGGGAGATGGAGACGTTGACACTGCACGAAGCGGTGCCCGGGCACCATATTCAGGTCGCCCTGGCTCAGGAGCTGGAGGGCCTTCCGGAATACCGCAAGGTCGCCAGCTTTACGGCTTTTGTCGAGGGCTGGGCGCTCTATGCCGAATCGCTCGGCGACGAGATGGGGTTCTACAGGGATCCGTATTCGAGGTTCGGCCGGCTGACGTACGACATGTGGCGCGCCGTCAGGCTGGTGATCGACACGGGTCTGCACGCCATGAACTGGACGCGCGACCAGGCTATAGAGTATTTCAGGGCGAACGCGGCCAAGACCGATCAGGACATTACCGTCGAAGTGGATCGCTACATCGTATGGCCGGGTCAGGCGCTGGGCTACAAGATCGGTCAACTCAAGATTCTCGAGCTGCGTAATGACGCTGAGCGTCGTCTCGGTCCGCGCTTCGATGTGCGTCAGTTTCACGATGTTGTGCTCGGGCAGGGCGCCGTGCCGCTCGACGTGCTAGAGAAGCAGGTCAACGCCTGGGTGGAGCGCCTGCGGCCCGAGCGAGCGCGAACGCGCGAGTGAGAGCGAGCGGGGGTGGGGCCCCGCGAGCATAGGTAGAAGATGACCATGAGACACATGATTTCGTCTGCGGTGCTGGTTGTTTGCAGTCTGGGCGGGCTGGTTCCTGTGGCAGCCCAGAGTGCCGACACGGTGCTTCTAAACGGGAAGATCGCCACGGTCGATGCTCGGTTCTCGATTCAGGAAGCGCTGGCTGTTCGAGACGGCCGAATCGTGGCTGTTGGCAACTCGACCGATGTTCGGAAGCTCGCCGGCCCTCAGACGAAAACGATCGATCTCCAGGGACGCACAGTAATTCCCGGGCTCATCGATTCGCACCTTCACGCCATCCGCGCGGCGTTGAGCTTCGCCACCGAGGTGAACTGGATTGGAGCACGGTCCTTGGCCGAAGCGCTGGACCGGATTCGCGATGCCTCACACGTCATGAAGCCGGGCGCGTGGCTCATTGTGGCCGGCGGGTGGAACGTCCAGCAGTTCAAGGAAAACAGGCGGCCCACCCAGGCGGACCTTGTGGCGGCGGCGCCGAACAATCCGGTGTACGTCCAGCTTGGCTACGGCTGGGCAGTGATGTCGCCTGCAGCCCTCAAGGCGCTCGGGATCAACAGCGACACCAATCTCACGGCCGGTGGCAAGCTCGAGCGCGACGCGAGCGGTATGCCCACCGGCGCGGTCTCCGGTGCGCAGGGGGCCATCATCGCGCTGTTCGACAGGCTGCCCAGGCCGACGCTCGACCAGCAGGTCGAAGGGACCAAGAAGTTCTTCCGGGAGCTCAACCGGCTCGGCTTGACGGGCGTCGGCGACCCGGGCGGCAACAACCTCGCGCCCGAGGATTATCAGGCGCTGTTCACAGTGTGGCAGCAGGGCCAGATGACGCTGCGCGTGGCGTACACGTTGTGCGGACAGACGCCGGGCAAGGAGTTCGACGAGCTCAAGAACTGGACGGCGCTCGCGCCGATGGGATTCGGCGACGACATGCTGCGCTTCAACGGCCTTGGCGAACGCATCACCAACGCCATGAACAACAACGACAAGCCGTCGGAATCGGACAAGGCGCAGTACTACCAGATTGTGAAGTGGGCCGCAGAGCGTGGCATGGGCCTGACAATGCACTGGGGGCGGGACGCGTCGGTGGACGAGCTGTTGACCATCTTCGAGCGGGTCAACAAGGAGGTCCCCATCGCGAACCTGCGCTGGTCGATTGCTCATCTCAACGATGCCTCGGAACGAAGTCTCGAGCGGATGAAAACGCTCGGCGTCGGATGGACCGTGCAGGATGCGATGTACTTCGGCGGCGAGCAGTTTCGGCAGCAGGCGGGTGCCGAGGCTGTTCGTCGTGTCCCGCCGGTTGTGACCGGCAGCAAGCTGGGCGTCCCGATTGGCGCCGGGACGGATGCGCACCGAGTCGCTTCCTATAATCCGTTCACTGCGCTGCAGTGGTTCCTGGACGGAAAGACGGTCGGCGGCGTGGCCCTGAGAGGTTCCGACGAAACGCCGGACCGGGCGGCGGCGTTGCGGTTCTACACGCTCGGCAGCGCCTGGTTCTCCCACGACGACGACAAACGGGGTTCGCTCGAGGTCGGCAAGCTCGCCGATCTCGCGGTGCTGTCCAAGGACTATCTGAGCGTGCCTGTCGACGAAATCAGCACGATTGAATCGATGCTGACGATGGTGGGGGGGACGGTGGTCTATGCGGCGGGGACGTACAAGCCGTTCGAAATGGTCGTTGGTCGTTAGTCGTTGGTCATTGGTCACTAACCGGCGCAAAAACAATGGATCTCCAGCTCCGTGGGAAGGTCGCGATTGTGACCGGTGCCAGCCGCGGCATCGGTCGCGCGATTGCTGAAACGCTGGCCGCAGAGGGAATGAGCCTCACGCTCGCGGCGCGCTCACGCGATCAACTCGAGGACCTGGCGGCGTCCTGTGGCGCTCCCAGCCTGGTCCAGGCTGTTGATCTTCGGCAGCCCGAGGCTCCAGCGGCGGTCGTTACCGCGACGGTTGCGAGGTTCGGACAGCTGGACCTGCTCGTCAACAACGCCGGCGCCACGAAGCGCGGCGATTTCTTCACGCTGTCCGACGAGGACTGGGCTGACGGCTTCGGCCTGAAGTTCTACGGCGCGATGCGGGGCAGCCGCGCCGCCTGGCCACACCTCCAGAAGTCGCACGGCAGCATCGTGAATATCGTCGGCGTCGGTGGGCGCACCGGAACCGCTGAGTTCACGATCGGCGGAGCCGTGAACGCCGCAGTGCTCAACCTGACCAAAGCGCTAGCTGACCGGGGCGTCCAGGACGGCGTGCGCGTCAACGCGATCAATCCTGGCGGTATCGCGACCGAGCGTCTTCAGACGCGGATTCACAGTTTCGCGTCAGAGCGAGGGCTTGACCCGGCCAAGGCTGAACAGGAAATGGCGCACGCGTTCGGCGTCGCGCGGTTCGGACAACCACTCGAGATTGCTCGTGTGGTCGCGTTCCTTGCCTCGCCTGTGGCCGCTTATTGCCACGGCGCCATCGTCGATGTTGATGGGGGCCAGACGAGGACACTCTAAGGGTTCCAGGTTCCAGGGTTCCAGAGTTCCAGGGTTCCGAGTTCCAGAGTTCACGATGAAGCCTGTCTTCTTCAAGTCGCCTGCCGCGTTTAGGGCGTGGCTGGTGAAGGAGCACCGCACCGCGCGGGAATTGTGGATCGGTTTCTACAAGAAGAGCTCGAACAAGAAGGGCATCACGTACGGAGAAGCCCTGGATCAGGCGCTGTGCTTCGGGTGGATCGACGGCATTGTCAGACGCCTGGACGAGCATGCCTACATGCACCGATTCTCGCCGCGACAGGCGAAGAGCGTGTGGAGCGCTGTCAACATCAAGCGCGTGGGTGAACTTCGGCAGCTTGGCCTGCTGAGTCTGGCAGGGCTCGAGGCCTTCGAGCGTCGCGACCCGGCAAGGTCCGCAATTTATTCCCACGAAAACCGTCTCAGAAGTCTCAGCTCTGCGCTGGAGCGACGGTTCAGGTCGAACAAGACGGCATTTGCATTCTTTCGCGAGCAGCCGCCCGGTTACCGCCGGACGGCCATCTGGTGGGTGATGAGTGCCAAGAAGGACGACACGAGACTGCGCCGGCTGGACCAGCTGATAGAGTCGTCCGGGAAACGACGCCGGATCGATTTACTGACCGGTCGGGCTGAACGCGGCCGCGCATCCAGATGATTCGGGGCGTGCGCTCTACTTCTGTTTATGGTACACGGCGACGTAGTCGACCTCCTGGCCCAGTACCTCTCCCTTGTAAGCAATCGTCATCGACTGGCCGTCTTCTGAGATGACGCGGCGGACGCTGGCCGTGGCCCTGCCTGCATGCGACAGCGTCACTTCAGCGGTACGCGGCGCGACTTTCTTCAGCGCGATGGTGTCGGCGTCGGGCGATCCGGTGACCGCGTATTCGAGGCTGTCGTAACTGGCGACGTACCCGACGGTGGTCGAGCGTCCGTCCCGGTAGATGGTGGTGATAGTGGCCTTGACGCTTTCGCCCTGCGGTTCGTAGATCCGCGTCTGGCTTTTCGGCGGCGCGCCGATCCGATACTTCGACTTCGCAACGTTGAGGTGCCAGGTTCCCAGCAGCAGCTGGTCTTCGTCGCTGCCGGCGGCGTTCCGGGCCCGCGCGGAGGAGGGGTGCGCAGCCCAGACGGCAATCGCGGCACCCAGTGTTGCGGTGATGAGCAATCGCGGTGTGCGGGCGCACATGGTCGTTCTCCTTTCTATCCGTCTGTGTTCACGCGTCTCCTCTTGATGGAAGGTGGATCAGTCCTTCGCCAGACTAGACCCGCGATGAAGGAGAGTCAAGGCTGCGGTCCGTTCCCGAGAATCAGTTCTTGATGGCCTGGCGTTCACGAAGCTCGACGAACAGCGGGTAGTCTGGATCAGAGAGGGCCACAGCTCAGCATCTACGCTTCGATAGCCTCGGCCTCGCGGGCTTGGCCGTTCTTCGGATATGGCCGGGCGAGCTGAACGCGGCCGCGCATCCACCTTGCCAAGTACGGAACAGCACAGTGGACGAAGGTCGGCGAGTATCCGATCGCTCGCCAGCTGCTCACGCGCTGGTCGCAGAGTCTTCCGGCACGGCGTTCGCATGCTCTCCAGCCAGACTCCAGTCTTCACGTCGATGAACATCACATCAGAAGCGCTCGGCGCGCTGCGCGCCGACCTGCGGCGCGTCGAAATTACACTGGGCGCGCGGATCGATTCCCGCGTGCAGCCACCGAACTGCTGTTGCGTGACGAAATACGCAACGAGATTCGCCAGCTCCGCGAAGAAGTTACGCGACTCCGTGCAGAAATTGCTCAGCAACTCGATCACATCCTGGCTGACACTGCTCAGCGGTGAGCGACTTGTGCGTACCAGACGTGGACTTCTCGAGACGAGCCTTGCGGTGACCTCCCTGGGCGGTCCGGCCCCGGAGCCGGGCTTGGCGTTCAGAGGAGGCCAACGCGAGTTACACTCACTCGAGCATCCTGCGATCAGCCCCCCGGGCGAGCAGCCAGAGGAACAATGTCCGAACACAAGGCCACGATTCGATGGACGCACTCGCGGGGCGACTTCCTGAAGGGGACGTTCTCGCGGGAGCACACCTGGACCTTTGACGGCGGCGTCACGGTGCCCGCATCCCCATCACCAGCTGCCGTACCCAAGCCCTTCTGCAACGAGGCAAACGTCGACCCGGAAGAGGCCTTCGTCGCGGCCATCTCGAGTTGTCATCTGCTCACGTTCCTCTATCTCGCGTACAAATCGGGATTCGAGGTGACGAGCTACGAAGACGACGCGGTGGGGACGATGACAAAGAATGATCGCGGTATTCCGTGGGTCAGTAGCGTCGTGCTGCGGCCGAGAATTGTGTTCAGTGCCACGAAGACGCCATCGCGGGCCGACCTTGAACGGTTGCACGACCATGCCCACGAACAGTGTTACATCGCCAACTCGGTCAAGACTGACATTACGGTCGACCTCGAGAGTTAGCGGCTTCCAGGTCCGTCAGGTTGACCGTTCCTGGTTCCGACTGCTTGGTGCCGGGGGTGGGTTCGTGGTGCCTCGTCCCTGGTGCGGCATCAAGATGGCGGGTGCAGCAGGGGGATCTCCGCACGAAGCACCCTGCACCCGGTACCCACGAGGCACCAGGCACGAAGCACCTAAGAAGAACGCACACTCCTAGCCCTGGTTTACGCAGGCGTGAGGGTTGGCGTATCGTGTCGTCATGCCGGATCCCATCGTCTCGGTGACGCCGCTCGACTCGCGCTGGCAGACGACAGACCCGTTCCTCTTCTGCGTCCATCACATCGATCGCTATCCAGCAGGCAACGATCGTCTGGGTCCAGCTGCGTCCCTGGCCGGACACGAGATCGGACAGGATTTCGCGGGAACCGACGGTTGGCGGATGTACCACGGCGATGTCGTCCCCGGGTTTCCACAGCATCCGCATCGCGGGTTCGAAACCGTCACCATTGTGCGCGAAGGTTACATCGACCACTGGGATTCGCTCGGGGCGACTGCCCGTTTCGGCATGGGCGACGTGCAATGGCTGACCGCAGGAGCAGGCGTGGTGCACAGCGAGATGTTTCCGCTGCTGAATGACAAGAGCCCCAACCGGCTGGAGTTGTTCCAGATCTGGTTGAATCTGCCGGCGAAAGACAAGCTCGTCCCACCGTATTTCACGATGTTCTGGGACGCTGACATTCCACGCCGGCGTTTCACAGATGCGGCCGGTCGCGGCGTGGACGTGACCGTCATAGCCGGCGCGCTCGACGACGTCAAACCGCTGGCGCCGCCGCCGCATTCGTGGGCGGCTCACCCCGAAGCGGATCTCGCGATCTGGTCGATCGCCATGGAGCACGGAGCAGGCTGGACGCTGCCGCCGGCCCACGACGGAGGGACGGTCAGAACGCTTCACGTGTTCGCGGGTTCAAAGCTGAAGGTTGGCGATCGCACCGTCCCGTGCCCTGCCGCGATCCAGGTTCATCCGGATCAAGCTGTCGAGCTTCGCGCGACCGACGGACCGATCGAAATCTTGCTGCTTCAAGGCCGACCAATCGCCGAGCCGGTCGCCCAGTACGGGCCATTTGTCATGAACACGCGCCCGGAGCTGGAGCAGGCGTTTGCCGACTACCGGCGGACGCAGTTCGGCGGTTGGCCGTGGCCGGCCGACGCGCCAGTCCATCCACGCGAACAAGGTCGCTTCGCGCGACACGCCGACGGGCGTGTCGAATACGCTCCGGCGCGCAGCGCTTCAACGGTCCTGGCAGGTCATCCCTGAGGATGATGAGGAGGTCGGTCATGCGACGTCGGACGCTCTGTGTCACAGGAATACTCGGGCTCCTCTGCGCGGTCGCTCGCCTTTCGGGCGAGGAGCCGATCGTTCCCGTCTACCACGAGCCGCATCATCGTCAGGTCTTCCAGTACGGTCCGACGCGGATTCTGGACCTGCAGATTCCACCAGGAACGACGACCTGGTTCCATACTCACGAAGCCCCCATTCTGTACATCAACCTGGCGAGCTCGCAGGCGAGGACTCAGGTTCTCGGTCAGGACTGGGGCACGCCCGGGCCGCCACGCAATCTGCCGCAGGGGGATCGCCCGTTGCCCCCACCTCCAACCGTCACCGGACCTCGTGTTACGAGCACAATCAGCTATTTCACCCAGCCGCTGACTCATCGACTGCAGAACATCGGCGATCACCTGACGCGAGCCATCGTGGTCATGAACGAAACACCAGGCAACGAAGCGACCACGCAGGAGCAGGCTGGCTTCGATGCGCCGGCGGAGCTGACCAACCGATGGTTTCGGGCCTATCGGCAGACGCTGGCTCAAGGCGAGTCGACCCGACCGCACCGCCACCAGACACCGGTCGTGGTGGTGCAGACCTCAGACGGACACGGGCGTGCGACGGGAGCGATGAAGTTCGAGCTGAACGAGCCGGGTCAATGGGCATTCTTTGACACCGGCGATGGCCACGAGATTCGGAACACCGGCGACTCCCCGCTGCAGGTGGTCGAGGTCGAAATTCGTCGTTAGTCATTCGACTAACGACCAACGACCAATGACTATCTTCCACATCACCTCGGCGGGGGAAGCCGAAGCGGCGAAATCGTCAGGCACGTACGTGCCGCGGACGTTCGATATCGAAGGCTTCGTGCACTGCTCCTACAAACATCAGCTGGACGGAGTAGCAGCCCGGTTTTTTCGAGGTCGGACCGATCTGGTGGTCCTCGAGATTGATCGGAACAGGCTGACTTGCGATGTCCGGGACGAAAACCTCGAGGGCGGCGCCGAGCTTTTTCCGCATGTTTACGGGAAGGTGCCGCTCGAGGCCGTCGTCGCCATCCACGAATTCCCCGGGGGACTAGGTTAGAATCGCCACACGACCGAGGGCTGAACGAGTCGGGGTGGAGACATGACAAGACGTCGTTGGCTGATGCTTGCAGGCTCGTTTGTTCCGGTTTGCCTCGTCGCGCTGTCACTTCTGCTCGACGTTCGAACCGCCGCTCAAACCGTCCCCGAACGCCTCACCGATCAGGAATTCTGGAAACTGACCACCGAATTCTCTGAGGTAGACGGCCGCTTCAGGTCCGACAATCTGCTGTCGAACGAGCAGTGGCTGCAGTATGTGTTGCCTGAGCTCATGAAGACGGCGAAGTCGGGCCGTGCGTACGTAGGTGTCGGGCCCGAGCAGAACTTCACTTATATGGCCGCGCTCAGGCCGGCCGTGGCGTTCATCATCGACATTCGACGCGGCAACCTCGATCTGCAGCTGCTTTACAAAGCCATATTCGAGATGTCCGCCGATCGGGGCGAATTCGTGTCGCGGTTGTTTTCAAGGAAGAGACCCCAGGGGTTGGCCGAGTCTGCCACCGCAGCGGATATCTTCGACGCGTTTTCCACGGTCGATCGCAGCGACGAGCTGTACACCGAAACACTGAAGGCCGTTCGCGAGCGGCTGGAGAAAACACACGGCTTCACCCTTTCCGATATCGACGAATCAGGGATCGAGTACGTATTCAACGCGTTTGCCACGTACGGTCCGCGTTTGCAGTACTCGTCAACCGGTACCGGTTTTTACGGTGGCGGTCGACAGCCGACGTACGCCGACTTGATGATTGCCACAGATGCCGAGGGTGTCGCCCACAGCTACTTGAATACAGAAGACAACTTCAGATTTCTGAAGAACCTCGAGTCGCGGAACTTGGTCGTGCCGATCGTCGGCAACTTTGCCGGCCCCAAGGCGATTCGGGCGGTGGGGCAATACCTGAAAGATAAGGGCGCGGTGGTCTCTGCCTTCTACCTTTCGAACGTCGAGATGTACCTCCAGCAGGACGGCAGCTGGGGTGACTTTTGCGCCAATGTCACGATGCTGCCGCTGGACGACAGCAGTACCTTCATCCGCTCGCTTCGGGGCGGCCGATACGGCCAGGGATTCGGTTTGAACTCTCAACTCGGCCACATGATGGCCGAGGTCGAAACCTGCAGGACAGGCAAACAATGAGAGGCGGCCAGTCGTAGCGGCGAGCGGGGGTGATCCTCGCAGGAGATCGAGAAAAGCTGACGTAGCGCAGGAGTTCTGGCGGCGATCGCCAGACAGACGATGACGGACGAGCAGCGCAAGTCGGTGGCGCTCGAGTATCTGAAGGCGTTCGACAACGCGGGCAAGACGTCCACCGGCGGCAGCATCCTGGATCTGTTTGCCGACGACGCCCAGGTGTTCTTTCCGAAGTGGGGCCTTGCCACCGGCAAGAAAGAGATCACGCAGCTCTTTACTGATTTCGGGGGCTTGATCCGCACCATCCTGCACGACTACGCGACCTTCAACTGGATCATGACCGAAACCGATACGTTCGCCGTCGAGGGAACGAGTGCGGGTGTGCACCAGGATGGCGCCTGGCGTGCGGGCGTGTCCCACGCAGGACGCTGGTGCGACGTGTTTGAGATACGCGATTTCTTGATTCAGCGATGCTTCATCTATCTGGATCCGGATTACGCCGGCCTGGACACGACGCGCTATCCTTGGCTGTCGGCGGGCGGTCGGGACGCAAGTAAGCCGATGGGGTAGCGGAAGGAGGCAGAGGTGACTCGAGCGCGCACGACGTTCATTGGTCTGGCGGTGACGCTGCTGCTCCCCGCGCTGGTCAGCGCCGATGTAGCCCGCGTCGAGGTGACGTCCCGCAAGGACGTGCTTGCGGGGTACCTGTTTGGTCAGGCCGGCGCCTACGAGCTGATTGTCGGCCGTGTCCACTTCGTCGTCGATCCGAACGCCCCACGCAATCGCGTGATTGCCGACATCGACAAGGCGCCCCGGAACGCCGCGGGTCAGGTTGAGTTCTCGGCCGACTTGTCGATCCTCAAGCCGAAAGATCCCGCGCACGCGAGCGGCGTTGCGCTCATCGACATTGTCAATCGCGGAACGAAGACGGTGTTGACCAGCTTCAACCGCGCGGCACCCTCCCATGACCTCACGACAGAACCCGAGTTCGGCGACGGATTTCTGCTGCGTCAGGGTCACACCATCGTATGGGTCGGGTGGGAATTCGACATTCCGGCGCGTCCGGGCAGCATTCGGATCGAGGTGCCCGTTGCGAGGGGCGTCTCGGGGATGGTTCGCGCGAGCTTCACTCCTGACGCCAGAGAAGAAGGATTCGCGGTACGGGAGCTGACAGGCTATTCGGTCATCAATCCGGACACAGTGACGGGCACGCTCACCGTGCGGGATGGCCCGACCGGAACACCGACGACGATTCCGCGAGCCAGGTGGCGACTGCTGGGCAATGTCGTCACGCTGGAAGGCGGCTTCGAACCAGGTCGCCTCTACGAAATCACCTATGCCGCCGAGAACCCGTCCGTTTCAGGGCTCGGTCTTGCGGCAATCAGGGATACCACCTCATGGCTCAGATACACCGCCGATGCGCTGGCGCCTGCGAAGTACGCCTACGCATTCGGCAGCTCTCAGAGTGGGCGGTTCCTGCGCGATTTTCTCTATAACGGCTTCAACACTGACGAACATAACCGTCAGGTGTTCGACGCGGTGATGGCTCACATCGCCGGTGCGTCGCGGACGGACGTCAACCACCGATGGGCCACGCCGATTGGCCTGGGCGCCAACTCGGCCACCTCTTTTCCGTTCGCTGATACGAAACAACGCGACCCTGTGACCAACGTCGAAGAGGGGGCGCTCGACAACGCACGGGCAAGAGACCACCAGCCGAAGATTTTCTATACGAACACCGGAGTGGAGTACCGGGGTGGATCGAGGGCAGCGGCGCTCATACATACGGCAGTGGATGGCTCGAGAGATCTTGTGCTGCCCGACAACGAGCGCATCTACATGTTCGCCGGCGCACAGCACTCACCGTCCAGGTTCCCTTCGACCGTGACCACAGGGCAGCAGAAGGACAATCCAAACAACTACTGGTGGAGCATGCGGGCGTTGTTCGTGTCGATGGACAAGTGGGTCCGGGACCGTGTCGGGCCGCCAGCCAGCCGATATCCGCGCCTTCAGGACGGCACGCTGGTTGCGGCCGCTGATGTCGCCTTTCCCACCATTCCGGCCGTCGCGTCACCCCGTGCTCTCCCCGCCCCGCGGCGCGGAATCAATCCGTTGATTGCGGATGAAGGAGCACCTGGTTCCACGATGCCTTATCTTGTCCCGCAGGTCGATCAGGACGGGAACGAACGCGCAGGCATCAGGCTGCCCGACGTCGCCGTGCCGCTTGCCACGTACACCGGATGGAACTTCCGCAAACCGGCGATCGGCGCGCCAGGACAGCTCTTTCCGCTCCTCGGCTCGTACGTCCCCTTCATCGTCACGAAAGCCGACCGCGAGCACACTCGGGATCCGCGATTGTCGATTGAAGAGCGCTATGCGAGTCGCGAACGCTATCTCGCGCTCGTGCAGGAAGCAGGCGCCGCGCTGGTGAAGGATCGCTACCTGCTGCCGGATGATTTGCCTTCCGTGGTCGAACACGCGGGCGAGCACTGGGACGTGCTCATGCATCACTCGACGGGGGGGACGCATAGTTAGGTTCCAGGTTCCGGAGTTCCAGGTTCAGACGCAAGACGTCGGAACCAAGAACTCTGGAACCCGGAACTCTGGAACCCGGAACCTTAGAGCTTCTTGATTTCATCGAGGACTTGTTCCGCGTGCCCGTTGACCTTCACCTTGTCCCAGCGCTTCACGACACGGCCGTCCGGGCCGATGAGATAGGTCGTCCGTGAAACGCCCATGAACGTACGGCCGTAGAGCAGCTTCTTCTGCCACGCCCCGTACTTCTCCGCAATCTCGTAGTTCTCGTCGGCGAGCAGCGGGAACGTCAGCTTGTACTTCGCCGCGAACTTGGCTTTGCTCGCCTCGCCCTGCCCGCTGACACCCAGCACCGCCGCCTTGCTGGTCTTGAACCTGGGTAGGTCGTCCTGGAATGCGCACGCCTCCTTCGTACAGCCCGGCGTGTCGTCCTTCGGATAGAAGTAGAGCACCAGAGGCCGGCCCGCGTAATCGGCCAACGAATGGGTCTTGCCGGTCTGGTCCTTGAGCGCGAACGCCGGCGCCTTCTTTCCGGGATCAATCAGTGACATACGGTACCAACGATATCATCCGAGGGACGAAGTAACCGCAGGCGCCCTTCGCGGGACGAACGCTTCGGGTACACTTCACGAACCCGGAACCATGGAACCCCGGAACCCGGAACCCTGGAGCTTCTGATGAGATTCCCGCGCGTGTTTGTCTGTACCAGCCTTCTGACCGCGATCTGCGGTCAGTGGGTGTCCACACCGCTTCTCAAAGCCGATGAGGGCATGTGGACGTTCGACAACCCGCCGCTCGCCCAGCTTCGCGACAAGTTCGGCTTCGCGCCGACCCCGGCCTGGCTCGATCACATCAGGCTCTCGAGCGTTCGCTTCAACGACGGCGGATCAGGATCGTTTGTCAGTCCGCGCGGCCTTGTGCTGACAAATCATCACGTGGCTTTCGGTCAGCTCCAGAAAGTCTCGACACCTCAAAAGGACTACGTTGCCGACGGTTTCTTCGCCAGGACGGCCGCAGACGAATTGAAGTGCCCCGATCTGGAGCTGAACGTCCTGATGTCCATGGAAAACGTCACGGCTCGTGTTCAGGGTGCCGTTTCGAAAGGCATGCCGGCGGCGCGCGCCCTCGAGGCGCGCAAGAAGGCGATTGCTGCCATCCAGCAGGAGAGCGCTTCTGCGACAGGCCTCAGGTCGGACGTCGTCTCGCTGTATCAATCAAGCGAGTACTGGCTCTACCGGTACAAGAAGTACACGGACGTCCGGCTCGTTTTTGCGCCCGAGCAGATCGCGGCCTTTTTCGGCGGCGATCCTGACAACTTTACGTTTCCCCGCTACGACCTCGACGTTGCACTCTTCCGCGTCTACGAAAACGACGCCCCGGTGGCCAGCGCTGACTATCTGAAATGGTCGGAGAAGGGCGCGGCTGACGGCGAGCTGGTTTTCGTGTCCGGCCATCCTGGCTCCACCGACCGTCTCGATACGGCCGCTCAGCTCGAGACTGAGCGCGATGTCGTCTACCCGACGTCGATTGGCGTCGTCACTCGCCGACTGGAGGCGCTTCGCAAGTATGCGTCCCAAGGAGGAGAACAGACGCGTCAGGCCGCCAACATCACGTTCAGCCTCGAGAACGCGCTGAAGGCATACCACGGCGAGCTGCAGGGGTTGAATGACGTCTCGCTTTTCGAAAAAAAGCGCACGGAAGAGCGCGAGTTTCGTGCGCGGATCGAAGGCAATCCCGAGTGGAAAGCCGCCTATGGCAGCGCCTGGGATGCGATTGCGGCGGCCGAGCGAGTGAATCGAACGTTGTACAAGGCGAGTCGCTACCAGCAGCTCCGGGGCTCGAGCATGGCCGGCCTGGCCTCGTCGCTGGTTCGCTACATCGAGGAGAAAGCCAAACCTGATGCCGAGCGGCTGGATGGCTATCACGAGTCGCAGCTTCCGGCGCTCGAGCTTCCGCTCTTCTCGCCGGCGCCAGTGTACCCGGCGCTCGACGAGGTGCTGCTTGCCGACTCGCTTCAGGAAGCTCTGGAGCAGCTCGGGCCCTCGGATCCGTTCAACGTCGCCGTCCTGAAGGGCAGAAGTCCAGCCGCCGTCGCCAAAGAGGCCGTGACCGGGACGAAACTGGCCGATCCGTCGGCGCGAAAAGCGCTCGCCGCTTCGGGCGTTTCAGGGCTGGCGGCCTCGACGGATCCGCTGGTGGTGCTCGCGAGGACCGCGGGTGGCTTCGCTAGAAAAAATCAGAAGCAGATGGACGATCAGGTGACGAGCGTCGAGACAGCCGCTGGAGAAAAGATCGGGCAGGCCCGATTCGCCGTCTATGGGCACTCAACGTATCCCGATGCGACATTCACGCTCCGGCTTTCGTATGGTCAGGTCAAGGGTTACCCGATGAACGGCACGCTCGCGCCATCCAAGACGACCCTGTTCGGGCTGTTCGAGCGCTCATTCGCATTCGATCAGAAGCCGCCTTTCGCCCTGCCGGGCCGATACCTCGAACGTCGAGCGTCGCTGGACCTGTCCACGCCGATGAATTTCGTCACCACGAACGACATCATCGGAGGCAATTCCGGCTCGCCCGTCATCAATCGCAACGGCGAGTTCGTCGGTATCATTTTCGACGGGAACATCGAGAGCCTGGTTGGACGCTTCGTCTATTCCGACGTCACCAACCGCGCCGTCGCGGTCCATAGCTCGGTGATCATTGAGGCACTTCGCAAGCTGTACGACGCCGGGTCACTGGTGGACGAGCTGACCGGCAAGTGAACTCCGACTTCCTCATCCGGCCGGCATCCGAGGCCGACGTCCCCGTCCTCCTGCGGATGATCAGGGCGCTGGCTGTCTACGAGAAGCTCGGCGACCAGGTCGTCGCGACCGAGGCGGGCCTTCGCCGGTCTCTGTTTGGCGAGCGTCGTTATGCCGAGGCGGTTCTGGGGCTGGTCGGGACCGAGCCGGTCGGCTTTGCCCTCTTCTTTCACAACTTCTCGACGTTCCGCGGGGCGCCAGGGTTGTATCTGGAGGACCTGTTCGTCTATCCGGACTGGCGCGGGCGCGGTTTCGGTCGCCAACTCCTGGCCCACGTCGCGTCCGTGGCGGTAGCGACCGGATGCCACCGAATGGAGTGGTCGGTCCTCGATTGGAACGAGCCGGCCATCGGCTTCTACCGTCGAGCGGGCGCACGGCCTATGGACGACTGGACGACCTTCAGACTGACCGGCGAAGCGCTCGAGGCCCTGGCTTCGAGCCGGTAGATATCCGCCCCCGGGCCGAATCAGAGTGTACGAAAGCCCTCGAATACGTCTACAATGCGTCTTCCGGCAGCACACTAGCGTGCCGCCACTGGAGATCGCATGGCCAAGAAAACAGCACGGAAAGCCAACGCCGCATTTATGCGCCCCGTCTCGCCGAGCGCAACGCTCGCGGAAGTCGTCGGCAGCAAACCGCTTCCGCGTACCGAGGTGACCAAGAAGATGTGGGCCTACATCAAGAAGAACGGCCTACAAGACAAGAAGAACAGGCGGATGATCAACGCCGACGCGACGCTCAAGGCGATCTTTGGCGGCAAAGCGTCTGTGAACATGTTCGAGATGACGAAGCTCGTCGGCAAGCACCTGAAATAGTTCAGGCCGACTTCGTGCATCATGGTGCCGGTGCCCGGTCCCGGGCGCCGGCGCGGCCCGTGTCCCCGCTGTCAGAACGAATCGTCACGACCAGGCTCGTGCTCCAGCGTCCGCGGCCCGCGGACGTGCACACGATCTTCAGCCGCTACGCCAGTGATCCCGACGTCACTCGTTACCTGAGCTGGCCCGTTCACGTCTCGCTGGCGCAGACGCGCGCATTCGTCGCGTTCAGCGACGATGAATGGCGCAAATGGCCGGCCGGGCCGTACCTTGTCTTCGCCCGCGACGATGGCCGCCTGCTAGGTGGAACGGGTCTCGCGTTCGAAGCGCTCGATCGCGCGGCGACCGGGTACGTGTTTGCCAAAGACTGCTGGGGCCAGGGATTCGCAACCGAAGCCCTGACCGCGATGATTGATCTCGCTCGATCCGCGGCTGTGCGTCGCCTGTACGCGCTGTGCCACCTGGACAACCGGCCGTCAGCCCGAGTTCTCGAGAAATGCGGCTTTGCGTGCGAGAGCACCCTGCCGCATTTCGTAGAGTTTCCGAATCTCACCCCCGGGGCGCGCGCTGACGTCCTGTGCTACGCTCGCCTGCCGTAGATGGACGTCGCCGCAGATTCGCCCGCCGTGCCGCGCCGATTTCTGCCAGTCCTGCTCGTCCTCTTCATAGGCAGCGGCTGTGCGGCGTTGATGTACGAAGTCGTCTGGTTCCAGCTGCTGGAGCTCGTGATCGGATCGTCGGCTGTCTCGCTTGGCGTCCTGCTCGGCACCTTCATGGGTGGCATGTGCATCGGCAGCATCGCGCTGCCGCGTCTCATCGCGCCGAGTCGTCATCCGCTGCGCGTCTACGCGCTGCTCGAGGCGGGCATTGGTGTAATCGGCGTGCTTCTGCTGTGGGGCATGCCGGTGGTCAACGGCGCGTACTCGGCGTGGGCCGGTACCGGCCTTGTCGGCATCCTCTTCCGCGGCGTTGCGGCGGGCATTTGTCTGCTTCCACCGACGATTCTCATGGGTGCGACGTTGCCCGCCATCTCCCGGTGGCTCGAGACAACACCTCGAGGCGTGTCATGGCTCGGGTTCTTCTACGGGGGAAATATCGTCGGGGCCGTGGTGGGAAGCCTCCTTGCGGGCTTTTATCTGATGCGCGTGTATGACATCGCGATCACCACGTACGCCGCAGTCGCCGTCAACGTCGTAGTGGCGCTGGTCGGGTGGTCGATCGCCGCCCGGGCGCCGTATCTCGAGCGGCCCTCGGAGCCGTCTTCGATAGAGCGGGTACCTGAAGCGGCCATCGTGTACCTGGTTATCGCGCTGTCCGGGATGACGGCGCTGGCCGCGGAAGTGATCTGGACACGGATTCTGTCGCTCCTCTTTGGCGCCACCGTCTACACGTTCTCGCTGATTGTCGCCGCGTTTCTGATCGGTCTCGGGATCGGCAGCAGCCTCGGCTCTGCTGTCGCGCGCGGAATAGCAAGACCACGCATGGCGCTCGCCTGGTGCCAGCTGCTCTTGTGCGGCGCGATTGCCTGGACAGCGCACGTGCTGACGGAGTCGCTCCCGTACTGGCCGATCAATCCTTCGATTTCCACCGACCCGTGGTTCACGATGCAGCTCGACATGGCGCGCTGTCTCTGGGCCGTGCTGCCCGGCGCGATTCTGTGGGGCGCAAGTTTTCCGCTGGCGCTTGCGTCCGCCGCTGCCGGCAGCCGCGATCCCGCGCGGCTCGTCGGCGGACTCTATGCGGCCAACACCCTCGGAGCCATCATCGGATCGCTTGGCGCCAGCCTCGTTCTCATCGCGTGGATTGGCAGCCAGCACGCCCAGCAGGTCCTCATCATTGTCAGCCTGATTTCGGGCCTGATCCTGATCGACTCGGTCCTGACTCGAGAGGGTACGAAGGGCTGGCGCTCCCAGATGCCGAGCATCGCCTTTGTAGTCGTCGCGGTTGCCCTTGGCGCGCTTCTGATTCGCACCGTGCCGGAGATTCCGGGTCTGCTCATCGCGTACGGACGCTACACAGCGACCCGCACCAGCCAGGCCCGGGAGATCATCTACAAGGGCGAAGGGATGATGGCGTCGGTGGCCGTTTCCCGGCTGTCGGACGGCGTTCTGAACTATCACAACGCGGGGAAGGTGCAGGCGTCCAGCGAGCCCCAGGACATGCGGTTGCAGCGAATGCTGGGCCACCTCACGACGCTTCTGCCTCCTCGGCCGCGTTCAGTGATGGTCATCGGCTTTGGAGCCGGGGCCACCGCCGGCGCCGCGTCCATCGACCCCGCCGTCGAACGTGAGGTCATCGTCGAAATCGAGCCGCTCGTCCCGAAGGTCGTGTCGACCTACTTCGGCGAACACAACTTCAATGTCGCCAGGAACCCGAAGGTCCACATCGTCATTGACGACGGGCGGCACTATCTGCAGACGACGCATGAGAAATTCGACGGGATCACGTCGGATCCGCTCGATCCCTGGGTGAAGGGCGCGGCGATGCTCTACACGCGGGAATTCTTCGAGGAAGTGAAGAAGCATCTGAATCCGGGCGGCGTGGTGACGCTGTTCGTGCAGTTGTACGAGAGCAGCCCCGAAGCGGTGAAGAGCGAGCTCGCCACCTTCTTCGAGGCGTTTCCGAACGGCGTGGTGTTTGGCAATACGACGAACGGCGAAGGCTACGATACGGTCCTGGTAGGGAAGGTCGCCCCGTTGCACATCAACGTCGATGATATTCAGGTGCGCCTCGGTCGTCCGGAATACGAACCGCTCATGCGATCGCTTCGACAGATTGGGTTCAGCTCGGCCACAGATCTGTTCGCGACCTTTGCGGGCCGGGCGTCTGACATGACGCCCTGGCTTAAGGATGCAGCGATCAACCGGGACCGCAACTTGCGACTTCAATATCTCGCCGGCTTGGGTCTCAATCTGTATCAGGCCGGTCCCATCTACGCGGACATGCTGAAGTATCGCGGCAATCCGGGGGACCTGTTCGTCGGCTCGGAGCAGACGCTGCAGTCGCTCCGCACCATGATTCAGAATCCGCCGTTCAGGTGAGGGCGGGTGGGCCGGGTAGGGCTGGTGAGGCCGGTAGGGTGTTTCAGCGGCCCCAGATCGCCGGCGGGGCGTGGTCGCCCATTTCAAAGAACCAGTACTCGCGCAGTTCCTCGCACCTGCCATCGTCCGCGAAACGCAGCAGCATGCAGCCGGCGACGGTGGCGGCGTTGCCCGAGCTCTTCATCCGGGTCCAGAACTCGACGGCGACTCTCGAGCCCGCGATAAACGGCGTGCCCATCCGCGCATCGATGTCGGACTGGGTGGAGGTGACGTTGCGCCAGTAGTTTGCGACGCCCGTTGGTCCGATCGCCGGCTCCTGCAGGAGATGCGAACAATACACCCCGTTCGGCGTGAAGAGGCTCGCCGCCAGCTCTGCGTCCTTGTCCCGCCATGCGCGCTCGTACGTGTCGATCCATTCCTGGATAGTCATTTGCCCCTCAGGGCTCACCCTACCACGACCAGTCCGGCGAGTGCGAAGGCTGGTGGGGCTAATGGGGCAGGTAGGGCGGGTAGGGCAGGTAGGGCGGGTAGGACAGGTAGGGCGAATTTATCGTCCCCGCTGCTCGGTGACAACAGCTCGATACATCGCCTCCTGAATGTCGGCTTCCGCGAGGCAACCACCTGTATCGATGAAAGGATTCGGCGCGCCGGCTTTGAGCCGTGCGTACTTCGCCTGCATGTCGTACTGCGCGGGGTGATCGCCAAGCGGGACGTCGCATGGAAGTGTGCGGAGGCGCGTGAACGTGCGGTCGAATTCCGCGGCAATCGCCGGCGTGATCGTGCCGCCTGCGCGCAGGCTGGTGAAGAAGACGATGTCGTAGGTCTGCCCGCCTTCCGCGGCTTTCATGGTCCAGGTTGTCGCGCCGCGGGTGTGGCCCGCCGTCAGATGCGCGAACAGCGTCACACCGCCAAGCGACACGGTGTCGCCGTCGTGCAGGATTCTGTCGATCGGATGTGCCTTACCGCCGGGCCTCATCGCCTCCAGCGCCGGCACATCTTCCGCCATCGCCATCACCTGCGCGCCGGTCATCTGTTTGACGAGGGCATCGCCTTCCTGATGATCGCCGTGCGCGTGGTTGCCGAGCACGATCCTGATATCCGAGAACTTGAACCCAAGCTGCTCCACGGATTTCTGGAGGACAGCCACGTTTCGCTCGTAGGTCGTATCGAGGAGGACATGGCCCTGGGGCGTCACGATGAGGAACGAGCTGAGCGTTCGCGTGCCGATGTAATAGACGCTGCCGATGATCCGGTGCGGCGGAAACGCGGTTTCCTGGTCCTCGACGGTCCCCATGTTGCGCGCCAGAATCGACGCCGGCGTGTACGTCTTGCCGCCAACCGTGACGGAAGGATGGTCGTCGGGCCCTTGCCCTCCCTGCGCGGCCCCGGCCGCCGCGAGTGCGAGCGCCGCAAGACACGCGCGTGCCTTCAGTTGCAAGCAGGCCTCAGATTCAGACGCGGCAGCATATCGAAGGAGCCCAATGGGTGGCGTCGTTCACTTAGCGCGGCAAACCGGCGATTTCGGTTCGCACCTTGTATAGCGTCTTGCCGGCCGTGACGTAGAGCGTCTTCATATCCGGCCCGCCGAACGCGTTGTTGGTTATCGGGTCCTCAGGAATCGGAATGATCTGCAGCAGCTTTCCCTGTGGCGAGATCACATGGATTCCCGTATTGGCGGTCGCACGCGACCCGGACGAGGTGTAGAGATTCCCCTGCACGTCGACGCTCATGCCGTCGGTGCCTCGAACCTTCAAGAAGTCGTACAACACACGTCGATTGCGAAGGCTGCCATCCGGTTGCAGGTCGAACGCGTAGAGCACTCGTACGCCGTTCGGTGGGGCGGACGAATCGGCCACATAGAGGGTCTTGTCGTCGGGTGAGATCTGAATCCCGTTCGGGCGTTCGACGTCAGGAGCTGATACGAGTCGCGCGACCTTACCCGGCGCGTCAATACGGTACACGGCGGAGCCACCCGGGTCGGTGAAGTAGAGGCGACCCCTGGCATCGATGGTGACGTCGTTCGGGCCCTTCAGTGGCGCTTCCCGAGAGCCTTCGGCCAGAATCTCGAGCTGCCCGGTGCGCAGGTCGGTCCGCGTGACCCGTGGCGTTCCGGTGATTCTCACGCCGTTCCGGTTCGATTCGGCGCCTTCGCACGCGATCAGCCGTCCCTCCGGATCGATGACGAGGCCGTTCGCGTTGTTGCTCTTCTCGCGAAAGACCGACAGCACCCCGTCGGAACCAAGTTTCATGATCCGCTGATTGACCATTTCGCTGAAGTACACGTTGCCGTCGCGATCGACCGTGGGGCCTTCCGTAAAGGCCAGCGTCGCGGCCGGCTCAGGCCCCTGAGCAAATGCCGGAGCCGGCGTAGATAGTGCCAGGGCGAGAAGCGTCAGGCATCGACTTGTCACAAGCTGGCAACGCGGCAGAAGAGTCGTCACTCGGCGCATCATGGACCTCCCGATGGTATTTGACCATGGTCTCTGACTATAGTGCGAGCGCCCGATGGAAGAGGCCTTGGAGACGTGCCGCATTCGTCTGGCTGACAAGGATCCGGCCGATCGATTCATCGTGGCTACAGCGAGAACCTTCAACTTGACCCTCGTCACCGCCGACCGTCGCTTGACGAAGACAGCCGACGTTTCCATCCTCTCTCCCCGATAGGCGAGTGGGTGGCTTCGCGATAAGATCGAAAGATGCCGCGGATGCGTTCCCTTGCGGTGTCTGCGGGTTGTCTGCTGCTTTCGTCTGCCATCGCACTAGCCCAGAGCGAGACCGTCGAGCCAAAGACATCGCCCCCTTCTTCGAACTTGGCCTCAGAGAACGACGAACGCTTCAACTGGGGGCCTGCGCTCGCGCAATCGGGCTTCCTCCTGGCGATCCAGCACTCGTTGCGGATGCTGCAGGAAAAGACACGCGATCATCTTGGCGGCCCCTTCTGGCCCGACTACATCGACTCGATCGAGGGGCTCCACGGCTGGGACGATGGCAACCCGTGGCCGACGAATTACCTGGGGCATCCTCTCATGGGCGCCGTCACGGGTTTCATCCAGGTTCAGAACGACCCGCGGGGCAAAGTGCTCGAATGGGACCCGCACAACCGCCAGTATTGGACGAGCCGGCTCAAGGGACTGGCGTGGGCGACGGGGTATAGCACTGCCTACGAGCTTTCCCCAATTGGGGAGGCAGGCATCGGCAACGTGGGCCAGGATCGCGGGACGATGGCGTACGTGGATCTTGTCATCACACCGCTCGCCGGCTTTGGCCTGATGGTGTTGGAGGACTACATCGACGCGCGGGTGATCAAGAGAGTGGAGCAGGGCAAGAGCCCGGAGACGGCACGTGTCCTACGCGTTCTCATGAACCCCGACCGCGGCCTCGCCAACATGATGCGCTTCAAGCGGCCGTCGTCTCGAGACACGAGACCCCCGCCCTCTTGAAGGCAAAATGCCCAGCTAGGGCTGATGGCAAAGGGCAAAGGGCAAATCGGCTAGCATGCGGAAGGGGATCGCTCGCGCATGCTTCCGGTCGTATCTCGTCGGGCGGCCGTCACCGCGACGGTGGTGATCGCGGCGCAGCTCTTTGCGCTCGTTCCGCCGGCTTCGGCCCAGTACTTCGGGCAGAACAAGATTCAGTACCGCACGTTCGACTTCCAGCTCCTTCAAACGCAGCATTTCGACATTTACTTCTATCCGGCCGAGCGCGAGGGCGTTGAGATCAGCGCGCGCCTGGCTGAGCGTTGGTATGCGCGCCTGCAGCGTCTGCTGAACCACGACCTGCGCAAGCGCCAGCCACTCGTGCTTTATGCGTCGCACGTCGATTTCGAGCAGACCAACATCATCGAAGGACCGCTCGGCGAGGGCACCGGCGGTGTCACCGAGCCCGTCAAGCGTCGAATCGTGCTGCCGCTTGCGGGGCCGCTGGCGGACACGGATCACGTGATTGGCCATGAGCTTGTGCACGCGTTCCAGTTCGACATCACGAGCAATCCGGGCGCGCCTCCTGGCCTGAATGGCGCCGAACGCCTCCCGCTGTGGTTCATCGAAGGCATGGCAGAGTATCTGTCGATCGGTCCAGTGGATTCGAACACCGCCATGTGGCTGCGCGACGCAGTTCGCGAAGAAAAGCTGCCGTCGATCAAGGACCTCGACAACCCGAAATACTTTCCCTATCGGTGGGGCCAGGCGTTCTGGGCATACGTCGCCGGACGATGGGGAGACCACGTCATCAAGGAGATGCTCTCGGTTGGCGGAGTCGCTGGCGTTGAGGTCGCCTTCTCGAAAGTGCTCGGCATGAGCCGCGCGGAGGTGTCGGCCGACTGGCAGACCGCCACTCGCCGCGCATACGAACCGATCCTCGCTGCCACCTCGCCGCCCAGCGAGATCGGTCGACTCATCACCAAACCCAGCGAGGTCGGCGGAGACCTGAATGTGGGTCCATCGATCAGCCCCGACGGACGATGGGTTGCGTATCTTTCGTCACGGAGCTACCTGTCGATTGACCTGTACGTGGCGGAGGCTTCGACCGGCCGGATCGTTCGCAAGCTGACGAGTACGGGCACCGATCCGCATTTCGCGAGCATCCAGTTCATCTACTCGGCTGGCGCATGGGATCGGACCGAGCACGCGGCTCGCGCTCGCGACGATTGTGTCGGGTCACCCGGCCCTGGCTGTATTCAACGCCCAGAACGGCAAGAAAGAGCGCGAGATTCCCATCGGCACTGTCGACGAGATTTTCAACCCCACATGGGCACCTGATGGTCACGCCCTTTGCTTTACCGGAATGAGCAGCGGCCTCACTGATCTCTATGTGTACGACTTCCGCCTCTCCACGCTGCGGCGTCTGACGAGCGATGCGTATGCCGATTTGCAACCTGCGTGGTCGCCGGATGGACGTCGCATCGCGTTCGCGACCGACCGATTCACCACTCAGCTCGACACTCTGGATATCGGACCTCATCGTCTTGGGCTGATCGATGTGGACAGCGGACGCATCGATCAAGTGCGTACGTTCACAGAGGGACAGGACATCAGTCCTCAATGGTCGGCTGATGGCACTGCTTTGTTCTTTATTTCGAATCGCGACGGCATTCCAAACCTGTATCGCGTGAACCTGTCAGACGAGGGACTCGTGCAATTGACGACGGTCGGGACCGGGGTGAGCGGGATTACGAGCACAAGTCCAGCGCTGTCGGTTTCACAAAGCACCGGGCGAGCCGTGGTGAGCGTGTACGACCGCGGTAACTACGCGATCTACGTGCTCGATCCGACAGACCGGATGCGTCCGATTGTGGCACTGCCGGGCGGTGCCAAGGCGGCTGCAACCTTACCGGCCGTCGATCGCCAGGCAACGGAAGATGTGCCGATGCTGCTGGCCGACGCATCGTTCGGACTGCCGCCGCCGGCGTCCTTTACCGTCGAGTCCTACAAAGCAAGGCTGTCGCTCGAGGCGGTTTCGCAGCCGACGATCGGTGTCGGCGTGGATAGATTTGGTGCGGCGCTGGGCGGCGGGATCGCACTCCAGTTCGGAGACTTTCTCGGCAACCACGTGCTGGTCCTCGGGGGGCAGTTCGATTCGGGCATCGGAGGCGGCTATAGCTTCCAGAATGCGTCGGTGCAGGTGGGGTATCTCGACCGGTCGCACCGCTGGAACTACGGCGTCATCGGCGGCCAGGTGCCGTACCTGAGTGGAGGCTTTGCCAGCAGCCTGGGCAACTACCAGGGGGAGCCTGCGGAAATCCAGCAGACCATCATCTTCCGGCAGACAGAGCGGAGCGGTTCAGGGTTTGCGGCGTACCCGATCAACCGGGCGAAACGGGTCGAGATTCAGGCAGGGGTGAGTCAGATTGCGTTCGATCAGGTCATCGAGACGAGCGTCTATTCGCTCAACACAGGCGACCTGCTGAACCAGAACACGCGAACAGTCGAGGTCGCGTCGACCCTGAATCTTGGCACGACGGCGGCGGCGTTTGTGCACGACACGGCGAGCTTCGGACCCACGAGTCCCGTGCAGGGTCAGCGATACCGTTTCGAAGCCACGCCGACGTTCGGCACGCTTAACTTCACGGGTCTGCTGGCCGATTACCGCCGGTATTTCATGCCGGCACCCTTCTACACGATCGCCGGTCGCATCATGTCCTACGGACGCTACGGATCTGGCGGGCAGGATTCCCGCCTGTATCCTCTGTACATCGGCTATCCCAACCTGGTGCGCGGATACGACATCAACACGTTCAATTCGGCCGAATGCATCGTGACCCCTACGGGCAGCTGTCCGGCGTTCGATCGACTCCTTGGCAGCCGCGTTCTCGTCGGCAATGTCGAGTTCAGGTTTCCCCTGCTGCGGCCAGCAGGCGTGTCGCAACGGATGTACGGACCTGTGCCCATGGAGATTGCGTTCTTTGCCGACAGTGGCGTCGCCTGGAACAGCGGTGAAAAGCCGGCGCTTCTCGGCGGCACGCGCGAAAACGTGTCGAGTGCCGGCGTGACGCTGCGTGCCAACGTCTTCGGATTCCTTATTGCAGAGTTTGACGTCTCGCGGCCGTTCCAGCGGCCGGGTCAGGGGTGGGTGTTTCAGTTCAACTTCTCACCCGGATTCTGAGACGACGTGGTACACTGACGCATCCATCCGCCATGCGTTCCCAGCGCGTGGCAGAGGCACCGGGTCTGCCTGGTGCTCAGTTGGCATCCGCCACGCAGCCGGCGCTCGTTCCGCGTGCGTCACGCGGCGACTGCCCATCATCGAAGGAGTTCGACATGTTGTTCCAGTCCCAGGCCCGGTGGTTGCCGTTCTTTGTCCTTGCAGGTGCAACTCTCGCGCTGCCAACGCCAGCGCGCGCGCAAACACGCCAGGCGCCGGTGGAGAGCGTGCTGTACGACCTCAAGAATCCTGACCCTGTTCGCCGCCAGGCGGCCGTTCGGTACGCTCGGCGACGCCAGGTACACTGCCGCAACGGCGGATCTGGTGACGATGTCACGCGATCCGGATCTGTCGGTCCGCCGCGAAGTCGAGCTGGCGCTCGAGAAGATGGACGACATTCGTGCGCTGCCAGGCTTCATCCAGCTTGCCTCCGACTCTGAAAGAGATATTCGGGCACGGGCCGTGACGGCACTGATTGCCCTGCATCTGCCACGCGGCGGCACGCTTCAGGTACCGCTACTGACGAAGCTGACCAGTTCCTTCAACAAGGAAAGTGATCTGGACGTCGTCATGGAACCGGACGTGCCGCTCGACCCCAGCGTGATCGCCACGCTTCGAGATCGCCTGACGGATCAGGATCCCAAGATCCGCCGGCAGGCCGCCTGGGGTCTGGGGATTCTTCGCGCGGACGCCGGCATTCCTGAACTGTTGTTCGCCCTCCGGCAGGACTCCGACGGTGACGTGCGCTTTGAGTCTGTTCGAGCGTTGCGTAAGATCGGCGTCCCGTCCGTGGGGGAAAGCCTCACGCCGGTGCTCTTTTCCAGCGATGACAGGGTTCGAAACGAAGTCATCGCCACGCTCGGCTCGTTCCGCTATCGGCCCGCGGTGCCCGATCTGACGAAACTGTTCGAGCAGACAAAGCCGGGCCAGCAGCTTCGAGTGCAGGTGCTCTCGGCGCTTGCCGATATCGGCGATCCGGCGTCGGCTGAGATCTTCCGGAGTCTCTCGGCCGACAAGGACGAGAACATTCGGTTGTATGCGAACGAAGGGCTGGCGCGGCTCGCCGATCCGGCCATGAAATCCGAGATCTCTACCGCACGCCTGAGAGAAAAGAATTCCGGCGTTCAGCTTGCCCAGGCCTTCGCCCTGCTCCGGATGGGCCAGGTGGAGTACATGGATGATCTGGTTCGCGGTCTGGGAAGCACCTGGACCCGCCAGTTGGCTAGAGAATACTTGTTCGAAACGCTGCCCGCGCAACGTCCCCAGTTGTTCACCATGTATCCGGACTCCGCGCCGGCGCGCGCCGAGCTGGCCCACGTGTTCGGGTTCATCGGGGACCGGGAGGCACTTCCCGCGCTCTCCAGGTTCGCGCACGACCCCGATCGCACCGTCGCGGAGACAGCGCAGCGGGCGATTCGCTGGATTAACGCACCGAGCCGCGTCGACTGACGACGAATCAGGCGCCTCAGCTTCCATCCGTTGCCAACGGCTGACGCGCTCAGCACTCGGGGTCATAATGGCCTCGTCTGTGCGCAGGACCTCACTGGCGGCGGCCGTCTATGCGGTCGCCGCCGGCTACTTCACGTGGCCGCTCGTCACTCATCCTCGCGGCTTCTTCGCTGCGCTTGATCCGACTGGCGATCCTTCGCTGAATCTCTGGGCGCTCGGCTGGGACCTGCAGACACTGGCGGCCCATCCCACCTGGATCCTCACGGGGCGGGTGTTCGACGCCCCCATTTTCTTTCCCGCGCGCCATACCCTGGCATATTCGGATCATCTCCTGCTGCAGGCGGTGGCGTTGTGGCCGCTTCACGCAGCCACCGGCGATCTGGTGCTTTGTTACAACGTGCTGCTCGTCGGTTCACTGATTGCGACTGCGCTGTCGATGCACCTGTTGGCGCGGCAGCTGACAGGAAGTGAAAAGGCGGCGTACGTCGCCGGACTTATCTTCGGGTTCGCCCCGTATCACTTCAGTCACCTCGCCCATATTCAGCTTCAGGCCCTCTACTTCCTGCCTCTTTCCCTGCTGCTTCTCAATCGACTGTTCGACGCGGATCGCCCAACTGACACCGTCGGACTCGGGATCATTCTCGCGTCGCAGGCGGTCAGCTCTGTTTATTACGGAGTGATTGGGGGGCTGGGCATTCTGGGTGCGGGCGTCGTCCAGGCGGGGCTCTCGGGACGTCTCCTCGACTGGCGCCTGATTCGCCGCGGAGTGACGGCGGCTGCACTTGCCATCGTGATTGCGCTGCCATGGCTCTTGCCGTACCAACGAGTAGCTCGTGAGACGGGGAGCGGACGGAATCTCTACGAAGCCTCCCAGACGAGCGCACTTCCGGCGAGCTATCTCCAGGCGCCAGAGTCGAATCTTGCGTACGGACGTACCGGCTGGCTTCGGCCTGGCCCCGAATCGCGGCTGGCGCGGAGGCAAGGTCCGGAGCAGGGGCTTTTCCCCGGGTTCTGCGCCTTGCTTCTGGCGGTGCTGGGCGTGGTGCTCGCGCCTCGCGACCTCCGCAAGGCCGCTGCTGTTGGCATCGTGCTCGCTGCGACCGGCTTCGTCCTGTCCCTTGGACCCGACGGGATACGGCCGCTGTACGCCACGCTGCACGACGCCGTGATCGGCATGGAGGCCATTCGCGCCGCCGCGCGATTCAGCGTCCTGGCGCTGCTCGCCATCGCCATTCTGGCAGCCGTCGCGGTGCGCGCTCTCGAAGATCGTTACCCGCGTGCCCATCCGGCGATCCTTTCTGCGCTGCTGGTGGTCATCGTCGTCGAGTTCGCGAACGGCTCGCTGCCGTTTCCGCAGCGTCCCGTGCTCGCCTCGGGCATCGGCGGCTGGCTGCGCTTGCAGCCCGGCACGGGCGCCGTCGTGTGTTCGCCGATGGGTTTTGGTCCGGAGAACACAGGGTGCATGCTCCAGTCGCTCGAACATCACCGGCCCATTGTCAACGGCTACAGCGGACTCAGACCGCCGTTCTTTGCGGCTCTCGTTGATGTGGTCAGCCGGCTTCCATCAAGTGAATCGTTGTACGCGTTGCACGAAATCGGTGTGGAGTACATCGTCGCTCGGCAGTCGCTGGAACTGGAGGCCGGGCTCAGGGGCGCGCTGGTCGAGCGAGCTCGCTTCGGGGATGAGCGCATATATCAGATCGTCTGGTCTCCGGAGCTGGAAGCTCTTGGCGCGACAACCGGACCGCCTCCGCCGGAACCAGGCCCGCCGCCATTTACAGTCGGCGAGTCGGCGACCTATGACATTCACTGGACGAGCGGTCCAGTGAATCTGTCCGCGGGGGGAGCCACGATCGAAGTGGTGCAGCCACAGACGGGCGAACCGTTCAGGTTTGTGCTGACGGCCAGGACCGCTCCGTGGGCATCGCGGTTCTTTCAAACCGACGCCTTGCTCGAGACGACGGCAAGCGATCGCCTGCTTCCGGTGAGACATCGCGAAGTCTTGAATGACGGCAAGCGCCGAACAGAGCGCGAGCTCGTCTTCGATTTTTCGCGTCACACAGTACAGATGACGAATGCCGGCGCGTCCATCAGTTTGCCGCTCGAGTCGGACGCTCGAGATCCGCTGACCGCGCTCTTCTTCGTCAGAACGCTTCCGTTCATGGCTCGGTCGCGCCTGAGCCTCCCGCTCAGCGATAACGGTCGCCCCTCCCGGCTGGACATCGCGATCGACGAAACTGACACCATCATTCTGACCGGACGCCAGTGGCCGGCATGGCGCCTCCAGCCGGCTCTGCGTCAGCGGATCGAACGCGACGCTCCGTTTCGCATTACTGTCTGGATCAGCGCAGACGAGCGCCGTATCCCGTTGAGGGTCGCGGTCGCTGCCAGCTTTGGATCGCTGCAGGCCGACCTTGTCAGCTACCGAGGTCGATAAGTGGGGCTGACCAGACGTTATATGATGTGGGATCTCGAAAGCCGGGGCGAGATTCATCGCCCGGTGAAGGAGGAAACCATGAAAGCTCTCTACGCGCTCGGTCTGGCTGCCGCTCTCAGTGCGACTGCCGGCGAGGCCGGAGCGCAGGTCACCAAGACCATTACGGGCGAGACCAAGACCGTCACCGCAAGTGTCGAAGCCATCGAGCGGGCCAGCAGGGAAGTCACTGTGAAGAAACCGGACGGCAAATACGAGGTCTTTTACTTTCCGGAAACCATCAAGCGATTCGACACGTTGAAGATTGGCGACAAGATCACCGCGAAGTACTACGAAAACCTCGTGCTGCAGTTGAAGACCCCTGGCGAAAAGAGCGTCGACGCGTCTGCAACCGGCGTCGTCCGGGCAGGCGAAGGCAAGCCTGCGGCAACGGCGTCGCATCAGCGCACGATCACAGCCACCATCACGGCCATCGATCAACAGGCGCCGTCGATCACCTTTTCGGGGCCAAACGGCTGGACGTACAGCAGCCGCGTTGAAGACAAGCAGGCGCTCGCCAAGGTGAAAGTCGGAGACCGGGTTGACATCACCTGGACCGAGGCCATGATTCTTTCTTTGGATTCAGGGAAATGAAGCCACTTCGCTGATCCGTCATCGCGCATGCGGGTAAGGTTTGTCATGCCAACAAGCGACGAAACCAGCAGTCCCCGGCGCGGCATCCTGCCGTTCCTGGTGCCCTCCGACTTCCCGCCGGCGTCCGCGACAGTGCAGGTCGAGTTTGGCGCCCAGTCTCGTCGTGGCAAGCGTCACCCGGTGAACGAGGACCACTACCTCATCATGAGCCTGGGCAGGCACCAGGAAACGATCATGACGAGCCTGCCGCCCGATGTGATCTCCAAACGCTTTGACGAGTACGCTTACGCGCTCATCGTGGCGGACGGCGTGGGCGACACAGGCCACGGCGAGCTCGCAAGCCGTCTCGCCATCGCCACGCTGATGCATCTTGTGTTGTATTTCGGCAAGTGGAGCCTGAGAGTCGACGATCAAATCGCGCAGGACGTCATGGAGCGGGCCGAGCGGTTCTATCGGCACGTCGATGTCGCGATGGCCCACCAGACGCAGGTCGAAAGGTGCCACGGTTGCAGACCTCGCTGACGGCGGTGTTCGGAGCCGGCCGCGACATGTTCTTTGCCCACGTCGGCCACTCGAGGGCCTATCTCCTCCGCAACATGCAGCTCATGCGCCTGACGCACGACCACACGGTCAATCGGCGCGGACACCAGTCACACGTTTCGGTCGCACCGCTGATCGATGTGAATGCCGCCGCCCGAGACTTGCAGCACATTCTGACCGACACGATCGGCATGGGGGGATCCACCGGGCCCAGGATTGATCTGGAACATTTTCAGCTCGATGATCAGGACATCGTCCTTGTCTGCACGAACGGGTTGACGGATAACGTCGATGAGGATCACATCGCCCAGATCCTCGTGGCATCCGGGTCCCCTGACGAAAAGTGTCGGAAGCTCGTCGATCTTGGTTTCGAGGTGGGTGGCGAGGACGATGTGACGGCGTTGGTGGGGCGCTACCACGTTCCTGAGTAGGCCGGGGATCAGGGGGATTTCATGCGGACGTTGCAGAAGATATTTGTAGCCGCGGGCCTTTCGCTGTCGGTCGTGCTTCCGGCACGTGCGGCTGGTGACTATCCGCTCACCCTGAACGTCGATGCCCAGGTGAAGAGAGGCGCGACCACCGTCACTTCCACGCTGACGATTCACGTCGATCGATTGATGGACGAGGGCAACCGCGCGCGCGTGACTGACGCGTTGAAGCACAGCGGATACGCCAGCTTTCTCAACGCGCTGCGTCCGCTCGCGCCCCTGGGCACCGTTCAACTGGAGGAGCGTTCGGTGAGTTTCCGGTACGCGCGCGAGCAGCAGGACGACAAGGGACGCCGGCTGACACTGGTTTCAGATCGGCCGCTGTTCTTTCTCGGCGGCGACCCCAAGAAGACTCGCGAGGGTTACGATTTGACCATCGTCGACGTCCATCTGGATGCCCAGGGCGGTGTGAGCGGCACGATGGCGGGGGCCGCGCGCGTGAAGCCGGCGGCAGATGGTGGCGTGGTGCTCGATGACTTCGCTCAAGCCCCCGTGCAATTGACAGGCCGTGTGAGCCGGCCGTAACCGAACGACCAAACGCACTCCATTCCTGAGGATGTCAATGAAACGAGCGATCGTCAGCTGCCTGCTTGTTGCCGCCGCCATGGTTGTGGCTGCGGGCCAGGTGCCGAAGTACGGAATCACAGTGACCGCGGAAAAAGGCGTCGACTTCGGGAAATTCAAGACGTACTCCTGGACGAAGGGTCAGCCGTCCCCGATCAAGACCATCGATGCACAGATTACGGCGGCCGTCGATCGCGAGCTCGGGGCTCTCGGTATGACGAAGGCTGCATCAGGCCCAGGCGATGTGCTGGTGACGTACTACTCGCTCAGCCGCACCGACGTAGATTTGAAGGCCAAGGCCGATGACCAGGGACTGAGACCGCAGTATCCAGTGGGGTCCCTGATGGTCGCCTTGCTGAAGCCAGGGAGCAGCAAGCGGCTTTTGCGGATGCGAGTCGACAAGCCCATCGACACCGAACCCGACAAACTCGAGGCGGCGATTAACAGCGCGGTGACTGAGATGTTCGAGAAATACCCCACACGCCAGCCCAAATAAGCGGCCTGGCGCGGCTACTTCTGCCTGGTGTCTTTCCCGCCAAAGAATTTCTTGATGCCGTGTCCCACCTTACCGGCGCCTTTTGCGACAGGACTCGAGTCGGGTTTGCCGTCGGCTCCCTTGGCTGAACCGCTCATCATCTGCTGAACCGCTTGTCCGGTCTGCGGTCCGAACTTCTCCGTGAAGATCTGGCCCACTTGCTGCGCGGCTCGATCGCTCGTATCGGCAATGGCGGCGTCGGCCAGAGACCGTCCGGTGATTCGCCGGTTTTCGAGCGCGACCGCGCGCCGCACCGTTGGTGGCGCGTCTTCGTTCGCCTGTTCGTTGAACGCCGCGGCGAGTGCGACGATGCCGCGCGAACTCGCAAACTGGGGCTGGCCCGCAGGAGGTTGCAGGTCGGGTCCCGCCTGAGGTTGTGACGCCGGAGGAGCCTCGTTGAACGGCTTGCACGCTTCATAGCGTCTTGTCACCGACCTCGGTTCGAGCATCCGCTGCATCTCGTCGAATTCGCTCTTCGTCCAGATGGCCGCTCGATTGGGCACGAACTTGACGTTTTCCATGGCCAGCTGGGAATCGTCGCAAATCGGGCGGTGATCCACCAGTCGAAGGCGGCCATTGAGCGTGCCTTCTTTCGCCACGAACCGCGCGTTGGGGACCGTCCTTGTGAAGGCTGCCGCCCCGATGTTGTGGAGCGCGATCGTCAGATCGTAGTACCAACCGTCATGGGGGGCGAGTGCTCCACCTGACGCAACTGGCGCGGCTGACGTCGACACATACTGGACGTCGCCGTTTGGCTGTGCGCGGGGAGTGCTCTTGCTGAAAGGGCCACCGGCCGTCAGTCCGACCTTGCCTTCGATGTCGATGGTGCCGTCCGCCGACCTGGCGCTCGCGCGCACCAGCGTCGGCATGTCGTCCACGTGGCCAACCTGGCGAACGTCGGTCACGACACCGGTCAGGCCATCCACGTGCAGCTCGGCCCGCACACTTTCGATGATTCCGCTTCCGGACTGGCCGGGCACGTGTTCGACGTATCCGATCGACACATCCTGCATTGCCAGAGTGTTGATGCGATACATGCCGCTCAGAAGCTCCTGCTGCTTTCCCTCAGGAATCATTTCGGCATATTCCCACCAGTTCAACTGTCCGGTCAGCGACCGCTCCAGATTGATCTGACCGTGGCGTACGGTGATCTCGTTGAAGGTGTGAAAGGGTCGCAGACTCGCAAGCTCGAGAAGCCCGCGAGCAGTGCTTCCGACGTCGCCCTGGAACACGATTTCGCCGGCCGTGAAGATCGGTGTGGCCTGAGGATCGTGTTCCGGACGGATCTGGACATTCCGGGCGACCGCCTTGAATGACAGCGGATGGAAGCTCCAGTCCTCGGCCTCGAACGACATCCCGAAATCGCCGGCCAGGCGCGGGACGGTGTAGTAGACCGCCCATCTGAGGAGCGAGTAGTTTCCGAGGGGTCCGCCCACGATGAGCACGATCAGAATCAGGCCCCGCCATCCGAAACGATGGCCGAGGAGCAGGACGCCGCGGATCCCCGGAACTTCTATGGCTGCCGCTTCGACTGTCTCCCAGAGCCGGCTGGCTCGTTCCCAGCGCTTTTCTTCGCGGGCGGACATCGGCGGCACGCCGCGCGTTCGGCGGCGCGTGGGTGGACGTTTTGTACGTCGGGCAGTGCGCGGGCGGGTGGCGGGGGATTCGCCCGCGGGTGGCGCCGGGGGGCCGGACGGAGGCGGCTCGTCTGGTGCCACAACCCTCTCTCTGCGTCAGCCGGCGGCCGACGCCTATAAGGAAATCGATCTTATCGTAACTCGGAGGAAGGGAAGGGGGCATCGAGCGCCAGGTTCCTCGATGGATCCTGGCGCCCAGTTCAGGTTTGTGTCAGCGTGCCTGCATTGCTCCCCGGTAGGGAACGATCTGTCCGGCGATCACATCCGCGTCGAACACCATGCTGGTGTATCCGGGCGCGCGGATTTCCACATGATGTCGTCCTGGCGACATCGTCAATGGCTGGGAGGCAGGGCCATACTGGCTAGCCGTTCCGGCGTAGGTTCCGTCGATGTACACCTCCGCCGTGTCCGGCGTGATGTCCAGGCTCGCACCACCTGTTGCCGTGACGTTGGGCGATGTCGTGTAGCTCTGTTGCTGCGGCGGTTGCTGCTGCTCCTGAGATCCGTACTGAGGAGCCGTGTAAGGGGCTGGATATGGATATCCGTTCGAGTAGGGACTCGGGTACGCGTAGTAGGGAGAGCCGTAGGCGTATGGATAGGGATATCCGTAACCGAAGGAGAACCCGTACGGATAGCCAGCCCACAAACCGAAGCCGACGCTAAAGCTAGGGTAGAACCCGCCATAGCCATAGCCATAGCCATAGTACGGATAGTAGTGGCCGTAGTAGGGGTAACGGCCGTACGGATAGTACGGCCGGTATCCGTTGTGGTAGTACCCACCGCGGTAATATCCGCCACCGTTCGGCGGCACGCTGCCCCGGGGCACTGCGTGCACTCCACCACCACGGGGCGGTGGTGCGCCCCCACCTGCTCTGGGCGGGGGACCCCCGCCTCCGCGGGGAGCTGCCGGGCCGCCGCGCTGCGCGGCGTACACGTGCGATCCGGACGAACCGGTGCGCCCGCCTCCACGATGATCCGCGCTGGCGACACTCGCAGCAAGAAGGGTGATCGCCACGATCGCGGTCGGCGTCACGATACGGGCTAATCTCATGGCCTACTCCTCAAAGTCCTGAACAGGCGAGGCGTCCGCGGGCATCAATTTGATGATACACCTGCAGGCCATTGCCCGCCGGAAATTGCGTCCGCTCTATCGGCCTTCGACCGCGAAGGCCAGCAGCACATTCCCCGGCGCGGTGCCCACAAACGCATACCCGGAGTTCACGAATACCATGCCGTCGACGATGACCGCGCCAGGGCCGTCGAGCGACCCGCCCCGGGCTTTCACGTGGTTCACGGTTTCGTAATCGCGCACGGTGTCGACGTCCCACACGATTCGGCCATTACCGGTGGCGTAGGCACGTAAGTGACCGTCGAGCCCGCCCGAAAACACGATTCCCGGGATGGCGGTGACGGCTGCCGACTGCGCGGGGCTGCAGCCCGGCGTGGTTCCGCACCCAGGGTGCGGAGTGGTCCAGACCGAGCGCCCGGTCGCCGGGTCGAGCGCGAACAACCCTCCGCCTGCTTTTGGGTCCAGGGTCATCGGCGTGCCGAGAAACGTGGGCTGCGCGCCAGGCGTACCAGGCGCGGCCGGCAGCGGCTGCACATCCGATAGCGCGACATACACGTTTCGACCGTCTGACGCTGAGCCCCACTGCACGCCGCCCACTCTTCCGCCTCGACCGGCGCGCACCTGCCACAGGATCTCGCCCCGGTTATCGGGATCGATTGCGTGAACCATCCCGGACTTCTGTCCGGCGATCAGCGCGCGGCGGCCGCGGGACAATTCGACCAGAATCGGGGACGATCCGAAGTCGTGGTCGGGACCGTTCGCCTCGGGGCAGTTTCCGCGCGAGGCCGGCGGCGCGTCGCAATCGACCGTGTACGCGTCGCTCGCCGTCATCTGACGAGACCACAGCAGCTTGCCCGTTTCCGAGTCGAACGCGACGAACGCATCCGATGTGTCTGCCGCCGGATCAGAATAGCTGTCGCCCGTCGTTACGTAGACGGCGTGGCTCTTGAGATCGACGGTGGGCGACGACCAGATACCCGCGCCCGACGGCCCCCAGAGCTGCACTCCCTGTTTGTTCTTGCGGACAGGCATGGGCTCTTCCGTGATCGTGTAGCTCTTCCAGATGACGTGCCCGTCGGCCGGGTCGAGCGCGGTCACGCTGCCGCGGAATTTACAGCACTCGTACCGGGGACTCGCGCCGATCAGTTCTTCTCCCGACGAGGCGGGCACGTACAATTTGTTGCCGGCGAGCGTCGGTGCTCCCGTGATCACGGCGATGACGTGATCGTCGACACGCGTCTTCCACACGAGCTTGCCGGTGATCGCGTCGACTGCGTAGGCGTTCGCATGCTGATCGCCAAAATAGACGTACCACCCGTCGGTGTGCGGGCCGAGCGTCATGGCGGTGCGGACCGGATAGTCGGCCTTGAACGACCAGTACTCGCAGCCGTCCGCGGCGTTCAGGGCGTAGACCATTCCGCTCGGCGCTGCCGACGAACAGACGCCCCCCCGCGACCGTCGGCTGCGCGTACGCACGTGTGGCATTGGGGAATCCGAATGCCCATTTGAGTTTCAGCCTCGGTACATCGCCGGGCTTGAGCTGCGCCATCTTGCCGGTTGAAAGCGTGATTGCGTCGGGCCGTTGCCCCACCCATTCCAGTTCGGCCCGGCGAGCGGCTTGTCGAAGCGTGGTGTGCCGGCACAGGAGTTGCTCGTTTGGCGACCGCCATCAGCGTCCTTGGCTTGATTCGCTTGAACGGAGGCGACAGTCGTCATCGTTGTCAATAGCACGATGAGCGTATGGATGTGCATGTTCGATGTAGACGATCGTGGAGTGGCTGGGGTTCTCGCATTGGCCCGGAGCGTCTCGTACCGCCTCCGAACGGTCGGAGGAGTGCCGAAAACCCGACACTTTCGTCGGTCTATGTTTCCGGCGTCTCACCAAGGATCTGGATCTGATCGAGCCAAGAACTTACCCTGACGAGCAGGTGTGGTGCAGCCCGCGGAAAACATGCCTCAGGTGTGGTATGTCTAGAGTGAACTGAGTTGAACTGGTCACACAGAAAGGGAAGGTCATGTTGAAGAAAGTAGTGTTTTTGGCGGTTCTCGGAACTGCGCTGTCAGTTGCGCCGGCATTTGCGCAGGAGCCGCGGGTGACTGTGGACTTTACGGTGGGTTGGTCGGTTGCGGATGGCGTGAGCGGAGACCCCCGCGTCATACTTGGCGTTGGGACGTTCGACCGCGTCGATCCAAAGGATTCCTTCAAGTGGGGCTTCGGCGTCGGCGCGCTCATCGGTGAGAACGCCGAGGTGGGATTCCTGTACGGACAGGCGGCGTCAACGCTGGAGATCAGCGGCCCGACGCAGACCATTGACGTCGGCGACATGAAAATCAACAACTACCACGCCTACTTCCAGTACAACTTCGGTGACAATCAGACCAAGGTCCGGCCTTATATCATGGGCGGAATGGGAGCCACGAGCTTTGGCAGCGTCGACTACACCAACGTATTGGGGCTGGCGGCCTCAACTCAAAGTCAGTACCAAATTCTCGACGACGTGGGGTGCTGGCGTCAGGTTCATGGCCAATCCCCACGTCGGCGCCCGATTGGGCGTCCAGTGGACGCCGACGTACATCAAGACAGACGAGGCTGGCTGGTGGTGTGACCCGTACTGGGGCTGCTACGTCGTGGGGAACGCGCAGTACGCAAACCAACTCGATCTGAGCGGCGGCATCACGTTCCGCTTCTGAAACCCTGCTTACTGCAATCTTGCGACAGAGGATGCCGGGAAGGGCTGTTCTTCCCGGCGTTCTCTGCGCAGCACGCGGTTCCACCACATGATCGCGCCGGTGATGAAGAGCACTGCCGGTGTGAGCCCGAGAACAACCCACAGCGTTTTGATCCACGGTCCCCAGGCTCGGCCGAAATGGATGCGGGCGAGCCACGCCAATGCCTCGTCACCGAAGCGCACCTCGGTGCTCGACGGGTCGACCGGTTGCAGGACATCGACCAGCCTCGAAAAGGGATCGGGAAACGCGAGGTAGATCCCGCTCAGGCCCCACATCAGCACGAAGAGAAACATCCAGAATCCGACGGCGCTGTGAAGATCCCAGGTCAGCCGGCGCCAGCTCGCGTCGAGCCGGATGCCCAGGCTGCGTCGCCAGCGGGCGGTGCCCGGCCACCAGATGACGAGCCCTGTCAGACTGAGCACGGTGAGACAGATGGCCCCGCCGCCGTTGACGAGGCGGCCGGTGCGCCCCCCCAGCAGGTCGTCGTGCAGATCGACGAGCCAGCCCACCGGGCGCGGCTGGTACGGCACCGAATCACCCAGATCCTTTCCGGTGTAGGGATCGAACAACTGCTCTCGTCGTCCGTATTGGCGAGCCAACCAGACCTCGACGGCGGCGGTCGGATCGTTGGTTTCCCAGATCTTGATGAGGGGTGACCTGCGGATACGCCTTGTGAACCGCGGCGGTCGAGCTCGTCTTGCGTCAAACGGCGGCCGCTTATCGCGACGCGCGTCTTGGGACGAGCGCCTTGGCGAGCTCGCGCCTGAAGACGATCGCGCTCCCGGTGATGCTGATGGCCAGCATGTAGAGCCCGACGCCGACGCCGGTCCACAAATGGACCTGGAACAGCGCGCGACGCACCCACAGCCGCTGGGGCTCGTGAGCGAGCCGAGTGCCCCAGGGCATCTATTCGAGCCCGCTGGCGCGGGCCTGCTCGCGGGCCATGACCGCCCAATCTTTCTCGGCGTCGCCGTGCGCAATGGCACCGAGCAGGCGATCGCGCACGGCATTGCCGCTCGGCGCCGGAACACGCGCCTGATCGGCAGCGGCCAGAGCGAGGCTCAGGTCTTTCAATCCGAGCAGCGCGGTAAAACCAGCCTTGTCGTACGCCTCGTCCACGATGATCTTTCCGTAGACCTTATAGGCCGGGGCGGCGAACAGTCCTTCGGTCATCACGTCGTACAAGACGGTCGGCGCCACGCCGTACTTGCGCACGAGAGAGAAAGCTTCGCCCATGGCCTCGATGGCGCAGCCGAGCACAAAGTTGTTCGAGAGTTTGATGGCGGCCGCGCCTTCCTGTTTTGGCCCGGCCTGAAACGTCCGGCGGCCCATCAGCTGAAACAGGGGCTCGCAGCGCTGCACGGCCTCGGCGGGACCACCCGCGACGATCATCAGCTGCCCCGCGGCCGCGGCATCAGGCCTGCCAAGAACCGGCGCTGAAACCATCTGTTGTTTCGCCTGGGCATGGGACGCGGCGAGCATCTGGACCGTGGCCACGCTGTGCGTGCCCATGACGATGTGCACGGCGCCGGGCGCCAGCGATTCCCTGACCCCGCCAGCGCTGAGCGTGACCTCCTTCACCGCAGCGTCATCGGCAACGATCGAAATAACCGCTTCGCGCCCAGCGCACGCCGCGGCGAGCGACGGAGCCACACGCGCACCGGCCTTGGCGGCATTCGCAGTTTTTTCAGCCGTTCGGTTGTACACGACGAGGTCGTGGCCGCCACCCAGAATCCGAGCCGACATCGCCTGCCCCATTCGGCCCAGACCAATGAAACCGACGTTCATGATTCCCCTCCAAAATTCTCATTTCTCCCAGGTCTCTAACCCGCACGCCCGTGCCTGTTCGCGCGCCAGGGCGGCGACGTCCTTGTCGCCATCGCCGTGGGCGATGGAACTGAGCAGCCGATCGTGGAATGCGTTGCCGCTCGGCAGCGGAACGCGGACGATACCGGCCGCAGCAAGAATGAGATTCGCGTCCTTGAGATTCAGATTAATCGTCGAACCAGCCCGATCGTAGGCCTCGTCGACGATGATCTGACCGTACACCTTATACGCCGGCGCCGAGAAAAGGCCCTCGGTCATGACGTCGTAGAACACTTTCGGTGCGACGCCATACTTGCGCACGAGCGAGAACGCCTCGCCCATGGCCTGGATGGCGCAGCCGAGCACCAGATTGTTCGCCAGCTTGATGGCCGTCGCCGCTTCCGGCTTCGCGCCCGCTCGGAACGTGTGGCGGCCGATGATCCCCAGGAGCGGTTCGCAACGGTCCACGGCGTCCTCAGGTCCGGCGGCCACGATCCCAAGTTGGCCGCTCGCCGCAAGGTCCGGCCGGCCCAGCACCGGAGCGGCCACCAGGACCTGGCCCGCCCCGGCGTGGATCTCACCGAGGGCTCGAATCGTGGCGATCCCGTAGGTGCCCATCGCGAGGTGGACGGCGCCCCGCGGCAATGATTCTCCAAGGCCCCCGCTGGACGATGCCACATCCAGAACGTGCGCGTCCTCGGCCAGCATCGTGATCACGATGTCGCGGCCACGACACACTTCGGCCACCGAGGCGGCTGCTCGCGCGCCGACGGCGGCAAACTCTGTCGTTCGATCCGTCAGAACATCGAATACAGCCAGATCGTGGCCTGAACCAAGGATGCGGTGAGCCATCCCGTGGCCCATCCTCCCGAGACCGATGAAGCCGACCTGCATGTCAACACCCCTATGGCGTCCGTCGCATGAAGTAGTTCGTCACACCCAGCACAGCCGCCGTTCCTGTTGTCTTGAACCCGAATCGCTCGTAGAACGCGACATTTTCGAGCCGATCGGTTTCCAGGTATCCGATCAGTCCGCTCTGGTCCTGGTCGTTACAGTACCGCTGCATCAGCTGGCCGCCGACGCGCTTGCCTTGAACTTCGGGCAGCACGCCAATCGGGCCGAGGTGAACGTGCGCCTCGGATGGTTCGTGTCTGGACCAGGCGGATAACCAGGCGCTGACGCGCAGCAGAGGACCTGGCCCGAATCCCACCGCCATCGCGGGCAGCATCCGAAGCTTTTCCAACGCACTGAACTGGCACGAGGGAGAACGGACGAAATGCAGGGCGCCAACGATCCGCGGGCCATCCAAGGCGGCCAGCATGGGTCCTTTCATCACGCCGAGGCCGATTTGAAAGAACGCTTCGTTGCGAGCGATCTCGTTCGCTCCAAATGCGGCGATGTGCAGCGGGTTCGTCACGAACGCCCGTGCCAGCACCTGAGCGGCGTCGCCGCGCCGATCAGGTGCGAGCGGCTCGATTCGAATCAAGGGAGAACCAAAGAAGAACTGTGAATCTGAGGATTCTCACATTCTCAAATTCGAGAATCTCATTTGAGCTGTCCCCGCACCCACTCGATTTCGCGGCACACATAGTCGACGATGTCGCCGGTCTTGAGGTGATCCGGCAGCACATCCCACGTGTAGGTTTCGATCTCGAGCTGTCGCGAGAGTGGCGTCGCTTTGTGGAACCGAAGAGCCTCTTCAAGGGCAAAACGCGTGGTGCCGAATGCCCCTAGATCATCGAGGAATACCGGCACATGGAAGTGCACGCGCCACTCCCGAGGCCCAGGATTCTTCTTCCAAGCCGCGAACGCGTCCTCCAGATTCAGAAAGTGCGTCAGATGGCCGTTGTTCTTCTCGACGGTCTGAGACAGATAGACTGTCTTGGCGAACCGACCGAGCGCTTCGACGGTCGCCTCGTCACAATCGGAATGTGCATCGCGGCCGCTTCCTGCAGCTTGACGATTGGGATACCTGCATCGACGAGCTTTTGCAGCGAAACCGTGATGTTTTCGAAGCCGACGGCCTGATGGCCGATGTCGAACACAACGCCCAGATGGCGGCGCAGAGCACCGAGCGCCTCAGAAACCGGGATGCTTGCCAGCTTTGCGAGGCGGGTGGCCGCCTTGCCCGTATAGAGATGGTTTGTGAAATAGTCGACCGCTTCGTCGGTTGTTTCGAGGAAGCACCGGGGTTCCGGCTCGAGGCCGAGCGTGACCAGGCGCCCCGTTCGTGCTTCGAGTTTCACCAAGTGCGCCGCGACGCGCAGCACGTGTTCGGTGTAGCTGTCGACGATGTCGGTCCCTGTGACCCTGGGTTTGAAGCCAAGCGGCGCAGTCTGAATCGAAGGTGAGACTCCCTCCGGCGCCAGGTCCGCGAGAATGTCGGCGACGTTAATCGTGTACTGCGTGCGTTCCTCGGAGCGCCAGTCGGGCTCGTACACTTGCTCCTTGACGATGGTGCCTTTGAATGCACCGTAGGGAAACGCGTTCGCCGTGTACACGAACATATCGTGGTCGGCCAGAAAGCGCTTCAGCTTGTTGCGCTCGCCGGGGTTCGACACCAGCGTTTCGGCCGACGGCGCCGCGAGGCGGATGCAGACGCCAAACGGCTGGTTGGGCGATACCCGCGCCTTCACCTGCGGCAGGTAAGTTGTCAGACTCGTCCACAATTGCTCCCAGTTGTCCGCAGGGTGCACGAGCGTCGAATACGTCAACAGTCCGAGTCCATTTCCGAGATCCATCTACGACTCCTCGCTAAGCAACCGATTCAACTTTTCCCGACGCCGCCGATCGAACAATGGCTTCCGTCACCGCCACCCCGTGGACCATTTCTTCGACGGGTATCGGAAACGGCGGTCCTCCGCCCGCAGCGCGGGCGAAGGCCTCGAGTGCGGTGCGTCCCACATCGAGCGTCGCAGCCTGCCACACTTCAGCCTCACCTTTCGCTGGCTGAAACTTGCAAGTACCGAACAGACGTGTGCGCCGTTCTTCGGACGAGGCGCCGGCGACGTGTGTCATGCCCTCGAAACGAACCCAGCCCTTCGAGCCGAAGACCTGAAAGCTGAAGCCCGGTCCGGTTGCGGTCATTGTCCCCAGGTAGCCCGACATGCCTTCCTTCATGCGAAAGAGCACCGACGTGGTGTCGTCGGCATCGACCTCAACGACCCGGCGGAAGCTTTGGCAGAACACGTGGTCGACCGGGCCGCAGAGGTCGATCATGCCGTCAACGGCATGGACCCCCATCGGGGTCAGACCGCCGCACGGTGTTTCGTCGCGATGCGCGCGCCACTGCGTCGCCTTCAGCAGAAGTGCGTTGGGAAACGTCATCGTCGCTTCCACGTGCAGGATGGTGCCGAGGTCGCCTGAGCGGATCCGTTCGCGAAGCTTCGTCATCTCAGGGTGAAACCGCCGGTTGTATCCCAGCCCGAGCGTCACGCCGGCCTTTCGTGTGGCATCGACGGCGGCTTCCGCATCACGCTTCACCAGGGCGAACGGCTTCTCGCAGAAGATGTGCTTGCCGGCCTTCGCGGCCGCGATGACCTGGCTGGTGTGCTGAGAGTGCGGCGTTGCCAGCACGACGGCATCGACGCCGCGATCCGCGATCAGCGCCTCGAAGCTGTCGGCCAGCTTGAAATGCTGCGCTTCCGCAAACGCCTTCAGATCGGGGTTGACCGGTACGCGTGGCACCCGCGACGAAACGAATCTGATCGCTTCCCTGAACGGATTCGACGATGGTCTTGCCCCACCATCCCAGGCCTACAATGGCCGCATTAATCATGTAGGGTCCTCTCCTACGATCGAATCAACGAGAACTTCGGGTCGGCAGCCAGCGATTCGGAAAGCGGCACCCCGAGCTCCTTCCGCACGATGTTGGTTCCCTGAACCAGCGAGACCATCTTGTAGAACGCGTGCCGGCGACTCATCCCTTCGCGTCCCATGCCGCAGTCCGACGACAGGACGAGCCGTTCCGGCGGAATCCGCTTCAAGGCCAGGCGGATGAGGTCGGCGACTTCTTCCGGCGATTCCACCTGCAGTGTGTGGTGATCGATGGCGCCGATCGCGATCTTCTTCTCTGTGATGCGCTGTCCCACATCGTCGAGATCCATCGCGCCCGAGCTTTTCATCTCGAACGTGATCACATCGGCATCCACCTGGTTCAGCAGGTCGAGGGCCGGCTTGTAGGTCTGGATTTTCGAGAACATGCGTTGCTGGGACGGGTTACCCCAGCAGGTGTGGCACCAGACTTCGCTTTTGGCGCGGAGCCCTTTGACCGTGTTGTTGAAGACTTTCAGCATGAACTCCGGGTTGATCACCTTGTCTACGTATCCGCGTGCCGCCAACAGATGGATCTGTGGCTCTTCCATCTGGATCACCTGGCAGCCGGCATCGGCCAGGTCGTGGAGCTCCTGGTTGAAGGCGTCGCTGAGCGCCATGATCCGCTCGGGCAGATCCTTGTAGTACTCGTCCTGCACGGCGAACGCGACGAGCTCGGGCGTGACCGTCCCGAACTTGACCGGCTTGTCGGTCATACGCTGGGCTGCCTTCCAGATCTCGGCGTATTGCATTTCGCCGGGTCCAACCGGACCGACCAGCTTTGGCATGACGCGCGCTTCCAGGTAGTCGTGGAGGATGTGGCCTCGCGGAAAACCGATGCCGCCGGCCCCCACACGTGCCAACTTCGGGTGTGTCGCCTCGAAGCCGGTCATGTGATGCGGCGGGTAGCTCGTCCAGCTCTGGCCGCCCACGTCCTGATCGAAACGGCAGTCGCCGTCGGTCAGGATGTCCAGCCCGGCCACTTCCTGCTCGCGCAGGTAAACCGACAACGCATCAACGTATTGCTCGCGAAACCGACTGATCACCATGGCATCCAGGAAGGACTTGAGGCCGAGGTTTTCGGTGTACCAACTGGGCCGCGGCAGCGATCCCGTGATCGTCGTCGGCAGCAGTTTTCCCGCGGTCGCCTTGTACATTGTGGGTATTCTCCTAGTTCGTGGTAGTAAACAACCTGTGATCCTACCTCACATCGTTCAGAGACTGCATCTCGCAGACGTCCATATAATCTCCAGCGTCAGCCTTCTCAACCAAACCCAATGAATATCCTGACGACTGATGTGCGGAGCCTCCTTGTTCGGGAACTCGAAGGCTTCAAACGGGAAATCGCGCTGTTTCCGGATGATGCGAGTGTCTGGAAGACTGTGCCGGGCGTGACGAATTCTGCCGGCAACTTGGCGATGCACGTGGCTGGCGGCCTTCAGCACTTCATTGGCGGCGTCCTGGGTGGGTCTGGGTACGTTCGGAATCGGCGAATTCGAATTCAGCCGGACATCTGGCACGAGGGCCGAGGTGATGGCTGAACTCGATACCGCGATCGCGATTGTCAGGGACGTGGTGCCTCGACTGTCGGAACAACAGCTCGGCGCCGAATTCCCGGAACCGTTGATGGGCAAACAGTTGCGCACGGGTCTCTTTCTCATGCACCTGTGCGCTCACGCCGGCTTTCATCTCGGTCAAGCCGGGTACGTGAGACGCGCGTTGACGGGAGACGTCAGGACAAGCGGTCCACTTCCGTTGCAGGCTCTCGCCGAACCCGAGAACCTTTAGGACCGTTTGAACCCTTGAACTCGGCAACCTGGAACTTTGGAACCCTGGAACTTGGAACCTGTTACTTCGACCTCGACACCACGTCGTAGTACGTCCGGATTTCGCCGTTGGTGAAGGCATCGAGCAGACCGTGGATCGGATCGAGCAGGGTCGTCGATTGCAGGCCGGGCCCGGGCGGGGGCAGCCGGAATCCGACGCGGCTGAAATAGGCCCTGATGAACGTGCTGTGCTCGTCGACTGGCAACATGGTGACGTTGACGAAGAACTTCCGCCAGGCATCGCCCTGGAACAGGTACTGTTCGACGTTCGATGTGTAGAACGCCGTGACCGTGGCATCGTGTTCCCTCAGGTAGCGCCCAACTGACCGCAGGACACGGTCGCCGCCGAAGTCGCCCACGAGGGGGACCACGAGGTTGTTCTTTTCGTATTCCTGGAGCGTCTTGAAGTTCTCTTCCGTCGCAATGTAGCTGTGGTTCTTTCCCTGGAGGTCCGTCTGGACCATCAGGTCTGCGTAGGTCGGGAACCACTGCGCTCCCCCGAAATCGCTGCGGGGGAAGGAGTAGCGGATTTCTGGACCGCCGATGTAGAACGAGGTGTACACGTAGCGGATGCTGCTCTCGTCTTCCTCGGTCAGCGGAAACCCGTGCGTGCGCTCCAGATGGTCGAAGATCGCGTGAAGATTCTTTTGCGCGAGATCTTCGGTGCCCGATACGGCTTCGAATGCGTCGAAAAGCGCCTGTGGTGTTGAATCGCGGCCCACACCATCCGGCCGAGGGCGGGCGAACAGGCGGGACAGGAAATCAGCCCGGTCTGTGGAGAGCTCCAGGAGGGCCTTGTACATCAGATGCAGCAGCATGTTCTGGCGCCGGATGTCGACAATGAACGCCATTTTCGGCTTCAGCGCACTGATGTACGTGAAATTCTGATCCGGGCCGACGCCGAGGTAGACGCCAGGATGCGGACTCTTCTGCAGCTCGGGAATAACGTGCTGAAACGTCGTTTCGTTGGAGATGAGATTGTCGGAGCGGAAGAAGCCGCCTGGCTCCGAGAAGCCGACGACCATCGACCAGAAATCCTTGTCGTCGACGCGCGTGGGCAGCGACTGAGCCGCCACATGGGCGCGCGGGCTGAACAGCAGAGCCAGCGTTGCCATGACGGCAAATGCGGCGAGGATTACGTGGCGTCGGCGCATACCGAAACTTCACCATAGTGTAAAGGCGGCGAGTCGAGTTGTGGCCGAAAATTTGATTGCGATAAGTCGGGCGATTAGCCCGGCGATCGCTCGCTGTGAACTGACTCATGTCTCCAGGCAGCCGATCGATCTCGACGTTGCGAGGGCCCAGCACCACGAGTACGAGCAGCGCCTGGCTGACGCGGGATGTTCGACCCTTCGTCTAGAGACCTCCGAAGACATGCCCGATTCCGTGTTTGTCGAGGATACCGCCGTTGTCTTCGACGAGCTGGCCGTCATCACCCGGCCTGGTGCCGCATCGCGCCGAGGCGAAACGATGGCCGTGGCCGAAGCGCTTCGTTCGCGCCGCGCTCTTCGCTTCATTGAGCCGCCCGGTTGTCTGGATGGCGGCGACGTGCTGGTGGTGGGCAAGCGCGTGTTCATTGGTGTCTCCGGCCGCACCAACGAGGAGGCCGTTGCACAGATGCAGCGGATCCTCAACCGGTTCGGGTACGCAGTCGAGGCCGTCCAGGTTCACGGCTGCCTTCATCTGAAGTCGGCCGTCACGCTTGTGGCCGACGACACCGTCCTTCTCAACCGCGCGTTCGTTTCGACTCAGCCATTTCGGCGGCTCGGCGTCATCGAGGTGGATGCGAGGGAAGCGCGCGGCGCGAATGCCCTCAGGGTCGGAAATCACGTGATCTATCCGACAGCGTTTCCACGAACGCACGAGCGTTTGGAGCAGCACGGTCTCGTGGTGCATGGCGCAAACGTTAGTGAATTGATGAAGGCCGAAGGCGCGGTCACCTGCTGCAGCCTCGTCCTTACGGTGTCGTAACACGCGTTCCAGAAACGTAATCCCCCGGGCGACGTGTCAGTCAGGGCCGAACGGGACGAAACTGCACCGGTCGCGCAAGTCGGTCTGCGCGCTGAGGATTAGGAGCTGGCTTCCCGACTTGGCGACTGGTGACGTTTTTGCGGGCGAATTCTGTCATGAGCGCCAGAGAGGCCTTTGGACCCAACCTGCGTCGTACCCGCCTGCAGTGCGGCGTTTCGCTGGACCGGATCACCGCCGAGACCAACGTGCCGGTGGAACTGTGGGAGGGGATGGAGCGCAACGACTTCAGTCGCTGGCCTTCGGGCATCTTCGCTCGAGCATACGTCCGGGCGTATGCCGCCGCGGTCGGTGTCGATCCCGAGACGACGGTCGAGGAGTTCTGCCGCTGGTTCCCCCAAGGTGATCGACGGGCGCATCCTCTGATGCAGGCGCATGCCGAGGTGATCGGCCACAACCTCGAGTGGCAGGACGATGTCCCTGCCCCGATGAAGGGAGGCGATCGGCGCGCGGGCGCCGACCCTGTGAAGGCGCCTCCTGCGCCCGAAGTCGAGCGATTAACGACCGCCGGGCAAGTGTTCGGGCGTCTGCGTCGAGCGTTCGGGTGGGCGTAACGTAACCTCCCGTTCGGCGAACTCGCACCCCATTCCCACTTTTGCGTCGCATCCTCACTACCTGCCTGTTTGATCCAGGTTGTGCGCCGATATCTGTGAGTGGTGTTCCAGGCGTTCGGCCACACCGACAAAGGCTCCGTCAGAACAAGCAACGAAGACTGCTTCGCCGTCGACGAGGGCCTGCAACTCTGCATCGTCGCCGACGGCATGGGTGGGCATAACGCCGGTGAGGTGGCCGCGCAGTTGGCCGTGAGTGGACTCCTCGACACGATACGCGGGCACTACGCGACCGAGAGTCGCGACACGGGAGCGCCGCCCGGCCCATCGCCGCTCTGGCCGTTCGGGTTCGAGGACTCGGCGTCGTACGCCGCGAACTGTCTGCGCACAGCAGTGCGGGTGGCCAACGCTCAGATCCTCGAGGCGTCTCTCACGACGGCCGAGTATTCGGGCATGGGCACAACCGTGGTTGCGTCGCTCGTCAGCCGGGATCGCCTGGTCGTCGCACACGTCGGTGACAGCCGCTTCTACCTGCTGGACGGCGCAGGCCTTCAGCTGTTGACCCGTGACGATTCCTGGGCGGCTGAGATTCTCGGACGCGAAGGGGACATCGACCCCGCGGTCATCCGACATCATCCAATGCGAGGCGCACTCACGAACGTTGTGGGCACGCGTCCGCAGCTCGACGTCCACATTACGGAACTGACGCTCGCCGGCGGCGAACGGTTTCTGCTTTCCACGGACGGTGTGCACGGGGTCCTTGATGACGAGTGGCTCGAGCGGCTGCTGACCAGGACAGAAGACTTACGTGAGACGGCCGCGGGTGTCGTCGAAGCCGCCCTTGCTCGCGGCAGCCGTGACAACTGCACAGCCGTTGTCGCTCGATACTCGACTGATGACTCGCGACCAACGACCAACGACTAACGACCAACGACTATTGTCCCTTGAGTTGATCGAGCTGCTTTTTAAGCGTCGCGTTCTGGGGATCCAGCTCCACGGCTTTTTCCATGCTCTTGACAGCGTTCGCCGGGTCGTTCCTGGCCTGCTGAGCCTGTGCCAGGCCACCGTACGTGCGCGCTGACATCGGGAAGTACTCAAGATTCAGCTGCAGCCAGGTCACCGCATCGTCGGCCTTGCCGGTCTGGGTCAGACGCTGCGCGTACGTGACCAGACTGCCTTCGCTGAAGTCGTACGCCTGGCTGCCGAAGTACCGTTCGCGCAGATCGCGGAACTGCGCCACGGCCGCCGGCGTTCCTCCATCCCTGGTCGTGTCGTCCAGGATGTCGGCGAGGTGTTTAGGGACAGCGACGCCACGATGGCAGGTGACGCATCCGACGCGTGTCGTGGCGTCGGCCGACTTGCCGACTGCCGAGGCAACTTTCGGATTGAGATCGCGGACGAGAAGCATCATCTCCCGCGCCACTTTTTTCCGGGGCTTTTCGTCTGAAGCGAAGTCGAAGGGTGGGGCACCGCGCCCGGCTGGTGCTGCGCCTCCGGCCGGAGGGCTCGCAACGTGGCAATACGCGCACTGTACGCCAAGCGCTCCGGACATGTTCTGCATCAGCCGGAAGACCTGCGGGGCGGCCATGTCCCTGGGGAGAACCTGAAGGTTCCGCGGGGCCGGACGCTGCGGACCGGCCCCTGGACGATGGGGAACCGCCAACTGTTGGGCTTGAACTGCAGTCGTGAAGAGCAGAGCGGCCGCGGACAGGACCAGAACGGGGGAGACCAACGGACGCGGCATGCGTGCACCTCTTGAGGGTCGGGAGTCCAAGCCGACGGCCCTCATCATACGGTTCGGCAGAGACTTGCGTGGTTTCTCAGCCGCGTGCTATATTCGTCAGGTTCTGTCGAAGCTAGGACACCCTATCTAGACTTCGACCCTTTGGCGGGCTCAGAGTTGTCCGAGCACGGTCGGGGGACGACTCGCAGAAAGCACTCAGCTTCGAATCACGAGCATAGGGTAACGCAGAGCTTCAGGCGCCAAGCCAGCGGCTTCTAGGCCTGAAGCGATTGAACGCATTTGAAATGCGAATGCGCGGTGCAGAAGGTGGCACTTCTGGCCATTCTGCACTGCGCATCTTGCGTTTCGTCGTCGTCATGAGTGGGTGAGTATGCCGACTATCAGTCAACTGGTTCGAAACGGGCGCAAGAAGATCGTCAGCAAGACGAAGAGTCCGGCGTTGCAGAACAGCCCTCAGAAGCGGGGCGTCTGCGTCCGCGTTTTCACCCAGACACCCAAGAAGCCGAACTCGGCGCTGCGCAAGGTCGCTCGCGTGCGCCTGACCAACGGCATCGAAGTGACGACTTACATTCCCGGCGTCGGGCACAACCTGCAGGAGCACTCGCTCGTGCTGATTCGCGGTGGTCGCGTGAAGGATCTGCCAGGCGTCCGCTATCACGTCGTGCGCGGGACGCTCGATGCGGTCGGCGTTCAGGGGCGGATGCAGGGACGGTCGAAGTACGGAGCGAAGCGGCCGAAGAAGGCTTAAGGCGACAGGATTCCAGACATGCCTCGAAGACGAGAGATTCCGAAGCGCGATATCACGGCCGACCCGTTGTACCAGAGCGCGCTCGTCAGCAAGTTCATCAATTGCGTGATGAGCGACGGCAAACGGAGCACCGCCGAGCGCATCCTGTACAAGAGCTTCGACATCATCAAGGACAAGAGCGGTGACGAACCGTTGAAGATCTTCAAGAAGGCGATCGACAACGTGAAGCCCAGCCTCGAAGTGAAATCGCGTCGCGTGGGAGGGTCGAACTACCAGGTGCCGGTAGAGGTGAATCCCAACCGTCGGCTTTCCCTGAGCATCCGGTGGATAGTCGGCTACGCCGCCGCGCGCGGTGACGGGAAAACGATGCAGGAAAAGCTCGCAAACGAGCTTCTCGATGCCGCCAACCTGCGAGGCGGCGCGGTGAAGAAGCGCGAAGACACTCACCGCATGGCAGAGGCCAATAAGGCGTTCGCGCATTATCGATGGTGAATCTGTTCATCTGCTCATCCAGTCATCTGGTCATTGATTGAGTTATTGACCAGATGACCAGATGACTAAATGACCAAATTCGAGATTTGAAATGCCCAGGCAGACTCCGCTCAACAAGACGCGCAACATCGGCATCATGGCGCACATCGATGCCGGGAAGACGACGACGACCGAGCGCATCCTGTTCTATACCGGCATTACGTACAAAATCGGCGAGGTGCACGAAGGCACTGCGGTCATGGACTGGATGGAGCAGGAGCAGGAGCGCGGCATTACGATCACCTCGGCGGCCACTACCTGTTTCTGGCGCGACACCCGCATCAACATTATCGACACACCCGGGCACGTCGACTTCACCGCGGAAGTCGAGCGGTCGCTCCGCGTGCTCGATGGAGCGGTGGCGGTATTCGACGCGGTCGCGGGCGTGGAGCCTCAATCAGAAACGGTCTGGCGCCAGGCCGACAAGTACCGTGTGCCCCGCCTTTGCTTCGTCAACAAGATGGACCGGATTGGCGCCGATTTCTCGCGGACGCTGTCCCAGATTGAAACCAAGCTCCAGGGAAATCCCATCGCGATTCAACTGCCAATCGGGTCGGAGGATCGGTTCGCCGGAGTGATCGACCTTGTGAAGATGAAAGCCATCACTTACAAGGACGAGACGATGGGGGCCGACTACGACGTGTCGGAAATCCCGGCTGAATACGAGGCCGAAGCCAAGCACTACCGCGACATCCTGATTGAAAAGGTCAGCGAGTCGAGCGACGCCCTCCTGGAAAAATACCTGCACGGACAGGAACTCACTGAAGACGAAATCAAGGCGGCCATTCGCAAGCGCGCGATCGAATCGGTGCGCAACGAGAAGGCGCCGTTCGTCCCGGTGATCTGCGGCTCGGCGTTCAAGAACAAAGGCGTCCAGCCGATGCTCGACGCGGTCGTGGACTACTTGCCGTCGCCACTCGACATTCCGCCGATCATCGGCCTCGATCCCGAAAAGACGGTCGAGACCCAGATCGAACGCCCCCCGTCTGACGATGCGCCATTCGCCGCCCTGGCGTTCAAGATCATGACCGATCCGTTCGTCGGTCAACTCGCGTTCTTCCGAGTCTACTCGGGCATCATGACGTCCGGGTCGTCGGTGTACAACGCCACCAAGCAGAAGACCGAGCGCATCGGCCGGCTGCTGAAGATGCACGCGAACAAGCGTGAAGAGATTAAAGAGGTGTACGCCGGCGACATCGCCGCGGCCGTTGGGCTGCGGAGTGTCACTACCGGCGACACGATTTGCGACGAAAAGCGCCCCGTCGTGCTGGAGTCGATGGACTTTCCCGAGCCGGTCATCTCGCTCGCGATCGAGCCAAAGACGAAGGCCGATCAGGAAAAGCTCGGCATGGGTCTCGGCAAGTTGATGGCCGAGGATCCGACGTTCCGCGTGAAGACCGACGAACAGACGGGACAGGTCGTCATCGCAGGCATGGGCGAACTGCACCTGGAGATCATCGTCGACCGCCTCAGGCGCGAGTTCAACGTCGAGTCGAGCAGTGGCCGGCCGCAGGTTGCTTACAAGGAGACGCTGACTCGCCCGGCCGAGGGCGAAGGGCGCTACATCCGCCAGACCGGCGGCCGTGGCCAGTATGGTCACGCGAAGATCCGGCTCGTCCCGCGGCAGCCGGGCGAAGGCTACGAGTTCATCAACAACATCGTCGGCGGAGCGATTCCGAGGGAGTACATCAAGCCGATCGATCAGGGCATTCGTGAAGCCATGACGACCGGTATCCTGGCCGGCTACCCCGTGGACGATGTGGCTGTGGAGCTGTACGACGGCTCGTATCACGACGTTGATTCGTCCGAAATGGCGTTCAAGATCGCCGGGTCGATGGCGTTCAAGGATGCCGCCAAGCGGGCCAAGCCCGTGCTCCTCGAGCCGGTGATGCGGGTCGAGGTGGTCGTGCCAAAGGACTACATGGGCGACGTGATGGGCAATCTGGCGAGTCGCCGTGGGCACATTCAGTCGCAGGAAGATCGAGGCGGGACGCAGATCATCCAGGCGCGCGTGCCGCTGTCGGAGATGTTCGGCTACGCAACCGATTTGCGATCGCGCACGCAAGGGCGTGCGACGTTCTCCATGCACTTCGATCGGTACGAGCCGCCGCCTCAGAGCGTCAGCGATGAGGTCGTGGCGAGAATGCAGGGTAAGTAAATGGCGACATTCAACGACAAGATTCGGATCCGGCTGAAGGCGTACGACTACCGGGTCCTCGACCAGTCGACGAGCGAGATCGTGGATACCGCGAAGCGCACGGGCGCGCGGCTCGCCGGTCCGATTCCGCTGCCGACCTCCAAGAACAAGTGGACGGTCCTGCGGTCGCCGCACGTTGACAAGAAATCGCGCGAGCAGTTCGAGATCAGAACCCACAAGCGCCTGATTGACATCTTCGAGCCGACGCCTCAGACGGTCGACGCGCTGATGAAGCTCGATCTCCCGGCTGGTGTGGACGTGGAAATCAAGGCGTTCGGGAAAGAACACAAGTGAGGCGGGTCGGCCAGGCAGGGCAGGAGGGGCGGTAGGCACATGGTCACAGGGATCATTGGCAGAAAAGTCGGCATGACTCAGGTCTTCGATGACGATGGGACCGTTCACCCGGCGACCGTCATCAAGGCCGGACCCTGCGTCGTCGTCCAGGCGAAGACCGCGTCGACTGACGGCTATGAGGCGGTGCAACTCGGATTCGTCGAGGAGAAGCCTGCGAAAGTTGGCAAACCGCTCGCGGGGCACTACAAGAAGGCCAACGTTCCGCCAACACGCGTACGTCGTGAGGTGAAGCTTGCGGCTGGCGGTGAGGCGATGAAGGCGGGCGACCAAGTGCTGGTCTCCATCTTTGTGACCGGAGAGCGCGTGGATGTGATCGGCGACAGCCGCGGGAAGGGCTTTCAGGGCGTGGTGAAGCGCCACCATTTCGGGGGCGGCGCTGCGACGCACGGGTCGATGTTTCACCGCGCGCCCGGGTCGATTGGTGCATCGTCGTTTCCGTCGCGGGTCATCAAAGGCATGCGGGCGGCCGGCCGGATGGGCGGAGAACGCGTCACGGTGCGCAATCTGAAAGTTGTGCGTGTCGATCCCGAGAACCACCTGCTGGTGGTTGAGGGGGCTATCCCCGGGGCGCCTAGCGGGTACGTGACCGTGCGCAAGGCGGTCGCCGCGAAGCGCATCAAGGTGGCTCAGGTCGAGAAACCGAAGAAGGCGAAGAAATGACTGTCGACGTCGTGAACGCCAGCAACGAGAAAGTCGGTCAAATCGAGCTGCACGACGCGGTGTTCGGCGGCCGTGTGAACGCCGACTTGATTTGGGAATCGGTGGTTCGGGCGAATGCGTCGGATCGGCGTGGGACGCACGCGACCAAGAACCGCGCGCTGGTCAGTGGGAGCGGCAAGAAGCCGTGGCGGCAGAAGGGAACCGGACGCGCACGGGTCGGCGACATCAGAACGCCGCTGTGGCGGCACGGCGGAACCGTCTTCGGACCGCAGCCTCGGAGCTACGCGTACGAGCTGCCGAAGAAGGTCGAGCTGGGGGCCCTGCGGGCCGCGCTGGCCCAGAAGATCAAGGACGCGGCGGTCGTGGTGGTGGACGAGCTGAAGTGCGAGAGCGTGGGCACGAAAGCCGCGGCGCAAATGCTGGGTCGGCTGGGCGTGGAGGGCAAGGCGGTCGTCGTAGACGTCACGCTCGAAGATCGGCTGAACAAGTCGGCGCGAAATCTCGCGGGGGTGGCGCTGGTCGAGAGTCGCAAGCTCCGCGCGCGCGATGTAATGAACGCCGGCAAAGTGGTGATCACCCGCGGGGCGCTCGAGAGACTGCAGGCGACGCTCGCATAAAGGCGCTGAGGGTGGGGCCCCAGCGCAGAGTGGACATATGAAGTTGACCGACGTCATTCGGCGCCCGCTCATCACCGAGAAGACGTCGATCTTGCGCGAAGACGGCCGGACGCTCGTGTTTCATGTGGCGAAGGCGGCGACCAAGGTCGAGATCAGGCATGCGGTGGAGCGGCTTCTCGGAGCCAAGGTCGCCAGCATCCGCACGGGCATCATGCACGGCAAGGTGAAGCGGCAGGGTCGTTTCGCCGGCCAGCGGCCCGATTGGAAGAAGGCCTTCGTGAAGCTGCGCGAAGGGGAAAAAATCCCGGAGTTCTTGGAAGGAGCCTAGCGCCTTCCCAGTCCGCGTCAGCCGCATAGGCGGCGAAGCGGCGCCGGTGGGGGGAGGGCCCCGCGGGCGTTCAGAGAAATGATGGCGGTATCGACATGCCAATTCGAAAGTTCAATCCAACGTCGCCCGGGCAGCGGTTTCAGACCGTGCAGGTGTTCGATGAGATCACGACCCAAGAGTCGTACAAACCGCTCACCGAGCCGCTGCACAAGTCGGGAGGACGTAACAACCACGGCGAGCTGACATCGTGGTGGCGCGGTGGCGGCCACAAGCGCAATTACCGCGTGATCGATTTCAAGCGCGACAAGCGGGACATTCCCGCCACCGTGGCGACTATCGAATACGATCCGAACCGGTCGGCACGGATCGCGCTCGTGACGTACGCGGATGGCGAGAAGCGCTACATTTTGCAGCCCGCAGGCTTGAAGGTCGGCGATGCGATCGTTGCCGGTCCGAACGTCGACATCCTGCCTGGCAACGCGCTGCCGCTCAAGAACATCCCGCTCGGCACCCTGATCCACAACGTCGAGCTCAAGCCGGGGAAGGGCGGTCAGATCGCGCGGAGCGCCGGGTCGTCTGTTCAGCTGGTGGCCAAGGAAGGCGAGTACGCATCGGTGAAGATGCCGTCAAGCGAGATTCGGCATATCTACATCGAGTGCTACGCCACGATCGGTCAGGTTGGAAACATCGAGCACGAGAACGTCTCGATCGGCAAGGCCGGCCGCAGCCGCTGGCTTGGCAAGCGGCCCCACGTGCGCGGGGTCGCCATGAACCCTGTCGACCATCCGCTGGGCGGCGGAGAAGGCAAGACCTCGGGCGGACGTCATCCGGTGTCGCCGTGGGGCCTGCCAACCAAGGGATACAAGACGCGGAATCACAAGAGCACGGACAAGTTCATCGTTCAGCGGAGACAGAAATAGGCGCCAAGCGCGGACAAGCCTCATGAGCAGATCTCTTAAGAAAGGCCCGTTCGTTGATACCTCGCTCCTCGAGAAGATCGAGATCATGAATCGGGGCGCCGAGAAGAAGGTCATCAAGACGTGGTCGCGTCGATCGACCGTGGTGCCCGAGATGGTGGGCCACACGCTGGCGGTGCACAACGGCAGGAAGTTCATTCCGGTCTACGTCACCGAGAACATGGTGGGTCACAAGCTCGGAGAGTTCGCCCCGACGCGCTTGTTCAAGGGTCACACGACGCGTGTGGCCGAGCGTGCAGCCGCTGCGGCGGCCGCCGCCGCGTCCGGTGCGGGAGGGCCCGGCGCCGGGGCCGGGGGCGCAGCACCGGCAGCAACCCCAGCGTCCGGCGGCGCGAAGCCTGGAGCAGGGGGCTAATCATGATTCAGGCGCATGCCACGGCACGGTACGTCCGCACGTCGGCCCAGAAGGCCGGGCTGGTGCTTGATCTCATTCGCGGCAAGGATGTCAGTCGCGCGCTCGCGATGCTTGGTTTCACCCGTAAGTCGATTGCAAGCGACATCTCGAAGGTCCTGCGGTCGGCAATTGCCAACGCGCAGCAGAAGGAAGGCTTCAGCGGCGATGTCGACCGGCTGTTCGTGTCGGCCTGCTACGCCAACCAGGGACCGTCGGCCAAGCGGGTGCGGCCTGCGCCCCAGGGCCGCGCGTTCCGCGTATTGAAACGCACGGCGCACCTGACCGTGCAGGTCTCCGAGCGGCCGGAAGCCGTGGTGCCCGTGGGCGGCGCTGGAGACAAGCCGAAGCGGAGAAGTCGACGGGTGGCAGGCGCCAGTCGACAGTCGGCATCGGCGGAGAAGGCGACGAAAGACTGACTGCTGACTGAAGACTGACAAGGAGCGCGCTGTGGGTCAGAAGGTTCATCCGTTCGGGTTCCGGCTCGGGTTCAACAAGACGTGGCGGTCGCGCTGGTACTCAGACCGTGACTACGCCAAGCTGCTTCACGAAGACCTGGCGCTGCGTCAGGACCTGAAGAAGCGCTTTGCGCACGCGGGTGTGTCCAAGATCGAAACCGAGCGTGCGGCGAACAATCTGAAGATTGACATCCACACGTCACGTCCCGGCATCATCATCGGGCGCAAGGGCACTGAGGTCGAGAAGCTGAAGCAGGAAATTCAGAAACGGACCAGCCGGGTTGTTTTCATCAACATCCAGGAAATTCAGAAGCCCGAGTTGGACGCGCAGCTGATTTCGGAATCGGTGGCGCTGCAGCTCGAAAAGCGCGTCGCGTTCCGGCGCGCCATGCGCAAGGCCGTGGAGTCGGCGCTGCGATTTGGCGCACGGGGCATCAAAGTGCGGGTGTCCGGTCGCTTGAACGGCGCAGAAATTGCGCGGTCCGAGTGGTACCTGCATGGGCAGCTTCCACTCCAGACGCTTCGAGCCGACATCGACTACGGGTTTGCGGAAGCGAATACGACCTACGGTCAGATCGGTATCAAGGTCTGGTTGTACAAGGGCGAACGGCTCGTGCCGGTGCGGGGGCGCGAGGAGGAGTACCGGGAGAGAACGCCCCGGAGGCCCGGGGGGCGGGCGTGAAATCGGGTAATCGGGCACTTGGGTCATCGGGTAACTGGGTTGGAACACTTGAGCGATTCAATTACCCGATCACCCGACTATCCAATGACCCAATGCGGGGATCTGTCGCGATGTTGATGCCGAAGAAAGTCAAGTTTCGCAAGCAGCAGCGCGGTCGCATGGCCGGCAAGGCGTGGCGCGGGTCGGACGTGTCGTTCGGCGATTACGGTCTGAAGGCGCTGGAACCGTGCTGGCTGACCGACCGGCAGATCGAGGCCGCACGTGTGGCGATGACGCGGTTCATTCAGCGCGGCGGCAAGATCTGGGTCCGGGTCTTTCCCGACAAGCCGATCACCAAGAAGCCGCAGGAAACACGCATGGGAAAAGGCAAAGGCGCGCCCGAGCAGTGGGTGGCCGTCATTCGACCCGGACGCGTGCTCTTTGAGATGGAAGGGGTGACCGAGCGCGAGGCCAGGGAGGCACTCGCGCTTGCGGCGTCGAAGCTGCCGATCCTGACGAAGTTCGCGACCCGCTTTGCCCAGGAGAAGATGCTGTGAAGGCTGCTGAGCTGCGAAACCTGAGTGGCGATGAGCTGGGCACGCGCGTGCGGGACCTGACCGATCAGCTGTTCCGACTCCGCCTCCAGAAGTCGATGGGGCAGCTCGAGGCGCCCCGCAAGGTCCGGGACGTCCGCCGTGACCTGGCGCGGGCGAAGACGGTGCTCAGACAGAAGCAGGGTTCGTGAGTCGGGGATTACCCAACTACCCAATCACCCGATTACTCGATTCGAGGGTTCGCCATGTCTCAGAAGTCTGAAAAAGTCGGCGTCGTCATCAGCGACAAGATGCAGAAGAGCATCGTCGTCGCCGTCGAGTGGCAGGTGCGGCACGGCATGTACGGCAAAGCGGAGCGCCGCACGTCAACGTTCATGGTGCACGACGAAGAGCGCGCGGCGAAGGTCGGCGACACCGTTGAAATCGTCGAGACACGCCCGCTCAGCCGCCGCAAGCGTTGGGCGCTCAAACGGGTCGTTCGGCAGGCGGCAGCGGTCTAAGAGTTCCGGGGAACCCGGAACCGCGGAGAAGCAACGATGATTCAGATGCGATCCATTCTCGACGTCGCCGACAATTCCGGCGCGCGCAAGATCGCGGTCATCAATCCGATCGGCGGCTCGACCGGGCGCTACGCGCGGCTTGGCGACATCGTTACGGCTTCGGTGAAGGAGGCGACGCCCGAAGGCCAGATCAAGAAAGGCCAGGTCGTCAAAGCTGTCATCGTCCGAACCGTCAAGGAGCAGCGCCGGCGCGACGGCACGTATATCCGATTCGATCGAAACGCTGCCGTTCTCATCAACGACCAGGGTGAGCCGGTTGGTACGCGTGTGTTCGGCCCGGTCGCACGGGAGCTCCGTGAGCGCCGGTTCATGAAGATTATTTCGCTGGCACCGGAAGTGCTCTGAAACTCTATGTCTCGCTTAGCTACGCCCATCCGCAAGAACGACACGGTCCTTGTGATCACCGGCAAAGATCGCGGCAAGCGCGGACGTGTCCTCAAGATTCATCCGGACGACAATCGGCTGATCGTCGAAGGTGTGAACATGATCAAACGCCACACCAGGCCGAACCCCGGAAAGAACATCAAGGGTGGCATCGTCGAGCGTGAAGCGTCGCTGCATGCGTCGAACGTGCAGTTGGTCTGCCCTGAGTGCGGCGCTCAGACGCGGGTGGGGCGTCGGATTCTCGGCGACGGCCGCAAAGTGCGGATCTGCCGGAAGTGCGATGGAGTGGTGGACAAATGAGCCGGCTGAGAGAAGTACCAGAAGGACGTCGTACCGGCCCTGACGAAGGAATTCGGCTACAAGAACGTCATGGCCGTTCCTCGCATTCGGAAGGTGGTCGTCAACATGGGCCTGGGAGAGGCGACCTCGAATGCCAAGCTGGTCGATGTCGGAGCCGACGAACTGGCACGTATTACCGGACAGAAGCCAGTGTCGCGTCGAGCCAAGAAGTCGATCGCGGCGTTCAAGGTGCGCAAGGGCATGCCGATTGCGACCATGGTGACGCTTCGTGGCGAGCGGATGTGGGAGTTTCTCGACCGCCTGATGACGATTGCGTTGCCGCGCGTGCGGGACTTCAAGGGCGTCTCGCCACGGGGTTTCGACGGCCGTGGGAACTACACGCTCGGACTGCGCGACCAGTTGCTCTTCCCCGAGATCGACTACATGAAGGTCGACAAGGCGCGCGGCATGAACGTCTCGGTCGTCACGACGGCGAAGACCGACGAAGAGGCGAGGAAGCTCCTGCAATTCATGGGCATGCCGTTCCGGGCGAACTAACGAGGGCAGGTGGGGGCAGGTAGGTCGGGTGGGGTGCAGTGAGCGTCAACGAGTGGGGGTCGGGCCCCACGAGAAAGTAGAAGAATGGCGACGACAGCCAAGATCGCGAAAGAGTTGAAGAAGCCGAAGTTCAAGGTCCGGCTCCGCAATCGGTGCCGACTGTGCGGCCGCCCGCGTGCTTATATGCGGAAGTTCGCTTTGTGCCGCCTTTGTTTCCGCAAGCTGGCACTCGAAGGCGACGTCACAGGAGTGACAAAAAGCAGCTGGTGAATCTAATCATCTACTCATCTGGTCATCTCGTCATTGGTGGCAATTCCTCAATCAATGACCGACTGACCAAGTGGCCAGATGATCAGATGCAGAGAAAGAGCTATGACCGATCCAATTGCTGACATGCTTACGCGGATCCGCAACTCGGTGACCGCCAAGCACACACGGGTCGATGTACCCGCGTCGCGGCTCAAGACCGAGATCGCGCGGATTCTGCAGAGCGAGGGCTACATTCAGGGCTTCAAGCTGCTCGATGAATCGAGCAGCCCTGTGAAGACGCTGCGCCTCTTTCTCAAGTACGGGCCTCGCGGCGAGAAGCTCATCTCGGGTATCCAGCGGATCAGCCGTCCCGGCCGCCGCGTCTACTTCGGGCGCGACGATGTGCCCGAGGTGCTGGCTGGGCTGGGGACGAGCATTCTGACCACCTCGCGCGGTGTGATGACGGGCCGGGAAGCCGTGAAGGCGGGTGTCGGCGGCGAAGTACTCTGTAACGTGTGGTAGTGGAGAGCGCACGAAACATGTCTCGAATCGGCAAGAAAGCCATTCAGGTTCCGAAAGGCGTTTCGGTCAAGGTGCTCGACGCGGCTGTCGAGGTCCAGGGTCCGAAGGGCACGCTGCGCCAGAACTTTCCAGCTGGAATCAAGTTCGAACTGGCGGATGGGGAGCTGCACGCGCAGCTGGCCAGCGAGGATTCCGGTCTTGGTCGGCTCCATGGTCTCGCCCGCAGTCTGGTGGCAAATGCGGTGACCGGTGTCACCGAGGGCTTCAAGCGCGAGCTCGATATCGTGGGTGTCGGGTACCGGGCCGAGGTGAAAGGCAAGCAGGTCATCTTCGCGCTGGGGTACTCGCACTCGGTCGTCTTTGACGTGCCGGCGGGAATCGACGTGGTGATCGACAAGCAGACGCATATCACGGTCACCGGCGTGGACCGTCAGCTCGTAGGCCAGGTGGCGGCCAATATTCGCCGCCTGCGCGAGCCGGATCCCTACAAGCAGAAGGGTGTTCGCTATACCGGTGAAGTGTTGAAGAAGAAGGCCGGGAAGACCGGGGCCAAGTAGGAGCGCCTGAATGTCCGCAGGCGAGCGCGGAAGCGCGACGCGTGCGAGGCATCTGCGAGTGGGGGTGGGGCCCCACGAGAGAGTAAGAAATGAAGATTACAACGAAAGCTGACCGACGCGAGCGGGTCCACCTACGGCAGCGGAAGCGCATCACGGGCACTGATGAACGGCCTCGGCTCAGCGTTTTTCGCAGCCGGTCGCACATCTACGCGCAAGTGATCGATGACTTGAGCGGAAAGACACTCGTGGCGGCGTCCAGCATGGAGCCGACGCTGAAGGGGTCCTTTGCCACAGGAGTTCGCGGCGGCAACAAGAAGGGCGCCGAAGCGATCGGGAAGGCAATCGCCGAGCGGTCCATGGAGAAGGGCATCAAGCGGGTCGTGTTCGATCGCGGCGGGTTCCTGTATCACGGGCGGATTCGGGCCGTGGCGGACGCGGCACGGAAGTCCGGCCTGGAATTCTGAAGCGCCTGCGGAGAGTATGAAATGAAGTTTCGCGAACGTATCGACCCGTCTCAGCTCGACATCAAGGACACGGTGGTTTCCATCAACCGGGTCACCAAGGTCGTGAAAGGCGGCAAGAACCTCAGCTTTAGCGCCCTCGTGGTCGTCGGGGACGGGCACGGTGTCGTCGGGTTCGGGATCGGCAAGGCGAAGGAAGTGCCGTCGGCCATCAAGAAGGCCATCGAGGCGGGCAAGAAAAATCTCATTCGAGTGCCGCTCAGCGGGACCACGATTCCTCACCGGATCGTGGGGGACTTCGGAGCGGGCAGCGTGCTGCTGAAGCCAGCGCCGGACGGGACCGGCATTATCGCCGGCGGGGCTGTCCGCGCCGTCGTCGAGTCAGCCGGCATCACGAATATTTTGACGAAGTCGCTCGGGTCCGCCAATCCTCACAACGTGGTCCGCGCGACGTTCGCCGGCCTGGCGGGACTCAAGGAATCCGGGGATGATCGCACGGCTCCGGGGCAAGGAACTCGAGGAACTCGTCAAGGCGAGCGCATAGCCATGGCCAATTTCCGAACGGACACAAAAGGCGCGACGGTCAAGGTCACGCTTGTCAGGAGCCCGGTCGGCTTCAAGCGCGAGCAGCTTGCGGTTGTGAAGGGTCTGGGCCTGCGGCGGAATCCGTCATACCGTGGAGCTGAAGGACACGCCCGCGACGCGCGGGATGATTCACAAGGTGCGGCACCTCGTGGAGGTCTCGAACTAGAGCGCCGGGCGGGGGTGGGGCCCCGCGAGAGATAAAGAGAAGACGTGACACCATGGATTTGAGCGGTTTAAAGCCCCCCAAGGGGGCGAAGCATTCGAAGAAGCGGGTCGGACGCGGGCAGGGCTCGGGCCAGGGCAAGACGGCCGGGCGCGGGCACAAGGGCGCGAAATCCCGCTCGGGGTTCAAGTTCAAGCGCGGATTCGAAGGCGGCCAGATGCCGCTGCATCGTCGCGTGCCGAAGCGCGGGTTTCACAACCCGTTCCGCATTGCGTACGACATCGTCAACCTGGATGCGCTGACGACCAAGTTCGATGCCGGCACCGTGGTGACGGTCGAGCTGTTGCAGGAGCGAGGGCTCGTGCCGGGCGGGGCTCAGCGGGTCAAGGTGCTGGCGCGCGGCGAGATTGACAAACCGCTTACCGTCCGCGTCCACAAGTTCAGCGGGAAGGCCGCTGAAAAAATTGCGGCCGCCGGAGGCACGGCGGAGACTCTTGCAATCGGGTAATTGCCAGATTCAGGATCGCAGTTATGGATAGCCTGAAGAACATCTTCGCGGTCTCCGAGCTTCGCAATCGGGTGCTGTTCACGCTTGGTCTGCTCGGCGTGTACCGCATCGGCAATCACATTCCGACACCAGGAGTGAACCGCGCCGCGCTCGAAGAACTGGCGCGGCAGATGCAGAACAATCTGTTCGGTCTCTACGACATGTTCACCGGCGGGAGCCTGTCGAAGGTGACGATCTTCGCGCTCGGCATCATGCCCTACATCAGCGCGTCGATTATTCTGCAGCTGCTCACAGTCGTGTGGCCCTACCTCGAGAAGCTTTCAAAGGAAGGCGAGCTGGGACGCCGCAAGATTACGCAATACACCCGGTACGGAACGATCCTCCTGAGCGTCGTGCAATCGCTCGGGTATGCGGTCCTCCTCGAACGGAATACCCAGATTGCGGGCGGCTTGCCGCTCGTGAATCATCCCGGCTTCGGTTTTCGTCTCATGACCGTTCTGACGTTGACGACGGGCACCACATTCATCATGTGGCTCGGTGAACAGATCACTGAGCGAGGCATCGGCAACGGAATGTCGCTCATCATCTTCGCCGGAATCATCGTCGGGTTTCCGCGGGGGGCGATCCAGCTGTTCAATCAGATGACGACCGGCCAGATTGGCCTGATCCGCATCCTCTTTCTGATCGTCCTGATGGTGGGCGTGATCGCCGCGGTCATCTTCGTCGAGCGCGGCCATCGTCGCGTGACGGTGCAGTACGCCAAACGCGTAGTCGGCCGGCGGATGTACGGCGGCTCGAGCACCCACATTCCGCTGAAGGTCAATACCGGCGGCGTGATTCCGATCATCTTTGCGTCGTCGATCCTGGCGTTTCCCACGACCCTGGCGGGCATGTTCAAGAGCGGCGGGTGGGTGGACACGCTGACCACACAGCTCGGCTACGGCATGCCGCTTCACAACCTGCTGTACGTCGTCGGCATCATCTTCTTTGCGTACTTCTACACCGCAATCGTCTTCAATCCCGATGATGTGGCCGAGAACATGCGGAAGTACGGTGGTTTCGTGCCGGGTATCCGTCCCGGCAAGCGGACGGCCGAGTACATCGACACGATCCTGACGCGGATTACGCTTGCGGGCGCGATCTACCTTGCGCTCATTGCGATTCTTCCGCAGTTCCTGATCAGCGGATTCAAGGTGGCGCCCATCCCGTTCATCGGCGAGTGGCTGGATTCGAAGCTGCCCCCGATCGTCACTGAGGGTATGAACCTTCCGTTCTTCTTCGGCGGCACCACCATCCTGATCGTCGTCGGAGTGGCCATGGACACGGTGCAGCAGGTTGAGTCGCAGTTGATCATGCGTCACTACGACGGCTTCATGAAGAAGGCGCGGATTCGAGGCCGCCGCGGGTAGCGTCTTGACCCTGAGCTGGATAGCAGGAATGACGCTGAATCTTGTGGTGCTCGGCCCGCCAGGCGCGGGGAAGGGGACACAGGCGGAGCGGCTGGCGCGCGGCCGGGGCATCCCGAAGGTCTCGACGGGCGACATTCTTCGCGACGCGGTGGACGCTGGAACGGAGATCGGCCGTCGCGCGAAGTCCGTCATGGGCCGGGGTGAGCTGGTCAGCGACGAGGTGGTGACAGCCATTGTGCGCGAACGCCTTGATCGACCGGACGCCCGCAGCGGATTCGTGCTCGACGGCTTCCCACGCACGGTCGCGCAGGCAGAGGCGCTCGACAGCATAGTGGACGGTCGCGGGCCGCTGATCGTGGTTCATGTGCACGTGCCCGAGGTCGAGCTGGTGCGTCGGCTTGGCGCCCGGCTGATTTGCGCCAACTGCGGTACGAATGCCCGCGTTCCGACTTCAGCAGCGGCTGTCGGGCTGTTGGAGGCTCGTTGTGAGCGGTGCGGCGGGCCTCTGGTGCAGCGCAGCGACGATCAGCAGGCAGTGGTGCTGGAGCGTTTGAACGTCTACCATCGTCAGACCGAGCCGTTGATCGAGTACGTACCGGGACCGGCCGACATTCAGGGAAATCAATGGTGCCCAACCACCGGAGCAGGTTGCCGTTGAGCTGGTCGAAGCTGTCGATGGGGCCCACAAGTCGGCGACTGCAGCAGGAGGCGTGCGGCAGTGATTACTTGTCGGTCCAAGTCTGAGCTGGAGCGCATGCGTGAGGCGGGCCGGCTGGTCGGCGACGTGCTGACCGCCATGGCGACGATCGTGGCACCGGGGGTAAGTACTGGCGACCTCGACGAACTGGCGGAGAAGCGAATTCGGGAGGCCGGTGCGACGCCGGCATTCAAGGGGTATCACGGGTATCCGGCCGCGATTTGCGCCTCAATCAACGACGAGGTGATTCACGGCATTCCGTCGGGACGTCGCCTGCTCCAGGAGGGCGACATCATTTCGATCGACGTGGGAGTTGCGCTGGACGGCTATTACGGGGACAGCGCGATCACGTTGCCGGTTGGTCCGGTATCCGAGGACGCGGCGGCACTGCTTCGCGTCACTGAGGAGTCGCTGTATCGCGCGATCGAGCTCGTCCGGCCGGGTCAACGGGTGTCGGATATCGGTCACGCGGTGCAAACGCACGTCGAGGCGCAGGGGTTTTCAGTCGTGCGGGAATTTGTCGGGCACGGGATCGGCCAGAGCATGCACGAGGAGCCACAAGTGCCCAACTACGGCGATCCGGGCCATGGCCCCCGGCTGGTTGAGGGCATGGTCCTCGCGATCGAGCCAATGGTGAACGCAGGAAAGGCCGCCGTGAAGGTGCTGGCTGATGGCTGGACGGCGGTCACCCGCGACGGCAGTCTGTCGGCGCATTTCGAGCACACGGTTGCCGTGACGGCGGCTGAGCCCTGGATACTGACGGCACGGGAAGTTGGCGTGTCGGTGAGGCGGTGAGTCGCTCGTGGTGCAGGCCGTTGAGGGGACCGTCACCGAAACGCTGCCGAGTGCGATGTATCGGGTGCGCCTCGACGAAGGTTCGAGCGTCCTGGCACACATCGCCGATCGGATCGATCGCAATTTCGTGCGGGTAATCGTCGGCGATCGCGTCCGCCTCGAGCTGTCGCCGGTCGACGTCGGGCGCGGGCGGATCGTCACAAAGATGGGGTGAGATTTGAGGATGTGAGGGTTTGAGGATGTGAAACGCTTTGAGGTGCGGTTCGCGAAGATCCTCAAATTCTCGATCAGATTCTCAAATTCGTGAAAGGTGATTGATGAAGGTCCGAGCGTCGGTCAAGCGAATCTGTGATAAGTGCAAGATTGTCCGCCGCCGCGGCGTCGTGCGCGTTATCTGTCCCAATCAGAAGCACAAACAGCGGCAAGGGTAAGCAGACAGGATCACGATATGGCGAGAATCGCAGGCATTGACCTCCCGCGAGGGAAGCGGGTCGAGATCGGGCTCACCTACATCTTCGGGATCGGGCGGGTCCGCTCGAACAACATCCTGAAGGAAGCCGGTGTGAGTCAAGACGTCCGGGTCAAGGATTTGACCGAGGACGACGTGCGGAAGATCAGCCGTGTCATTGAAGAGCAAGGTGGCGTGGAAGGCGATCTCCGCAAGGACGTCTCGATGAACATCAAACGGCTGATGGAGATTGGCTGCTACCGCGGCATGCGTCACCGCCGCGGTCTTCCAGTGCGTGGTCAACGGACACGGACCAATGCGCGCACACGGAAGGGCCCGCGCAAGGGCGCGATTGCCAAGAAGAAAGTGATCTGACAATGGCCAAGACAGAACCGGCAGCTGAAGGCGCGACACCCGAGAAGAAGGAGAGTTCGCCCAAGCGAAAGAAGACCTTCAAGAAACGCGGCGAAAAGCGGATCGTCCACCACGGCCTTGCGCATATCCAGGCGTCCTTCAACAACACAGTGGTGACCATCACTGACACCGAAGGCAACGTCGTGGCCTGGTCGAGCGCGGGAGGCATCGGCTTCAAGGGTTCGCGGAAAGGTACGCCGTATGCAGCGACCCAGGCTGCGCTGAATGCCGGCAACGCGGCGAAAGGTGTCGGGATGCGGTCGCTCGACGTTCGTGTGAAGGGGCCGGGTTCGGGACGTGAGTCGGCGATTCGTGCGCTTCAGACGGTTGGCCTCGAAGTGAAGTCCATCCGCGACGTGACGCCCATTCCCCACAATGGGTGCCGGCCGCCAAAACGACGGAGAGTCTAGATAGGAAATTTGAGAAGAAAGGTGATTGATGGCTCGATACCTTGGTCCGGTCTGTCGGTTGTGTCGCCGGGAGGGCATGAAGCTGTTCCTGAAAGGGGAGCGCTGCTACACGGAGAAGTGTGCGATCGAGAAGCGCAACTTCCCGCCGGGGCAGCACGGCAAGACGCGCAAGGCGAAGCTGGCGGGCTATGGTCTGCAGCTGCGCGAGAAACAGAAGGTCAAGCGCATCTACGGTGTACTCGAAGACCAGTTCCGCCGCTATTTCGAGGCGGCCGAGCGGACGCGCGGTATCACCGGTGTGCTGCTTCTCCAGTTGCTCGAACGTCGGCTCGACAACGTTGTCTACCGCCTGGGTCTAGCCACATCGCGACCGCAGGCGCGGCAGCTCGTACGTCACGGCCACTTTCTGGTCAACGGGAAGAAAGTCGATGTGCCCTCGTTCTCGGTAAAGGAGGGAGATGTAATCACGGTTCTCGGGCGCAGCCAGAAGACTCCCACCATCGAGCATGCGATGGAGGAAGTCAAAGGCCGCGGGATTCCCGAGTGGTTGTCGTTCGACGCGGCTGCGACGAGTGGCCGCATTGTCTCGATGCCGACACGGGAACAGATCAACCTGCCCGTGCAAGAACAGCTGATCGTCGAGTTGTACTCGAAGTAGCACGAATGCCCAGGCGCCGACCCGCAGCCTTACACAGACCTGCGGCGGGAGGTCGGCGCCCCTGACTTGCAGGTCTGGAGGCCCGTCTGCGGGCCCGTTAGGGAAAGGATAATCCGATGCTGTGGAAAGGTTTTCAGCGGCCGAAGCGGTTGGAGTTCGAGCGGGAGACGTTGACGGATCGATTCGGCCGTTTCTACGCGCAGCCGTTCGAGCGAGGTTTTGGCACAACGATTGGGAACGCCTTGCGACGGGTGCTGCTGTCCTCGATTGAAGGCGCGGCCATCACGGCCGTCAAGATCGACGGTGTCCTGCACGAGTTCTCCCCGATTCCCGGGATTGTGGAAGACGCCACCGACATCATTCTCAACCTCAAGCAGATTCCGTTGAAGCTGCACGTCGACCATGCCAAGACGCTGGTGCTGCGCGTCGACAAACCGGGTGAGGTTCGCGCCCGTGACATCCAGGCCGACGCCGACTTGGAGATCCTGGAGCCCGATGCCCACATCGCGACCGTGGCCGAGGGCGGCAAGCTCCACATGGAGATGCGGATCAAGCGCAGCCGCGGGTACGTCGCGGCCGACAAGAACTTCGACGAGGATCTGGGAATCGGCTGGATCCCAATCGATTCGGTGCATTCGCCCATCAAGAAGGTCAACTACCTCGTGGAAGCCGCCCGTCTTGGACAGACGACCGACTACGACAAGCTGACCGTCGACGTCTGGACGAACGGCTCAATCAATTCGCGGGATGCGGTCTCACTCGCCGCCAAGCTGATCCGCGACCATCTGAACATCTTCATCAATCTCGAGGAGAGGTACAGAGCAGCAGGCGGAGGCGGCGGCCGACCAGCCGCGTCCTGGAATCAGCAACGAGAATCTCGACAAGAGCGTCGAAGAGCTCGAACTGTCTGTCCGGTCCTATAACTGTCTGAAGAACGCTAATATCCGGACGATTCGCGAGCTCGTTCAGAAGACCGAAGCCGAAATGCTCAAGACCAAGAACTTCGGCCGGAAGAGCCTGAACGAGATCAAGGAAATCCTGCACACGATGGGGCTGAGCCTCGGCATGCGCGTCGATCAGTCGGCGGCCGCACAGTAGGCGGTAGGAACCAAAGGAGGGGGCAGGCAGGGCTGGTGGGGCAGGTAGGGCTGGTCGGGTCGCAAGGTTGACCCACCCGCCGTTCCCGCCTTACCTGCCTTACCCGCCCTGATTCACATGCGACATAGAGTAGCCCACCGCAAGCTGGGGCGCGTGACCGAGCACCGCCTTGCGATGTTGAGAAACCAGGCCACGGCACTTCTTCGCCACGAGCATCTCACGACAACGGTGCCGAGGGCGAAGGAGCTGAGGCCTTTCGTCGAGCACCTGATCACGATCGCCAAGCGGGGCATTGCTGACGGCGCCGGGAACGGCAAGACGCTCCACGCCAGGCGTCTGCTCATGCATGATCTCCAGGATCAGGATGTGATCGGCAAGCTGTTCGATACGCTCGCGCCGAGATTCGCGTCGAGGCCGGGCGGGTACACGCGCCTGCTGCGCATCGGGTTCCGTCGCGGCGACAGCGCCGAGGTGGCGCAGGTGGAACTCATCGGCAGCGAATTCAACCCCCGCGCGAAGGCAGAAACTGAAGCCAAAGGCGAAACGGCCAAGCCAAAGACCAAGGGTGTTGGCGGGCGCCTGCGGGCAGCGGCCGAACGGCTGCGCGGCCGGAAGGAAGCCGATGCGGCGGCCGGAGAATCCGCTGCGGCGGTCGAGGCACAGGCGGCCAAGCGGACCGCGGGACGCAAATCATCGGCGAGCCGGAAGATGGGCGGCTCCGCCAAAGGCAAGTAGTCGTGGCTTAACGACTAGGCATCCCCACCGCCGATCCCGCCCGGGCCGAGACGAGCGCTATGCTAACCTCGAGCTCGCTCTCATGGTTCCCACTGTCCCATCGTTTTGCTCGCGAGCCCACCTGCGAACGCCATGACACCGGAAACCCATCCGCAGCAGGTTGGTCCGTACCAGATCGGGGCCATGCTGGGAGCGGGCGGCATGGGCGTGGTGTATCGCGCGCTCGACACGAAATTGAACCGACCGGTCGCGATCAAGTTCCTGTCCGACGATCTCGCGGACAGCTCCGGGCGGCGTCGCTTTCAGCGAGAGGCGCAAATGGCGTCGTCGCTGAACCATCCGCATATTCTGACGGTTCATGACATCGGCGAATTCGACGGCCGCCAGTACCTGGTCACCGAGTTCGTCGACGGCGGCACGCTCGAAGACTGGGCACGTGCAGAGACACGTTCCTGGCGCCAGGTCGTTCAGTTGTTATCGGGCGTCGCCGATGGCTTGGCCACCGCCCATGCCGCTGGCATTCTGCATCGCGACATCAAGCCTCAAAACATCCTGATTACGACCAGCGGGTACGCCAAGCTCGCTGACTTCGGTCTCGCAAAGCTCGCAGACGTCTCTGCCCCCAATTCGGAAGCAGGCACTCGTGCAGCAGGGCCGACCAGACCAGGCATGGTGGTCGGCACCGTTGCCTACATGTCTCCGGAACAGGCATCGGGAAAGCCGTTGGATGCCCGCAGCGACATCTTCTCGTTCGGGATCGTGCTCTACGAAATCGTCGCCGGGCACAAACCGTTTACCGCCGCCACTGAACTGGAACTTCTCCACGAGATCATCCACGGGAAGCCGAGACCATTGGGCGACGTGTTTTCTCCGGCGCTCCGAGCGGTGGTGGAAAAGGCGCTGGAGCACGATCCACGCGACCGTTACCAATCGATGCAGGAAATGGTCGTGGACCTCCGTCGTCTCATGCGCCAGAGCGAAGAGATCTCGTCTCCTGGGGCGCCGGTTCGGAGACGCGGCTGGTGGCGGATTGCTATCGTGGCCGGCGCGGCAGCTATGGTGGCAGCGGCCGTTTGGAAGGTGGCTGTGGATGCGGCCATCGGGACAGCCCGCATCTCCGTCGGAGTGGGTCCAACTGACGAGCTTTCCCGATTCTGTCACCCAACCCGCACTCTCTCCAGACGGGCGCATGTTGACCTTCGTCCGTGGGCCGGGCTCATTCATTACGAAAGGGCAGATCTACGTGAAGCTGCTGCCCGACGGCGAGCCGAAGCAGTTGACTGACGATAACCTGAGCAAAATGAGCCCGGTGTTTTCTCCCGATGGATCTCGCATCGCGTACACGATTGTCCCCTGGGACACGTGGGTCGTGCCGGTCTTGGGAGGAGAGCCGCGACGGTGGCTGCCGAACGCATCGGGGCTGGTGTGGAACAGCAGGCAGAGCATCGTGTTTTCTGAGGTGATCGACCGCCTCGAAGGCAACCACATGAAGGTTGTCACGGCCGAGGAGAGCCGTGTCGGCCAACGGGACGTCTACGTGCCATCGCCCAAAGGCGCCATGGCTCACCGGTCGTTTCCCTCACCTGACGGCGGATGGCTGATCTTGGCGGAAATGACTGACAGAGGTGCGTGGCTTCCTTGCCGTCTGGTGCCCACGGACGGCAGCTCGACCGGCCGGTCGATCGGTCCACCCGGGGCAGCCTGCTGGTTTGCGGCGTGGACACCCGATGGCAAGTGGATCTACGTCAGCTCGAGCGCTGGTGGGGCGTTTCACATCTGGCGCCAGCGTTTCTCGGCAGGCCAACCATCGTCGGGCCTGGAGCAAGTCACGTCAGGACCAACCAGCGAGGAAGGGATCGCGATGGCGCCGGACGGCCGCTCTTTCATCACAGCTGTTGGTTTGGAGCAGAAGGCTGTCTGGCTTCACGACGCACGGGGAGAGCGGCAGATTTCCGTCGAAGGGCTTGCCTCTGAACCCAGACTGAGCCCCGACGGCAGGACGTTGTTCTACGTTGTTCAAAAGGGCCTCTCCGCAGAGCTCTGGTTCACGGACGTCGGCTCAGGCCATTCCGAAGCCTTCCTGCCGAATTTCATGGTTGACGCGAGCGGGATCGCCAGGGTCTACGACATATCTCCAGACGGGCGGCAGATTGTCGTGCAGGCCCGGGACGCCGAAGGCAAAGACCGAATCTGGCTTGCTCCAGTCAACCGGCGTTCGCCTCCTCATCCGATTCCGAACATCGAAGGGGATGGTCCCGTATTCGGACCAGACGGCGAGATCTTCTTCAGGGCTAGAGAAGGGACTTACGGATTTGCGTATCGTGTGCGCGCCGATGGAAGCGGACTGCGAAAGGCGATCGAGTATCCCGTCATTGGGACGATCGGCGTCTCCCCGGATGGCACCTGGCTGGTTGTCTATACACGCTACGCGCAAGCCGGTGAAGAACCCGTCCCCGCCTGGATGGCGTGGCCCTTGAGCGGCGGGACTGGAACCCGAGTCTTCGCTCCGGCGAAGTGGTCGGCGGATGGGAAGTTCCTGCTCATGTCCTCCTCATCCAGCTCTTATCCGGGCAATGTGGGCCGCACGTGGGTGATTCCGCTGCCCGCGGGCCGCGCTTGGCCGGAGATGCCGGCCGAAGGCCAGACGGAGTCCTATTTCATGAAACTCCCCGGTGTGCGCGTGATCGACGCGCCCGATGTGGCGCCCGGTCCAACCCCTGACGAGTATGCGTTCTCCCGCGAGACCATTCAACGCAATCTGTATCGTATTCCTGTGCGCTGACGGCCTGACTCTCGCTACACTTCCTCGACCTCGACACCCGCTCGCTCCGCCTTCGCAGCTGCGATGATTTTGGTCTGCAGGTGCGATGGCACCTCGTCGTAGTGCGAGTATTCCATGTGGTACGACCCGCGTCCGCCCGTTGCGGACGTGAGGTGCTGCTCGTAGGTGAGCATTTCGGCCATCGGCACCTGGGCCTTGATGATGGTCGTCGTGCCGCGCGTATCCATCCCGCCGATCCGACCGCGCCGCCCGTTCAGGTCGCCCATCAGGTCGCCGGCAAAATCCGACGGTGCGTACACTTCGACATTCATGATCGGCTCGAGAATGGTGGGCCGGGCGCGGGTCATCGCGTCCTTGAAGGCCAGCGACCCCGCGAGCTTGAACGATAGCTCGTTCGAGTCCACGTCGTGGTACGAGCCGTCGTACACGGTCACACGAAAGTCCACCATCGGATAGCCCGCCAGATAGCCGCGCGTGCGGGCGTCCTGGATGCCTTTCTCGACGGCGGGGACGAACTGCCGGGGAATCGAGCCGCCGAAGATGTCGTCGACGAACTCGAAATCAGCGCCGCGCGGGAGCGGCTCGACCTTGATTTTGCAGTCCCCGAACTGTCCGTGGCCGCCGGTCTGTTTCTTGTGGCGCCCGTGGGCCTCGGTCGAACCCTTGATCGTCTCGCGGTACGGGATCCGCGGCGGCTTCAGATTCACATCGACACTGAAGCGACGCTTGAGCTTCGCCACCGTGACCTCGATGTGCAGCTGTCCCTGTCCTGACAGGAGTAGCTCTTTGGTCTGGGAATCCCGGCTGTACCGAATCGTGGGATCTTCTTCCTCCAATCGGTGCATCGCGGAGCTGATCTTCTCTTCGTCGCCCCGGCTCTTGGGCTCGATGGCGTACGACAGGACGGGCTCTGGAAACTTGATTGGCGGGAAGGTGATGGGATCCGCTTTGTCGCCCAGCGTGTCGTTCGTCAGCGTGTCCTTCAGCTTCGCGACGGCCCCGAGATCGCCGGCCTTCACTTCGGGCACCGGAGTCTGCGTCTTGCCCTGTAGCAGCACGACCGCGCCCAGTCGTTCCTGGGCGTCCTTTGTCTTGTTGTGCACGGTCGAATCAGACTTCATCGTGCCGGACACCACGCGGAACATCGTGATCCGGCCGGCAAACGGGTCTGCGATGGTCTTCCAGACGAAGGCCGAGACGGGGTCCTTATCAGCGGCCGTCCGCAGCGTTTCGGATCCGTCCCTGGTGACGCCCTTGAACGGCCGGTCGGCAGGTGAGGGAAGATACGCCGCGATGGCATCGAGCATCGGTTGGATCCCGATATTGAGAATGGCTGAAGTGCAGACCAGCGGAAAGATCTTGCCGGCCATCGTGGCGCTCCGCAGGCCGGCGACAAGCTCTTCGTCGGTCAACGTTCCGGCCTCGAAGAACCTCTCCATCAGCTTTTCATCGGCCTCGGCGACCATCTCGATGAGCGCATCGCGTGCGCTCGCGGCTGCCTCTTGCATGTCTCCAGGGATCTCGGCGGTCGTGAACTTCCCCGTCTCGTCCGTCTGAAACAGATACGCCTTTCTCGCGACGAGATCCACGACGCCTTTGAACGCCTTCTCCTCACCGATCGGCAGTTGAATCGGCACGACCGTTCGATTGCAGGCCTCGTGCAGCGACTTCAGCGGCCGCTCGAGACTGGCGCGCTCGCGATCCATCCGGTTGAGCACGACGATGCGCGGAAGGCCGAGATCATCGGCGGCCCCCCACACCTTCTCGGTCTGGACCATGACACCCGCGACCGCATCGACCACGACCAGCGCCGCCTCGACAACCTGGAGCGCGGCGCGGGCGTCGCTCAGGAAATTGCCGATGCCCGGCGTGTCGACGAGATTGATCTTGAGCCTGGCCCACTCGGCGAACGCCAGGCTCGCGGACAACGTATGCTTCCGGGCGATCTCTTCTTCGTCGAAATCGGTCACAGTCGTGCCGTCGTCGACCTTGCCGAAACGGTTGATCATGCCGGTGTTGGCGAGGATCGCCGATGCCAGCTGTGTCTTGCCAGAGGCGGTGTGGCCAACCAGCGCGACATTTCTGATGGTTGAAGCGTCGTACACCTTCATACGGGGAACCCCTTACCCATCTGAACATTTGATCATTTGTTCATCTGGTCATTTGGTCAATTGACGATTGACGAAGGGCATCATATTCGCCGCGCCTCCGCCGCCGCAAGAGTGAGGACCGGGGTCGAGCCTGGTTTGTTGAAAAGCGGCTATTCGTACCGCAAGGCTTCGATCGGATCGAGGCGGGACGCCTTGAGCGCGGGATACATGCCGAAGAAGATGCCGACCGAGGCCGAAAAGCCGAGACCCAGGGCAAACGACCACCAGGGCAGCGAGACAGGGAACCCGGAGATCCAGTGGATCCCGTAGCCAATCGAACTGCCGAGCCCGATGCCGATCAAGCCGCCCATTGACGTGAGCGCGGCGGCTTCCGCGAGGAACTGAAAGAGGATTTCCGCGCGCCGGGCGCCGAGCGCCTTGCGCACGCCGATCTCTCGCGTACGCTCGGTGACGGAGATTGACATGATGGCCATCACGCCGATTCCGCCGACCATGAGCGCGATGGACGAAATGACGACGAGCGCGAAGAACGTCGCCTGACTGATGCGGTCCCACAGCTTCAGAAACTGATCCTGGGTGGCCAGGTCGAAGTCGTCGGGTTGATCCAGCTTCAGGCCGTGCCGAATCCTCATCACGCGCCGCACTTCGTCGAGGGCATCCTCCTGACTGACGCCGTCGTACGGGAGGACAGAAATCTGGATATTCGACAACGTCCCGATGCGACCGATGTTGAAGACTCGAATGCCGTAGAGACGCTGGTAGACCGTGTACGGAATGACATTGAAGTCGTCGGCATTGAGATTGAAGCCGCCCGCGGTGGGCCGTTTGTCGAGGACGCCGACGATTTCGAATCGTTCGGCGCCGAGCCGCACCGCCTTGCCAATGGGATCAATTCGGTTCGGCTCGAACAGTCGCTTATAGGCTGTGTTGCCGAGGACGATGACGTTCTTTCGGTATTGGATCTCGGTTCCTGAGAAGAATCGCCCCGCGAGGAACGGCAGGTTGGTGCCCTCGGCGAAATACTCGCCGGTGCCCAGGACGAGGAGCGGCTTGGTCTTCTCGCCGCGGTAGAACACGCGCTGCTGCTCGCGAGGCCCGATGGTCGCCCCCAGTTCGATGTCGACGAAGCGCGCGGTTGTCGTCTGCGCTTCCAGCGCGCGCGCATCTGAGACCGTCAACGTGGGCCGTTTCAGCAGCTCGCGCGCGTCGGCGCCGCTGGCAAAGCTGGTGACGCCAAATCGCTGCACGTTGATGAGCGTTGGCCCGATCACGCGAATCATGTCGCGCAGCGACTCGTCGAAGCCTCGAATCAGCGCCGTCATGCCCACGATCGACGTAATGCCGATGACGACGCCCAGAATTGTCAGGCCCGAGCGCATCTTGTTCGTGCGTATGGTATCGACGGCCATGACGATGACTTCGGTAAACAGACCCAGCCGGATGGCCATCGCTACTCACGCCTCAGTGCTTCGATCGGGTCGAGCTTTGCGGCCTGCATAGCGGGATAGAGGCCGAAGAACAGACCCACAAGCGCCGTGATGCCGATGCCTGCAGCTACTGACCAGGCCTTCATCGCCGCCGGTACGGGGGTGAACGACGAGATGGTGAGGGCGACCGCCCCGCCGATGGCCGTGCCAATCACGCCGCCGCAGATCGAGAGCACGACCGACTCTGTCAGCATCTGCGACATGATGTCCGTCCGGCGCGCGCCGAGCGCCTTGCGCAGGCCGATTTCGCGGGTTCGTTCGGTCACGACCATCAACATGATGTTCATGATCACGATGCCGCCGACGACCAGCGAGAGGCCAACCACCCCGACCAGCACGGCAAAAATGCCGTTGGTTGCCGAGTTGTAGATGTCCAGAATCGTGTCCGATGTGAACATGCCGAAGTTGTCGGGCTGCTGGGGCTTCAGCCGCCGGGCCGTTCGCAATGCCACCGTTGTATCGTCCATTGCTTGGGCGAGCTGCGACATGTCGCGGGGTTTCACCGTCAGCGACAACTGATTGCGGCCGCCGAACAGCATCTGATACTGGCCCAGGGGGACGACCGCGAACTCGTCCTGTGACTGCCCGAGAACGGCCCCGCGCTTGGAGCTGACGCCGACCACCCGGAAGTGCACGCCTTCGAGCTGAATCATCTTGTCCAGCGGGTCGACGCTGGTGCCGAACAGGCGATCCGCCGTCTGCCACCCGATCACGGCGACCGGGCGCGCCGTCTCGACTTCAATGGCGCTCATCAATCGGCCGCGCTCGGCGTCGAAGCTGGAAAATTCGGCATAGTCGGCGGTAACGCCCTGAATGCGTGTCTGGTCGATCGACTTGTCCCGATACGTCGCACGCCCCTGCGCGGTGGCCTCCGCCATGATCACCGAAACAAGCGGACTGTAGCGGCGGATGGCCCGCGCTTCCAGCAGCGTGATTGTGGGGTTGTTGCGGACCTTATCGAACTCCTCATCGCTTCTCGTGATCGGGTAACGCTGGACGCTGAAGGAGTCGGAGCCCGCCTGATCGAGAATGGCCTGCTTCACGGAGGCGTTAAGGCCCTGAATCAGGGACACGACGGCGATGATCGAAGCCACTGCCACGATGTTGCCGAGCACCGTCATGAACGATCGAAGCTTGGCGGCCCAGATCGCGGCCAGCGCGATCTTCGCCGACTCGAGGAAGTGACTCACGACTTGCGCTGGTTCTGCCGGTTGTCGATTCTGACCAGGTCGCCGTCGGTCATCCCGCGCACCGAGTTGTACGGCCCCGTGATCACCTGATCTCCCGCCTTGAGTCCCGACATGACTTCGAAATACTTCTCGCCGGCGATACCCATCCGGATCGGGATGAATTCTGCGCGCCCGTTGTTGACAATGAAGACGCCCTCGGTTTCCTTGCGGGTCTGTCCGGGCTCGAGGTCAGGGGTGGTCGTGTTCTCTTTCGCCCGGCGCCGGCGCGTGTCCGTTTTCGGTTCGCGAACGATGTGGTTGCTCGAATCGTAGATCAGTTCGCGAACCGCGACAGCCGGAATGGGAACGCTCGTCACGTGCGACCGGGTCGCCGTCGTGATGTCCGCGGTGCACGTAAACCCCGGCCGCACCTCAGGAATCTCTTCGTCGAGCACAACGACGACCTTGAAGTTCGTGGCCTGGGTCCCGGCGGTCGCGGTCGACGATTGAATCGGGCTGTTCCCGATTTCTGTGACGTGGGCGCGAAACGATCGATCGGGGATGGCATCGATCGTGATCTTTGCCATCTGCCCGATTTGAACGCTGGGGATATTGGTTTCGTCCACCTCGACCTCGGCCTGGATCACGGACATATCGGCGAGCGTCAGGAGCACCGTCCCGGCATTGTTCATCGTGCCAATCATGGCCGTTTCGCCCTCCTGAATATTCCGGCGGGTGACGATGCCGTCGATAGGCGACTCGATGCGAACCTTGGTGAGGTCGTATCGCGCGCTTTCGAGCGAGGCACGCTCTTGGGCGATCCGGCCTTCCTGCGCCGTCGCCTGTTTGTCTTTTTCTTGCAACGCAGACTGCGCCGTCTTGAAGTCGTTTTCGGCTTTGTCGAGCGACTCTCTGGTCGTCAGCTGTCGCTTCCAGAGATCCTGCTGGCGCTGAAGGTTCTGGCGCGCCTGCTCCATCTGCACGCGGCCCCCTTCCACCGCCTGGCGGGACTGTTCCAGCGAGACCTCGGCCACCCGCAGCGACGCAGTCCCACTGTCGACGCGGGTGCGCAGCGTGCGCGGGTCGATCAGAAGCAGAAATTGTCCGCGTTTGACGCGGTCGCCTTCGTTCACGGCGAGCTCGACGACGCGTCCCGACGTATCGGCGCTGATATTGACCGAGCGCTTCGGCTGAATCTTGCCGGATGCAGACACGATGGCTTCCAGGTCTCGCAGTTTGATGACTTCGGTCGTCACCGGCAGTCCCTTCTCGCGCTTGAACCAGAAGTTTGCCGCAACGACGGCTGCACCAATGATGACAACGAAGACCGCTCCGACGACGCCCTTGCGATTCATCTACGCTACGCTCCTGATAACGCCTGCCGAACGCCAGCGATGACGATGGCAAGCGCGACGTACCCACATAGCAGTACGGTTGCGATGGGGCCTGTCCGACGCTTGTATAGGACGCCCAGGCCAATCGCCAGATTCACCAGCCACCAGACATAGAACAGGTCGATCGCGCCGAGCATGTGCGCAAAAAACGAGTTCTCGTCGAGGAACGGCAGAAAGACCGCCAGCGTCGTTGGACTCGTCATCGATTCGCGAATGTAGTCCAGGGGGAATACGAACAAGGGTGCCAGGACGAGCACGAACCCGGAATGCACAACGACCGCCCAGGCCTGCTTGAACGTCGCGTCGTGGCCCAGGAACGCGTTGAACACGGCCATAGCCAGAAGAGTCAGCACGAGCGAGCCCATTACGATGGTGATGACCTGAAAGGCGGCCCCGATGTACCCCAGGTACGGTGCGATTCGTTCCATCTGCTCGTACTGGGCATCGCTCATGGATTGGCCAAAGGCCTCGCGCTGCTGCACCTGCTGATCCAGCACGGCGCGGCGCCCGACCTCGGTGCTCAGAAAGGCCACCGTCCCGCCGCCCAGCAGACCCAGACAGACCAGCAGGGCGCCCAGGACGCGCGGACGCCCCACGAGATCGGCATAGGTGGCGCGGGGCGCCACGATGACGCCAATCGCACGGCCCAACAGGCCCTTGTGGGCTGGCGGAGATGCCACAGAAGAAGGGGATGTTTCAGTCATAAATATCGTGGGGTGGGCGGCCTAGCTATAGACGGTCGTCCAGTGCCTGAAGTTTCACGCAAATCGTGTTGTGCCAAGATCTTGTCACGGCAAGGCCCCGGACCAGCATCAGCTGAATGCCGGGAGTTAGTCGCGTGCACGAGCCCTCCTCCGCGGCCGCTCGGCGGCCGCCGGCGGCACGGCAAAAGCTCGGCGCAAGACTTCAAAGCCGGCATGGAGCTGACGCACAGCCGCCAGGTCGAGCGGCGTCAGGACCGCCGCCACATGCTGCTCCGCGGCCCGGGCCACCCGGTCGAGGGCGGCTCGGCCTGCGGCCGTGACCTCGACGAGCACCACCCGCCGATCGTTGCGCCGTCCGGCTGCGGGCGTACCTGGCCGTCGGGATCGGTCCCGTTCGGCCGGTGCCTGAGTCGAGAGCGATTCCGGTACGACCCGCCGCGCCCAGCCGCGCTGGACGAGCGCTGTAATCGAGTTCGACATGGTCGGCAGGCTGACGCCGCGCAATTCAGCCAACTCCGTCAGGGTCCGTGCCTCCTCGGCGAGTGTCATCAGCAGGGGGAAATGCGCCGGAGCCGGCAATTCGCCCGCGGCGCGGAGCCCGGCGAAGACCGTCCGCATCACGAGCGGCATGATTTCCAATAGCTCACGCGCTGTTTCGTTCGCTCGTTCGCGGGTCATCTTGGTCGGCCGGGAAGGACAGGCTTAGGGGCGCTAATTATTAGGGGGGCTAACTTATCACGGCCGCCCGGTCCGGTCAATGCGCCTAGGTGCCCCGGCTCATCCGTTGGGAATCCCGAGCGAAAGAGTCCGATTGACACCCCTCAGACACCCTTGAAGAACCGGGCGCTGCACAGTTCCGCACATCCCTGTAAGCTAGTACGCCTGAACGGCTTGGGGCTATTGACAAATTTCTTGACGAGATAGGCACAGATGTGTATCCTGAATTGGTCGAGCGATGCTATACACCTCGTTTAACCTGAGTGCGCCACCCTAGACGAGGCAATAGTCAAGCACGGCTCTTACGACCTGTTTATGAACATGGGACGGTGAGTGGTGGATGTAGGCAGGCGGATTCGGGAAGTCCGGTTGGCGCATCAGCTCACTCAGGAAGAACTGGCGGTAAGGGCTGGGGTGACCAAGGGGTTCATCTCACTGCTGGAGCGGGACAAGAGTTCGGTTTCACTCGACACGCTCGCGGCGGTGCTGGAGGTGCTCGGCGAACGGCTCAGTACCTTCTTTTCGACCGACGCGCTTCAGTCGTTCGTCTTCGGCAAGCAGGATCGGACCCCCCTGGCCGACCAGGGGGTCGACAAATTCGAACTGCTGGTTCCCGGGTCGACGACGATGGCGATGGAGCCGAGCCGGATTGTGCTGGCGGCGGGGCAGCGCTTTGGCCCCCACGCGCCACATAACGGTGAGGAGTTCGGGTATGTCATCAGGGGCCGCCTGTCCATCATGTTGGGACGCCGGTCGAGCATTGCGAAGGCTGGAGACTCGTTCAGTTACAAAGCGCAGCAGGAACATTCGTTACGAAATACGGGGCGCTCGCCGGCTGAGGTTCTGTTTGTGACGTGGCCCCCGCAGCACTAGGTCGAAAGGCACGTTGGCTGAAATTGAGGTGATGATGAGATGAAAAGTGGAAACGGCGCGATGTCGCCGACGCTCTCGCCGAAAACGGCTGCCGAGATCGCAAACCTGTCGTTCGACAGGGCTTCGGAGCTGGCCGAAACCGTACCTACCCCGTTCTTGGTCTTATCCCCAACCCGGATCCAGCAAACGATACGGACTCTCCGCACGTGTCTTCCTGGCGTGGGTCTGTACTACGCGATGAAATCAAACCCTGATCCGGAGCTGCTGGGGCTGCTCAACGGGCTGGTCGACGGCATCGATGTGGCCTCGTACGGCGAAGTGGCTGTAGCGGCGGCAGCGGGCTTTGCGCCCGATCGCCTGTTCCATTCGAATCCCATCAAGAAGCACACCGATATCACCAAGTGCGTCCAGCACGGCGTGGAGTGGTTCACCTTCGACAATGTGGACGAGATCGACAAACTCCGCACGTACGCGCCCGACGCCGACGTCCTGCTCCGCGTGGCCATCAAGAACGACAGCTGCGTCGTCAACCTGGGCGCCAAGTTTGGCGTGAAGGCGGAAGATGCAGTGCCGCTGCTTCTTCAAGCCAGGGCGGCAGGCGTGAATGTTCGAGGCATCGCTTTTCACGTGGGATCGCAGTCTGTTGATCCGGCGGTCTACACGAAGGCGTTGACGTTGGTCCGTGGTCTGTTCGACGCGGCCGAGGCCGCCGGCGTCCGCCTCGACACGCTCGATATCGGTGGCGGCTTTCCGGTCGTCTACCGGACCGCCGTTCCCAAGCTCGAGGATTTCTGCCGCGTCGTCTCCCGAAGCCTTTCCGATACCTTCCCGGCCGGCGTTCGCATCATGGCCGAGCCTGGCCGCTGCATTTCGGGCGATTCGATGACGTTGGTCGTGCGTGTGATCGGACGGTCTATTCGCGACGGCGTCCCCTGGTACTTCATCGACGACGGCCTGTACGGGGCGTTTTCGGGGCGGCTCTTCGATCATTGCGACTATGAGCTCATTCCGTCGAAGACCGGACCGGTCCGGCAGTGTGTCGTGGCCGGGCCGACCTGCGACTCCATCGACATCGTGACCGAAGACCAGTTGCTGCCGGACCTCGAGATCGGCGATCTCCTGATCGTGCCGGGGATGGGTGCCTATACGCGGGCCAGTGCAACGTGCTTCAACGGATTTCAACCGCCCGTCACGGTGCTCGATACCGGCGAAAACGTGCCTAAGAAACGTGCGAAGCGAGTCGCCGGGCCACGCCGGACGCAGCCGAGAGCCGCCTCCCGGATCGCCCCTCGTCGGTTGCCCGCCACCAATCCGACGACCGTGCCGCCCCTGGCGTAACGGAAGGGCAACACGCGCCTGCGGCTGCTGACCGCTGCTCAACACTGACACGAGAGCGACGCCCGGGTTATGCTTCGGGCGTCGCGCGCTCGGCTCAGGCCCTCCGGGCGCTCAGGCAAACGAAAACCATGACGCCAAGCACGCCACGCGCTTCCTTCAAGGGACGTCTTCTGCTCCTCGGCTGCGGATCGGTCGGACAATGCACGCTGCCGCTCATTCTCCGACACGTCGACATGCCCGCCAGTCGCATTACTGTCGTCGATTTCGCGGATATCCGCGCGAACATCGAGGAGCCTCTTAAAGCGGGAGTGACCTTCACACAGACCAGACTGACCCAGGAGAACTATCAGTCGATGCTGGCCGACCTGGTTGGTCCTGGCGACGTGATCGTGGACTTGTCGTGGAACGTCGAAACGCTCGACATGCTCGCGTGGTGCGGCGAACGCAATGTCAGGTACATCAACACGTCGGTCGAGGAATGGGATCCGTACGGCGATATCGAAAACAAGTCGCCCTATGAGCGCAGCCTGTATTCGCGGCAGATGCGCATCCGAAAGCTCAAGGCGCGGCTGAATTCACGCAACCCGCAAAGCCCCACCGCGATCATCGACCATGGTGCAAATCCCGGCCTCGTGAGTCACTTCACGAAGGAGGCGCTGCTGGCAATCGGCACGACCATGCTCGAGAAGGGTGTCCCCCCAGCCGGCGGGTTCGACAAAGCGGCACTTGAGGCGGTGATTGCAGAAGCCGATCAACAGGCCGAGGGATCGTTTGCGCGCCTGAGCCAGGCCACTGGGACGAAGGTCATTCACATCTCGGAGCGCGATACACAGGTCTCGTCGCAGCCGAAGGATATCAACGAATTTGTGAATACCTGGTCGATCGAAGGGTTTTTTGAAGAAGGCACGGCGCCCGCTGAGATGGGTTGGGGTACGCACGAAAGGCGACTGCCGAAGAACGCACACACCCCGATTGGCGGGCCCGGCAACCAGATCTTCCTTGCCCAGCCCGGCATTCGCACGTTCGTTCATTCCTGGGTGCCCAAGGGCGGACCGATCATCGGCATGGTGGTCCGGCACGCGGAGTCGTTCACGATCAGCGATTACCTGACTGTCTGGGAGGACACGGTGGAAGGGCAGCGTGCGGTCTATCGTCCGACCGTGCACTATGCCTACATGCCGTGCGACAACGCGATTCTCAGCCTGTACGAACTGACCATGCGCAACTTCCAGTTGCAGCCGCGGCTTCGGATCATGGCTGACGAAATCACAGAGGGCCTGGACGAGCTCGGAGTGCTGCTCATGGGGCACGGGCTCAACGGGTGGTGGACCGGCTCGCAGCTCGATATCCACGAAACACGCCGGCTCGTTCCCGGCCAGAACGCGACCACGCTGCAGGTCGCGGCAGCTGTTCTCGGTGGTCTGGTCTGGATGATTCGTAATCCGGGCAGGGGCATTCTCGTTCCGGATGAACTGAACTTCAGGGAAATCCTTGAAGTGGCGGGGCCGTACCTCGGCCCCTGTCCCTCAGTGCAGACAGACTGGACCCCGCTCAAGAGCCGGTCGCGTCTGTTCGGGAAGTGGGGGACCCCGGCTGTCACCGAAGCTGACCTCTGGCAATTTGCCAGCTTCGCCGTGGAGCCCTGATCACGAGCAGTCGCGTTCCCTCGCGCGCTCGGCCTCCGGGATCTCGCTCTCCTCAAGATCGTCGCCACGTCAAACATCAACAACGTGCCGCCATGACCAGACACCCTCGTCATTTCACGACCCGTTTGTCCTGGCTGGTTGGGGTCTCGCTGCTCATCGTGAGCCCACGGCCCTCGTTTGCGCAGCTGTATGAATCTGTCGGCACCCGTGCGCAAGGCATGGCGGGCGCCTTTACCGCGGTTGCAGATGATGCCACGACAACGTGGTGGAATCCGGCGGGCCTGAACACGGGTCCATTGTTCGGGGCCATCGTCCAGTATCGAGGCGGAACTGGTGAAGACGGAGAAGACTCATGGGGCCTATCAGTTATGGTCCCTTCACTGGGTCTCAGCTACTACCGGATTCGCGTCCTGGAAACCTCGTCCTCGAGCTCTACAGCGCCCCTATCGGGGGACCGACAAGATAAGCGAGCGGTCGGCACTCGTCTGTCTTCGTTCGCCTTGAACCAGTTCGGCGCGACGGTGGGGCAGTCGCTGGGTGACCATCTCGTTCTTGGCACGACGCTTCAGTTGTTGCAGGCGGACCAGGTGCGGGGGGACGTGGATGCCGGGGCGATGGCGACGTTTGGTGCGGCCCGATTTGCTGCCGTGGTGAAGCATATCGTCGCACCAGACATGAGTTCCGACGGCCACAGGCTTGATGTCGATCGTCAAGTCCGGATTGGTGCCGCCTGGGACAGCAGGCCGCGTGGACGATTTCGCATGACGGCCGCCGCCGATGCCGACTTGACCCGCACGTCGACGGTCGACGGTGACGAGCGCCACCTAGCAGGCGGCGTGGAGGCGTGGGTGAGCCAGGCGGTTAGCGTTCGAGGCGGCGTCAGCGTCAACACGATCGGTGACTTGCGAGCGTCAGCGAGTGTAGGGGGAAGTGTGGCGGTGCGTTCAGGCTTGTTCATCGATGGCGAGGTGACTGCCGGGAAGGATGCCGTGACGAAAGGTTGGGGGCTTGGTCTCCGGGCGACGTTCTAGGTCGTGCAGTGAAAGCAGTTGGCGGTTTTCTCTATAACGTTCAAATCTGACATCGATGCCCGTTCGGATTGGCGAACTCCTTCTCAAAGAGAAGCGGATCACTCCTCAGCAGCTTCAGCAGGCCCTGAATCATCAGAAGGCCAATGGAGGGAAGCTCGGCTACAACCTCGTCAAATTGGGCTTCGTCAAGGACGAGGAGATCACGGCACTCCTCAGCAAGCAGTACGGCGTTCCGTCGATCAACCTGACGCAGTTCGAGCTCGATGGCCAGGTCATCAAGCTGATTCCGGCCGACACCGCACGCAAGTATCAGATCGTACCGCTGAGTCGATCGGGCGCGACGTTGACCATCGCGATGACGGATCCCACCAACGTCTTCGCGATGGACGACATCAAGTTCATGACCGGCTACAACGTCGAGCCGGTTGTTGCGTCGGAAGTCGCGGTCATCGAGGCGATCGAGCGGTACTACCCGAATTCGAACGGCGCCGCTGCTGCGCCCCAACCCACCGGTCCCAGCACCCTCGAGCTCGCAACCAAGGGGCTCGAGGAGCTTCAGGCGCTCGAGAACTCAGCCGACGTCGAGGTCCTGGAAGAACTCCAGGAAATCAGCGCCGAGGCGCTCGCGAAACAGGGCGAGGACGCCCCTGTCGTCCGGCTCGTCAACGTCGTTCTGATGTCAGCTATTCAGAAGAACGCGAGCGACATCCACATCGAACCGTACGAGAAGGAGCTGCGGGTCCGCTACCGGGTTGACGGGATTCTCTACAACATCATGAGCCCGCCGATGAAGTTCCGTGATGCGATCGCCTCGCGCATCAAGATCATGGCGAAGCTTGACATCGCGGAGAAGCGCCTTCCGCAGGACGGTCGCATCAAGATCCGTTTCAACGAGAACGGCCAGCCGAAAGAGATCGACTTTCGTGTGTCGTGTCTCCCAACGCTCTTCGGCGAAAAGATCGTCATGCGACTGCTCGATCGGGAAAAGCTGATGCTCGACATGACGAAGCTCGGCTTCGAGACCGAGTCGCTCGTCAAGTTCGAAAGCGCCATCAAGCGGCCGTGGGGCATGGTGCTCGTGACTGGCCCGACCGGCAGCGGCAAGACGAACACGCTCTACTCGTCGATTGCGCGCATCAACACGCCTGAAACGAACATCATGACCGCCGAAGACCCGGTGGAATTCAACCTGGTCGGCGTCAATCAGGTGCAGGTCCGCGAGCAGATCGGCCTGAATTTTGCCGCCGCGCTCCGATCCTTCCTGCGGCAGGATCCCAACATCATCCTGGTCGGGGAGATTCGAGATTTCGAGACCGCCGAGATCGCCGTCAAAGCTGCTCTGACGGGCCACCTCGTTCTCTCGACGCTCCATACCAACGACGCGCCCAGCACGGTCAACCGGCTCATGAACATGGGCATCGAGCCGTTTCTCGTGGCCAGCTCGGTGCACCTCATCTGCGCCCAGCGGCTGGTCCGCCGTGTGTGCTCCAACTGCACCGAACCGCACCCGTTGCCTCCCGCGGCGCTACTGCAGGCCGGCTTTTCGCAGGAGGACGCCCAGACGGTCACGCCGAACCGAGGGTCCGGGTGCGATCGCTGCAACCTCACCGGATACAAGGGACGCGTCGGTTTGTACGAAGTCATGGAGATTTCCGAGGAGCTGCGCGAGTTGATTCTCGTCGGCGCGTCGGGTCTCGAACTGCGGCGCAAGGCGGTTGACGACGGCATGATCACGCTGCGACAGAGCGGACTGCGGAAGGTCAAGGAAGGGATGACAACGCTCGAAGAGGTCGTGAGGGAGACGGTGAAATAGGCGCTAGTCGACCAAGGACCACTATGACATTGCCCGAACTGCTGGAGACGTTGGTGCAGATGGAGGGATCCGACCTGCACATCACGACAGACACGCCGCCACAGGTCCGCGTGCACGGCCGCCTGGAGCGGCTGCCGATGCCGGACCTGACGCCGTCAGAAACCAAGCAGCTGGTCTACAGCGTGTTGACCGACTTGCAGAAGAAGCGCTTCGAGGAAACCCTCGAGCTCGATTTTTCATTTGGCCTGCGGGGGATCGCGCGGTTCCGCTGCAACGTGTTCAATCAGAGGGGCGCTGTTGCGGCAGTCTATCGACTGATTCCTGAAAAGATTCGCACATTCGGCGAGCTCGGCCTTCCGCCCGTTCTTGCGACGCTGGCGGAGCGCCCGCGGGGCCTTGTGCTGGTCACCGGGCCGACGGGCAGCGGCAAGTCGACCACGTTGGCCGCGATGCTCGACAAGATCAACGCCGAGCGCCACGACCACATCCTGACGATTGAGGATCCGATCGAATACCTCCATCATCACAAGGGCTGCCTGGTGAACCAGCGCGAGATCCACAGCGACACCACGAGCTTTTCGAACGCGCTGCGCTCTGCGCTGCGCGAAGACCCTGACATCGTGCTGATTGGCGAAATGCGCGACCTTGAAACAGTCGAGGCGGCGCTGAAGATTGCGGAGACCGGCCATCTGACGTTCGCCACACTCCATACGAACTCGACAGCCCAAACGATCAACCGGATCATCGACATCTTTCCGGCCGGCCAGCAGTCGCAGATTCGCACACAGGTATCGCTGGTCCTCGAAGGCATCGTGTGCCAGGCGCTGCTGCCGCGCGCGGACGGACGCGGTCGCGTGGTATCGCTCGAAATCATGGTTCCGACGCCCGCGATTCGGAACCTGATCCGCGACGACAAGATTCACCAGATCTACGGCGCGATGCAGGCGGGGCAGGAGAAGCTCGGCATGCAGACCGCCAATCAGTCGCTGGCCAGCCTGTATATGAAGCGGCTCATCAGCCTCGAAACGGCGCTGGCCGCGTCGTCGCTGAAGGATGAACTGCAGGACATGATCAACCGCGGCGTGGGTGTTGTTCCGGGTGCCGGCCTGGGACGGAGCGGCGGGACGGTGTCGTCGAGGCCCGTCGGAAGTCGGGAATAGGAGTCATATGCCGACGTTTGCTTATGCGGGACGCACGCGCGCGGGTCAGACAGTCAGCGGCGAGCGTGCCGCTGAATCGATGGACGCGGCGGTCGCTGCGCTGCGGCGCGAGCAGGTGCTCGTCACGCGAATCACGCCTGCGCGGGCTCGGGCGGAAGCGGCACCCAAGGCCAAAGGCAAGCTGGGGAAGAGGGTCAAGACGAAGAACCTGGCGGTCTTCACCCGCCAGTTTTCCGTGATGATCGACGCCGGCCTGCCACTGGTGCAGTGTCTCGACATTCTTGGTGGCCAGGAAGAGGATCGAAATTTCGCGGCAGCCATCGCGCAGACGAGAACCGATGTGGAAGGCGGTGCCTCGCTCGCTGATGCGATGCGCAAGCATCCCAAAACGTTCGAGTCGCTTTTCACCAACATGATAGCCGCCGGCGAGGCGGGCGGCATCCTCGACACGATTCTCAAGCGGCTCGCCACCTACATCGAAAAGGACGTCAAGCTGAGGGGCCAGGTCAAGTCGGCGATGATCTATCCCGTCGCCGTCATCGGGATCGCAACCATCGTCGTGGGTGTGATCCTCTGGAAGGTCATTCCCACCTTCGCCGCGCTCTTCGCCGGCCTCGGGGCCGAGCTGCCGCTCCCGACGAGAATCGTCATCATGCTCAGCGACAATCTGGTGCGCCTCTTCCCGTTCCTGATCGCCGGGTTCGTCGTCGTCGGCTGGGTGTTTCGCCGGTTCTATGCCACCTCGAACGGTCGCCGCACTGTTGACGGGGCGATGCTCAAGGTGCCGATTCTGGGCCTCGTGCTGCGGAAGATCGCAGTGGCGCGATTCTGCCGGACCTTGTCGACGCTCATCAGCTCGGGCGTCCCGATTCTCGACGGACTCGAGATCACCGCGAAAACATCCGGGAATGCCGTCATCGAAGATGCCGTGCTCGTGACACGCAAGAGCATCGAGCGCGGCGAAACGATTTCCGTGCCGCTGAAGGAGACCGGAGTGTTTCCCTCGATGGTCACCCAGATGATTGGCGTCGGCGAGGCCACCGGCGCGCTCGACACCATGCTCGGGAAGATTGCCGACTTCTATGAAGAGGAGGTCGATGCCGCCGTCGCCGGACTGCTGACGTTGCTCGAGCCGGTGATGATTGCCATCCTGGGTGCAGTGGTCGGCGGCATCGTGATCGCCATGTATCTGCCGATCTTCGATCTGATCAGCAAGCTGGCCTAGGTCGATTTGATGTTTAGTACCGAACTCAGGCGCAAGCTGGCTTGGGTCATCGCGATTCGAGTCATTGTCAGCACCATCCTGCTGGGTTCGGCCGCCTTGTCTCAAGTGACGGCGCCGGGCACGCTGCCGGGCGATCCGTTTTTCTTTCTCATCGGTCTCACGTACGGGCTGGCGATCGTCTACACCGGCACGATGCAGTACGTGGACCACCACCGCTGGCTGCTCGATCTTCAACTGGGGATCGACGTGGTGATCGTGTCGGCATTCATCTACCTGACCGGGGGCGTCGCCAGCTATTTCTCGGTGCTCTACGTTCTGCCGATCGTGGCCGGCAGCAGCATTCAATTCCGGCGCGGCGGCCTGCTTCTGGCGAGTCTCAGTGCCGTGCTGTACAGCGGGCTGGTGTTGCTGCAGTACCTCGATCGGACATCGCTGCTCCAGGCGGCCTGGCCGGCCGGCCCGATCACGCTGCCGACGCGTCTGGCCGCCGCCAACATCGTCGCGATCAACGTCTTCGGACTGTTTGCGGTCGCGTGGCTGAGCGGGTCCCTGGCGGAGGGTCTTCAATCAGCCCGCCTTCGGCTGCGGCAGGCGTCGACCGAACTCGCGGATCTGCAGGCGCTCAATCAGTATGTGATCAACAGCCTGCCGAGCGGGCTCGTCACAACCGATCCGCAGCGTTCAATCGCAAGCTTCAATCGGGCTGCCGAAACGATCACCGGTGTGACAGGCGAGGCGGCCGTCGGCAGGGCGATCGGGGAGGTCCTGCAGCTTCCGGCGGCCATCACGCGGCTGCTCGACGATGATCTCGCCGAGGCTGCCGGACGGCGGTACGAGTTTGTTTATCGGACGGGCGACGGACGCGGCGAGGTCGAAATCGGCATTCGGGTGTCGCACATCGAGACTCCTGGCGGACGGGCGGGGTTTCTCTTCACATTTCAGGACGTGACAGAAATCAACAAGCTGGCGCGGGGAGCGGCCATGCAGCAGCGGCTGGCTGCGGTGGGCGAGATGGCTGCCGGAATTGCGCACGAGATCCGCAACCCGCTTGCTTCGATATCAGGCTCGATTCAGATCCTCCGGCAGGAGGTGCCGCTCAGCGCCGATCAGGAGCAGCTGATGGACATCGTGCTGCGCGAATCGGAGCGGCTGAACACGACGATCCGTTCGTTTCTGGAATACGCCAGGCCCCAGCGCTTCGCGCTCGCCCGCTTCGACGTGCGGCGCCCGCTGAACGATGCCGCGCTCCTGCTGCGGAACAGCCTGGACCTGCACGAGGGGCATGTCGTGGAAGTCGACGTTCCACCCCAGGAGCTCTGGTACGACGCGGACGAAGGGCAAATCAAACAAATCATCTGGAATCTGGCCACTAACGGACTCCGGGCGATGCCCAACGGCGGACCGCTGCGGCTGATCGCCGCGGCCGACGCCGGATCGAGCGGTGTCATCATCACGGTCGAGGACAAAGGGACCGGTATTGCACCAGAGGATCTTGACTGCCTATTTCAACCCTTTCACGGCAGCTTCGCCAAAGGCAGCGGGCTCGGGCTGGCGATCGTCCACCGTATCGTCAGCGACTACAGCGGCGAAATTCGCGTCAGCTCGCACGTTGGCGCTGGTACCGCCGTTTCGGTGCTGCTGCCCGCACAACGGCTCATCGCGACGACATGACCTTACCCGATTCGAAGCCGGACCTCCGGCCCGCTCGCATTCTCGTCGCGGATGATGAACGGTCGATCCGTGAGCTGCTGGCCATCGTGCTGCGGCGGGAAGGATACGACGTGCTGCTCGCCGAGAGCGGGCGCGCGGCCATCGACATTCTGGAAAAGCAGCCTGTCGACCTACTGATCTCCGATATCAAGATGCCCGACCTGAGCGGCGTCGAGGTGCTGCGGGCCGCCAAGCAGATCGATCGCGACGTTCTCGGCATCATGATTACGGCGTTCGCGTCGACGGATTCCGCGGTGGAAGCAATGCGGCTGGGCGCGTGCGATTACGTGAGCAAGCCGTTCGACGTCGACCTGCTCAAGATGAAAGTGCGCGAGAAGATCGAAAACCGCCAGCTCCGTCAGGAAAACGTCATGCTGAAGCGAACGCTCGGCATGTCGCATCAGTTCTCCAACATCGTCGGCCGCAGCGAAGCGATGCTCTCGGTGTTCAAGCTGGTGGAGACCGTCGCCCGTACCAACAGCACCATCCTGCTGACCGGGGAATCGGGGACGGGGAAGGGGCTGGTCGCCCAGGCGATTCATTTCCATTCGCTGCGGCGTGAGCGGCCGATGGTTTCCCTCAACTGCGGTGCGCTCCCGGAGGCCCTGCTCGAGTCGGAGCTTTTCGGGCACATGCGAGGATCCTTTACCGGAGCGGATGCCAACAAGAAAGGGCTCCTCGAAGTCGCTGAACACGGCACGATCTTTCTCGACGAGATCGGAGAGATGAGCGTCGTCATGCAGGTGAAGCTGCTGCGCGTTCTGCAGGAGCGGCGGTTCCGGCGCGTCGGTGGACTTGAAGAGCTTCAGGCCGACATCCGGGTCATCGCGGCCACCAATCAGGATTTGACCCGCCTTGTTGCGGAGGGACGCTTCCGCGAGGACTTGTTCTATCGAATCAACGTCATTCCCGTCTCGCTGCCGGCGTTGCGCGAGCGCCGCGAAGATATTCCGCTGCTGGCCGAACACTTCCTGGTCAAGTATGCCGAGCAGATGGGCAAGTCGATTTCGGGCGTCTCGCATGATGCGATGCAGCTTCTGGCCCGGTACGAGTGGCCCGGCAATATCCGCGAGCTGGAGAACGTCATCGAGCGCGCCGTCGCACTCGAGGCGACGCCGGCTATTCTGGTTGACAGCCTGCCGGCTGCGGTTTGTGAGGCGCGCCCGGCGGGTCCGGCCGAGATTCGAGAGACACTGCCGGACTCGGGCTTCGACCTGGAAGCCCACGTCAAGGAAATCGAGCGCGAATACATCGTGCAGGCTCTCGAGCGCACCGGCGGCGTGCAAGTCAAGGCCGCTGAACTGCTCGGTATGAGCTTCCGATCGTTCCGCTACTACGTGAAAAAGTACAACGTGCGGTGAGGGTGGAGAGTATGCCCGAGGCTGGCTCACCTGTTCAAGAGGCACCGCGATGGATGGCCGCCACCCTTCCGGTCGCCCCTTTGACGGCTATCGCGTATCTCCTGTCCGAGTGGGTCTTTTTCGTTACCAAACCGTCGCCGCTGGCGGGTCTGCCGCTGACGACCGAGCTCGCCGTGCTCCTGAGATCGCCGCTCAACATACTGCTGCCGCTCCTGTGTGTCCAAGCGATCGTCAGTGTGGCGTCCGGGCTTGGCTCCCCCCACCTGCGGTGGCTGGCGATCGTGCCGGGTGCCATGGTCGGTGGAGTCCTGCTGTTACAGCTTATCGACAACTTTACATACACACTCTTCGGGTTTGGCGTCCTCACGGTCGGTCTGTCATTCCGGCTGATCTATGCAGCGCTGCTGTTCGCACTTGTGGCATGTGCCGGCTGGACATTGGCCGGCTGGGCCGCTTACGTCGCGGCTCGCCGTCACGCCAGCATGATGGCGCTCGGCCTGACAGCGCTCTTGACGCTGGTTCCGGTGGTTGAGGCGCCTTCGGTTGCGGTTCCTGCAGATTTGAACGCCCCTCCGGCGTCGGTTCCAATTGCGGGAGGGGGATCCGATCATCCGAACGTCCTCTTTCTCGGACTGGACGGCCTGGATGCTCCTTTGCTGTCCGCGTACGGCTACGCACGACCGACCACGCCATTTCTCGAAATCGTTCGCGATCAGAGCCTTTTTTTCGAAAACGCCTTTGCCAACGTCGGCCGCACGCATGGGTCCCTCGTCACACTGCTCACGGGCCGCCTACCGTTTACAACTCATGTGACGTTTCCCCCGACGGTTCTGCAGGGCGAGGACGCGCATCGCCATTTGCCTGCCTTCCTGAAGTCGCTGGGCTACGCCGCGCTACAGCTGGGGATGCGCCACTTCGCCGATGCCGAGGATGCGAACCTCCTCGGGTTCGACGCCGCCAACTACCGGTGGCAGCGCGTGGATCAGAAAGAACGGACAGGTCCGTCCGACGAAGCCGACGCCTTCCGAATCGCCGTGGCCGAACGTCTTGACGAGCGCCTCGGACAGTTGTTCGGCGTTCGCCACGCCATCAACGGGTTCGCTTACATCGAAGGACGGCAGGAGTCGCCGTACTGGCGCGATGAGCGCCGGGTGTCCACGCTGCTTCGCTATTTCTCGAGTGCGCCCCAGCCCTGGTTCGTGCATGTTCATCTACTCGACACTCACTGCTGCAATTTCGAGCCGTCGCGTCAGTCACTTCAAGAACGGGCCGAATGCGAACGATGACACGCGGGACAGTCAGGTGCGCGAGTCCGATCGCAACGTGCGGCGCTTGTTCCAGGCTCTCGAGTCGAGCGGACAACTCGAACGTACCGTGGTCGTGATCTACTCTGATCACACCCAGCACTGGACTACCAAGGGACGCGTGCCGCTGATGATTCGCTTTCCACAGGCTCGTCTTCGGGGGCACGTCACGGTCAATGTCCAATTAGCGGACGTGGCGCCCACGATCCTGGAGTATCTGGGGGTCCAGGTCCCGGCGTGGATGGATGGCGAGTCGTTGCTGCATGGCGAGCGGCTGGCATCCAACCGGTTGATCTTCGGGCTGTCTGATGTCAGCGGGCGCCAACCCGTGGCGTCATTCCTGACGGTCCTGACCAAGGCCGGCCCTCCCAATTACGGGGCGACATCGGCCACCATGATCGCAGGGCACGAATGGTTCGAACTCAGCCTTCTGGACGGAGCGCTGACGAGTGGAGAAGTTGCGGGTCACACCGGGCAACGGCCGGCGAAGATGTCACAAACGGCCGCACGTTCCGCGTTGTCGTCGAAACTGGATCATGCGCAGTTCCGGATTGAGGCCGCACCGTCGCCCTGACACAAATCGTCGCTTCGCGACCCGTCCGGCTGGCAACTATTGTCACCAGTCGGGCTTCCAGCCGTGCTCCGGTTGCGGCACAGATGAGCAAAGACTAGAATCTAAAGGACTTCCTCGAACGATACCTACGGCTGAGTCTCTGGCACTTCGGTTGCTATTTTCATCGGCATCGGCAGCCCGGCACGAACGCCAGGCTCGGCAAACTCTTCGGAACCTATTGCAAGGAGTGCAGGACAATGAAGATTCGTAACGCGAAGGGCTTCACTCTCATCGAGTTGTTGATCGTCGTCGCGATCATCGGCATCATCGCCGCGATTGCCGTTCCCGGTCTGCTTCGCGCCCGGATGTCGGGCAACGAGGCGTCGGCAATCGGTTCGCTCCGCGCGATCAACAGCGCTGAGGCGGCCTTCTCGTCGAGCTGCGTGTCTGGCGGGTACGCCGTCCGGCTGCAGGATCTCGTGACGCCGCCAACCGGCAGCTCGCAGGGGTTCATCAGCCCCGACCTCAGCACCAACGGTGTGACCAAGAGCGGTTATGTGGTCACGATCGCGGCGGACGGTTCGTCCGGCGTGACGAACATCGGAACAACGACCGCGTGTAACGGAACGGTCTCGCAGCCCAAGAGCTCGTTCTGGGCGAAGGCGGATCCGGCGACACCAGGCGGCACCGGGACGCGTTATTTCGCCACTGACACGCGGGGCACCATCTTCTACGACAGCGCAGCCCTTGCCAACCCGATTCCGGCGGGCAAGTCGGTCGTGCAGTAGTAGGGTTCCAAGGTTCCAGGTTCCAAGTTCAGGGTTCTTGGTTCTGGGTTCAGGGTTTTCGTACCCTGGACCCAGAATCTTGAACCCTGAACCGTTTCTGGAGTTCTTGACGCAGCCGCGCGCCACCAGTTACAACTCTTCCATCTATGAGCAAGACCGCCGCGCGTGTGGCCTTGGCCTGTGCGCTTGTAGGGCTCGGTGCGTCCGTGGCCGCGACGTATGTTCACTATCATCTGATGTTCGATCCGAGCTACACGAGCTTCTGCGACGTCAGTGGTTCGGTTAGTTGCACGCAGGTGTACATGAGCCGATTCAGCACCGTTCGCGGCGTCCCGGTGGCTGTGGTGGGCGCCATCTGGTTCGTCGGCGCGATGCTTCTGATTCTGACCGGAATGTTCGGCGGCGCCCACGTCCGTGAGAGCGCGCCGGGTTATCTCTTTGCTGCTTCGACTCTAGGCATGGCGGTGGTCCTGTATTTTGAATATGTCTCGTTCGTGATACTGAAAGTCGTTTGCGTCTTGTGCGTGACGATGGCGGCTGCGGTGATTGCGTTGTTCTTCCTGTCTGGCGCGACGACACCGTTCCCCATGGGGACGCTGCCCGGACGGGCCGCCCGCGATCTGCGCACGCTGCTCGCGAATCCCGCTGCTGTCGTCGTCTTGGTGCTGTTTCTGGGGGGCGCGGCGGCAACGCTGGCGTTGTTCCCGCGCGAGGGTTCGGCCAGCACGGTCGCCACGCAGGAGGCCCCAGCGGCTCAGACCGCCTCCGAGCAGTCAGAGTTCGAGCGGTTTCTGACCACGTCGCCACGCGTCGACCTGGGTGTGCCGGCGGAAGGCGCCAAAGTGCTGATCGTCAAGTTCAACGATTTTCAATGTCCGCCGTGCCGCAATTCTCATATGGCCTACAAGCCGATTCTGGCGAAGTACCAGGCCGAGCACGGCAGCGACGTCCGCTACGTCCTCAAGGACTACCCGCTCGACGCGGAATGCAACCCGAACGTCCAGAACACCATTCATCCGTCAGCGTGCGAGGCGGCAGTCGCCGTCCGGCTGGCACGTGCGCACAATCGCGGCGACGCCATGATCGAGTGGATATTCTCGAACCAGCCTTCGCTGACCCCCGACCTGGTTCGCCAGGGCGCGCGGGACGTCGGTGGTGTTCAGGACTACGAGTCCAGGTATCTCCCGACGCTGGAGCTGGTCAAGACCGACATCGCACTGGGGAAAAAGGTCGGCGTCGCTGCGACGCCGACTTTCTTCATCAACGGCCTGAAAGTTGATGGCGCGCTGCCAGTGCAGTACTTTCAGCAGGCGATCGAGTACGAACTCGCGCACGCGAAGTGATGCGCTCCAACCTTCATAGCCATGCGGGCGCTGGCCACCGCTGAACTGACGAAAGACTATCGAGTCGGGTTCTGGCGCAAGCGTCCCTACCGGGCGCTCGATCGCCTGACGCTCGAAATCGAATCCGGCGAGGTCTTCGGGTTCCTGGGACCAAACGGCGCCGGCAAGACCACGACGCTCAAGCTGTTGATGCAGCTCGTGTATCCCACATCCGGCCGGGCGGAGATTCTCGGTCGACCCGTCGGGGATGTCTCGGCCAAGCGCCGCATCGGCTATTTGCCGGAGCATCCGTACTTCTACGACTACCTCACCGCCGAGGAGTTGTTGACCTACTTTGCATCGCTCTTCGGCTATCGCGGAGCCGACCGGCGGGCCCGCGCGTCCAGGCTCCTAGACGAGGTGGGGATCGGGAGCGAGCGACGGCTGCAGCTGCGCAAGTTCTCGAAGGGGATGCTGCAACGCGTCGGCATCGCACAGGCGCTGGTGAACGATCCGGAGCTGGTGATTTTCGATGAGCCCATGTCGGGTCTCGATCCCCTGGGCCGCCGCGACGTACGCAACCTGATTCTCGGCCTGCGCAATCGCGGTTGTACGGTGTTCTTCAGCTCCCACGTTCTAAGCGACGCCGAGGCCCTCTGCAGCCGTGTGGCGATTCTTGCGAAAGGCCGCCTGATTGCCAGCGGTCGGTTGAGCGACATGCTCGCCTTTCAGGGGCATGGCTGGGAGCTGGTCGTGGCCGACGTTAGCGAATCGCTCGTTTCCCGGCTGGAATCGCGCGTGCGCCACGTCGTACGCATCGGCGAAGGCCGCTACTCGTTCGAACTGCCGCTCGAGCCGCCGCCCGAGCGACTCGTGACTGAATTGACGGCGGCCGGCGGCCGGTTGATCTCGCTCAACCCGGTCCGCCAGACGCTGGAGGACTATTTCGTGAAGCAGGTTGCCGGGGCGGCAGAAAGAAAATGAGGGCAGTCTCAGCCATCGCGCTCAACGTGTTTCGCGAGTCTGTGCGCGACAAGGTGCTCTACAACCTCGTGTTGTTTGCCATCCTGATGATGGCGGCTTCATACCTCATCGGGCAGCTGACGGCGGGTCAGGACGTCAAGATCATCAAGGATCTCGGCCTGTCGGCAACGTCGCTCTTCGGCCTTTTCATCGCAGTGTTCATCGGCATCGGATTGGTTTCGAAGGAAGTGGAGCGTCGCAGCGTCTACAGCCTCCTCGCCAAGCCGATTCATCGCTACCAGATGATTCTCGGGAAGTACGCGGGCCTCACGCTGACGCTCGTCGTCAACATCGGGGTGATGTCCCTGGCGCTCTACGCGGTGCTCGGCTACATGGCCTGGGGCATTCCGCCCGAGACCGCGAAGGCCTGGGACGCCCCCGCACTCGACCCGGCCATGCTGAAAGCGCTGGTGCTGATCTTCGTCGAGCTGATGATCATCACGGCCATCGCGCTGTTCTTCTCGACCTTCTCCACTCCGATGCTGTCAGCGGCCTTGACCTTCGGATTTTTCGTTGCGGGGCACTTCAGCGACGACCTGCGCAACTTCCACGAGGTGGTCGATTCGCCTGCCGCGGCGAGGCTGGCTCGCGGAGTCTACTGGCTTCTGCCGAATCTCGCGCAGTTCGACGTCAAGGCGCAGGTCGTTCACGCCCAGCCGGTTCCACTTGGCTACATGCTCCTGACGTTCACGTATGCCGCGGTGTACATCGGCGCGCTCTTGACGGCCGCGGCGGTCATATTTTCGCGGCGCGATTTCAAGTAGTGATGCGATGACTGCAGCCTGGCCGCGACTCGCCGGCATCCTGGTTCTGATTGCGTTCCTGCTCGCCGCGGCCGCGGGCGTCCAGGCTGCACGCGAACGCATGTTCGCACCCGCGGCCGATGCGGAAGCCGCCTTGTATCTGAGATCTCGGCACGGCCGCGCGTCGGCTGGCCCTGGCGTACCCGACGCTGGCTGCGGATCTGTACTGGATTCGGGCCATCCAGTACTACGGGGGGACGAAGCTGCGGCTCGAGAAGCAATCGGGGCAGCTCGCGCCGCCTCCAGCGCTGGCAGCTGACTCGAGTGTTGCGTTTCCCCTGCTGTTTCCGCTGCTCGACCTGACGACGTCGCTCGATCCCCATTTCAACGTCGCCTACCGCTTTGGCTCAGTGTTTCTGGCCGAGCCCTACCCGGCGGGGCCCGGACGCCCTGACCTGGCCGTGGCGCTGCTCCAAAAGGGTTTAGAGGCCCGACCCGATAAATGGGAGTACATGCAGGACATCGGCTTCGTGCATTACTGGTACTCCCATGACTACCGACAGGCGGCTCAGTGGTTTGACCAGGCCAGCCAGCGGCCCGGCGCGCCGTGGTGGCTGAAATCGCTCGCTGCGACCACGCTCGCCCGGGGCGGCGATCGCCGATCCTCGCGGCAAATGTGGCTCGCCATTCGGGAATCGGCCGAGACCGAGTGGCTGAAGAGCGACGCCGAACGGCGACTGCTCCAGCTGCGAGCACTCGACGAACTCGATCAGCTCTCAGCGCGTGGTGGATGCTTATTCCAGCCGGACAGGGGAGCGGCCCGTTAGCTGGCAGGCGCTGGCGTCGGCTGGAGTCGTGCCTGGAACGATGGTCGACCCCACAGGTATGCCATACGAGCTGATCGAAGGTCGCGTGCAACTGTCGTTGACGTCGCCGCTCTGGCCTCTCCCCGAAGAACCCCAGGCTCTTTCGTCGCGGCCGCCCGCATGAACGGCCTTCCCTGGGTCGGCCTTATGGCTGTCTTCGGTGCAGTCATCGGGAGCTTTCTGAACGTCTGCATCTACCGTCTGCCGCGGCAGCAGTCCATCGTCTGGCCTGCGTCGGCCTGTCCGCACTGCGGACACCAGCTCGCCTGGTTCGAGAACATCCCAATTGTGAGCTACGCGCTGCTAGGCGGCCGATGTCGCCATTGCCGCGGCCGGATTTCGCTGCGATACCCTCTCGTAGAGGCGCTGACTGCAACGCTCTTCGCGATTGCCTGGTCCTCCTACGGCCCCGGCTGGTTGCTGCTTTCCAGGCTGGTGTTCGGGTGCGCGCTCATCACACTCTTTGCAATCGATCTCGAACATCATCTGCTGCCGAATGTGATCACGCTGCCGGGCATCGTTGTCGGCTTTGCGTTCAGCTTTGTCACCGAACCCGGCTGGGCCGCATCGCTCATCGGGATCGTCGCGGGGGGCGGTGCGCTCTGGGCCGTGGCGGAGGTGTACTACCGGCTCCGCCATGAAGAAGGCCTCGGCATGGGCGACGTCAAGATGCTCGGCATGATCGGCGCGTTTATCGGCTGGCGCCTGTCGATTGTCACGCTCATGCTCGCATCCGTCGTTGGATCGCTCATCGGCCTCTTCGTGATCGCCACGCGCCGTGGCGACATGAAATACGCCCTGCCGTTCGGCACCTTCCTCGCTCTCGGCGCTGCGGCGGCGGTTGCCGTCGGCCCGGGCCTGCTTCATTGGTATCTGGGCTTGTGGTGAAGCCGACGCCGCTCGCGATTCTCGTCGTCCTTGCTGTCGCGTACGCGGCCATCTTCGTCCCCAATCCCTTTCGTCGGAGGGGCTTCGATCCTCTGGGTTCACGTCCTCGGATCGTGGAGAAGCTGATCAGCGCTCGACAGTTCTCACAGGCGCTGCCGTTGGCCCAGGAGCTTCGCCGCAGCTTTCCAAATGAAGCGCAAGTGGCGTTCTGGGTCGCATCCATTCATCACGGTCTCGGAGACAGTCAGGCTGAGGCCAGCGCGCTCGAGGACTACGCGCGCCTTTCGTCAACGCTGGCCGGGTCGTGCCCGGCGCTTCCGGCGGCCTACGCGCGACTGGGCGATGGGCCGCGTGCGGTCGCCGCGTACGAACGCTGTCTGCAGCAGGACCCGCAGGATCCTGATCGGTTGTCAGATCTGGCGGCAGCCTATGAGGCGTCTGGACGCACGGCCGACGCCCTCGAGCTATATCGACGGGCTATCTCGCTGGATCCGTACAACCCGTCGCTCGCGCACCGGATTGCGACGCTCGATGGGGATCGGCCATGAGGCTGCTGTTGCGCCTGGTGGTCGCGCTGTTCTCGCTTGTCACAGCGTTGTACGCGTTTCTCGCGTCGAGCTCGTTTACCTATCAGCAGTTTCTCCTCCCCCGCGTCCTGCACTGGGTGGCCTGGTTCAGCGATTGGCACGCACTCCTGTATTGGCTGTGGCTTGCGCTTGCCGTCGCGTCGCTGTGGCCCGTCCTCCGTCAGGCGGACGCAGCCCGACGATGGGCCGTTGCCTTTGCGGTCACGTGGACAATTGTCGGGCTGTTGATGACCGCGCATCCCGTTCTGCCGGCGCTCCGCGACGACCACCGCAGCGTCGTCGTAGGTCTCGTCGCGCTGCTGCCTCTCCTTTGGCTGTCGGCCATCGATCACATCCGTCAACGCAACTTTCTCCGAGGGCAGGCTCGGGCCGGCCCGGAGGGCGCGAGCTCAACGGAGGGACGGCTGCTGATAGCTTCCGTTGGTTCGACAGTCTTCCTGTCGGTGACGTACGGCATGTTGACGCCACTCGCCCTTCAAGGAGCGTTCGAGCCCGATCTGCTGACCTCGGGCCTGACGCTGGGGATGGCCTGGAGCGTCTACGAACACTTGCTGATCTTCTGTGGGCTGTTCCTCCTGCTGGCGCTGGTTGATCGCGTGGTGGCGGCGGCCGGCTTTTGGTGGCGGCACATCGCCTGTGCCGCCGTGCTGACGGTGGTGCTCTGGCTCGCGCTTCAGGGACTGGTGGGCAGGGCGATTGGGCTCGACGGCTCGTGGGGCGCCGTCGCGATGCTGGGGCTGAGTCTTGCCGTGATCGGCACCTGGGCGGCTATTCGTCTTCAACGCTGGGCGAGCGTCGATGCGCGCCTCGCGTCTGGCTTTGACGTCTTCTTCGGTCCGGGGCAAAACCGTCACCTCAGTCCGGCCACGGTCGCGTCACTGCTCGGCGTCGTGGCTCTTGCGTACCTCCTTGTCGCAGTCGCCGCGCAGCTCGATTGGGATTTCCTGGTGCTGAAGCTCGGCGTGCTCCTTGTCTGGATCGTGACGTTCAGCCAGCTCTATCGAGCTTCGTCCGGCCGAACCATTCTCGGGAACGGCGCGGTTCTCGCTGCGTGCGTCGTGCCGTTGGCTGGCCATCTCGTCGATCCATCGCTGCAATCGACGCTGACACGCGTGAGCGGTCCCGGTTCGAGCGTTCGCCATACGCTCGATCGCTACGTGATCTATAACCCCACCTTCAGGTTAGCCGAGGACGTTGTGCACGATCGCAAGGCGGAGGCGCCTGCGTTCGATCGCTTCCTGAGGGCCAACACGGGATTGAGCGCAGCGGCTGTTTCTCCGGCGCCGATCGATTTTGTGGCTGACATGGGACCGTCCACGCGGGAGCCCAGGCCGCTGATCTTTCTCCTGGTCATCGACAGCCTGCGCGCGGACTACCTGAGTCCATACAACGAACGCGTGACCTTCACGCCACGCGTGGCTGAATTTGCGCGCGAGAGCCTTGTCTTCCGCAATGCCTTCACACGATACGGTGGCACTGGGCTGTCGATGTCGGCCATGTGGATGGGCGCCGCCTCCCCTCATCGTCAGTACGTCCAGCCGTTCCGCTCGATGAATGCCCTGGAGAAGCTGCTCGACGCCAACGGATACCGTCGCTATGTGAGCATGGATCACATCATGGAGCAGCTGCTCACGCCGGTTCCCGGGCTCGTGCCGCTCGACGCGGGAATTCCGGAGCTCGAGTACGACTTCTGCCGGACGCTCGAAGAGATCGATGCGAAGATCAGGGATGGCCAGGCGTCCCAGCCATTTTTTGCACACACCCGGTCACTGAATCTGCATGTGGCCTCGCTCAACCGCGCAGCCGTGCCGTCGGGGGAGTCGTATCCCGGTTTCGAACAGCGGTATGCGGCTCGAGTGCGTCGCATGGACGAGTGTTTCGGTCGCTTTATTGACGTTTTGAAGCAACGCGGCCTGTACGAGCGCAGTGTCGTGATCCTGACGGGCGATCACGGCGAGATGCTGGGGGAGGATCGCCAATGGGGACACGCCTACTATCTGTTTCCGCCGGTGCTGGAGATTCCGCTCCTCATTCACGTCCCGCCTGCCGTGGCGCAACGCGCTAACGTGGACCTGGATGCGGTCTGTTTCTCGACTGACATCACACCGACGTTGTACACGGCCCTCGGTTACGAGCCCCACGGCGACACGTTGATGGGGACCTCGCTGCTCGGCGGGACGGGTGTGGATTCTGGCGCGCGTCGCCGATCGACCGAAGTCGTGGCGGCGAGCTATGGGGCAGTCTGGGGAACGCTTCGGCAGAATGGCCGGCACCTCTACATCGTCGATGCGAATCACGGGAAGGATACGCCTACGATCGGGCGGCTCGGGGCGCGTGGCACGCTGTTGAGGTGGCCGACGGCGATCGTGCCGAAGACAGGCGTGCGATTCGCGAGCACATTTACGAAATCAACCGGATCTATCGCGTTCATGCCGAGTGATCGAGCCTGACCGTGTCCAGAAACCCGTACGCGCTGCTGCTGATTCTGACCATCGTCATTGCGCTGCTGGTGTCGGTGCTCGTGTACGCGATGATGCGCCTGATGGCCGCGGCGCGGGCCACACGTCGTCGCGTTCGCGAGACCGAAGAGATGACGGTGCTGTCGGCCGCACTGCACGAGGCGGTCACCAAGCTGCAGGCCCAGGAACGTGCGACCGCCGCTCGAGCCGACGCGTCGGAGCGGTTGAGCGAGGAAATCATTTCGAGCCTGTCGGCGGGCCTGCTCGTCGTCGACCTGGATGCCAGAATCCGCATCCTGAACCCTGCCGGACGCCGCACGCTCGGGCTGGCCGAGGGCGTGGGCCTCGTCGACTATCGGCAGACACTGGTCGGACCGATGGCGCGCATGATCGACGAGTGCCTCGCCAGTCGCGCCACAATAAACCGCCGTACGGTGACGATGCCAGGAGATCGCGGCGTGACGCATCTCGGAGTCACGGTTTCGCCGCTCTTCGACGGCAACGCCGATCTGCACGGCGCGATTTGCCTCTTTTCGGATCTGACGGCCATCCGTCATCTGGAGGAACAGCTCCGGCTCAAGGAAAGTCTCGCCGCGGTGGGGGAGTTGACCGCCGGCATCGCGCACGAGTTCCGGAACGGCCTGGCGACGATTCAGGGATACAGCAAGCTGCTCGATCTCCGGGCGTTGCCGACGCCCTACCGGCCCTACGTTGAAGGGATCCGGGCGGAGACGGAATCTCTCACGCAAGTGGTAACAAACTTCCTGAATTTCGCGCGGCCCGCGCAGCTCACGCTGTCGCGCGTGGACTTGCGAGGCGTATGCGAGCGGGCGGCCGAGGAGATTCGTGGAGATGCCCGAGCGCTTGGAGGCGACGTGGCGCTTCGCGGTGAATTCGGTGCGATCGAAGGTGATGAGGTGCTGCTGCGACAGGTTTTTTCCAATCTGTTGCGCAATGCCGTCGAAGCGTGCTCCGGCGCGTCGGTTGTCCCGGTCGTCGTCGTCGAGTCTGAGATTGACGCCGCCCACAAAATCGCGAGAATCTCGGTCAACGACAGCGGGCCGGGCATCGAGCGGTCGGCGCGTGAACGAATCTTCCAGCCGTTCTTCACCTCAAAGCGGAACGGTACCGGCCTCGGCCTCGCCGTCGTGCAGAAGATCATCGTCTTTCACAACGGCCGGATCAGTGCGGGCGAGTCGCCGCAGGGCGGGGCCAGCCTGCAGATCACGCTGCCCACGATCGCCTAGTTGGTCGTCAGTCGTTGGTCGTTAGTTGACAGTCATTGAGGTCATCATGGCTCCTACCTTCATCCAAAGACGATGGGCCGATATCACGAGTGAACCGATGGCTACCGGCGTCAACCGGAAATACATCACTGGCGAGCGCGTGACAGTGGCGCACTTCGATCTGAAGCGCGGGTCAATCGTGCCGCGCCACGCCCACGAAAACGAGCAGATTACCCAGGTGATGAAGGGGGTGCTGAAGTTCGTCATCGATGGACGCGAGATCGTTCTCGGCGAGGGTGATGTGCTCCAGATTCCCGGCTGGATGGAGCATGAGGTTTACGTCCTGGAGGACACCCTCGCCATCGACGTCTTCAGCCCGGTGCGGCAGGACTGGATCGACAAGACGGACGACTACTTCCGACGCGCCTAGCGAAATTTTCAACGTCCCGGCCGGTCCTTCGTCGCAGCCTTTTCATTCCTTCCCGTTGCGTCGGTGATTTTCCGGGACATCTGACGCTCCCACCATGGCGCGGGCGTTGCACAAGTGGTGAAGCGATGGACCGCGGCTTCTCGCTCATCGAAGTGCTTGTGGCGACCGTCGTCATGATGATCGGAACCGTCTCGCTGGCGCAGGTCGTGCTGCAGAGCATTCGGATCAACCGCGAAGCCTCGTCGGTCACGCTGTCGACCGTGCTCGCGGCTCGAAAGATGGAACAGCTCCGCGCTCTCGAGTGGGCGTCGGACGAATCCGGCAGGCCGATTTCGGACACGTCGACGAACACCACGACAGCACTCGAGCAGCCATCCGGCGGAACCGGCCTGGCGCTATCCCCGACTGAGTCGCTGAGCCTGAACACGGCCGGGTACTGCGACTTCGTCGATGCGGCCGGTCGCGTTCTTTCTGCCGGAACGACTCCACCGCCTGACGCTGCCTTCGTGCGGCGATGGTCCATCTCGGCTTTGCCGGCCTCGGCCGTCGACACTCTGGTTCTCCAGGTCTCCGTCGTGCCTGTCGGCGCTCCCAGCCGGGCGAGGCCGGATGGCGCCCCGCGACACGAGGAGACTCGAATCATGTTCGTGAAGAGTCGGAAGGGTCGTTAGGTGGGGCGACAGGGCGGCTGGTCGCTGGTCGAGCTCCTGGTGGCCACAGGCATCGGGCTTTCCCTGTTGGCATGCGGCCTGGCCGTTCTCGGTCGCGCGCAAGCGGGCTTTGCCAGCGAAGCCGAGCACGCCGACATGCAACAACGCCTCCGGATTGCCAGCGACGAGCTGTCGCGGCGCTTGATCGTCGCCGGTGCGGGCGCCTATCAAGGTGCCAACGCCGGGCCCCTGAACGGCTTTGTCCCTGGCATCCTGCCATTCCGACAAGGAGCTTCGGCGGCAGACCCCGCCGGTTCATTCAGGCCCGACGTCTTGAGCGTGATGTTCGTCCCGGCGACTACGGCCGCGCAAACGACGCTTCGGCAACCAGCTCCGGCTCAGTCGGGCTTCGTGTTGATCAATCAGGATCCTGGCTGTCCGCCAAGCGACCAGGCCTGTGGCTTTTCCTCCGGGTTAGATGTGATGATTTTTGACGAGGCCGGTGCGTACAGACATGTTTCGTGTCCTTAATGCACAGGCAGGTGCGCTGCAGCTGCAGCACAGCATGGTTGACACCGGTTACATGTACGCTGTCGGATCCAGGATCGTTGCAGGCTCAAGCCACACGTACTACCTGAAAGCAAACGCCGGCACTGACACGTTCCAGCTGATGCACTACGACGGAGTGACTTCCGATGTCGCGGTGGTTGATCACGTCGTCGGTCTCGGCTTCGAGTACTTCGGCGAGCCATTTCCTCCGGCTCTTGTCAGGCCGGTCACCGACCCGATTGGGCCGTGGACCACATACGGCCCGCGCCCTCCGCCTCCGGGCACGACATCGTCACAGTATCCGCCTGGTGAGAACTGCGTGTTTCAGCTCGACGCAACGGCGCTGCAACAGATTCCACGGCTTGCCGTACTTGGCAACGGGACTTCGACCACGCTTGTGCCCTTGACAGCGGCGGAACTGACCGATGGCCCGTGGTGTCCGGACGCGACAAGTGCTCGACGTTGGGATGCCGACCTGCTCCGGATCAGAAGAATTGCCGTTCGGGTCCGGGTTGAAGCGCAGTACGCAGCGTTGCGAGGTCCAGCAGGCCCCTTGTTCTCGCGGGCAGGGACATCCCGCGACGCCAATCGCTGGCTACCGGATCAGGAGATCCGGCTCGAAGTCTCGCCACGCAATCTGAACGCAGGTCGGTAGTGAGGGTGGCGTGAGGCAGTCGGACCGGGGAAGCGTGCTCGTCATCGCCCTCATCGTCGTCGTATTCATGGGCGTCCTGGTGGCCGCGTTTGTCTCCGTAACGGCCACCGAACTGTTGATTGCCGCGAACTTCCGACACACACAGGGGGCGCTTGCCGCCGGAGACGCCGTCGCCGAGCGCGCCATGATCGATCTGGCCTCGATGGCAGATTGGAACCAGGTGCTGGCGGGAGCCATCCGTTCGACCTTCGTGGACGGCTCGCCCCTCGGGACGCGCGTACTGCCTGGCGGACAGGTTGTGAGTCTGCCAGGAATCGCGAATCTGGCGAACTGTCGCCTCCGGACAGCGTGCAGCGCTGCCGCCATGGATGCCGTCACAACCGCGCGGCCGCGCGGCCCGAACAATCCGCGCTGGCAGCTGTACGCGTACGGCAGACTCGAAGACGTCCTGCCAGGTGTAGTCGTCGGCCTTCCGTACTACGCTGTGGTACTGGTTGGCGACGACCCTTCAGAGAACGACAACGACCCCCTTCGTGACTCCGCTCCTGAGCAACCGGGATCGGGCGTCATCGCGCTTCATGTTGAGGTCTTCGGACCGCGCAGTGTTCACAAGGTCATCGAACTGACGGTCCGGCGAGCCATGGGTGGTGGCGTGCGACCGATTTCCTGGCATGAGCTGCGGTAGGTCGAACTTGACCCCTTTTTGAGGCCTCACGTACCATCTACCGAGAGCCGATACTGCTAGTGATCCTGGCCAGCTGATGTTCTCGAGGCTGCACATTTTCGCACTCGCGCTGACCGCGTCCGTCGTGGCGATCGAAGGCGTCGCAGTGGTGATTGCCCAATCGTTAGGGGACGTCGCCAAGGAGGAGGAAGCGCGCCGTAAGGACGTCAAGAGCCCGTCCAAGGTGTACACCAACAGAGATCTGGTCAGTGTCCCGGCACCGCCAGCTCCCGAAACGCCTAAGACGTCGCCGGCCGCGGGCGATGATGACAAGACCGCCGACAAGGCCGCCGCCTCCAAAGACGCGGCCGCAAAAGGACCCGACGGCAAGGTCGATGGAAAAGGCGAGGGCAAGGACACCGTCAAGGACCAGGCGTACTGGTCCGGACGCCTGAAGGAACTCAAGACCCAGCTCGAGCGCGATCAGGCATTCGCCGAAGCGTTGCAGTCGCGCATCAACGGCTTGACCACAGACTTTTCCGCGCGTGATGACCCAGCGCAGCGCGATGTCATCGGCCGGGATCGTCAGAAGGCGCTCGACGAGCTCGATCGCGTGCGCAAAGCCGTTGTGACCGATCAAAAAGCCGTCGCCGATTTTCAGGAAGAAGCTCGCCGCGCGTCGGTTCCGTCCGGCTGGCTCCGGTGACCGCCCGCTCGCGGCGCGAAGCCGACCCACCAATCCTCCTTGTCGAAGACAAGGACTCGCTGCGGACCATGCTACGGCATGCCCTCGAAGGCCAGGGGCATACCGTCATCGAAGCGCGCGATCAGCCGGAAGCCGTCAAAGCGCTGCAAACGATGTATCCCGCGGTGGTCTTGTCAGACTTGAGACTACCCGAGGGGGATGGATTCGGCGTTCTACAGGCAGCCAAGGAGGTCGACCCGGAACTGCCCGTGATTGTGATGACGGCCTTCGGCAGCATTCAGGACGCCGTTGCCGCGATGAAGGAAGGCGCCATCGACTTTCTGGCGAAACCTGTCGATCCCGATCATCTGCTTCTCCTGGTTGAGCGCGCGTTGTCCGCCCGTCGTCTTGCCACCGAAAACGTGCTGCTCAAAGAGGAGCTCGCGGCGCGCCGGGGCGCTCCCCAGATCGTGGGAGACGATCCCCGGCTGAAACAGGTCTCGATGGCGCTGCACCGAGCAGCCGCGACCGACATGACGGTGTTGCTCGAGGGCGAGAGTGGCACGGGCAAGGAGTTGTTTGCGCGCGCCCTGCACGCGTTGAGCCCGCGCGCCGACGGGCCGTTCGTGGCCATCAACTGCGCCGCCATTCCAGAAAACCTGCTCGAGACGGAGCTGTTCGGGTACGAGAAAGGTGCGTTTACTGGCGCCGCGGCCCGCAAACTGGGCAAGTTCGAGCTCGCCCATCACGGCACGCTCTTTCTGGACGAAATCGGCGACCTGCCAGTTCCTCTGCAGGCCAAGATTCTGCGCGCGCTCGAAGAGAAGCGCTTCGAGCGGGTGGGTGGCACGGCGCCGCTCCAGGTTAATGTGCGCGTCGTTGCGGCCACGAATCGCAATCTGAAGGCGGCGGTGGCCGCACGCCAGTACCGCGAGGATCTGTATTTCCGGCTGTCGGTCTTTCCGATCACGATTCCGCCGCTACGGGAGCGCGGCGACGACATTCCGCGCCTGGCCCTTTACTTCATCGATCGGTTTTGTCGAGACCTCACCAAGAAGCCGATGGTCCTTGCGCCTTCAGCGGTCGAGCAGCTTCAGGCCTACCGATGGCCCGGCAACGTCCGCGAACTGCAGAACTGCATTGAGCGAGCAGTGATCCTGACCGAAGGGGACACGATTCACGCGCGGCACCTGAACCTGCCTGCCTATTCGGTGCAACTTCCCGCTGACGAGCCGGACGCCTGGAGCCGGATCGACCTGTCAGGAACTATGGCCGAGGCCACGCGCCGAATCGTCGGTGAGGTCGAGCGCCGAAAGATGGAGGACGCGCTCAAACAAGCCGGCGGCGACCGGGCCCGAGCGGCCGACGCGCTTCAGGTCGGCTACAAGGTTCTGGTCGCCAAGCTCAAAGAGTACGGTCTCGATTAACCCCGCTATACTCATGGCATTGTGACTCGCGCCTTCGGGCTGGCCGTTCTGGCTTTGGCATGCGTTCTGACCGCGAGCACCGGAATGATTGCGGGCCAGACCCAAACGACAGCGGTTCCTGCAAATCAGCTAGGCCGAGCCCCAGGTTTCGACAATCCTTCAGGCGGTCCCCCAGAACCATCACCACGTTTTCCCGACGGCACACCGAACCTGGGAAGGGTTCCCGGGGAGAACGGCGTTTGGAACGTCCGTTACGTCTTTGATTTCGGCGACCGTGTCGTTGGTCACGAAGTGCCGCCCGAGCAGCGCAAGGTCGGGCCGAATCCGAAAAACCCTGACGCCCGGGCCCAGCCGTGGGTGCCGTTCATGCCGTGGTCGGCCGCCATCTACGACTATCACGTCCGGAACGAAGCCAAGTACGACCCCGAAGGCTACTGTCTGCCGCCCGGCGGTCCCCGGATGATGGTCACCCCGTACCCGATGGAGATCATTCAGCTTCCCGAACAGAAGCGGATTCTAATGATCTTCGAGGGAGCGACCCACATCTGGCGTGAGATCTACATGGACGGCCGCGCGCACCCGAAAGGCGACGCGCTCAATCCGACGTACCTGGGCCATTCGACAGGCCACTGGGATGGCGACACGCTGGTCATCGACGTCGTGGGGTTCAATGAATCGTCGTGGCTCGATCCGATCGGTCATCCCCACACCGACTTGCTGCACGTCGTCGAACGGCTGACCCGAACCAGCAAGCAGGTCCTCCACTACGAGGCCACGATCGACGATCCGGGCGCGTACACGAAGCTGTGGACCGTGTCCTGGGACATCAACTGGGGCCCCAGGCGCGAACTCGCGGAGTACATCTGCCAGGAAAACAATCTCTATCTGAACCGGCTCAAGGACGATTTCGGGCAGCCTCTTCTTGGGGGGAAGTAGGCGTCACGCTCGGAAGCCCGTCGATTTCATCGACGCTGCGAGCTCCTTTTCGGTGACATCGTCGACGATCGCGATTGCGCCGATCGCGATTGGCAGGACGAAGTGCAAGCGCCCGTCGACCACCTTTTTGTCGTGTTTCATTGCGTCCAGCATTTCGACAGTCGACACATCGGCGATTGGCGGCAGCGGCCCCAGACCGGCGATGAGGTCCGCCAGCGCACCCTGGTCCTGTTTCGCGAGCGCTCCTCGATTGACCGCGAGCTGCGCGGCCACCAGCATGCCGTAGGCGACAGCTTCGCCGTGCCGGTACCGCTTGTACTTCGTCACGGCTTCGAGAGCGTGACCGGCTGTGTGCCCGAAATTCAGAATGCGGCGCGGTCCCGCTTCGTGCTCGTCCGCGGAGACGACCTCCGCCTTGATGCGACACGACTCGGCGATGACAGTCGTCAGCACTTCCGGTTCCTTCGCGAAGATGGCATCGCGGGATTGTCTGATGCGATCGAAGAGCGACGCGCTTGACGTCATGCCGTACTTGACGACCTCATAGAGGCCGGCTCGAAACTCCCGACGCGGGAGGGTCTTGAGCACAGACGGATCGACGACAACCGCGTGCGGCTGATAGAAGGAGCCGATGAGGTTCTTGCCCGCGGCCAGATTGACGCCGACCTTGCCGCCGATGGAGCTGTCCACTTGAGCCAGCAGCGTCGTGGGCACGTGGACGAGTCCGATCCCGCGAAGATAGGTGGCGGCGGCGTAGCCGGCCATGTCCCCGATGACTCCGCCGCCGAGCGTAATGAGTGTCGTTGCTCGGTCTGCATTTGCGCGAACCAGCGCCTCGTAGATCCTGGATACGGTCTGCAAGTGTTTGAACCGTTCCCCATCCTGGATAAGGATGGGTTCCGAGATATCGAGCGCGTGCGCGATCCGCTGACCGTGAAATCGCCAGACAACGGGGCTCGATACGACGAGCCGCCGCTGCGGCAGACGCAGCTCGTCCAGCAGCGGGCCGAGCCGTTCGATGGCGCCATCGGCCAACGTCACGGCATATCCGCGCGAAGGCGTGGAAATATCGATGCGCACGACGGATGCTAGGATAGCATCCGAGCGCATTGGCCACCGACCGCACGGACTTCCTCATCATCGGCAGCGGAATCGCGGGTTTACGGGCCGCCATCGGACTGGCCGGGGCTGGCCGCGTGCTCATTCTGACCAAAGCGGAGCCGAGCGAAGGAAATACCGGATACGCGCAGGGTGGCATCGCCGCGGCCATTGGCGACGATGACAGTCCTGCCCTTCATGCGGCGGACACGATCCGCGCCGGCGATGGACTGTGCGACGAGGCGGCGGTAGGAGTCCTCGTTGAGCAGGGGGTGCGTTACGTGCGGGAATTGCTCGACTGGGGCGCGCGCTTTGATCGCGCGGCGGACGGCCGGCCCGCACTGGGCCGCGAAGCCGCGCACTCGGTCCGGCGCGTTCTCCACGCCGGAGACGCCACGGGCCGCGAGATTGGACGCGTTCTCCACGAGCGCGTGCGTATGCTCCCGTCGGTCGCCACGGTGAATCACGCGCTGGTCACCGGGCTGGCGGTTGATGATGGCGCGGTCTGCGGGGCAAGATACCTCGATCAGCACGAACAGCTCCACGAAGTCCGCGCACACGCCACGCTATTGGCGACCGGAGGCGCCGGGCAGATCTTTCGCGAGACCACCAACCCGTCGGTCGCGACGGGGGACGGTGTTGCCCTCGCGTTCGAGGCTGGCGCCCGTGTCACCGATCTCGAATTCGTGCAGTTTCATCCGACCGCGCTCAATCGCACCGACGCTCCCAGGTTCCTGATTTCTGAGGCGCTGCGCGGTGAAGGGGCGAGACTGGTCAACGAGCGTGGCGACCCTTTCATGGCGCGGTATCATGCCGACGGCGACCTGGCACCCCGGGATGTGGTCGCCCGCAGCATCGTCAGGGAAGTCGAGCAGACCAGTGGTCCTGTGTACTCTGACCTTGGCGCATCTCGACCCCCGGTTCGTCCACGATCGATTTCCAACCATCGCCGACATGTGCAGGCGCCTGGGCCTGGATCTGGCCCATGATCGGATACCTGTCGGCCCGGCCGCCCACTACATGATGGGTGGCGTCGAGTCCGACGATTGGGCCCGGACCTCGCTTGCCGGATTGTTTGCGGCAGGCGAAGTGGCCTGCACGGGTGTGCACGGCGCGAATCGCCTCGCCAGCAATTCGCTGCTCGAGGGTCTGGTTTTCGGCGCGCGCGCCGCCGAGGCAATGCCGAAGCCCGCGGCGCCCGCTCGTCCGAAGGCGGATCGTCGGCTGATGGGACGCCATATGCCGCCCCAATCGAGCGAGGCGTCGGGCGTCGGTCCGCAGGGCGATTCGATGAGCGCGTCCGAGGTTCGCGGGCTGATGTGGCAATCCGCCGGCCTCTTCAGGACGCGTTCCGGACTGGAACAGGCTCTCGCGCGTCTGAACGGCGCCTGCACCATTGAGCACAATCGGATGCGCAATGTGCCCAGAGACGGAGGGCTCCATCGTATCTTCACCCTGCTGACCGTTGCCAGGCTCATTGCTGGCGCCGCTCTTCGGCGGGAAGAGAGCCGGGGCGCCCATTACCGCGAAGATTTTCCCGTTCGTGACGATCGCCGGTGGATGTTCCACGCGGTGGATCAATTGATCACAAGGACCGAGACAGTCGCATGACAAAGAAGCCCGATGCCGGCACGTTCGTGACGGAAATCACACCGCGCTCCCAGGATTTCTCCCAGTGGTACCTGGACGTCGTCCGGCGCGCTGAGTTGGCCGACTACACGAAGGTCAAGGGCTGCATGGCCATCCGCCCGTACGGCTATGCGATCTGGGAACTCATTCAGCAGGCCCTGGACCTCCGCATCAAGGCGACGGGCCACGTCAACGCCTACTTTCCGCTGTTCATTCCCGAGAGCCTTCTGAAGTTGGAGGCCGAGCACGTCGAGGGCTTCGCCCCGCATGTGGCGTACGTGACGCACGGGGGAGGCGAGGAGCTCGAGGAGAGGCTCGTTGTCCGGCCCACATCGGAAGCGATCATCGGGACGATGTACGCCAAGTGGATCCAGTCGTGGCGTGACTTGCCGATTCTCATCAACCAATGGGCGAACGTGGTCCGATGGGAGAAGGTGACGCGTCCGTTCCTCCGGACTACCGAGTTTCTCTGGCAGGAGGGTCACACCGCGCACGAAACGGAGGCCGAGGCCGAGGAGGAAACGCGGAAGATTCTTGACCTCTACAAGGACGTCGTGGAGACCGAGCTGGCCGTGCCCGTCATCACGGGCCGAAAGAGTGACAGCGAGAAATTTGCCGGGGCGCTGCGCACGTATTCCATTGAAGCGCTCATGGGCGATGGCCGGGCGCTTCAGGCGGGCACCTCACACAATCTCGGGCAGAACTTCGCGAAGGCCTTCGACATTACGTTCCAGGCGCGCGACAAATCGCTGCAGCACGTCTGGGGAACCTCCTGGGGAGTGACCACGAGGCTCATCGGCGCAGTGATCATGGTGCACGGTGACGACAGCGGGCTGATCATGCCGCCCCGCGTCGCGCCCTTTCAGGCTGTGATTGTTCCAATCGGCCGCGATGACTGGCGTCAAACCGTGCTGCCCAAAGCGAAAGAGATTCAAGCTGTGTTGTCTGCCGCAGGGCTTCGTGTGACTCTTGACGAACGTGACGAGCGGCCGGGCTGGAAGTTTTCCGAATGGGAGCTCCGCGGAGTGCCCATCCGCGTCGAGATTGGCCCGAAAGACATCGAGAAGTCGCAGGTCGTGGCCGTCCGGCGCGACACTCGCGAAAAGGCGGCCGTGCCGCTCGACGTCCTTGTCGCGCGTGTCCGTCAGCTGCTGGACGAGATTCAGCGCAACCTCTTCGAGCGGGCGCTGAAGTTTCAACAGGATCACACACACCGCGTCGATTCCTACGAAAGCTTCAAGCAGAGCATGGACGGCCGCCCTGGCTTCGTCATCGCACCGTGGTGCGGGTCGGCGGAATGCGAAGCTCAGATCAAGGCGGAGACGCAAGCCACCATCCGCAACATCCCATTCGATGCGGCGGCGTCCGGTCCGTGCGTGCGGTGCCATGCGCCGGCAACGGAGGAGGCCTGGTTTGCCAAGGCCTATTGAGGTTTGGGTCTGAGGCGGCTTGCCTCGTCGCGAATTGCGCGATTCGCATCGCTCCCGAGTGCCTCCCACAGCGGCACCAGAGTTCCAGGTTCGAGATCGGACAAGGCCTGAACGGCCGCCAGCCGGATTGCTTGGGGCCGGCGGCTGTCCAGAGCGACCTCGGCAAGACGCCCTGCGATTTCGGCGCCCCGCGCGCCGCGCAGTGACGTCCTAACGGACCCGACGGCCGCAGTCGCCACGGCCTCATCGCCATCGTCCAGCGCCATCATCGAGGCCTTCACCGCGCGAGGCCCGCCGATCCCCTCCAGGGCGCGTAGTGCGGCGACCCGGATCGAGGGCGGGCCCGACGACGAGACCACGGCTGTCAGGCGATCGACGGCCCGGACGCCGATCACAGTCAAACGGGCAATCGCAGCTTCGCGGATGACAGGGCGGTCGGCACCAAGGTCGGCAACCAGGGCGTCGATCTCCGGGCGGGACGACCGTCTAATCGGCACGGGGAATGTACCGACTTGGTCGTTAGTCGCTAGTCGTTGGTCACTCGCGCGCTTACTTGACACGAGCGACCAACACTAACGACCAACGACCAACGACTACTGAACTTTGACCACGAGAGCGGCGCGACGGTTGAGGCGTCGCGTCTCTTCGCGAGCGTTGTCGTACTTGGGCCGCTCTTCACCGTAGCTGCGGGTCTCCAGACGCGAAGCCGGCACGCCCCTCGACGTCAGGTAAGCGCGCACCGCCGTTGCGCGGCGCTCGCCCAGGGCCAGGTTGTATTCCGCCGTGCCGATGTTGCACGTGTGACCCTCGATGACGATGTTCTTGTCGGGATTCGCCTGCAGCTTCGTCACCGCATCGTCGAGCAGACGGAGAGCCTCGGGTCGCAGCGAGTATCGGTCGAAATCGAAGTAGACATCCTCGAACGTCAGCTGGACGACTGGCGCCGGCCGGATGACTTGTATCCTCACAGAGGCGTTCGCGGTGCCGCCCTTGCCGTCGGAGCACGTGACGGTCACCTCGACTGGCCCCTCTTGCTGCGGGGCAGTCCATCGGGTCTGGCGATCAGCCGGGTTGCCCAACGCGCCCGTTGGCGCCGACCATCGGTAGGTCAGCACGTCGCCGTCGGGATCCCGGCAATCGGCCGTGACGATTGAGGGCTGGCCGACGGTCACCGTACACGGATCGCACATCGCTGTCACCGTTGGAGGCCGGTTCGGCGCAGGCGGCGGCGGTGGCGGTGGTGGCGGCGGCGGTGGCGGGGGAGGCGCGAAGATGCGGACTCCCGGATGGAATCCGATGCGAACTTGCCAGTCCCAGAAATCGGATGCGGGGTCCGGGTCATCAGCCGACGTCGTCCCGGCCAACCGCGCCTCCCGTGGGAGGTTCCAGCTGCCGCCCACTCCGACGAAGAAACCCTTTTTCGACTGGTACGTGAGTCCGAGCGTTGCCCGGGTCAGGCTTTGCGCGTCCGATGTGAAAGGCGCGATGCTCCCGTCTGTCCCGATCAGCGGCGAGCCGGTGATCGTCGCCGTGTCACCGGAATTTGCGTAGCCGTTCAATTCACCTGTGAACCGGAGCGGGTAGCGAGAGGGGAATCCCGCGCCGACGCCCCAGCGGAACCCTCCACCCGGAAGATCGAAGCCGTCCGTGCTACCGCGGGCCTCGAATCCCGCATAGCCGGAAACCTCCGTCCTTTTCAGTTCCTTGCTCAGGATGAAGTCCGCGAGGAAATCGGTCTTGCCGGTCCCGTTGCCGACGTCGCTGTCCCCGGTCGGCAGCTTGACCATCGCGCGAACGGCCATCGCCGCCGGCTTCTGCTGATACTCGGACCAGAAGTTGTACTTCACGCCGACATAGAAGTCGCCGACGTTGTTACCACTCCAGGTTGTGTTCATGCCTGGATACCGATCGACAATGCCGCCATCCGGACCGAGCCCGAACAGAGGCCGGTGATCGCGATCGATTCGCGTGTCGACCAGGAATGAGCCGAAGACCTCGGCTCGGTTCTTGATGCCGTAGCCAAACGTCACGGCGAAATCGCCAACGTTCGTGTAACCCTGCTTGTAGTTGGTGCCTCGCCGGTAACCGCTCACCGACCATTTTCCGTCCGGCAGGACTTCAGCCGTCGGCACAAACCATAGGCCGGTGTCGCCGAAGAATGTGGTGAACGCCGGTCGCGTCGCGACGTCAGAGGTTGTCGCTCCCGACGGCTGCTGAGACGCTGTTGAAGGCGTTTGCGCCTGTGCCGCGGTGGAACACATCAATAACACCGCTGGCACGTTCAACGCGCGAAGCGATAGCCTCATCAGGGACTTACCTCCTGCCGATCACGATCGGCAGTCTCCATCCTATGGCCGGGATCGACGCTGAGTCAACTGCACAGAATTGCACAATTTCGTCACTCATTGCTCCCGACGAGCCAGGCAATCAGAATACCCAGCAAATACAGCACGAGCATCGGCGCCGCGAAGATGGTCTGAGTCACCATATCGCCACTCGGGGTAATAATCGCCGCCGCGACGAAGATGATGAGCACCGCGTACTTGAGGTTCCTCGCAAGAAACTTCCAGGTGACGAGGTTCATCTTCGCCAGAGAGTAGATGACCGTCGGCATCTGAAACACGAGCCCCATGCCGATCAACATCTTCGTATACAAGCTGAACACATCGTCGAGCCGCGGCATGAACACCAGGTCGGGCCCGTTGAAGCTGGCGAAGAACGTCATCATCCAGACAAACACGATGTAGTGGTTGAAGAGCGCTCCCAGGATGAATCCGATCGTCGACAGCGCGACGAACGGAATAGCGAGCTTCTTTTCCTTCGCGTACAGCCCGGGCGCAATGAACAGCCAGACCTGGTACATCACATAGGGCGCCGCGAGCACCGTTCCGGCGATGAGGGCGACCTGGACGTAGAGCGAGAATGCTTCGCCCGGTTCGGTGTAGATCATCCGGCTGCCAGGCGGCAGCAGTCGTCGTGTTGGTGCGAGGAGGAAATCGATTAGCCGATTGATGAAGAAAAAGCCGATACCGACGCCGACCGCAACGCCAAGGAGCGCTCGAACGATTCGGGTCCGAAGCTCATCGAGGTGCTCCAGAAACGACATCTGCCCGGCGGGGGCTTCGTCGTCTTCTTCGGGGAGATTGTGAGCCGCGGCTCCGGATTGAGGTCCGGGGAAGGGGACAAGGGCCAATTACGCGCTCTTGTTGACAGCGCTCGGCTCCGCGGTTCCGGTCGTGACTGCGTCGATGTGCGTTTGAGCAGCCGTCGCCGACGGGGCGCTCGCTTGCGCAACCTCTGTCTTGGCCCGCTGCTCGTCGAGCTTCGACTTCTGCTCTTCGAGACGGATTTCTTCTTCCAGCGTGCTCTTTAGTTCGTTCGACGCCTTCTTGAATTCGGCGAGGCTTCGACCGAGCGACCGACCGAGCTCCGGCAGCTTGCGCGGCCCGAAAATGATCAAGGCAATCACGAAGATGATGATCAACTCGGGCATCCCGATGGGGCCAAACATTGGCGTCTCCTTGCACTCTTGACTACGAACTCAAAACCGACGTCCTGTCATTATAGGAATCGGCTGCCAATTGGGTCAAGAAATTGCCGCACAGAATTTCCCAGAAGTCGTTGCCCGTAAGGAAGTTATCTGCTACGATGGCCGGATGCGACGTTATCGGCCGCTGCCCGCCGTCGTTCTGGCCATCGTCATGTCTGCCCTGGTTGGCGGACTGCTCGGTAAGAGCGCGCTCGCCGGGGACGACAAAATTCCGGACCACTACAAGAGCTTCACGGCGGCTTTGAGCGCTGTCGAATCGAATTACGTCGAAAAGGTCGATTCGGAAAACCTCGTGTACGGCGCCATTCGAGGCATGCTCGGCACCCTCGACCCCCATTCGAGCTTTTTCACGCCGCGCGAATACGCGCAGATGCGCGAACGCCAGGAGGGACGCTACTACGGCATCGGGATTCAGATTCAGGCGTACGACGGTGACATCACCGCCGCACGGGTATTCGAGGGGTCACCGGCTTTCAAGCAGGGCATCCGATCCGGCGATGTGATTGCCCAGATCATGGGCGAAACCGCCAAAGGCTGGACCGTCGATCAGGCGATGCAGAAGCTGCGCGGTCCGAAAGGGACCGCCGTACAGATTTCCCTCAAACGCCGGGGCTACGAACAACTGATCCCGATCGCGCTCACGCGCGATGAGGTCTACATTCCAACCGTTCCGGCCACCTTCATGATTGACGCGACGACGGGCTACATTCAGCTCCGGGACTTCGGGGAAAACACCGACCGCGATCTGAAGCACGCGTTGCACGACCTGGCGTCCAAGGGCATGCGGCGTCTGTTGCTCGACATCCGCGAGAACCCCGGCGGTCCGCTCGACCAGGCCATCAAGGTCGCGAACGAGTTCCTTCCACGGGGCAAGATGATCGTCTACACCCGCGGTCGCGTGTCGAACTCGGACCAGGACTATCGCGCCACCGAAGACAGCGAGTTCACGGACATTCCGGTCGTCGTGATGGCGAATCGAAACAGCGCAAGCGCGTCGGAAATCGTCACGGGCGCCCTGCAGGACCACGATCGCGCCTACATTGTCGGCGAGACGACCTTCGGCAAGGCGCTGGTCCAGTCAATCTACCGGGTGAGTGGCGGCGCCGGCCTGGCGCTGACGACGGCGCACTATTACACCCCGAGCGGTCGGCTCATTCAGCGGCCCTGGGATGCGACCTTCGATGAGTATTTGAGCTACCAGCTCAAGGATCAGGATGTCGAGCGGCCCCACAACGCCAGCGACTTGAAACGGACCGATGCCGGTCGACCCGTGCTACAGTGGCGGCGGAATCGAGCCCGACAAGCGCGTCGTTGGTCCGACGCTGGGATTTAGCCCGGGGCGATTCGGCCGCCTGCTGTACGTCCGCCGCGCCTTCGACGTCTACGCGCAGAAGTTCAACGCGGAGGGCGATACGCGAATCGGTCAACCGTCTACCGGGCGCGCGATGGTCAAGCCGAACTTCGTCGTCGACAATGCGATGCTCGCCGACTTCCGCGAACAGCTGAGAACCGACAAAATCAAGGTGGATGACGAGGCCTTCAACAAAGACCTCGAGTTCATCCGCGCCATGATCCGCTTCCGGATTGACGAGGCCGTGTTCGGCGTGTCGGAAGCGCAGCGCCATCTGGTGGCCGCCGATCCCCAGGCTCAGGTGGCTGTGAGCATGTTCGGCGAGGCTCAAAAGCTGACTGAGCTGGCGCGAACCGTCGGACGCTCGAAAGCCCACTGAAATCGTCTTCGGTTTGCGCTTGTTCCGGCCGTCAGGCCTTGTTACACTTGCGGCACTTCGTGGCTCGGGGCCACCCTCTCTTCAGACGGAGGGTGAAGAGCTGCGATTCGGTCTAGTCTGTCTCCCAGCCAGATAAGTATCCTCATCCGAGAGGAAGGCATCGCTTTCGATGCCGTGGGTGTGCCTGATGCGCCTCGAACGTCTCGAAATCAACGGGTTCAAGTCATTCTCCGATCGTTCCGAACTGGCCTTTGACAAGGGCGTCACGGCCATCGTGGGCCCCAACGGCTGCGGCAAGAGCAACGTCGCAGACGCGATCACCTGGGTGATGGGTGAGCAGAGCGCCAAGAGCCTGCGGGGCGAACGCATGGAAGACATCATCTTCAACGGGAGCGACGCCCGGAAACCGACGGCGACCGCGGAGGTACGGTTGCGCCTCAGCGGCGTGATGAAGAGCGGCCCCGAGGTTCTCGAAAGCCCGAATGGGGTCAACGGTCATCACGAAAACGGCCATGAGACCAGTGGGCAGAACGGACATTCGTTTGCTGGCAGCGGCAAGGACGAAGTCGCCAGGCTGGTGGAGGCGGTCGTACGCGACGTGGAGGTGACGCGACGGCTGTATCGGTCGGGTGACAGCGAGTACCTCATCGACGGCCATGTCTGTCGCCTGCGGGACGTTCACGAACTCTTGATGGACACCGGGCTTGGCGCCAAAGCCTACGCCATCATCGAGCAGGGGAAGATCGGATTGATCTTGAGCTCGCGGCCGACCGATCGGCGGCAGCTGATCGAAGAAGCGGCAGGCGTGACGAAATACAAGTCGCGGCGGCGCACGGCGGAACTGAAGCTCGAAGCGGCTCGCCAGAACCTGTCGCGCGTGGACGATATTGTCTTTGAAGTCGAAAAGCAGCGGACCACCCTCAAGCGGCAGGCGGCAAAGGCACGGCGCTACCAGAAGCTTCGTGACGAGCTGCGACGCTGGGAGAAAGTGCTGTTCGCGCGCAAGTACCGGCAGCTCGCGAGCGTCCTTGGATCCACACGGGCGCGGCTGGCGACAGCCCGCGAACGCGATGCCGCTGCGTCGGCGCGGGTCGCCGAGCTCGAATCCGATCTCGCAAGGATCCGGATTGAGCTGGTCGAGGCCGAGTCGCGTGCGACAGCCAGCCGCGAGTCTGCCCATGCCTGCGAGATGGCGATGACCAGCCGCCAGCAGCAGCTGGCGTTCGATCGCGAGCAAATTCAGATCTTCGAGGCTCGCGGCGCGGTGCTGACGGGGGAACTCGAAGCCCTGGAAGCGCGCCGGGAGCCGGCCCGAGCCGAACTGGAGGCAAGACGCGCGGCAGCGGCGGAGGCGATTGCCGAACGCAATCGGGCGGAGCGGACCGTCGCGGAAGACGTCGAAGCCTACGACGCCGCGCATCGGGCGATTGAGGGCCTCGAAGCCGATGTCGAAGCCGCCCGCAGCGAAGTGTTCTCGGCCATCAATGCGGCGACGGCGCTGCGCCATGCGCTCGAGCACGCGGCGTCCGCCCGCGAGCGTGTGGCCGACCGCCTGGCCAAGCTCGACGTCGAGGCCAACGACGTCCGGCACGAGTCGGAGCGCGTCGCAGCCGAGCGCGATGCGGCCGCCGCCAACCTGCGTCGTCTGCACGAGGAGATGGAAGCCAACCAGATCGCGAGGGCGGCGCGTGAATCGGAACTGGCGAGCGCCAGGATCGAGCACGAGTGGCGGGCCCGTTCGGTCCGGGCGCGTGAGCACGAACTGGCTGGGCTCAACGCCAGGTTGAAGTCGCTCGAAGAACTCGATGCCGCGCGCGCCGAATACGGCGACGGCGCACGGACGGTTCTGTCGCGGGCCAACGGCCGCGTGAATCAACGAGGGGCTGTCGCCGACTATCTCGAAGTCCAGTCAGGACACGAGCGCGCGGTGGAAGCGTTTCTGGGCGATCTCCTGCAGTACGTGGTTGTCGAGCGCTCGGAGCATGCAGAGGCGGGCCTTCAGTTCCTCCGCGAACAGAGCGCAGGTCGCTGCGGTTTTCTGATCGCGTCGGGCGGCGCAGCAGGCGCGGAACCGCAGCCCGCTGAGCTTCCGGATGCGCCGGACGGCCTGTGGCCGCTCTCCACCAGTGTCCGGATGAACGGGCCGTACGCGGATGCGATCCGCCAGGCGGTGGGTTCGGCCTGGATCGCCGGCGACTACGACCACGCGGCCGCGGCCACTCGTGTCACATCCCTGCCCATCGCGACTGTGGCCGGTGAAGTGTTTCGCGGGCCGCACGTCGTGACCGGCGGCGCGCGCGACGAGGCGCGCGGCATTCTCGAGACCAAACGGGAGATCAAGGAGCTTCGCAGTCGCGTTCGCGACGAGGGCGATTCGCTGACCCGCCTTGCAGAAGAGACGGCCGGCTTCGAAACGACCATCGCTCAGGCGTCGAACGGCGTTGCGGCCCTTGGCGCCGAACAGCACAGGTTTGAGAAGGCGATTGTCGGATATGAGGCGCAGCTGCAGCGCGCAGCGGATGAGGCGGACAAGCTCCGTCAGAAGGGCGAGCAGCTGGCCCGTGAGCGGCGCCAGGCGGAGGACGAACGAGAAGCGCTGAACAGCCGGGAGGTTGAGGCACGCGAATCTATCAGCCGGTTGGTAGGCGATCAGCAGTTGGCGGACGAACGCCTCACGGTGGCGCAACGTCGGATCATTGAAGCGCGCGAGACCGCCGAAAACCTCAATCGCCAGACCGCCGAGGCCGGCGCCGCGCATGCCACGCTGGTCGAACGTGCGGCGGCGTTTGAGGCCGACCTCCGCCGTCTCGAGGAGGCCGCCGCCGAACTCGAGGCCCGAGCCCGAACGCTGACCGCCGATGTCGAGCAGGTGCGCCAGCGGCTGGAGAGCCTGAGAACCGCCGTCACCGAAGGCGAGTCGCATCTGGATTCCGACGCGCGTGCCCTCGACGCGCTGCAGTACCAGGTCCACAGCGCAGACGAGGCCGTGCTGGCGCTGCGAGAGCGGGCCGTCGAGCTCGAGGACGTCCTGAAGGAGGCGCGGACGACGCTCGACTCGACCCGCGCGACCCTGAGCGATTTGGATGTGGCCCGCGCCACCTCGGAAAGCGAATTGTCGTATCTGTCTCAGGCGTGCCTGGAATCGGTTCAATCCACCCTGGACGACGTCGTCGTCGAAGTGGAACGGATGGAACAGCAGGGCGACGCGACGCCGGACGGCCACGTTGTGTTTGCCGACGATGGCGATGAAGGCACGGAGGATGCGGTGGAGGGTGAGGGCGCCGCGGTTGATCAGGCCGTGAGGGCAGCTGAGCAGCGGACGCTGACCGCAGAGGAGGCCATCACCCATCTTCGGACGAAGATCGATCGGCTGGGCGCGGTCAACATGATGGCCATCGAGCAGTTCGACGAGCTCGAGACACGCCACAACTTCTTGATGAGCCAGCGCAACGACCTGGTCGATTCGATCGATCAGACAACGACCGCGATCAAGCGCATCGACGAGACCACGCGGCAGCGATTCGCGGAGGCCTTTACGGCCATCAATACGAATTTCCAGGCGACCTTCAGCACGTTGTTCGGCGGGGGACGGGCCGGCCTGACCCTGCTTGATGAGTCCGATCCGCTCGAAAGCGGCATTGAGATCATCGCCCAGCCGCCGGGCAAACGCTTGCAGAGCGTGCAGCTGCTGTCGGGCGGCGAAAAGGCGCTGACGGCGATCGCTCTGATGTTCGGCCTCTTCCAGTTCAAGCCGAGTCCGTTCTGCCTTCTCGACGAGATCGACGCACCGCTGGACGATGCCAATATCGGGCGGTTCGTCGAGATGCTGCGCGGGATGCAGCAGCACACCCAGTTCATCCTCATCACGCACAATCGCAAGACCATGGAGATTGCCGATCGGCTGTACGGCGTCACCATGGAAGAGCCCGGCGTGTCGAAGCTCATCTCGGTACAGCTAAACTGAGCGTTCGGAATTTGGTAGTTGGGTAATCTGGTAAGTTGGTAATGGGATTGTTCGATTGATCAATCAATTACCCGATTACTCGACTACCCGATTACCCAATTCATGAACGAGGACAAAGCCTCTCGCTATCACCGCCTGAAGCGCTGGGCGAGCGCGGTGTCTCTGGCGTGGAGCGTCGTCCTGCTCACCGGCCTTCTGGCAAGCGGGCTGAGTGTCACGCTGCGGTCCGTTGCCGAGCGATCGGCCGCCTCAGTTACCGGGAGCGGCATAGCGACGTCATCGATATGGGCTGCGGGAGCCACTGTCGTGGTGTACGTGTGTTTGTTGACGCTGGTGCACGAGGTGGGGGCTGCCCCGATCGCGTTCTATGGGGGATTCCTGCTCGAGCGCAGATACGGCCTGTCCACCGAGCGCCTCGCCGCGTGGTCGCGCGACCATGTGAAGGCCCTGCTGCTCGGTCTGCTGATGGCCGTGGTCGGTGCGGTCGCCGTGTACGCCTGCATCAAGGTCTCACCGCAACGCTGGTGGCTGAGCGCGGGGCTTCTGTTCGCGATCGTCATCCTCGGAATCACCCAGCTGGCGCCGATTCTGCTTCTGCCGATCTTCTACCGGCTGAAGCCGCTCGAACGTGACGCACTGAAGGCGCGCCTGCTCGTGTTGGCTGACCGCGCCGGGGCGCGTGTGCTCGGCGCGTACGAGTGGACGTTGAGTGACAAGACGCGCAAAGCGAATGCCGCGCTGACGGGGCTTGGCGTCACGCGCCGCATCCTCGTGTCCGACACGATGCTGGCTGAATACTCAGACGATGAAATCGAGGTCGTCCTGGCTCACGAGCTGGCCCATCACGTGCACGGTGACATCTGGAAGGGAATGCTTTTTGAAGTGGCGCTGATCCTCGTGGGCTTTTATCTGGCGTCGCTCGCGCTGCTCGCCCTGACCGGTCCGGTCGGTTTGCGTGGTGTTGACGATGTCGCGGGCCTGCCGTTGCTGCTTGTTGGCGGCAGGCGCAGTCTCCCTGGTGGCGGTTCCGGCGGCGCATGCGATGTCGCGCGCGTACGAGCGAAGCGCCGATCGCTTCGCTCTGAAACTGACCGGTAATCCGACGGCGTTCATCTCCGCAATGCGGCGGCTCGGTGCTCAGAACCTCGCCGAAGAACACCCATCGAGAATTGTGCAGTGGCTGTTCTACAGTCACCCTCCGCTGCACGAGCGCATCGCCGCTGCGCAAGCCTTCGGCAGGTAGTTGTCTTCACTTTCCGGAAGGCACTCGCTGTTTCAATTCTTCCAACCAATTCACAGCACCTGCGGACCGAGTACCCTCTCGCCGCTCTTGACGCCGACGAGAAGCTCCGGCTGGCCGCCGTTCGCGGAGACCCTCATGACGCCCTTTTCCTGGCCGAACACGATGCCGTCGGGGCCCCAGCTTCCGCCAAAACTTGTCGGTGTTTGGCAGATGTTGACCGCGATGCCGCCGACGACGTCGATCCTCTTCAAAGTGAACGTCGCCGGGTCCGAACCCCACCAGAAAGCGACGGACCGGCCGTCGGGAGAGAAGAACGGCCCGCCCGCGAAACCTCGGGTGTTCTCGGTTCCCGCTATAAGCCTCGACGTGGGTTCTGACATCGACCGGACATACAAGCGCTGGTTCGCCGCGTAAACGATCTGGGTTCCATCAGGCGAGATCGCGACCACCGAAAACGCGGGCGCCGCAAACTGATCGCCCTCGGGAAGCGTCAGGGAGAATCGTGTGACAGTGAGTGGTGGCGCCGGCGGCCTCAAGCGCCACACCGAAGCTAGCGGCGAGCGCAGCGGCCACGAGCGCCGTGGCCAGAAACGGCATCGCGCGCCTCCACAACGGGTGAGGCGGCGCGACGTGACTGGCTGTGGCGGGCGTTGCGTACGGCGTCCTCGCCACGGTTTCAATCTCCGCGCGGAGATCACCGATCGCCTGCCAGCGCCGCCTCGGATGCTTCTCGAGGCACCGGCGCAGCAGCTCTACCAGTCGCGGATTCAGATTCGGCGGAAGAGCAGTCAAATCCGCTTCACGCGCGAGCACCGACGCAAGCATGTCAGGTGCGGTGTCACCCTGAAACGGCTGCCGGCCGCTCAGCATCTCGTAGAGCACACTGCCGAACGAGAACACGTCGCTCCGATGATCCGCGGGCAGACCCTTGGCTTGCTCGGGCGACATGTACGCGGCGGTTCCGAGAATCACGCCAGCCTGCGTTGCGAGCATGCTCAGCGTTGGCGAGTGCGTCAGATTCGCCGGGCTGACGCCCTGGGCCATTCCGTCCTTACCCGGCCTACCCGCCCCACCTGCCTCACCCGGCCCACCCGGCCCAAGTTTGGCGAGGCCGAAATCGAGCACCTTGACCTTTTCATCGGGCGTGATCTTGATGTTGGCCGGCTTGAGGTCGCGATGGATGATCCCTTTTTCGTGCGCCGCCTCGAGTGCCTCAGCGATCTGATCAGCCAGCGTAAGGGCGTTCTTCACCGGCAGTGGGCCGCGGCTCAGTCGGTCCGCAAGCGTCTCGCCCTCGACCAGCTCCATAACCAGGAAAGTGCTGGCCGGCAGCCTCTTCCATCCCGTAGAGCGCCGCGATATGCGGATGATTCAGCGAGGCGAGCAGCTTCGCTTCGCGCTCGAACCGCGCGAGGCGATCGGGATCGGATGCGAACGCGTCCGGCAGGACTTTGACAGCGACTTCGCGACCGAGCCTGGTGTCGCGAGCCCGATAGACCTCTCCCATGCCGCCGACGCCGAGGGCGTCGACGATCTCGTGGACGCCCAGCCGTGTTCCGGGCGTGAGAGCCATGTGTGCGCGGCCAATTATAGCGGGGGCTTCCGCCGTTCGCGGGGTACGACTGACGCTACGGGCGCGGTTTGACGATCAGTTCGCCGCGCATCTGGCGGCAGCCGTCCTCGATCTGCAGGTTGCAGTAGAAGGGGAACGTGCCGGCTTTGTCGGCCCTGAACTCGAATGTGATGGGGCTCCCCGGGTTGACGCGCTTCGCGATTCGGTAGGCGTCGATAGTCAGGCTGTGCGCGATGTCTTCGGTGCGCAGCTGGATCTTCACCAGATCGCCCTGAAAGACCTCGATCCGGCCCGGGTTGAACTTGTAGCGGCTGGCCGAAACAGCCACGACCTGGGCCGTGGGCTCCTGGTTCTGTGCCGACCAGCCGGAGACGACGCCCAGCAGGACGGCGAAGCCCGCAAGCGCCAGCCATTTTGCGGCAGGCCGGTGGATGTGTATCACCCTTTGTGATTGTACGACGAACGGAAGGTCGGGTCGGTCTGGTGGGACTGTACCCGACTTACCTGACTTCCTGACCTACCCGCCCCACCCGACCTAGGAAGGTTTCGGTGCTGCCGCGCCGGGAGAGGCCGCGCTTGCCTCCTGCAGCAGAGCCTTGCGGCTGAGGCGGATCTTGCCGGTCGGGTCGATGTTGATCACCTTGACCAGCACCTGCTCACCTTCGCGCAGTTCGTCACGGACGTCCTTCACGCGGTGGTTGGCGATCTCCGACACGTGGAGGAGGCCGTCGGTCCCGGGCATGATCTCCACGAAGGCGCCGAAGTCGGTAATCCGCTGAACCTTGCCCAGGTAGGTCTTGTTGAGCTCGGGCGTTGCGGTCAGCTCCTGAATGATCGAGATGGCCTTCTGCGCCGACTCTCCGTCCGCCGACGCCACGTTGACACGCCCATCGTCTTCGACGTCGATCTTGACGCCGGTCCGTTCGATGATGCTGCGAATCATCTTGCCGCCGGGGCCGATCACATCGCGGATCTTGTCGACCGGAATGCGGATGGTGACGATGCGGGGGGCGAAGGCGGAGATGCTCTGACGCGGCGTTGCCAGCGCCTGGCGCATGGCGTCCAGGATGTGCAACCGGCCGCGCCTCGCTTGCTCGAGCGCCTTGCGCATGACGTCGGTGGTGATTCCGGACACCTTGATGTCCATCTGCAGGGCCGTGATGCCGTCGGTCGTGCCGGCGACCTTGAAGTCCATGTCGCCGTAGTGATCTTCGGCGCCGGCGATGTCGCTGAGGACCGCGTGGCGGCCGGTCTTCTCGTCCATGACCAGACCCATCGCGATGCCCGCCACGGCGGATCCGAGGGGCACGCCCGCATCCATCATGGCAAGGGACCCGCCGCAGACCGATGCCATAGACGAGGAGCCGTTCGACTCGAGGATGTCGGACACCACGCGCACGGTGTAGGGAAACTGTTCCTCGGTCGGAATCATCGGCGTCAAAGCGCGTTCGGCGAGAGCGCCGTGGCCGACTTCCCGTCGGCCGGGTCCGCGGAGGAACGCCACTTCACCGACCGAAAAGGGCGGGAAGTTGTAGTGGAGCATGAAGCTCTTCCAGGCCTCGCCCTCGAAGCTTTCGATCTTCTGCGCATCCTCGGCTGTGCCCAGGGTGCAAGTGACGAGCGCCTGCGTTTCTCCACGAGTGAAGACCGCCGATCCGTGCGTCCGCGGCAGGACGCCGACCTCGATCCAAATCGGGCGAACTTCGTCGAATGCCCGGCCGTCCAGCCTGACACCGTGCTCGATCACTTCGTCGCGAAGGACTTTTTCTTTCAGCTCCTTGAAGATCTGCTTCGCCTCGAGCTTGCGCAGGACTTCGCCTTCCGGCAGGGACGCGACGAGTTCTTCGAGAACTTCGTCGACGCGGTCGTAGTTTTCGAGCTTGCCACGAATCCGCATCGCTTCGGTGAGCGGCACGAGGACTTTTTCTTCAACCTCTCGATAGAAGTCGTGGCCGATCTCCTTCTTGGCCACGGTCAGCTTCTTCCGCCCGGCTTCGCGCGCCAGATCGTCGATGGTCGCGACGATTCGCTTGATGGCGGCATGAGCGGCTACGAGTGCCTCGACCACCTGCTCCTCGGAAACTTGCTTGGCGCCGGCCTCGACCATCACCAGACCGTCCTGGCTGCCCGCCACGACCAGATCGAGCTTGCTCTGTTTCCGCTGCTCGAATGTCGGGTTGATCACATACTGCCCGTCCACCAGGCCGACGCGGACGCCGGCAATCGTCTTCTGGAACGGAATCTCCGACAGCGCCAACGCGGCCGATGCGCCGGTGATCGCGAGGACATCGGTATCGTTTTCCGTGTCGGCGGAGAGCACCAGCGCGATGATCTGTGTCTCGTAGCGCCAGCCGGCGGGGAACAGCGGTCGGATCGGCCGGTCGATGACTCGGCTGGTCAGGACTTCCTTTTCTGCCGGCTTGCCTTCGCGCTTGAAGAACCCGCCAGGAATGCGACCGGAGGCGTAGGTGTACTCGCGATAATCGACGGTAAGCGGGAGAAAGTCGATGCCTTCTCGCGCTGATGCCGCGCGGCAGGCCGTGACGAGTACGACCGAGTCACCGTAGCGGATGAACACGGCACCGGATGCCTGCTTGGCGAGCTTCCCGGTTTCAAAACTGAGCGTCCGTTCGCCGATCGTGATTTCGCGCCTTGTCATAAAGCAAAGTGAGAACTAAGGACTGAGAACTCAGAATCCGGAAGCAGGTCCTGAATCGGATCTGCGCTTGATTTCTGAGTGCTGAGTTTCAAGTTTGATGAAACGGGTTACTTGCGGATGTTGAGACGTTTGATGAGCTCGGCGTAGCGCTGCGCGTCCTTCACCTTGAGATAGTCGAGCAGGCGCCGCCGACGCCCGACGAGCATGAGCAGGCCGCGGCGGGAGTGGTGATCCTTGGCGTGGGCCTTGAAGTGCTCGGTGAGGTCGTTGATTCGTTCGCTCAGAATGGCGACCTGAACTTCCGGCGAGCCGGTGTCTGAGGTGTGCGTCTGATAACTGCCGATTAGCTCCGTTTTCCGATCTTTGCTCAACGTCACGCTCTCCTCCACGAACGGCTCAGGAGCCAGGCTGCGCCGCCGTACGGTCCAGAATTTCTTTTGTGCAACAAGTCCAAAATGTTACTTCAGAACAACAGCCGGATGCAAAGAACCTGATGAGCCCACAGCCCGTGCCAGACCGATCAGGTCGCCCTCCGGACCGAGCAAGCGGATCCATGCGCCGTCCGGCGCGTCGAGTCTGGGTGACCAGAGGCCCGGCTCGAGATCCTGACCGTGTCGCGCCCGCCTCGCGCCCTCGTCTGTCAGTTCGGCCCGGTCGAGGTGTGGCAGCAGGCGCGCCAGCGGGATGAAGGAACGGGCGACGGACTCCGGTTGCTGCTCGGCGTCCGCCAACGGAAGGGCCTGCGCCAGCGTAAAACTCCCGCTCGTCGTGCGCCGCAATCCGCTGAGATGCGCTCCCGTCCCGAGGCGGCGGCCCAGGTCGCGCGCCAGAGACCGCACATAAAAGCCCGACGAGCATTCGACATGCAGTCTGACCGTGCTCCCGTCCAGTCCGGTCATGTCGAGACGGTGGACCGTGACGGCGACCGCCGGCGGCTCCTCCCCGGCGGCACTCGCGCCGTCTAGTGCATCGGCGGCTCGGCTCCGCGCACGGGCAATCGCATAGCTCCGCTTCCCATCGATGTGCTTGGCGGAGTAGGCAGGAGGGCGCTGGAGCAAGTTCCCGCGAAACGTGCCGAGCGCAGCTTCAATAACCTCTGGCGAAGGTGGTGTGGCAACCTCTATACCTACGTGGCGACCAAGCGCATCGTGGGTGTCGGTCGAAACACCCAGCCGTATCGCGGCGTCGTAGCTCTTGTCGTCCGCGCTGAGAAATCGCGCAAGGCGCGTGGCGCACCCGACGACGAGCGGCAGCACACCGCTCGCAAGTGGATCGAGAGTTCCGGTGTGACCGAGCCGACGTTCGCCCAGCGCACGGCGCAGGCGCGCGACGACATCATGGGACGTCGGTCCCACGGGTTTGTCGATGACCAGGACGCCATTCATGGACTTGGGAATTGATTATCGATCTCCTGCCCGACCCTTCTCACGAACTCACGCTGGAGCTCATCGATGGCGCCGCGTGCGGTGCACCCGGCGGCATTCTTGTGGCCGCCGCCTTCAAATACTTTGGCCACGGCGCTGATGTCCACGTCTGCCTTGGACCGCATGCTGACGCGATACACGTCGTCCTCGACCTTTCTGAAGAAGATGACGGCTTCGATTTCCTTCACCGACAGCGGAATGTTGATCAGTCCCTCCGTGTCCTCGTATGTGCCGCCCGCTGCGCGTGTGATCTCGTGATCGACGTAGAGCACCGCAATCCGTCCCGCGGGATCGAGTTGCATCGAATTCAAGAGACCCCCGAAAAGCTTCAGCCTTCCGAGGGTACTGCTTTCATACACCGCGCGGGCGATTGCGCCAGGGTCCACGCCGGCTACGACCGCGTCGCGACAGATGTCGAACGTCCGAAGCGAGATGTTCGAATAGCGGAACGACCCCGTGTCGGTGAGGATGGCCAGGTAGATGTGAGTGGCGATGTCACGCGACAGCGGCAGACCGAGTGCGCGGATGAGCTCGTACACCATTTCGCCACACGCCGCCGCCGTTGGATCGAACCAGTTGAGCTGGCCGTACGCCGTGTTGTCCGGATGATGATCGATGTTGATGGTGAAGAAACGCTCGAGTCCCAGGACGCCCGTTCGGGCCAGATCGCCGCACTCCATGATGATTGCGGCGTCGAAGGATCCGTCGACCGTGTCTGCGATCTCGATCTCAGGAACGTGCGCGAACGCCATGAGGGGCGCTGGGGCTTCGTCCTTGTTGATGACGCGCACCTCCTTGCCGAGCGCTTTGAGCGCACAGGCCATGGCAAGCTGAGAACCAATCGAATCGCCGTCCGGTCGTGCGTGAGAGGAGATGATGAATCGGTGGCGGGCCCGGATGGCCTCGACAATGCGTGCGAGCGCGTCCGTCTTAGTCGTCTGCGTCATCGTCACTCGTAGGAGGTTGCGACTCGACGCCGTCCTGCTGCGTCTCGTCCCGGTGAATCTCTTTCAGGAGCTGCTCGATACGATCCTGCCCGGCAATCGAATCGTCGTAGACGAACTTGAGCTCGGGCACGCGCCTGAGGCGCAGCCGCGAGCCGATCTGGCGGCGGAGGAACGGCGCCGCACGTTCGAGCGCGCGTGACGTCCCGCGGCGCTGCCCTTCGTCGCCGAGCGACGTGTAGAACACACGGGCCGACTGGAGATCGGGTGTCACGTGAACCCGTGTCAGCGTCACAAAGCCCACCCCCGGATCGTGCACCTCGCGCATGAGCAGATCAGCGAGCTCGGCACGCAGCTGATCCGCAACGCGGCTGGGACGGGAGCCTTGGGGCATTACGAACTTTGGAAGCCGGAACCCGGAACCCGGAACTCTGGAACCATCATGTCAGGAATTCCATTTCTGTCCGCGTGATGAGTCCGGGTTCAATTCGTTCGATTTCGCTGGCGACGGCGGCCAGCTCGCGACCGGCGTGCGCCTGGTCGGTGCTGACCGTCACAATCGCCAGCGCGGAACGCTGCCAGAGATCATGGTGGTCCACCTCGGCAACCGACACGTTGAACTTCTTCAGACGGTCCTTGACCCGCCGAACGACCATGCGTTTGTCTTTCAGCGAATGAGATCCCGGAACGTGAAACTCCACGGTCAAGAGGGCGACCACCATGGGCGGCGGGATCGATGAAGATGCAGGACTACAAAACGGCCTGGCAATGCGCTCCGCAACGCGTCATGCCGTGACGGCCACCCGCTCCATCACGAATACCTCGATGACATCACCGACCTTGATGTCGTTGTACCGTTCG
>CAVRXZ010000018.1:0-15948 GCA_963725105.1 uncultured Acidobacteriota bacterium
TCCACACGAGCCGCGAGACATCGCTCCAGTGACTGCTGACGAGCCGCGGGCTCACCTCGGTATCATACGGGCCGGTGGCCTCTCTCGCCGATCTCCGCGCTGCGTGCCACGGACAGAGGCTGCTGTGGAGTATTCGTCGCGGTTCGTCATTCTTCGGCGTCCACGATCTGTTCAGGGAAAGCGTCATTCTGTGCATCGACGATAGCCCCGAGTTCGACGGCCTCGCCGGCGCGCGATTCTTCACCCGCGAGGCGCTGCGCAGCCTCCGCGACGACTACGACACGGACATCGGGTCGATGCTCAACCAGGTGTGGGCCGCCGCCGAACCCGCGTTGCCGGGGAGAGGCTGGCGGGCGCTGGTCTCGATGCTCGGCCCGTCGATCGAGCGCTGGGCCGAACGCACCGGCAGCACCGTGCACGGGCGCGAACCCGATCTGGTGCGCCGTCTCAACGACAAGCGCACGCTCTTCGAGATCCTGGAACACCTGGATCTGCCGCGCGTGCCCGGTGAGTGGACCACAATCGACGCGCGCCCGTTCTCGCACTGGGCCCGGCTCTATGGAACGCCCGTCGTCGTGCAAGCGCCGACCGGCGAGGGGGGTTCCGGGACGGTGTTCGTGGGGGACGAAACCGCGTGGCGGCGCGCCGGGGAACGCTTCGCCGGCCACCCCGCGTACATCGCCCCGGATCTGGGGCCCCTATCGTTCAACATCAACGCGCTGGCGCTGCCGGACTTGTCCGTCGCGGGTTATCCGAGTGTGCAGCTGACCGGCTTCGAGTTCCTGAATCACCCGCCGGGCGCGTATTGCGGCAACGACTTTTCGGCCGTCGCGGAGCAACCGCGCGCCTTGCTGGACGACGTCCGGCTGCAAACCGAGCGCATCGGTGATCACCTCGCGGCGATGGGTTACCGGGGGTTATTCGGTGTGGACTTCCTGATCGGGAGAGACGATGGCATCGCGCGCGCCATCGACCTGAATCCGCGCTGGCAGGGCTCGACGCCCCTGTTCGCGCAAGCTGAGCGCCTGGCGGGCCGTGTCCCGCTCGCCGCAGTCGCGATGCTGTACGAAGCAGACTTGATCGATGCGGCCGAGGCCGCGGGTGCGGCTGCCGGCGCCTTCATGACTGTCAATGGGGCGCAGGTGCGCATGCGTGCGGGCAAGTCGGGTGTCCACCGCCTCGCCGATCCTCCACGGCCCGGCGTCCACTCAGCCGCCGGCGCATACCTCGGGCCCGGTCGGCTGCTCGAGGACTTGCGCGAGGGCCAGATGCTCGTCACCGGCGGGCCGCCGCGTCCGGGCCTGCTCGTCACCTCGGGCGCGCAGCTGTTCCGTGTCGAGAGTCTCACCTCGGTGCTGCGTCCGGGAAGCCTTGAGCCAGCCGGATGGCTCCGCCCGCTGACCGACGCGCTAATGCGCAGGTGATGCCGGAGTAGGGACGCGGCGCGGGCCATCGGCGAGGCGTGGCTCGCGCAGGGGGACGGTGCGAGCCGCATTCTGCGGCACACCTCGCGTAAACACGCAGAGGTCGTGTGGCGATCAGCGTACGGGTCGACTCGCCGCTGACGCGGTGGCCCAGATGCGTGCCGCCGTCTGCTCGAACGGGTACACATGCACCATCCAGCCGAAGAGCGGGGGGGGAAGACGCGCTCACCCGGTCCAGCAGCGCGCGTGCGCTTGGTGAAGCGGGCTTTACGATGCTAGCATAGTGCTAGCAGAGGAGCTCGCATGCCGACCATCACGGTTCGAAACGTGGCCCCCAAGATCGTCCAGTCTCTGAAAGCGCTCGCCCGCCGGCACAACCGGTCGATGGAACAGGAAATTCGGGAGTTACTCGCAGGGTATGTCGCTGAGCGACGCGCGGTACTCGACCAGATTGAGGCCGGATGGCACAAGCAGACACGACGCCCCACGGCCGCCGAAATTGATGCCTGGATGGGAGTCGGGCGCCCATGACGCCTGTCAAGGCGGTCGTTGATACGAACGTCGTCGCGTATTTGCTGCTCGGGACCGAAGCCTTCGTGGATGAGGCCCGGGCCGCACTGGCGACGGTGTCTCAACCCCTGGCGCCCGCCCATTGGGAAGCGGAATTGACCAACGTGGTGTGGATGGCCGTTCGAACCGGTATCGTTCCACCTCAAGAGGGTCCCGTTCGGCTGAGCCTCGCCCGACGGCTTGGCATCGAAACAGTGGCCACCGCCACACTCTGCCAGGGTGCCTTACTGCGGTCCGTCACCTCCGGAATCGCTGTCTATGACACGCTCTTTGTCGAGCTGGCCGCGCGGGCGGACTGTCCGCTGCTCACCTTTGACAAGACCCTCCTCAAGGCGTTCCCGAACATCGCGATCCGCCCGCGTGATCTGCCGGAAGGCTAAGACCCCGGGGACGATTCGGGGTCTGCTCACGCGATTGGCTCTGCCGACGGATCGACGTGACGGGCGCAAACACCTTCTGACTTGGGATTCTTCGGCTCGGGCGGAGCTGTCCAAAGTCCGGACGCTCGAGGAGCTTCGGCGCTGACGGGTTCGTCAGGGTCTGGGAACGACTCGGCTACTCGGAGAGCATCCTGACGGGCGTCGGCCTGGTTCAGCTCGGTAGCATCGTCTTGTATCTGATTCCGTCGACATCGGTCCTGGGCGCGGTAGTGCTCACCGGTTATCTGGGCGGCGCCATCGCGTCGTGGGTCCGGCTCGGAGAGCCCAACCCGATGATGGTGCCCCTGTCGACGTGCCTGCTCCTTTGGGCGGGACTCTACTTGCGAGAGGATCGCCTTCAGTCGTTGCTCCCACTCCGCAAGAAAACGGCGCCTTGATGTGATCGGCCTCCGGATGTTTGTGGTATTTCGCCGGTCCGTTTTTTGCCGTTCCGCTCATGGTCCTCGTCATCCTGCGAATTGCCACAACCGTGGCCTCATCAGCGCCGAGTCTGCCCGCGAAGGACGGAGTTTCACCCAGGGTCTAAGGCGACGAGCGGAGCCGGCGGCGGCCGCTTCAACTGGGACGTGCCCGCGTCCCCTGGGGGCTGTCGTCGGCCATGGAGCCGCGCTGGACGGCCCCCCCTCTCGTGGGAACTCGTGCTAATCCGCCGTCAGCGGCCCACCCAGCAAGGTCATGCCATGCTTCTCGAACACGGCCGCGATCTGCTGCCGGTTTGGCGACGCGCTCCGACTGATCGGCCCCAATTCTTCGTAGAACGTGTGCCCGCCGCCTGGCGTGTAGACCACAATGATTTCACCAGCCTCATCGGTCAGGTTCAGGAAGGCATGCGGCACCTGGGAGGGCAGATAGGCAAAGCCGCCTTCATTGACGTGGAAGATCGAGTCGCCGATGCGGATCTTGAAGCGGCCCTTCAGCACGTGGATGGTCTCCTCCTGCACGTGGTGGACGTGCAGCGGGGGGCCGCCATGCGGGGCCACGTCGACGACGAAATAGTCAAACGCGCCGTTGGTCTGCTCGCCCGTGACCTTGAAGATCAGGTCCCGGCCTGGCCCCGATTGAAGCCTCAACCCCTCGCCCTCATTGAGAACGACGTACTCGCGGCTCACGCGGCCCGTCGTGACTCTCCGGTCTTCAGCCATGGTCGTCATCACACCCTCCATGCTTCTCTGTGGTTGTACGGCCTGTCGTGGAGCGCCGCCACTTGCCCCGCTTCGACGACGCCGATTACATCGGGGGCCCGTCCGCCGGCGGGATCGGATCCGGCACGTGATTCCTGAATCGCGGGAATGGTGCCCAGGTACGCCCAGATCGCCTTGAGGTCCGTCGTCGCTCAGTTGCCCGTAGAAATTCCAGGGCATCGGCGGCAGGATGTCGCGCGCCGTTCCCATGTGCTTGCCGGTTCTGAGCGCCTTGATGAAGAGCGCTTCCGTCCAGACGCCGCTGCGCAACCCGGTGAGGGTGATCCGGCGTCAGGTTCGCCGGGAAGGAGACGCCCCACGGGCCGCTCCACGCGGTGAGGTCGTCGGTGACACCATAGGCCCACGCGCTGCCCGGAGCGGGCTTGTAGGGTGCCGCGACCGCGATGGTCTCCGGATGACCCGACAGCATCCGGTCCATGTCCGGCTCCGGTCCCTTCGGACCGAGCTTCTTGGGGGTGTGGCAATCGTGGCAGGCCCCGCCGATGACGAGCATCTTGCCGTGCTCGATCATGGTCGGCGTCGGCGCCGCGGCCCGTGGCGCCGCGCTGAGTTGATGGCAGGCGGCGACCGCCAGCGTGATCGGCAGACAGGCCGCCATGAGGAACACAGGATGCCGGAACATGCCCATCAACGTCGTCTTCTGAGCGAGTCTGGTTTTCATCGAAACACCCTCCACAGCTACTGAGTAACGAGCCACTGGACCCTGACTATCGTGACACAGACTATCGTGTAAACGACTATTGGCCGCCTGCGTCCCTCTACAGGCGACCCCGCGATCCCGTGATCAGGGAAACGTGCCCAAGTCCGAGATCACCGCCGCGAGCAGCGTCGCCAGCTGCCGCCCCTCGCTCGACGCCCAGATGCCCGAGCAGCGCTTTCGGCAAGCGCTGCACGTGCGCGTCCAGCCCGCGGACGAGCACGAGTCCCTTGTCCGTAATGCCCACCTCAACGACGCGCCGGTCCTGGCGGCTGCGGATTCGCGTCACCAGCCCGCGCGTTTCCAAGCGGTCGACCAGGCGCGTGATGTCCGGGTCACGCTCAATCATCCGCTCCGCGATGTCGCTGCACGCCAGCCTGGCCGGATGGGAGCCGCGGAGGATCCGGAGCACGTTGTACTGGTGGGTGGTCAGCTGGGCCGTCGTCTTGAGAAATCTCGCCCACGGCTCCACGACCCGGGCCGCCGCCATCCGCAGGCCGAGCAGGATTTCCTGCTCGGGGGACGAGAAGGGCTTCTGCTGCTTGAGCTCGCTGGGCCACGACGCCAGTCATGACCCGGACAATACACGTTTACACGACTATCGTCAAGAGGTTTAATTGGGCCCGCGTTGCCAGCCTCACGGTCATACATGCCCTTCCAGCAGCGCTCGCATCAGCAAGTCGGAAACTCCGAGAGCCGGAGCGTTCGTGGTGAGGTAGTTCCGATCCAGGGCTGAACCCTGAACTCGGACGATGCCGAGAATGTCCCGCCACTGACGATCCGAAACCTCTCCACCTCTTCGATACCAGCGCAACTTCTGAAGCAGGATGTCTTCAGGGGGATGCACGTAGAGGATGCGGCCGGCCCCAAGATCGACCGCCTGTCGCCGCCTCAACTGTTGTTCGTCCAGCGGGGTCCCGCCCGCGACGAACACGTCCACTTTCAATTGCGTGGCCTGATGAATGAGATTGCTGCTGCTACGTTGACGCACGGCCCGCGTCAAGCTCTCACGGTCCAGATAGAAGTCTGGCGACAGCGCCGATACCAGTGCGGTCAGATGCGATTCGTCCAGTGCGGCGATGATGTCGATGTCGACGGTCGACCGAGGTTCGCCGGCAAATGAACTGGCAATCGAGCCGCCGATCGTGTGGGCCACTCCGAGCGCCTCGAACACACGAGCGACCGACAGCGCGACGGCAATCGGATCGACAGGAGTGCTCACTTCAGATTCGTCGCGTCGATCTCCGGATAGGCCTTGCGAGCCAGATTCGGCCCGAGTGTGGCGATAGCCAGGCGCAGGAACTGCTCGCGTGGGGATGCGCGGGGATAGCGGTGGCGCACACCGGCGAGGGCCAGATCATAGACCGTCCTGGTGAGTCCGGAGATGATACTGGCCTTCTCTGCCGCCGACATGCGTCGCCAGCGTTCGATCTGCAGGCGCTCGACGTCGTGCGGCGTGTCGAGGCTGAGCGGCTGGCTCGACGACATGTGGCGATTATAGCCGGCCCCAGCCGAGCACACGGAGGTGTGACGGTCGACGCTTACAAGCCGCGAGACGTCGTCATTCGTCCCGCCCCGGGAACCCGGCCGGATCGGTCGCTGCCTGATCGTCCGTGGCCTCGCGAGCGGACTGGGACACGCGCGCGACGAGATGCGCCGCGTCCTCCAGCCATTGCACCTTCTCGGCGAGCGTCAAGCGAGCCAGCCGTCGGAGCTGTGCGAGTTCGTGCCCGGTCCACCCGTGCTCCCAGGTCGCGTCGTCGGTCATGGTTCGGTCGGCCCGGCGTTGGTCAGGCGCTCCAGCTTCTCAATGTCCAGCAGGTCCTGCGTGCGGCCAGCGGCTCGTTTCAAGCGTAGCAGATCCGTGAGGCTGACAAACGTAGCGCGCAGCCCGGGCGCGACCTCCAGCGTGGCGGCTTGGGCGTAGGCCTGGGCAAAGTCGAGCGGCGGCTCCACGAAGAGATCGATTTCCATTCCGCACGTCTGGCCGGGCTGCCGAATTCCTCCAAATCGACCGGCGCTCTCGGCCGATACCCCAGGCCTTTCAGCGCGGCGAGTGCGCGGTGAAGGTTGTCGGGCTCCAAATCCAGCACCAGGTCCACATCCGCGGTGAACCGGACATAACCATGAGCCACCACGGCCAGTCCGCCGACGATCAGATACCGCACGCGGGTGGCCGCAAGCGCTTCGAGAATGGCTTCGACGCTGTGTCGCTCCACGGTGCCTGGAATTCTACTCGTGGCGCACCCGGCCCGCCGCTGCAGGACCAGCGGATCCATTCAATTCCCCCTCAATAAGCGGCTGCCGATCGGACTTATCAAGCGCATCGTGAAGGCGAGGGTCGAGGAAGTCGAGCGCCGGAAGCGGCGCTGAGGGCAGCCCGCCGTTCACATGCCTTGAAACTCGACGAGCAGGGTCTGGTTCGAATCCCCACGTCGGTAGACCCGCTCGAATCGGTCGCCAAAGCGGACAACAATAGTCCAATTCTTCAGCAGGTCGCTCATGCGGGGTACGGGGAAGTCGGGAGGATAACCGCCAACTGGGAACCCCATGGTCAAGCGATCAAGAAACGGGACGACGACTTCGTTATACGCCTGCGTGTCACTCGCACGACGGGCCAATACGGTGGTCAACACAACCATCGGTGCTGGATACGGTCGCTTGTCATCCGGGCCCCAGATATCGGCTGCCCAGATGGCCGGCGCGGGAAAAACGAAATCGATACGTTGCGCGTTTTGCTCAACCATACCGTGGAGGGTCATCTGAGCGTTCCGCAGAAGGCAAAACATGAAGTCCCCACCGGCGAATATCACCCGCTCGGCATCGACCTGGATTTGATGCTCTTGTCCTTCGCTGATGAACGCGTAGTCAGGATGACGGTCGGCGGTGTACCAGTCCGGGTATTCCTTGCTGACCCAGTAGACCACAGGCCGACGGTCCTTCTTTGCCTGTTCGATAAGACGATCAATTCCGGATTTGGCCACGGCCGTATGGTCGAAGCCATCCAGGTTCGCGTGCCCGACAAACAGAAACTCCTTCGCTTTGAGCGCCTTGACCGTGCTGTAAGGGACCGCCATCATCGGCGGCTGCGCAGGACCTGCCACGGTGATCGTGATTCGTCGTTCTGAGATCGGCGTGCGCACCACCAGCTGGGTGCGGCCAGGTCGCATGGCCTCGATGAACAGCTCCCCATTCGGCTCGATCGGCCGAACAATCCCAGGGACCTCGATGGCGAACTCGTAGTGGGGAACGCTCTGAGAACGGTCACCCTCGCGAACGCGAACCTGGTAGTGAATCTGCTCCCCGGGGTGCAGCAGGAAGTGTTTCGGGAGTACTTCAGCTCAGGATGAGAAGGTTGCGGAGCTTGACCATGCAGCCAGGACTCACCGACGACAACCGCTGCGAGAAGCAGGACGCCTCCGGTCAGGAGTCGGCGACGCATGCGCACCATGCTACTCGTATGGGTCCCACCGTGCTGCAGCGGCTCGGCATCCCGGTCTCGCCAACAATGAGCGGGCGACCGCTCGGGGCGATCGCGTTGCCGCTACAATGCAGACCTCAAGCAGACAAGAATGGCTCCCGCGTCCTCGCGCAGTCGACGCTCGTTCTTGACGCATGTCGGTTCGATGGGGCTGGGCCTCGGGCTGGGCCCTGTCCTGGCGTCCTGCCTCCAGGGCCGGGCTGAAGGGGCCAACCTCGCCCCAAGCCAGGCGGTGAAGACGGGGAACGCGACGCACCTCACCATTCTGCACACCGCCGACATTCACGCGCAGCTCGAGATCCACGACGAGTTCTTCTACGAGCACGGCACGACCCACCTTCAAACGCCGAGGCGGCTTCGCCACGCTGCGCACGATGATCGACGCGCTGCGGCGGCAGAATCCGCAGCACACGCTGGTCGTCGACGGCGGCGACTGCTTCCAGGGCAGTGCGGTCGCGGCGCTGTCGAAGGGGCAGGCGATCATGCCTCTCATGAACCGGGTTCGCTACGATCTGATGCTGCCCGGCAACTGGGAGGTGGTCTACGGCAAGGCGATGCTGATCAAGGACATGAACGCCTATACGGCCGCCAAGGTCTGCGCGAACATGTTCCACTCCGACGCCGGCGAACGCGTCGCCGATCTTCCCGCCGTACCAGATCTTCGACGGCGGCGGCATCCGGGTCGGGTTTGTCGGCTACAACGATCCGCTGACGCCAATTCGACAGTCTCCCGCCTACTCGCGCGGCATCACGTTCACGCGGCCCGAACGGGATCTCGCCACGTACGTGAGAGTCCTGCGCCGGGAGAAGGGGTGCCACCTGGTCTGTCGTGCTCGCGCACCTGGGGCTCGCGCAGCAGCTCAACCTGGCCAACCAGGATTACGCGGACGGCGTCGACTACATCCTCGGCGCCGATACGCACGAGCGCGTCCGCGAACCGCTGCAGGGGACGTTCTGCAAGGTCACCGAACCCGGTGCGTTCGCGTCGTTCGTCGGCAAGCTCGACCTGGTCGTCGAGAACGGCACGATCAAGGAGGAGACCTACGCGCTGCTCGACGTCGACCCCGAGCGGTATCCGGAAGATCGGGAGATGAAGAGGATGGTCGCGGCGGCGCGCGAGCCGTACCGGCCGGCAATCAGCAAGGTGATCGGCAAGACGCGCACACCGCTCCTGCGCTACTACGTGATCGAGACGCCGATGGACAACCTCATCACCGACGCGTTGATGTGGAAGTTCGAGACCGATTTCGTCGTCTCGAACGGGTTTCGCTTCTGTCCGCCGCTCGTGCCGCCCGCCGGCGGCGAAGCCGAGATCACGAACGAGTATCTGTGGAGCATGCTGCCGGTCGAATCGGCGATCAAGGCCGGCGTCGTGACCGGGCGGCAGATCATCGACTGGCTGGAGAGCGAATTGGAGAACGCGTTCACGACGGACGCCACCCGGCGCTTCGGTGGATGGTTCATCCGCTACAACGGGCTGTTCGTGAAGTTCACGATCGGCAACCGGCCGGGCGAGCGCGTGCGGGAGGTGACGGTGAAAGGCCAGCCGCTCGTCGGCACCAAGAGGTACACGGTGGTCGGCTGCGAACGTGAAGGCGATCCCGACGACACCGTCTGTCGGATCGTCGGCGTGGCTGAGCCCCGCCGCCGCGATGCCACCATCCACCAGGTGGTGACCGAATACCTCGCGCTACACTCCCCCGTGTCGCCGACGATCGAGGGACGCGCCGTCGCCACAGACGCACCTGCGGACCTGCTCTCTCAGGTCGAGGGAACGAGCTACAGGTTTCGGTGAGTCAGGTTTGCAAGAGGCAGCAGCAGGAGATTGACCAGCAGGGCGACCGCGACCAACCACCGCCTCGAGGAATCGAAGTCCGTCATCACCAGCAGCAGCAAGCCGGCCGCCGCATTCACCGCGACCAGCAGCGACTTGCTCACGAGGTGGCCAGTTGCTGGGTCTGCTCGGCGAGGAGGTACGCGCACTTCCGCACGCCGTCGAACTGCGGCTCCGGGTCCAACTTGAAATCGTCGCGGAAGGCGCGCGTGAAGTTCCAGTTGTAGCCGAGCGCATTCACCTCGGTGACGAATAACTGCCCCGTGTTGGCGTCTTTCAGGATATCGACCCCCAGCATCGGCACGTCCGGGAAGGCCCGGGCGGCGCGCTCGCCGAACCGGATGATCGCGGCCTCGTGGCACAACTCCGCGACAGAATCGCGCGCGTTCGCGACAATGGACACCATGTTGCCCGACCCGCGGGCATCGAAGTCGTCGGGTCCGCGCAACACCGGCCGCTCTCGATTGGCGGTGAGGCGCATCGCGTACGTGACGCGCCCGAAGAGCGTATTCACCCGATAGCTCACCGGCCACAGCCCGGTGTAGATGAACTCCTGCACGAGGAGAGTCGGGCTCGGGCCGGCCGCGGACGTCACCACGGGCTTCCACCGTACACGATCGCGACGGACGATGCGGACTTCCGCGCCTTTGGCGCCGTAATCGGGTTTTCGCACGACGTACGCGCCGAAGCCGTTGAGATCGGGCGGCTCGCCTTCCCGGAGCGGCACCCATCGCGGGATCGGGACGCTGTGCGCGGCCAGCACGGCGTACTCTTCGCTCTTGCTCAACGGACGGCCGCAGACGATCTGCCCCGGCACGCGCGGCTGATGGCGGAGCATCCCCGGAGAAAAAAACAACGTCGGCCGGGCGGGGAGATCGACGGACCATCCGGGTTCGTCGGCCACGACGGCCGTCTGAATGCTGGCATCCCATTCGTGAACCAGGCGTGCCAAGCGGTCGAAGCTGTCCCGGTCGGCATATTCCCCGAGCACGAGCACCAGGTTGCACGGCCGCACCCCAAACAACGGGGACGGCGTCGTCGGGCACGCGAATTGGTCGTCGAGCGGCGACCCGACAGCGGGCGGGGGAGTGGTCGGGACGGGCTGCCCCCGAGGAGGCTGCGAGGGGCGCGGCTCCCCGGCGTGTGTCTCGAGGAATTCTGCCAGACGGCTGATTGTCGGGTAGTTGAAGATGTCGGCGATTTCCAGCGCCACATGCAAGTCGGCCTTGAGCCTGGTTACCAGGCGCATCGCGCTCAGCGAATGCCCGCCCAGATCCAGCAGGTGATCGTGAATGCCCACGCGCGTGACGCCGAGCACCGCCGACCAGTGCTCCGCCAGGGCCGTTTCCAGCGGAGTCCGTGGCTCCCCGCTGCCGTCGGACGCCTCGTTCGCCGACCAGTCCGGTTGTGGAAGCGCCCGCCGATCCACCTTGCCGGTCTCGGTGAGCGGCAGCTTGTCCACCAGTACGAACTTGTTCGGAACGAGGTGCGCCGGCAGACGATCCCGGACGTACGCGCGCATGTCGGCCACCGCGGGGGAGTACGTGGTTTCGGGGACGACGTAGGCCACGAGCGCGGCGTCGCCGTCTGCCCGCGCCACGCCGGTGACCGCGCAGGCCGCGACCAGCGGATAGCCCGTGAGGACATCCTCGGTTTCGCGCGGCTCGATGCGCACGCCGCGAATCTTGAGCTGATCGTCGTGTCGTCCGAGCAATCGATAGGTCCCATCATCCAACTGGACGGCGAGATCGCCGGTTCGATACATGATGGCGTGGCGGCCCCCGCCGAGATCGGTGTCGACAAACGCCTGGCGCGTCGCGGCCTCGTCCCGGAAATAGCCGAGGCTCGGCGCTGGACCGCCCACCCAGATTTCCCCGGCTTCGCCCGGCGCACACGTGTGGCCGTCTTCGTTGACCAGCCTCACGGCTTCGCCTGGCAGCGGCCGCCCGATCGGAATGAACGCCCGCTCGCGGTCCTGCGGCTGCAGCACGTGGCAGAACTGCATCATCGTGGCCTCAGTCGCTCCGTAGAGATTGACCAGCCTGGTGTGCTTTCCGAACCGCTTCTGCCAGCGCCTGACGAGCGAGACGTGGAGGAATTCGCCCGAGAGCAGCACCAGCTTCAGATCCGGCAGGCGCCACACGCGCTTCGAGGTCGTCGCGATCGCGTTCAACAGCGTGGGGCCGCAGTGCACGAGATTGATGCCGCAATCGCGCAGCCACGCAACAAGCGCTTCGGGATGCATGCGCGCCGGGCGGTCGGGCGGCACGTGGATCGTTCCACCACTGCACAGCGGGATGAAGATGTCCCGGAACCAGGGGTCGAACGTGGGCGCGATGAGCTGGCTGGTGTGCCAGCCTGACGGGATCGCGAACGTCTCGAGCTCCCACGCGATGCGACGGGCGAGACTGCTCAACCGGCCGGCGATGCCCTTGGGTTGTCCCGTGGACCCAGAGGTGAAGTAGACGTACGAGGGCTGGTCGGCGTCCGGAGGTGTGGCCGATAGTTGGGGCTGCGCCGGCGCCCCGTGTGGTCTCGCGTCTGATCGGTGGCCCGGGAGGACCAGCACCGGGCACTCATAGGGGAGCGCGTCGGCCAGCCGTCTCGCCTGAGTCTGGTCTGCGTCCGTGCTCAGAAAGGCGGTGGGCTGGAGCCGGTCGAGTACGCGCCGCACATGATCGTCGGGTGCCTGCACGTCGAGCGGTGCGAAAACCGCTCCAGCCTGAAACACGCCCAGCATCGCCGGAATGAGCGCGCCCCGATCGGAAATGACGACAGCCATGACGGCCTCTGGGGCGTTCAGCTCGCGCCGAAGCTGTGCCGCGATGGCGTCACCCTGGCTGTTGAGGTCGCCATAGCTCACGCGTTGTGCAGCACTCGCGATCGCGATCCGCGAGGGGTGTTCGCGACACTGGAGTTGGACCCGTTCGAGGAGATTGAATGTGGTCACGTCAGATTCTCCGCGCACGCGCGGCCTAATGTCGGCCTATGGTGTCTTTTTCTTCCGGTTTCGCCTGCCTGGGGCGAAGGATCCCATCTTGCTGTCATTCGTGGCGGACTGGTAAAGGAAAACTTAGGGGACTGCGGATCCAACCCAGCCGCGCCTCGTCACGGGGAGGAGGACAGGGCATGCCACGCCACGCGCACGATCAGAGCGAGACGCCCCTCGGGGTGCATCGCGCGAATGTGTCGGTCACAGTCGATGCCGAGCGCCTCGCGACCGTCACGCTGCGCTGCGTCGACTGTGCGGGCGTAACGACCTTTCAGATTCCGGACGGCCATCTCGTGCTGCTCGCCAACGCGTGTGCGGCGGCGGCCCAGCGGCTCGGCCTGACGGCGGTCACGGTGGAAGTCGCCGCGCGTGAGGCGCCAGGCCAGACGGAGGCGCCAGTCGAGGCCTGCTTCGCGGCGCTGAGCAAGAAAGTCCATTGAGTCGCCGGCGTGACGGAGCCACTGCGGTCGGCTTCCACCGTGTGCATAATCGTGAGCGATGGTGTTCCGGCGCGATCTGATCACGTTGCTGAGCGCGCACCCGCGGTCCGTCTCGTCGCTCGCGCGTGAGCTCGGGCTCAGACGGGGTGACGTCGACGAGGACCTCCGCCACGCCATTCGCTCGGCGCACGCAGCCGGTCATCGCGTCGTCATCGAACCAGCGCGGTGCCGTTCCTGCGGGTTCACATTCGGCCCCGACAAGTTGTCCAAGCCCGGAAAGTGCCCCGCGTGCCGAGGCACGCGGTTGTACGAAGCTCAGGTACGAATCGCGCCCGCTGGCGCCTGATTGTTCCGGTCTTGCCGGACACACGGCGATGTGATTACAATGTAGTCACATGACCACGAAAACCAAAATCGTTCAGATCGGAAACTCGAAGGGCATTCGTGTTCCGAAGGTCCTCCTCGAATACGCGCAACTGCCGGACGAAGTCGAGCTCCAGGCGGAATACGGTCGGTTGATCGTGCGTGCGTCTCGCGGGCCACGGGCGGGATGGGCCGAGGCAGCCAGAGCGATGCACGCCCGAGGCGACGATCAGCTTCTTGATGCCACGACATCAAGCCAGTTCGACGACCAGGAGTGGCGGTGGCGGTAGCGCGAGCGCTCATCGCGCGCGGCGACGTGCATCTGGTCCGGCTCGAGCCGACGTTGGGCCGTGAAATCAGGAAGACCCGCCCGTGTCTGGTCATTTCGCCAGACGAGCTGAACCAGCACCTGCGCACGGTCATGGTGGCGCCCATGACGACGGGCGGACAGGCATACCCCTGGCGGATTGCGTGCCGGTTTCAGAACCGTTCGGGGTTCGTCGCCCTCGATCAGCTTCGAACGGTCGACGGTGAACGTCTGGTCAAGCGCTTGGGGCGCCTGTCACTCGGCACGACGACACAAGTGCTGGAGACGCTGCAGGAAATGTTTACCGAATAGCCGGACTCTCGGCGGCATTGCATCCCCCCGTTTTTCCATCTAACATGCGCGCGAATTCCGTTTGCTCCGTCGCTCCCAGGGGGCAGAACCGATGCGAATGCTTGCGAAGGTCATGGTCGTCGTCGCGGTCGTCGTCTTCTCGTCGGCGCTCGCGGACGCGCAGAGTGCCGCTGCCTCCAATCCATCGACCCACGCGACGCTCAGCGACCCGCCGGGCTCGCCGCCCGACGCAGGCCACATTCCCTTTGTCCTTCCGCCGGACGTGAAGTGGACGGGAGACCCGACCCGGCAGCAGGCGGCGGTGCTCTACGGCGATCCGACGCGCGAGGGTCCCTACGGCCTGCTCATCAAGTGGTATCCGGGCGCGTTTTCCCGACCGCATTTTCACGATCAGACGCGCTGGATCTATGTGGTCTCGGGCACGTGGTGGGTCAGTTCCGGCAACGTCTACGACGAAAAGACGACGTATCCGTTTCACGCGGGCACGTTTTCCACCGACGTGGCCAACACCGTGCATTGGGACGGCTGCCGCGCGGGCGAGAAAGAGCCGGCGATCATCCTGCTGACGGGCGTCGGCCCGGTGAAGACGGTGCAGGTGGACGAGACGGGCAAGCCGGTGCCGCCTCCTGCAAGCCGGTGACAAGGGTGCGCTCACATCAGCGCGTGTGCCCGACGCTCCTCGTGCGTGTCGGTGCGATTTCGATCCTGGCGTGCTCCAATGCCAGGGCGCCGACAGCAACAGCTGCCTCACGGCGGCGCAAGTGGAGGCGGCCCGCCAGGTCTACCAGACGCCGCGGCACGCCAGAACCCAAGAGCCCCTGGAGCTACGCGAGTCGACCAGCCAATTTCGATACCGACGTGGATCTGGCCGAGGCGCCGCAGAATCTCGTCATCAATCACACGAATCCCGATCTGTCAGGGTTCATCGGCCGAGGCGGCAAGCTGCTGCTCGTCGGCGGGTGGAATGACAACCTCCCCGTGCAGAACGTGATCAGCTATTACGAGCGCGTGCGCGCGACGATGGGCGCCGACAAGGTGCGCAACGCCGTCCGGTTGTTCATCGTGCCCGGGATGCATCATTGCTTCGGCGAGACGCATCCAGGCAGCTACATCGTCGACTTCGACGCGGTCGCAGCCGTCAGACAATGGACGACGACCAATCGCGCGCCCGACCAGATTGTCGTCACCACCTCCGGCGAGGGATGGCCGACGCGCCGTCGCCTCGTATGCAACTACCCGCAGGTGTCCCGGTACAGCGGGAAGGGCAGCACGGACGATCCATCGAACTTTGCCTGCCAGGCGCCCTGATCGCTCACTCCAGCGGCTACGGCGCCTCGCGTGCCTTGCGCATCGCGTCGAGCAGTGCGTCCACGAGCCGATTGGCCAATCCACACGCGATGCCCCCTTCGCCCACCATCTCGTCGAAGCTATCACCGAAGGGGTCGTCCCGATGCTTGGCTCCGCCGCGCCAAAGCCTGGTGCCGTCCGGCAACCTCACCTCGAGATTCGCGCTGGCAGTCGCGAGGCCACCGATGATCAACCTCGCGCCTTCGCCCGGGATGTGGCCCTTTACCGCGACGATCGTGTCAGCCTCCGACTTCGTCTGGACCAGCTCTATCGGCGTCACGGCGTGGCGGAGCCGGTCGCGCAGACACGTTGCGACCAACGCGTCATCGCCGTGTCGATCATTGACCGGCATCACGAAGGCCTTGCGCACGGTTGCCAGACGCCGGTCGATCTGATCGGCATGCGTGGTCAACGCGCTGGCCGCCACGATGAACGCGGTCAGACTGGTCATGCGTGAGTCCCAGGGCATCGGCGATGGCCGCGCGATCGATCCACGCGCGAAGATTATCCTCTTCCGCCCCCAATCCGACTGACGTATA
>CAVRXZ010000019.1:0-51103 GCA_963725105.1 uncultured Acidobacteriota bacterium
GGCTTCAGGATCGGCGAGAACTCGAAGTTCGGACCGACTGTCGCCGGTGTCCACTGCGGCAGGATCGCGCCGTGAGGTACATACACCGCGCCGAAACGGGTCTTGGGGTTCGCCGCTGTTTTCGCCAATGCTGTCGCGGCGGGCACCATCGCCTCGAGAAACGGCAGCGAGATCGCGGCTCCCACGCCGCGCAGGAAGGCCCGCCGAGGCAACATCAATTTTGAAATGAACATTTCAGATTCTCAAATCCTCAAATCCTCACATTCTCAAATTCCATCGTCTCTCCCATTGACTCGCATCTGAAACGGCACGCTCGTCACAATCCCGAGAATGATGGAAGAGAACCGGTAGTCCAGCCCCGCCGCCTCGCGATCGATGGCCCGCACAACCGGCATATCCTGATAGTTTAGGCCCCGCCCTAGCGCATAGGTGAGCAGTTTCTCGGTCAGCGTCCCGACAAACACGTTCGGGCGCTGCAGGAGCGCTTCGCGCAGCGTGACCACACTGTCCACCTTGGTGCCGTCGGCCAGCATGCCGGACGCGTCGATGGAGCTGCCGCCGTCGCTCGTACGCCACGTGCCTATTGCGTCGAAATTCTCCAGCGCAAAACCGATCGGATCCATCAACTTGTGGCAGTTGGCGCATACAGGGTTTCGGCGATGCTCCTCCATCTGCGCGCGCATGGTGCGCGGTTTCTGTCCCTGCTCGGTTTCCTTGAGCGGCGGGACGTTCGCGGGCGGCGGAGGCGGCGGCGTGCCTAGGAGATTTTCCAGCAGCCACTTGCCCCGGACCACCGGCGACGTCCGATCGACGTGCGAGGTCACCATCAGCACGCCGCCCTTCCCCAGGAGCCCTCTGCGCGCATCGTCGGTCAGCGTGACGCGGCGGAACTGACTGCCGGACACATACGGGATTCCGTAGTGGCGCGCCAGCCGCTCGTTGACAAACGTGTAGTCGGCCGTCAGCAGGTCGAGCACGTTGCGGTCTTCGTGCATGATGCTCGCGAAGAACAGCTCGGCCTCCCGCTGAAACGCCTGCCTCAGGTTGTCGTCGAAATCCGGAAATTGATTGGAATTCGGGACCATCCTGCGAAGATTGCGAAGCTGGAGCCACTGGCCGGCGAAGTTTGTGACCAGGGCCTGCGACCTGGAATCGGCCAGCATCCGGCGCACCTGCCGCGCGAGCACGACGGGCTGGTTCAGCCGACCCTGTCGGGCCACCTCCAGCAGTTCGTCGTCGGGAATACTGCTCCAGAGAAAGAAGGACAGTCGCGATGCAAGCTCGACATCGCTGACACGATAGGGGACGCCCGGCGCGACATCCGGTCGATCGCGCTCGATCCGCAGCAGGAATTTGGGGCTGGCGATCAGACGGCGGAGCGCCATCTGAATCCCTTTGTCGAATGTGCTCTGGCGCCGGCCGGATCGGTAAAACGTCAGCAGATCTTCGACCTCGGCCGGGGTGACCGTGCGCCGGTACGCCCGGCGAGCCAGCGCGGTCACGATCCGCCGGGCGCACCCTTCTTCGGCATCCGGCGTGGCGGGATGACAGATGAGAATCCGCCGCCGGGCGGGTGTGTCACCAGGCCCGGTCGGGTTGAACGGCCCTGTGATGGTGAGCCGCTCGACGTGCGGCAGGCCCGTCGAATCGTACGTATCAGCAGAGCTCCTCAGAAAGGGTTGGAGCCGGCGCGTGCCCTCACCCCGCACCTGGATGAAATCCACCCCGACCGGCCGCGTGCCGGCCTTGATGGGAATCCTCACCTGCATCCGTGCGTCGACCGCATCGCCTGCAACGGTGGGGTTGTCAACAGCCGCCGCAAAGTCCTCGTCGCCGCCGAACGCCCCAAGGTGCACGCGCTGGCCGTCGACAAGAATCTCAAGCTCGTGAGGGTTTTCGAGGCCGCGGACCGATTCGATATTGCTGCGGAACAGCTTGACCTGGAGGTGATATTCGCCGTCGACCGGAAACGTGTGCCGAACGAGCAGTCCGCCGGTCGTGCCGAGCGGGAGGCCCTCGATCTGCTGATCCTGCGACAAATCCTGTCGGACCCGATACGTGTCGCTGCCCGGACCGATCTCGGAATCTCCGAGCGCGACTGCGCTGATCTTGTCCGCGGCAGCAAGATACCTGTCGAGCAGGACGGGCGACATACCCAGCACGTCCGCGATGTTGTCAAAGCCGTAGCTGGAATCGTCCGGGGGAAGCAGCGCCGCGACGTTGAAATCGAGCGCAAGGAGATCGCGAACGGCGTTGGCATACTCCGCCCGATTGAGGCGGCGCAGAACCGGACGTCCGGGATCGGGCTTTTCGGCCGCGGCGCGATCCAGCGCGCCTTCCAGCGATTCGGCCAGTGCCGCTGCAGTCGCCGGCTCCGGCCGCCGCGCTCCCTGCGGCGGCATGGTGCCCACGCGCAGTTTGCGCACCACCTTTTCCCACACCTCGGCGTGGCTGGCGACCCGCGAGAGATCCGCGCCCTCGAGGGTCAGACCGCCGGTCTTGAGCTGCTGGTTGTGGCACGTGACGCAGTACCCATCAAGGACTTCACGGTAGGCGGTCAGGCGGGCGCGCCGCGTCCTGACCCTGTGCGCTCGTGATGGCGCCACCGAGTGCGGCACTCACAAGTGACAAGACAATGACAACCGAACGGTCGGTCACGGCTCTCCTGTTCACGGAATAACTGCTTCAGCGCCGGGAGGCTTCCGGCGCACCACCGGCCAGCTCCCTCAACACGGCCACCGTGCTCGGCGATCGATCCTCGCGCCTTAGCGCAATGTCGAGCGGGGTCCGGCCCTGTTTGTTCGCTGTGTTCACACGAGCGCCCTGCCGGACGAGAAACCGGATAATCGAGTCGGCGCCGCGGACGGCCGCGCCGTGCAGCGCGGTGTCGCCGGCGTCATTCGCCGCGTTGATGTCCACACCTCGCTCGAGGCACAGTTTGATGAACTCGATCGCGTCGCCTTCCGAACCTCGGTCATAGACCGGAAGCGCGCCACCGCCGTCGCGCCAGCCCAGCCCTGCGGCGACCATCAGGGCCGTTGTCCCGTTCTGCTGCTTGTGCGTCAGATCGGCGCCGTGCTCGAGCAGGAGACGGGCTCCGACGAGATCGTCGGTCTTCGCCGCACGCATGATCGGTGTCGCCCCTGCACCAAGCACAGGGTCGCCGAGCGCGTGGTGCCGCAACAGAAGTGGCGATTTGAGCGGCGCGTTGACGTTCGCTCCATAGTCGAGCAGCATCCGCAGAACGTCGGTCGCCGCCATGCTGCCCGTCGGCTTCGGAGCCGGCCGTCCCTGCATCCACCCTAGCGTGTGCATGTCGACCATTGCGTAGAGCGCCGCCATCCCCGACCCGTCGGCGATTTCAGGGTCCGCTCCGCTCTCGAGCAGCATTGCTGCCAGCTCATAGTGCGCATTGATGATGGCGAGGACCAACGCGGTACTGCCATCTGGATCCGTTGCATTGAGGTCCGCCCCGCTGTCAATCAACACACGCGCGGACTCCATCGCTCCCTGGCGCGCCGCATACATCAGTGGCGTGAAACCGCCTTTCGGCAGCTCCATCGGGACCAGGCCCCCGCTGCTGAACTCCATCTTGGGAAAGTGCGAAACCGAGGACCGGGCGTCGACGTTCGCGCCGGCCGCAATGAGCGCCCGGGCGACGCCTGGATGGTCCTCCGCCACGGCCCACATCAGCGCCGACTCGCCCTGCCACGTCTCGGCCGCATTCACGTCCGCACCGCGAGCGATGAGCGCCCGCACCGCCATGTCGTTGCCCGTGCGCGACGCTGTCATCAGGACCGTTTCGCCGCGCGGAAGGGCGGTGTTCGGATCCGCTCCCGCATCGAGAAGCAGCTGGATGATCTGGGGGTTGCCATTGACCGCGGCAAGACTGATCGGTGTCATGCCATACCGATTCGCACTGTTTGGCTTCGCCCCGGCCTGAAGCAGGAATCGCACGCTGTCGACATCGTCCGCCCGAGCGGCCCAATGAAGCGCTGTCGTGCCATCGACGTCGACGTCGGCCATCGCACCAGGGGTCTTGACGAGCCGCCGGACCGCCTGTCGATCGCCTGCTTTGACGGCGTCGATCAGACGCTGGTCTGAGGCGGCAGCCGCCGCATTCGCGGCCAGCAGCGTCGCCACGCCAATGCTGGCAATCCGAAATGCATTGAGGATTGAAGGCTCAGAGCTCGAGCAGCCCATTGCTTTCGCCGAACGTCTCGATTTGGCTGCCAAACCGATGAGCCACACCGAGCCAGAGATTGGCAATCGATGTCTGGGAGGCTGGCTGGATGTGCCGGTTGCCAGCGATGCCGCCGCCGGCCGCCACCAAGGGCAAGTGATCGGGTGCGTGCTGATTGCCGCTCCCCATGCCCGCGCCGTAGAACACCAGCGAATGATCCAGCAGCGTCCCGTCGCCATCCGGAGTCGTGCGCAGCTTTTCAAGAAACTTGCCGAACAACCCCACGTGATAGACGTTGATCTTCACGCAGTTTGCCATCTTCTCCGCGTTGCCGAAATGGTGCGAGATGGCGTGGTGCGGCTCGTTGATGCCAAGTTGTGGATAGGTGCGCTGGCTCGCCTCGCGCGACATCATGAACGAGAAGACGCGCGTGAGATCCGCCTGATACGCCACCGCCAGCAGATCGAACATCAGCGCCACGTGCTCTTCGAAAGACTCGGGAATGCCGAACGGTGCATCGACCGCCGCAACCTCCGTCTGCGCCCGGGCTTCCGTCTGCTGCAGGCGACGCTCGATTTCCCGAACATCGTCGAGGTACTCATCCATGCGCAAACGATCATGCGGACCCAGGCCGCCCTTCAGCCTGTTGGCGTCGCCGACGATTGAATCGAGGATGCTCCGGCTTCGCCGCCGCCAAGCCGCGCGCTGTTCGCTCGTGCCCGCCTGTCCGAACATGCGCTCGAACACGACGCGGGGATTGATTTCCATCGGCAGCGGCGTCGTGGGTGTGGACCACGACACCGTATTCATGTACGCGCAACTGAATCCCGGAATGCAGCCGCCGACGTAACCGCTGAAGTCCTCCGTCGCTACCTCGAGCGACGGGAACGGCGTTTCGTTACCAATCTGGCGGGCGACGATCTGATCGATGGTGGTACCCGCCCGGACATCTTCGCCTTCGGTCCGCTTGGCAAGGCTCCCGGTCAGCCAGCCGGCGCAGCTGACAGCATGATCCCCGATCGCTGTGCCGGCACGCGCCAGGTTGCTGACCACAGTCACATGCTCGCGCAGCGGTTCGAGCGGCTTGAGAACCGGCGAAAACTCGAAGCCGACACCCGCGGTGGGCGGCACCCACTGCTCGACGATCGTGCCGTTCGGAAAATACACGAAGCCGAGGCGGCGCGGCGGCGACGCCGCAGTCTTTGCGGTTGCCGTCAGCGCCGGGATCATCGCCTCGAGTAGCGGCAGCGACAGCGTGACACCTATGCCACGGAGGAACGTACGACGAGGGAGCGAGACCTTCCTGATCACCATCAGTCCGTCGATCTTGATGATTCTAAATCAATTCTCGACGGCGGCTTTCAGTTTCATCTGGAAAGGAGTGCTGCGCACGATACCTAAAATCAGGTAGGCAAATCTGTAATCGTCAGCAGCTGCGCCGCGGACAACCTGGCGGACTGCGGGCATGTCGGCGGGCGTCAGGCCTCGCCCCAGCGCGTACGTCAGGAGCTTTTCCGTCATCGTGGTGACGAAGGCGTCTGGATGTTTCAGGAGTGACTGTCGCAGCGCGACGACGCCGTCCACGGTTGAGCCATCGACGAGCTGGCCGGACGCGTCAATGGGTGCGCCCGCGTCCGTGTTCCGCCAGGCGCCGACTGCATCGAAGTTTTCGAGAGCGAATCCCAGTGGATCCATCAGCTTGTGGCAGCCGGCACACACCGGGTTCGCCCTGTGCTGCTCCAGCCGTTGTCGGACCGACGTAGGCGCGGATCCCTCTTCGTCTTCTTTAAGGGGAGGCACATCAGCGGGGGGCGGAGGCGGTGGGGTCCCCAGTAGATTTTCGAGAATCCACTTACCACGCAGCACCGGCGATGTGCGATCGGCGTGCGACGTGACGGTGAGGAGGCTGCCCTGCCCGAGGAGGCCGCGTCGGGCGTCGCTCGGTACCGGCACGCGCCGAAACTGACTCCCGTACACGCCGGCGATCCCATAGTGTCTGGCCGACCGCTCGTTCACAAACGTGTAATCCGCGTTCAGGAGCTCGAGGACGCTTCGATCACCGCGCATGACGGTCTCGAAGAGCAACTCCGTCTCGCGGAGGAATGCCTGACGCAGGTTGTCGTCGAAGTCGGGAAACGCCGTCGAGTTCGGCAATGTGTTCCGCAGATTGCGAAGTTGAAGCCACTGACCCGCGAAGTTGATGACAAGCGCCTGCGACCTCGGATCGGCCAGCATCCGGCGTGTCTGCGCCTCGAGAACCGCAGGCTGCCTCAACTGCCCGCGGCTCGCCAGGTCAATCAGCTCGTCGTCCGGAATGCTGCTCCAGAGAAAGAACGAAAGACGTGACGCGAGCTCGAGATCGCCAAGCGGATACGCGCTGCCTGATCTGACCCCCGGCGGGTCGGGCTCGGCGCGAAACGAGAATGCAGGACTCGCCAGGATGCGTTCCAGCGCGAGCTGAATGCCGCGCTCGAACCCGCGTTCTCGCCTCCCCTCTTCGTAGAACGACATGAGCGGCTCGAGGTCCACCGTGGAGACTGGTCGACGATAGGCGCGGCGAGCGAGCGTTCTGACAATCCGTCTCGCGCAGGCGGCTTCCGAGACACGCGCTGCACCCTGGCCGGTATCGTTGCCGGATGGGCGACACGTAAAGATACGACGGCGGCTCGGTGTGTCGCCAGGTCCCGTCGCCGCAAACGGACCCGAGATCGTCAGGGCGGCTATGTGGGGCCTCCCGGTCACGTCGAACGTGTCCACGGAGCTCCTGATGTAGGGCTGCAGCCGCCTCGTGCCCTCGGCTATGGCCCGCAGGAAGGAGACACCAACGGCATGCGGGCCGGCCTTCACTGGGACCCGAACCCTCAGACGCGCGTCGATCGCATCCGATGTACTGGTCGGGTTCCGCATAACCGCCATCACGTCCGCGTCGCCTCCTACCTGGCCCAGGTAGACGCGCGCGCCGTCCACGGTGATCTCGAGTTCGTGGGCGTACTCGAGTCCACGAATGGCGTTCAGGTTCGTCCGGAACAGCTTCACCTGCAGCGTGTACTCGGCATCCAGAGGAAACGTGTGCGTCACCATCAGTCCGCCGACGGTTCCGAGCGGAAGACCTTCGAGATGCTGATCCTGCGAGAGATCCTGTCGCGCCCGGTACATGTCGCTTCCGGGACTGACGTCGGGATCGCCGACGGCCAGAGCACTGACCTTCTGCGCAGCCGCAAGATAGCGCTCGACAAGCACAGGCGACACGCCGAGTGCTTCGGAAACGTTGTCAAACCCGTAGCTCGAGTTGTCCAGCGGCAATAGAGACGCGACGTCGACCTCCAGCGACAACAAGTCGCGGATGGCGTTCCCGTATTCGGCGCGATTGAGACGATGGAGCAACGGACGACCGGGATTCGGCGACGCCGCCGCTGCCGCGTCAAGTCGGGATTCGAGATCGGTCCGCAGCGCGTTAGCCGCCTCCTCATCTGGTCGCCGTGCGCCGGGCGGCGGCATCGCCCCAGCCCGCAGCTTGCGAACCACCTTTTCCCACACCTCAGCGTGTCCAGCCACATCCGACAGACTCGGGTCGTCCAGCGTCATGCCGGCCGTCTTCGTACGAGCGTTGTGGCACGGAACGCAGTACCGGTTGACGCGTCTCCTGATGGGCCAAACCTGCCGGCGGCGACGGTGTCTGCGCCGCGCCTGACGCAATCTGCGCCAGCCAGATGCCCGAAGCGAGTACCCGAACTCGAGATCTCATCGTCTGACGGATGTCGAACAGGCAGCCGGGCACGGTTGCAGGCTAACGGCGCCCGCGCCACAATGAGCTGCTTGGTTACGTCCAGTCGCCTTCACGCCCTGTCCGTGAGCACCTGTGATGTCTGCGGAGCGGCCGTCCCCGAGGGGGTTGAGAGCTGCCAGAGCGTGTTCGACGAGGTCCTGGCCCGGGAGCAGAGCGATTTTCGCTACGCGAAGCGACATCGACTGATGGTGGACACGTACGCGCTGCAGCACCCCGAAGCTTACATGCAGTCCGGCAAGTCGTTCGTCGCGCACCTGACCGGCGTCTGTGCAGCCCTCGAGCGGGACGATGCGCCGGCGACAAATCGGGCGGTGCAGCAGTGGCTGAACGGGCCCCGCATCATCAGACGACCATCCGATCCGCCGATGCTGCAGCGCGGGGCGTTGACGATTACCTATCTGCGTGGCGCGACAACTCCCGAAGATCACCTGCAGCGTGTGCTCGAATGGGCGCGCTCGACCTGGCTGGCCTGGAGCGCCCATCACGATCTCGCACGCCACTGGATCGAAGTGGCCACGGGTGCGACGGAGTAGCATCGAATCAGTTCACCCCGCGTGACATCTGGAGGCTTTCAGGGTCGGCCCCGAGCCCGCGGATAGCCAATTCCCACATGCGCTCGGCGCTCGTCTTGAAGATCAACTCGCGGTCGACGTCGCAAATCAGCCACGCGAACGCCTTCAGCTCCGCTTCGAGCTGACCGGGCGCCCACCGCGCATGGCCCACGATCAATCGGGTGTCAGTGGGCGGCGCCGGACCCAGAAGGCGATGCAACAGATCGGGCGAGGTCGACAGATAGACGCCGTCGCAGACCTTGATGCCCCGCCGCCCTTCATCATCTTCGTCGTGCCCCACGAGAATCCAGCTGCGCGACGGCTCGACCGGACCGCCGATCCAGACCTGCAGCTCGCGTTCACTGGTTTCCCGGGCCTCGTGCTCCGCCGCCCCTGATTCCGCGCGAACTTCGACGACCACGGGGCCGCTCGTGACGAGCGGGCGATTGACCACCAGACCGAATGCCCCCTTGTCCTCGCTGTGATGGCAGAGCAGGACGACCGTGCGACTGAAATTCGGGTCCGCGAGCTGCGGCATCGACAACAACAACGCAGGGGCGAGAGAGGAGACATGGGATCGCTGGGCCAGGTGGGTCAGGTTCGCCTGGTGGGTAGGTTACCTACTTGCCTACTGCGTTAGTCTACCTGACCCACCCGACCTGCCCGACCTACCTGACCTGCACCGTCTTGTGTCGACCCTGGCGCGCCACGAGACGCGTTGGCGAGGGCGACGGCGATGTTCCGACGCAACCCGCCCAGACGGGCGCGGCGCATTGCGCTCCCTTCGATTCCCGCGGCAAGCTCTTCATCGCCCATGGCCGCCAGTTCGCTGACGTCCCCGCCGTCCCAGATGGGACGCGCCTGCCAGGCCCGGTCGGCGGACGCTGGAGCGGTCGCGTTCCACGGGCAGACCTCCTGGCAGATGTCGCACCCATAGACATGATTACCAATCGCTCGTTCCTGCGACGCGGGAATCTCGTCACGCAGCTCGATAGTCAGGTACGACACGCATTTCGAGGAGTCGAGCACGCCGGGCGCGACGATGGCCTGCGTCGGGCACGCTTCCACGCACAGCGTGCACGTCCCGCATTGATCCAGAGAGGGCGTATCGGTTTCGAGCGGCAGGCTGCAGATGATCTCGCCCAGAAACAGCCAGGAACCCAGTGTCGGGTTGATCACACAGGTGTTCTTGCCGATCCACCCGATGCCGGCATGCTGTGCATACACGCGCTCCTGCACCGGACCGGTGTCGACATAGGCGCGCGCCTCGAAATCCTTGGGCGCGGCGCTCCGCATCCAGGCCAGCAACGCCTCGAGGCGCGCACGAATCACGTCGTGATAGTCATCGCCCCAGGCGTATCTGGCGATGTGCGCGCGCTGAGGATCGCGACATTCGGTCGAGTATGGCCGAGCGGTGTTGTAGTTCGTGCCGGTGACAATCACAGTTCGGGCCGCCGGCAGGACGCGCCGTACGTCTTCGCGGCGCGCCGCGGATCGCCGGAGGTATTCCATCGTGGCGCCGTAGCCCCGGTCGAGCCATTGGCGAAAGAACGACAGCTCGGGGAGATCGCTCGCTGGCGCGATGCCACACAGGTCGAAGTCCAGCTCGTACGCCTTGGCTTTGATGTCAGCGGATGTGAGGGACATACGAGATCATGGGGGCGGGTGGCCTACCCGCCCTTCTTCTCCACCAGCTGTCGGAGCACGTACGGCAGGATCCCTCCGTGCTGGAACGCAATCAGCTCTTCGGGCGTATCGATGCGGGCGACGGCCTGGAATTCGACTGGAGGTCCACCGTCGCGCGATCCGCGAATCGTCACCACACTGCCCGGCGCGAGCCCGCGGGCAATCCCGGTTAGATCGAAGCGCTCCCGTCCCGTGAGGCCCAGCGAGGCGACCGACTCGCCCGGCCGGAACTGGAGTGGCAGCACGCCCATGTTGACGAGATTGCTGCGATGAATCCGCTCGAAGCTCTCAGCGATCACCGCCTTCACGCCAAGCAGCAGCGTGCCCTTGGCCGCCCAGTCGCGTGACGATCCGGACCCGTATTCCTTGCCGGCCACAATCAGGAGCGGCACGCCCGTGGCCTTGTATCTCATGGCCGCGTCGTAGATCGTCAGGACGTCGCCGTCCGGCTGAAACGTCGTCCAGCCGCCCTCGGTGCCCGGCGCCAGCTGGTTGCGCAGGCGAACGTTGGCAAAGGTTCCCCGCATCATCACTTCATGGTTGCCACGCCGCGCGCCGTACGAATTGAAGTCAGTGGGCTGGACTCCGTGCTCCATGAGGTACTTGCCAGCCGGGCTGTCCCTCTTGATGGAACCGGCCGGCGAAATGTGGTCGGTGGTGATGCTGTCACCCAGCATCGCGAGGAGTCGGGCACCTGTGATGTCGGTCAACGGGACCGGCTCCAGGGAAATGCCCTCGAAAAACGGCGGATGGCGAATGTAGGTCGAGTCGGGCTCCCAGGCGAAACGAGTGCCGGTCGGCACCGCCAGCGTCCGCCATCTGTTGTCACCGGCGAACACGTCGGCGTACTGCTGCCGGAACATGTCCGCTCGAACCGCCGCCATCATCGTCTGCTGAATGTCTCGCTCGGTCGGCCAGATGTCCCGCAGAAACACCGGGACGCCGCGCGAGTCGGCTCCGAGCGGCTCCGTGGTCAGGTCAACAGTGATTCGGCCGGCCAGCGCATACGCCACAACGAGCGGGGGCGACGCGAGGTAATTCGCGCGCACCTGCTGTTGAATACGCCCCTCGAAATTGCGGTTGCCGCTCAGCACCGACGCGACAACGAGGTCGCGAGCATCGATCTCGGACGACACCTCGTCGGGTAGCGGTCCGCTGTTACCGATGCACGTCGTGCAGCCGTAACCCACCAGTCCAAAACCGAGCCGCTCGAGATATGACAACAGCCCCGCGACGCGCAGATACTCGGTCACCACTTTGGAACCCGGCGCCAGACTCGTCTTCACCCAAGGCCGCTGGGAGAGCCCGCGTTCAACCGCGTTCCTGGCAAGCAGTCCGGCCGCGATCATCACGCTGGGATTCGACGTGTTCGTGCAGCTCGTGATGGCGGCGATCACGACCGAGCCGTGTTCAAGCTGATGAGTCACTTCCGGCAGTACAGCGACACCTCCCGACGATGCCGAGCCCGCGGCCGAGGAGCCGCCTTTCGGAACCGGAAGCATCGAACTGAGGGACGACTGAAAGCCGCTCTTCACCTGGCTCAACGACACGCGATCCTGCGGGCGCTTCGGGCCGGCAAGGCTCGGCTCCACTGTTCCCAGATCGAGTTCGATCGTTTCGGCGTACTCGGGATCGGGTGAATCCGCCTGCCGGAAAATCCCCTGCGCCTTCGCGTAGGCCTCGACAAGCTCCACCCGGCCTTCCTCGCGGCCCGTCAGCCGCAGGTAGTCGAGCGTCATGTCGTCAATGGGAAAGATGGCAATTGTCGCGCCGTACTCCGGACTCATGTTGCCGAGCGTGGCACGATCGGCGATGGTGAGGTGTTCAAGCCCGGGCCCGAAGAACTCGACAAACTTCCCGACAACGCCATGCTTACGCAGGCGCTCGGTGATCGTCAGCACGAGGTCGGTCGCGGTCGTGCCGTCGGCCAATTCGCCGACCAGCCGAAAACCGAGCACCGGGGGAATCAGCATCGAGATCGGCTGGCCCAGCATGGCCGCCTCGGCTTCGATTCCGCCGACGCCCCACCCGACCACCCCCAATCCGTTCACCATCGTCGTGTGAGAGTCGGTACCCACGAGGGTGTCGGGAAATGCCACCGTACCCTCCGGACCCTCTTCGGAGACGACAACGCGAGCGAGGTATTCGAGGTTGACCTGATGCACGATGCCCGTATCCGGCGGCACCACCCGGAAGTTCCGAAACGCGTTCTGTCCCCAGCGCAGAAACGCATACCGTTCCTTGTTGCGCGAGAATTCGAGCTCCGCGTTCAGATCGAAGGCGTTCGGCTGCGCGAAGTAGTCGACCTGGACCGAGTGATCGATCACCAGCTCGACGGGCTGCAGCGGATTGACGCGGCTCGGCTCGCCCCCAAGCCGCACGATCCCGTCGCGCATCGCCGCCAGATCGACGACGCAGGGAACGCCGGTGAAGTCCTGGAGCAGGACACGAGCAGGGGCGAAGGCAATCTCTTTCGCCCTGGTGTTTCTGACGTCCCACCTGGCGAGCGCCTCGACGTCTGCCGCCTTTACGAAGCGTCCGTCTTCATGGCGCAACAGGTTCTCGAGCAGGATTTTCAGCGAGTACGGGAGCCGGGCGATCTCTCCGAAGCCCGCCGCTTGCAACGCCGGGAGACTGAAGATTTCGACCGAACGGGATCCGACTTTGATAGTAGTTCGTGCGTTGAAGCTATTCGCGTGCGACATCGCGTCCTCAGGACCGGATCGTACCACGTGGTCGGGTGGGTCGGGTGGGTCGGGTGGGTCGGATAAGTCGGTAGGTCGGGTGGGGCAGGTGCGTCGGGTGAGTCGGGTGGGTCAGGTCGGTTGGCCACGTATAATCGATTCGCGTGACACGCCGATCCGCACCAGCTGCCCTGCAAGCTGCGATCGAAGACCTCAAAAGTCTCCTCGGTGACAGAGCCAACGACTCGGCCGCCGTGCGCGAACATCACAGTCATGACGAGTCGTATCACACCCCTGCCGTTCCCGACGTCGTGTGTTTTCCTCTGACGGCCAAGGAGGTGTCAGCCGTTCTGCAGGTCAGCGCACGCCATCAGGTACCCGTGATTCCTTTCGGTGCCGGCACATCACTGGAGGGGCACGTCAACGCCATTTGCGGTGGCATCACCATCGACCTCGGTCAGATGAACAAGGTGCTGCGCGTGAGCACCGAAGACATGGACGCCACCGTCGAAGCCGGTGTGACCCGGCTTCAGCTCAACAAGGCGTTACGAAACACGGGGCTGATGTTTACGGTCGACCCCGGCGCCGACGCCACGATCGGCGGCATGACGGCGACCGGCGCGTCAGGAACCACGACGGTCCGCTACGGCACCATGCGCGAAAACGTACTGGGCTTGACCGTCGTGCTTCCAGACGGACGGATCGTCCCTACGGGTGGTCGCGCGAGAAAATCATCGGCCGGCTATGATCTGACACGGCTCTTCATCGGTTCGGAGGGGACTCTTGGCGTCATCACCGAAGTGACTGTCCGCCTGCATCCTCAGCCCGAAGCCGTGTCCGCCGCTGTCTGCCACTTCGACTCGATGGCCGGTGCCGTGGACACGGTGATCGCCACCATGCAGCTCGGCATCCCCGTTGCCCGCATGGAGCTGCTGGACGCCACGCAGATGGACGCCGTCAATCGCTATTCGCACACGACGTATGCCGTCGCGCCGACCATTCTCTTCGAGTTTCACAGCGACAGCCGTGCGCACGTCGCCGATCAGGCGCAGGCGGTTGAGGCGCTGGCCGCCGAGCGCGGCGGCCATGATTTTCAGTGGGCCATCGAGCTCGAAGAACGCGAGAAACTCTGGCGCGCTCGCCACGACACCCTCTACGCGGCGCTGGCGCTCCGACCTGGCTCCAAGGCCTGCATCACGGATGTCTGCGTGCCAATCTCAGCGCTCGCTAAGTGCATTCTTGAAACTGAGGAAGACAACCGAACGGCGCCGTTCCCGATCGCCCTGGTCGGACACGCCGGCGACGGTAACTTTCACCTGCTGTACCTGCTGGATCTCGGCAACCCCGCCGAACTCGAAGCCGCCGGGCGACTCAATGAGCGGCTGGTCCTGCGGGCGTTGCGGCTCGGCGGCACGTGCACAGGCGAGCACGGCATCGGTCTGGGCAAGAAGAAGTATCTCGGCCTCGAGCGCGGCGCGGCCGTCGACCTGATGCGATCGATCAAGCAGGCGTTCGATCCCGACAACCGGATGAATCCGGGGAAGGTGATCGACATGGGCGGGTAAAGTCGGTGAGTCAGGTAGGGCGGGTGCCCCCCTACCCGCCCTTCCTGCCCTCTCAGAATCGGACGAAAGCGCTGGCCGCCAGCGTGGGCGACGCGTGGGTGCCGCCGTCGAGCGCAATGCCTCCCGACCGAATCGTGGCCCGTCCCTCCACGCGCACGCCGACTCGCGTGATCGTGCTTTGAGAGCCTGCACTCGACCTGAGAGGAAATCGAATACCGCCGCCGACGTCGTAGACCTGTCCCGTCTCAATCAGTGTCTGCGATTCATGCAGCTGCCGCAGATAGCCGGCGCCCGCGCGAACAAACGGGATCAGGCCTGAACGAGCCCGCAGACGCGTTAAGTCCACGACCGCAGCCCCGCCGATCGTGAACTGTCGGATCGACTCGACTGCGGTGACGGGGCTCGCGCCCTCAGCGTCATTGGCAATCGTCGTACGGAGGTCTGGCGTTGAATACGACGTGACTACTTCCGCGACGACACCTCGGGATACGCGGACGCCGGCCATCACTTCCGCGCCAATCACGGACGCCAGATCAGTCGATGTCGAGAACAGACGATAGGACCCGCCCGTCGACGTCGTGAGAAGAGCGTCACGCGATCCGAATGACGTGGACCATGTCCACGACACGCCGCCGCCTATCTCGAAACGCGGAGCCCTCTCGACACTCTGAGCGCCCGCATCGAACGACCAGAGACCGACGATGGTGACCATAGTCCCGAAGAGCCCGGCCCGCCAGCTCATTTTGACGCCACGGCCGCGTCGACACTACCGCTCGTACCGCCGCGCGGCACGATGACAAGACGGTCCAGAAACGTCGCACGAAAGTCGAGATCGACGGAGACGGTTCCCTCGAAAAAGCTATCGGGATCCACATCGTCCAGCGGCTCCACACGAATCACGTACGGCCCGGGAGAGAGTCCTCCAATCACAAAGCGACCCGAATCGTCGAGCGACAGACCACCGACCAACGCACCCGTCGACGGATCGAACGCAACCACGTGGGCCCCCAGGACCCCCAGGCCGTTGTGGGTCACGAGGCCCGACACACTGCCGTGCGCAGCACCGAATCCGTTGTCCGGATACAGATCCGATATGCCGGCGACGTCGTCGGCCCGGAGGCTGCGCCCAGCCACGCTGCCGGCAGCAAACGCAATCGGAAACATGACGGCTTCCGACGCAATGACGCGCCTGCCTCCACCTGCCAGCGTCTCCGTTTCGCCAAGGGCCGAATGGCCAAGACCGCTGAAGTGTCCGGTCTCGTGCAGCGCAATCGACTGGAGGTCGTAGCGGCCGGCCTCGCCGGCATCGGCGACCGACCACTCAAATGCCGTGTTGAACGCGATGTCGGCCTCGAGAAGCTCGCCGGTCGTGACGTCGATAAGAAAGCTGGTCGTCGCCAGCACGCGATCGAGATCAAACCGATCGACAAATCCAATCGTCGACTGGCCATCCTCATCGTCCGGTGTCGCGCTGGTGAAGCCGACGAACTCGAACCCGATGGTGGAAGTCGGCACATCCTGCCATGTGGCAAACGCGCGAGCCAATGCCGCCTGAAGCTGGGTCGAGGTGACGCCGGAGACGTCACGATCGGTCACGAAATACCGGGCTGGTGTCTTCGCCCATTTCAAATCAACACTGCGGCCGTTGACGACGGTGCCGAACTTCAAGTACGCGAGAACCGGCGCCGGACACGAGATAAGAATCGTGGCGAACGAGGCCAGGACCAGCGAAGATCGCCGGAGGCGTGCGCGCCGAGCCTGTCGTACCCCGGAGCTCGTCATCGCTGCCCCGCGACGAGCGATCTGATCTGTTGTTCGAACACCTCCAATGGAACGGGCCGCCGCGCGACATCACCGCGGACCACCGGCACGCTGGTCACGGACGGGCCGACCGGAGGAGGAATGACGATCCATCCCGACGCATCCGCTGATGCGACCACTCTGAATACGCCCTGGCCGAAGCCGAGCAGATAGGGATAACCCGGAGGACGGCCGCCCAGGAAGACGATGACACGCTGACCGACGACAAATGCCGGCGCGCCAACCACAAGACGGCGGAAGCGGCCGACCGTTCCACCCGGCACGGTCCATTGAACGGTGGGATTCATCGCGCCCTTGAGCGCTGCATCGACTTGAAGGGTGACCACGGTTTCGATGGCCCGTCGGCCATCGGCCCATCTGGACTCGACCGCCAGGACCCGCCCTCGGGCAATCAGCCTTGCATCGCGGGAGAGCTCCGCGAGATCGGTCGGTACCAGCACGGTCGCTCCAGCGCCGGCTGCGTGCAGCAGACATCCGATGAAGAGGAGCAGCGCGCGCTTGCGTCTCAACCGCTTAGCCCGCTTTCGCGCCCGACGCGTGACCGCGCACCACCTGCAGAATCGATTCGGCGGCACGCCGGCTGGCCCCAGAACCGCCGAGACGGCGCCTGACCTCGGCGAGTCCTTTTCGGATCCGGTCGCGCCGCTCCCGATCGGTCAGGATCGACACCGCTTCTCGCGCTACGGCGTCAGGAGTAAACGCATCCTGAATCAGCTCCGGCACAATCGTTTCCCCGGCGATCAGGTTCACCATGCCGAATGTGTCGACCGTGACGAAACGGCGGCCGAGCCAATACGTCAGCGGCGACACCTTGTAGACGATGACCATTGGTGTGTCGTGAAGCGCGGTCTGGACGGTCGCCGTCCCCGACGCGGTGAGTGCCAGGTCCGCAGCAGACAAAACCATATCGGTTTCGCCTTCAACCACTATGTGATGGTCCGCCGCCTGGAAAAGATGGTCCTCGAGGCGCGGCGCCCGGGCGACGACAAACCGCGCGTCGGGTAGCTGAAGTCGGACGCGGGCTGCGGCCTCGAGGAGCACAGGCAAGATGCGCGACACCTCGCTGGTGCGACTGCCCGGAAGCAAAGCGATCACCGGAGAGGAGTCCGGCAGCCCGAAGCGCTGGCGACAGGCAGTCCGATCCCCGACTTTGACGAGATCGATGAGCGGGTGGCCAACGAACCTGACCGGCACACCCGCCTGCTGATACAGGGTCTCCTCGAACGGGAAGATGACCAGCACCAGATCCGCGATGTCGCGAATCGACTTCAGCCGGCCGGGACGCCACGCCCAGAATTGCGGGCTGATGTAATAGACGACCGGTATGTTGAGCCGTTTCAGGCGTCGGGCCAGCGGAAAGTTGAAATCCGGAGAATCGATCGCGACCAGGGCATCGGGCCGGGAACGCCGCGCCGACGCGACGAGCCGCCGGATCGTTGCGAAAAACGCCGGGAGCTTGCCGACAACTTCCGCCAGGCCGGCCACCGCGAGGCCGCGGTAATCGGCGATCAACTGGCCACCCGCGTCGGCGAACTGCGCCCCGCCGAACCCTCTGACCTCGATGCCCGGTTCGAGCGCACGAAGCTCGCGCAGGAGCGCCCCGGCATACAAGTCGCCGGAGGCTTCCCCGCACGACAGCATCAGTCGCGCGCTCAAGGAGCCGGACGTCGGAACAGCGCAGGGTCGAGTGGCGTGTTGACCTTGATCTCGCTCAAGCGGCGCTCCAGAAGCGTCTGGCTACCGCGGCGAACCGTGGCCAGGTAGGCAAACTGGATACCGCCGACGGGACGATAGTCGCTGAAGCTTTCTTCCACGAGGGGCTGACCGGGTCCGGGTGCCACGTAGGTTTGTTTGGTAATCAGATACGTGGCGGGATCAACGTACAGCACGATGGGATCCACATCCGCTGCAGACATCTCCAACCGGCGGTACAGACCGGCCGTCCGCCGTCACGTCAGGCAGCTGGCGCACGCGCGCCGCGCCCCGATCAGCTGCCAGCAACAACGCGATGGTGTCGCGTCTGAGGCTCGCCTGCAGATCGCGGGTGAAACGCTCGGGGACATCGTGGACACCTGCCGGATCTCGCACCCAGGCGTGTTCCCCGTCAAAAATCTGAACCGACGCCACCTTCTGGAGCGTGGTTTCTACGCGCACGCGGTTGGGGTATTCGAGATATGTGGTGGCCTCAGCTTCCACCTGCCCTTCCGGCGAGCCGATGGTCGTCTTCGTCGTGACCGTGATGTTGCGAAGAGCCTGAAGCGCGTCGCGACCTCCCTTGGCGGTAATCACGCTGGCGAGCAGCCCGCGTGCCCCGCGGTCTTCGCTCACGGACGTGGCACCGGCCTGCGCCCCAGCGCCGACCGTTGGCTGATACGCAAGCGCGCGCGATTTGGGCGGAAGGCCTGCGCGGGCACTTTTCGGCGTCGCCCGCTTGAAGTCCGCGCGGGTCAGATCGAGATTGCCAAGCTCCACGGTTTCGAAGGTATTGAAACCGACCCCGCGGAGGTCTGAGCCGAACGCCGAGAGGTTGCCCACGAGCACCACCGACAAACGATCCGGCTTGAGATACGCCTTGGCCACTCGTTCGATGTCGGCGGTAGTCACGGCGTTGACGCGGTCCCGGAACGTCTGCAGGTCTTCAATCGGGAGATCGTAGAACACGACATTCAGGACCTGCATGGCGATGGCGTCCGGCGTTTCGATTGTCAGAGGAAAACTGCCGGTCAGATACGCCTTGGCGTCCGACAGTTCACGTTCGCTGACTGGATCGCGCTGGAGCCGCCAGAACTCGTCGACGATCAGCCGCAGGACTTCGGCCGTTGCCGGAGAGCGGGTATTTGTGTGGGCCTCGAAGTCGCCACTCTCCTTGAGCGCGTCCATGTCGGCCTGCGCCCCGTACGTGAGGCCGCGCTGCGTTCTGAGGACGTTGTGCAGACGATTGCTGCCCTCACCCCCGAGGATGCGAATCGCCAGGCTCATCGCCATGTAGTCCGGATGCTTGCGCGGAAGACCAAGATGCCCGACACGCACTTCGGTCTGCACGGCGTCGGGCTTGTTCACGACGATCAGTCGCCGCGTCGGAGCGGGCGGCTCGATGAGCGGCTCCGCCGTCACCGGACTGCGTTCCCAGTCGCCGAACACCTTCTTGGCTCCATCGAACGCTTCCTCGGCGGTCACGTCGCCAACGACGGCGAGAATCGCGTTGTTCGGAACGAAATACTTCTTGTGGAAGGCGAGGAGATCGGCGCGCATGATTTCGGTGATCGTCTCGGGTGTGCCGGTATGCGGCATGCCGTAGGGATGAAATCCGTAGACGAGCCGGTCGAAGACCGCATCCGCGATGTAGTCCGGATCTTCCAGGCTGACCTGCAACGCCGAGACTGTCTGTTGGCGCTGACGCTCGATCTCCGCCTGCGAGAAGGCGGGGCGCCGGGCCATGTCTGACAGCATGCGCAGGCCTGTCAGGAAGCTGTCTTTCATCACGACCATGTTGAGATACGTGACGTCGGTGGCGGCGCCCGCACCCATCGCACCGCCAATGAAGTCGATGGCATCGGCGAGCTGCTCCGCCGACTTTGTCTCGGTGCCTTGATCGAGGAGCGCCGCAAGCTCGTGAGCGAGGCCGAGCTTCCCCTTTGGATCCGAGGCGCTGCCGACACGCACGAGCAGGCGCATGCTGACGGCCGGCTGCTCGTGATGCAGCACAGCGACCACTTTGAGACCGTTCGGGAGCGTCTGAATCTGATACGGCGGGAACCTGACCTCGCGCGCCGGCAACGGCCGGGGAGGTCGCTCGGAAGGCCACGATGTCTGAGCCTGAGCAGCCGGTCCCATGACGCACCACACGGCAACGACAGGGCGGCGCAGCCTGCAGAACGCCTCACATCCCGGGCAAATCTGGTCACTGCGCGCCCGCCTGGCCGCCTTTCGGCAGCAGCGTCAAGATGAGCCGGTTCTCCGGGGTGAAATACGTCCTGGCCACTCGCTGAACATCGGCCGTGGTCAGGCGCTGGAAGATGTCGAATTCGCCGTCCGCGGTCTTGACGTCATGGTGAATGACGACAGCGTGGGCCAGCTGGAGAGCCTTCTGCTCGTTCGACTCCCTGCCGAGGATGTAGTCTCGCGCGAACTGATTCTTCGCGCGCTCGAGCTCGCGTTCTGTGATCGGCTCCGCCTTCAGGCGCTCGAATTCTCCGATCAGCGCATCGATCGCCTCGGCGGGCTGGTGGCCAGGTTGCACGAATGCCACCGCATAGAAGAGGTTCGGGTCCTCGATGATGTTGCCCTCGCCTGACGCCGCGAGGGCGATGCCCTTTTCGTAGACCAGCTTCCGGTAGATGCGTGAACTCTGGCCGTCCGACAGGACCTTCGACGCGATGTGAAGCGGGTACGAATCGGGATGCCCGTCGTACGTGATGTGATACGCCACCACGACCGCTGCGAGCGGCCACGGCTCCTGCAGCGAGATGCGCCGCTCTCGAGTCGCCGCCGGTTCACGGGGAATGTCGCGGGGCACCGGATGCTCGGCCTTCGGCACTCGTCCGAGATACTGATTGGCCAGCTGGATGGCCTGAGCCGAGTCGAAATCGCCAACCAGCACGAGCGTCGCGTTTTCCGGAACATAAAACGTCTTGTAGAAGGCGCGCACATCCTCTATCGGCGCCGCTTCGAGATCGTCCATGCTCCCGATCGTTGCGTGCTTGTACGGGTGCACCGTGAACGCCTGATCGAAGATGATCTCGGACAGTCTGCCGTAGGGCTGGTTGTCGACCCGCATCCGGCGCTCTTCCTTGACGACCTGCCGTTCGTTCTCGAATGTGGTCTTGTCGATTCGGAGCGTGGCCATGCGGTCGGCTTCGAGCCACAACGCGAGCGGGAGGTACTGGGCCGGCAGGGTCTCCCAGAACACCGTGACGTCCTCCGTCGTATACGCGTTGCTCTGCCCTCCCACGGCCGCTACCATCGAGGTGTGGCCTTCGGGTTCCACGTTCTTGGAGCCCTTGAACATCAGGTGCTCGAAGAGGTGGGCAAACCCGGTCCGACCCGCCTGCTCGTTTTTCGAGCCGACGTGGTACCACAGCTGCACGTGCACGATGGGTGTCGAGTGATCTTCCTCGGTGACGAGGGTCAGTCCATTCGAAAGCGTGGTGATCTGGTAGTCGAGCCTGGGCGGGCGGACCGCGGCGCGTAAAGGGGCAACGACGGCCCAGACGACCAGCGCGCCAATCGCGCTCCATGCAAGCACCCGCAACACTCGGACCATCATCTGATTATAGGGTGTCACCTGCTAAGAAACCGAAAGCCTGCCAGTCCCCACTGCCGTGACACGAGATTGACCGGATCTGCGTCCAGGCGATTCTCGTAACCGGCGAAAAGCTCGATCGCTCCGGCGCGCCCGTCGAAACGGACACCCCCTTCGATCATCCCGCCCTTTTGTGACGATCTGCCCGCGATGGAACCATCGACGCCGTAGAATTCGCCGGCTCCGTGCACGAACACACCAGTGCGTTCCGTCAGCGACCGGCGCGCGATGGCATCGAACGTGGCCGTCCATTGGTAATCGACATAGGAATGCTGCACGACGGCCCCGGCATCAGCGCGCACTTCGATTTTCGTCTTGCCCATCTCGAGCGCGGTTATGGCTCGGCCGCCCAGGACGTTCCAGGCGATCGGATACTCCTTGGGCCGATCGCTCAAATGCCTCGACACATGGTGAAGCATCCCGGCGATTTCGACGTACTTCGTTCGATACGAGGACGAGATCTCGAGCGTGTAGTACGCCTGCTCAGGGTCGAACGCCCGTCGCTCGTCGCCGAGAACGGCCTCGTAGTCGGCGACAACCGTCGTGCGACCCGACACGTAGTCGACGACATCCAGATCGCCACCAAAGTGCGTATCCCAGGAAAAGTGCACGTCGTCGATGGCAAGCGCGTCAGCCGACAGATGGAAGTTGTACCGCGTGAGAAACTCAGGCCGCTGGGCATCAGCCTGGGACTGTGCGGAAACGCGCGACGCGGCGAGCAGCAGGCACGCGACGAGAGCCGCGTGCCACCCTAACGATCCTGACGTGTCGGACATTCGGCAATCCGCTCCTCGAGCTGAGCGATGTGTTGTTCGAGTTCAGCGATGCGCTTTTTCAGAGCCGGCAACTGCCGAAAGATCGCGGAAGCCTTCAACCAATCGCGGTTTGAAATGGCGGGATATCCCGATACGAACGCGCCCGCCTCGAGCGAGCTCGGTATGCCTGTCTGCGCCGTCGCGATGACACCCTTTCCGATTCGCAAGTGGCCGGACACACCAACCTGCCCGGCGAGCACCGCGTCATCCTCGACTATCGTGCTGCCGGCGATCCCGACCTGCCCGGCGAGCGCCACACGACGGCCAATCGAAACGCCGTGACCGATTTGCACGAGGTTGTCGATCTTCGCGCCGGCCTGAATGCGCGTCTCGCCCACCGCCGGTCGATCGATCGTGGTGTTCGCGCCAATCTCCACGTCGTCCTCGATCACCACATCACCGTGCTGCGGGATCTTCAAGTACGCGCCATCGTCCTGTTTGACGAAGCCGAACCCGTCGCTCCCGACGACAGCGCCGTCCTGCAGCACCACGCGGTGCCCGAGGACCACCCCGGCTCGAATCGATGCATGAGCGTGGACGATGCAATCATCGCCAAGTCGGGCTGCCGGCCCAATAACTGCATGCGGGTAGATCACGGTGCGTGCGCCAACGACGGCGCCGGCACCGACCACGGCGAACGCGCCGATCGACGCCTCCGGGCCAATCGTCGCATCGGCGGCAACGGAACTCGAGGGATCGACTCCGCGCGGCGGCTGAACCGGTCGGCTGAACAGAATCACCGCATGCGCGAAGCTCAAGTACGGGTTCGGGCTCCGTAACACGGGACAGGGCGACTGGGTCGCGTCGTTGTCGTGCAGGATGACGGCGGAGGCGCGCGTCGTCTCAAGGAGTGGATGATACCGGGCGTTGGCGACGAACGTGAGTTCGCCGGGCTGGGCACGCTCGATTCCCGCTACGCGGGTAATCTCGACGTCCCCGGCCGCGCCTTCGAGCCGGCATTTGAGTTGTTCCGCGACTTCGCGCAGCTTCAATATCGTGTGAGGACGGTTAGGATCACGTCGAGGATGTAAAATCCTAGCATTCCCGGATCCCGACTTCTCCAAGTTTATTGCAAGCCGGCCGGAACCTCGCTTTGGACTGAAGTCCCCTACGAGTTGCGCGCGGATGGACAACGTCACACACTCGCTGTTTGCGATCACGCTGGCCCGCACGCCGCTGGGACGCGCCGGGCGCGGCACGACTGCGGCGTTGATTCTGGCCTCAAACATTCCCGATATTGACATCGTCACCACAGCGCACGGAGCCGGCAACTACCTGACATGGCATCGCGGTCCCACCCACGGACCGCTCGGCATGCTCGGTCTTGGTGTGGTCGCAGCGGGACTCGTCTGGATTGGCCGACGCTTTTTGGATGCCAGAGGTGCCAAGCCCCGCGAATCGAGGGCCGACGAGGCGTCGTTTCTCATGCTGGCCGCGGTCGGGGTCATTGGCGCGCTGCTCCACGTTCTGATGGACCTCCCGACATCGTACGGGACGCGGCTTCTCAGCCCTTTCGACTGGCACTGGTTCACGACCGACTGGATGCCGATCGTGGACCTGTATCTGCTGATGGCACTACTGGCGGGACTCGTGTTTGGCAGAGGGTCGCCCGACGCGAAACGGCGCAACGCCGCGCTCGTCCTGGCGCTCATGGCCGCCAACTATGGCCTGCGCGCTGCCGCTCATCACGAGGCGATCGTCCGTGCGCCTCGGGTCTTGGGCCCGCTCCTTCCGAAACCTTGCGAACCGCCTGCGACGCCAGCGCGCGTCATCGATTCCTGGCCTCGCGCAGCGAGCTTGACGATGCCGGAGCCCGGCCATCGGTGTCTCGTGGAGTTGATTGCGTTGCCGACGTTCTTTTCACCGTTCAGCTGGCGGATCATTGCGCATCTGTCCAACGCGTATGAGATTCATGACGTCAATCTGCTCGATCCCCGGTTGAGGCACACCGATGACACGGACGCGATGTGGCGTACCACCATCCACGTCCCCAACGTCTGGAACTCTGCCATTGTCACCGCCGCATCCGCGCCGCTCGCGCGGCGGTTCCTGGGGTTCTCGCGCCTGCCGGTCGTGCGAATGTCTGCGGATTCAGGCGATACGCTGGTGCGTCTGAGCGATGTCCGATTCATCGGGCCAATCACGTTTGACCCGACCGGACCCCGCTACGGCTTGTTTACGGTCTTTGTCAGGCTGTCTGGTGACGGACGCTTCCTGAACGAGCAGCTCGGACCCTGAGCCCCCCGCATGAGTCCGCGCCTCGGCGCGCACATGTCAGTCGCAGGCGGGCTGCCAACTGCCGTCGCCCGCGCGGTCGCCCATGGTTGCGACGCGATGCAGATTTTCTCGAAGAACGCCAATCAATGGCGGGGCCGGGCACTGTCCTCGGGCGAAATTCGTGAGTTTCGCGCCGGGGTCGAGTCCGCGCAGATCGGGCCAGTCCTGTCTCACGCGAGTTACCTGATCAACCTTGCGACGACGAACCCATCGCTGAGACGCCAGTCGATCGATGCGATGGCAGATGAAATCGATCGCGCGGAAGTGTTGGGCTTGCTGGGGGTGGTCCTGCACCCAGGGGCCTACACGAACGGCAATGAGCTCGACGGGCTCCACCAGATCGCGCGCGCGTTGAGCGACCTACTGGCCGCGCACTCCAATGGGAGGACGCTCGTGCTTCTCGAGCAGACTGCCGGTCAGGGCACGGCGCTCGGCTCGAGCTTTGAACAGCTGGCATCGATTGTCGCCGCAACCGACGGTCACCCTCGAATCGGCGTGTGCCTCGATACCTGCCACCTGCTCGCTGCAGGCTATAACCTTCGTTCGACCGACGGCTACGACGAAACATTCAGGGAGTTTGATCGCGCGATTGGCTTTGATCGACTGAAAGCGTTTCACTTGAACGATTCGAAGCGACCACTGGGGAGCCGCGTCGATCGGCATGAACACATCGGGAAGGGCGAGCTCGGCCTCGAGCCATTCCGCCGTCTGGTCAACGACGCGCGTTTCCAACATCTGCCGATGCTGCTGGAAACGCCCAAACGCGGGTCGAGGTCAGGCGTCATCGAGGTGGATCCCTTCGATCGACGCAACCTGCGAACGCTGCGGCGGCTGATCAAGGGGGGCAGGGAGGGCGGGTGGGGCAGGTAAGGCGGAAACGGGAAGTGGGGCGAGTCGCTAAGTTCTTACCTGCCCTACCTGGCCTCGCCTCCCTGCCCTGCCCCTACCTGCCTTCGTGAAACACTTCCGCTTCGAACCGCCAGAGGCTCGCGCCTTCCCGCCATGCCCGGCCCGCTAGTCCGGCCTTTCGACACGTCTCTTCCAGGAATTGGTCGGCATCCCACTCCCACACGGTGGCGACCTGCGGCAACAACACCCCGCGGTCTGCTCCTCGCACCACCATCAGACCATGACGTCCGACCTCGACCTCGGACGGGCCAATGATCGGCTCAAGCCGCCCGAGCAGCGACACCTCAATCGCGATGCGTCCGAGCTCGGCTTGAGCAACCGGGGCGAATCGAGGATCGGAAACGCATGCGGCAACCGCGCAGCGGGCAACGACGTGAACAAGCCGCTCGTCGGCTTCGACGTGACCGATACACCCTCGCAGCGCGTTCCCTTCAAGCACCGTCACGAACGCCCCGCCCCGACGCTGCGCGAGCGCGTTGTCTTCTACTGCCGGAAAGGCAACGCCCAGAAAATGCGCGATTATCGCCTCACGTGCGATTCGAATCAGTGTCCGACGGTCCATGTCAGACGTGATCATGAGCCCGTCGAAAAGCGGCCAAGGGCCCCGGCCAGGTACCCGACGACCGATGAAATATCGCCGGACACGTCGCCGGAGTCGGCATAGTTCAGAACCAGGCCATTTCGCGCCCCCAGCGCCCGCGCCGCATGCATCACGGCCACAAGCGGTCCGCCACCGCAGGCATGTTCGGGTCGTGCGTCAAGCGCCTGCTGCATTCCGTCGGTGTCGAACCGAGCCAGATGATCAATGACGATCCGGTCGAGCTGCGCCGCGCTGACCCGGTCGTGAAAATGCGACAGATCGGTGCTCGCCACGAGCAACGCGCCTCTGTTCTTGAGAACTTCGCCGAGCACCTCACCCAGCGTGCGGGATGTCTCCGCAGACTGATACCCCATGAGCAACGGCACGATCGACGCTCGAGGCGCGATCTGTTGCACGAACGGCAGCTGCATCTCCAGCGAGTGCTCGCGGGTATGTGCCGCCGGGTAGTCGAACACGATCGGCGTGGCCTGCATGAGCGCCGCAGCACACGCCTCGTCGATACGCGCGACGCCAAACGGCGTCTCGAATCCCCCTCGCGGCACGACTGAGACACCGTCGAAACCGACGAAATGAGACGGACCGACCAGCACAATCAGTGGGAACAGGCGAGCGCGAAGGCAGGCGTACGCGTGAGCGGCGACGGGACCCGGTACATCAGACCCGCATGTGGAGCAATCAGCGCGGTCAGTTCGTCAATATGAACCTGAGGCGGGCCGGCGCGCGCCAGGTACCCGTCGACGGCTCGCATGAGAGCCGCCGAATCTCCCGGGTACCACGTTCCGGCTACCGCCGCAGATCGAATGCGTGCGCCGGCTCCCACGTGGGGCTCATGCTAGCATTCCCTGTGCCTGTTCGATTTTCCGCTGACGATGTCAAAGCTATCGCGTCGTTGGCGCGCATCGAGCTCGATCCGGCCGAGATTGAGCTGTTTGCGCGCCAACTCGGCGATATCCTCGACTATGCCAACGAGGTTCAGGCGGTCGAGACCGCCGACGTGACACCGACGACCTACGTCACCACGCAGGGAGAATCCGAGCGCCCCGACCTCGTGCAGCCCTCGCTCGATCGCGAGGCGGCTCTGCTGAACGCGCCGGAGGCGTCGCTTCAAGCCGGACTCTTCAAGGTGCCGCGAGTCATCGGATGATTCCCACGTCCATCCGCGATCTACGCCACCAGATTCAGGCCGGTCGCACCGCGACCGAGGTATGCGAGGAAACGCTCGCGCGAATCGAAGCGCTCGAGCCGTCGTTGCACGCCTTCGTCACAGTGACGGCCGATCGGGCGGTGCACCGGGCGGCAGAGATCGACCGCGAGCCCGATCGGTGGCGCAACCGTCCATTGGCCGGTGTGCCGATTGCGCTCAAGGACAACCTGTGCACCCGTGGTGTCCGCACGACTGCGTCGTCGCGGATTCTCGAGTCGTTCGTGCCGCCCTACGACGCAACCGTCGTGTCTCGGCTGGAACAGGCGGGGGCGGTCGTCATCGGCAAAACTAATTGCGATGAGTTTGCGATGGGCTCCTCGACGGAAAACTCCGCCTTCGGACCCTCACACAACCCGTGGGCGCTCGACCGCAGCCCGGGCGGATCGAGTGGGGGTTCGGCCGTCGCAGTGGCTGCGCGCCTGAGTGCCGTATCCCTGGGATCCGACACGGGCGGCTCGATTCGCCAGCCGGCGTCGATGTGCGGCATCGTTGGTCTCAAGCCAAGCTATGGCCGCGTGTCCCGATATGGGCTGCTCGCGTTTGCCTCGTCGCTCGATCAGATTGGGCCGCTGGGTAGAACCGCGTCCGACGCAGCCATCGTCTTGAGCGTCATTGCGGGAGCCGATCCGGCCGATGCGACGTGTGCCCCGACCACGGGGCTCGACTACACCGCCGCCCTGACCGGCGACGTCCGCCAGACACGCATCGGCGTTCCGTGGTCGATGCTGCAGAACGGCGTCGAGGCTGACGTCCTCGACGCTTTCCGCGGCGCGCTCGACGTGCTGGCTGGTCGCGGCGCCACGCTTGTCGATATCGAGCTCCCGCACGCCCCGCACGCCATTGGGGTCTACTATCTCATCGCTACGGCAGAGGCGAGCTCCAATCTGGCGCGGTACGATGGCGTGCGCTTTGGATTCCGGGCCGCCGGCGCCACCGAAGTCCGATCGATGTATGGACGGACGCGCCAGCAAGGGTTCGGACCTGAGGTCAAGCGGCGCATCATGCTGGGCACCTATGTCCTCAGCGCCGGCTACTACGATGCCTACTATCTCAAGGCCCAGCAGGTTCGGACGTTGATCCTGCGCGACTACGAACAGGCCTTCGAACGAGTGGACACCGTGGCGATGCCAACTACCCCGACCGCGGCGTTCAAACTCGGCGAGCGCGTCGCCAATCCGCTGCAGATGTATCTCGGCGACATCTTTACCGTGAGCGCCAATCTGGCCGGCCTTCCGGCCGTCAGCGTCCCGTGTGGCTTCGATTCGAATGGACTGCCGCTCGGGCTGCAGCTCACAGGTCGACGGTTCGACGAAGCCACCTTGCTGGCGATCGCAGACGCCTACGAGCGGGACACCATCTGGTGGAAGCAGACGCCCGATGTCCGACCCTGAATGGACGACGTGGCCGGACGACCGACTGCTCGAGGTGCGGCTGTGCGACCTCGGCCTTTCGATCCAAGGCACCGATCTCGAGCAGCGGATCGCCCAGATTAACGACGAGCTTGCCGCGCGTGCCCTGATCTTCCGGCCGCGCTACTGGCTCGCCGACGAATGGTTCACCCCCGACGGCGTGCCCGGCATCGCGATTCCCTTCTACCTCGCGCACCCGCGACTCGCCCGGCTCGAGCTGGCACAGATGCTCGAGGTCGAGGGCGGCGATCCGGAGTCGTGCCTGCGGATTCTGCGACACGAGGTGGGTCACGCGTTCGACAACGCCTACCGGCTCCGGCGACGACCCACTCGTCGGCGGCTCTTCGGCACGCCGGCGACCCCTTACCCCGAATACTACACACCGAAGCCGTACAGCCGGAGCTTCGTCCATTACCTCGATCACTGGTACGCGCAGAGTCATCCTGATGAGGATTTCGCCGAAACGTTCGCCGTCTGGCTCGATCCGCAGTCGATGTGGGCCACGCGATACGCCGGCTGGCCCGCCCGGCGGAAGCTGGAGTACATGGATCGATTGATGCGCCACCTCTCGAACCAAAAGCCGATCGTCAAATCGAAACGGCAAGTGGACCCCATCGAGAAGCTGCGAAAGACGCTGAGCGAGCACTACCGCGGCAAGCGCGAGCACTACGGGCTCGATCATCCGGATTTCTACGAAAGCGATTTGCGGAATCTGTTTTCCGATTTACCCCAGTACGCCAAGAATCCGTCGGCGGCCCGTTTCGTGCGCAAGATCAGGAAGGAAGTCCGCGCGACGGTGGCCAGCTTCACCGACAGTTATCAGTACACCATCGATCAGCTGCTCGAAAAGATCATCGATCGGTGCCGGGAGCTGAACCTGCGTCTGACAGACTCCGAAGAATCCACCAAGACTGACTTCATGGTGTACCTGACAGTGCAGACGATGAACTACCTGCACAGCGGCCGCCACCGGGTGGCCTTGTGACGACCCGGCTCCGTGTACTCGCCCTCGTCCACAGGCATCTCGTTCCGCCTGCGAAGATCGAGGAGGGCACTGACATCGCTGCGGCTCCGTGGCGGACCGAATACGACGTAACGACAACGCTGACTGCCATGGGCCACGACGTGCAGGTGCTTGGCGTCCACGATGACCTGGGGGACATCAGACGCGCCGCGACAGACTGGAAACCACACATCGCCTTCAACCTGCTCGAGGGATTCGACGACATCACGATCTTCGATCAGAACGTGGTCAGCCACCTTGAGCTGCTCAAACTCTCCTACACAGGGTGCAATCCGCGCGGTCTGCTGATTGCGCGCGACAAGTCGCTGTCGAAAAAACTACTGGCCTACCACCGGATTCGGGTGCCGGAGTCCGAGGTATGCCGCATCGGAAGACCGATCCGGCGCCCAAAACGTCTCCAGTTTCCCCTCATTGTGAAGTCGCTGACCCAGGAAGCCTCAATCGGCATCTCGCAGGCGTCGGTCGTCGAGACCGACGACAAACTGAAAGAACGGGTGACATTCATCCACGAAAGCATCGGGACGGCGGCGATTGTCGAGCAGTACATCGAAGGCCGCGAACTCTATGTCGGCCTACTCGGCAACCAGTCGCTGCAAGCCTTGCCGGTCTGGGAACTCTTCTTCACCAACATGCCCGCCGAAAGCAAGCGGATCGCAACCGACCGGGTCAAGTGGAGCGTCAAGTATCAGAACAAGTACGGTATCGACAGCGGGCCGGCCCATGAGCTGAGCGATGCGGCAACGACCGCCATCCACCATCTGTGCAAGCGTGCCTACCGCGCTCTCGAGCTGAGCGGCTACGCCCGCATCGACCTTCGGCTGGATCTCGCGGGCGAGGTGTGGGTGCTCGAAGCCAATCCGAATCCCCAGATTGCGCGCGGCGAAGACTTTGCCGCGTCCGCCGAGAAGGCCGGGCTGTCCTACGAGGCGGTCCTCCAGCGCATCATCAATCTCGGTCTGCGGTGGCAGCCTGAAAGCGTCGCCTGACCCTTAAGGTGCCCGCGGCGGAAGGATCCAGTAGTGCGGGGCTTCAGCCCCGCCGTGTTTGGCAGGCCTGAAGGCCTGCACTACATCGGGCTAGTCTAATTGTGCAACGCGCCCTTAAGGTGCCCGCGGCGGAAGGATCCAGTAGTGCGGGGCTCAGCCCCGCCGTGTTTGGCAGGCCTGAAGGCCTGCACGACATCGGGCTAGTCTAATTGTGCAACGCGCCCTTAAGGTGCCCGCGGCGGAAGGATCCAGTAGTGCGGGGCTTCAGCCCCGCCGTGTCTGGCAGGCCTGAAGGCCTGCACTGCATCGGGCTAATTGTGCAACGCGCCCTAAACTAAGGTGCCCGCTGCAGGAGGATCCAGCAATCAAAGAGCCGACAGGGCGGGCCGCACAACCAGCTTGGCGATGGCCCAGGCACACACGAGGAGCAAGAGAACGGGGACGAGCGGTATCGCGATCGCAAACGCAACCGCCACACCAACTACCAGCATGACCAACAGGACGATCACGGCCAACGGCACGAGAAGCAGTCCGAACACCAGCTTGATCGCAAACCGCAGGAACAGCAGCGGAAGCACAACGACGGCGACAGCCAGGCCGAGCACCAGAAAGGGAAGAAGCAGGAGACCGACCAAGAAGCCCACGTCAGGACTTACGAGCCGCGGCCTCCAGAAGTTCCGGAGCCTGCAGCTGATCCGACGGCCCGTGGGGCGCTGTGGGTGCCAGATACGCCATGGGTCGATGGGTGATTGTTTCATCGAGGCTCTTGATCACCATCGCGTGGCCGGCAGTCTTCTTGAGCTTCGTGAACCCTACAATTACACAAAAGCCGATGAACAGTGCCAGTACGAACACCGTGCTGGACACCAGCCCTTGAATGACGCCCAGCAGGCCGGAAACGGCGTCGCTCACGCGTCACCTCGCGGGCGGGCCGAACGTTGCGGCACGTCGTATTGAACCAGTCCGCGACGCACTTCCTCCATCGCCAGGCGCTCCGCCTTGTGAGGCTGGTTCTCGTCACCGCTGAAGCGGAGGCGAGCCCCTCTGCGCAACTGCTTGGCCCGCAGGGCTGCGACGTCGACAAAGAGAAACCGGCTTTCAATCGGCGGCGCCGGTTCCGTTGGAAGCACCGACTCTTCTAGCTCGACTGGGAGTTCGTTGAGGTCGTCCATATCGAAGTTACAGGGTAACAACTCGGCGGGACGCGGGCAAGTCTGGTGAACAGCCGCCCGGGTGGGCCTTGATTAGACCCACCCGGCCCGATGAGCTGTCCGGCCGACCGGATGACACTTAGGCGGCAACCTCGACCTTGATCTGACGAGGCTTGGCGTCCTCACGCAGCGGCAGTTTCACAGTCAGCACGCCGTTCTTGTACTCCGCGACGACGCGATTCGGGTCGACCGTCCGCGGCAGACTGAACGACCGTGTGAACGTGCCATAGCTCCGCTCAATCCGATGGAACTGGTCTTCCTTTGCGCGGTTCTCGAACTTCTTCTGACCTTTGAGCGTCAGGGTGCCGTTCTCGACGGTGATATCGATATCCTCGCGCGCGACATCCGGAAGTTCGGCTTTCAGCACGAGCTCGTCGTCGCCATTCTGATACACGTCAACCGGGGGAACCCACTGCCCCGTCGTAAAGGCGTCCTCACGAAACAGCTCACGAAATGGATCCCATCGAACAATCGTCATATCTCCTCCTTCATTCAGTCCCTTGAAGTCTACCTGCCCCACCCGCCTTACCTGCCCTTCCTGCCCCACCCGCCCTACCTGCCCTTCCTGCCCTTCCTGCCCTTCCTGCCCTTCCTGCCCTTCCTGCCCTTAGCGTGTCTCCGCAAACTCCGCGTCAACCACCTCGCCGTCCGTCACGTCCGACCCGGCGCCCTTCGGCGACGCCTGTGCGGCGTGCGCGCCCGTCCCCTGGTAAAGCTGCTCGGCAAGCTTGTGAGACGCACGCTGCAGCTCCTCGGAGGTGTTCTTGATCGCCGAGAGGTCATCTTTGCTGACCGCTTCCCGAACGGCGGCAATCAGAGATTCGATCCGTGCCACCTCCGGCGCCGGCAGCCGGTCGCGGCTCTCGTTTACCGTCTTTTCCACCTGATAGGCCAGCGAATCCGCCTGGTTGCGCGCGTCGATCAGTTCACGGCGAACCTGGTCTTCCGACGCGTGGCTCTCGGCTTCTCTCACCATCCGGCTCACGTCCTCTTTCGACAGGCCACTCGACCCGCTGATCGTGATCTTCTGCTCTTTCCCTGTCGCCAGATCTTTGGCCGACACGTTCACGATGCCGTTGGCGTCGATGTCGAAGGCAACCTCGACCTGGGGCACGCCCCGCGGAGCCGGCGGAAGACCCACTAGATGGAATCGTCCGAGCGTGCGGTTGTCGCGGGCCATCGGGCGCTCACCCTGGAGCACGTGCACCTCGACGCTGGTCTGGTTGTCGGTAGCCGTGGAAAACATCTCGCTCTTCCGCGTCGGAATCGTCGAGTTTCGCGAAATGAGCGTCGTCATCACGCCGCCCAGCGTCTCGATGCCAAGCGACAGCGGCGTCACGTCGAGCAGCAGCATGTCCTTGACGTCGCCGGTGAGCACACCCCCTGCACAGCGGCGCCGACAGCCACGACTTCATCCGGATTCACGCCCTTGTGAGGCTCTTTGCCGAAGAATTCGCGAACGAGCTGCTGCACCTTCGGCATACGGGTCGACCCGCCGACCAGCACCACCTCATCGATCTTCCCAGGATCGACGCCGGCGTCCGCGAGCGCCTGCTTCACGGGCGTCATGGTCCGCTTGAGAAGATCGTCGACCAGCTGCTCGAGCTTCGCGCGGCTCAGTTTGACTTGCAGGTGCTTGGGACCGGTCTGATCCGCAGTGACGAACGGCAGGTTGATCTCGGTTTCCATCGCTGTGGAAAGCTCGACCTTAGCCTTCTCCGCGCCTTCCTTCAGGCGCTGAAGCGCCATTCGGTCCTTGCTGAGGTCGATGCCCTCGGTCTTCTTGAACTCGGTGACGAGCCAGTCGATGATGCGATCGTCGAGGTCGTCGCCGCCAAGATGTGTGTCGCCGTTGGTGGCCTTCACTTCGACGACCCCTTCGCCGACCTCGAGCACCGAGATGTCGAAGGTTCCGCCGCCGAAGTCGTAGACGGCGATGGTCTCGTCCTTCTTCTTGTCGAGGCCGTAGGCGAGAGCGGCCGCCGTCGGCTCGTTGATGATGCGGAGGACGTTCAGGCCCGCAATCTTGCCCGCGTCCTTGGTCGCCTGGCGCTGCGCATCGTTGAAGTAGGCCGGCACCGTGACGACCGCATCGGTGACCTTCTCGCCAAGATAGTCTTCAGCCGCCTGCTTCAGCTTCTGAAGCACCATGGCCGAGATTTCCGGCGGCGAGTACTTCTTGTCCCGCGCCTCGACCCAAGCGTCGCCGTTCGATGACCGGACGATACGGTAGGGAACGCGCGAGGCTTCGCTCGACACCTCTTCGTGCTTGCGACCCATGAACCGTTTGATTGAAAAGATGGTGTTTTCGGGGTTTGTGACGGCCTGGCGCTTCGCGATCTGACCGACCAGGCGCTCGCCCTCTCTGGAAATCGCCACAACTGACGGTGTCAATCGCGAGCCTTCCTGGTTCACGATGACCGACGCCTCGCCGCCTTCCATCACGGCGACGACCGAGTTTGTCGTCCCGAGGTCGATGCCGATGACTTTGCCTGCCATAGTTTGCCTATCCCCCTTTGTGCCGTTTGCTCGACTGGGGAGATGATACGCCAGTAGTGAGTGTTATGCAAGCATAAAATCTTAGTGTAAATAACTAACATATGCCCATGCCTCGTAACAGACTGAATATAAATGGCTTCCTCATCGACCTGCCAAGAAGCCCGACGCGCCCTAAGTGTGCAGCCCTGCGCTAGCCTTTCCGGCCGGTCTCGTTCATGATTGTTGCCTCGTGCGCATTCTCTTCATCGGCGACATCTTCGGGCGCCCGGGACGCGACGTCCTCAAGCGCGGGCTCCCGATCCTGGTTGAGCAGGAACGTGTCGATTTCGTCATTGCCAATGCCGAGAACGCGGCCGCCGGCTTTGGAATCACCCGCGAAATTGGCGATCAGTTCCTCGACTGGGGCGTTGACGTGATGACCTCGGGCAATCACATCTGGGACAAGAAGGAAGCCATCGATTACATCGGGACCGAGCCCCGGCTGCTCCGTCCAGCCAACTACCCTGCTGGCGTTCCAGGCAATGGCAGCTATCTCGGGCGGACGAAAGATGGCGATTCCGTGGGCGTGATCAACGTGATGGGACGCGTGTTCATGCTGACGATTGATGACCCGTTCGCCGTCGTGCGGCGTGAGATCGATCTCATGCGGCAGCGCACGCGAACAATCTTCGTCGACTTTCACGCGGAAGCGACCTCGGAGAAGATCGCGATGGGCTGGCATCTCGACGGCCAGGTCACGGCAGTGGTCGGCACGCACACCCACGTGCAGACGGCCGACGAACGGATCCTGCCGCAGGGAACTGCCTACCTGACCGATGTAGGTATGACCGGTCCGCACGACTCGGTCATTGGCGTCGAAATCGAGGCCGCCCTCGGGAAGTTTCTCGACGCGATGCCGGCGCGATTTGAAGCGGCCACACGCAACCCGCGCCTTCACGCGGTGCTCGTCGATGCGGATCCCGCCACCGGCCGCGCCGTCGCCATCGAGCGCGTGAGCCTTGGACTCGAGGACTTCGAAGCGCGCGATCCAACGGGCTCCGCTCGAGATGCACGAATCTCGGCGAGGCGACTCGAAAATGTCTGACCTCTTCGATCTGCCGTTCGAGGAAGAGGATCGGCAGCCCGAGTTCGAGGCGACTCCGGTTGCCGCCCGCCGGGTTCTGACTGTCACCGAACTGACCGTCCGCCTGCGCGATGTGCTCGAAGGCGCGTTCGCCGAGGTGTGGGTTGAAGGCGAGCTCTCGAATTGCCGCTTATGGAACACGGGGCACCTGTACCTTCACGCTGAAGGATGCCAGCGCACAGGTGCGGGGCGTGATCTTTCGATCCGCCCTCCGTTATCTCCGTTTCAAGCCACAGGACGGCCTCCGGGTTGTCGCCCGCGGACGCGTCTCGGTGTACGAACCGAAAGGTGAGTATCAGCTGGTCTGCGAGCACCTCGAGCCGCAGGGACTTGGGGCGCTGCAACTGGCCTTTGACCAACTGAAGAAGAAGCTCCAGGACGAGGGGCTATTCGACGCCGCCCGGAAGCGACCGCTGCCGCTTCTCCCTCGCCGAATCGGTATTGTCACGTCGCTCGATGGCGCGGCAATCCGGGACATCATCAAGGTCCTCGGACGCCGCTACCCCAACGCTCACCTCATCGTGAGGCCGGCGCGAGTTCAAGGGGAGGGGGCAGCACTCGAAATTGCGCGCGGAATCCGGGCGGTCGGCCGACTGCCTGGAGTCGACGTCGTGATCGTCGGTCGCGGCGGCGGGTCGATCGAAGATCTCTGGGCCTTCAACGAGGAACTCGTCGCCCGCGCGATTGCGGCGTCGCCAGTTCCTGTCATTTCAGCAGTCGGGCACGAAACGGACGTCACGATTGCTGACTTCGTCGCCGACATGCGCGCTCCTACGCCGTCAGCGGCCGCTGAGATCGTCGTGGCGAGGAAAGACGAGTTTTCAGCCGGAGTCGATCGACTCGGGAGCCGGCTGGTGGCTGCGGTGCGCGCCCGGTGTCATGAACTGGGTCGGCTCCTTCATGCCGTCAGCCGCCGGCCAGCCATCGCCGGCGTACCCGGTCGCGTTGCCATGCGGGGGCGCCACGCCGCCGAACTGACGCACGCCTTTGGCCGCGCCACGCGCGACCGACTCGCCGATAACCGCAAACGGCTGGAGGCATCCCTCCGACGCCTCGAGGGCTTCGAGGTCGGGCGGCGGCTCGCCGGCCTGCGGACCAGACTCGTCACCGCCGAAGGCCGCCTTGACACCACCATCGTGGAGGTCCGGCACCGCGCCGACTCGCAACTGCGAGGCCGCGCCGCACGGCTCGATGCCTTGAGTCCCCTGGGCGTCCTGGCACGTGGCTACGCCCTCTGCTGGGCTGACTCGGGCAAGCGGCTCGTACGCGCGGCGACAGACGTCAAGGCCGGGGAATCCGTACAGGTCGCCCTTTCGCGCGGCACGCTCGACTGCGAGGTCAAACGCTCGCTGTCGTAACGCAGGCGGAGTTACACTTCAGGTTCCATGTCAGACACTTCGATCAAGGACTTTGAAACCGCCATCGCGGAGCTCGAATCCATTGTCAAGAAGCTCGAGGAAGGTGACTCGACGCTCGAACAATCGCTCGCCTTGTACGAGCGGGGCGTCCAGCTCTCGCGCTTCTGTCACACAAGGCTCGAGGAAGCCGAGCGCCGGATTGAGATTCTCAACGAGCGTGGAGAGCTGAAGCCTGCTCCGGCGGCGCTTGCTCCCGAGGCGGACCGATCTCCGGCCGAAGCCCCGAAGCGCGATCGCCTGTGACCGCGCCAGACTCGCTCGAGGCCTTTCTTCGCCGCGCGCGATCGCAGGTCGACGAGGCGCTCGAGCGCCATCTGCCGCACCCGCCCGCCTGTCCTCCCATCATCAGTGAAGCGATGCGGTACAGCGTGTTCGCCGGCGGAAAGCGGTTTCGCCCGGCCTTGACACTTGCCGCAGCTGATGCCGTCGCCCGGTGCGGCCATCGCGGGTCGGACGGCAGCGAATTGCCGGCCGCCTGCGCGATCGAGCTGATCCACACGTACTCGTTGATTCACGACGATCTGCCGGCGATGGACAACGACACGTTGCGGCGGGGGCGACCCACTCTCCATGTGATCTACGGCGACGGCCTTGCTATCCTGGCCGGTGATGGGCTCCAGGCCGAGGCGTTCGCATTGCTCGCGCGCGAGCCGGTCAGCGACGACCCCGCAATTGTCCTGCGGAAACTGCGCGTGCTGGACGTCATTGCGGGTGCCGCCGCCACGAGCGGGCTCGTCGGGGGTCAGGCGATCAATCTGCAGGCTGCCGGACAAGGGCCGCAGCCGGCGCCAGCGCTCGATGCCGAAGGGCTTCGCAGAATGCATGCGGCGAAGACAGGCGCCCTTATCCGTGCGGCCGCCACATCGGGAGCCATCATGGCTGGCGGCAGCGTTGAGATTGTCCGAGCCGTCGACCAGTACGCGTCAGACCTTGGCATTGCATTCCAAATCGTTGACGACATCCTGGATGTCGAAGGGACAGCTCAGCAGCTTGGGAAGACGGCGGGCAAGGATGCCTCCGCCGCCAAGCCCACGTACCCGGCGCTCTTTGGCGTCGAGCGATCAAGAGCCCTTGCCTTCGAATCAGTCGACCGTGCCCGACAAGCCCTCAACGACGTGCGGCTCGGTGGCTGGCTGGGCGCCATCGCCGACTGGGTCGTATCTCGAAAGGCCTGACGAGGGCCCCGGTCCTGCAGCCCACGCACACGATGCCCACTCGGCAAGCCAGGACGCGGATTGACACGCTGCTCTTCGCGCGAGGCCTGGTGCCCTCGCGCGAGCGTGCCCGTGCGCTGATTCTCGCGGGCCAGGTGAAAGTGAACGGCCAGGTCGTGTCGAAGGCCGGCACGTTGGTCGGGCTCGGTTCCGACGTCGAACTCGTGATGCCCGATCACCCGTACGTCGGGCGCGGAGGTGTCAAGCTTGCCCACGCGGTTGACGCGTTCCATCTCAACGTCGAAGGCCGCCGCGCACTCGATATCGGCGCGTCGACCGGGGGCTTCACCGACGTGATGCTTCAGCGGGGCGCTGCAAGCGTGATCGCCCTCGACGTCGGCCATGGACAGCTCGACTGGCGTCTGCGGCAGGATCCACGCGTGATCGTGCGCGAGCATGTCAACGCACGAGCGCTGACACCTGTTGATGTACCGCATCTCGTCGATCTGGTGACCATCGACGTGTCGTTCATTTCGCTTCGCCACATCTTTCCCGCTCTCGGGCCATTTCTTGCGCCCGGCGCCGATATCGTCGCGCTCGTCAAACCGCAGTTCGAAGCAGGGCGCCGCGAGGTTGGCAAGCACGGACTGGTGACCGATCCGGAGGTGCACAGCTCCGTCCTACGTCGCGTGACGGAGCACGCCGCCGCCAGCGGCCTCGAACGGGTCGCGATGACGCCATCGCCAATCGCAGGCGCCACCGGCAATATCGAGTTCTTCCTCCACCTGCGACCGTCGCACAAGGGCGGGTAGGGCGGGTGGGGCAGGTAGGGAGCGCCTGCGGCTCGAGCGAGCGCGAACGCGCCGAGTGAGTGCGAGCGGGGGTGGGGTCCCCGCGAGCGTTAGGAGAGGTGGGGCAGGTAGGACGGTATCCTATAGGCTCGCCATGAGTGAACCGACTGTCTCCAGGATCGGCATCGTCGCGAAGCATCACCTTCGTCAGGCGGCTCCACACTTGGACGCCATTTCAGCCTGGCTAAAGCAGCGCGGTCTCAACGCCGTTTTCGAAACCGCCACGGCCGCGCTCGGGACGAGCCCGTGCGACTGGCCGGTCCGAGACAAGAAGGCTCTTGTCCGGGAAGTGGACATGGTCCTGGTTCTTGGCGGTGATGGCACGCTCCTCGGCATGGCGGACTGCATTGGCGAGGCCGGCCTGACGATTCCCATGCTCGGCGTCAACTTCGGGTCGCTCGGATTCCTCACCGAAGTGACGCTGCCCGAGCTCTATCCCGCCCTCGAGACCGCGGTTACCGGGCGGGCTCATATCGAAGAACGACTGATGCTGCGAACCACGACCTCTCGACAGGGTCAGCCTTTCGCGACCCACATCGCCTTGAACGATGTTGTCGTCGCCAAAACCGCCAGGTCCCGGTTGATTGACTTGTCGGTTTCGGTTGGGAACGAATTCCTGACACGCGTCAAAGGCGACGGGCTCATCATCTCCACGCCGACCGGTTCGACCGCCTACAATCTCTCTGCCGGCGGCCCGATCGTTCAGCCGACGGTCAACGCGCTGGTCATCACGCCGATCGCGCCTCACACGTTGACCAACCGACCGATCGTTATTCCGTCTTCGTCACCGATTCGCGTGCAGCCGCTTATGGAAGATCGCGACGAAGCGTCGGTCACCTTCGACGGTCAGACCGGTTACGAGCTCCAACAGGGCGATGAGATCCAGGTGGGGTGTGCGGAAACGACGCTGCGGTTGATTCGCCCTTCGACACGCAGCTACTTCGAAGTACCTGCGGGAGAAGTTGAAGTGGGGAGATCGCTGACCCTCACCTACCCCTACCCCACCTGCCCGACCTGCCCCTCCTGCCCGACCAGCCCCTCCCGCCTTACCCGCCCTCCCTGCCTGCTGTTCGTGAAAGTACTGCACCTGGTACTTCCGGACGTTGCGGTTGTGCTCCTCAAGGGTCTGCGCAAAGGCATGAGTGCCGTCGTTCTTGCTGACAAAGTAGAGATAGGGGACATCGGCCGGGTGGGCGACTGACTCGAGCGAGGGCCCTCCAGGCGCTGCGATCGGCCCCGGCGGCAGGCCGACGTACCGGTTACGTGTTCGTACAGGCGACTCAACGGCCAGATCTACCCGCCGCAGATTGCCCGTGAACTTTCCGGCGCGCTGCAGGGCGTAGATCACCGTCGGATCGCACTGCAGCGGCATCTTCAGTTTCAGCCGATTCTGATAGACAGCCGATATCAGCGGACGTTCCTGGGCGTTCGCGGTTTCCTTTTCTACGATCGATGCCAGCGTCACAAGATCGTGAATCGACAACCCGCGTGCCGACGCTGCGCTGCGGACTTCCGATGTCAGCACGCGCTCGAACCGCACAACCATGTCCCTGACGAGTTGATCGGCATTTGCGTGCCGCGACAGGGCATAGGTTTCCGGAAACAGATATCCCTCGAGGTTGCGAGCCTTGGGGTCGATTGCGGCAATCAGTGAAACATCGCGTGCTGCGACCCCGAAGTCTGCGGCTGTGCCAAGGCCGTGAGATTCGAAGATCGTCCCCATCTCCATCAGGTTCAGCCCTTCGGGGAAGGTTACGTTCACGACGTAGACCTCGCCGTGCGCGAGCTTCTGCACCACCTCGATGGCTGTCACCGGGCGATCGAAGCGGTATATCGCCGGCCTTTAGTGCGCGAGACTGCCCGCTCAGCCAGAGCGCGTACCGATAGGTGAGCGCATCCCGTACGACACCGGCCTCAACCAGTCGTGCGCCGATCGCCCTCGATCCTGACCCGGCGGGAATGTCGACGAATTGCTCGGTCCCACCGTAACCACGGTAGGCCGTCCGCGCGTGCACGTGCAGCCACGCCGCCGCTCCCACAGCAGCGAGCATCACCACCAGGGCGGCGATCACGAGCGTCCGAATCTTCACTTATCCCTTCCCGCCCTTCCCGCCCTTCCCGCCCCACCTTCTCCAACGCTCGCGGGGCCCCACCCCCACTCGCTCTCACTCGGCGCCTTCGCGCCTCGCTCGGGCCGCAGGCGCTCCCTACCTGCCCTACCCGCCTTACCTGACCTACCTGCCCTTCTGTTGATCGAGATAGTCCTGCAAAATGATGGCCGCCGCGGCCGCGTCCAGCCGCTCCTTTCGCTTCCGCCAGTCGCGCTCGCGGATCGCCAGGCGACTTTCCGCCTCACGGCTCGTCAAGCGCTCGTCAACGAATACGATGGGTAGCGTCGTCTGGTCTGCGAGCGCCCTGGCAAATTCGCGCACGCGTGCTGTCTGCTCGCTGGGCGTCCCGTCAAGATTTGACGGCAGACCGACAATGATCGTCACGAGCGGCTCCTGCTCGCGGTTCAGTCCCTCGATTTCCTTCGCCACCTGGACTGCGGCGCCGGCGGCTGTCGCGACCGTCAGCGTTCGCAGCGGACGCGCGATGGTCCGCGTTGGATCGCTGATCGCGAGCCCGACGCGTCGCGCGCCAACGTCGACGCCGAGTGCGCGCCCCGGCGCCTTGTCGTCAGCTGAATCGCTCACCGAATGATCAGATTACCAGATGCTATAATCGCCGCCTCGCATCCCTTCTGTGACGAACGTCACGTGACGCGTTTCAATCCGCCACGGTGGTCTCAGGCTTGGCGGCACGTGGCCACGACCACCGTTCCTGTCGTCTTGTGCACCGCCGTGCTGTTGTCCGTTTGGGCACGGTTTGGAGCGGGCGCGCAGCAGGCTGACCGCGCCGGCGCCGAAGCCCAGGCGCGCCGTGCGGCAGAGCGCATCCAGGCGCTTCAGCGGGAAGCGGAGCGACTTGCCTCAGACGAACGCACGCTGCTGAATGACCTCCGCCGGCTCGAGGTCGAACGACAGATCAAAGTCGAAGAATTGAAACGCTCGAACGAAGAGGCCGACCGGACGCGGTCCGAGCTCGCCACGACGACCGAGCGGATCAACGAGCTTCAGCGGCAGGAAGAAGCACAACGCCCCGATCTGCGGGCCCGCCTTGTCGAGATCTACAAACTCGGACGCGCGCGCTACTTGCGGCTTCTGTTGTCGACCTCTGACGTCCGTCAATTTGGTCAAGCGGTACGCATGGTCGCGGCGCTCGCTCGTGTGGACCGCGAGCGTGTGGCCGCGCATCAACAGACGCTGGGCTCGTTGAAGATCGCGCGCGCCGATCTCGAGACGCGGAGCCGAGATGCCGAGGCCCGGCGCCTGGACGCAGAGCGCGCCGCGGGAGCAGCGGCCGGCGCGGCCCGCGCAAAGGCCAATCTTGTCAGCGATATCGATCGTCGACGCGATCTCAATGCGCAGCTGGCCGGTGAACTGCAGGTCGCGCAGCAAAAGCTGCAGCTGACCCTTCGTAACCTGGGCGGCGGATCATCGAACACCGATACGTCGATCCTTCCGCTCCGGCCGTTCCAGGGCTCGCTCGAATGGCCCGCGGCCGGATCAGTACGGCGGCCAGCCGGGAATCCCCTCAGCACGCCCGGATCCGGCGCCGGGGCAATTGAAATCGTTGCCGCCGAGGGCACTTCTGTGCACGCAGTTCATGAGGGTATCGTGGCCTACGCGGATGTCTTCACAGGGTTCGGGAATCTTGTGATCGTTGACCATGGTGCCAAAACGTTCAGTCTGTATGGTGATCTTCAGGAAATGCTGGTCAAGCGCGACGCGCGCATTGACCGGGGCCAGGTCATCGGTCGGGTCGGCCTGACGCCCGCCGGCGCCGCCGGCCTGTATTTCGAGCTCCGCGTCGACGGTCGGCCGGTCGATCCTTTACAATGGCTCAGGAAGCGTTGAATCCATGACCCCTCGCACGCGCCTTATCGTTCTGTCCATCTCGGCGCCCGTCATCGCCTTCATCGTCGTTGGTGGCGTATTGGGGAAGGTGATGGCCCGGGAGGATACATATCCGCATCTCAAGATCTTCGACGACGTGGTCAGTTTGATCGTCAGCAGCTATGTCGAGCCGATCAACGTCGATAAGGTGATGCACGGAGCCATGCACGGTCTGGCCGACGGCCTGGATCCCGACAGCGCGTATCTCTCCGTGCAGCAGGTGAAGCAGGTCGAGAGCGGCGCACTGCCTGGTGCGGGAGAAGTGGGTCTCGATCTCACCCGCCAGTACTACCTGAGAGTCATTGCGGCACGCGACAACTCGCCCGCCGCGCGGGCCGGCTTGCGCACCGGTGATTATGTTCGAGCCATCGACGATGCGCCGACGCGGGAAATGTCCGTATGGGAGGGCGTACGTGCCCTGCGAGGGGCGCCAGGCTCCAAGGTTCGACTGACCGTCATCCGCGGCAACGCGGCCGATCCCCACACCGTTGAACTCACGCGTGAGGTCACGACCCCATCAGACATCAGCACCAGGATCGCGGCCCCGGGTGTCGCGTATCTACGCATTGCAGCGATTGGCCCGAAAACCGCCGAACAGGTGAAGAAGGCGGTGAGCGATCTGTCGAAGAACGGCGCCGGCAAGCTCATCGTGGATGTTCGGCAGACGGCTGGAGGAGCGCTCGAAGACGGCCTCGCCATCGCCCGCCTGTTTGTCGGCCAGGGAACGCTGGCCATGCTGGAGGCGCGAAACTCCGAACGACAGACCATCTCGGCCGCTTCGGGCGACGGCAGCATCGCGTGGCCGACAACCCTGCTTATCGATACCGGTACGTCCGGCCCGGCCGAACTGTTCGCGTCGGCACTTGCCGGCAACAAGCGCGCCGAGCTGATCGGTGAGCGGACACTGGGCCGCGTTGCGCTGCAGAAGCTCGTCAAGTTGCCGGACGGCAGCGGCCTCTGGCTGTCAACGACTCGCTACCTCACGCCATCGGGGGCGTCTTTGCACGACAAAGGGCTCGAGCCAGCCGTGAGCATCGAGGAGCCGGAGGTCGAGTTCGGCCAACCCGCACCAACGGCCGACCCGGCTTTGGATAAGGCGATCGAACGCCTCTCGCGGAAGGCCGCCGCCTGAACTCGGATGTCGCGTCGTTCGCAGGCATGGAGGCTTCGATGAACAAGCACGATCTGGTATCGAAGATCGCCAAAGAGACCGGGCTCACGAAGACGACGGCCGCGGCCGCGGTTGAATCGCTCATTGACGGGATCACCAGATCCCTGAAACGCGGCGACTCAGTCTCGTTCGTCGGCTTCGGCACCTTCAAAGTCTCCAACCGCAAAGCCCGCGTCACGCGCAACCCGCAAACCGGGGACGCCATCAAGATTCCCAAGCGGCGTGTCCCGCGGTTCAGCGCCGGGAAGGCGCTGCGCCAGGCGGTCAGATAAAGGTCATCGCCTTCCTCGATTACCCAATTCCAAGGTTGTGTCTTATACTGAACGTTCGTCCAAGGCCTGAAATTTTCAAGATGTAGGCGCGTAGCTCAGAGGTTAGAGCGCCTGCTTGACACGCAGGAGGTCGGTGGTTCGAGTCCACCCGTGCCTACCAGCCTTCGCTCACGCACACTGACACCAACGCGTGAGCTTCGGTCTGGCAAGGCCGCGCGAAGGCTGATGACATTTTCTTCATGAGCAACGTGACGGTGACGCTTCCCGACGGCTCGAGTCGCACCGCGCCGGAGGGTGCCTCAGTCGGCGACGTTGCAGTCGTAATCTCGCCGGGTCTCGCAAGAGCGGCTCTCGCGGGCGTCGTCGACGGCGCGCTGGTGGATCTGTCGTATCCCATTCAGAAGGACGCAGCGGTCCGGATCCTGACCGATCGCAGTCCCGAAGCCCTGCACGTCTACCGTCACAGCACCGCACATCTCCTGGCGGCAGCCGTGACGCAGCTCTTTCCGGGTGCCCAATGCGGAATCGGGCCGGCGACTGACGAAGGGTTCTTCTACGACTTCATCGTCGATCGACCGTTTGTTCCCCAGGACCTCGACGCGATCGAAGCCAAGATGAGGGAATTGGCGGCCCAGGACCTGCAGTTCGCCCGGCAGATGTGGCCGCGCGAACAGGCCAGACAGTTCTTCGCCAGCCGGGGCGAACCTCTGAAGGTCCAACTCATCGACGAAAAGACCGAGGGCCAGCAGTTCGTCTCGTGCTACGCGATCAAGGATCCTGAGACATTCATCGACTTCTGCGTCGGGCCTCACGTCCCGTCCACTGGACGCCTGAAGGCCTTCAAGCTCCTCGGCGCGTCCAATGCGTACTGGAAGGGCGACTCTCGAAACGCGCCCATGCAGCGGATCTACGGGACCGCGTTCTTCGCGGACAAGGACCTGAAGGCGCATCTCGAGCAGATCGAGGAAGCGAAGAAGCGCGACCACAGAAAGCTCGGCCGCGACCTGGGATTGTTCACCTTCCACCCATGGGCGCCGGGCGCCGCATTCTGGCTCGACAAGGGCACGACTCTGTACAACATCCTTGCGAACTACATGCGCGACGTGCTGTTCCCCGCTGGGTACGTCGAGGTGAAGACGCCGCTCGTGTACAACAAGGCGCTCTGGGAGCGCTCCGGCCACTGGAAGCATTTCAGGCAGAACATGTTTCTCATCGAATCCGAAGGCGAGACGATGAGCATGAAGCCGATGAACTGCCCCGGGCATTTTCTGGCCTATGCGAGCGAAGCGCATAGCTACCGCGACCTGCCCATCAGGTTTCACGAGCAAACGCCGCTCCATCGAAACGAGCCGTCCGGTGTGCTCTCGGGGCTGACTCGCGTCCGCCAGTTTTCCCAGGACGATGCGCATTGCTTCATTACGCAGGACCAGATTGGCGAGGAGGTCGAACGTCTAATCCGTCTGGTCCAACGGGTCTATGGAGATTTCGAGCTGCCGTTCACGGCCAAACTGTCAACGCGCCCGGACGAGTTCATGGGCGAGGTGGCAACGTGGGATCACGCGGAAGCGCAGCTCAAGGCTGCGCTCGACAAGGCCGCGATGGCCTACACAATCAACGAAAAGGATGGGGCCTTCTACGGCCCGAAGATCGACTTCGACGTCACCGACGCCATCGGCAGGAAGTGGCAGTGTGCGACGATTCAGCTCGACTACATGCAACCGGAAAACTTCGACCTGAAGTACACCGGCGCCGACAACGCCGAACACCGACCGGTCGTCGTGCACCGGGCAATCTTCGGGAGCTTCGAGCGATTCATCGCCATCCTCATCGAGCACTATGCCGGGGCGTTTCCCGTCTGGCTCGCTCCCGTGCAGGCGATGGTGCTGCCCATTTCGGACCGCCATCTCGACTATGCGGCCTCGATTCGCGAGCAGTTGAACGCCGCGGGCCTGCGTGTCAGGCTCGACGAGCGCCAGGAAAAGATCGGATATAAGATTCGTGAGGCCCAGCTCCAGAAGGTCCCGTACATGCTTGTGGTGGGAGACCGGGAAGCAGCGGAGGGGCTTGTAGCAGTCCGCGGCCGTTCGGCGGGCGATCTGGGCCCAAGCTCAGTCGCCGATTTCGTCGTGAAAGCGCGCGACGAAATCACCCGAAAGGCGTAGGCGAAGGAGGCATTATCGCTTTCGATAGAGCACCTCGGCGTGACGATCGCGTGCGAGTTAACGAGCGCATCCGGGTCCGCGAAATTCGCGTGATTGATGACACCGGCCAGCAGCTCGGCATCATGCCCCCGCCGCAGGCGCTGGCCATTGCGAAGCAGAAAGGCCTCGATCTTGTCGAGATCTCGCCAACGGCGGTACCGCCGGTGTGCCGCATCATGGACTTCGGCAAGTACCAGTACAGGAGCAGAAGCGTGCGCGCGAGGCTCGGCGACATCAGAAAGTGATCGAGGTCAAAGAGATCAAGTTCCGCCCCAAGGTGGACGAGCACGACTACCAGTTCAAGAAGAAGCACATCGAGCGTTTCCTGGAAGACGGCGACAAGGTGAAGGCAACCATCTTCTTCCGGGGCCGCGAGATGGCGCATCCTGAAATCGGCCGGCGCATTCTGGAGCGGCTAGTCGATGAACTGGCGGACGTCGCCATCGCTGAGACGATGCCCCGGATGGAAGGCAACCAGATGCACACCATCCTGAGCCGTCGCCCCCAGAGTGGCGGACGACCAAAGCCGGCGGCGCCGGCGCGATGACAGCAGGGAGACACATGCCGAAGCTCAAAACACACCGAGGCGCTGCCAAGCGCTTCAAACGGACAAAAGGTGGCAAGTTTCTGCGCGGGAAGGCGTTCAAGCAGCACATCCTGAGCAGCAAAACCACCAAACGGAAACGCGGGCTGCGCGGAACGACAACGGTGGACAAAGTCGACGCGCCGAAGCTCGCCAGGATGCTGCCGTACAAGTAGATACAGGATCCTGAATTACGAGCGTAAGGGAGCAATGAGATGCCGCGTGTAAAAAGAGGGACGGTCCGCCGCGCCAAGCGCAAGAAACTGCTTGGCTTGGCGAAGGGTTACTACGCCAATAAGAGCAAGTTGTATCGGGCGGCCAAAGAATCGGTTGATACCGCGCTCAAGTACGCCTTTGTGGGCCGGCGGCGGAAGAAGCGGGACTTCAGGCGCCTCTGGGTCATCCGCATCAACGCGGCGGCCCGACAGAACGGCCTCACATATGGGCAGCTCATAAGCGGCCTGAAGCACGCGGGCGTAACGCTCGACCGCAAGAGCCTGTCGGACCTTGCGATCTCGAGCCCAACGGCCTTCGCGACGCTCGCGAAGCAGGCTAAAGACGCGCGCAAGCCCGCGGCTCGCGCATAGTCGGTCGACAGTCGTCACTCGAAGGTCGTCAGTCCGAAACCCTGGCGACTGGTGGCCGTCGACTGTCGACTGGTAACCGTCGACTGATGACCGACTCCCCCACTCCCGCTTCCGTCGCCGAACTCCGTGGTCAGTTTGCGGCCGACCTCGCGGCGGCGACGACCAGCCAGGCCCTCCAGGCGGTCCGCGACCGCTACCTCGCGAGGAAGGGCGGCATCATTGCCGCGCTGATGAAGTCGGTGGCATCAGCCGATGCCGGCGAACGCCCTCTGCTCGGCCGCCTGGCCAACGAGTTCAAAGCCGAAATCGAAACGGCCATCAGTGCGAAGAAAGCCGACCTGGAGTCGTCACGGTCCCCGGCAGGTGCGATCGACGTGACGCTTCCCGGGCGCATTCCGCCCCTCGGTCACCGACATCCGCTGACGCTCGTTCGAGACCGCTTGGAAACGATCTTCACGCGAATGGGCTATGCGGTCATCGAAGGCCCCGAGGTCGAGGACGAATGGCATTGCTTCGATGCGTTGAACATGCCTGCCGAGCATCCTGCACGCGACATGCAGGACACCCTGTACCTGACGACCCCGCTGCCAGGTGACACACCGGATGAGCGGCGCACGCTGCTCCGCACGCACACGTCGTCGATGCAGATTCGCTACATGCAGACGCACAAGCCGCCGATTCGAATCATTGCTCCCGGCCGGGTCTACCGACGGGACGACCTCGATCTGACGCACTCGCCTGCGTTCAGCCAGATTGAGCTGCTGGCTGTCGGGGAGGGGCTCTCGCTCGCTGACCTGAAAGGCACGCTGCTGGCGTTCGCCAGGCAGATGTTCTCGCCGACGGCCCGTACTCGGTTCCGCCCAAGCTTCTTTCCGTACACGGAACCGAGCGCCGAAATCGACCTCAGTTGCTGGCAATGTGACGGCACGGGCTGCGGGATGTGCAAGAAGACCGGCTGGATCGAGGTGGGTGGCTGCGGCATGGTCCACCCCGCCGTGTTCGAAGCCGTCGGATACGACCCTGAACGGTATACCGGGTTTGCATGGGGCATCGGCATCGAGCGGATCGCAATCCTGCGCCATCAGGTGGATGACATCCGTCTGTTCTACGAGAACGACTTGCGATTCCTGGAGCAGTTTCCTTACTGATGCGTTTACTGGTCTCCTGGCTCCATGACTTCGTCGACGTCGCAGCCTCGCCTGCCGAAATCGCCGACGCTCTCAGCTTGCGTGGATTCGAGGTCGCTGCAATCGAGCCCGCGGGCGGCGACGATGCTGTCATTGATTTTGAAGTCACTGCCAACCGGCCGGATTGTCTGAGCGTCCTCGGGCTCGCGCGCGAGGTCGCAACGCTCTATTCCCTCCCGATGCGATTGCCGTCCACCGAGCCCGGCGTACCCCTTCCGCTCGCCTCCGTTGCCACGGGTGACTCCGACCGGCTCCGCGTGGCCGTTGCCGACCAGGAACTGTGCCCGCGGTATGCCGCCGGCGTCATGGAGGTCACGGTCGGCCAGTCACCGTCGTGGATGTCGTCGCGCCTTCAGGCTGCCGGTGTCCGACCCATCAATTCCGTCGTGGACGTCACGAACTACGTCCTGATCGAACTCGGACATCCCACGCACGCCTTCGACCTCGAGCGCCTTGCTGGCGCCGAGATTCGTGTCCGGCGGGCGAACCCCGGTGAGCGGCTCACAACACTGGACGGCGTCGAACGCCGCCTCGACCCGGACATGCTCGTGATCGCCGACGGCGATCGCGCCCAGGCTGTGGCGGGCGTCATGGGCGGCGCATCGGCAGAAGTATCGCGAACGACCAGGCTCATCGCGCTCGAAAGCGCGTACTTCAAACCGGCCTCCGTCCGGCGCACGAGCAAGCGCTTGAATCTCAAGACGGAGGCATCCGCGCGGTTCGAACGCGGGACGGATATCGAGGCGCCTGTCGTGGCCATCCAGCGCATCAGCGCCCTGCTGCAACAGATTAGCTCCGGTCACCTCACAGGACCCGTGATCGATGTGTACTCCGCACCCCGCGCAACTGTGCGTGTGCATCTTCGGCGTCAGCGCCTGGCGCTGTTGCTCGGTACAACGGTTCCCGACGCGGACGTGGACCGAATCCTGCGCGGGCTAGGCCTGTCAGTCACCGTGACGACCGACGGATGGGACATCGTCGTCCCCTCATTCCGTGTCGATCTGTCTCGGGAAGCCGACCTTGTCGAGGAGGTGGGACGGCATTTCGGATTCGACCGCATTCCGGCGACGTTCCCGGTCGTGACGGTCCCTCCGGAGCCACCCACTACCGGCATCCGCCGCGACCAGCTCATCCGCCGCGTACTGACCGCCGCGGGACTGTCAGAAGCCGTTACGTTCGGCTTCATCGACGCCAATGCAGCTGGGGCGTTTGCCACCAGCGGGGGGGACGGAGCGGTCGGCATCGCCAACCCGCTGTCGGCCAAGTTCGACACCTTGCGACCCTCACTCCTTCCCGGTCTGGTTGACGCGGTGGCGCACAACCGCCGCCACGGGCGAGACGATGTAGCGCTGTTCGAGGTAGGGACGACGTTCTCTACGCGTGGAGAGAGCCGGGCAGTGGCTTTGGCATGCACCGGGCCTTCTTCGCCGACACACTGGTCCGGCGGCGTCCGACCGATCGACTTCTTCGACGTCAAGGGAATGGTGGAGCAGTTGTGCGACGTCCTTGGGACGATCCCCCGCTTCGAACCGGCACAGGAAACGTTTCTGGCAGCCGGGCGGTCGGCGGCCATTGTTGGAGCCGATGGGAGGAGGCTGGGCCTGGTCGGGATGCTCCATCCGGGCACGGCTGATGCCCGGGGACTCCCGCGCGAAGGCGAACTCTACGTGGCCGAGCTGGGCCTCGATCTTATCGGGACGCCCGGAATCGACATGGTCAACTCGGTCGTGATCCCGCCCCGCTATCCGTTTGTCGTGCGCGATCTGTCAGTTCTCGTGCGTGATGTCTTGCCTGCGGATATCATTCGTGGCACCATTCAGACCGCTGGAGCCCGGACAGCAGCGCCGCTGGCGGCGGTGACGTTCTTCGATCGCTATCAAGGCAAGGGGATCCCTGAAGGCGCCGTTAGCCTGTCGGTTCGGCTGACGTTCCAGGCTCCGGATCGCACGCTCACGGACGCTGACGTGCAGGCAAGCGTCGACGATATTGTAGCCGCCCTGGTACGCGAGCATGGAGCGGCTCAGAGGTAGACGAATTCGAGGAT
>CAVRXZ010000020.1:0-180926 GCA_963725105.1 uncultured Acidobacteriota bacterium
GGCGGCCGCGCAGCAGCGTGATCCGATCGAACAGGGGCTGGCGGCCGCGATGAAGCATGCCGTGATGGCCGCCGCACGCAGCGACGCGGCCGCGGCGGATGCGCAGGTCCAACCGCCGGCCACGCAGGACAAGCCGGCCGACGCGGACAAGCCCGCGGAGAACCCGGTGCTGAAGTTCTTTGCCAACACGGAGCTCTCGGGCTTCGCCGATGTCTACTATCTGTACAACTTCAACAAGCCGGGCACGGCCTACAAGCTCGGCGACGTGGAGGTGGAAAACGCGCTCCGGGCGTTCGACGTCACCCACAACGCGTTCAGCCTGAGCGTGGCGGAGATCGCCTTCGAGAAGAAGCCGACCATGGACAGCCGCGGCGGGTTCCGCATCGATCTGGACTACGGGTCGACGGCGAATCTGGTGACCGCCTTCGACCCGGGCGGCACGACGGTCTATCAGAACATTCAGCAGGCGTACCTCAGCTACCTGGCGGGCGACGGGCTGCAGATCGACGTCGGCAAGTTCGTGACCCCGGCGGGCTTCGAGGTGATCGAAGCCAAGGACAACTGGAACTACTCGCGGGGCCTGCTGTTCACGTGGGCGATTCCGCTCTACCACATGGGGATGCGGGCGGCGTACACCGTCAACGACCAGTTCAGCGTGACCGGGTTCCTGTTCAACGGCTGGAACAACACGGTGGACAACAACACGGGCAAGAGCCTGGGCTTTTCGGTGGCCTACAAGCCGAACGCCAAGCTCACCCTCAGCGAAAACTACCTCTTCGGCCCGGAACTCACGGGGACCAACGACCACTGGCGGCAGCTGTCCGACACCATCGTCGCCTTTCCGATCACGTCGCGGCTGAACTTCGCCTTCAACTACGACTATGGCGCCGAAAACGGGTTGTCCTGGCAGGGCGCCGCGGTGTACGCCAAGTGGCAGCCGAACGACGTGTTCTCGGTGACGCCGCGCTACGAGTTCTTCAACGACCAGGACAACTGGACCGGGTTCATCGGCCAGGACGCCAACGAGTTCACGCTGACCGGCGAGGCCAAGCTCAAGGACGGGCTGATCATGCGCGTGGAGTACCGCGGGGACTACCTGCAGCACCCGTACTTCACGAACGGCGACGGCGAACTGAAGAAGAGCCAGAACACGATCAGCGTGGCCTGGATTTACGCGTTCAGCACCAAGGCCCCGTAGGGCTGGAAGGGCGGGTGGGGCAGGTGGGTCGGGTGGGGCTGCGTCTCTACTCGGAAGATTCGGTGGCGAGGCGATAGCCCGACCCACGGTTCGCTGAGCAGATAGCGAGGGTGCGCGGGGTCGGGCTCGATCTTCTTGCGAAGCTGTCCGACGAGCACCCACAAGTGTTCCGGCTGATTGACGGCGTTCGGTCCCCAGACCGCCTTCAGAATGGCCCGGTGCGTCAGGACGCGGTCCGCGTTCTGCGCGAGCAGCGCGAGGAGATCGAACTCCTTGGGCGTCAGGCGGATCTCTTCCTCGGCTCGGATGACTCGACGGCGATCGTAGTCGATGGTCAAATCGCCAAGCTGGAGGCGCCCGGCAGGCGACAGATCATCCGAGAACACTCGGCGGAGAGCCACGCGGATGCGCGCGAGCAGCTCCTCGGGACCGAACGGCTTCGTGACGTAGTCGTCGGCGCCAAGGTCCAGTGCGTCGACCTTGTCCACCTCTGCGCCGCGAGCGGACAGGATGATGATCGGGACGGCGGAATCTTCCCGGATGCTGCGGCAGACCTCAGAACCCTCCATGTCGGGCAACCCCAGGTCGAGCACAATCAGATCCGGCGGTCTGAGATGCGCCGCATTCAGCGCGTCCGCGCCCGTGCCGACCACCTCCACGTCGTAGCCACGCGACCGCAGCAGCGGACCGGTCGTCCGCTGAATCGCGACTTCATCGTCAACGAGCAGAACTCGGGCGGCGTTGGTCATGGCGTGTACGCGGACAGCCACGCGGCTTTCAGCCGGAACGACAATCGTGAATCGAGCGCCGCCATCGGGACAGTTTTCGGCGCGGACGTCGCCGTGCTGGGCCGCGAGCAGCCCCCGCGCAATCGACAGGCCCATGCCGGTCCCGGCGGCCCGGCGACCCGCCTCGCGACCCCGGTAGAAACGCTCGAAGAGGTGCGGCAGATCGGTCGCAGCGATCCCCGGACCGCGATCGCGCACGCTCAGCGTCAGTCCGTCGGATGTGACTGAAGCGTTCACGGCGATGGGCGACGCATCTGGCGCGTACCACGCCGCGTTCTCGAGCAGCTGCGACAACGCTGCTGCAGTGAGCCGGGGATCGACGTGAACCAGCGCGTCTGGTTCCACTTCAACGCTGATCGGATGATCTCGCAAGGCCTGCGACACGCGATCGCGACGCCGCTTCGACGATCTCGGACGGGTGCACCCATTGCGCTTCAGCGTTGACCGCGCCGGCGTCGATTCTGGCCATCTCGAGAATGTTGCCGAAGAGATGATTCAGGCGGCCGACCTCCGAAAGAATCAGATCGGTCTGCTCGCGTCGGTCGCTGTCGGCCAGCCAGGACGCCTGCAGATTGCTGGCAGCCACCCTGATTGCCGTGAGCGGCGTCCGCAGATCGTGCGCCAGCGACACGAGGAGCGCCGATTTCAATGCCTCGCTCTGTCGCGCCAGCTCGGCGGACTTCCGTTCCTCCAGCAGCTGCGCGCGCTCGATGGCCATGGCGGCGCGGTCGCGTGCTTTGGTCGAAAGGTCGCTCGCGACGACACTCACAACGAGAAATGCGAAGAGCGCGACCCAGTTTTCCGGATCAGCGACGACGAACGTGCCGAGCGGTGGCAGGAAGAAGTAGTTGAGGCAGAGGTCGGCGACGATCGACGTGACCATCGCCACACGCAAGGTCGCCGCGGTCGCCGCAAGCAGCACGACGAGCAGGTAGGTGAGCGCGGCAATCGTCGGGTTGGCGAGATGGAAACCGAGTCGCAGAACGGCGGTAGCGGCCGCGATCGCGCCGAAGGCACTCAGCAGCGTCAGCGCATCCGATCTTCCTGGAGATCGGCATTTTAGTGATGCAGATGAAACGGCACGCTCGTGACCACCGTGTTTCGTTTGAACAGGAGCGCGCCCTTGATGAGGAGGGCGCGCTGATTGTGGAACAAGTGGTGCCACCAGCGCGCCGGCACGAATTCCGGCAGCACCACGGTGACGTAGTCGCCGCGTCCCGCGCCATTCGAGGTGTTCGATGTACTCGAGCAGCGGCTCCATGATCGATCGGTACGGCGAGTCGAGCACCACCAGCGGCACCCCTTCCCCCCACTCCGTCCACTGAGCTTTGACGCGCTCGGTCTCAGCTGGATCGATGTTCACGTACACCGCCCGCGCGTCCGGCGACAGTGTCTTCGCGTAGTCAAGAGCTTCGACGACGGCCCGCTGGATGCCGCTGACCGGAACGATCACGGTGTTGTTGACGGAGACCCGTGGGACGCCAGCCTTTCAGTGTGAGCTGTGCGGCGACGTCGTCGTAGTGGCGGCGCGTCGCTCGGAAGAACAACGACGTGCAGCGGGATCAGGAGAATGATGATCCACGCGCCTTCATAGCGCTTTCGTGACCGCCACGACGATCAGCACGACCCCAGTCACGATGGCGCCGAGGCCATTGATCGAACGCGTTCCTTCGCCACCCGGGCGTCCGCAGATCGCCGCCACCGCACCACCATGCCGGCCTGTGACAGCGTGAACGAGACGAAGACGCCAATCATGTAGAGCGGAATCAACGCGTGGGTGTCGCCGCCGAAAGACGACGAGCAGGATGCCCGCGAAGACGCTCAGGCCGACGATCCCGTTCGAAAACGCCAGCCGATCGCCCTGGTTCATGAACTGCCGCGGCAGGTAGCGATCGCGCGCCAGAATCGACGCCAGACGCGGGAAGTCGGCATACGCCGTATTGGCCGCCAGCACCAGGATGAGCATGGTCGCCGCCTGGACGGCGTAGTACGGCGATCGCCCGCGACTGCCGAAGACGCCGCGCGCCAGTTGCGACACGACGGTTTCGTGCTCGCTCGGAAGGACGTGGTACGACTGCGCCAGCAGCGTGATGCCGAGGAACATCGTGATCGACAGCACGGCCATCATGAGCATGGTCGCCGCGGCGTTCCTCGATTCGGGCGGCCTGAATGCCGGCACGCCGTTGGACACCGCCTCCACGCCGGTCATGGCCGTGCACCCGTTCGAAAACGCCGTCAGCAACAGAAAGAGCGTCAGCGCTCGGTCGCCGACGGCTGGCAGTGGGATCACGGTCGCGACGGGATGAACCGTCCCGGTCAGGGCGTGCCACGCACCGAACGCCGATCAGCAGCAGCGTCGTCACGATGAAGAAGTACGTGGGAATGGCGAAGATCCGACCGGATTCCCGAATGCCGCGCAGGTTGCCGATCATCAGGAGCAGCACGAAGCCAAGCGTCAGCTCGACGCGGTTGACGTGCCACTGCGGGAACGCGGACGTCAGGGCGGCCACGCCTGCCGCGATGCTGACCGCCACGGTCAGCATGTAGTCGATCAGCAGTGCGGCCGCGGCGACGAGCGCCGGCTGTTGCACCCAGGTTCTCGCGGGCGACGATGTACGCACCGCCGCCGCTCGGGTAGGCGTAAATCGTCTGTCGGTACGAGAAGACAACGATTGCCAGAATCGTCGGCGATGACGAAGCCGATCGGGCTGGCGATGCTGAGTGCCGCGGTGCCGGCGAGCACCAGCACGCGGACGATCTCTTCGGTTGCATAGGCCACCGAGGAAAGGCGTCCGATGAGAGTACGGCAAGACCGGTCGACGTCGGGACAGACGTTCGTGATGCGCGAGGTGCGAGGGAATCGGCTTGCCGACGAGCAGCCGTTTGACTTGCGGGAATAGACCTTCTTCGGGCACGCCAAACCTTCCAACGGCCGACGGGGTTAGCTGCCGGGCTCGAGGTTGGAAGTCCTCTACCGAACCACTGTTCGGATTCGCCCCGTTTCTCGGGTCCCCCGCGCCGCCCGGCCGTGACCGGGGCGACTTAAGCCATTTCTTAGGCGATTGTAGTCGGCTCCGCTTCAGTTCAGCGCGTCTTCTTAGGTACTTTTTAGGCCTTTGTTAGTACGCGCTCAGTTCTCGCAACTTACTTTGAACATGTGAGTTCCCGACACATCGACCGCTTTGATGTTGCGGAGTGGACCTTCCATTATTGGTGGGTGATTGCCGCGCTGGGTGTGTTCGCAGACATCTGGCTCTTGCGGTCGATCGCGCTCTCGCTCTGACCACCGCGTCCCTCTACCTCCACACTCTATTTCGACGCCGTATGCGGTGTGGGCGGTAGCGCGCGAACGAGCAGGTGGAAGAGATCCGTCTGATCCATCAGGCCGACGACGTTGGCGGCCTGCGGACCCATGGCGGCGATACGGACCTGGGTTCCGGTGTGATCTTGAAGCCGGTGATACACATTCGTGGCGTAGGAAACGGCCATCGGCGTCCGGTCTGCGGTGACGAGCACGCTGAGCAGACCGATCGGATGATCGACGTCGCTCGGCACCGAAACAATCTGGCCCGCGTGTCCGTGATCGGCCGTCACGACGAGAAGCGTGTCCGGATGCGCCTTGGCGTAGTCGATGCCGATCTTCACCGCGTGATCGAACGCGATCGTCTCGCCGATCTGACCGCACGGCTGGGCGTCGTGGCTCCGTTTGTCGATTGATGCGCCCTCGACCTGGAGAAAGAAGCCAGGTCCCGCTTGGTTCGGCCGCTCGAGCAGGCTGATCGCCCGCGTCGTCATTTCTGCAAGGCTCGGCTCGCTAGCCGGACGCCGGTCCTGCTGGCAGGACTGGGGCGTTTCGACGTTGCTCGGATATGGAAGCGCTTCGGTGCCCGCCCACTCCGACGTCATGTCGCCAGGTGCAAACAAGCCGAGTATGCGCTGACCAGGCTGTGCGTACTCGAGGCCCGCCGCTCGAGGTCACGATGCGATAGCCGTTCGCGAGGGCGTCTGCAGGACCACCGGACCTCCGTCGGTCGGCTGATCGAACCGGCGGTATCCGCCGCCGAGCAGCACGTCGACACCGTGCGCGATTTCCTGCTCGGCGATCGAGCCAGGTCCGCCGGCGCTCGTTCTGTCCTGCGGACATTGGGCCATGTCGGCCGGGCCCTGACAGGTTCGGGCTGCGACGTGCGCAGCCAGCGCCGCCGGCGTGGCGTCGGTCAGTTCCGCCGTCGTCACGAGGCCGGTCCGGAATCCGCGCTGCTGAAGCGATCTCGAGGATCGTGATCAGATCCCGATCGGTGCCGGCGGTCGTGGCAATCCGACCATTGCTCGTCTTGGTGCCGGTGGCCCACGCCGTGGCGCCTGCGGCTGAATCGGTCACGTAGTTCGGACGCGTCGGATCCTGCTCGTCCACCGAATACGTCGTGTAGGCGCCGGTCAGGGGAAGCGTGTCGAGCGCAAGCCGTCCCGCCGCGCCGAGTGCGTAGTTGCGCGCCAGCGTGATTTCGGAGTCTCCCATTCCGTCGCCGATGAAGAGCAGGACGTTGCGAGCGGCGCCGCCGACGATGGCGGCGCGGAGCGCGTCGGTCCGGTCGCCAGGGTCCGCCGCGCGGAGGCCTGTGAGGTTGCCAGAGCGCGCCAGGAAGACACCTGCGACAAAGGCAGCAACGGCCCAAAGAAAGTGAGAACGGTCCATGGCCGACTCTGATGCCGACTAGCGAACGGGCGCGCCCGCCGCCGGCCGCTCCCGGCTCCAGTCGACGCCCATCCAGTCGGCCAGTGTTGCGGCGATCCGGTTCGACGACAGCGTTTCCGCATCGTGCCACTCGCCGCGTCGAGCCATCTTTGGCGAGACAAACGCAATCCAGACGTCCTGCGATCCATTGACCGTGTTCTTGTGATCGCGCCAGTCCTTCGGTGTATGTCCCCGGCCGTGATCGGTCGTGACGAGCAAGTGCGTGTGCCGCTGATAATCGGGCTGGCTCTGCAGCCAGGTCCACAGCTCCTTCAGATAGCCGTCGATTCGCGCGTAGGCCTCGAGCACTCGATCGTAACGGCCGTCGTGCGCCCAATCGTCGGTCTCGTCGAACGCGATGTACAGCACGCGCGGCCTGACGCTCGCGAGGTACGTCATGGCCAGACGGAACGTGAAGGCATCGAAGCGGGTCGCGTCCCACGGGGTAACCACCTCCCGCTGGAGTTCGTTGAGTGTGACGGCTTCCGGCGCTGGAACCTGCAACGGCTGCACGCCCGCGTTGATGAAGGTCGCGCCCGGCGTGTGCTCGACGATCTCGTTGAAGACGCTCCACGACGCGAAGGTCGCGACCTTGTCAGCGGGAAGATTCAAACGAGCACTGAGCCCCTCGAGCACGGTGCTGTAGGGATTCCTGATCGCGTCGTTGCTCTTGATGTCATCGTCGTGCGCTTCGCCCAGCAGAATCTCGGCGTAGCCCGGATAGGAGAACCAGTGTCGATTGCTGAGGCGAACCGCGCTGCCCAGCGTGCGGTTGCCCGCGATCGAGCCTTCGCTGGTGACGAGCGTCCAGAAGAACGGCATCAGTTTCCGTCGCTGGTCGTCCGAGGACACGCCCGCAAACCGTCGATATGCCAATGCATCGTCAATCTTGTCGCCTTCCTTGAGCGTGCTCTCCAGCACGTCGCGATCGAGTCCGCCGAATATTTCTTCAGTGCGGGCGCCGTCGAGCGTGACGAGGACGACTGCATCACTGGTGCGACCATCCTGCTGGGCAGCCCGTGGTGCGGCGGACGCGGCAATCGCAAGCAGCGCAAATGCGAGCCGGAAGACGGGACGCTTCATGGGCACGGCCTCCTGATCAATCAGTGCTCGCGATTGTAGAAGCCGCTCGTGACGTTTGCGTGACGCATCGTTACAGCAAAGTGATGACTTGCTTACGCGAAGGATGTCAAGCCGACAAGGTCCGGTCATGACGCGACTTTAGGATCGCCGCGATTGAAGGAGGTCTGATGTTTACCAGATCGCTGCGCAGCCTGATCTTCATCATCGTGATTGCGTTCATGACCCTTTCAGCCGAACTCGTCCCGCGCGTCGCCAGCGCGCAGTCGACGTTCGGCACCTTCACCGGCACCATCACCGACCAGTCCGGCGCAGTGATTCCAGGGGCGACGATCACGGTGACAAGCACGGCGACCGGCGCGCAGCGCACGACGGTGACAGCCGTGTCGGGCGACTTCCAGCTGGTGAACCTCGATGCGGGGATCTACCGGGTGACAGCGCATCTGGACGGCTTCGGCGACGCGACACGCGACGTCGAACTGCTGGCCCGCCAGATTGTCCGGGTGAACCTGCAGCTGCTGGTTGCGGGCGCAACCGAGCAGGTGGAAGTGACGGCGGTCAGGCCGGTCGTCGAGACGGAACGGGCCGCGATTGAAAGCTCGCGGTCCGGCGACGACATCAACAAACTGGCGCTGAACTTCCGAGCCACGAACAACACGAGCCCCATCGTGGTCGCAACCCTGTCACAGGGTGTTCAGCAGGATCGCGCCGGCAACATCTCAGTGGCCGGCGCGCTTCCGTTCATGACGCAGTTTTCGGTTGACGGCATCTCGACGCAGCGCATCCGGTACGGCGGGCCGTCGCGCGAACTATTTCCTTCGGTCGAGTCGATCGAGGAATTCAAGGTGGCGTCGGCCAGCAACAGTGCCGAGTTCATGCAGGTTACCGATCTGCACGACGACCACCAAGAGCGGATCGAACCGGATGCACGGCACCGGCTTCTGGTTCAATCAGAACAGCGCGCTCAGCGCGACCTCGCAGTTCACGCCTCGCGACGCAGCGGGCGACGCCATCAAGCCGGACGTCCAGACGAACAGCTTCGGTCTATCGGGCGGTGGGCCGATTGCCAGAAATCGCGTGTTCTTCTTCGGCACCTATGAAGGCGTTCGCCGCCCGAACGAGGTGACGCTCAGTCAGGTCGTCCCGCCGGACGCGTGGCGCGCCGGCAATCTGTCCAGCGTGTCCGGATCGATTCTCAACCCCGCCACGGGCCAGCCGTTTCCGAACAATCAGATCCCGGTGAATCCGACCTCGGCGCAGATTCTCGACGCCTTCTACGTGCATCAGAACCAGTCCACCGGCGCCGCGATCAACGCGCCCAACTACATCGTCAACTCGCCGGGCGACTACACGGTGAACGGTTTCGATGGCCGGGTCGACGGCAATCTGTCGGCTAACCAGAAGACATTTGTACGGTTCACGTGGAAGAACGTCGACGACCGCAGCCCGAGCAGCAACGACTGGAACACCACGCAGGGTGATCATTTCAAGAAGACGGAGGTGCGGCAGATCGCAGCCGCTCATAACTGGGTCCACGGGCGCTTCGTCAACGAGGCCCGAGTGGGCTGGTCGAATACCGTGGAACAGGACAGCTACACGAACGCCTCGCAGGGGGCCGATCTCGTGAAGCAGGTCGGGCTGATCGGCCTGGCCGGTCCGCCGGCGCAGGGCGGGTTTCCGCACTTCGAGTTCAACGACGGATCGTTCATCTCGACCGGTGGCCAGAAGCCGTTCGACATTCTCTCGCGCGTCATCCAGGGGACTGATACGTTGACCTGGCTCGCGGGCCGACACTCGATCAAGGCGGGTGCGGACATCCAGTACGTGGAGTACAAGGACCAGATTTCCTTTTTCGACGGCGAGGAGCTCGGCCGGTACAGCTTCGATGGTGCGTTCACCGGCAACGCCTTTGCGGACTTTCTGCTCGGCCTGCCGCACTCCACGGGCTACATCCTGCCGGCGCCCGACGTGAATCCCTACTCGACGTATTACGCGTTCTTCGTGCAGGACTCGTGGCGGCCGTCCCGCCGTGTCACCGTCGATCTTGGTCTTCGGTACGATCTGCGTCCGGCGATGAACGACCGGACCGATCAGCTGGGAAACTTCGACCCGAACTACCCAGGCGGCCGGGTCATTGTGTCCGACGAACAGGGCCTCGCTCTTGTGCCGGATATCGTGCGGAAGTCGGTGCCCAACACGCCGTTCGTGACGGCCGATCAGGCCGGCCTGCCGTCCGCGCTGCGCTTCACGGACAAGAACAATATCAGTCCGCGAATTGGCATCGCGTGGCGTGCGTCAGAGGACGGCCGCACGGTGATACGAGGCGGGATCGGCATCTACACGGTGCCGCTGTACGGGTCAGTCAACTACTCGATGGTCGCGACAGTGACGGCGGCGGCGGTCAATTTCTCGAACAGCCTGGCGAGCCCGTTCGTCTTTCCCAACATCTCGTCGGCGTCCACGGCGCAGGGCGCGCTGCCGCCGGGCACGCTGGACTTCCGCCGCGCCAACCAGATCGACATGAACGATCCACGGAGTGTCCAGTGGAGCCTGACAATCGAGCGGGATCTCGGATCGAGCACGGGTGTACGCGCCAGCTACGTCGGTTCGACGACCAACAATCTCGTCTGGAGCCCCGATCTCAACCAGGTGCCGTCCAACACGCTCGGCTACGATGCCGTGAAGGACACGCGGCCGTTCACTGATTGGAACGTGGTGACGACCCGCGCGAACAACCCGCGGTCGCGATACGACGCGCTGGGTGTGGAACTCAACCGGCGGCTCTCGGGTGGCCTCACCCTGGACGGGTCGTACACACTTGCGCGCCAATTGTCCGACTCTGCTGGCGCGGTTCCGACCGCGTTCGCTGCGGAGAACGGCGCCACGACGCTGGATCTCTTCCGCGGCAACGCGGACTACGGGAATGTCGCGTTTACGCGGCGCCACCGGTTCATCAGCACGTTCCTCTACCAGTTGCCTTTCGGACGGGATCGACACTTCGGCCGCGACATCGGTCGAGGGCTCGATGCGTTGGTTGGCGGATGGGACATGACCGGCGTGCTTCTGCTGCAGTCGGGGCCGTTCCTGACGCCCTTCTTCAGCAACGGCGACCCGTCAGGCACGGGCACCACGACTCGCGGATTCACCGCCACGCAACGGCCCGATCAGATTGGTGACCCGACTCAGGCCAACCCGACCGTGGCGCAGTATTTCAATCCGGCCGCCTTCGCGAAGCCCGGCGACAATATCGGCCGCTTCGGCAACGCCGGCGTCGGCATCCTGGTCGGACCCGGGACCGAGGTGTTCTCCATGACAATCGGCAAGTCGTTCGGATCCTCTACCGGGACGCGCTTCCGATTCGAAATGGCCTTCTCGAATCTGTTCAACATCGAGAACCTCGACGTGCCCAACACAAACATCACTTCGAGCGCCTTCGGGCGAATCACGGCGACACAGCCTGTGGATCAAGCGGGACCGCGAACCGTTCAGTTCTCCTTGCGGTACTCGTTCTGATAAGCTGGAGGACCTCCGTGGAGATTCTCCAAAGCGCCCGTAGCTCAGCTGGATAGAGCGACGGCCTCCGGAGCCGTAGGCCACAGGTTCGAATCCTGTCGGGCGCACCATACCGCTTGGACCGAGAAATCCTTCGAAAATTCGCCCAAAACTGAGGCGGGCCCGGAGCTCGAAATACGGGCCCGCCGTTGGTCTCGTTCTCGGATCGCCGCGACGACGCTGGACAGGTCGCCGGCGCCGCTGGCGAGGGCAGCCGTCAGGTTTCGCAGCTCAGATTCGACAGCTCGCAACTGACGCTGGGCGTTTTCCCGGTGCGACGTACTTGTGGCTTGGTCAGCGAGGAGCGCCACCGCTTCCGCAATCGCCGCGTCGACGACGTCGGGTGCGAGGATGTCCTGCTCGACCGCGTCGAGCATCAAATCGTGCGCGGCCTCCATCGGTAGTTCCAGGTGATTGCTACAGACCGAGCGTCCGCGGAGGTGGTACGACGAGCACGCATAGCGATAGTTCCGCTTCCGGCCGTGATGCCGTGACTTCACCAGGACGCCGCCACCGCATGAGGCAAAATGCATCAACCCGACGAGTAAGTACTTCGCGTTGAGCCCGGTCATGGGACGACCCCAGAGCTGTCCGGAGGTCTTCCGCAGATACGTCGATCGAGCCGCTGCGAGTCTGGTATGTGCAGCGTCCCAGGCCGCCTCACTGACGATGCGCAGCTCCTGACACTCGTGGCGCACCCATTCCGACTCCGGCCGACGCGTGACGTGCTTCTGGCCCCAGCGATCGCGCTTCTTCGTGCGCCCGTACAGGGCCACGCCGCGGTATCGCTCCCGGTATAGGACCTCGCGCACGGAGGAGGGCGCCCAGCCATTGGCGCGGCCCTCGCGCGCTCTTGGGCTCGGCGCGCCTGCATCATTGAGCATGATGGCGATCGTCTTCACGCCGATGCCGCTGGCGCACAGCTCGAAGATCTGCTGGATGACGGCGGCTTCTGCCTCGTTGATGCGCCGTTCGACGTGTGAGCGGCGCCCATCAGGTCCAACGATCTCGTGGTTGTCGTACCCGAACACACGGCCACCGGTGACGTGGCCAGACCGAGCCTTCCGTTGCATCGCGTCCGCGGTGCGCTGCCGAGCCTTCTCGCGTTCGAGTTCGTCGGCAAAGGCCGTCAACGACAGCATGATTTTGTCGGTGGGGGAGTCGAGCGTGCGTTCGCGGTCCTCGAGGTAGAAGAACACGCGGACGCCGGCGGTGACGAGTTGCTTGAGCGCGTACGCGGTCTCAATCGCTTCGCGACCGAGTCGTGATTCTTCCGACATGATGAGCACTTGGAAGCCCGGTCGCGGCTTCAGACTGTTCATCATCCGGACAAAGCCGGGCCGCGTGGCGAACTCGGCGCCGCTGATGCCGTCGTCGATGTAGACATAGGAATCGTCAACGGTCCAGCCCTTTTGCTCCGCGTAGGCTTTGGCGTGTGCAACCTGACGTGCGACCGACCGCTGCTCAGCGGCCACGCCGACCTGGTCGGTGCTTTTTCGAGCGTAGATCGCGGTTACCATCTTCCCCACCTCCTCGTCCCTGCGTCAGGCACGAACGCCCTTTGTCCGAAGCCACCGGCGGACACCACGGCGAATCTGCTCAGAAATAGGAATGCCGTCGCGTTCCTGAAGGGCCCGCATTTTCTTCAGCATGTCATCGGACACACGCACAGTAACGACAGTCGCCTTCGTGAATTTCGCTCGCGGCCTTGGCATGGTAGACCTGTAGTTTAGGTAGTACATAAACCACAGTCAATGGCCTTGGCTACGCCATCCCTTGCCCTCCACGCTGGATCATTTCAGGTGTGCTGACGCGATGAGGTCGGCTACGTAGACTCCCTGGCGACTTCCCCAATCTGCGGCAGACGCGATCTTGCGATGAGGTCCTCCAGACTCTCCACCTGGACGACCGCTCTGAGCATTCCGAGATGTTTGGCGGCGAGGGTTAGGGCCCCGATTTTGTCAGCTTGACGTACTCGAATGACCTGTTCGCGGATCTCGGTCTCCACGTTCCCGCTGACGCGCCGCGTTACGGTCTGGCGCGCGATGTCGATGCTCACGAGCGTCGCCGCCACGTCGTCGCTCAATTCGGTCACAGGCTTGAGCTGGCCGGTCTTGATGTCGAACAGGCGCCGGATGTCGGCGAACGCGAGCCGGCCGATTTCCCGCAATACTTGTGCCTGCGTGACCTCCGACCGTTGCTCCAGGCGCTCGATCTTGCTCGTGACGGCCCTCCGGATGTCACTCTTTGTCATCAGGTACGAGCCGCGCTAGCGGGCGCCTTTCGGACTGTAACCGGCGAGTCGCGCCGCCTCGGTCGCGTTGCCTGCGGCTTCGCCGAGCATCGCTGCCACAAACCTTCGCTCCCTCTCGCTGAGTCGCCGGTCGCTGCCCTTTGCCCGGATCAACCCACCATCAGAAGACATGGTTCACCCTGATACCGTTCTGCGCCTGTAGGTAATGCACAAGCGCTGCCGCGTCTCCCTGCAACTCCTTGAGCCTGGCTGTAGCCCTTCATACTGTCCCTACACGCTTCTCGCGCACGTCGGGGTGTTGCGGCGCGCTCCGAGGGCCGAGATGGAAGCGCAGTGGCCGCACTTAGTTGGTCGAGGCAAATACGGCGAGTTTTCGCTCATCGGAGGTTTACGCCCTAGATGATGTCGACCCCTAAGTCCTTCAGGTAGTCGAAGGTGCCATCGTAGAACTGGGCACACGGGTCGGGTCAGCGGAGTCACCGAGGGGAACGAAGATCACCATTCCCTGTCGCGCGCGCGTGAGCAGTACGCGATAGGCGTTGCGCAGGTAGATTCGGCGGTCGGCCTTCTTCATCGCGTGCCATCGACTCGCCACGAAGGAGTGACAACTCCAATCGGTCGTGGCGAATCTGAAGTCGGCGTCCCACGCGACGCACACCCAGTCGAGCTCAAGTCCCTGCACCTGAAACTCGGTGGCCGCGTCTTCCAGGTAGAAGCTCGAGCGCGTGTCGTCGCGATCGTTCAGGAACCAGTGCACGGGGTCCACCTCAACCCGCACATCCACGGCGTGCGGCCTTGAGCCGCTGGGCGCCCGACGATGCTACGAGGCCAAAGCGTTCGGAGCCTCGAGCGCGGCTGCGGATCCAGGACTTGGCGCGGTTCAGGTCCCGTGTGAGAGCTATCGGATAACGAGGGCTGAGCCTCGTCAGCAGGTCACGCGCCTCTGACGTTTCTCGATCGAGCACGGCCTTGACGAATCGAGAGACGTGCTCCGCTCGAAACGAGCGCATCGAGACTGACAAATGTAAGCTTTCGTCGGTGACGACAGTTGCCTTCGTGCCGAGGCTTTGGAGCGCGTGTCCGGCGTCGTATTCGCTGTCGGTCAGATTGGGCGAGATATAGGCGGACCATCCCGTGAACTTCGTCGACACCGCGTCCAGCCACGCGGAGATGCCGGCTTCGCCGCGGTTGATTTCTTGTCCGCCTCCCACGAGGCAAATCACCACAGCCCAGTCGCTGTGACGGTCCAGATACGACAGGAGGAACTCCGGCTCCGACTGCGTAAACCCAGGCCGGCCCTTCTTGCGGCGCATGAAGTCGGCGGTCATCTCGCGATTCCATGCACGCTGGGCCTCGTCGAAAATCACGACGTGATCGCTGGGTGGCCCGCTCCTGGTTCAGTCCTGCGTCTCGGAAGTGATGCACGTTCTGAATGAACGCCTTGATCTTCTGCTGCACGACCCCTTTGCGGGTTCGGTCATTCCTGGCACGCAGGCGCGTCATTTCGTCGCGCGCCAACGCCTCGCGCAGCACCTTCACCAGCGGGCCGTTGCCCGACAAGAACACCGCGTGAGTCGGCGCCTCGCCGCGTTTCTTCGTGGCCACGTTGAGGCCGACCAGCGTCTTGCCTGCACCGGGTACGCCGGTGACGAACACGATGGCCTTTCGGCCAGCCTTACGGGCGAGGTCGATGATCTCTTCGACGCGGTGGGATGTGATGCCGAGATTGCGCGCGCCAGCATCGTGGCGCGCGATACTGTCCACGGAATGATGAGCGTAGAGGGCCTGTGCCGCCTCGATGATCGTCGGGGTCGGCTGATACGGCGCGCGGGCCCACGCGAGGGGATCGATCGTGGCTCCAGTCACTCGTGCCAGGCCCAGCCGCAGCGCCTGGCCCAACGCCTTTGCGTTGCAGGTCATCGGTCGGAATACGAGGTCATCGGCCGGATCGAGGAGCGTCGGCTCGTGGTCATCGGACTCCGTGGCCACAAGGATCGGCAGAATCGGCGCGGCGTGGCTGGCCAGGTGAAAGTTCTTCAGGTCGAGCGCGTAGTCCCATGCCTGATTGAAGTCATGGGTATTGAACTGTCGCTCGCCCACCTTGAACTCGATGACGAACACGGCCGGTCCGGCGACGAGCACCGCGTCGATCCGGCTGCCGATTCGCGGGACGTCGAACTCGAGGAACACGCTCCCCTCGATGCCGGCGACGCGCCGTCTTGAGGACCGCGATCTCGCCCACCCACGCGTCTCGCTGCGACGGGTCCACGGCAAAGGCACTCTTTGCGGTCAGTGTTCCGAGGATCGCCTCAGTCGTCTCTCCAATGAAGTCGGTCACGCTGGCGGCGTAGTAGGCGGCGGGGACGGAAAAGGCCGGCATTTCGTAGGTTGCGCGCAGGATACCAGAGCGCGTCTTAACCTGCGCGGTTCGGATGGGGCGACCTCTGGCACGAACTCATGACCAAGACACTCGGCTACGAACGTTCTGGCGCTCATGGCGGCGGAACCGTTGCTGTTTTCACGCGAGGTGGTGTTCAGTCTCGGCTGGGGCTTCTGAGCGGCCGCTTCGAATCCAGTTCCTCGGTCGTTCCCTCCAGGAGTTGTCGCGCCTGCTCGTCCGAGAGCGACTCCAGCCAGGACAGGTCCTCGGCAAGATCCCCTTCCGGACGATCGCGCGGATCTGCCGCGGCGATCATCGCCGCCATGCGCGCCACGGTGGGCGATTCGAAGAACTCCGGCAGCGAGACGTGGAAGGCGAATGTCTCCGCCACGCGCGAGATGATCGTCATCGCGTGCAGGGAATGGCCGCCGAGGTCGAAGAAGTTGTCGTTGACGCCAACGGCACCCACGCCCAGGACGCTGCTCCAGATGTCCGCCAGCGCGCGCTCGACGCTCGTCTGTGGTTTCTCAACCCCGGCGTCCGCGTTCGCGCTCGCAAATACAGGCGACGGGCAGCGCCGCGCGATCCACTTTGCCGTTGGGCGTCACGGGAAGGGCATCCAGGCGGACGAAGGCCGCGGGAACCATGTACCCGGGGAGGCGGCTCTCCAGGAATGTCCGGAGGCTGCCGGGCGCGGGCGCTGGCGCGTCGCCGGCGACGTAGTAGGCCACGAGGCGCGCGTCCTGCGCGCCCTCCTGCCACGTGCTCACGGCGGATGCTGTTACCGCCGGATGATCCATGAGCGTTTGTTCCACCTCGCCGAGCTCCACGCGGTAGCCTCGGACTTTTACCTGCGAGTCTTTGCGTCCAAGATGCAGCAGGCAGCCATCGGCGAGCAGTTGCCCCAGATCACCGGTGCGATAGACGGTTTCCCGCGGGGAGCCCGATGCGGGCGAGAACGCTTCCGACGTCAGGTCCGGGCGACGCCAGTAGCCCGGCGACAGGTACGCGCTCCTGACCGCAATCTCGCCGGTCTGATTCCTGCCTAGTTCGCGGCCGCTCTCATCCAGCACCATCACGACGACATCGTCGACCGCGTAACCCACGGGGACGGGGTTGGCGGGAATCGCGGATTGCTTGTCCATGACGTGGCAGCTGATGTTGCCGGTCTCTGTCGAACCGTAGCGATTCACCAGCACGCACGTCGACGAGAAATGGCGCTTGTAGAGTTCCACGTCGTGCCAGAGCAGCGACTCGCTGCCGAGCACGACCAGCCGAAGGTCTGGAAGCGAGATCCGCGTCGTTCATCGCATCGACCAGGTGGCGGAACCCGGTCGGGAACCAATGGAGCACCGTAATCCGCGCGCTCTTCAGCCAGCGCGCCAGGCCTTCGATGCCCTCCGCCACAACCGGGAACGGACACAACGCGGCCCCGCTCATGAGCGCGCCGAAGATGTCCAGCCGCGACGCGCTGAACGCGTGGGAATGAAGCTGCGTCAACCGGTCTTCCGGCGTGAGCTTCAGGGCGTTCGTGTAGAGCATCATCTGATGCAGCACGTTGCGATGCGTCTGCACCACGCCTTTGGGCCGCCCGGTCGAGCCGGAGGTGTAGAGAAGATACGCGAACGCGTCCGGAGGGACGGCCAGCCCAGGGTTGACGTCTGGCAATTCCTCGCCAAGCGCATCGACGTTCAGCACGTCCACGTTCACGACGACGCTCGAATCCTGCGCGAAGGTTCGCGCCAACGAGACGTGGGCGTTGTCGGTAAGGAGTAGCGGCGCCTGCGCCTCTTCAAGCAGTCGAGCCAGCCTGTCGGCAGGATGGCTGACGTCCAGGGAAACGTACCACTTCCCGGCTTTGAGAATGCCAAGGATCGCAGCGGCCGCGGGTGCGCCGCCTGGCAGGAAGAGCGCGACGGGGTCTTGTCCCGGTCCCCGCCGGGCGAGAATGGCATGGGCGATCTTGTTGGCGGCGCGATTCAGCTCCGCGTAGGTCAGCGCGAGATCGCCATCCTCGACGGCCGATCGGTTGCCGAACTTCTCGACCAACTGCTCGAACCGTGTCGGAATCGATCGTTCGATGTCCTGCCTGTCGAATGGCACGAAAAAGCGGCCCGGCTCGATGACGACGCGTGGGACATGAGAAGCGCTACTCGGACTTGAGGGCGCGCTCCTGGGCGTCCAGCCCTCGAACCTTACCAGGCGGAACTTGCCGGTCTTGGGATCGTTGGCAATCGAGGAGACTCGTCGGACATCGACGGTGGTTCGCGTGGCGCTCTTTTCGCGAAGGATGTAATCGAACTGCTGCCTGACGGCCGCCTCCATATCCTGCGGGGCCACATAGTCGATGCGGATGTGATCCGGACCTACCGACACGTACTGAACCTTGTCCACGGTCGGGACCTGGATGTCCAGCACGAGCGGATGGATGGTGTCTCGCTGCCCGTCGGCGAGCACCACGGGGAGGGCGTCGTGCACCCTGCCACGGATTTCCCGCAGCGTCGTAAACGGAGCGTCCGGCGCCGGCGTGCCTCTTCGCACGTAGTCGCCGAGCTCGTAGCGGAGGATCGGCAGCACGACGTTGTACAAATTGGTCAAGACCACGCGACCCTCCTGCTCCGGCGCGACGGGTTGATCGCGTTCGTCCAGCACCTCCAGGACATTCAGATCGTCCAGGACCGTCATCTGGTCGGATCCTGGCGTTCGGATGGCCATGAATTTTGACTCGGCACAGGCGTAAAGGACGTAGATGGGCGCATTCCAGGCGGCCAGAATCTGTCGTTCCATCGCGCCGGTCAGCATGTCGCCGTGGACGAAGATTCGCTGCGGCGCAATCCGAAGGCGGCCTTGGAGGGCGAACTCCGCAAGCTGGGCCACGCAGCTCGAATAGCCGTTGAGGCGGTGCGGTTGAAACTCGTTCAATCGCTGCACCGTCTGGTCGCTCGGATCGAGCAGCGACAGGAGGAGTGTCTCGTAGACACTGTCCGGCATGGAGCTGGCCGTGGACACGGTGGCGAAGTGGCCGCTCGTCGAGATGTAAAAAGCGATCCGTGTCTTGCCGTTCGGGAAATTTTCCGGCAGCGGCAGATGCGCCGCCAGCGTGATGTCGGCGATCGCCCAGGCCTTGTGATCGTACGCGAAGATGCCGATGTCCCCGGACGTGCCCGATCCATGAAGGACAATCGTGGCGCTGCAAAAACTATCGCGGGGGTTGCGATTGTGATTGAGCCATGCCTCGACATCCGTCCGTCGAAGCCTGGCGTCCGTGACGGCGCGATCGAAGTTGTCGATCAGAACTTTCTTGTGCAGTAGCGGCAGATCGGCGACGGACACGTCACGAAGGTGCTCTTCGCGGATGCCGTGTCCGGCGTAGTACTCGCGATAGAAGGGGGAGCGCCGCCACACCTGCGCGAGCAGGCGCTGGAAGTGCCGCTGCTGCATCCGCAGCATGGCCTCGCGGGTCTTCGGCGCCAGTCCTTCCGAAGGCGCGTTGCCTGATGCGCTCACAGCTAGATTATCGACGAATCAGAGGCCTGGCCGGAGGCTGATCGTCGAGAGTGCAATCGTGGGCAAACCTACAGCCGCTTGCTGAACCACCGCAGTCTCGACCCTTCGGGCACGCCAGGTAGTTCGCCGATGCCGGTGTAGCCGAGCTTCACGTAAAAGTCCGGGGCTTGAAAGTCGAACGTGCTCACGAAGGCCACCTCGCACGCGCGTTCCCTCGCCACCTCTTCCGCGCGGCGCACGAGGGACACACCATGTCCTTTTCCCCTGTGCGCGGCGTCTACCCAGAGGAGGTCGATGCGCAAGACATTCCAGTACACCAGGCCCTTTAGTCCAGCAACGAGCGTTCCGGATTTGTCCCGTACGGATAACGCGAAGGGATATGGGCGAAGCGGACCGGAGTGGCCCTCGTTGATCGCGATCAGCCGCGCTTGCAGCTCCGATTCCACGACGCCAACTGACGGCTCCAAAACCATCGTGCCCGCGGGTCCGCGGCGTGCCGACGTGCCGGATATTCGCGCGGCTGCCGGGACCGCTGTCGCCATGAGCAGCCATGACGCCAGGGGAACGACCAGGAACACGAAAGCCGGCGTCGGGCGTCGGGGGCCTCAGCGCCACGTAGCAGTAGATGGCCAGAGAGCCCAGCGTGAGCGTCAGCGTCACGCTGTGAAGCGTCGCCTGCGTTCTCACCGACCAACGCTTCGAAAACATGTCGGCCAGTTGCAGGCCCATGAACGGGGAAACCACCCAGAGCGCGAAAAGAAGGAGGAGAACGCTGGAAGGGTTATGACGACCAACCCAGAGCATCAAACCGACCGAGCCTCCGGCCGCAGCCACCACCGCGGCCAGGGCCATTGCGTGCAGGAGGACAAGGAACCGACCGTTCATTGGCAGTTGGAGCCGGCGATCCCCGAGGCCGTCCGGCCGGTGTTGAGTCTATCGGTCAGAAACCAGGCCTGCGTTACGAGTTGCTGCTGCCAGGCGTCGATCTTCTTTTCGAGCATCTGAGCGATGCGCGGGGTTGGTCGCGGCAACGAGTTCAGCGCGTTCGCCAGCGCCACACCGCTGGCGCAGCTGCTGGCCGCGGCCGGCGCGGATGTCGTCGCCATTCAGGGCGAGCTCGAGGCGCTCACGATTTCATTGGCGCAGCGGACGCAGGCGTTTCTTCGGCCCGTCCTCGGAGAAACGCCCGCGGGACGAGGGGGCGACGGCGCCCCGCGCCCCCCGCCCGCGCCGTCCAGCCGCGCCTGCCGGTCGTGGAGCAGCGCTTCACGTTGCCGGACGACCAGACGACTGTCCCGCTTGCCACGGCACGCTGACGCCGATGTTCGTGATGATCTGAACGCTCGCCGAGAGGCCGACGAGATCGCGCCACGCGTTGAGGTCATTCTGAGCATTTCCCTGGAAAACTTCGAATGTCGCAACTTACAGGTCGTGGGTCAAACTCAAACTTGGGCAAGACTCCCCTGTGCCTCCCAGCCAGTTCTGCGGCCGGATGATGCCGCGGGCCTGGAAGCAACGGTGGACTCACGTCCAACAGCGCGCCGACCGGTTCAGCCCACGTCCCGCGCCAGTATCCCCAACGGATGCCCGACGCGATGTGCCGGATTGAACAGAGATGAGAGTGCACAGCACATCCGCTCTCACAGGATGAGCATCACGGAGTCGGCAACATGACGACGCTTCCACCACAAACGACGAATCCAATGACCAGCCTCAGCCAAGGCCACTTCGGGACCGTCACCTTGGACGTCACAAACCTTAGCAGTGGCAACAGCTACCCACTTGACGCCGATGTCGATGGAACGGAGTTAACGCGGTTGTATTTTCCGAAAGGCGGGTGGATCGATTTTCCTGGCTGTGAACTCGACGGAAGTCTGACCGGAACCTGCGAGGACGAAGAAGGGCGTGAGTGGGATATTGACGGCGAGCATTGATTCGACGAAAAAAGTGGTGACTTGACGGGTCGTTCCATATCGCTAACATTTGGTTCAGTGGCTTGATGCTGAAATCCTCGTTCTCCTAGACCGGAAGGAGGCAGTACTTTGAACATCCCACTGGTTCTCGTACTGCTGGTGATTGGGCAGGTTTCGGCAACTCCCGTACAGGCTCCAGCAAGGATGTACCTCGGTCCGCTCCCAAGTAAGGAAGGATTCGTCCCCGCGAACAAGCAGTTCGACGAGAGTTATCGCGACATCCGGGAAGAGTACCAGAAGGAACCTGCCTTTCAGCAGGTGTTGCGGTTAGTCGATCGACCCGACGACGCCGATGTGGTCTTGGAGATCGTCGACCGTGGCTTGCGGGATACAGGCATCCGGTCGGGTTCTGGAACCGTTATTGGCGGAACTACGGTGGTTGGCAGTAGCGCGCCCGTGCGCCAGAAGTGGCTCTACGCACGGCTCGTGGTTCCCGGCTCCGATTACGTCGTCGAACTCGATGGCCATGCTGGAATCAAGCTTGTGAATTATCGGCAACAGGCGCGCAACCTCCTGCGGCAAGCCGTCGAGTGGTCTCTAAGAGACGCCTTGCCATCAGCCGCCAGGCGCGGTGTAGTCGGGCTGTGAAAGGACTCCGTGAGCGTGGCAAGAAGCGAGTCGTTTTCGGCATCGCCTGAATGACGCGCCGCGCCCACTCGTGAGAAACATCACGCGCGGCGGCAAACATCACAGCGGCTAAGACGGCCTCACGGGCTGCGGCCTCATCTTTCGCGTCGGGCGGTAAGTCCGCTGCCTGTTTCCAGCAATCGTGCGCGAGCCCTGCAAGGGCACCACCGTTGAGGCACAACGACGCTGATGGGGACGCGCCTCGGCTGGGTCTTGAACGTCCGTTCGGTCTCCGCGAGCTTGCTGCCTGCACTGGCTTTACCGTGATTCGCTTCGAGCTCGAGAGTCAGTGTACCAGCATCAAGCGCAGAAAGACTCGGATCATTCTCGCAGCTTGGCCTTCAGTCGGGCCTTGAGTGATTCCAAGGTCGGGGCGCTGGTCACGTCGATACATACCTGAGAAAGCTGATCTTCAACGGCGCGACTGGGATCGCGAAAACTGACGCACCAGACCCCGACGCTTTCCGGGGGCCTGACGTGCGTTATCACCTCGTACGCGAGGCCCAACTCATCGAGTGATTCGCGAACCACCAGTTTGAAGTCGTCTTCGCTAACAACCATTCCTCACCTCTCGCGGTCAGTGTATTTGCCACAAGAAGGGTGACGCAATTCTTGGCGCGGAGGTCCGGCCGTTCGGGAGCGAACCTGGCCGTCGAGGGTCAGCAAACGTGGGTTATCCCCACGGCGGACAGGCGCACGGTTGCGGGCAGTTGGATTCCTGATCGGCTCGACGTGTTGCATTCTCGAACCCGACGACCTCGGCCATAACATCAGCGGTTTGTGGTAAGGCCGCACCCACGGCAAATCGCTCATTCCCGTACGGAAGTTCGATCACGCACGCGACGCGGCCGTTCTGATGCAAGCGCATCCACCATCGAAGCCGTGTGGGTTCTGTCATGGGTGAATACCTTTCAGCGCGCGGTCGATGCGGTTCACGCCATCAGGAAACAGCGTATGGCCTGCCATCTCTGGGAACACCGTAACTTACAAACCGTCGTAGGTGCGGTTCCGACGCTTTACCCGGGAAATGACAACCTTCGCTTCGAGTCATCAACGAGATAGATTACACGCCAGTCACCAGTTCGTACTCTAAAGACGTGAGGCTGTAGTTTCTCAACCCCGTGCGGACGTGGAGTCTTGGAGAGCGAGCGAACCTTGACATCTACTCGACGAAAGTCGCCTGGTGGCACCTCATCGAGGTCGAGCTTTGCTCTGGGCTCAACCAGAAGCTCGTAGTCAGCGGGCGCGTCGTCTTTGTTTCGAGTACTCGGTGTAACGCTCGAGGCCGGTGGTCCCGACCGCCGCGTACCGCCGCTCTGCCTCGATCGCGTCACGCGCGTCGCTTTCAGCAGGTGCTAACTGTTGAGGTTCCCAGAGGGCGGTGAACAATGAAGGTAGATCCGTCCTTTCAGCTACCCGAAAAGCCGAGCGAACCTGCCAATTTTCAAGCCACGCCGTATCGCTAGTCTGAGTCATCCCCATCACCTTCGGACGTGACAATCGGCTCGCCGCGGAGAGCCTTTCGCTGAACGTAGGTCAGATCCCTTGCCCGTTGGATGTCACGCCACTTCAATTGTGCCGCCAACACCCCGCACACCGACAGACAATCCCTGTGCGGTCACGGTGCTCCGAATGAGGAACGTCGCCAGATCTATACAGTCCTGCAACGGAAGGACCTGATATGGAACACGGAGCTGAAGTTGAGGTTGTAGCTTTTGCAGGATCGCCGCGACTTCGCCCTGATCCTTCTTGAGCTCTGACGCCAATGCTGGAATGAGCGCAAAGTCGTAACCAGCAACGATCCGAGTCGCGACCTCCAACTGCCCGCCCCAGGTCATTCCGAAGTCATCGTCGCCTGGGTTTCTCTGGTCCGGTTCAGGCTGATTCGGGACGTCAAAGTAGAAGACTGAGCCGTATGGGCTTCCCTGATCAAAGCCACCCACGATGAACGACATGCTGGCCGGGCCGGTCATGTTGGCCGCCTTCCACTGGTCCAGATAGAACTTGCTGAGTTTTTTCGCGAAGTCCTTGACAGTCAGCCGTTTCGCTCCAAGAGCCGCCTCCAGCTCGGGCAGAAAGCTGTGAGCCGTGCGTAGGCCGATGACTGCCGCCCCATACGTGACTGCTCCGACGTACCTGTGTTCAGCAAAAAGAGATCAGTTTGGTGGCGTTGTCGAAATTCACAACGATGGGGTGCTGCGCGCCGACCTGGAGGGCTTCAAGCGTGATACGGGAGTCAGCTGCCAACACGATCCCCTCGGGTCCTTTAATGACTACTCCAAGTGACATGGTTTCGGCCCCGCACTATAACTGATTGTCGGAACGGAGCGCCATCCGAACCTCGGGAATGTCCTTGAGCCTATGCGGCCTTGGTCCGCCGCACGATTTCCAGTGTCCAAGTAGCGTCGAATCCTGTCGGGCGCACCAGCCTTCGCTCGCCTTCGGCGAGCTTCGGCTGGGCAGGCCACTTCTCGTCGCCTTCGGCGAGCTTCGGCTGGCAGGCTACCTCTCCCTCGCTTGCGGCGAGCTCGGCTGGCAGGCCCACACGAAGTTAACCACCTCGCAATTAACTCGTTACAGCGTAGTCACACCTGCTGTCTAAGCTCCGCTTCATTACGGTTTCAAGACGACCTGTTGATGGAGGCGCGATGAGAGTCTACAGATGGATTGCGACAGCTGCGTTTGTCGCAGCAAGCGTCATGGTCGGCCGCGCGCAGGTCGACCAGGGTAAGTTCGCGGGCACCGTGCTCGACAGCAGCGGCGCGTTCGTGGCTGGCGCGACTGTGACCGTGAGGAACGAACGGACCGGCGAGGAACGGACCCAGATCACGACAGACAAGGGTTCCTACCTGATCGCCAACCTCAAGCCCTCGAACTACACCATCCGCGCGATGAGAGACGGCTTTGCGCTGCTCGAATACACCAACATGCAGCTCGCCGTCGGCCAGGAACTGATCGTCGATTTGCAGTTGCAGCCAGCCGGCGTGACTGAGGCGGTCACGGTCGTCGGGACCGCGCAGGTGCTCGATACCTCGTCCGCGCGCATGGGTGCCAACGTCAGTGAACGCGAAGTGGGAGCACTGCCGGTGAACGGTCGCCAGATGTCGCAGCTGATGCTTCAGGCGCCTGGGTCGCAGAACGCCGCCACGGGCACATGGAACGACGTCCGTTTTTCAGGGCGTGCCGTCGAGCAGAACGTGATCAAGTACGACGGTGTCGACGGTTCCGGTGTCATCGACGCAGCACCAGGGGTCGCCAATGGCGAGAACAACACACCGTTCAAGTTGCAGGCGAGCCTCGAGAACGTTCAGGAATTCCGCATCGAGTCGAGCGCCTATCCCGCCGAGTTCGGCACGGGCACCGGCGGGCAGATCAGCGTCATCACCAAGTCAGGTGGCAACCAGTTTCACGGCGGCCTTTTCGAATACCTGCGCAGCGACAAGTTTGATTCCCGTAACTACTTCGATGCCTTTCGCAACGTCGATGGCTCCGTGCAGTCTGAAGGCCCTGAGTCGCCACTCAGTCTGAATCAGTTCGGCGGATCGTTCGGCGGGCCGATCGCCAAGAATCGAGCCTTCTTCTTTGCGTCGTATGAAGGGTACAGGCTGGATGCGGGTCTCAATTTCGTGGAAGCGGTACCGAGCGCGGCAGCCTGGGCACGCGCCGTGCCGGCGGTTGCCGCTCTTCGGCCAGGATTCATGGCACCGGGGGCCGTGATCATTCCCGGGGGATCGACCAATCCGGATTTTGATGTCGCGCAGTATCAGGCCACGCAGCTGGTCAGGGAGAATTCGTTCAGCGGTCGACTGGATCTCAGGATCAGCAACAACTGGTCCTCCTATGTGCGCGTCTTCCACAATTCGGGGTCGAACGACGAGCCCCAGGGCGTGACCGGTCGACGGTTTCTTACAACAATCGACCCGACGAACGCCGTGTTCAACCTGCAGGGTCTGCTAGGACGAAATACCATCAACGAATTCAAATTCGGGTACAACGGCGCGCCTTCGACGGAAGAAGGGGTCACGTCCGACCTCTTCACCGGTATCGCCCTCAGTCTGACGGGAACCGTGGCGAACACTGGTATCGCGGGACAGAGCGGAAGCAGCGGTGTGGCGAGCCCCGGTGGTCTCGTCCGCGTCAACAGCGCCGGCAACGGACGAGGCGCGCCATACGATCCGTATTCACTCACGTTCGCCGATACGCTGAGCCGCACCACCGGAAACCACTTCCTCAAGCTCGGCGTCGATACGCGATTGATCCGAATGACGACGGACCAGTTGGGGGGCACAACCTATACGTACGGCGCTTTGAACAACTTCCTCAAGAACACCCCCACGCAGATCCAGTACTTCGGCGACTTGAGCGAGCCCAGTCCGTTTCACAATGGGGCGTCCGGCCAGAAGCACATCGCGCAGGAGTATACGTCGTGTTCGCGCAGGACGAGTGGCGAGCTAGTCCCAAGTTCACGCTGAACTACGGCCTCCGCTACGACTATTACGTGCCGCTGCGCGAGACAGACAATCGGATCGTCAAGTTCAACGTGGACACCGGAGGTACTCGACCCCGACACCACGCCGTTCTATAAGTCGAAGACGACGAACTTCCAGCCGCGCGTGTCCGCGACGTTGGCGCCTACGTCCAAGACGGCCCTCCGTGCGGGATTCGGTATTTTCGTGGGTCCAGGTCAGACCGAAGACCAGATTCAGCCGGTCGAGGCCGAGCGCATCAGCACCACGCTGTCGAGCGGCCCTTTCCTCGCGTATCCGGTCGACCCGGCATTGATCCGAGCGAACTTCACGGCGAATCCCAATAATCGTGCGTTCCAACCGCGCGCTTACTCCAATGACTACACGCTTCCAGAGAGGGTCTACCAGTACACGGCGTCCGTACAACAAGAACTCTCGAGCAACATCGTTGCCACGGTCGCGTACGTCGGCGCGCAGGGCCGAAACCTCTTCTTGCGAAGTGTGACCAATCAGATCATCGGCGTGCAGTCGAACGGTGCGACCGCCGGGACGGTCATCCGTGAGTTCGACATCGTCAACTATGGCGCGGACGGGAGGATCGCCAGCATTCAGCGGCCCTATGCCGAGGTGGATTACAAGACCAGCGGTGGCCAGGACAGCTACAACGGGTTGCAACTGGCGCTCACGCGCCGCTCAGCCCGCGGGCTGGTGATGAACGCGCAATACACCTATGGATTCAGCAGAGGCACGAGCGGCGGGTCGAACGAGGCGAGAACCGTCGGCAACAACGCGCGGGCTCTCGGCGATTTCGACTACGACGAAGGCTATAACAACTTCGACGTGCGGCACACGTTCAGTCTAAGCGCGCTATACAACTTCCCGGGGCAAGGAGCTCTTCGCGGCGGCTGGAGCGTTGGCGGCATCGCCAACGCGCGAAGCGGCGTGCCGATCAACGTGCTGGTCACACGCAACGACATCGTCTATCGCGACGCGGCCGGCAACATCTGGCTCAACCCGGCTCCAGACCGGACAGCCATCATCAACACGCCGGGCGGCGGCTTTTCGCGGAACACGCGGCGGCCGGATCTCGTTCCTGGCGTCGACCCCTTCATCCAGGACGGCGGTCTGCTATTCCTGAACCCGGCGGCGTTTGCCATCCCGCAGCCGGGAACATTCGGTAACCTGGAGCGCAACTCGATTCACGGCCCGAACTTCAGACAGATCGACATGGTGTTCGCGAAGCAAATCGGTACCGGACGTGGGACGAACCTCGAACTTCGAGCCGAGATTTTCAACCTCTTCAATACCACGAACTTTGCGTACGACGGCATCGTGGCAACGCTCCCGAACGCACTCCCGGGCGCGGGGGAGGCGGTGACGCAGGCGAATCGAGTGCAGCCGGGCCAGCCGTATACCTCTGCGGCGGCCGGAACGTTCGGACGAGCGACTACGACCGTCGGCCGCTCGGTGGGCCTCGGCACGAACCGCCAGGTTCAGTTTGCGGTGCGCGTGAACTTCTAATAGGGCAGGCAGGGAGCGCCTGCGCGCCCTACCTGTTGCCAGGCGAGGGCTGCACCTGCGCCAGTCGCTGGACGACCGTCCGGCGGCCTTGCGTTCTGACCAGAACGCCCGTCACCTCGTAAAGTCCGGTCGGCAGGCTCTTGAGCTCAAAAACATTGACTCGCGGCGCGTTCTGTCCGTCGAGCGGAATCTGGCTGCTCCTGTAGTAGTCGGGTGACTCGGCGACGATCTGGAGCGCGCGGTTATCGGCATCGCGCTCGACCGTCACACTGACGGTCACAGCCCCGGGAGCCATCACTACGGTTGGCGCGACCCGCATGCTGAGGACTTCGCCGCCGTTCAACGCACTCACCGATCCTATGAAGATTCCAACCGCCAAGCTCATGATCCGCACATTGCCCCCGAACCCTGAACCCAAGTTGTTACATCATCGTCATAAGATTGTTGCACCATCGACAAGCGATGTCTCGTTTACAGATGTAAAATCTTGCGGCTTTGCCTCGCATATTTCACCACCCGAGCCCGGAAACCAATTTGATGTCTCTGATTACTCGTTATGGCGCGGTGACGCTGGCGCTCACGATTGGGGCGTCGGTCTCGGCGGCGGATTGGCCGCAGTGGCGAGGACCGCACGGCACCGGCGTCTCCGACGAACGCGACTTGCCGGTCCGCTGGAGCGCCACCGAGAACGTCGCGTGGCAAGCGGACCTCGGCGGGGTTGGCGTGTCCTCCCCGATCGTGGCAGGCGACCGCGTTTTCGTCACCTCTCAAGTCGGCGCAGGTATCGTCGTTCCCGGCCCGCGGCTCGCCCAGGGCGCGAATGCGGCGACGTCAGGTGAACGACCGCTCGATGTCTCTCGTGCGGCGGGCGATGGGACGCACTTCCTCGTGGAGGCGTTTCGGCGCACCGATGGCGCACGGCTCTGGCAGTACCGAATCCAGGCAACTGCACCGCTGCCCGCTGTTCACGATAAACACAACCTGGCCAGTCCGAGTCCGGTGACCGACGGCCAGCGCGTCTATGCATGGTTCGGGACCGGTCAGCTCGTCGCGCTCGACATGAATGGCAAACTTGTCTGGGAGCGGAACCTCGGGAAGGAAATCGGACCGTTCGAAGTCCATTGGGGGCACAGCAGCTCGCCGACGCTCTTTCAGGACAGCCTGATTCTGTTGTGCGACCACACGCCGGCGTCCTACCTGCTTGCTGTAAACACGCGGGATGGCAAGGACCGCTGGAAGATCGATCGCGGTCGAGGGCGCGTGTCCTACAGCACGCCGTTTGTCGTCAATACCTCGTCTGGTCCAGAGCTGATCGTCAACTCGAGCGAACGCGTTGATGCCTACGACCCGAGAAACGGTGCGCTCCTGTGGTATGTCGGCGGCTCGAATCAGTTTCCGATTCCCGTTCCGGCTTTTCACAACGGAACGCTGTATCTCAGCCGGGGGTACCGCAGTGGGCCGTACATGGCCGTTCGACCGGGTGGACGCGGCGACGTGTCGGCGACCCACGTGCTGTGGGAGGTGCCGACGGGTGCGCCTTACATCTCATCGCTCGTCTACGATGCCGGCGTGCTCTTCATGGCGAATGACGTCGGCGGAATCATGGCGATTGACGCCGAAAACGGCAGGCGACTGTGGCAGCAACGCGTGGACGGGCTGTTCACGGCCTCTCCCGTCGCGGCCGACGGCAAGATCTACTTCGTCAGCGAAACCGGCGAGGTCTTCGTCGTTCGCTCAGGCCGGGAGCCGGAGATTCTGGCCCGCAACGACGTCGGCCAGCGCCTGATGGCGTCTCCGGCGATTTCAAACGGGCAGATCTTCCTGCGTGGGGACGGGCGATTGCTCGCCATTGGTCGAACGAAAGACTAACGACCAACGACTAACGACCAACGACCAATTAGTCCGGCAACTCTTCGCGCCCAGGTTCTGGTAGCCAGAAGCTTGCCGCGAAGCCGATCGCGTAGGCGAGCGTGCCAACCAGTGCGCACGCGTACGCGAGTCGGACCGGGGCCGATCCGCCCGGCATGATGCGGACTAATTGCGTGGTCAGCAGCGCGGCGGAGGTGCCGAGCATCCGTCCGCCGATGTTGGCCGCGAAGCTCTCGCCGGTTCCGCGCAAGTACGTGGGATACACGCGCGGCAGGTAATTCCCCCAGAAGCTGAATTGTGCAATGGTCAGGAAGCCTACGGCGGCGATGCCCCAACTCAGCAACGACAGGCTGCGCGTTGCGGTGAACACAAACACGAGCGGCAACAGAATCAGGCCAGGCACCTGAAACAGGCGCAGCAGGCGGCGGCGGCTCACGATGCGAACGGCGAGATACGCCAGGACAATCCGGCCCACCAACCCGCCGTATTCCTGGAACTGCTGGACGGCGCTCACCGTCTGCTCCTGCGCGGCGCGCGGCATTGCGCGAACCTCAGCCAGACCGGGCACGATGCGTGGCACTTGCTGGATGGCGCCGAACGCCGCGGCAAATGCACACGCCATCATCACCGTCGTGACGATCGTCGTCGTGCGAAACCGCGGCTGGAGCACTTCGCCGAGACTCGGTCGCTTGAGGGTTCCGGCCTGCTTCTTCTGTTGCCAGGAAGGCGATTCGGGCAGGAACGGCCGAATCAGAATCAGCGGAATGGCTGGAATGACCCCCGACATCAGCGTGTAGCGCCACGCTTCGTGCGCTCCGAATACCGCCGGCAAACGTTCGCTGTAGGTGACGGCGAAGTAGTATCCGATCGCCACCATGACGCCGCCGAGCGATCCGAACACTTGCGTATATCCGACGACTGCTTCGCGCCGCTTCGGATCCGGGAACAATTCCGACAGCCAGGCGACGGCGGCCACAAATTCCACGCAGACGCCGACGAACGTGCCGCAGCGCCAGAAGAGCAGCCACCAGACTGAGGGCGAATAGCCCGCAGCGAAGGCCGACACGGCGTAGAGCAGAATGCTCCAGACCAGCACGCGGCGTCTCCCGAACAGGTCGGTGAGATACCCGCCCAAAAGGCCGAAGATGCCGCCCGCCACAGCGGGACCGAACTGGAGAATGCCCACCCAGTCATTGATGGTCTGGCTGGTTCCCGGGACACCGAGCAACTCGATGAGCGCCGGCCGGACGATCAGCGGGAGCATCAGCAACTGGTACGAGTCGAAGGCGAACCCGATCGCCGCCATGATCACGATGAGCCACTGCACGAAGGTGAGACGCGACGAAGCGACGTGCGGCGATCCGGTGGACATGGTGGCTCCGCGCAGCGAGACTCCGGACGAGAAGGCGCTACAGCATACCAGCCTCGTGCGGTGATGATTTCGCTATACTACGAAGTCCGGCCGAAAGTCTTGAGCGCCGGCGGGATGACCCATGCAGACCTCGCCGACATCGTCCACTCCGTCCGATCTCCATGCTCGCGTGACCACGTCGCGAAATGCCCTCGATGCCTGGGTCCGCGAAGTGGTCGACTGGCACTTCAGTCCAACTACGGGATGTTCCTTCTGGCTCGACTACGCGAAAAAAATTGACTGGGATCCTCGGCGTGAGGTCAAGACCTTCGACGATCTCAAGCGCTTCGTGGCGTTCGAGGACGAGTGGCTGCGCGGCGGGCCGGTCCAGCGTTGGATTCCGAAGGGCCTGGCCGGTAAGCCGGTGTTTGTGTTCGAAACAGGCGGGACGACCGGCGTCCCGAAAACGCGCGTGGGGATGGAAGACTTTCGCATCGACTACGAGATCTTCAGCCAGACGCTGCCCGACGAGCATTTTCCGCGAAACTCGAACTGGCTGATGCTCGGGCCATCGGGTCCGAGACGGCTGCGACTTTCGGTCGAGCATCTCGCGCAGCACCGCGGCGGCATCTGCTTCTGCGTGGATCTCGATCCGCGGTGGGTGATCAAGCTCATCAAGCTCGGATGGACCGAGCACCTGCAGGCGTACAAGGACCACGTCATCGATCAGGCGGTCACCATCCTGGGCGCCGGGCACGACATTCGCTGCATGTTCGCGACGCCGAAACTCCTCGAATCGCTGGCGCTTCGGCTCGAGTCCATGGGTACGACGATTCGAAAGGCCGGCATCACCGGTATCTTCTCGGGTGGGACCGAGTTCACTCCCCAGTGGAACCGGTTCGCGCACGAGGAGCTGCTCGACGGCGCGTACATGACGCCCACCTATGGCAACACGCTGATGGGGCTCGCGGCCAGCGCCCCCAGCGGGCCTCACAACAACTTCAAGATCAGCTACTACGCGCCGCAGCCCCGCGCGGTCATCGAGATTGTCGATTTCGACGATCCGACGAAAGTCGTCGACTACGGCCAGACCGGACGCGTCAGGCTGACGACGCTCACGAAAGAGTTCTTCATGCCGGGGTTCCTGGAGCGCGACGAAGGCGAACGCGAGGGGCCGTACGAGCGCTACCCCTGGGACGGCGTCAGCGGTGTCCGTCCGTACCGCGCCTTTGCGGCGACGACGACGGTGGGCGTGTACTGATCGAAAGGTTCCAGGGTTCCAAGGTTCCAAGGTTCCAAGGTTCGGTTTCAAGGTTCCAAGGTTCCAAGGTGCATGGTTCGCGGCACATAATCGACTGGAGCTCCTGAACGAGGAACTCTGGAACTTTGGAACCCGGAACTCTGGAACCTTTCATTTCCTATGCTGAACATTCCCGTTCTCCGCTGGGGTCAGCCCTATACCTGTCTCGACGTGGACACGGTCGTCCATTTCGTTGACGGCGAGCCGATCGCCAAGGTCAGTCGTGCCAACGCGGGGTTGATTCAGCGCGACATGCGCAAGGCGGGTCGCGCGCGCGAGGTCTTGCGCGAAATCCCCATGGACGACCTGATTCGCCGAGCCGATGCGGCTGGCCAGCTCTACATGAACGCAACCCTTCCGATGGGTGATGGCACCCAGACACCCGACGAGTTCGTGCGAGCGCAATCGGCGACGACGGGCCTGCCCGAACGCATGTGCCGCGCGAACATGAAGAAGAACGCGTTCGTCCTGGCCGAGATGCGCAGCATCCTGACATCGCTGACACGCGGCCTGGACTTCGACATGCTGGCGGAAGGCCACGGCGAGGAACGCGGCGTGCCGATCAGTTATCAGGCGCAGAGCCCCGTGGTGGGTCTGGTGCTTCCGTCGAATTCACCCGGTGTGCACACGCTGTGGCTGCCGGTCATTCCGCTGCAGGTCGGGCTCGTGCTCAAGCCTGGACCGCAGGAGCCCTGGACGCCGTATCGCATGGCGGAAGCGTTCTTTCAGGCTGGCATTCCGCGCGAAGCCATTTCGGTCTACCCCGGTGAAGGCGACGTCGGCGCCGCCGTCCTTGAAGGTTCCGGTCGTAGTCTGATTTTCGGCGGGACCGCCACGGTCGACCGCTACCGAGGCAACCCGCGCGTTCAGGCCCACGGACCAGGCTTTTCCAAGATTCTCTTCGGCGACGACCAGGTCGATCAGTGGGAGAAGTACCTCGACGTGATGGTCGACAGCGTCTTCGTGAACAGCGGCCGCAGTTGCATCAACTGCTCGGGGATCTGGGCCAGCCGCCACACGCGCGAAATCGCTCAGGCCGTGGCCGAGCGGCTCGCCGCGGTCAGACCACTGCCGCCGGATCATCCGGACGCGAGTCTGGCGGCGTTCACCGTGCCGGGCGTGGCTGCCGCGATCTCGTCTGCAATCGATGCTGATCTGCAGGCTCCGGGTTGCACCGACGTCACGGCCCCGCTTCGCGACCACTTGCGTCTGGTCCAGCAAGGAAGAGCGGACTATTTGTTGCCCACGGTGGTCCACTGCGCCTCGCCGGAGGCGGCCATCGCCCGCAAAGAGTACATGTTTCCATTTGTGACTGTCGTCGAGTGCCCGGAAGCCCGGATGCTCGACGCGATTGGTCCGACGCTCGTGTGCACCGCAGTCACGTGTCAGCCCGCGCTCCGTCGCCGCCTGCTCGACGCGGTGCACATCGATCGCCTGAATTTGGGCCCTGTGCCGACGACGCAGCTGAATTGGATGCAGCCGCACGAAGGGAACCTGATCGACTTTCTGTTTCGAGCACGGGCGTTTCAGGAGGCCGAGCTATAAGAGGGATGGTTGCCAGGTTCCAGGTTCCGAGTTCCAGGTTCGCGGAACCGCTCAAATCATGAGGATCCTCTCCATTACTGCTGGCGCCGCGGGCATGTACTGCGGAAGCTGCTCGCGCGACAATGCGCTTGCCATCGAGCTGCTGGCGCGCGGTCACGACGTTACGCTGCTGCCCTTGTACACGCCGACCACCACTGACGAATCCAACGTCAGCCAGGATCACGTCCTGTTCGGCGGCATCAGCGTCTATTTACAGCAGCACCTCGCGCTGTTTCGCTGGACCCCCCGGTGGCTGGATCGCCTCTGGGATTCGCCGTCCGTCATCCGGACCTTTGCGGCCCGATCGATCTCCACGGACCCGAGCCTGCTCGGCGAGCTCACGATGTCGATGCTCGAAGGCAGCCGCGGCGTGCTGCGCAAGGAGTTCGACAAGCTGCTCGACTGGGTGGCGGCCGATCCGGCCCCCGATATCGTCAATATTCCGAACTCGCTCCTCATTGGACTGGCGCAACCGATCGCGAACGCGTTGAAGCGTCCCGTCTGCTGCACTCTGCAGGGCGAGGATCTGTTTCTCGAGGGTCTCGTCGAGCCGTACCGGCAGAAGGCGATCGGTCTGATCCGCCAGCAGGTCCCGCACGTCGATCACTTCTTGCCCGTCAGCGACTACTACGTCCCCGTGATGTCCCGGCTGCTGGGCATCCCGCCGGCCCGCATGACCGTCGTCCCGCTCGGCATCAATATGAAGGGCTACGAGCGCGGGCGACCGATTGATGGGACGTTTCGTGTCGGGTACTTTGCCCGCGTCGCACCCGAAAAGGGCCTCCACGCCCTGGCCGATGCCTACGTAGAGTTTCGTAAGCGAACGGGCGAGGCTCCCGTGCGGCTCGACGCCGCAGGTTACCTGTCGCGCGCCCACGAACCTTATCTCGCTGACGTCCGCCGACGGATCGAGCTGGCCGGCCTCGAGCGTGAGTTCACGTATCACGGCGCGGTCGATCGCGCCGGCAAGCTGGCGTTTCTCGGCTCGCTCGACGTGCTGTCGGTTCCGGCCACCTACGACGAGCCGAAAGGCGTGTTCCTGCTCGAAGCGATGGCGGCGGGCGTGCCGGTCGTGCAGCCGCGGCGTGGAGCTTTTTCGGAGATTGTCGAGAAGACAGGTGGAGGACTGCTCGTCGCGCCAGACGACCCCGTCGCGCTGGCCGACGGTTTGTACGCACTCTGGGCCGACCGCGCAAAAGCTCGCGAGCTGGGTGACCGCGGATTCCAGGGCGTACGGGAACACTACAGCGTGGCGCGTTCGACCGATTGCCTGTTGCGCGTGTACGAGGCCCTCGCCGGCCGTCCGGTCGAGCAACCCGCGCTGGCCGGTCGGTGATCTGTGCTGCGGGCCGAGCATCTCACCAAGGAGTACGCGTCACCGCGTGGGCCCCTTCAGATACTTGCGGATGTGTCGTTCTCGCTGGCTCCCGGGAACGCTGCGGCCATCATGGGGCCGTCGGGAAGCGGCAAGAGCTCGCTTCTGTACATTCTTGGCGCGCTCGAGCCGCCCAGCTCTGGCAGCGTCACGCTCGATGGACAGAATCCGTTCGCCCTGGCGCCGGCGGCGCTTGCCGCCTTTCGCAACACGTCGATCGGCTTTGTCTTCCAGGATCACTGCCTCCTGCCGCAGTGCACGGTGCTCGAGAATGTGCTCATTCCGACGCTTGTCGCGAGGTCTGGTGACAACGCTGGGCACGAACGCGACGCGACTCTGCGACGGGCGCGCCAACTGGTCGAGCAGGTCGGCCTTGCGGATCGCATGGATCACAGGCCGGCCGAGCTGTCGGGCGGCGAGCGCCAGCGGGTCGCCATCGCGCGCGCGCTGATTCGCGCGCCCCGTCTGGTGTTGTGCGACGAGCCGACAGGTAATCTCGATCGTGCGGCGGCTGAAACCGTCGCATCGCTTCTTCTCGATCTTCACCGCCAGCAGCAGACGATCCTCGTCGTCGTGACGCACAGCCTGCAGCTGGCTGCAAACTTCCCGATTCGATTCGAGCTCGTCGATCGGTCGTTGGCGAAAGTCGCGGGTTGAGGTTCCAGGTTCCCCGTTCCAAGTTCCAGGGTTCGCCCGAGGACCCGGAACCAGGAACCCACCAGGAACCAGGAACGAGGAACCAGGAACGAGAATGAATCAGATCGGTCTGGTGCGTGCGAGCCTTCGCCACTACTGGCGCACGAACGCCGCGGTCGTGGCAGGCGTGGCGACGGCTGTTGCCGTGCTGTCAGGCGCGCTTCTTGTCGGCGACTCGGTCCGCGGCAGCCTCCGCGACCTCGTGCTGCAACGCCTGGGACGGGCGGATCGCGCCGTCGTATCGTCAGATTTCTTCCGTGAAGCGCTGGCCGACGAACTTGGCGCCGACGCAGCGTTCTCAGCTTCGTTCAGCGCCGTCTGTCCGCTTGTTGCGGTGCAGGGCCTCGTCAGCAATCAGGCCACGGGACGTCGCGTGTCGCGCGTGGAGGTCTACGGCGTTGACGATCGCTTCTGGCAGTTTCATGGCGCAACGGAGGGACGCGGCCCTGGTTCTCGCGACGCACTCGTCAGTCACACGCTGGCGGCTGATCTCGGAGTTCGGCCGGGCGATTCGGTGCTGGTGCGTATCGAACGTCCTTCAGCGGTACCCATCGAATCGCTGCACGGACGCAAGGAAGATCTGGGGCGGACGCTGCGGTTGACGATCGGCACCGTGCTTTCGGCCGCCCGTCTCGGCGATTTCTCGCTGCGGCCGAATCAAGGTGACGTGCGCGCTGTCTTCGTGTCCCTGTCACGTCTTCAGCAGGAGATCGACCGAGCCGGGCGCGTGAATACGTTGCTCGTTGCGGACCGATCGGGCACGGCGGCTGGTCAGGTGGCGCCGCTCGAATCACTGGTCGCGCGGCATGCGGGACTCGAGGACATCGGATTGCGCGTGCGCGCCATCGCCTCGCCTGGCGTCGTGGCCGTTGAAAGCCAGGCCGGCGTCCTGGATGAAGCGCGGGCAACAGCCGTGGAGCGTGCGAGTGTTCAGTTGGGCGCGCACTCGCGGCCCGTGCTGACGTATCTCGTCAATGCGATGCGCGGCGCGGGCGGGAAGGCGATTCCGTACTCGCTTGTGACGGCAACCGATCTGGCGTCGGTTCTGCCGGATCGCGAAGATGCGCGTCAGGACGCGACGTCCGGATCGCCTGCTCATATCGTGATCAACCAGTGGGCGGCCCGCGACCTGGGCGCGAAGGTCGGCGACTCGATCACTCTGGACTATTACGTGTGGGAGGATCCAGGACGGCTGGTGGCACGCAGCGCGGACTTCATGATCGCGGCTGTCGTGCCGATCGCCGGGGCTGCCGCCGATCGCGATTTCGCCCCGACATTTCCCGGCATCAGCAACGCCGAGACCCTGGGCGACTGGGACCCGCCATTTCCGATCGACCTGAGCCGAGTCCGTCCGATCGACGAGGACTACTGGCGCCGGTACCGTACGACGCCAAAAGCGTTCGTCTCGTATGAAACCGGCCGCCGACTCTGGCGCTCGCGATATGGCGATCGAACGTCCGTGCGCATCGCGCCACTGCCTGGCCTGTCGCTCCAGGCGATGCACGACGCCGTTGTCGATCGCCTGCGGCATGAGATCGAACCGCTGGCGTTTGGGCTGAACGTGCAGAACGTGCGCGCGGACGGCCTGGCAGCGTCGCGCGGAGCGACGGATTTCGGCGAGTACTTCACCTACTTCAGCTTCTTTCTGGTGGCCTCAGCTCTGCTGCTGGCGGCGCTCTTCTTCCGGTTGGGCGTCGAGCAGCGGGCGCGCGAGGTCGGTCTGCTGCGCGCCGTCGGCTTCACCCCTTCGTCTGTCCGCAGGTTGTTCGCGTTCGAAGCGCTGCTCCTTGCCGGCGTTGGCAGCGCTCTCGGTGTGATTGGTGCGGTCGCGTATGGCTACCTCATGATGACCGGCCTTCGAACATGGTGGGTTGGTGCGGTTGGCACGAGCGCACTGAGACTTCACGTCTCGGCCGGGTCGCTGCTCACTGGAGCCGTCGGCACCCTCATCGTCGCGTGGCTGTGCATCTGGGCGACGCTGCGCGGACTCGCTCGCTTGTCCGAACGTCGCTTGCTGGCGGGCGAGCTGCCGGGCAGGAGTCGCCTTGGCGACGGATCCCACACGCGACGCAGGTTCCTGCTGGGAGCGGTTGGCGGCCTCGTGCTGGGCGCCATCTTTATTGGAGCCACGCTTGCCGGCGCTGTGGATCGCACCGCCGCGTTCTTCGCGGCCGGATCCATGTGGCTTGCCGGTTGCCTCTGCTTCGTCGCCTTCGTGCTGCAACGGCCTCCGCGGACGGCGCTCGGCGGGCAAGGCTGGTGGCCCGTGTCACGAATCGGGCTGCGAAATGCGGCTGACCGCACGGGCCGAACGGTGCTCGCCATCGGCGTGATGGCCTCCGCCACGTTCATCCTGATTTCGGTCGACGCGTTCAGGCGAAACACCACGCCTCCAACCGATCCTCATTCGGGCGTCGGTGGTTATCCCGTGCTCGTCGATTTGCTCCTGCCGCTCGCCCACGATCCCAACAGCCCTGAAGGCCGGGACATCCTGGGGCTGACCGGCCAGGCCGACGTGAGGGTCGAACCCTTCCGCGTGTTGCAAGGCGACGATGCGAGTTGCTTGAATCTGTATGAGCCGAGACGACCACGTATTCTGGGGGCGAGCCGAACGTTCATCGAGTCGGGCCGGTTCGCATTTCAAAGCACACGCGCAGCGAGCGACGCCGAGCGCGCCAATCCGTGGCTGCTGCTGAATCGTGAGGAAACGAGCACCACTGATCTGGTAGTGCCAGTGATTGCCGATGCGAACTCGCTGACCTACGTGCTTCATCGGAAGCTCGGCGACGATATCGAGATCAGCGCTGGTGGTCGTACGGTGCGGCTCCGTCTAGTAGCCGCGCTTGCCGACAGCATTTTTCAGAGCGAGCTGATGATGTCGGAGGCAAATTTTCGAAAGATCTTTCCAAATGAAGAGGGGTACAGATTCCTGCTGGTTGAAGCGCCGGCGGGGCGCGTTCAGGCGGTGGCCCAGGCCATCGAACGGAGCAGCGCCGATATCGGCGCGGACGTGGTCTCGACGAGCGCCCGGCTCCAGGAATTTCACAAGGTCGAGAACACCTATCTGTCCACGTTCCAGGCGCTCGGCGGCCTTGGCCTGCTCATCGGCACCATCGGCCTGGGTGCCGTGCTGCTGCGCAACGTGCTCGAGCGACGTCGCGAGCTGGCGCTGCTTGGCGCGGTCGGCTACCGCCCTGGGCACATCTTCATGATCGTCGTGGCCGAAAACGTGCTGCTGCTCGTCTGGGGCCTGGCAATCGGGACCATCTGTGCGCTCGTGGCCATCGGCCCGGCGCTCGCCGATCGCGGCGGGTGGCCGCCTCTCGCCCCGAGTGGCTGGCTGTTGATCATTGCCGTGTTCGCCTGCGGGCTGCTATCGTCGATCGTGGCAACGCGGGTGGCGCTTCGCAGCTCGCTGTTAGGCGCGCTGAGGGCGGAGTAGAGGGGTCAGGTGGGGCGGGTAGGGAGCGCCTGCGGCCCGAGCGAGGCGCGAACGCGCCGAGTGAGAGCGAGCGGGGGTGGAGTGGCCCCGCGAGCGTTGAGAGAGGTAAGGCAGGTAGGGCAGGAGGGCAAAGGGCGCTACCTGCGAGCAGGGGGCAAAGGGCCAAGGGAGAATGGCAAAGACCCACGAGCGATCGCGAAGAACCAGTTGAAACGCTTGTGCCCTTTGTGGGCTTTGTGGTTCTGGTACTTCCGTCCGCGCGGTTGCTTGCGCGGACAACTGGCCGCAGTGGCGCGGGCCGTCGCTGAACGGCCTGAGCCGCGAGCAGAACCTGCCCGTCCAATGGTCGAAGTCGGAGAACGTCGCGTGGGCGCTGCCGTTGCCTGCCTGGTCCGGCTCCACCCCGATCGTGTGGGGTGACCGCATCTTCCTCAACGTCGCCGACGGCAATGACTTGTATCTCTGGTGCGTGGATCGAACTCGCGGCGTCGCGCTCTGGAAGCAGCACGTTGGTGCCGGCAACGTGCGCATGATGAAGCAGAACATGTCGACGCCTTCGCCGGTGACCAACGGCATGAACGTGTGGGTGATGACCGGCACGGGGATCGTGAAGGCCTTCGACTTTACCGGCAAGGAGTTGTGGGCCCGCGACATCCAGCGCGACTACGGGCGCTTCGGGACGCTGCATGGATACGGATCGTCGCCGCTGCTCTACGAGGACGGGCTGTACATCCAGGTCCTTCACGGCATGCGGACGCGCGATCCCTCGTATCTGCTGCGCCTCGACGTGGCCACCGGACGAACCGTCTGGCGCGTCGAGCGCCGGACGCCGGCACGGTTCGAATCGCCTGACGCCTATACGACGCCTGCGCTGCTGCGCTATGCCAGCGCCACCGAGATCGTCGTGACCGGTGCAGACGTCGTGACGGGCCACGATCCCGCCACCGGGGCCGAACTGTGGCGAGCGGACGGGCTGAACCCTTCCGGAGACGGCAGCTACCGGATTGTGGCGTCCCCGGTCGTGTACAACGATCTCATCATTGCGCCGTCGCGCGAGCGGCCGATGCTGGCGCTCAAAGCTGGCGGCCGCGGCGACGTGTCCAAGTCGCATGTGATCTGGTCGTTCAACAGCGGTCCCGATGTCCCGACGCCGGTGACCGACGGCAGCTATCTGTACGTCGTGAATGACCGCGGCATCATGTGGTGCCTCGACGCGAAAACGGGCAAGGAAATCTACGGACGTCAGCGGCTGCGGTCGGGAACCTACAGCGGCTCCCCTGTTTTGGCCGACGGCAGGATTTACGTGACGAGTGAAGACGGTGTGACCAGTGTCGTGAAGGCGGGGCCGGCGTTTCAGGTGATCGGTGAAAACGACATGGACGACTATACGCTGAGCTCGCCAGCCATCTCGGACGGACAGATCTTCATCCGTACCACCAAGTTCTTGTACGCGATCGGAACGCGAGCGCCTCGCGGTTGACGAAGGCGGACGCCTAGAGCGCCAGCGTGGCGAGAAACATCGCGGAACCCGCGGCGCCCAGCCCGATCGACCCCCACCAGATCCAGCGGTTGCGCGTCAGCGCCGCGACGGCTCCGAGCGCAATCGAAACCTGAATCAGCGTGACGCTGCCGGCGAAGCGCTTATGGTGTCGAAGCAGACCGTCAGCTTCGTCGGATCTCTGGTCGCGCTCGTGCTCCTTTTCCCGGGCCGCGTGTTCGATCTCTTTCTGCTCCTTTTCGTACCGCTGAATGGTTTCTTCGAGTTTCTGAGGCGGCGTCTTGCCTGAAGCGAGCCATGCCGAGCGCGACGCTTCCTGCACGCTGGCCTTGATGCCTTTCGCCTGATAGTACGCCCACTGGTCGGACGCTTCCGCCTGAAGCCGGCCCGCTTCCGTCTTGAGGACGAGCGCTTCGTTCACGGTGTCGCCCGCGCGCAGCGCCGCGACTGCGCCAAGCGCGGCGAGCAGCGCTGTTGTCAGCGCGATGTTGCGCAGAAGATGAGGTGTCGGCGGTTCGTGAATCGTCTCCTGGACCTTGTCGAGATCGATCTCGGGCTCTTCGGCCATGCGGAGATCTTAGCAGCTCGCCTGCTTACGACTCTCTTATCGGCGCCCACTACAATCCGTCCGGGTGTTGAACCAGCCTGAACCGCGAACCCGTTTCGGCGCTCTACTCGTCGCGCTGCTCGGTTGTGCCGTCATCACGAGCGCCTTCTGGCCATTCTGCGCGACTGGACGAGCGATCTCAGATTCCGCCATCACGGCCAGCGGGAATCGCTCGTCCACAATTCCCCTGCCGGCGTTCAGGCTCGGCACGGCAGCGGCGGCGTTCGGGTACGCGACCGGCATCGCCGATCTCAATGGCGACGAGACACCGGACCTGGTCATTGCCGATCGCACCTCGCACGTACCTGGCCGATACGGGTATCGCCTCGAGTTTGCGGTTTCCGGCCTCGAGCAGCACGACGTGGCGTTCGAGTCTGAGCAAGGCGCTCTTGTCGTCTGGCTGTCGGACGTTGACCACGATCACGATCTCGACGTGGTGGTCCGCGCGGCCGGATCGCGGGAGGTCGTTGGGATCTGGCTGAATGACGGGCGGGGTCGATTCACGTCCGCGGATGTTCGCGCGTTTCCGGCTGACGCTCTCACGCTCTCGACGACGTTGTCCAGTCGAAGCTCTGGCGCGAGATCTCTGTTGATGCTGCCGACCCGTCGGCTGGCGAGCGCCGGGGCGGTCGTTGTCCCGGTCCTGGACTCACCGTTTGTCCGTCGGTCGCCCTCTCTTCTGTCGACGTTCGCCTCCTCTTGCTTGAACGCCCGCGGCGTTGGTCCGCGCGCGCCTCCTTCCAACCTCGCTCTGCTCTAGTCAGCGCCGCGTCGATCCGGGCTGGAGTCTGGGCTCGAGCGCCGCCTTGTACGCGCGAGGACACTCTTATGAACGTTCACAGATCAGTCATGGTCGTAATCGCTTTCTGTAGCGCGGCTGCGACCGCAGGAGCTCAATCGCTCGTCCAGAGCTTCACGGTCGCGGAGGCCGTGAACGAAGCAGTTCAGCGGAACTTGAGCCTCCTTGCGGAGCGCGCGAATCTGTCAATCGCCGAAGCCGGCATCATCTCAGCAAAGTTACGCCCCAACCCGGTGCTTTCCGCGAGTGCGGACCACCTCGACTGGCTCGGCACGCACTTCGATGAGGTCAATGGGGCAGGCCCTCAAGAATATGCCGCCCGCGTCGATGTGCCGTTCGAGCGGGGTCGCAAGCGCGAATTCCGGACCGAGGTGGCCGACGTCACACGGCAGTCGGCAGAGGCGCAGTTTGCTGACGTCCTGCGGCGTCTGAAGCTCGATGTCAACCTGGCATGCATCGATGTGCTCGAGGCCAAGGTCAAGCTGCAGCTTGCACAGGACAACCTCCAGAGCCTCGAACGGCTGGTCGAGCTGAACGAACGGCGGCTCGCCGGCGGCGCGATTCCTCCGCTCGAAGTGACGCGATCGAAGGTCGCGATGCTGCAGTACCGGGGCAGCGTCAAGACCGCCGAACTCGCGCTGGCAGAGGCACGACTGAAGCTGCTGCCGCTGCTTGGCCGCCAGCCGGATTCTGCACCGGTTGACGTCGTCGAGCCGCTGGGAACGGCACCGGCGGCCGTGAAACCGGACGTTGTGGCGCTCCAGGCTGCCGCACGGACCAGCCGTCCAGACCTGCTCGCGCTTCGACGTGAAGAGGCGCGCACACAGGCCGATCTCCGCCTGCAGGTGGCGCAAGGGAAGGTCGACTACACGCTCGGGGCCGAGTACCGCCGTCAGCAAGGTGTCAACGGCCGCGGCAACTCGCTCGGATTCTTCATGAGCGTGCCGCTGCCCATCTTCAATCGCAATCAGGGCGAGATTGGGCGTGCGGAAGCGGCGCAGCAGAAGTCCAGCCAGACACTGACGGCGTTCGAAAACGGTGTGGCCGGAGAGGTCGCGACTGCGTATCAGGAGTTCGAGTCGGCGCGGGAACTGCTCCTCGACATTGAGCGCGAGCTGCTCGTCCCCAGCCAGGAGGCTCGAACCGGTGTGGCGTACATGTATCAGGCCGGCGCGACGTCGCTGCTCGACGTGCTGGACGCCCAGCGTGCGTTCAACGACACGATGGACACCTACTACTCAGCGCAGGCCGCGTATCGGCGCGCGCAGGCCCGCCTAGTCGTAGCCGTCAATGCGGAGGTGCTGCCGTGACCAGGTGGAGAACCGCGATCCTGCTCATTGGTGTCGCATCGAGCAGCTGCCGTGCAGGCGCCGGCGCGTCCGAGCCGCGGCCGGCCGGATCAGCCGACCAACACGAGCGCAACGGGGTAGCCAGCGTTCGCCTCGACGAGGCACAGCTGCAACAGATACGAATCGAGGAGCTGTCACCGCACGCGACCGCCGACACCGTTAGCGCCACCGGGGCGGTTGAATTCAACGCCGAGCGGATGGCGCGCGTCCTGCCGCCAGTAACGGGGCAGGTGGTGAGCCTCTCGGCCAACGTTGGTGACAGCGTCGCCCAGGGAGGTGTGCTGTTCGTTCTCAGCAGCCGCGAAGTGGCCGCGGCCATCGCCGACCACCTTGCCGCTCATAAAGACCTGGATCTCGCGGAGAAGACGGCCGCGATGACGCAGGATCTCTTCGATCATCAGGCGGCGTCGCACATCGCGCTGCAACAGGCCGACAACGAGCTCGCCAAGAGCAAGGCGCGCGTCGCCCAGTCCGAAGAGGTGCTTCGCGTCTACGGTCTTGAAGCTGAACAAGGGAAAGACGCTGCGCCTCTGCAGTCGAAGATTCCGGTGCGAGCACCGATTGCCGGCACGATTGTCGAGCGCAACATCACCACCGGGCAGTTCGTTGGGCCCGACAATCCGCCCCTCGTCACCATCGCCGACCTCGCAAGCGTCTGGGTTCAGGCGGACATCTACGAACGCGACATGCGGCGAATTGTCGTCGGTCAGGAGGCAGACGTCACGACGCCCGCATATCCGGACGACCATTTCATCGCGCGCGTCACGCGAATCGGCAACACCGTCGATCCGCAGACGCGAACCACCAAGGTACGCGTGCTCGTCACCAACGGGGATCGCCGCCTGAAGCCTGGCATGTTCACTGCCGTCGGCCTGTCCGTCGCTCGAACGGATTTGGCCCTCACAGTGCCTGTGAAGGCTGTCTTCGTCGAGAACGGCAGGAGCTTCGCGTACGTACAGACGGGTCGCCAGGAGTTCGGCCGGCGAGAGGTCGAGACCAGCGGCGATTCGACCGATCGGCTGCGTGTGGTGCGCGGTCTGGCGGCCGGCGATCACGTCATCATCGACGGCGTCCTGCTGCTGCGTCAGCTCGAAGCCGATTCCCCCGGCCAATGATCAGGCGCATTGTTGCCCTCGCGCTGAACCAGCCGTCGCTCGTGCTGATCTTGCTGGTGCTCTTCGTGGCCGGCGGATACGCGGCCTTCCGGTCGCTGCCCATCGAAGCCTTTCCCGACGTCACCGACACGCAGGTGACCGTCATCACGCTGTTTTCCGGGCACGCCCCCGAGGAGGTCGAGAAGCAGGTCACGATTCCGCTGGAAATCGGTCTGAGCGGCCTGCCCAACGCCGTGCGGATGTTCTCGCACACGCAGTTCGGCCTCTCGTACATCATCGTCACGTTCAACGACAACGCCGGCGACTACTTCGCCCGCCAGCAGGTGCTCGAACGCCTCCAGGGCGTGGATCTGCCGGATGGCGTCCACCCGGAACTGGCGCCGCTGTCGACCGCCATCGGGGAGATCTATCGCTATCGTCTGAAAGGCGATGGCCTCACGCCGACCGACCTTCGAACGCTGCAGGACTGGGTGGTCAGCCGGACACTCAGGATGATTCCCGGCGTCGCGGACGTTGTGAGCTTTGGCGGCTTCATCAAGCAATACGAAGTCACCGTCAATACGCGCGCGGATGAAGTCGTACAGCGTCACGCTCCAGCAGGTGTTCACGGCGCTCAATCGGGGCAACGCGAACGCAGGCGGCAGCGTCATCGATCAAGGCGAGCAGCAGTATCTGATCCGCGGCATCGGCATGCTGCGGTCCGCCGACGACATCGGCAGCATCGTGGTGGCCGAGCGCGGCGGCACGCCGCTCCTCATTCGGGATATTTCAGACGTCAAAGTGGGCGCCGTTCCCCGCCAGGGCATCGTCGGCCAGGACGATGACGATGAGGTGGTGTCGGGGATTGTGCTGATGCGGAAAGGGGAGAACCCGTCGCTGGTGCTGGAGGCCGTCAAGGATCGCGTTGCGGCGCTCAACGCATCGATCCTGCCCAAACCGGTTCGGGTCGTTCCCTTCTACGACCGCACGACGCTCATCGATACGACCCTCCACACCGTCTTCCACAACCTGCTGGAGGGCGCGCTGCTAGTCGCGGTCGTGCTGTACCTGTTTCTCGGCAATATCCGCGCGGCGGGCATCGTGGCCATCATTATTCCGTTGTCGCTGCTGGCCACGTTCATCGGTCTGAGTCTTCGCGGGATTCCCGCCAACCTGCTGTCGCTCGGCGCGATGGACTTCGGCATCATCGTGGATGGCGCGGTCATCGTGCTGGAAAACGTGTTCCGGCATCTGACGGAGCGCGAGGACCTGTCCCGCGATCCGAAAGCCGTCGTACTGGAAGCCGCAGCCGAGGTGGGCAGGCCCACGCTGTTTTCGATGCTGGTCATCATCATTGCGCACCTGCCCATCTTCGCGCTGCAGCGTCAGGAGGGGCGCATCTTCGCGCCCATGGCCTACACGGTGGTTTCGGCGCTCATCGGATCGCTGCTGTTTTCTCTCACGCTGGTGCCGCTCATGGCGCTCTATCTGCTCGGCCGGAGCCGGCAGCAGGAGGACAACGCGCTCGTCCGGTTCTGCAAACGCGCCTACCGGCCGCTGCTCGTTGCTGCACTCAACCGCCGAAAGACGGTCCTTGCCGTGGCCGCGGCGGCCCTGGTTGCCAGCCTTGCGCTCGTGCCGAGCCTCGGCAGCGAGTTTCTGCCCGAGCTCAACGAGGGCTCGATCTGGATCAACATCATGCTTCCGCCGGGGATTTCCGTCAGCGAGACGTCGCGCCAGCTGGCGCGCATCCGGACCGCGCTACGTCAGTTTCCCGAGGTGCGCTCCGTAATCTCCAAAGCCGGCCGGCCTGAAGACGGCACCGACCCCAAGATGATCAACATGGCCGAGCTGCTCGTCGACGTAAAGCCGGAGTCCGAGTGGACCGGGCACATGACGAAAGAGCGGCTGATCGGGCAGATGAACGCCGCGCTCGAACGCTTTCCCGGCATCGAGCCGAGCTTTTCTCAGCCGATTCGCGACAACGTCCTCGAAAGCATTTCGCAGATAGACGGCCAGATCGTCATCAAGGTCTTCGGCGACGACACCGACGTCCTGCGCAGAGTGGCTCACGACGTGCTGCGAGCCATTACGCCGGTGCCCGGCCTGGCGCGCGCGTTCGTCGATCGAGCAGGACAGGTTCCGCAGCTCCAGATTCAGGTGGATCGCGGACGGGCCTCCCGGTACGGCCTCAACGTGGCCGATGTCGAGGACGTCATTGAAACCGCGCTTGGCGGCAAGACCGCGACCGAGCTCTGGGAGGGCGAGCGCAAGTTCCCGGTCGTGGTCCGCTTCGGTGAAGACGAGCGGCGCGACGCGACCGCCATGCGGAACATTCTGCTCGACACGCCGGGAGGCATGCGAGTTCCGCTGTCGGAAGTCGCTGGCGTCTCCGTCGGCAGCGGCGCTATGAACATCGCACGCGAATCGGGATCGCGCGTGGCCGCAATCGGCGTCTTCATCGCCGGCCGGGACATGGGCAGCGTCGTCTCTGACATGAAGGAGCGCGTCAAAGCGACGTGCGGCTTCCTCCAGGCTACTTCACGGTCTGGGGCGGCGAATTCGAAAACCAGCAGCGGGCGATGTCGCGGCTCAGTCTCATCGTTCCCATCAGCGTGCTGCTGATCTTCGTGCTGCTGTTCAATGCCTTCGGATCGGTCAAGCACGCCGCCCTGATTCTTGTGAATGTGCCGTTTGCGTTGATTGGCGGAATTCTGGCGCTGCTATGTCACCGGCATCCATCTCAGCGTGTCGGCCGCCATCGGCTTCATCGCGCTCTTCGGCCAGGCCGTTCTGAACGGCGTGGTCATGATCAGCTACTTCAACCAGCTGCGGCGAACCGGCGTCGGCGCGTACCGGGCGGCGCTCGACGGATCACTCGTCAGGCTTCGGACGGTGCTGATGACGGCGCTTCTCGCGATGCTCGGCCTGACGCCCATGGCGCTCTCGCACAGCATCGGCTCCGAGGTGCAGCGCCCGCTCGCTGTGGTCATCATCGGCGGTCTGGTCTCGGCCGCCGCCCTGACGCTCCTCGTGCTCCCGGCGCTCTACGTCATGTTCGAACCGCAAGACGGGAAGACGGTTGAGTGAGGTTCCAGGTTCCAAGGTTCCGGGTTCCAGGGTTCCAGGGTTCGTCAGTCGGTCAGAACCCAGAACCAGGAACTCTGGAACCAGGAACTCTGGAACCTTGGAACCGTTAAGTCCCCGTCCCTGGTTTGTCCTCGAGCTGGCGCTGCATGTCCATCAGGTACGCCAGCTCAGAACGCCGCCTGCGCGTGAACCAAACGAGGAAGCCGAGCAAAGCGGGTGCGCCTATCCACCCAAGGACGACGACCGGCCATGATGTCAACAGGGCCTCGTTACGGATTGAAGAATACCGAAGGTGCCAGGCCACCATGAAGAGGAGCTCGCCGATGTAGAGCAGGGCGCCGAACTGGACTCCTCTCAAGTTACTCTGGCAGCGGCGGATCGACAGACCCACAAAGGCCGCGGTCGTTTCGCCCAGTGGGCGCCACGTGCCTCGGGCGATCCACAGGCTGCCCACCCAGGTAATCAGGATGAACAGCCACACTTCGACGGTGAGCACGACTGCTTCCGGCGTTGCGGCGCGCCTCGCGCCTGCGGCAACCCCTCCACCGATCACCAGCGTCACCAGGACGGGCGCGAGCAGTCCGACCTTCATCCATCGTGTCTGACGCGTCACGCGGTCTTCTAGTTCGGCGGCTGAGGGCGCGTCAGATTGTGTTCGCCACTGTCCACTCCACACATCCAGGTCGATGTCGGTGTTCATGGTCTCTCCTCGAGGAGGGCCTTCAGGAGCTGTTTCGCGCGATTCAGGCGGACGCCGACGTTGCTCTCGCCAATGCCGAGCACCTCGGCGATTTCCCGATAGGCCATGCCTTCGAGCGTGAGCACGATGACCTGCCTGTAGATGACAGGCAGGCGACGGATTGCGCGCAGCAGTCGCCGCCCTTGTTCTTCCACTGAGAGTCTGAGGTCGGTGTCGGGGGTCGGATCAGGCAGATCGATCTCGTCAGGGTTCAGTGGGACCACTGGACGCCTTTTGGAGAGGTGCGAGACGCATCGGTTGTGAGCGATTCGGAACAGAAACGTCCGTTCCGAGCACTCTCGGCGAAACCCTGGGAGAGCCTGCCACAGCGCCATGGCGATGTCCTGCAACAGGTCGTCGCGATCGCTCGCCGAGCTCGTGTAGCTCGCCGCAAGTCGGCTCAGGGCAGGGCCGTTCGCCGCCAGCAGACGGCCAAACTGCTCTTCCCGTGCCGCACGCGTCACGCCATCCAGTTCTCGTCCTGCCGCCAAACGCTCAACTGCCGTAGACGGCCTCATCTCGCTCGAAGATTCTGCCGGCAGTCATCAACACGATCGCGAGCATGGCCATTGTCGTGACCGCCAGAACGATCGACGGCGCGAGCAGCGGCTCGTTGCGGGCGAAAGCGTACTCCAGCAGGCGGAACTGCCCGGCGACTGGCGCCGCAAACCACCAGGCCGGTGTCGCCTCGGGATGGAATCCCAGCCAGAAGCCGACTCCCATCGCTGCGAAGACGACCATCGACAGGTATGTCTGTGCTTCCTTGACGCTGTGGCACATCGCGGAGATGAGCAGCTCCACGGCGGCGGCGAGCGCCGCGAGCGCGAGCAGCGCCGGTATCGTGGACAACAGCACCTCCGGGCGCGTGCCACCAACCGGTCCACTTGACGCTTTCAGCACCAGAGCGAATGCCGCCAGGTTGATGAAGAGCGATGCTGCGGCAAACACACTGGCTGCGAGCCATTTTCCAACGACGACGTCCAGCCGCGGCACCCCGTTCAAGAGAAGAGGAAGGAGCGATCGCCGTTCCCGTTCGCCGGCCATTGTATCCATGGCGACGCTCATCCCGCCCGAGAAGGCCGCGACGAATGCAAAGACCGCTGCCATCACTGGCAGCGGCGATGGCCCGCCGCTCGCGGCGCGTGCCGGCTGCGCGAACGACACGAGCAGCACGACGAGAGGTCCCATGAGCGTGTACAAGACCGACGAAGCCAGCGACCCCGTATCGCGAACATGATCGACGAGCTCCTTGTGGGCAATGACGAGTGCGTTGGTCAGCATGGCGCTCCCTTCGGTCGCTCGGTCAGCGTCATGAACGCATCTTCGAGTGTTTCGCTCCGGGTCGTCTGGCACAACTCGTCGCGGGTGCCGGCCGCCGCGAGCTCGCCTCTCGCAATGACAACGACCTGGTCGCAGACTTCTTCGACCTCGCCCAGGACATGACTCGAGAAGACGATGCACGTGCCCGCGTCACGGAGCCGTTGCAGGAGAGCTCGAAACGTTCGAACCGTGGGCACGTCCAGTCCGTTCGTCGGCTCGTCCAGCAGGACATGGCTCGGCTCATGAATGAGAACGCGTGCAAGCGCGACCTTCATTCGCTCGCCTTGGGAAAAACCGGCCGCCCGACGCTCAGCGATAGCGTTCAGTCCGAGCATCCACAGCACGCGATCGACGCGTTCCTCGAGGGCTGCCGGTGGGATGCGGCGCAGCCGCCCGAAGTGGACAAGGTGCTCGCGCGCGGTCAGACGCGAATAGAGGCCGGTATGGTCCAGGAGGGCGCCGAGGCGCCGCTGGCTTCCTTCGCTGCCTGGCTCGACGCTGGTATCGCCGACCCTGACGCTGCCGGCATCCGGCCGCAGGACGCCTGACATCATGCGGAGCGCGGTCGTCTTCCCGGCGCCGTTCGATCCCAGCAGTCCCGTGATGGAACCGTCTGGAGCGTCGAACGACAGGTTCTTCACCGCCGTCACCCGAGCGAATTGCTTCGTCAGGCCTCTAACCTGGATCATGCTGCGCCTCTCTGCAGGTAGTCCGGGGACGGTGGAGTTTCTTACATTGGAACCGGGAACCTTGGAACTCGGAACCCGGAACCTCGGAACCTTGACCCTTGGCCCTCGCTATACTTCCCCTATGCTCAAGAAAGTCGCGATCGTCGCCGCAGCGGTGGTGATCGCGTTTGGTGTGTTCCATGCGGCCGGCTTCCGATTTGCCTTGGACGGGACCGGGATGATTCCACGGTTCTGGACGCGGGCGCCCGATTTCGACGCACTCGAAGCAGATCGCGCTCGGCAGCGCCAGCAGCCTCCGCCGCCAATTGCCGACGCTCCAGTCTCCGCACCGGCCGAGGCATCCGCAGCGACGAGCGCAGAGTCCTTGCCGCCGCGGGTCGAGCCGACGCACGCGTCAGCCAGCGTTCCGATTCCGCCGTCAACCGGCCGAGGATACTGGCCAGACTTTCGCGGGCCGAACCGCGACGGGCGTTATGTCGAGACGCCAATCCGCACGGATTGGCCAGCCGATGGATTGCCGCGGCTGTGGAAGCAGCCAATCGGTCTTGGGTACGCGTCGTTCGTCGTGGCGGAAGGCCGTGCGTTCACCATCGAGCAGCGGCGTCAGCAGGAAGTGGTGTCCGCGTATGACGTCGAAACGGGCCGCGAGCTATGGACGCACGGCTGGAACGCCAGCTTCGTCGAGTCCATGGGCGGGGACGGCCCGCGGGCGACGCCGACATATCACGAAGGTCGGGTCTATGCGCTCGGCGCCGAGGGCGAGCTTCAAGCGCTCGACGCACGGACGGGCACGCTCATCTGGCGCCACAACATCCTGACCGAAAACGATGCCCGCAATCTCCAGTGGGGCATGTCCGCGTCGCCGCTGGTGGTCGACGACAACGTTGTGGTCCTGCCGGGTGGTCCACGTGGCAAGTCGGTTGTCGCGTACCACAAAGCGACCGGCCGACCCGTCTGGAGCGCGCTCGACGATCAGGAGGCGTATACCTCGCCGATGCTCGTGACGCTCGCCGGCGTCCGGCAGATTCTGGTTGTGAGCGCCAGAAGGGTCGTGGGCCTGGGCGTCTCGGAAGGGCGTCTCCTATGGGAGCACCCCTGGGAGAACTTCAATGGGATCATCGTTGCGCAGCCATTGCTGCTGGGAAACGACCGTGTCTTCATGTCCGCGGGGTACGGACACGGCGCCGCGGTACTGGAGATCACGCGAACCGGAGACGTGTTTGCGGTCCGTACGATCTGGGAAAACACGCGGATGAAGAACAAGTTTTCGAGTTCAGTGCTCCACGACGGGTTCATCTACGGTTTGGACGAGGCGATTCTGGCGTGCATCGACGCCGCCACCGGGGAGCTCAAATGGAAGGGCGGTCGGTACGGATACGGCCAGATCATGCTCGCCGGCGACCAGGTCATTGTGCTCACCGAGGAAGGGCAGGTGGCGCTCGTCAAGGCGACGCCCGAGCGCTACGAGGAGATCGCGAAGTTCGACGCGATTGAGGGGAAAACGTGGAACCATCCGATCATCGCGGATGGACGGCTGCTCGTCAGGAACTCGACCGAAATGGCGGCGTTTGATATTCGCCAACGCTAACTTTCAAAGGTTCCGGGTTCCGGGTTCCGGGTTCAAGGTTCAAGGTTCGGGGTGCCGGGCGTCGTGGAGCGCCAGGGCTAGGCCAGCCCGAGAGCTGAGGCCTTGAGCCGGATATCCGAGAGCGCGTGCGGCTTCGTCGCCAAATACGCAGGCCATCTGCGTGGCCCTGTCTCGCGCTTCCAGCAACGGTGACATCACACCCCGTGTATACGAGAGATCCTCGTCGTCGAGACGCGGCGTGGTGCAGCCTGCCATCACCATGGCGAACCCTTCCTGTTTCAGCATGTCCCCCAGAGTCTGAGGGACGCCGTGTTGCTCCAGATGAACCCCACGATAGATGGCCGCCAGCGCCTCCTGTTCAGCGGTTTCAGCGCCGGGAGGCTCGCTGGTCCAGAGGATGCCGATCAACCAGCCGCGCTTGTGGAACACCTTCGTCTCGAAGCGGTGACTGAACTCGCTGGTGTAGCGGTTCGTCCATCCCCCTTTCAAATCGTCGGCGATCACGAGCGCCACCTTGAATGCTTTGGATATCTGCGGCAGGTCGCGCGCGTTCGCTACAGCGCGCGCCGCTCTGCCGTCCGCGTCCAGACGGATGTACTCATCGAGCAGCGCCGGGACGTGCTCTTTGCCCATGGGGTTCATGGGCACGAGCGGCAGCGCCAAGTCGCCGCTCTCCGGATCGACCATCGTCCGGATGTACTCCTGGAAGGGCCGTACCCACGCGGCAGGCGATACAGGTCGCGTTGAACCTGAAGCAGCGGAACGAACTCGACTTATGCGTGTGGCCTGAAATACAGCACCATCGCCGCGCCGACTGAGGCCAACAGGAAGCCGACATACAGCATCGGATTTGGCGCCTGCTTGGGTGGATGCAGGAAGGCCGCGATGAGGACGTTTATGATCGGCGCGCCGCCAAACACCAGCGGCATGACGTAGAACGGCAGTCCGCCTGCTTTGAACGCCCAGATGATGCAGGCGGCACCCGCGGCGCCGAGCGCCCCCGCCAGCGTGGCCATGGCCAGTCCGCCCGAGGTGAACCCCCCAAGCGCACCCTGCGAGCTCAGTCCGACGACCGGCACGATCACCCCGATAAGGAAATACGCAACGCCGACGCACAGGAGAGCTTTCAGCGGGTTGCCTAGCTGCGTCTGGCCCTCGAACAGCAACGCGCCGTACGCGCCCCACGACAGCACGGCACCGGCCACGAACACGACCCATCCCATACGCTTCCTCGCTTGGTTGTTGGCGGTTGACGCCATTGTGCAGGGATTGTAGCTCAGGAGCCTGCGCGCTCCGGCGCCCGCGTCCCGAAATGGAAGACCTCGAGCATCGGCGCAGTCGCCATCGTCGTGACGAGCGCCATGACGACCATCATGGTGAACATCTTCGGGGAGATCACGCCGAGATCGAGGCCGACGTTCAGCACGATCAGCGCCATCAGCCCTCGCGTGTTCATCAACGCTCCGAGGCTCGCGGCATCCCGCCAGGTCGTCCCTGTCAGACGTGCCGCGATGAGCGTGCCGCCAAACTTTCCCGCCGTCGCCACAACGATGATGAGCCCGCACAGCGCCCAATCCGACAGGCTCGAGAGGAGCCCAACCGTCGTTCGCATCCCGGTCAACGCAAAGAAGGCGGGCAACAGCAGGATCGTGACGAAGTCCTCCAGTTTGTCGATCAAGGCGCGCGCCACGCTGCTGTCGTGCGGAATCACCGCACCAAACAGAAAAGCCCCGAAGATCGCGTGCACGCCAATCCGTTCGGTGACCAGCGCGGATATCAGCATGCCGACGAGCACCAGGGACATGGTGTTGGCGGTCAGTCTTCGATCGTTCAGACCGGAGACAAGCCGGATGACGGCAGGGCGAACGGTCAGGAACATGACCGCGATGAATACCAGAGTGAGCACGACAACCTGAACGGCACTCCCGACCTCGGCACGAGCTACGCCGACGACGAGCGCCAGCAGACACCACGCCGTCACATCGTCGGCCGCAGCGCAGGCGAGTGCGGTTGCGCCCAACGCGGTTTGCGTCATCCCGCGATCGGCGAGTATCCGGGCCAGCACCGGGAAAGCGGTGACCGACATCGCAACGCCGCTGAAGAGCGCGAACGTCGTAAACGAAATATTGTTCGTCGCCAGCTTGGGGTACAGCTCCAGAGCGAGCGCGGAACCGAGGACGAACGGCACCACGATGCTGGCGTGCGAGGTGGCTACTGTGGCGTGGGCGCGCTTTCTGACAAGGTCTGCGTTCAGGTTCAGTCCCACAAGGAACATGTAGACGATGACGCCGATCTGGGCGACGACGTTGAGAAATGGCGCAACATCGCCGGGAAGGACGTAAGCCGCCACATCAGGGGCGACGCGTCCGAGAAGCGACGGTCCCAGGAGAATGCCCGCCAGAATCTCGCCGATGACGGGCGGCTGTCCCACCGAGCGCAAGGCCAGGCCCAGAAGACGGCCGGTGACGACGACAGCCGCGAGTGCCAGCAGGACGTGAAGGAGAATGTTCGGCGTGGTCGGCGAGACGCCGCCGCTGGCCGAGACCGACAGCGCCGGCGCCGGCGCGGTCAGTCGTTCGCCGTAGCTCGCGACGATGAGGAACAGCGCGACGCCACCCAGCAGCATGGCTGCATAGGCGGCGACAGCCGGGAAGGTGAGGCGTCCACGTTCGGTCAGTTCAGCGTCCACAACGCGAGGTTGGACACGTCCTTGACGAAGATGCGATTACCGGAAATGGTCGGCTGCGTCCATGTCTCGGAGTCGGCCACCTTATAGCGGCGGATCGGCTCGAACGCAGCGGTCCCGCTGCGGAACACAACCAGGTTGCCGTCGTCCTGCAGGCTGAAAACCAGATCACCCGAGCGCAGAATCGCGGCATTCCCTGCCTGACGCGGCTCCGAGGTCCACACGGTCTTTCCGTTTTTGGCGTCGACGCTGAAGTACTGGCCGCTGTTCTTGTTGGTCAGGCCGAACAGGGCGTCGTTCACCAGGACGCTGTTGCTCAAGCGGTACGGGATATCGGCGTTTTCCCACACCGTTTCTGTCGTCCACTGGTTGCTCTGCTTCTTCACCGCGATGGCCGTCGTCGGGCCGCCGTTGCCCGAGATGATGAGCGTCTGCCCGTACAGAACCGGGGTCACGGCGTTGGTGAAGTTCGCGCTGACGAACGGCTTTTCCCAGAGCAGCGCGCCATTTGCCGGATCGATCCCGACAACCTTCGCCTGGGTGATCGTTACGATCTGACGAGTCCCGCCCAGATCGACGAGGATGGGCGATCCGTACCCTGGGCCATCGCCGCTCCAGCTCCATTTAACGTCGCCAGTCGTCATGTCGAACGCGGTCAACGCGCCCTGGTTGTGTCCGCCTACATGGAAGATGACCAGTCCGCGATCGACGAGCGGCGAGAACGAATGGGTGGTGAACATCGGGACGACGGTCGAGCCCGGCTTCTGCCACAGCTGTTTGCCCGTGTTGGCGTCGAACGCGGTGACGACGCCGGTCATGCCGATTGAAAACAGACGGCCGCCCGAGAACACCGGCGTCGACTTGGGTCCCATTCCGTGTTTGACCGTGGCAGATTGCATCGTGAACGTGACCGGGTAGCCAGTCTTCCAGAGCACCTTTCCAGTCGCGGCATCGAGAGCGCTCATCACTTCTTCCTCGCCCTGCCGCGAGAACAGATAGATGCGATCGCCCACGAGGAGCGGGGAGGCGTAGCCCAGGCCCACCTCGATCTTCCATTTCTGGGTCAGCTGCTCGGGCCACGACGCGGGCGCCGAAAACGCCGAGAGGGCGCCGTCGCGATTCTGACCGCGCCACTGCGTCCAGTCCGCTGAGCGGTTCTGTCCCTGGATGGCCGCCGAGAATCCCGCCAGGGCGATGACGGCCGCAAGCGCGCTCTTTCTGAAGGTCATGATGGCTCTCCTGATCACAAGGGAATTATAGGCGAGGGCCGCCGCGCGTGGTCTTCGAGCAGTCTCTCCCAGCGGTCGTAGATTCGGGTCGGTTCGAAAGTGGCCACGGTTGCCGGCGCCGCGGCGCCTAGTCTCGCGCGCAGATCCGCATCGCGCATCAGTGCTCGCAGGCCGTCGGCGAGCGCATTCACCCGATCGCCGCCGGTGACGAGCAACCCGTTCGCGCCGTGCCTGATCAGCTCGTTCGTGCCAGGGCAGTCCGCAAAACCGACCGCGGGCAGACCGTGGGCCAGCGCCTCGGCGGTGGCGCACCCGAAGCCTTCGTGGAGTGAAGGCACCACATAGAGTTGAGCGCCCAAGTACTCGGCTTCGATCTCATCCGTCGTCCCCGGTAGCGAAACGCGCCGACCCAGACCGTGTTGGTCAACACGCTGCTCGAGCGTGGGGCGCAGCGGACCCTCACCCACGATTCGCAGGTCCCAATTCGGGAATTCGCCCGCCACGGCGGCGAAAGCGTCAATCAACGTGCCGTGGTCCTTCTTGGGCAAGAGGCTGCCCACCGCAAGCAGCGTCTGACGGCCGCGATGGTTTGTGTCCGCTCGCGAGCACCGCAGTTCAACGGGGTTCGGAATTGCAACAATGGAGCGCCGCAGGCGCGGCGGGAAGCCTTCCGGCGAGGCGCTCGCTCAATGTGGTGATGCGACACGCAAGAAATGGGACGAGGTGCAGCAGCGCCCACCGGGCAGGATGGCCACGATACGAGGCAGCCGCATTCCGTTCGCTGGCGATGACCGGAAGGCCGGTACCGGCCAAAGCGAAGCTGAGCGGCACGAACATGCTGGGCATGAACGCGACCGCGATGTCGGGTCGCTCCGCTCGGGCCGTGCGGCGCAGTGCGACCATGCGTCGCAAGGTTTCCCAACTCCTGGCCGCCTGGCCCGTGCGGCCAATTCCGAGCGCCAGTGTGCGGACGTCCGGGGATAGCCCGAAAAAGGGACGGCCGCCGGGCTGGTCGTACGTCATGACCGACACGGCATGCCCTCGACGTGCCATTTCGCCGGCCAACAGGCAAAGGACTCTTTCGGCGCCACCGACCGCTTCATTCAGCGCCTTGATGGCGAAGAGGATTTTCATCGGTCGGAGCGGGCCCATATTCGGCGCCGGTGCGCGGCTTTGACCTTGTCGTAAACGGCCGTGTCGCCCAGCAACAGCTTGGATCCGCCGCTCAGCAGCCGACGCAACAGCAATCGCCGGCGCGAGACGAGAAGGGAGAGCGCATTGGGCGTCCGCGCCGTCGGCGCTCGACTGTAGCGTTCCCGGGCGAGCGTGCTCTCGCCCGACGGACTCAGGTGAAAATAGCGTTCCACGCGGTCGAGCGCGCGACCCGGTTCGCGAATCAGCTCGCTGTAGTCGAGAATCAGCTTGTCGCCATCGTGCGCGCGCCAACCGTCTGCGTACGCCTGCAGCTCACTCAGTAGTCCCGTCGCGCGGGCACGGTCGAGCCAGCTCCGTTCTGAGAAGCAGAAGCAGAACTCGTGGCTCTGGAGCTCGAATGCGCCGGTCTCGTCGCCGCGCTTGTAGGCGCGGACGATGTCAAAGGCATCGCGCAATAGCACGACTTTTGGGATGGCGGCAAGCCGCGCCAGGTTGCCCGGTGTCGGCGGAAAGTGATGTCTGCTGAACTGGTCTTTGCCCGCAACCGCCTGCGCCACGGCCTCGTCTACTTCGACGACGTCGCTGTGGAAATGCGCCATCTGGGGGTAGCCGGCGGCGGCTGACAGGTGAGGGAAGAAGCGCCTCCGAGTGGAGAACGTAGCGTTGGGCAGCCCGTGAGCGCGACAGAGCGTGGCGATCAACGAACTGCTCGAGCTCTTTGGGATGGCGACGATCAGCACTGGTTCACGAGGGGCGCAGGCCTCCAGGCCCGTGTAGTGCAGGCCTTTAGGCCTGCCGAGAAGGGCGGACCTAAAGGTCCGCACTACTTACAAGGGAAGTTGATCTTCAGGGTTTCTGCTTTATCGCCAATACGTTTCTCAGCCCGCGAAAGATCAGTACACCGTCAGAAATCGCCGGTGTGGCCATTACCACTTCGCCCATCGAGTTGCTGGCCAGCAGCTCGTACTGCGGCCCAGCCTTGACGACGTGGACGTCGCCGTCTTCGCTGGTCACGTAAATCTTTCCGTCGGCGCCAACCAGGGACGCGCTGAACGAGCCGCCCATGCCGACTCGCTGCTGATAGATGCGCTGACCGGTGCGGACGTCGTACGTCGTCAGCACTCCGGCAATCGACAGGACGTATAGCTGATCGCCGTACACGAGAGGCGTCGGAATGTAGGGACCGCCACGCGCCATGCTCCAGGCGATGGAGTCGCTCTGGGTCTGATCCTTCTTGAGGGTGATGTCGCCGCTCGCTCCGGGCTTGATCGCAAAGATCGGCTGGATCGGCGTGTACCCGTTGGCGACGATGATCAGGTTCGGTCCGATGACCGGCGTCGGAATCGTGATTTCGGAATTGCCGGAGAGCCGCCACAGCTCTTTCCCGGTCGCGGGATCGTAGCCGCGGATGAACGTGGTGGCCTGCGTGACGAGCTCGGCCTGGCCGTCGTGTTCCCACACGGTCGGGGTGGACCAGGAGGGGATTTCTTCGCGCGCCGTCCGCCAGAGCGGACGGCCCGTGTCGAGATCGAATGCCGCCACGAACGAGTTCTTCTGAATGTCGCACTGCACGATCACCGAGTTCTTCCAGATGATCGGCGAGCTGCCCATGGCCCACTCGTAGTCGGGGTCGTAGAACCAGCCGGCGTTGAGCACACCCAGGTCGCGCGTCCACAGCCGCTTGCCGTCCATGTCGTACGCGTAGAGGCCCTCCGATCCGAACGACACCACCACGTGGCGGCCGTCGGTGACCGGTGTCGGCGACGCCTGGCTGGACTTCGGGTGCCGCTTCGTCTTGGGGACGCCTTCGTGCGCGACGCGTTCCCACAGCACCTTGCCGGTCTTCTTGTCGAGCGCGAGCAGGCGCCACGAGTGCATCGACACGTCGTTGGACGGTTTCACGTCACCGTACAGCCCGGTGCGAATGCCCGCGTTCGGATCGCTGCTGACGGCAGTGGAGATGAACACACGATTTCCCCACACGACGGGGCTCGAGACGGCCATGCCGGGCACGGGTGTCTTCCACAGCACGTTCTCGCCGGACGCAACGTCCCACTTGACTGCGGTCGGCTGTCCCTCGGCGACGCCCGAGGCGCTCGGTCCGCGGAACGACGGCCAGTTCTGCGCGGCTGCCGTCGCAGAAGTCAGGGCGACGAGCATCGCGACAGCTGCGCCGGTCAGCGCCGCTCGAATCGGGCTTCGGGTCATTTGGCTTTCTCTTCCGGCTTGGCGCCGGCCTGCTCGAGCACCGCCGCCACGTCTTTCTTGTTTGTTCGCGTTGCTGCGTCGAGCGCCTTGGACATGGCTTCCGGGGAAATCACCCCCGAATCCACTACGACTTGCACCAGCTTGACGTCGTTCGCGTTGACGGCGGTCAGGAGCGCCTGATCCTTGCCCTTCGGATTCCGCTTGAGGAGCAGTCCGACGATCTCGGTGTGCTGCGGCGTGCGGCCCATGGCCGGATTCAGTGCCCAGGTCAGCGCCGTCGCGTGATAGAACGTGTCTTCGACGTTCACGTCGGCGCCGCGCTCGAGCAGCAGCTTGACCACGTCAACGTGCCCGCGATCGCAGGCAAATCCGAGGGCGGTTCGGCCGTAGCGAAACTTGGTGTCGACGCCAACGCCCTCGTCCAGCAGCTTGCGAACCGCCGCGACGTCGCCCTTCCTGGCGGCTTCCTGGAATGCATCAGCCTTGTCGGACGCGGGGGCCTGCCCGGCGCGGGCGAAGGTCGATGCGGCGCAGAGCACGACAACGGCCAGCGATATCGCCACCAGTCGTCTCATGGGCCGTATCTTAGCAGGGGCGCTCGGTCATCCAGCACCCTCGTCGAGCAGCGCCCCCGAAGGCGCAGGGCGCCGGGTGAGCAGCCCTTCTCCAGCCATGATCAGGAGCGCCGCCCAGACCATCGAGAACCCCACAAGCTGGACGGACGTAAACGGTTCGCGGTAGACGAGCACCCCCAGCAGCAGCTGCATCGTGGGTGCGATGTACTGGAGCACCCCCATCGTCGACAGCGGAATGCGCTGGGCCGCCGAAGCAAAAAGCAACAGCGGGACCGTCGTTACCAGGCCGGTGCCGGCCAGCAGAACGTCGGAGCGCCAGCCGTCATGGAACAGGGCGCCCTGGCCGATGTGCTCAGCGCGGAAGAGATAGGCGATCGCGATCGGGAGCAGGATGGCCGTCTCGAGTGCCAGTCCGCGGACCGAGCCGAGCGGCGCCGTCTTCTTCACGAGGCCGTAGGTGCCGAACGAGAACGCCAGAACCAAAGCAATTCGCGGCAGCGCGCCGTAGACCACCGTCAGATAGACAACCCCGCTTGCCGCAAGCGCGATGGCGATCCATTGGATCGGCCGAAGCTGCTCGCGCAGAACGACCACGCCGAGTGCGACGCTGACGAGCGGGTTGATGAAGTAGCCGAGGCTTGTCTCGACGACGAACCCCGAATTGACAGCCCACACGTAGGTGAACCAGTTGATCGTGATGAGGACGGCAGCCACGCCATAGATTCGCAGGAGCTGCCAGCTCCAGGCGACTGTGTCCGCCGGTCTGCGGGCCGAAAGGAGGATGATGACGGCCAGCGTCGCGAACGACCAGACGATGCGGTGGCCGATCAGCTGCGTCGCGGGGACGTGAACAAGCAGCTTCCAGTACACCGGGAAGAGGCCCCACAGCAGATAGGCGCCGACAGCGTACCAGATGCCTCTGCGCATCTCCCTCGCGCTCGGTGACTATTGTCGGCGAAGAACGGGCCTCTGCTTTGGGAACTTCAGAGTGGCCTGCACCGTCCTATCCTCCGTCACGCTCCTGTAGGTTTCCAAATGGACAAGAGACGCGTTGAGAAGATCGGACGTTCTGCAGGGCACGCTGATCCTGCTCGTGCTGCGCACTTTGGAGGCGCTTGGTCCTCTCCACGGGTACGGGTTAGCGCGCCGGATCGAGCAGATCAGCGGAGACCTCCTTCAACTCAACCAGGGCACGCTCTATCCGGCACTCTTGCGAATGGAGCAGGAAGGATGGATCACGGCGAAGTGGGGTGCCTCGGAAAAGAATCGTCGGGCCAAGTTCTATGCCATCAGTGCAGCCGGCCGGAAACAACTCGCCAAGGAAACGGGCGACTGGCAGCGCATGTCTTCGACTATCGAGCGGTTTCTGGGATCAATTCCTGATGTGCTGGCGGGAGGAGATCAGGTGAGCCGGCGCAGCGTGTTTACCGCACGGGTCCGGGCGCTGTTCCTTCGGAAACGGCTGGAGCGCGAGCTGGACGATGAAATCCGCTTCCACCTGGAGATGCAGGCCGACGACAACATCCGGGCCGGCATGGATCCCCGACAAGCCAACGATGCGGCGGCTCGCAGCTTCGGAGGCGTGACGAGGATAAAGGAAACGTACCGAGAACGGCGGGCCTTTCACCCGATCGACACGAGTCGCTCAGGACGTTCGGTATGCGTTGCGCATGATGCGGAAGAATCCCGGCTTCACGGCCGTCGCGGTCCTTTCGCTGGCGATCGGCATCGGCGCCAACACCGCGGTCTTCAGCTTGGCCGATGCGCTCTTGCTTCGGCCGCTCCCGGTGCCGCGTCCCGGCGAGGCTCTTGACGGTCGGATCGACCGCCCCCATCGAGGCATTCGGCAACATGGTGGCCTCGTATCGCGACTACGTCGACGTCCGGGATCGCAGCAAGAGCTTCGAGGGATTGGTCGCGTTCACCAGCAGCACCGTGGCGGTTCGCGACCGAGCCCGACACGCTGCCGAAACTGAGGATCGGCATGCTGGTGAGCGGCAACTTCTTCCCGGTCATGGGCGTCGAGCCTCAGCTGGGGCGTGCCTTTCGACCCGAAGAGGACCAGGTTCCCGGACGCGACGCGGTCGTCATTCTCGGCCACGATTTCTGGGAGCAGCAGTTCGGCGCGGACCGCTCGATCCTCGGCCGCACGAGTGCGGCTCAACGGGATCGAGTTCACCGTCGTCGGCGTCGCGCCGCCCGGGTTCACGGGCCTGGATCCAATTCATCCGGTTCGAGTTCTACGCGCCGCTCATGATGTGGCCGCGCCTCATCGACCGATCCCACTGTCCGGCCGTCTCGAGGCGCGCGATTTCCGGAGCCTCGACCATCAAGGGACGCCTCAAGCGCGGCGTGACGCTGTCGCAGGCGCAAACGGAACTGTCGGTCATTGCCGACGGATCTGGAACGGGCCTACCCGGACACGAACCGGAATCAACGCATCGCCGTGCGCACCGAGCTGCAGACCAGGATCGCGCAAGCAGCCACCAATTGCCAACCTGCTCGCGATGCTCACCCTGCTCGCCGGGGCCGTGCTGTTCGTCGCGTGCGCCAACGTCGCGGGACTGCTGACGAGCCGGGCCCCGGTGCGGGCTCGCGAGATCGCCCTGCGGCTGGCCATCGGGGCCGGACGTCCCCGGATGATCCGGCAGCTGATCACCGAGAGCCTGCTGATCGCGGCTGATCGGCGGCGTCGCTCGGTCTTGGCGTCGGCTACGCCGGCGTGACGCTGTTCAGGCAGATTCAAATCCCGACGGATCTGCCGATCGTCGCCGTCCTTCGAGCTGGATCGGCGCGCGTTGCTGGTCAGTCTCGTCGTGGCGCTCGTCAGCGCCGTCCTGTTCGGGTTGGCTCCGGCGATCCGGTCGACCGGCGCCGACTTGACCGCGGTGATGAAGGCGACCGACGCCGCGGGCTTCGGGCGGCGCCGGCGGTGGGGCCGCGCGTTGCTGGTCGGCGGACAGGTGGCGGTCTCGGTGGTCCTGCTCGTGGTCGCCACGTTCATCTATCGAGGCTTTCAGCAGCGAGCTCGCCAGCGGTCCGGGCTACCGCACCGATCACCTGCTGATGATGAGCTTCGACCCAGCCAGGTGCGCTACAGCGACGCGCAGGCGCAGCAGTTCTTCGAGCAGGTGGCCGAGCGCGCACGGCTCGTGCCCGGCGTCAAATCGGCCGCGCTGGCTTCCGTTACATGCCGATGGACGGCAGTCCTCCGTCCGGTCACGATCGTTCCGGAAGGCTTTCAGTTCCCGGCCGGGAAGGAGAGCGCCACACATCGCGGAGCTCGATCGTGGACGAGCACTACTTCGACACGATGGGGCTGCCGATTCTCAAAGGACGCGGGTTCCGCGCGACCGATTCGGCCGACGCGCCCAGGGTGGCCGTCGTCAACGAGCAGCTCGCCGCAGCACTACTGGCCGGGCAGGATCCGATTGGCAAGCGTTTTCGCCTGGACGACAGCCGTGGACCGTGGGTGGAGATTGTCGGTCGTCGCGAAGACCGAGCAAGTACAGCTTCATCATCGAGACGGCCCAGGGAGTTCGTGTATCTCCCCTACAGGCAGCGTCCGCAGCAGTCGATGTTCCTGCTGGCCGAATCGCTGGGCGATCCGGCGAGCCTCGTCACGCCGCTGCGGGACGTGGTTCGGAGCCTCGACGCGAACCAGCCGATCTCCAACGTCCGCACCATGGAGGAGTTCTATCGGATGCGCAGCGTCGTCATCCTCGACGTGATCAGCGGCATCATCGCCGCCATGGGGATGATGGGGCTGGCGCTGGCCATCGTCGGTCTCTACGGTCTGGTGGCGTATGCGGCCAGCCGGCGGACCAAGGAGATCGGGATCCGCATGGCGATCGGCGCCGGCCGGTCCGACGTCGTGCGGATGGTGCTGCGGCAGGGCATGGTGCTCGCGGTCGCCGGGCTCGGCGTCGGTCTGCTGGCGAGCGCGGGCGCGAGCCGCGCGCTGGCAGCCGTATTCCCTGGCGGTCCGGCGGCGACGGCCGAACCGATTTCGTGGCGTTCCCGCTGGTCGCGGCAACCGTGCTGGCGGTCACGCTGCTCGCGGCGTATCTCCCGGCGCGCCGCGCGTCCGCGTCAATCCGACCGAAGCGCTGCGGCAGGAGTAGAAACACACGTCTCAGGTCTGAGGTGTCGGGGACGCGGAATCCCAGAGGCTCGGCTGTCCGTCGCCTGTGCACCTGGCCACGATCAATGTAATGTCGTCGTGCTGTTCGTCGCGGCCGAACTGCCGCACCTCTTCGACAACCGACGCGATGACGGCCGCCGGGGACATCTCCGGATGTCTCCTGACCGACTCGATCAGGCGATGTTCGCCGAATTCATCGCCGGACGCGTCGAACGTCTCAGTCACTCCGTCGGTATACAAGGACAAGCGTGTCGCCAGGGAAAGAGACGGCGCTCGGCGATTGCGCACTCCCACTGCTTGAAGAGTCCAAGCACGGTGCAGGTGGCATGCAGTTTCTCAACGGTGCCGTCCTGCCTCAAGAGCAATGCCGGGAGATGCCCGCAGTTTCCGTAGCGCAACAGCCGCGTCTGATCGTCATACTCGGCAAAGAAGAGCGTTGCGTACGCGTTTTCGGCCGTGTTCTCGTACAGCAGCTGATTGACGGAGCGCAACAACAGCTCGGGCTGATTGACCGCCACGCCGCATTGGCTGCGCAGGTTCGCCTGAAGGTTCGCCATGAGGAGGGCGGCCGCCATGCCCTTTCCCGAAATATCGGCGATGACGAACCCGAAGCGGCCTTGACTCAAATCGAGAAAGTCGTGGTAGTCGCCGCCCACCTGCCGAGCCTGAATGCAGGTGCCGGCGTATTCGAGAGTCCCGACGACGGGCATTCTTTGAGGAAAGAGCCTCGCTTGGACCTCTTTCGCAATTTCCAGATCTCGAGCAATCCGGCGTTCGGATTCGCGCTTCTCGGCAAGCGTCCGACGCTGGGCCTCGATTTCACGACTCACTTCGTCGATGCCCATGAGGGCGAACGAATTCCCGTCGACGTCTTTGAATCGCGTGAACACCCCGCCCCACACAGGCTGCTGCTCTGTGGAACCGACCGACGTGGCCGACATCGGGCGTTCATACTTCAGTCTCCTGAGCCGGGGGGTGAAATTGAACTGGACGCCGCGCTTCAGCCACTCTTCGTACTTGGCGATGACGTTTTCAGTGACGAAGACGATTCCCGTCGCACGGCCGATCAGCTGAAATTGTTTCGAGTCTGGTGAAGGAGAAATCAGCGCGAGTACGGCCGTCCCGTCGGGAGGTGCAACGGCCACCCACCTCACGCCCGACTGAAGACGTGCGTCAAATGCGAGCGTGAACCCCAGCTGATCGACGTAGAAGCGGACGCTCCGATCCTGGTCCCGGACGAAGACGTTGACGGCGTGCAAACCGAGGAAAGGATGCGCTACAGCAGCCGAGGGCATGAGCTGTTCTACAATAGCAAGGCGGTCGTTTCAAACACGATCGTCCCCCGCTCCCCCCGCCGGAGATCCGATGCCGGAACCGCCCGAACTTCAAGCCGTCGTCCACGCTGCGGAACAGGCCGCGACCGATGGCGACTACGTCTCTGCCGAGCGCCTGCTCCGCGAGGTGGTTCTTCTGCAGGAGGCACGGCTCGGTCCATCGCATCCGGAACTCGCCAATACACTCAACAACCTTGGCGTCGTCTGCGATTTCGTGGACAAGCCCGCTGATGCCGAACTCTGCTATCGGCGGGCCTATGCCATTGCGGCCGCAGCGTTCGAACCGGATCATCCCTTCGTTGCCACGAGTCGGCAGAATCTCGAGGACTTCTGCAGGGTCCGAGGACGACCGCTCGATCCGCAGAGTCCCGCACGCCGCCGACCGTTGTCGAGTCTGGAGCCGCCGGCGACGGATTCTGTTACCGCTCCGATGATGCCGTGCGGTGCGGCGACCTCGGACGCGCGCACGCCCAGACGGTTCCTTCGCCCACTCGTCGTCGGCGCTCTGGTGGCTGGCGGTCTGGTGCTCGTGGTGCTCCTGTCGACCGGTTCGTGGTTCCGTTCACGTGTACCGCTGGATCTTCCGCAGCGGCTCGACACAGTCACTTCCGGCGACGACCGAACCTTTGAGCTCTGCGGGCCGTCGGTGCAACAACCGCCAAGACGACAACCGCAAAGACGACAACCGCCAAGGCAACAACCCCGCAAGAAACGACATCGAACGAAACAACCACGCGTTCATCCGCATCGGTGTCGACGCAGCGGCCGGAGGCACACCTCTGTCGGAGTCTTTCGACGGGCAGTCGTTGGGAGTGCGACCCGCCAAGCAGTCCAGTCGGCCAGGCTCGCTGTTTTTCTACACGCGCGTCAAGTCGGGAATCGATTCGACCGTGGAACATCGCTGGTATCGTGGCGACCGCTTGCTCAAGTCGGCCAGGCTCCAGTTCGTGCCAATCCCAATGAAGGCTATCGCACGTACAGCCGCCAGACAGTTGACGGCCACGGCGCGGGCGACTGGCGGGTCGAGCTGAGGGCCAAGGACGGGACTCTGGTGCACGAAGAGCGGTTCGTCGTTCGCTAGTCGGATCGACGAGGGTCGCGGAACCCGCCAATCCCCGCCGTGTAACCGAGGAAGAATTTGAGAATTTGAGGATCTTATCCCCGCTCGCCGCGCTTCGCGGATCAACCCGATCGAGGCCTTGCGGTACGAGTGACCATAGCCACCCCTATTACCCGATTACCCAATCACCCGATTACCCAATTCGTTGTTCGTTAGGGTTTCCACCCCTCCGGCAGGTTCAGTTCGTTCAGCTTGTTCGATGCGATCTCGGCCGGCGTACCTGCGTTCCACCCCTGAATCGGCTGCTTGTCGGGCGGGTAGAGCGACTCCATCGGCTTCCAGACTTTGTCCACGCGATCGGTGAACAGATCGCCGATGAGCAGGTCCGTCACGGTTCCGCGCAGGTCGGGATAGTGGCGGACGAAGTTGCCGAAGCTGAAGCCGTCGTAGTACTCGCACACCAGGCGGCGCATCCGATCGACGCCGGCATTGAACGCGGGTCCCCACTTGCCGAGCTGTGCCGCCGACGTGTCAGAAGCGGCAAGACCTTCGACGATGGCATCGGCAGCCATTTCACCCGACTTGAGCGCGAGCAGCACGCCAGACGAGTACAGCGGATCGAGGAATCCCCAGGCGTCGCCGATCATCACCCAGCCGTTGCCCGCAACCTCGGTCGCGCGGTACGAATAGTCCTTCGTGGCGAAATAGCCGGCCACGCGGCGACCGGGCTTGACGCGCTCTTTCACGGCTGGACACGCGTCGACTTCCTCGCAGTACGTGCGCTCGTAGTCCGAAGGGTTGTCGCGGTTCTTGAACAGGTAATCGAAGGGCGCGACCACACCGACGCTGATGATGTTGTTGTGCTGCGGGATGTACCAGAACCAGCCGTTCCGGCTCGCCGTCTGGAGCACCATCGTCGCGCCCTCGTCGCGTCCGGTGTCGCGGTAGGCGCCTTCCCAGTACGTCCAGATCGCGCCTTTGTTCAGGATGGGATCCCAGACGCGCAGACGGAGTCGGTTCTGGATGAGTCCCGCTTGCCCGCTGGCATCGACGACAACCTTCGCTCGTACCTCGCGGACACCTCCATCTTCCATCCGGACCGTCACGCCAGCCGCGCGATCGCCGTCCCAGATCAGATCGAGCACACGGGCGCCTTCGTGAGCCGTCACGCCGTGCTCGCGCGCGTTGTCGAGCATCATCTGATCGAACTCGCTCCGAACAACCTGCCAGGTCTGGGAGCATTCGTGCGGTTTGTTGTCCCAGAAATAGAAGGGCGCCGACAGCTTGCCGTTGGCGTTGACGAACTGGACGCTGTATTTCTTGACGAAGTGGCTGCGCTGCATCTTGGGCAGCATGTCCAGGCGTTCCAGGACCCAGTACGTTTCCGGAATGAGCGATTCGCCGATGTGAAAGCGGGGGAAGCGGTCGCGCTCGAAGAGCTCGACGCGAACCCCTTGCTTCGCCAGCAGCGTCGACACGGTTGATCCCGCCGGCCCGCCGCCAATGACAACGACATCAATCATGGAATGGTTCCAGGGTTCCGGGTTCCAGGGTTCCAAAGTTCTGGTTCACCGGGTTCACAAACGAACCTGGAACTCTGGAACTCCGGAACTCTGGAACCTTGCCCCATCGTAATTCAGTTCTCAACCCGAAACCGTCGAGCCTTCATTTCGAACCGCGGCAGCGATCCGGGCGCTACGATCTGCACGGGCACAGTCAGGCCAAGCGCTTCGCGCAGCCGCAGCGCCAGCTCCGTTGTGATCGGGTTCAGGCCGTCGTCGGTCGGGGCCAGCTCGATTTCGATGGACAGCCGGCGCAGTGCACCGGCCGAGGAGACGGTTGAACGAAACTCGACCACCGACGGGAAACGTCGGACCACCGACTCGATGGCTGTTGGATACACATTGACACCGCGGATGTTCACCATGTCGTCGGTTCGAGCCAGGATACCGCCGTCGAGTCGGGCGAACGTCCGGCCACATCGGCACGGCCCGGTCCGGCGCACGACGACGTCGCCGGTTCGGTAGCGGATGACGGGGCTCGCTGTGCGGCCCAGGTTCGTGATGACCAGCTCACCCGGCTCGCCATCGGGCACCGGCTTGCTGGTGGCGGGATCCAGCACCTCGCCGATGAACTCCTGCTCGTTGATGTGAAACGCCTGCGGAGCTTCCCAGCATTCGAAGCTGACCGGCCCGACCTCCGTCAGTCCGTACTGGTCGATGACACGTGCTCCCCAGCTCCGTTCGATGCGTTCGCGCGTTGCGGCAATGCCGCCGCCCGGCTCGCCGGCCACAATCACAGCGCGGACGCTCGAATCAGACAGCGGTCGTCCGGTTCGCTCAGTCGCCACTTCAGCCAGGCGCAGCGCGTACGTTGGTGTGCAGCAGACGACGTCCGGGCTGACGGCGTCGACAAGCGCGAGCCGCTGCTGGCTCGACATGCCGCCGGCCGGAATGGCGTGGGCGCCCATCTGCACGGCGGCGTCGAACGCCGTCCAGAACCCGAGAAAAGGCCCGAACGAGAACGCGAAAAAGATCCGATCGGCAGGGCCGATGCCCGCGGCGCGGTACACCGCCTTCCAGCACTCCAGCATCCATTGCCAGCTCTCGTTGGTGTCGCACCACCGGATCGGACGACCGGTCGTCGACGAGGTCTGGTTGTACCGCGTGTAGCGGTGAACCGGTTCCGTCATGACCGTGCCCCACGGAGGCTGCGCTTCCTGATCGGCGACGAACTCGGCCTTGGTCGTCAGCGGAAGCCTCGCGAGGTCGTCCGGAAATCGAAGCGTGGTGAGCCGGGTTCCGAGACCGGCGGCATCCAGCTTGTTCGTATAGAACCGGTTGCGCGTGTAGATGGCCGCGAGCAGTTCGCTCAACCGGTGGCCCTGCCGCGATTCGATAGTGGTTCGATCGGCGTTCTCGGGCTGGGAACGGGCGGGAGTTGGGACCGGTTCCGTCATGCTGTGATGTCGGGCGCCACCTGGAAGCGCGCGGCGATCTCCTCAGGAATCTCGACGGCGGCCAGACGATCGTCCGACAGCACGCGCACGCACGCGACGGTCAACGATCCCGTCGCGACTGTCACATCCTCCCGGGTCAGGACGCACGCGTACTTCATCGTCCTTTTTGTCATGGCCGTAATGCGCAGCCAGACTTCGAACTCCTCTTCGAAGCGAAGCGGACGGTGAAAATCGAATGACGTCGACACTCGCGGAAACCCGACGTCCTGATCGCGTCCGTGAATGCTGAGGCCGGCTGCGCGCCACATCGCGTGCTCGGCCTCTTCCATGTAGCGAAAGAACCAGCTGAAGTGGACGATGCCGGCGGCGTCGGTTTCGTAGAACTGGACGCGTCGCTTGAGTCGGTGCTCGCACACCACGATCAGGTGTACCGAATTCCGGCGTGCTGGGGGAGGAAGAAGCGCGGCAACAGCGAATCGACGCGCAACAGGCCCTGCCTCGACAGCGTCACCGCATCGTCGCCCAGGTGAGCGAGATACCCGTCCGCCTGGAGCGATCGGAGAGGGTCTGCGAACCGGTCCAGCACGTTCACGTGGTATTTGCCGCTGAAGTAGGACGGGCTGAGCGTGCCGCGCTTGAGCTGCAGCACGAACTCGCGGATCAGCCGCTCCTCGTCGGTTGGACGATACGCGCGACTGAGCGGCAGTTCGCCCCGTTCGACCGCTGCGCTGTAGGTTTCCCACGTGTCGGCGTTCTGCACGTGCACGCCGTTGATGTGACCGAATGACGCAACGCCGAGCCCCGCCATGTCCGCGCCCTGCCACAGGCGGTCGGTGTAGATAAATCGGCCCTTTGCCGGGTCCTTGACGAGCGTGTACGCGCTCTTCACGTGGTAACCGCGCCGCTCGAATGCGTCGAACGCCTCTTCGACCCATCTCCGCTTGGTCGCCCAGTTGGCGACCGGTTTCGTGAAGCGGCCGTTGCCCTTCAGCAGGTCACGGCTGATGGTCGTGTTGTACGGGAGCTCCATCTGATAGATGGTGATGCTGTCGGGATCGAGCTCCAGTGTTTTTTCGATGCACTGCTTCCAGTTCGCGTCGGTCTCTCCGAGCATGCCGGCGATGAGATCGATATTGATCTGGGGAAACGCGAGCGCGCGTGCCCATCGATAGGCCTGGCCGATTTCAGGCGATCGGTGCGCACGCCCGTTGATCTCGAGGATCCGATCGTCGAAATTCTCGATGCCCAGGCTCAAGCGCGTCACGCCAAGCCGCCGAATCGTCGCGAGCTTGCTCTCGGTCAGCGTGCCGGGTTCGCATTCGAAGGCGATCTCTTCCGCCTGCGACCATGGCGCCACGGCCCCAAGGCGCGTCACGAGGCGTTCGAGCTGCTGGGTCGACAGAAACGACGGCGTGCCGCCGCCGAAGTAGACGAAGTTGAGCGGCCGGCCGGCAATGGCCGGAAGCTGCCGTACAGCTCCCACTCGCGGACGAGCACATCCAGGTAGTGCGCCACCTCCTGCGAGTTCTTGTCGGTGTAGACGCGAAAATAGCAGAAGTGGCAGCGCTTGCGGCAGAACGGGATGTGCAGGTACAAGCCGAGCGGAACATTCGGGGCTGGCGCAGCCTGGAGCGCCGGCCGAGCGTCACGCTCCACGCCATCTTCCGACCACACCGAGAAGGGTGGATAAGTGGCGACGAAGTAGCTACCGACCTCGGTAGGTTCGGCGAAGGTTGGGGCCACGGCTTCGCTTCAAATATATCACCCGAAGCAGTACACCTTCCCGTCGCCCGACCCAATTACCACCCGGCCCGCAGCGACGGCGGGGGAGCCGGTCACCGCGGAACCGGTGTCGAATTCCCACTGCTTCTGTCCGGTCATCGCGTCGAGGACGTAGAGGCGCCCATCGTTCGATCCGATGTAGACCCGACCGGCTGCCAGAGCCGGCGATGAATCGATCCGCGCCCGCGTCGTAAAGGACCACACGTTCTTGCCGGTCGCGGCGTCGATCGCGTGGACGACCTTGTCGCGGCCGCCCAGGATCACGCGACCGTTGGCCACGAGCGCAGAGGAATAGAAAGGGAATTCACGATTCGGGTTGCGGTAACGCCACACGATCTTGTGCGAGCGCAGATCGACGCTGAGCACTTCGTAGTTGAATGTGCCGAAGTAAGCCCGCTTGTCGTCCATGACGGGCGAGGCGCCTGTATACGCGCCCGTCGGAATCTTGAACAGCACGGTCCCGTCCGAGAGCCGCACCCCGCGAAAATTCTCATCGCATCCCGTGATGTAGACGACACCGTTCCGGACCGAAGGGGTTGCGTGCACCGGGCCGTCGGTCTGCAGCTTCCAGCGCACTTTGCCGGTGCGCGCCTCGAGCGCGTACAGATACGTGTCGTACGATCCGATGAGCACCGTGTCGTCGACCAGCGTGGGCGAGGATTTGATCTCGCTGGCGGTCTTGAACGTCCAGAGGCGGCTTCCGTCGCTGACGTTGACGGCGTGAACCGTGCCACCCAGATCGCCCACGAAGACGGCCCCGCCGCCAATGGCCGGCGACGACTCGCCGATCGCGTTGCCGGTGGCGTATTTCCATCGGAGTTTGCCCGATGCCAGATCGAGGGCCACCAGGTCGCCGTTGCCGGACGCGACGTACGCCGTGCCGTCCGCGATGGCCGGCGAAGAGTCGATGCTGTCACCGGCTTCGTAGGTCCATTTGAGGGTCAGAGAGGCTGGCGGGGTCGCGGCCGTGATACCTGTCAGCTGCGCGTTACCACGAAACTGACTCCATGCGTCCGCAGGGGCCTGCGCGAAAACGGGGAGAGCCGAGAGGAGGAGCAGGCAGCCCGTAGCCCGTAGCCCGTAGCCCGGATCACTTCCCACCACTGACCGCCAGCGCAATCAGCTGGTTGCGGTTGTTGATGAAGAGCGCGCCGTGGGCCGGCACCGGCGTCGCGTAGACGGCGCTGCCCATGTTCTTCTCGGCCAGCACCTTTTTCTCCTTGCCGGCGGCCAGCACGACGACATCGCCGTCTTCGTCGCCAAGATAGACCTTGTTGTCGGCGACGAGCGTCGATCCCCACACGGCCGCGAACACATCGTGCGTCCAGTACTCCTGGCCGGTCTTCGCATCCAGACAGTGCAGGAAGCCGCTGAAGTCCGGAATGTAGATCAGGCCATCGACGATCGACGCCGTCGAAATCGATCGGCGGATCTTGTCGAACTGCCACACGCGTCCGCTCTGGGTGATGTCGCCGCGTTTGGTCGCGTCGATGCTGTAGAAATGTCCGACGCCCTCGCCGTGTTCGGGATCCTGGCCGTTGCCGATGTACACCCGATCTTCATAGACGACCGGGGTTGAAATGACCTCGTTGCGCGTTCTCGGCCAGACCGAATCCTTCGGGTTCGTGTCGAACTCCCACAGTTTCTTGCCGGTCAGCGCTTCGTAGCCGCGGACCCAGCCGTCACCTTGCGCGCTCACAACCTGGACGACGCCGCCGATTGTCCCAACTGAAGGCGTGGACCACTGTCCGTGGAGGATGCGATCCTCGACCGAGTTGTCTTCCCAGACCAGCTTGCCCGTGTTCTTGTTGAGGGCGATGATGGCCGGCGCTTTCGGCGAAGGGATGTGCACGTGGCTTTCGTCCTGGCCATTCGAGGTGCTGACGAACACCAGATCGCCCCAGATCACCGGCGACGAGTTCGACATGTTGTGCGGATACGCCCCGACCTCTTCCATCATGTCGAACGACCAGATGACGTCGGCATCGTGCGGCCCCGTCAGCTTCTCATCGGTGACCGGCCCGTCGTTCTTGCCGTCGCGGAATCCGTTGAGGTCGAGACACCAGACCACGCCCCGGTTGCTCGTGTAGTAGACATGCGTGCCTTCGACGAGCGGTGACGAAGCGACGCCCTGATACGGCCAGTCGTTCGCCCGTCCCGACGACAGCTTCTCGTGCGTCTGCTGCCACAGGAACTCGCCGTCCGACTCTTTGAACGCCATCAGCACGCCGCGGTCGCCCGCCTGCTTGGGATCGCGGGGCGCTTCGTTGTTGGTGCCGACCAGCACGATGCCCGCCGGCGACGACGGCGTTGCCGTAGCTCTGCGAGCCGAGGTCGGCCACCCACTTGACGTTCTTCTTGCTCTTGATGTCCCACTCGACCGGCAGCCCTTTCATGTTCGACACCATGTTGCGGTCGGGCGTGCCGCCCCACATCGGCCAATCGCCGGTGCCGGGATCGGATGCCAAAACGACATGCCTGGTCTGCGTCGCAAACGTCAGCAGGACGACAACTGCCAGCCCGCCCCGGATCGTCGCGCTCATCTTCATGTTTGTGTCTCTTGAAGCGGTTCGGGGTTCAGGGTTCTGGTTCAGGGGTTCATGGTTCAAGGTTCGAACCCTGAGAGCGCGTTGCACAACCATCAATTTTGCAACCCACCCTGAACCCTTTGAACCCTGAACCAGAACTATGAACCTTGAACCTTTGAACCATGAACCTTGTCTAATTTGCCGTAAGTTTGAAGTTGTCGAGATAGGCGCCGAACTCTGCGGCGACGAAGAGGCCCGGCGCGCCCTGGTGATTGCCGATTGGATCGATCTTCTCGATTGTCCACGCAGCCGGCTCGGATTCTCCAACCGCCCACGCCTTGCCGCGCGCCGCGACCTTGCCGTCAGGCATGTTCTCGACGCGCAACTTCAAGTGATACCACGCGTCCGGTTTCCAGACAAACGGCACGGCGACCGTCCGCTGCACCTCGGGTTCCCACGGCTCGATTTTGAGTTGCTGAGCATTGCCGTAGAGCACGAGCGAGTAGCGCTGTGCGGTGATGCCGATGTCGCTCATCTGACGCCGTTTCGTCGTCCCGCGGACATCGGCCTCGAAGCTGTAGTTCGACCAGTCGGTCGGGCCGATGAACATGCGGACGCGCTGGAAGATCGTGCTGTCCGGCGCCTTCTGCAGCACTTTCTGGCCGTCGAGCGTGGTGATCGAAAACTTGCCTGCGACCGCGTTGATCCAGCCCGGAGGCACCGCTCCGTCGGCATACGAGTCGAACGTTTCCGTCCAGGGCAGCGGGTGAACGACGCGAGCCCTCGCCTCACCAGAAAGCGCCCCGGCCGTCGCTTTGATCAGGCCGGCCTGTTCGACAGGATCCGCGCCAACGGTGAAGGATCCGTTTGTCACACTGCCTTTGAGTCCCTGCAGCGACCACGTGGCCGCCGGTTCGTCGCGCAGGAACCGTCCCTTCGAGTCGAACAGTCGCGCGTGGAGGCTTACCGTCTGCCCGGGCTTCGGTCCCAGCTCGGTCGGGGCGACTTGCAGAAAGGCTGGGGCACCTTCGGCCTGAGGCGCCGATTCGTCCACCGCGAGCCCCGTCTGCGCTTTTGCCTTCTTCGGGCCGATGGCGTACACCGCATCGCTCGAAACGAAGAACACCCGGCCGTGCGACACCGCGGCTCCCGCAAGGATCGGCTCCGGCGTCCCTTCTTCCTGCTGCGCGCTGTTCTTGCTGAGCGGCAGCTCGACTTCGCTCAGTACCTCGCCGCGATCCGCCGACGGTCGGACGATGAAGAACTTGCCGCTTTCGGTGCCGACGTAGAGCTTTCCGTCTGCTAGAACGAGGGGTGCTTTCTGGACCGTGCCGAGCGGCAGCCTCCACAGCTCGTGACCGGTTTCGAAATCGTACGCCCTGAGTCGCGAGCCGTTTTCCACCTGGTACACGCGCGTGCCGTCGACGACCGGCGACGAGAAGCCGAACTGGTCGCCCTTGGCCGCCCATTTGGTCGTCTTGATATCGCCTGTCTGCGAACCGTCGATGACTCCGATCATTCCGAGCTCGTTCGTGTCGAAGTTCTCGTCGCCGTGCGACACGACAACCGACGATCCTTTGACGACGACGCCGGTGTTGATGGCGCGCTTCGCGGCAACGAAGCTCCACACTTTTTCGCCGGTCTGCGGTTTGATCGCGTGAACGCCTCCGTCTCCCAGTCCGACGATGAGCACACGCAGCCCGTTGATATTGGCGATCGTGGGCATCGCGTAGGCCGTATCGTATGGGCGGCCTCCTGGATTGCTGACGTACACGATGTCGCCGGTCCGCTTGTCGAGCGCCACCAGACGATGCGACCGATTGGCGGAGGTGCCCCAGCTCGAAATCGCCGCACTGACAATCACAAGATCGCCGTCGATGATCGGCGACATCGTTCGCCCACCGTGTGTGGTGAAGGCGGCGAATTCTTCGCCAATCGACCTCGACCAGAGCAGCTTGCCGTCTTTGTTGAGGGCGATGGCTTCGGCGCCGCCCGACATCGCGTAGATGTCGCCGGTCTCAGGATCCGCGGCCGGCGACGCCCAGCCGACGCGATGCGCGGGTACGTCACTCTGAAAGATGTTGAACTTGTATTCCCAGGCGACCTTCCCGGTGTCGGCGTCGAGCGCCATCACCCGTTCCTGGAGGGCGGCGCCGCGGTCTGACGGGTTCTGCACGTAGACGCGGTTGCCCATGGCAATCGGCGCCGAGCGCCCGCCGTACGGCGCGCGCCACAGGAAGTTCTGGCCGTTCAGCGCCCACTTGTCGACGAGCCCCTTTTCGGCCGACACGCCGTCGCGGCTGGGGCCGCGTGCCTCCGGCCAATCGCCGAGCGCCACGCGCCGCGAGCCATGTCCGGCCGGGGCCTGGGCGCCTGGAACGGCGACCAGTGCACCCAGACTCACACAACAGGCCGCAATCAGACGGGATGCCTTCCTCATGCTCATCAACTTACGCCTTTCACAACCGCCGCGTTTCAGTGCCCCATCATGACTTCACGAAGCACCCACCAGGTACCCAGCAGCGCTAAAAAGCGACCCCCGCCCTGATCCCGTAAGTCCGCGGTGCGCCGGTTTCGCCGATGAATCCTGACGGCGCGAGTCCTGGATAGGCAAACGCCGTCAACACATACGACGTGTCAAACGCGTTGCGGATCCATCCTTCCACGAAGAGCCGCGACCACCTCACACCGCCCCGGAAGTTGCTGATTGCGTACGCGCTTTGCCCGGCTGTATTCGCATCGTCGTACTGGTAGTCACCGTAAGCCACGACTTCAGCTCGGCCGTAAATCGAGGTCATCGGGCGGAGGTCGTGGGAGTACTGCACGCCGACATTGCCGGTGTTGTCCGGCATGTTCGAGATCCGGTTGCCGCTGACGTCCAAGCCACCCGAGACGCTGCCGCTGCCGAAATGCGCGCTCGTATAGCCGTACCCACCGAACACGTCGAGGCCCTTCACAGGCCGCGCGGTCAATTCGAGCTCGAATCCGTTGCTCGTAGCCGTGCCGGCGTTGCCGATATAGAACTGCGCCGGGATGAATGGATTCGGAATGTTGACCTGCAGCTCGTCCCAGTCGATGTGGAACACAGCGCCGTTCAGCACCACGCGTTCTCCAGCCCACGATGTCTTGACGCCGAACTCATAGCTCCAGGTGTGCTCCGGTCCGTACGCTTCGGCGCCGGGAGGAGAGGAAGCGTTGAAGCCGCCGGCCTTGAATCCACGTGTCGCTGTTCCGTACACGATACTCCGGGGCACGAAGTGATAGTCCACCGTGAATTGCGGCGAGACATCGTTGTACGACTTCTCGTCCTGAACGGCGGCTGGAGGTGCGATGGGCAGAGAAAAGTACGTGTTCAGCGTCGCGCTCTTGTTTTCATGGTCGCCGCGCAGCCCGACAATCGCTTCCAGCTTGTCGCCGAACGCGAATGTCCCCCGACCGTAGACGCCAACGCCGTGGTCGTCCAACTCGGATTGTGGAATGTGCTGATCGACCGCAAATGGAAGGAACGGCGAGAGAACGAAGGGCGAGTAGCTGTTCACCGCATCCTGCGTGTAGTTCTGCGTGAAGAAAAACAGGCCTGCCTGCCATTTGAGCGTCACCCGATCGGCCAGCCGCAGCGCCGTGCCCTTCGCCGACGACACGCGAATTTCCTCTGTAAACTGTCCGTCGTCTTCGGCGTTGTTCCTGGTGATGAGAGGCAGCGGCGTGTAGTCCAGGTCGGTCAGATCTCTCGTCTGCCACGAGACGTACCCCGTCGTGGCTGAGAAATCCAGCGTCCTGCTGCTGTGCGCGACGATGATCGTCGGCGCGACAATGTCGCGGTGCGTGTAACCTTCGAAATCGCGCGCGGCGTGGTGCGGGTTGGCGCGCAGCGCTCCCAGGTCCATCAGCGCGTAATCGCCGTCGCGAGCCCGCTCGAAGCTGAACAGGCCGCGAACGCTCCAGGTTTCTGAAGGCATCCAGAGAGCCTGGATCTTGCCGAATGATGCCGATCGGGAGTCGAGGTCGTGCCCGGTGATGTCGTTGACGGTGTAGCCATTACGTCCCGAGTAGCCGAACCCCACGCCAACCGCCAGCTTGTCGGCGATGACCGGCCCGGAGAGGGTCCCCTCGATGGCGCCATAGCTGAAGTTGCCGAACGGTCCAGTGAGGCTGCCTGTCCAGTTGGTGAGCGAAGGGCGACGGCTGGTGACGTTGATGACCCCGCCCAGCGCGTTGCGCCCGTACAGCGAGCTTTGCGGCCCTCTGACAAACTCGATTTGATCGACATCGATGAGCTCGATGTTCGATGAGTTGGCGTTGAGCTGAGGCACGCCGTCGAAATACGTGGTGACTCCGGGGTTGTTGGGGCTCGATCCGATTCCCCGGAAGCGCGGATTGCTCAGCTTGCGTGCCGTGAATTCGTTGAAGAACACGTTCGGCGCGAGCTGAGAGGCTTCGCTGATGCTTGTGATGCCATCACTCTGCAGTTCTTCGGCTGTCACGGCCGTCACGCTCGTCGGAACGTCCTGGACGTCGTCCGATTCCTTCTGGGCGGTCACCGTGACGGTCGGCAGCTTGACGCGAATCGTCCCGTCATTTTGGCTGTTAGCTTGTGCCGAAGCAGAGGCCGGCGCCTGGTTCGAGTTGTCCTGGGCAACCGCCGGTATGGCCGCCACCAGATTGATCAGGGCAAGGGCGATGACAAGGGACGTTTCGCGCCAAGCCGAGCCGTGGGAACGAAGACGCTGAAAGGGGAGCCACGAGGTCAACAACATAAAGGAAAAATATTGCCATCCCCGGTTGATGGGACTCAAGCAGCTTATCATTTGATCCATGAAGCTTTCCGCGGCTGTGATCCTCGCCTTGGTCGTCGCAATTCCGGCCGTCACCGTGTTGGGGCAGGGCGCACCCAGGGCGGGCGTGGCTTCGTCCACTTCTGACTGGCCACAGTGGCAGGGCCCGGATCGCAACGGTCTGTCATCGGAGCGTGGGTTGCTGCAAGCATGGCCCGCCTCCGGCCCGCCACTCGTGTGGTCGGTGTCGGGGATCGGCGCCGGCTACGGATCCATCGCTGTGAAGGGCGATCGCATCTTCGTACAGGGCTCGAACCGCGGTCAGAGCATCGTCTTCAGCTTGAATCGGGCCGACGGGAAACAGGTGTGGTCGAAGGCGCTCGGTCCCGCCGGAGGGAACGACAGGGGCGACGGACCGCGGGGCACGCCGACCGTGGATGAGGATCGCCTGTATATCCTGACGGAGAACGGCGATCTCGCGTGCCTGAAGGCGCAGGACGGGACCGCCGTCTGGCAGCGGAACATTCTTCGCGACTTTGGCGGACGCAATCTTGGGTGGCTCATCAGTGAATCGCCGCTCGTCGACGGCGGCCGGGTGGTCGTTTCGCCTGGCGGTCGCGGCGCCGGGATTGTGGCGCTCGACAAAATGACCGGCCAGACGGTCTGGTCGACGAAAGAGCTGAACGACGAGGCCGGATACGCGTCGCCCGTCGCGGCCGATGTTCAGGGCGTGCGAACCATCATGACGCTGACCGGTGAAGCGGCCGTTGGCGTTCGCGCATCGGACGGCAAATTGATGTGGAAATACGAGCGTGTCGCCAACCGTACGGCCAACGTTGCGACGCCGATATTTTTCGACAACAAGGTCTTCTTCACCACCGCCTACGGGACGGGCGGCGCCCTGCTGGCGCTCAGCGCACAGGGCGGTGAGGTGAAAGCCCAGGAGGTCTATTTCACTCGCGAGTTTCAGAACCATCACGGCGGCGTCGTGCTCGTAAATGGCCATCTCTACGGCTTTAACAACTCGATTCTGACTTGCATGGATTTCGCGACGGGCAACACGATGTGGCGGAATCGCAGCGTAGGAAAGGGCTCGTTGACCTACGCGGACGGCCGGCTTTACCTGCTGGGCGAGGACCATGTCGTCGGCCTTGCGGATGCAGTGCCGACCGGCTACGTCGAGCGCGGCCGTTTCAAGATTGCCGATCAGGGACTGCCGGCCTGGGCGCATCCAGTTGTCGTTGGTGGGCGGCTTTACATCAGGAATCAGGGGACCCTCGCCGCCTACGACATCGTGGCTCGGTGAATTGGGTAATCGGGTAATGGGGAGTTCAGCCGCGCGCACCGATGCGATAGAGGTGCGTGCTCGTCCGCACGAAGATAGAACCGTCCGACACGGCCATTGATGCCAGCGTCGCGCCGTCGAGCGTGTTGGTCGCGAGCTGCCGGAACTCTCTCCCTGGCGCGATAACGGTCGCCACGCCTTCCTCGCTGAGAAAGTAGATTCGACCGTCGGCAAACACGGGCGACGCAGAGTAACTTCCCCCGAGCCGCCGCTGCCAGACGATGGTGCCGGTCGCCGCGTCGAGGCAGGAGGCGATCCCATTGTCGCTGACGAGGTAGAGCTCGTCGCCGACGAGGAGGGGCGACGGCGTCAGCGGCGCGGAGCGCCTCAGTGCCCAGGCGATATGCGTCTTTGTGATATCGCCCATGCCGTCGGGGCGGACGGCCAGCAGCGACGGCTGTTGAAACCCGGTCGCGATGTAGACCAAGCCGTGTCCGAACACCGGGCGCGGGACGTTCGAAAACCCGTCGTCGTAGCTGACGCGCCAGAGTTCCCGGCCCGACGCGGGGTCGTAAGCCGCGGCGCGATACGCACCGACGCTGACGAGCTGATCCTGACCGCCGACGCGAATGACGAGCGGAGTCGAGTACGCCTGATCCCACGGCTGGCGGCGGCTCGTTTTCCAGCGCACCTTGCCGGTGCGAGTGTCGAGCGCCACGACGAACGCCTGGTCGCTGCCGTCACAGCTCACGATCAACAGGTCGCCGTAGAGGACAGGCGATCCGCCGTTGCCGTGCTGCGAGTCGTACGGCAGGCGGGTCCGCCAGACGACCTCGCCATCGGTCGTGACCGCCGCGGTGCCTTCGGCGCCGAAATGCACGTACACGCGATCGCCGTCCGCGATCGGCGTCGGCGATGCGAGGCTGTTCTTGGCATTGGTCGGATCGGCGCTGCGGGCGTGAAACACTTCCACGTTGACGAGCGGGCGTCCGGTGTCGGCGTCGAACGAGAGCAGGCGCATCGATCCGCCACGCTCGCGTACGGCAGTCGTGAGCCAGACACGCCGGCCGGCGACGATGGGAGAGGACCAGCCGAGTCCAGGCACTGGGGATTTCCAGAGAACGTTGCGCGACTCGCTCCACTCGAGGGGCAAGCCGCGCTCGGTTGAGTGCCCTTGACCGGTGGGGCCGCGGAACTGCGGCCAGTCTTCAGCGCACAGGCCTATCGCGCTCAGGAAGAGGAGCGCCAATAGCAATGAAGTCTTCACTGCAACCTGGCGAGATGGACCCGCGCGACGCCGTGCATATAGCCGCCGACGCTGGCATAGCGGCTGTCGGCCGCTGCGGCGATCTGTTCGCGTGCTTCTGCCTTGCGGCCCTGCGCCTCGGAGTACAGACCCAGGTAGAGGTGTGCGTAGAACTGCGCGGACAGTGAGTTCCCGGCGGCTGACATGACTTTTTCAGGCGCGAGCGTCCCGCGAAACATCTGATAGATCTCGGTCATGGGCGCCCGTGAATCGGGCCCGACCGGCAGAAGCGCGGCTCTGGCCGCGGCCGGAGATTCGGCGCGCGCCACGCAGGCGAAGTGCCAGGCTGCGTTTTCCACGTCATCGGGATTGACGGTTCGATGGGATTCGAACTGGGCCCGGCAGTCCTTGTAGCGGCCTGCGTAATAGAGCGCGATGCCGCGCTGCCACAACTGCGGCGCCTCAGCCGGCACGAGCGCCGCGAGCGCATCGAATCCGGCGACCGACTCGGCGATTCGGTTGTTCTGAAAATCCGCGACGGCCCGATCGAAAATGGCACGCGCGCGCTCGGCGGGGGCCTGAGCTGAGACCGCAGCCGCGAGCACGAAGACGATGATCGCTGAACGAACTCACGAACCAGGAACCTTGTTCCGGAACCTTGGAACCTGTCGTTGGAACCTGGAACTCTGGAACCTGGCCACCTGGCCCCAGCTTACAGGAAAGAGCCGCCAATGGTATTGTTGCGACGAATGCACACAACCATCGCATTGAGGCTCGCTGCCTGCGTCGTGCTGGCCGGCACCTCAATTGGCGCGTCAGACTGGCCGCAGTACCTCGGTCCTGACAGAAACGGCGTCTATAGTGGACCGGCGGTGACCACGACATGGCCGGCCGGAGGTCCGCGAAAGGTCTGGCAAAAGAAAGTCGGTCAGGGTTTTGCCGGTCCAGTTGTCGTCGGCGACAAGCTCATCCTCTTTCATCGTGTTGGCAAGGAAGAAGTGGTCGACGCGCTGGATCCGAAGACGGGTGAGCTGCGCTGGCACTTCGCGTACCCGACCGTCTACCGCGACGACTTCGGTTTCGACGATGGGCCGCGCGCCGTGCCGGTCGTGGTCAAGAACCGCGTGTACACATTCGGCGCGGAAGGGCAGTTGAACGCCATCGACCTGGCAACGGGCACACGCATCTGGAACGTCGACACCAAGACGCGGTTCAACGTGCGCAAAGGGTTCTTCGGTGCGTCCGGCTCGCCGCTCGTGGAGGACGGCCGCGTCCTGCAGAATGTCGGTGGAACCGACGCGGGAAAAGGCGCCGGCATCGTTGCCTTCAATGCCGATACGGGCGCCGTGCTGTGGACTGCCACCAATCACGAGGCGAGTTATTCGTCACCCGTCAGCGCGTCCATCGGCGGACGGCGGACGGCCGTGTTCCTGACTCGTCTGGGCCTTGTCGGTCTCGACCCCGCGACCGGCGGCATTTTCTTTCAGCGAACGTGGCGATCGCGGACGTCCGCGTCAGTCAATGCCGCCACACCCCTTGTGATCGGCGACATGATTTTCGTCTCAGCGACGTATGAAACAGGCGCGGCCGTGGTGCGCGTTCAGGGAAGCGAAATCAAGGAGCTGTGGGCGTCGGATGAGGTGCTCTCGAATCACTACGCGACGAGCGTGTACTACCAGGGTCATCTTTACGGCTTTCACGGGCGCCAGGAGTACAACCCCAGCTTCCGTTCCGTAGAATTGACGACCGGCATGGTCCGGTGGAGCGAGGACCGTTTCCGGGCGGGCACGGTGACGCTCGCCGGCGACAAGCTGCTCATCCTTCGTGAGACGGGCGAGCTGGTGCTGGCCCCCGCGTCGCCCCAGGCATTCAAGCCGCTCGCGCGCGCCCAGATTCTTCCCGCGACGGCCCGTGCTACGCCGGCGCTGTCGGACGGATTTCTGTACGCCCGCAACGAGGACACGGGGGGCAACGACGTACTCGTGTGTGTGGATTTGAACGGTCACTGATCGTTCGCGAACGACCGAACGTACCGAACGATGATTTATGCGCAAGATCGACATCTTCACGCACGTCTATCCCAAGAACTTCTACGACAAGCTGATGGGCGTCGCCGGTCAGTTCAAGGACGTGGGCAAGCGGAGCCGCGGCGTGCCGATGCTCGCGGACCTCGACGAACGGTTCCGCGTCATGGACCTGTACGAGGGTTATCAGCAGGTGCTGTCGCTGCCGACGCCTCCCATCGAAGCGATGGTCGACGATCGCGGTCAGGCGCTGGATCTTGCGCGCGCAGCGAATGACGGCATGGCCGAGATGGTCGCGCGCTATCCGGACCGCTTTCCGACGTTCGCCGCGGCCCTGCCGCTCAACGATCCCGAGGCGTCGGTGCGGGAAGTGCACCGCGCTGTCGACGAGCTCGGCGCCCGAGGCTTCCAGATCTTTTCAAACGTGCGCGGGAAACCGATCAGCGATCCCGAGTTCCTGCCGCTCTTCGAAACGATGGCCGCGTACGACCTTCCCATCTGGCTGCATCCCTACCGGGGCGCCGATCCGGCAGACTACACGTCGGAAACGCGCTCGCAGTTCGAGATCTGGTGGACGTTCGGGTGGCCGTACGAAACGAGCGTGGCCATGGCGCGCGTGGTGTTCGCTGGACACTTCGATCGCTGGCCGAACCTCAAGATCATTGCGCACCATATGGGCGCGATGGCGCCCTTCTTTGCCGGGCGCCTCGGGCCGGGCTGGGATCAGCTCGGTGCCCGCACGTCAGATGAGGATCTCTCGGTTCACCTGAAGCGGCTCCGGAAACGGCCCATCGACTATTTCCGGATGTTCTACGGCGACACGGCGCTCTTTGGCTCGTACGACGCGACCGTCTGCGGTCTGGGTTTCTTTGGGGTCGACCACGTCCTGTTCGCGTCCGACGCGCCGTTCGACCCCGAGAAAGGCCCGATGTATATTCGCGAGACGATCGCCATCGTCGATCGCCTGCCGATTTCGCAGGACGAACGGGAGCGCATCTACTGGCGAAACGCCGCGACGTTGCTGAAACTGGCGTAAGGGCAGGCAACCACCTACCCTACCCGCCCCACCCGGCCTACCTGCCCACCCGCCCTTCCTGCCCCACCCGCCCGACCTATTTCACCCCCGGCCACTGAATATACGGCGGCTTCGGCGCTTTGTCGGGCGGCAGGAACGCCGGAGCGACGGTGCCGCCTGCTCCCAGAGACTTCACATACTGGTACACGGCGCGCTGGTCCGCATCGGTCATCGCGCGGATGTTGAACCATGGCATCGGCGGACGTGTCATCAGGTTCTTCGCGTACTTGAGCCACTGATCCTCCGACATCTTCCCGATCGATAGCCTGAGATTGGTGGGATACGTCGTGCCCCATGCCCCGCGATACCCCAACGTATCGCCCGTGAGTGTCACGTTTTCGGGCGCCTTGCCTCCCGCCTCGCCATATCCTGCGGTGTGGCAGTCGTTGCACCCGCCGATTTCGACGACGTACCGCCCGCGTTCGATCTGCGCGTTGGGTCCAGTCTGCTGCCCGTTCAGCACCGGATAACCGAGCGCCAGCAGCATCGCAGTCCCAAGGGCTGTCTGGTAAACCCTCACGGCGTCCTCCTTTTGAAAATGGCACGCATTCTAACGCCGTTTTGGGCAAACTATCTCAAATAGCAGGAGACGCCATGCGCCGAGCACTATTGGTTGTGTGCCTGTCGGCCGTGTTTGTATCCGGCGCTGCGGCGCAATGGTTGAACTACAAGACGCCCGGAGTGCCGCGAACACGCGACGGCAAGCCGAAGCTCGATGCGCCGACGCCGCGCTCCAACGGTCATCCGGACCTTTCCGGCGTGTGGATGCACGAGCTCAACTCCGTCGCGGAGATCAGGCAGTTGTTCGGCCCTGTCGTCGACGAATTCATCAAAGTCGATGCGCCCGGAATGGAAATAGGGACCCAGCACAAATACGGGCTGAACATCCTGCTGGATTTCAAGCCCGAGGATTCGCCGATACGACCAGAGACCGCGGAGGCGCTCAAGAGTCGGCTGTCGACTCCACCGCCCGTGGACTTATGCGACGCGGGCGGCCTGCCGACAGGCTTCCCGCTTGCTGGGCTGCTCTCCGAGCCGATCAAGATCTTGCAGGCGCCGACGCTCACTGTGGTGATGTACGAGGTCGGCGGAAACTTCCGTCAAGTCTACACAGACGGTCGGAAGCTTCCGGACGAATTCGACCTGCCCGCGTACTTGGGTTACTCGGTTGGCCACTGGGAGCGGGACACATTCGTGGTGGAGACCGCGGGATTCAACGACAAAACCCCGCTCGACGGGATCGGCCACGTGCACAGCGACCAACTTCGCATCGTCGAACGTTTTCGCCGGCGAGACTTCGGTCATCTTGATGTCGAAATGACTTTCGACGATCCGAAGATGTACACGCGGCCGTTCACGATTCGAGTCGCGCACAATCTGCTCGCCGACGCCGACATCTTCGAGATGTTCGCTGAGAACGAAAAAGACTGTTCGCGCATCCTCAAGAAGTAGGCACCGCGTCAGCGACGTTTTGATATGCCGGTCACGCGCGACAGGTCGATCCCCTTCGACGTCCGCAGGGACTTCCACAGGTCGCCGACCTGTGTCAGGCGCGCCGGCACGGTCTGGATCGTGAAATCCTCGCGGCGAACGCCGCGATCGACTTCCGTCCAGGTCAGCGGCGTTGAGACGCCCGCGTACTCGCTCGCGCGGGCGCTGTACACCGAGGCCAGCGTCTTGCCCTGCACGTTCTGCAGACAGTCGATGTAGACGCGTCGGCCGCGTGCCCGGACGTTCCGTTCCGTGGTGGCCTCTTTCGGGTGGCGCTGGGTCACGAGCGTTGCGACGATCTGGCAGAACAGCAGCCCCGCCTCGTACGGCGTGTCCGGCGGAAGCGGAATGTAGATGTGGAGTCCATCGGCGCCGGAGGTCTTCGGGACCCCGGACGCGCCGATTCCTTCCAGCTCATCGCGAATCCACCGCGCCACGTCGAGCACTTGCTCAAAACCGACACCGTCCGCTGGATCGAGATCGAAGGCGACATGGTCCGCCATGTCCGGCGACGACACCCGCGAGAACCAGGGATCCTGGGAAATCGCGGCGAGCTGGGTCATGTAGAGCAGCGTCTTCAGGCTGCCGCCGACGAGCCGCGCGGGCACGGTCTTTTCCCCACGCACGTGCTCAACGCGGACGTTGGCAGGAACCTCGTCTGGCGCCCGATGCTGGTAGAACGTCTTTCCGGCGATTCCGTTGGGCAGCCGCTTCATCGTCAGCGGGCGATCCTCGAGGGCGGGCAGGATGAAGGAAGCCACCTGAACGTAGTACCGCAGGAGATCGCCCTTGGTCAGCTTCAGCGTCGGCCAGAAGACCTTGTGGAGATTCGTGACGCTCAGCTCGTCGCCATCAGGAAGCGCGAGGACGCCGTCGCGTCGACTCGCTTCAAGAGCGTGAAGCTGATCCAGCAGACCCGCGAGCGGGGGTGGGGCCGGTGCAAGACGCGCCTTCGACTGCGTGTGCAGTCGCGAACCTTCTTCCCGGATCACGTCTTGCGGCTTCTTGTCGTCGCGAAGGCCCAGATAGACCGGATGGCGCAGGTTGCCGTCGGCGGTCCACTCGGTGAACTTGACCTGTGCGACCAGCCTCGGCGCCACCCAGTGGGCACGCTCGTTCGCTTTGGGAGGATTGCCGAACGGACACTCATCAGTCTCGAGTGGCTTGAGCTGCTTCATCACACGAGCGAGCTCTTTCTCGTCGAAGCCAGTCCCGACATGCCCTGCGTACACCAGCGCCGGCTGTGGTCGAGCCCGCCCGGAGCCCGCAGCCCGTTGCCCGGATCCCGAAGCCCGTTGCCCGGACCCCGCAGCCTCCTCGTAGTAGCCAACGAGCAGCGCGCCGAAGTAGATGCGGCTCTGCCGCGGCTCGGTCCAGCCGCCGATCACGAATTCCTGCTCGTGGAGAATCTTCAGCTTCCGCCATTCGGGCGATCGTTTGCCCGAGTGATAGCGCGAATTCGCGACCTTGGCGATAAGGCCTTCCCAATGGCTCGCTAAGGCCCGCTTGTAGAGCGCGCGACCGTCGGCCTTCACGCTCTCGCTCAGTCGCAGTACGGGCGACCCTGTCTTCGCGAAAATACGCTCGAGCGCTGCGCGGCGCTCCGTGAAGGGGCGATCGCGCCAATCGGATCGACCTTCGCGCAGCACATCGAATGCAATGAACGCGCTGCGGTCGCCAGCCGGTGTCATCTGATCGGGATGCCGGCTTCCCCTCAAATGGATCCGTCCTTGAAGCTGCTGGAACCCGGTGGGGTTGCCGCGCTCATCAAGCGCAACCAGTTCGCCATCGAGCACAACAGGTTCGTGCAGACGGCGCCCCCACGACCGCAGCGCATCGGCGACCACAGGAAACTGCGCCGTTTTCTCGTTGCCCAGTCGCGACCAGAGGCGGACCGTGCCGCCAGGTTCGACTTCGACAATCGCCCGGATGCCGTCGTACTTCGGTTCGTACACCAGCTGCGGGTCGGTCAGCGGCGCGTCCAGCAGCGACGCCAGCATCGGCTTGAGCATTGAGAACCCTGGAACCCGGAACCTTACTCCGACGAGTACCTGTCGTTGAACCACGGCTCAGCCGTGTTGGAGTAGCCGCGGACTTCCCAGAAGCCCTTCTCATCTTCGGCGAGAAACTCGATGCGACGGATCCACTTGGCGCCCTTCCAGGCGTACAGCTTGGGAGTGATCAAGCGGCACGGACCGCCATGCTCGCGAGGAAGTGGCCGCCCCTCCCATGTATGAACGAGGAGTACGTCGTTCTCGATGGCGCGCGCGAGCGGCAGGTTGGTGGTGTAGGGAATCGATGTGCCGGGCATCCGGTCGTAAGCGGAGCACAGCACGAATCGCGCTTCCTCTTTCGGAACAGCCAGCTCCGCAACCGTCTTGAGCCGTACGCCACGCCAGTGGTTGTCGTACCGGCTCCACGTCGTCACACAGTGAAAGTCGCTGACATCGTCTACCTGGGGCAGGGCGCCGAAGTCGTCCCAGCTCAGTCGCACGGGGTTTTCCACCAGGCCCGCGACCTCGAGGGTCCAGGAACTCAAAGGGATGTCGGGCAGGTCTCCGAGATCCAGGACCGGCCAGTTCTTCACTTCGTGCTGGCCGACCGGCAGCTTCGGCATACCGTGGCGGTTGGCCGGGCCGCGACCTTCAGGCCGCCGGCCGTCAAGGACGACGTTGACGGCGCCGCGGTCCATCTCGATCTGGCGCTGGATGTACTTCTGTCGGCGCTCAACGAGATTGGGTCTGTCAGGCATGTCGCAAATTCATGGTTCGCCCCGTCCGACGACAACGGAGGCAGGTCGCAGGATTTCCCCGCCGACCACGTATCCCTCTCTCGTGACCGCGACGACAAGGCCGTCCTGGTCGGCGCCGACGGGGGTGGTCGTGACCGCCTCGTGGCAGGCAGCGTCGAACGGCTGGCCGAGCGCTTCGAGACGGGTGACGCCCATAGCCGCCAGCTTGGCTAGAAACTGATCGCGTACCAGCCCCACGCCTCGCGTGAGACTCGCCAGTGCGTCGTTCGGGTCGCTGCCGGCGCCGGGACCGGATTGGGCAGCGGAGACCGCCCGATCGAGGTTGTCGACGACCTCGAGCAGATCGGCGAGGATTGCGCGCTTGCCTCGCTCGACTTCCTTTGAAACGTCGCGCCTCAGCCGAACTCTGGCCTGCTCGAACTCTTCGAGCGATTGACGATGCTCTGTGATGTAGGTCTGCAGCTGGGTCTGGGAATCGGCGAGCCGGCGCTCGAGGTCCTCCACAACCGTCGGTTTTCTGGCGCCGCCGTCTTCCGGCGTCCCGTCGCTCTCCTTACGGGCCCACCAGCGGCGATCGACTACTCGCAACGGCGGCTCGGGCGACGGCTTCTCGGGTTCATCGCTCACGAACTCATTTTAGTCCGCGCTCGAATTTCATGCTGGGCGCAGCGCGCCGTTGCGGTATAAGAAGCGACACGGCGTTATGCAGCTGCCCGATCTCAGGACAGCGGTCAATCGACACTCGTGGGCGTGGCTTCTTGAACTGCCTCACCGGCTGAACGTCGTTCTCGAAATCGTCGACGAGCACTTTACCCCCCTGCTGCCGATCTCGGATCACAGCGCGGCCGAGATCCGTCAACTCGTGTACGCGGCGGATCCGGCGCTGCGATCGGTGATGGCGGCCGCCTCGCAGTTCAGACGGCCGCAGACGCTGGCGATCGCCGGCCACATCTGTGTGTGTTTCGCGCTCGCGCCGACGGGCGTGCTGATTCTGGCGCGCAGGTCCGAGGCGGAAGGGGAGTCGGCTCTGCAGACCGGGCGCGAGCTCGAGGCGATAGGCACCTGGCTGGTGGGCGCAGTCGAAGCCAACCTGGCGAGCGTTCCCGGCGACGCTGGAGCCGAACAGCATCGGATCGCGTCGCTCCGGCGCCTGCTGCGCGACGCCTCCGCGCGCGGCTCCATTCGCCAAATCGTGAGCGCGTTTGCCGAGGCGGTGGCCGTTTGGAGCGATGTCGAAGTGCGCGGCTACGTCTCGGGCGCGCGCGGCGGGTTCTTCCAGGATGTGACGCTCCTTGGTGCCGACCCGGCAGCCACACCGGACCAACTGGACGAGAGCATGGTTCCAACGGACGCGACGGTACTCCGCCTCTCCGACATGGACATCGAACGCCTCGGGCTCATCTCGGTTGCCGAGGACGTTGTCGTCGCTCGGGTCGCCGCCGACCAGGCCGTGTTGTGGCTGCTGATCTTTGCAGGCACGATCGACGCGAACGGCGAAGTTGCTCTCCGTTTGTATGTCGACCTCCTTCGCGAGTCGTTGAACGCCGTGGCCGCTGCCAGTGCGGCGCGGATGTCGTCAGCCATCACCCAGTACCTGCTGCGCCAGGACAATCCTCCTCAAGTCACGGCGCAGCTCGCCCTGGACGAAGTCATCGGGACTCTGGGCGCGAATCAAGGCGCTCTGGTGGTGACGACGGCGGCGGGCAGCCAGACGCTGACCGTCGGCGCTCCCGAACTCTGGGCAGCGTCTGCGCACGACGCGCGGCCCGATCGCATCGTCGTGTCTTCGCAGGCCGAGCACGAAGGCGACGTGATGACGATGGTGATCACAGGCGAAGCGGGGAGGCTGACGAGTCACGAACGGGCGCTGGTGGGGACGGCGGCGCGGCTCTTCTCGTCCTGGGTACGTGGAACGCTCGGAAGGGCAGCGCGGGGCGAGCGACGCGGGACGGCGCTCCCCGTGTCTCAGCAGATCGAACAGCTCGCCGAGGAGACCATTCAGGCCGGTCGGCAGGCATCGCTGATCATGATTTCCGTCCACGATGCGCTCGGCCGCCCCGACCTGGTGCATGCATGGGTCGCCCGAATCAGAAATCGCCTGCGACCCTGGGATTTCGCGGGCATCGTCGACGATGGTGAGATTGCGGTGCTGCTTCGCGACATGTCGGGCGAACAAGCAGGGGTTGTCGCGGCGCGATTGAGAAAAATGTTTGATGCCGACGCGAACGGCAGCGTGTCCATCCGGCCGTCAATCGGTACAGCGACCGCCTCGGCGGGGATGCTTGCGGGATCGCTGGTCCGCGCGGCGCGCGAAGATGCGTCGCGCCCGCAGGGAAAGATTCCCTGAAAGCTCGTGGAGAACTGGCTTGACTGACGTGTTGTTTCGTGCAGAATGCTTCTCAAGGTCTGTCCCGATTGGCAGACGTGTCTTTCATGAAGCCTGCCCGCGAACCTGACGTCGAAGAAGTCCCATCTCAGGCAGAAGACCGGTCATCGCTGGCCAGCTGGTACACGCAGGGATTGTCGGACGGTGTGGGCGACCGCCTGCTGATGTTCGACAACACCAACGCGCCCGCTTGGGAACTGCTGCGATTCCGGCCCGAACTGGCGGCCGCGCCAGGTTTCGAGGCGGCTCTGCGTGAACGGGTCGAGGAGCTTCGTTCCTTCCGTCACCCCGCCTTCCCCGCAGCGCGGATTGTGGAAGACGCCGGATCGGGAATTGGTCTGGCTCTGGTCTCCACCCACGTTGAAGGACAGAGGCTGTCCGAAATCATCGGACGTCCGCGGAGTCCGGCATTCGTGATCCCGCTCCTTCGACAGCTCATGCCGGCGCTTGCGGCGCTCAATCGCCAGGGACGGCGGATTCCGCACGGGGCGCTGACTGCCGATCGGATCCTCGTTGCGCCCGATGGCCGCATCGCGATACGCGAGCACGTGCTCGGTCCTTCGCTCGAAAGTCTCGGCCTGTCCGCCGACCGTTTGTGGAAGGACTTTGGCGTGGTCGCGTCGACCGATCAGGCGTCCGACCGGCGCGACCTCGTGCAGCTGGCGCTGATAGCGCTGTCGCTGATGCTTGGACGACAGGTCGGGCCCGCTGAGTATCCCCGGCAAATCGAATCGGTGCTCACCGAAGTCGCGCAGCTTGTCGAGCTTCGCGCGCCCGAGATGCTTCCGCCGCTCAAGGAGTGGCTCGAGCGCGTTCTCGAGGTGCATGGGCCGGCGTTCGCGTCAATCTGGGAGGCCGATGCCGCGCTCGAAGCGGCCATGGAAGCGCACGGTCGGCCGGCGCTGCCCGAGGCTGGCCAGCACGCCGGCGCCACGCACGCTGCCGAAGAATCAACTGTGATGCCGCTCATCCGCCGCGGGCCGCGCGGACCGGGTGGGATGCTGGCTGCTTCTGATTCGCCTCAGGCGGTGATCGAGCACAGCGCGGCTCCCGCACCGGCAGCACTGGCAGCATCGACCGCACTGGCAGCCTCGACCGCACCAGTCGCATTGATATCCCCAGCCGCCCCAGCCGCGCCGAGCGTGCCGGTTCTACCGGCTCCGCCCGTCGCGCCAATCGAGCAAGTGGTGCCGGTGGTCCACGTCGAGCCGGTCGTTCCACTGTCCACGCCGGAGGTTGCTCAGCTCACGCCGGAGGTTGCTGAGCCGATCGAGCCGCCGCCAATCCTGATCAAGCCGCCGGTCAACCCGCCGCGGGTCTTCATCCGTCCGCAGTCGGTGCCCGCGGATCGTTGGCTGCCGAACTTTGGTCGACCGCCTCTGGAGTCTGAGGTGGTGGAGCCCGAGCCGACAACCGACACTGAAACGAGCGTGCCAGCGTCGGAACCCGTTACCGGTCGAGTGACAATGCTGCGCTGGATCGCTGCGGCTGCGATTCTCCTTGCGGCGATCCAGACCGTGGTGATTGTCCGTTTGCTGGACAGCAAGGCCGCGCCGCCGGTCAGCCCGGGCAGCAACGAGACGGCCGTACTGATCGACTCGCCACAGGCGGGGTCCGAGGTGCTCGTAGACGGCCGCGTGGCTGGCTTCACACCCTTGCGCCTTCGTGTGAATCCTGGAACCCGCTCCATTCAGGTGGTGGATCAAAAGTCTGTTGCACACGTGGAGGCAAAGAAGGTTCCGATGCAATCGAGGGTGGCGGCCGAGGCTCGGGCGGCCGATCGAAACCGCGGTCCAGCCGCCGCGGGCGGGCCGCCCTTTGGGCGCCTGCAAGTCACCTCGTCGATCGCGATGAACGTGTATGAAGGCGGCCAGCTTCTCGGGTCGACCGGCAATGGCCCGATCACACTCAATGCCGGTAAACACGATCTTCGACTCGCAAACGAGTCGCTCGGTTACACCGCGCGCCAGATAATTGATGTGACGGCTGGGCAGACAGCGGTGCTCGAGGTGACGGTACCTGACCCCTGGGTGAACATCAGCACGCTGCCGTGGTCAGCTGCCTGGCGCTGCGGGTGGGCGACACTTCGGCAGGGGGACATGTTCCAGTTTCACACGCTGCAGTCGCTCTGGGATGGCACGACGCCCTGCCTCAATCCACAGAACCTCGTGACCGAAGCGATCGACCGCTAGTTCAGTTCTATCGACTGCTGGGATCGACGGGGCGCGGCAGGTGGGCGACCACCGGCGGGTCTGAAGGCGCTGCGCTTCCTCCGAACGGTTCAACTGTCACCGACGCGCCGACGACCGGCCGCGGCACCTTGGGCGGACCGGGCACAATCACGGTCGCCATTCCCGCCGCATCCGGAACGAAGAGCCCCGCGCTGACCGGTTCGCCGTTCGTCAACAGCCACAGCTGATACGTGTGCCGCGCGGGAACCGGCGGCAGGCGCAGCCCGCTGAACACGAGCCCGCGCGAGCGGCTCCACAGCAGATGGGAGCTTGCGCGCAGCTCGTCGGCGCGGCCGGTCAACGTGAACCGGATGAGGTCCGGTGACGCGAGCACCTCGCTGACGACCTGGGCTTTCTCCGCGGTCTGACGGGCCTCGTCGATCTGGCGTCTCGCGTCTTCCTGCGTGGCCGCGACCTTCTGATTTGCCAGCGTGGCGGCGGTGTCTGCCTGACGTTTGGCGTCCGCCACGCGAGCATCTGCCTCGTTCAGCCGCGCATCGAGGCGCCGCTCGATTCCCAGGATGAGCGCCGCAGCCAGCACGATCCCCGCGGCTAGGACGCCGAACGCGATGTACCAGGTGCGCCGCTGCTGATCGCCGCGGCTGGTGGCTTCCGTCAGCTCCTCTTTCTCGGCGCTGACGGCGCGTTCGAGCGATTCGAGGCGCCCCGTCAGTGATTCGGCAAGCGCGGGAATCTGCGGTGCTGCCGTTCCGGTGATCGCTTGACTTTGGGGCACGCTCTCGTCCGCGCGAAGTTCGTCGTGCAGGCGCAGCACGCCTTCGATGGGCCACGCGCCCGGCGCCGCCGTCAGGGCCGCCGGCCGTGCCGGTCCCTGGGCCCGGACCTCGGAGATGATGGTCTGCAGATCCTGACTGAGCTGCAGCCGGAGCGCCTGCCAGTCGTGGGCGAGCCGCTGCTCGAATCCGCCCCATTCGGTCAGTCGCGATTCGACTTCGCCGACCGCCTTGGCGTGCCGCTCGTCGGTCGTCGATAGACGCTCGAGCAGATCGCTGCTCTGTTGCATCAGCTGCGACAGTCGCAACTCCATGGGCTGGAGGTGTTCCTGCGCCTGCTGCCATTGGTGGAGCGCCAGGCTAAGTCGATCGAGCTGTGCCTGCAGTTTGAAGAGCCGTTGCTCCAGATCCGGAGGGGCCGCTGGCTGATACATGCCTTGCGGCGCGATGTTACACCTCTTCCCACGGTTGCTCAACTCCCTCGCGGAGGTGTGATAGCGTTCCCTTAAGGAGACACGTTGATCGACACCGGAAGTAGTGCAGACCTTCAGGCCTGCCAGACATGGCGGGATGTGATCGTCCAGCACGTGACAACGGCGACGGCGGGCGGCTCCACCAATCGCTGGATGATTTTCGTCGGCGACGAGAAACGGGCCGACCTCGATGACGCCTCCCGGGCACTCGTCTTCGCACGCCTGCTCGCGGATCTCAATCAGGGCCGCGTCTTCATTCGCCACGGCGAAGGCGAGGACCTGCGGCAGGTCGATGCCGGATCGATCCGCGGCTGCTCCTGCTGCTGATTTCCATGTCGATACTCCCGGTCGCCGGAGGGGTGCTCATGGGCCTTTCTGCCGGCGGCGTCCTGCTCCTGACCGGACATCTGCCCGGCGTCTCCGGGCTCCTCGCGGGCATCGTCGGCCCCGACCGCCGCGAGTTTGGCTGGCGGCTGGCTTTCGTCCTCGGACTGGTCGCGGGCGGGGCGACCCTCGCCGCCGCGTATCCCGCGGCGATTCCAGCAACCATCATCCCGTGGCCTCGCGCGATCGCGGCCGGCATGCTCGTCGGAATTGGTGCGCGCGTCGCTGGCGGCTGCACGAGCGGCCACGGTCTGTTTGGCGTCGGACGCCTGTCGTGGCGATCGATGGTCGCGACGATGACCTTCATGGCGGCGGGCATGATCGCGGTCGCGATTGGTCGGCACTGGATCGGGGGCCTGTAGCGTGAAGCCGGCCGGCATTGTCGCGGCTTTCGTCGGTGGCGCGGGCTTCGCGATTGGGCTCGGCGTGTCGGGCGCCCTGCAGCCGAAGGTCATCCAGGGTTTTCTGGATGTTGGCGGCGCATGGGATCCCACCTTGCTCGTCATGTTCGTATCGGCGCTCGTCACGTTTGGTGTGCTGCAGCAGGTGGCGCGCAGGATGCGCCGGCCCGTGCTTGCCGATCGATTCGCATGGCCGCCACACCGGCCGATCGATGCGCCGCTCGTCGGAGGATCGGCTCTGTTCGGCGTAGGCTGGGGGCTGGCCGGCGTCTGCCCAGGTCCGGCGCTGACGGCCGCGCTGTGGAACGGCTCGGTCGCGGTTTTCACGCTCGTGCTCGTCGCCACGATCGCCGTTGTCGATCGCGTGGTGGGAAAGCTCGACGTGGAGGACAGCTGCGGATAGGACCGGTGCGGTCCTTCAGACTCCTACCGCGGCGGCGCCGCTTGAATCAATTCGAGCATCAAATTGTTCGGGTCGCGCAAGACGACGATTTTCAAGCCTCCGCCGATGTCCGCCGGCTCACCTCCCGTGGAGATGATCTCGCCGCCCGCAGCCTTCCAGGCTTTTGTTGCCGAATCGATGTCCTGAACGCGGAGCTGAAGGATCGGGGTTCCCGGATCCTGCAGCCGCGTTCGAAGCGGCCGGCGCTCGATGTCCTTGAACTCGAGAAACGCCATCGTCACCGATGATCCTGGAATAGTGGCGACGCTGCGCTTGAACTGGGCGCCTGGCGTGCCGGCCGTGTCCATCAGCAGCTTCGTGCCGTCGAAGGTCGTACCGACTTGCGGGGAGAATCCCAGAATCTCCGTATAGACCCGCATCGTTCGATCCGTGTCGGCGACCATGATTTCGAAGCCGCTGTTAACGACGTTGCTGGACGAGGGAGCGCTGGTTGACGGGACTTGAGAAGGTTGAAACAGCTCGACGAAGAAACCGTCCGGGTCCTGCAGGAAGACGACGCGATTGCCGCCCGGAATCGTCGCGGGCACGCCGCCCGCGCTGTTAATGTGCACGCCCGCCTTCTTCGCGCGCAAGACGATCGCATCGATGTCCCGAACCGTGACGATGAGAGTGGCCGCGCCGGGATCTTGAAACCGTGGCTGCACCGCCCTTCGATCGACGTTCTTGTACTCGATGATCTCCACGCCCAGCGGCGATCCAGGGACCTTCAGCGTGGCGAACAGGGAGTGTCCACCCGGGGTGTTGCTGGCGCGCATCGCGGCCTCACCAGAAAACGTCCGCGTCGGGCCGCCCGACTCCAAACCAATCACATCGCGATAGAACTGAATGGATCGCTCGATGTCGCTGACGATGTGACTGAAGTTGCCGACGCCGATGATCACGCCGGGCGGCGCGGCGGCAGGCTGGGCCGATGCCGGTACCGCCAACAAACAAAGGGCGGCCGCTGGAGCCACCAAATCGCGCAAGGATAAAGAAGCGATGAGCATGCACCAGTTTACCTGCCTTACCCCGACCCACCTGACCTACCGGACTTTCGGTCTCTTCACGCAGATCCGCCGGATTCCCGATACTTCTGCCGAACCGTCACTGATTGCGCGACGGATTGCCGTCGGGCAACGTTCTCCGCGCGCCTGAAGCCCTGCGCCTCGGCTGGTGTGGCGCTTGCTGGGTCCGGCTGCGGATGGAAGTGCTCCAGCAGATTGAGAACACTGCCTTCGGCATCTGGGTGCGCGAGTCCGGCTCCCTCTGGTCCTATCCGACGATCATCTTTCTCCACTCGCTCGGCCTCTCGTTCGTCGTCGGCCTGAGCGTCGCGATCGATCTGCGGCTCCTCGGCGTGGCGCCCCGCGTGCCGCTTCGCCCGCTGGAAAAACTCTACCCGTTCATGTGGGCCGGCTTCTGGATCAACGCCGCGTCAGGCGTTGCGCTGCTGATTGCCGACGCGTCGACGATGCTCGACAACTGGGTCTTCTACACGAAGATGGCTTGCATGACGGCCGCGATGGTCGTGCTGGTCAAGACGCGACGTCGCCTGTTCGGCAGCCCGGGGGCGCTCGGCTCCGACGACAGCGCGGTTCCTCCCGGCGCGAGGCTACTGGCGAGTGCATCGCTGTTTCTCTGGGCCGGCGCGATTACGGCCGGTCGGCTTACGGCGTACATCGGTCCGGGCGCGGCGATCAAAGGCGGCCGGTGATGATGGCCCTCGTCGAATCTTTTTCGCGCTGGCTGCACAGCACAAATCTGTCGTGGGCGGCGGCTGGCGGCTATCCGTGGATCTGGCCGCTGTGCGAAACGCTGCATTTCATGGGCATGGCCATGCTCGTCGGCATCGTCGGCCTGCTCGATCTGCGGATGCTGGGTTTCGTGAAGGGACTGCCGATCGCTCCGCTGAACCGGCTGCTGCCGTGGGGCATTGCCGGATTCGTCATCAACTTGATCACCGGCTTCGTCTTCTTCGCCGGCGATCCCTTCCAGTACATCCACAACAACATTTTCTGGATGAAGGTGCTCTTCATCTTGCTCGCAGGCGTCAACGTGGGCGCGTTCTACCTGACCGGAATTTCACGACGCGTCCATGCAGTCAAAGCGGGAGAGGATGCGCCGGGCACAGCCAAATTCATCGCCGCCACCTCGCTGCTGCTGTGGATCGGCGTGATGTATTGGGGCCGCATGCTGCCGTTTCTCGGTGGAGCGTTCTGACGTGGCGTCGCCATCCCGCACCTCCTGGTTCGAAGCGTCGGTCGTGGCGCTGCTCTTCGCCGCCGTCGGCATTGGCGGCATTTCGTACGGTGCCCGACGCTGGCTGCCAGACCTTGCGAGCCGTCACGGCGCTGGCATCGACGCGATGCTGTTGTATCTCCTCGTCACGGTTGGCGGCCTGTTCCTGATTGGTCATGTCGTGCTGGCGTGGTTGATCTTTCGTGGCGCCCGTCGTCAGCAGATTGGACCTCGGATGGCAAGCCGTCGATCCGAGCTGGTGTTGTCGGGCCTGCTCGGCCTCGGTATGGCCATCATCGCCGAGGGCGGCGTGCTGGCCATCGGGATTCCTGTCTGGAGCGAGGTACTTCGACGCCGTCGCGCCAGCTGATGCGGTGGTCATCGAAGTGACCGCACAGCAGTTCATGTGGAACGTGCGGTATCCAGGTCCTGACGGCAAGTTCGGCCGAACAAACCCGGCGCTGGTCGATGAGGCGACGAACGCTCTGGGGATGGATCGTACCGATCCGGCTGGCAAGGACGACATCGTCACGATCAACGAGATCACGGTGCCCGTCGATCGGCCGCTGCGGGTCATCCTGCATTCGAAAGACGTCATTCACAGCTTCTTCCTGCCGAATCTGCGTGTGAAACAGGATGCGGTGCCTGGAATGAGCCCCGAAGTGATCTTCCTGCCCACCCGAATCGGCAACTACGAGCTGGCCTGCGCCGAGCTCTGTGGATTGGCCCACTACCGAATGCGTGGATTCTTCAACGTGGTGTCCGAGCGCGAGTTCGACGCCTGGTTGGCCAAACAGGCTGCGGGCAGTTGAGGGCGCCTCGGTGACCGACATGACCCACGCGCACGGCGAAACGAGCTTCCTTCGGCGGTACGTCTTCAGTACCCGATCACAAGATCATCGGCATCCAGTACATCCTGACCGGCCTGGTCATGGCCGTGGTCGGGGCGCTGCTGGCCGCGCTCATCCGTCTGCAGCTCGGCTGGCCGGAGCACCAGTGGCTGTTTCTGTCGCACCTGCTGCCGAAAGGCATGCCGGGCGGCGTGATGACGCCGGAGTTCTATCTCGCGGTCGTGACGATGCACGGCACGATCATGGTGTTTTTCTTCATTTCGTACGTCCTGGTCAGCGGCTTCGGCAACTACCTGGTGCCGCTGCAGGTCGGCGCGCGCGACATGGCGTTTCCGTTTCTGAACATGCTCTCGTACTGGATCGCGCTGCTTTCAGCGCTGGTCCTGCTGGCGTCGTTCTTCGTCGAGGGCGGCGCCGCCTCGGCCGGGTGGACGGCCTATCCGCCGCTCAGTGCGGTGTCGTCGGCCATTCCCGGATCGCAGCTCGGCCAGACCGTCTGGCTGCTCAGCATGGCGCTGTTCATCGCCTCCTTCACCATGAGCGGCCTCAATATCGTCGCCACTGTTTTCAGCACGCGCGCTCCGGGCTTGTCGATGATGCGGCTGCCGCTGACCGTGTGGTCGTACTTCATCGCGGCCATTCTCGGGTTGTTGGCATTTCCGCCGCTGACCGCTGGAGCCGTGATGCTGCTGCTCGATCGTCACTTCGGGACGAGCTTCTTCCTGCCGAGTGGTCTTGTTGTTGCCAACAAGCTGCTGCCGAACACGGGTGGGTCGCCGCTGCTCTGGCAGCACTTGTTCTGGTTCCTCGGTCATCCCGAGGTGTACGTCCTGATTCTTCCTGCGCTCGGCATCGCTTGCGACATCCTGCCGGCATTTACCCGCAAGCCGGTGTTCGGCTACCGGATTTCGGTCTGGTGTCTGATTGCGGTCGGCTGCCTCAGCATGATCGTCTGGGGCCACCACATGTTCGTGAGCGGCATGAGTCCGTTTACCGGCGAGTACTTCTCGCTGGTCACACTGACCATCACGGTACCGATGACGATCTTTGGCGTGAACATGCTGGCCAGCCTGTGGGGCGCGCAGGCTCCAGTTGCGCGCGCCGCTGCTGTTCTCGCTCGGCGTCATCGCGCTCTTTGGCAGCGGCGGTCTTGGCGGCCTCTTTCTCGGCAACGCGACCGCCGACATGCAGCTCCACGACACGTACTTCGTGGTCGGACACTTCCACCTGATGATCGGCGGCGTGACGCTTCTCGCGACGTTCGGCGCGCTCTATTTCTGGTTCCCCAAGATGTTTGGCCGATCGATGAGCGAAGGCCTCGGGAAGATCCATTTCTGGATGACCTTTGCGCCCTTCTTCGTGATCTTTTTCATGCAGCACTTCCTAGGCCTGCAGGGTGCGCCACGGCGCTACTACGCGTTCACCGCGTACGACTACCTGCAGAAGACGCGCGGTCAGAACCTCGTGATCAGCATCATGGCCATGGTGCTGATCAGCGGGCAGGCGGTGTTCCTCGTCAATTTCGTGTGGAGCCTCTTCAAGGGCCGCGTCGCCGCCGCCAATCCCTGGGACGCGACAACCCTCGAGTGGACCGTCCCATCGCCGCCGCCTCACGGCAACTTCGACACCATGCCAGTCGTCGAGCGCTGGGCCTACGAATACGGGATCGGGGCCTCCGGTCGCGATTTCGCGCAGATGACTGAACCCGGTACCAGCGTTCCGGTGACCTCATGACGACGATGACGGCGCCTTCGTACCAGGTGCAGCTCCGATCCGATCAGGTTCGGTTGGGCCTGTGGATGTTTCTCGGAACCGTGACGATGCTGTTTGCCGCGTTTGCGAGCGCGTACATCGTGCGGCGAAGCGGAACGGACTGGCGACAGGTTGCGCTGCCGAGAATCCTTTGGCTGAACACCCTGATTCTTGCTGCGAGCAGCGCAGTGCTGGAAATTGCGCGGTGGTATGCCGAGCGCGGACGGTGGGCGGCTGCGAGAACGGCGCTTGGGCTCACAATCGCGCTTGGCGTCGCCTTCCTCGTCGGCCAACTCGCGGCCTGGCGCGCGTTGACGGCAGCAGGTGTGTTTCTGCCGACGAATCCGCACAGCTCGTTCTTCTTCATGCTGACCGGCGCACATGGAGTGCACGTGCTGGCGGCGCTTCTCGTGCTCCTGTGGGGCATGACGCGAACCACTGGCGCACGCGCGACAGAATCTTCTGATTGGGCGACGACGATGAGCGTGTGTCGGACCTTCTGGCACTTTCTGGGCGGTGTGTGGCTGTTTGTGTTCGCGCTGGTGTCCGCGTACTAACAGCGTGAAATGCAAAATGCAAAATGCAGAATGCAACGTGCAGAGTGCAGCGCGGAGTGCGGGTGCGGAGTGCATGTGACGTTGTCGTGAGAGTGCGATGTCTCGACTAATCGCGACGGCCGCGGTCCGCTGGGGCGGCGGCGTCTGTCCGTTCGAGGCGGGCTGGCGCAAGGTGATGATGTGGTGGTTCATCATCACCGACGGTCTGCTCTTTGCCGGCTTTCTGGCCTCCTACGGCTACGCACGGCTGCTCGCCTTTCACTGGCCGGATCAGTCCACGGTCTTCAGCCTCCGCTACATCGCGGCGATGACGTTCGTGCTGATTTCGAGCAGCGCCACGATGGCCAGCGCGGTGCTGGCGGCGCAACAGAAACGGAATGCCGCGGCGTTGCGATTCGTCTTGCTGACCGCCGTCGGCGGCCTGATCTTCCTGGGGATGCAGGCCTACGAGTGGACGCACCTCATCGAAGCGGGCGCCCGCACGAACCACAACCCCTGGGGAGACGCGTCGTTCGGCGCCTACTTCTTCCTCTTGACCGGCTTTCACGGCACGCACGTCCTGACCGGTGTGATCCTGCTGCTCACGGTCACGCTGCGGCTTTGGAAAGGATGGACGAAGCCTGAAGGCGTCGAGATGGCGGGACTCTACTGGCACTTCGTCGATCTGGTGTGGGTTTTCATTTTCACCCTGTTCTATCTAATCTAGCCATGAAGCTGTACTGGATTACCTGGGGCGTGCTGCTCGTTTTCACAGTGCTGATGCTGTGGATGGACAGTGCCTCGTTGCCGCGAACGCTGTTCATCGTCGCCATGCTTGGGGCGATGCTCATCAAGGCATCGATGATCGGCGGCAATTTCATGCACCTGCGGCGGGAACAGCGGACGCTCGCCGCTATCGTTGTCATTGGCCTGCTTGGGATGGGGACGGTGTTGTACGTGCTGATCGTGCCGGACGCCTTGAGAATCCACCGGATGACCGTGGCCCATGAACAGGCCACATCGGCACCCCGATGAGCCGCTTCACACGACTCGCGGCCATGGCTGCCGTGGCGGCCATCATCTGCGTGTGCGCGCCAGCGCCAGTTGGGGCCCAGTGCGCGATGTGCCGGCGCGCGCTGCAGTCGCCCGAGGGTCAGCAGATGATCGCCGCGTTCCGCAGTGGCATCGCGCTCCTGCTGCTCGCCCCCTTCAGCGTGTTCGGCATCGTCGCGGTCCTCGCCGTGCGCGGTCAGCGGCGCCGAATCGCCGCGAGCGTTGCTGACTTGAAGTAGTGCGGGGCTTCCGCCTTCGCTGAAGCTACGGCGGACCGCCGAAGCCTTGGCGGAGGCTGATCAGCCCCGCCGTGTCCTGGCAGGCCTGAAGGCCTGCACTACATCGGGGCTAGAACCTCTTGAACCTTCTCCATAGGTTATCCCCCCGGATTCACCTGCAGGTACTTGCTCTTGACGATGGTCCTCGGGTCGGCGTCCCCCTCCACCACGACGCTGTAGAACGGGTTCATCATTTCTTCCCACGTCATCGACCCGTAATAGACCGTCTTGTTCGGGTTCGGGTTCGCCTTGTTGCCTGTCGAGTTATCGAAATGCGCGTTGACGTGAAGCTTGGTCCCCTTCGGCACTTTGATTGACGTGTTGTAGCCGAGCTGCCAGTTGAAGTCGTAGCGAGGCACGTCCAGGATCACCCGTCGCCTCCCATCGGGATACTCGAGGATGTAGGTCATGTCCTTGCCGCGCGCGTGCATGTGCGGCATCAGGTAGACCAGCTCGGCGTCTCGGAGGAAGGTCACTTCCGCCGGAGGACTCTCCCAGTTCGGATCGTTCGGCGGGATGGCGAAGATCTTCGGATCGGTCGTAGACGAGGTGAGGAGCGAGACATAGCGCCGCGCCGGCGGGGCAGCGAGCACGGTAAAGCCGACCTTTACGTGATTGGTCACAGCCGTGCCGTTCGGTGTGTAGTGCAGGTTGAACGCGATGTCGGAGCCGGCCCGAATCAGTTTGCCTGCATTGATCGGCCGGTAGTCCGCGGCCACGTTGCCGGGCAGGTAGCAGTCCTCTGCAGGAGCCGGCGGAGGTCCGCGCCTGCGCCCCGGACCGACGACGGGAGTTGGATCGTCATCTGTGCTTCGTGCGGTGCCGCTTCCGAGGAACGTCGGGCCCTTGTCGGCGAGCGCCGCACCCTCCGTGTCCCGCTCCTTGTCCGCCCAGTACCCGACCCCGTACTTGTAGGTCGGATCGTGCGGGATGTAGCCGATGCAGATGTGGTGCGTCACTGCCGGATTGTCCGTCCTCACCTGCACGGAGCTGACCCACGTATCTTTCGTGAAGCCGCTCGGCATGATGACCGTGATCCACTCGACAACGTTGTTCTTGACGCTTCCCGGGACATCGGTCGTCGGTCCGTCGACGACCACATCAGGCTTGATCAACCAGCCCTCGGGCCACTGAACCGGCGGCGGCGCATCCTGCGGGTTGCCTTCCGGCGCACCGGCATCCGCCCACCGCGCGATCGTGTCGATGTCGTCCTGTTTCAGCGAGCGGTCGTTCAGATAGGGACCGTAATGCGGATCGGCAAACCAGGGCGGCATCTTGCGCGCCGCGACCGCAGTCTTCATCGCCCGCGCCCACGGCCGCGCGTCCTGATATGTGATAAACGACATCGGCGCGAGCTGCCCGGGCCGATGGCACGTTTGACAGTTGCGCTGCAGGATGCCCTCGACGTCTTTGTGGAACGTGACCGTCGGTGTGTCGGCGTTCAGCGCCGCAACAGTTGCCAGGAGTCCGGCGAGAGCGACGTGTCGAACCATGCGGGCCTCCGGATCGGTTGACATCCTACTTGAAGTGCGCGACGTCCTTCTCGTTCTCCGAGCAGAAGTACTCCATCAGCTCCGTGTCGGGCAGCAGAGCCATGCGCTGCACGTACGTGAACGGCTGCGTGTACGTCTTGGGGTCGTCGACGGTCATGGCCACATCCATGTGGCCGAAGTCGCGCCGTGTGAATCGTTCGGTGAGGTGCAGCGCGTCGCTATGAGGGTGTCCCATGCGATCGAGCCAGCCGCCGTCCTTGAACCCAGTCGAATCCACGACCAGCGTCGTCCCCTCCCATTTACCGACGGAGTAGCCGGCCATGCTCGGAACCGGATCGGGAGGATGCGCCCGGCCGTCCATGAAGACCTGACGGAATGTCGTTTCGGTTTCGTAGAGGATGGCGATCACGGTCGGCGTCTGGATGAACTTGAACGGCGCGGGAAACGTGTTGATGGCCGGCACGCCCGGGGGCACGCAGCGCGTGAGCGGGTCGTCGCTGCCGGTGCCGCTGAGCCGCTGACGGAAGAGATCTGCGGCTGCAGACTGAAACGGGAGGTCGGTCGGACTGTGTCGATCTGCGGCGACGTTGACGAAGTATCGCGGATTGACGGCGTTCTCCACGCCTCCAGGCTGGCCCTTGGGATCCGGTTCAGCCTGCCAGATGCCGGACAGATCCGGGCGGCCTTCTCGGGTCTTGGGCGCCGCCGCCGCGAGGTTGACCTTGCCGTCTTTCGTCCGCGGAACGCCAGACGTTGGGTGATTCACCCATTGCGCTCGGCCGGACGTCGCAAAGAGGGCGGTGAGCGCCGCTGCCACGAGCAGGCGACTGGCATGTGGCATGAGGATCCGGATTATACGAAAACTCGACTAACGACCAACGACCAACGACCAACGACTAACGACCAAACTGTCGAAGGTGATGATCAACATGCCGAAACCCCCAGACCTGCCACTCTCGCCGTGTCAGCGCGCCAAACATCGGATGGCGTTCATCGCTGCCGTTCTGAGAGGCGAAGCGCCGGAGTAAATCGACGACCGCCTGTCGGTCGGCATCGAATTCGACAGGTTTTGTGCCGCCCAGGTACTGGTCCACTTCGGGCAGCGTCATGACACCCTTCGGCCATGTGATGGGTGTGCGGAGCGCGACCCATCTGACCAGCGTGCGTGAGAGCAGCGTTTCCCTGGGCGCCGCGGGCCGTTCGCCGAGCGCGCCTCGAAAGGCGTCGGCGAGATGGCAGAGCATCTGGTGCGGCGTCATCTTGCCCCACTGGCGCGGAGCGTCAGGCGTCATACGGGTGATGCGCTCGGAGAGGTGGTCGACGCAGCCCGGATCGGCGAGAGAGCGGTGTGGTGGCACGTCGGCCGGGATTTTACGCCAGCTACTGCCGCTTTCCGGTAAAGGTCCCTCCGCCGAAATCGCCCGCTGACATCTTGCCGCTCATCGCGTCCTTGCTTTCGACCATCCCCGTGAATGTCAGCTCGATCTTGGTGCCCTGCACTTCGCCTTGAACGATGAACTGAATCGACTGGTCCTTGATGGCCCCGACCAGATCCGCTTCACCGACAAGCATCGATGAATAGTGCCCGGTCAGTTTTTCCCCATCTTGTTTGAACGTGACTGTGGGCATGCCCGTGCCCGCCGCCGACAGGACCGTGAACGCCCAGGTGCCGGTCACGTCTACCTTGGATGACTGCTGCGCCCTGTTGACCACGCCGACCGACAGAACCATCGCGACGACCGCGGCGAGGACGTGAACTGATCTTCGTGTTGCCATTGTTCACCACCCACATTCTGCACAACGTTACACCGGTTCAGCCGTAACGGCAGCGACCTTCGCCGCCGATACCCCGAGCGTAGGGACTACCAGCTCCCCTTGCAACCCTGGAGTCCTGGAAGCTTGTGAGGCCTGGTGATCGCAGTCGTCGTCGGCTTCTTCGAGACGTCGCTTCGAACCGTGGCGCAAGCCGCGGAAATCCTGACGTACTCCGCCGTCTTTTTTGCGTTCCTGGCCTTCCTCATCAAGGGGTGGGATGCGTGGAGGGGGGCCCGCCGGGCCTTCGCGGAGGTACGCGCCACGCTGTGGCTGCAGCTGGCCAACATCATCGTGTTCGGGCCGCTCATCGCGATGGCCGTGACGCTGTGGCGCGAGGTGGTCAAGCACTACTCGCTCGAGCTGCTGGACCCGCGACTCTGGTCGGTGCTCGGAAGCGCCGGAACGCTCGTGGCCGTGGTCTTTGTGGGCGATTTTCTCGCCTACTGGCGCCACAGGTTTCAGCATACGCGGTGGCTCTGGCCGGCCCATGCGATTCATCACAGCGATACGGAGATGACCTGGGTGACGATCGGACGATTTCACCCGCTCGACAACTTCACGACCGACTGTTTCGACTTCGGCCTTCTGGCGCTGCTCGGGTTTCCGGACTGGGCGCTCGTCGCGAATGCCATCGTCCGCAACTATTACGGCCAGTTCATTCACGCGGACCTGCCGTTCATGTACGGACCTCTCGGCCGCCTGTTCGTTTCCCCGGTGATGCATCGGTGGCATCATGCACGCGATGTGGAGGGCGCCGGCAGCAATTTCGCGACAGTCTTTTCGGTGTTCGATCAAGCGTTCGGGACGTACTACGTTCCGGGGTTCTGCACAGTTCCGTTGGGCGTGACCGACACGATACAACCCACCACGGTCGGCCGTCTGCTGCATCCTCTCCGCTGCTGGACGGGCTGGCTCAGCCGCCGGAGCGTTCGTTCCAAGGCCGATTCCGTCGCGTAGCACCCATTTGCGTGTCAGTCTATGTGACGCGAGCACGCGTCGCGGCCTATGACTCACACAATCACGCTCATTCCCGGCGACGGCATCGGTCCAGAAGTCACCGACGCGGTGCTTCGGATTCTGTCGAGCGCCGCCGTTTCAATTGAGTGGGAGCGTCACGAGGCAGGCCTGCTGGCCGTCCAGCGCGGCGGCACGCCGCTCCCGACTGAACTGATCGATTCCATCCGCCGCAACAAGGTGGCGCTGAAAGGGCCCGTCACCACGCCCGTTGCGGAAGGCTTTCCGAGCGTCAACGTCGGGCTGCGAAAGACGCTGGATCTCTACGCAAGCCTGCGGCCCGTCTGGAATCTTCCCGGCGTGCAGGCGCGATATTCGAACGTCGATCTCGTGATCGTTCGCGAGAACACCGAAGACCTCTATGCGGGACTGGAGCACCAGGTCGTGCCGGGCGTGGTGGAAAGCCTGAAGATCATCACCGAGCGCGCCTCAACCCGGATTGCGACGTTCGCCTTCGAATACGCCCGCCGCCACAAGCGGCGACGGGTGACTGCTATCCACAAGGCCAACATCATGAAGCTCGGCGACGGGCTCTTTCTCGAAAGCACCCGGGTCGTTGCCCGCGCCTATCCCGACATCCAGTATGACGAACGCATCATCGACGCCACGTGCATGCAGCTGGTGCTCGACCCCTCGCGCTTCGATGTGCTGGTCATGCCCAATCTCTACGGCGACATCGTCTCGGACCTGTGCGCCGGGCTCGTCGGAGGGCTTGGGGTGGTGGGCGCCGCCAATCTCGGCAGCGACATCGGTGTCTTCGAGGCCGTGCACGGCAGCGCCCCCGACATCGCAGGAAAGAACGTAGCGAATCCGACTGCGCTGCTCCTGTCGGCGGTGCTGATGTTGCGTCACATCGACGAGGCCGACGCCGCCGATCGAGTGATGCAGGCGCTTAGCCGCGTCCTGATCCGCGGCGAGATCCGGACACGCGATCTGGGCGGCACGGCGACGACGAGTGAGTTCGCTGAGGCGGTCTGCGGGGAAGTGGAGCGCTGAGGCGACATTCGAATTCAAGCCTCAACGTCGTCCGCCTCTGTCTCCGTGTCCGCGCGAATCGACCCCGGTCTTGGCAACATGTTGGCAACGAGAACGGAGTTCTTGGTAAAGATGCCGCCTATCGTTTTGCGGAGTACAGGGGGGTGCGGCGGCGGTTGAACGAGCCTGGCCTCCAACGTCGGCTTCCCCACGCGAGTCAGTCAGCCCAGACCAGCCACGGATGCTCGAAAGGAACTCGCACGTCTGCGTGGTACGGAATGACGCGAACGCTGAAGCCAAACGAGCCGCTTTCGAGGCACTCCAGCAGCCCCTCATATTGGTGTTCGCTCCCGGTCAGTCCGGCATGCTTCATGTCGCTCGAAGAACTACTCACGATCGCACCGTCCGCGTTGACCGAGCCCGAGACAATCTGGACCCGGACAAACTCTGGTGGGATCTCGCCAAGAACAACACCGGCCATCACCCGCATCTTCTCACCCACCCGGATTTCGCGGCTGTTCTCTGTCTGAACCCGCGTGATCTTCACGTGAGAGCCAGCCGTTCGAAACCGTTTGCGCCACTCGACGATGGGACCGAGTTTGGCGCCCCCCTGGGCGGCGAGATCCGAGTAGCGTGTCGCCGCGGGGATATAGAAGCGCTGGACGTATTCCATCACCATGCGGTTGGTGTTGAATATCGGACACAGGCGTTTCATCGACGTCTTCATCTTGGCGATCCAGCGGCGCGGGAGGTTCTCTTGATCACGCTCGTAAAACAGGGGAGCCACGTCTTTCTCGAGAAGATTGTAAAGAGCGTCAGATTCGACGGCGTCCTGATAATCATCGTTGGTGTAATCTTCACCGCGGCCGATGGCCCAGCCCACTTCGCGGTCATAGCCTTCCGCCCACCACCCGTCGAGCACGGACAGATTGAGACCGCCATTCGGCAGCAGCTTCATGCCGCTCGTGCCGCTCGCTTCATTGGGGCGCCGGGGCGTGTTCAGCCAGACGTCGGCACCCTGCACCAGGTGGCGAGCCACGCGGATGTCGTAGTCTTCCAAGAAGACCATGCTGGAGCGGATCTCGGGATCACGGGCGAAGTGGATGATCTGGCGGATGAGGTCCTTTCCCGCGGAATCGTGAGGATGCGCCTTCCCGGCGATCAGAATCTGGACCGGACGCACCGGATTCGTCAAGATGCGCTTGAGGCGGGGGACGTCCCGCAGCAGCAAGGTCGCGCGCTTATAGGTGGCGAACCGGCGGGCAAAGCCGATGGTCAAGGCATCTGGATTGAGCACGGCGCGGGCCGCGGCGATTTCCGCGTCCGATCCCCCGCGCCGCTGCAACTGGGATTCCAGGGCTTGGCGAGCGTAATTGACCAGCCGTTCCCGGCGAATCTGGTGGACGCGCCAGAGTTCATGGTCGGGAACTCGGTCGATGCGGTTCCAGACGCCGCTTTCGACGGGCTCTTCCGCCCAGCGATGCCCCAGATACCGGTTCAGCAACGCAGTCATCTCGAGCGAGACCCAACTGGGAAGGTGCGCACCATTGGTGACCGAGTCCACCGGGATTTCCTCGAGTGAATAGCCAGGCCACATGGCCCGGACCATCTTGCGAGTGACGACGCCGTGGAGACGGCTGACGCCGTTGGCCGCGGAACTGATGCGAGCAGCCAGGAAGGCCATATTGAACCGTTCGTTCGGATTCGTCGGGTTCTCACGGCCGTAGCTCAGCAGCCGCTCGAACGGGATGCCAAGCCGCTCGGCAAAGGTCCCGAAATACTTCGCCATCAACTGCGGCTCGAAAAGATCGAAGCCAGCCGGGACCGGCGTGTGGGTCGTGAACAGGTTGCCAGCGGCGGCAAGCTGGCGGGCTTCGTAGAACGACACCCCGAGTTCTTCCATCAGCATGCGCGCCCGTTCAAGGCCGAGAAACGCGGAGTGCCCTTCATTCATATGGCACACCGTGGGCCGAATCGCGAGTGCCGCCAGCGTGCGCATGCCGCCGATCCCGAGGACGATCTCCTGCTGGAGGCGGAGTTCACCATCGCCGCTGTACAGCGAACCCGTGATCCGACGGTCCTCCTCCGAGTTCTGTGGCACGTTGGTGTCGAGCAGGTATAACGGGACGCGGCCCACCTGCACCTTCCAAACCCGTGCATACGTCACGCGTCCGGGAAACTCCAGGGATATGGTCAGAGGGTGGTTCTGGGCATCTATTTCCGGCACCAGCGGCAGGATGGAGAAATCGTTCACGGGGAATGTTTCCTGCTGCCAGCCATCCGCGTTCAGGTACTGCTGGAAGTAACCGCGCTGGTACAGCAGGCCAACTCCCACCAGTGGGAGGCCCGCGTCGCTGGCAGACTTGAGGTGATCCCCTGCCAGGATTCCCAGACCGCCGGCATAGTTGGGCATACATTCGGTCAGCCCGAATTCGGCGGAGAAATAGGCGAAGACAAGCCCGGCGGCGTCGGGGTGCGCGCGCCCGAACCATCCCTTGCCCGACATGTAGTCCGCCAGGCTGGCGGCGGCCCGATCGAGTTCGGCGAGAAATGCCTCATCGGAGGCGAGTTCAGCCAGACGCCTCTGGCTCGCCCGGCCCAGCACCAGACGCGGATTATGGTTCGTTTCCTCCCACAGATCGGGACTGAGACTTTCGAACAGGTCCCTGGTGGGATGGTCCCAGGTCCAGCGGAGGTTGAAGGAGAGTGTGTTCAGGGCCTCCAAGCGGGCCGGCAGCGTGGGCGAGACGTGAAAGCTGAGAACGCGTGGCATGACATCGGACGCACGATTCTATCCCACCGGTGTGACGCTTGTGTGAATCGACACACAGCGTCGCTAGGAATTTGCCTCGTTGGCGAATCGTCGTCACAGCGCTGTGGCACGCTCAACCGGCACGCTCGTCACAAACCGTTGAAGCCATCTACCTGGCAGAGCAATTGCCTGACATGGAGCTTGGCGAGTGGGTCTACTCCGAGAACATCGGCGCCTACTCCGCCGCCAGCAGCACATACTTCAACGGCTTCCCGCCTGCCCGGGTCGTGCACGTGAACCGGTGATCCTCGTCGAGATAACGACCGACGCTCGGATCGTGCAATGCTCTATGCGGTTTGGGGGGTCTCGTTATGAGCGATGTCAAACTGGTCATCATCGGCGGAGGTTTGGCGGGTCTGTCGGCCGGGTGCTATGCGCGCGCGAATGGCTTCGACGTAACGATTGTCGAGCACAACCTTGCGCTCGGAGGTGTCTGCACCGCCTGGCACCGCGGGCAGTACCTCGTAGACGGCTGCATCCACTGGCTCACTGGCGGTCCATTCCTACGCTTGTACGAAGAGCTGAACATCGTCCCGAACGTGGCACTGCACCCCCTCGAGGCTTTTACGACATACCGAAATGCCGGCGACAAATGGGAGGTCACGCTCACAGCCGACCTGCGACGCGCTCAGGACGCCCTGCGTGCGATCGGTCCCGAGGATGCGGATGAACTTGGTCGCCTGTTCGAGGGCGCCGGCCTCATGGCTGACTTGAACCCCCACGTCGATCGGCCGCCCGAGCTCGCCACGTTGAGCGACCGGCTGCGCGCCTTCTGGGAACTCCGGGACGACGTCGGCGTGTTCCTGCACTTCCGCAAGCCGCTCCGGAAATGGATCAACGACAATCTGAAGAGTCCGCGACTGCGTGCGCTGTTCGGGCGTCTGCTCCCGCCCGAAACCCCCACGTTGTTCTTGTTGCTCGTCCTGGGCTATCTGGCGCGGGGATGGCTCTCGCGGCCGGAGGGCGGCACGGCACGATTCCGCGACGCGCTCATTAACCGGTATCAGCGACTGGGCGGGGAGACGCTCTTGAACACAACCGTGGAAGAGATCCTGGTCTCGGAGGGCCGGGCCCGAGGAGTCCGTCTCACCGACGGCACGCTGGTGGACGCGGACATCGTGGTGTCGACCTCCAGTGTGCCGGAAACGGTCTTTCGTCTGCTTGCCGGCCGCTTCGGCGCGGCCGAATGGCGTACGCGGATGGACACATGGAAGATGTTTCAGCCGATCATTCTGGCGAGCTACGGCGTCTCGATACCGCTCGACGGCGAGCCGGCGATGCTTGTCGTCGATGGAATCGACCCGCTGATTGTCGGCAACCATCCCAACGAGTATCTGTATCTGCGCATCTGCAATGACGATCCTGCGTTTGCGCCGCCAGGTCACGCGGTGGTCCAAGCCATGCTTCAGACCGAGTACGACTGGTGGGCGACACGCGGGGCTCGCTATCAGCAAGAAAAGGATGCGGCGGCCGATCGTGTGCTTGGTTGTCTCGATCAGTACCTGCCGGGAGTGAAGGCCAGTGTGCAGATGGTGGACATCGCGACACCGCTCACGTTCTGGCGCAGTGCCAGGGCGTGGCGGGGAGCTTTCGAGGGTTGGCTACCGACGGAAGGGTTCAAACACGTATCCAAGCAATTGCCGGGGCTGGATGGCTTCTACATGGCCGGACAGTGGGTCGAGCCGGGTGGAGGCGTGCCTACCGCCATCATGTCCGGCCGTCACGTGGTGGAGCTCATGTGCGCAGCGCTGCATCGACCGTTTGCGCCTCCGGTCACGAAAGGCGAGCCGGACGAGCAGTGCTGAGGCGCCACCTCGACGGCATAATCTTCGGCGATTAGCTTCGCATTGGAAATCGGAGGTCTTCATGTCGAGCCCGTGCCCCATCAGGGCTAGAGCGCCCGCTCGGCCGAGACTTGGGACGCTACGGGGACACCTGGGCTAGACGTGTTCTTCGCGCTTGAAACGAGGCGGCAGTCCTGCGGATGCCATCGGCGTACGGGTCCCCGGGAAGCCGAACTCCCTGGCGAATTTGCTGGAGTCGAACAGGTACGGCGCCTCGCTCTGATAGAGCATCTCGTAGGATTCGGCCACGAGCGGATCGAACCATCCGGCAAGACGGAGCATGGGCCGGCTCAACACACGATATCTTGGCGCGACCGCGAATTCCTTCGCGGCAAGGGCGATAAATTCTTTGCCTGTAAGCGGATTGGGCGCGGTGGGAACGTGCCAGGTTTGATTCCAGGCGGTCGGTCGTTCGGCGAGTCGCACCAGGCTTTGCGCGGCATCGGGCGTGTAGCTGAAGGCGTGCGGAATTGCGTCATTCAGGAGCCATGAGGCCTTCCGCTTCTTGGCCAGTGGCTCGAAGACGAGAAGATTGGGAACCGCGTTCCGCGTGTCGGGACCGTAGAAATCAGCAGATTCTCGCAATCATGGCGGTGAGCGCGCCGGCCTTCCACTCATTGATGAGCGTGGTGGCGATTTTTGCTCGGATTTCACCTTTCTTGCTGCATGGATTGAAGGGCGTCTCCTCGGTCATGAGACCGCTGACCCTTCCGTACATGTACACGTTGTCGAAGAAGAGCAGTTTGGCTTCGGCGCGTTTGCACGCTTCGATGGCGTTGCTCATGATCCGGGGCCAACATGTTCTCCCACACTGTTCGATCGTACTTGAGTCCCACGAGCAGATGCACAACGCTCGAGCCTGAGACGGCGCGAATGGTCTGATCTTTGTCCATGAGATCGGCGGCGAGTATTTCGGTCGCACCTGGCGTCGCTTTCGGATTGCGGCCCACCAGGCGAAACGCCTGATTCGTGGCCGCGAGGAGTCTGACGAGTTCATTGCCGATGGCGCCGCCGGCTCCAAGAATGGTGACCATTCAGAAAGTCAGCTCACCGGAAGCCGGATTACGCCCGGGTCCGTCACGCTTCGCACCAGCCTCCCTCGCGCAGCTCATCAATCTCACGGGCAAAGTGGGCGAGCGCGCGTTCAACGCGATGCCAGTCCGCGTAGTGTTTTTGCTGGATCACGCGCTGATCTCTCAGTTCGGTCGCCTCCCAACCGGCTGTGGGCCCGGCGAGAATATGAAATGAACGGCTCTCATCCGCCCGCCGGAGCGTCGTGTCAAGTAACGTTGAGGTCATGCTGCCTCCTTCGTTCGGCAGGTCCCGATTATTGTCCATTCAGCGCGTGACGAGCCCCGTCATGAGGCTTCAATGCCCGAACGAAGGACTGACGCCGAGTCGATCATCATCGTCGCCGGTTGTTATCCGGAATGATTGACGCAGCTGCGCACATAACCATGCAGCTACGTTAGCGGTTCAATGGGGAAGTTGTCTGGTCAATACAGAACACGTGAGCCGATCCGGTTTTGATCGTGCCCCCTTCCGCCAATGGCGGGACCAACTCTGGCCGAGAGGAGCTGTCCTCTCGGTCCGCTGCGATGGGTGGCGACCCAGTGGCTGCTGACAATGCGCGAATGTTACGCAGTCGTTACTGCATCACTCACACAGAGAGAGTATGAATGATCATGGAATCGCAGCTGCGCGCGCTCATTCGCGATCTGCAGTCCGTACGCGACAGCATTGTCCGAAGCGACGACGAGTGTTGTGCCTTTCTGGAAGACGATTCCCGAGGCGCAGCGGGCGAGCGCGCTCAACCTGCTGCAGTATCTGGCGCTGCGCCGCCACGATCTGAGGCATGTGCAGCCGCAGCTGGCGTCGCGCGGGCTCTCCTCGCTCGGTCGCACGGAATCGCACGTTCGCCAGAAGCCTCGAAACCGTGCTCCAGGTGCTGCACGTTCTCGACGGCAAGAAATTCGACAGTGATCTCAGCTCGACGGCGATTACCGTCGAGACCGGTGAAGTCGCTGTTGACCGCTCACACGGACGCCCTGCTCGGTCCGTCTCCGAAGGAACGCGGCGGTCCGGATCATGGTGACGATGCCGAGCTGAGGCGAGCACCGACTACTCGATCGTCCGCGATCTCCTGGCCGCCGGCATGGACTGCATGCGGATCAATTGCGCCCATGACGACGCGGCGACCTGGGAGCGGATCATCCATCATCTCGAGCAGGCGAAGCGCGAACTGAAGCGGGACTGTCGCGTCTGCCATGGATCTCGCCGGCCCGAAACTTCGAACCGGTCCGATCGAGCCGGGACCGACAGTCCTCAAGGTCAAGCCACGCCGCGATGCCCACGGCCACGTGACGAAACCGGCGGTCGTCGCACTCGTTCCCGTTTCGCAGATTACGGGCGCCCAGGACTCCGGTTGACGCGGTCCTGCCGATTGATGGCGATCTGCCCGTCCGCGCTGGCCGTCGGCGACGCGATTGAGTTCGACGACGCGCGCGGGCGGTCGCGCCGCCTGATCGTGCGCGCGCGCGATGGCGCCGTCGCTCATCGCCGAGCTCGACCGGACGGCCTACATTGCGTCCGGCACGGTCCTTCGATTCGACGACTCTGTCGCGATGTGGACGCGGCGCATTGTCGATATCCCGCCGATCGAGCAGACCCTGTTCCTCAGAAAAGGGCGACACGCTGCTGCTCACGCCCGACTCGTTGCCCGGGCAGGCTGGCCATCCGCGACCAGCAGGGGCGCCTTGCACAGCCGGCGAGCATTGGCATCACGCTCCCGGAGGTGTTCAGGGACGTGCTGCCTGGCCAGCCGATCTGGTTTGACGACGGAAAAATCGGCGGCGTGGTCCGCGACGTGGCTGCGGAACAGATAGTCGTGGAGATCACGCAGGCGCGCCCGAAGGGGGAGAAGCTGGCCGGCGGAGAAGGGCGTCAATCTCCCGGACACGCGACTGCGGCTCGCGCCGCTGACCGCCAAGGACGCCGAGGATCTGGCGTTTATCGCCGCTCACGCCGATCTCGTGGGATTTTCGTTCGTCCGCCAGGCCGATGATGTTCATCAGTTGCAGCACCGGCTGGCCGAGCTGCACGCCGGAGCAGCTCGGGATCGTGCTGAAGATCGAGACGCAGCAGGCGTTCAACGAGCTGCCCAGCGCTGCTGCTTGCCGCATGCGCGGGGAACGATTCGGCGTGATGATCGCGCGCGGGCGACCTGGCGGTCGAGTGTGGATTCGAGCGAATGGCCGAGGTGCAGGAAGAAATTCTGTGGATCTGCGAGGCCGCGCACACGCCGGTGATCTGGGCGACGCAGGTGCTCGAGTCGCTGGCGAAGACAGGGATTGCCGTCGCGCGCGGAGGTGACTGACGCGGCGATGTCTGAACGCGCCGAGTGCGTGATGTTGAACAAGGGTCCGTTCATTCGCGAGGCGGTCGCGACGCTCGACGACATCCTGCGCCGCATGGAGGCGCACCAGTCGAAGAAGCGGGCGATGCTGCGTCCGCTTCACGTCGCTCACGCCGTGACCCTGGATCTCTCCACGCCGCCGATTCACGGCAGCAGCGGACTGGGCAATGCCCGCGATGCTGTTCCGGCAAATGCCGCGGCGGGTTGAGGCAAGTCGCGTCGCCAGATCGAACCGACGGGCAGGGTCTGGGCGCGGCGGCAAGGCGATCCCGCACAAGCCGGGCAAAGCGCTGAAGCTCGGTGACGTTCGAGCGCCCGGGAAGCTCTCGAACGCTCCGTACGGACGCCAGACTGGTCACCGCCACGAACGTCAACCTTCCAGAAATGGTCGAGGCGAGAACGTGTCGCGCCGACCTCTACTATCGGCTGAACGTCTTTCCGATTCATGTGCCGCCGCTACGCGAACGGCGGGAGGACGTGCCCTTGCTGGTCAGGCACTTCGCGCGCCACGACGCCAGGCGGAGGCGTTGACGACGGCTCGACCAGCAGCGAGCGATGACTCGAGAACGCTAACGGGTTTCGAAACCGAACGCGCAGATTCCTGGCCCATGCACGATAAGAGCGGCGACGTCGAGTATCATGTGCGTGGATGCTGATCTGATCGGCCCACCGATTTCTTGAAGTGCCACTCTCGATCTGGGTCCCCTGTGACTCGATGCGTGATCGATCCTGAACTCCGGCCCTGGCATCTCGCCAGATCCCACGGGAGGAACTCATGTCACTGCGTAAGACCGCGCAGAAGGACCAACCGCAAGCCGCGGCGAAACAGACAGCCACCTCTGTGACACGGCCCAGCCGGGGACCAGTCGACGCCCCGGGGAAGCGTCATCGGAAACCGCTGGCTCCAGAACCGATCGACAGACGTATGGGCGAACCGCGTGGCAAACAGATGGGCCAAAAAAGCGTCAAGGGTGGCCGGCGCAGCGGCCGAGGCTAACAGGCGGGCTCCGGATAGGGAAGACAGCTCATGAACGACAACGTAGGCATTTGGATCGACCACAGGAAGGCGGTCATCGTGTCCGCCTCAGGGGATCGCGTCACCGCTAAAACCGTGGAATCCAAGGTCGGACCGCATTCCCGTTATTCAGGTCGTGCGGGCGGGCCGGCGCCAGAGGGCGGCCCCCAGGACGAGGGAGGCGAGAAGAGATACGAGGAACGCTACCGCCAGCATCTTGACCAGTACTACGACGAGATCATCGGTCAACTGGGGCACCCTGAGGCTCTCCTGATCCTCGGGCCGGGTGAAGCCAAACTGCAACTCAAGGAGCGTCTGAGCCGTTCCAAGGCGCTGTCTGAGTGTATTGTGGGAATCGAGACCACGGACAAGTTGACCGATCCGCAGATCGTCGCGAAGGTTAAGGAGCACTACCGGATCGGTCGCTGAGAAACTGACGATTCTGGCGACGCTTGACGGCGGACGCTCCCACCGACGGATTCTCAACTGCGCATCTGCGGGATCGGTTCAGTGTTCGCTCACGCCGCGCATGGGCGCGGTAGCGATGGTCGAGCGGTTGCTCCATGACGCGGCGCAGTCCGGAGCAGACATGGCCGTCTTTGTGCGAGATGGACGCTGCGTGGTGCGACCGGATTGGATTCGAGCGACTCGTGATGACCGACGTTGAACTCGGCATGGCCCAGTCGCCGTGCCAGGGCGCCCCGATGATGCTCGTTCGCGGCGGGGAAGAGCGCGACCTGGCGGCGATTCGAGCGTCGCCCTGTCATTCGGGGATGGCTGCCTTCAGGGTTTGTCCCTCCACAGGTCACGATCCTGTCGGCACAACCGTCCACAGCGGTGGTGATGGTCTGCTCGCTTGGGTCGACCACGACGCACTTACGACTCTCTGGACACGAGGTGCTTTTGTGGTACAGCGATATCAACTGATTGCGCGTCGGCCCCTGGCGAGTGGAACTGTCAGTTCCGTTGGGTTCCTGCTTCTGCGTCGCGCACGAGGGGCCCGCGTTCGCGGGCCGCTTCCTGGCCCACCTGCTGACGCGGATCAGGGTCTCGGAGCCGCCTCCGCGGCCATCTCCTCGGTGGTGCATGCCGGCTCGAGTTCCGCAATCAGTGTGTGCTGACGGGCCACGCGTTTGGTCGGTGGTGTCGATTCGAACGAAAATGACAGCGGACCGAATCGATTCATGGACGCAACGTACACCCACTGCCCTGCGGTCTGGATGCTGTACACGCCGTAGGCGCTCGGAACCTTGCCACGAACCCTGCGAACGTAAACGGATAGACCTCGCCATGCTCATTCGGCATCTCGAACCTCCAAACCGAACGGAACTGCGTCCTGCCGAGGTCGAGTCCGGCTCTCTTGACGCGAGGACGGCCACCCCTGCGGCGTTGATGCAATGCCTGAGCCATCACCGTATCTCCAGCACGTCTGAAAATGATGCGGCCCGTGCTCGTGGACCGAAGAGTGAGGTCGCGTGAGCGTCCCTGACACCACCGCGCCGTACTGGAGTCGCGAAGTCGGCGATGTCAGCACGTCGCTCGGCTCGGGTCCGAACGGGCTCACGGCGGCGCGTGCAGCCGAGCGGCTGGCTGTCGTGGGCCCGAACAGCGTCGAGGACGCGCAGCGTCTCGGTCCGCTGCGCCTGCTCTGGAGGCAGGTCGAGAGCCCTCTCGTCCTGATCCTGATCTTCGCCGCCGCGGTGTCGCTCAGCCTCTCCCAGTGGGTGGACGCAGGGATCATCCTCGCGATCGTGGTCGGTTCCTCGCTGCTCGGCTTCTACCAGGAGTACCGCGCCTCCGCGGCGGTCGAGGAGCTGAAGAAGCGCCTCGCGCTCACCTGCCGCGTCGTGCGCGACGGCGTCGAAGGCACCGTGCACGCCGACGCGCTCGTGCCCGGCGACGTCCTCGTGCTCTCGGCGGGCAACCTGATTCCCGCCGACGGACGGATCCTCGAGGCGAGCGACTTCCTCGTCAGCGAGGCGAGCATGACCGGCGAGTCGTTCCCCGTGGAGAAGCAGCCGGGGGTCGTCCCCGCCGATGCGCCGCTCGCCCGGCGGACGAACGTCGTGTTCCTCGGCGCGTCGGTGCGCAGCGGCACGGCGAGGGTCGTCGTCGTCGAGACGGGGCGGCGCACCGCGTTCGGCGCGATCGCCGCACGGCTGCGCGCGCGGGAGCCCGAAACCAACTTCGCCCACGGGCTCCGGCAGTTCGGCTACCTGTTGATCCGGGCGATGGTCGTGATCGTCCTCTTCGTCCTGACGGTGAATCTCCTGCTCCACCGTCCGCTCGTCGAGTCGCTGCTCTTCTCGGTCGCCCTCGCCGTCGGGCTCTCGCCGGAGCTCCTGCCCGCGATCGTGAGCGTCACGCTCTCGGCGGGCGCGCGGGCCATGGGCAAGCAGGGCGTCATCGTCCGCCGCCTGGACGCGATCGAAAACCTGGGAAGCATGACCGTCCTGTGCACCGACAAGACCGGCACGCTGACCGAAGGGACGATCGTCCTCGCCGACGCCACGGATCCGAAGGGGCGTCACGTCGGCCGCCGTCCGGCAGCTCGCGTTCCTCAACGCGGCCTTCGAGACCGGCATCGACAACCCGATCGACGCGGCGATCGTCACGGCCGGGGAACAGGCGGGGCTCTCGACCGCCGGCCACGCCAAGATCGACGAGATCCCCTACGACTTCCTGAGGAAGCGCCTGACGATCGTGATGGCCGAGGGAGGCGACGCCGAGCGGCACCTCGTCGTCACGAAGGGCGCGTTCTTGAACGTGCTCTCGATCTGCACGCAGGTGGAGCGCGACGGCGCCGTGCTCGCGCTGACGGACGCCGTCACCGCCGAGCTCTCCGCGTACTACGAGGCGAAGGGCAAGGCGGGCTTCCGCGTGCTCGCGCTCGCGACGCGTGCCGTCTCGGCCAAGGGGGCCTATCAGCGCGACGACGAGGCGGAGATGGTGTTCGCGGGCTTCCTGCTCTTCCTCGACCCGCCCAAGGCCGACGCGGCGCGCGTGCTCGGCGACCTCGCGAAGCTGAACGTCGAGGTCAAGGTCATCACGGGGGACAACCGCTTCGTGACGGGCCACCTCGCCGAGACCGTCGGGCTCGACCCGACGTCGATGCTCACGGGCGACGCGCTGGCGAAGCTCGACGACGAGGCGCTCTGGCATGCGGCGCCCAAGACGTCACTCTTCGCCGAGATCGATCCGCAGCAGAAGGAGCGCATCGTGCGCGCGCTCCAGCGCACGGGCCACTCGGTCGGCTACCTCGGGGACGGAATCAACGACGCCCCCGCGCTGCACGCGGCCGACGTCGGCATCTCGGTCGACCAGGCCGTGGACGTCGCACGCGAGAGCGCCGACATCATCCTCTTGAAGCGCGACCTCGACGTCCTGCGCACGGGCGTGGCGGACGGGCGGCGCACGTTCGCGAACACGCTCAAGTACATCTCGATTACGACGAGCGCGAACTTCGGGAACATGGTCAGCATGGCGCTCGCGGCGCCGCTGCTGCCGTTCCTGCCGCTGGTCGCGAAGCAGATCCTGCTCAACAACTTCCTCTCCGACGTGCCGTCGATGGCGATCTCGACCGACCGGGTCGACGCCGCGCGCGTGACGCACCCGCAGCGCTGGGACATCAAGCAGGTCCGGCGCTACATGATCGTCTTCGGACTCGTCAGCTCCGTCGTTCGACCTCCTGACCTTCGCCGCGCTCCTGCTGCTCTTCCGTGCCGGCGAGGCCACGTTCCAGACGACGTGGTTCGTCGTGTCGCTGCTCACCGAGCTCGGCGTCGTGCTCGTCCTGCGCACGCGGGGGCCCGCGTGGCGCAGCCGGCCGAGCGCCCTCCTGCTCTGGACGACGGTCGCGGCCACGGCGTTCGCCCTCGCCGTCCCCTTCTTCGGGCCCGGGTCGAGGCTGTTCGGCTTCGTGCCGCTCTCGACCGTCGAGATGGGCACCGTCGTCGGCATCGTCACCGCCTACCTGGCGGCCACCGAGGCGGCCAAGCGCTGGTTCTTCCGCGCCCGAGGCCCGACGCCCGCCTGATCCTTCTGATTGTCGTCCTGGTGCCTCTCTTTGGCGGCGGCGCTGGTTATTGAAGCTGACGTCTCCCCCGAAACGGCGGCAGCTGAACGCGTGTCTCGCGGTGTCTGAAACGGAACATCCGCGGCCATGCCTTGGGCGCTACCGTCCCAGTAGAGGCCCTCGGCCTCGGATGGGACGATGATGACGCGCATGCTTGGGATCGGTGTGACGTTCTTGCTGGCGTCCGCTGCTCTTTTCGCCCCGGAGAACACGGGACCGGTCAACCGGTCCGAGTCCGTCCGGCGTACCGGACGTCCGCCAGATCGTTGAGTCCTCGATCGCGGCGACACAGCGGCACTGGCAGGCGCGGCTCCATTACACCTACCTGGAACGCGATGCGAGTCGGCGCCGGGACATGGATGGTCGCGTCAAGTCAGAGGACGTCGAGATCTCGAGAACGATTCTGGTCAATGACGTGCCGTTCGAGCAACTCGTTGAACGCAACGGGCAGCCTCCCTCGGCCTGGGAGGAAGGGAGACAGAACGAGGCGCTCGACAAGTTGAGGCGGGAAACGCCAGACCAGAGGACCGAGCGAGTACGCCAGCAGGAGGAGGAGACCGCGTCGCTCGTCCGGGAAGTGCCCAAGGCCTTCGACTTCCAACTCGCGGGCCAAGAGATCATGAACGGAAGGGCGACCTATGTGCTTCACGCGACGCCGCACCCCGGCTATCAAGCGCAGGGCCGGTACGGCAAGTTGTTCTCCAAGGTCGAGGGCACGCTGTGGATCGACACGCAGGATCTCGTCTGGATGAAGGTGGACGGGCAGGTCATCCAGCCGTTCTCGACGAGACTATTTCTCGTGCGCCTGCTGCGTGGCTCACACATTACGGTGGAGCAGACGCGAGGTGATGACGGGATGTGGATGCCGACCCGTGTCGAGGTACGAGCGGCCGCGAAAATCCTCCTGTTGAAGAGCCTCGCGATCGATCGGGTCCTGACGTACTCGGACTACAGGCGGGTAGGAGCCGACGCCGAGGAACACCCTGATTGAACGTATTCGCATTTGAAGCCGTGCTCAATCTGCACGCGGCGCTCAATGAGATCCTGCGTGAAGAAGCACCCGACTTGGCCAACCGCGCAGCTCGTCTTGATTGGGGACTCCGCGCACAACCTCATGGATGGCGCGCTGATTGGCGCTGCCGCCCTGGTGTCCGTGCCGCTGGCGGTGTCGACGGCGATCGGGGTGCTTGCACACGAGATTCCTCACGAGCTCGGTGATTTTGCGATTCTTCTCAATGCCGGCTACTCGCGCAAGCGCGCGCTTCTGTTGAACGGTCTCTCCGAAAGTGCTGGGCTGGTCGGCGCGTTCGCGGCCGTGGTGTCTCTTCGTCGGCTACCTATGCTGTCGCCACACTTTCTCGCCTTTGCGTCGGCGAGCTTCGTCTACGTCGCGATGGCGGACCTGATCCCGGAGATGCATCGCGGTTCCATTCACGTCACAGCGCTCTGGCAGGTCGCGCTCGTCACCGCAGGCGTGGTCACCGTGGCCGTCCTCTGAGTCGAACCCCTCAATATCATCTGGTGGCGGCAACGAGACAAATCGTGGTGGCTCGTGCTGGCGGTGTGCCTGCAGGGTGCCACGCACCTTGTGACAGGGCGAGATCTTTCGCGACCCTCGCGCGGCACGATATCCTAAACAGCACAGCCCTTCCTGCACAAGCCTGTTATCCTCCGAGTGGATCACAGACCGTCGAGTCCGGAGCGATCACTTCACTGGACGAGATCTGCTCGTTCGTCACCAACAAGCAAGGGCCGTCGGTCATTCCATCATTTCATCGCGTCAACAGCAGCGTGATATCGCAGGAGGTTTCAACCATGACCGACCATGACCTGAAGCAACATGTGCAGAATGCCCTCGAGTGGGAACCCAGCATCGATCAACGCGACATCGGCGTCGCCGTAGATGCGGGCGTCGTGACGCTCCGCGGGAACGTGCGTTCGTACGCTGAGAAGGCGACGGCAGAACGCGTCGCACTTCGCGTGTACGGGGTCAAGGCTGTGGCCGACGATCTCGAGGTCCGATTGCCGAACGAATACGAGCGCACCGACACCGACATCGCGCAGGCCGTGGTGGCGGCGTTGAAGTGGAACACCAGCGTACCGCTCGGCCGCGTCACGGTGGCCGTCACGAAAGGTTTCGTGACCTTGAAAGGTACCCTGGAGTGGCAGTATCAGAAGGAGGCGGCTGCGCGTGCCGTGCGGGACCTCACAGGGGTCAGGGGTGTTACGAACGAGATCGCCGTCAAGCCCAAGGTCAGTACCACGGACGTGCAGGCCAGAATCGAAGCGGCGTTCAGACGGAGTGCAGGCATCGACGCGCGACGAGTCAGCGTCGCAGCCCAAGAGGGCCACGTCACGCTGACCGGCAACGTGCATTCGTGGGCCGAGCGCCAAGAAGCCGAACGCGCGGCGTGGGCCGCGCCTGGCGTGACCCAGGTGGTCGATCGCCTCACCATCGCACCGTAGTCGGATGCAGGCAGACCGTGAACTCCACATCGATCCGGAAAGTTGATGAGAAGGATCGAAGACAGCCTCAGCCGTATACGCGGGCAAGAACGGCGAGCCGCATCTCTGATCCTGGCACGGGACGTGCGTCCTTTTCTTACGTCAGAACTCCCATGTAGAAAGGCAGGATCCTTCATGACCGCCACTAAAATCGCGCACGTCGTCAAGTGTCCTGTCTGCGAGTCGAACGGCGAAATGATTCATCACGATATCCGAGCTTCGCTGGTCTATTCCTGCAGGAACTGCTCGCACGAGTGGCAAATCAGCCCCGCAGACGAACCATCGGAAGGGGACCCTGCCGTGGCCGAACCGGCGCGAATGCCGTTAGCGGGCACCAAGCGGCCTCGCAAACGGTGACGTGCGCAGCTGGCTCGTTGCTGCGTGTTTTCTGGCGTGAGCCACTGACGCAAGGGAAATAGCTCATGCGGCATCCTGTATTCATGCGACCTCGCTCGCTGGCGGGTGGCGGGGAACTGCTGAGTATCGAGCTGCTCGAAGAGCACGCCAGGCGTCTGGCGGCGCTGCTCTCGATCGCGCCGCGGCGCGGCGGCAGCGGCCGCGCCCACCTGCGGCAGGTCGATGGACACATGCGCGCGCTTCGCGACGTCTACACGGAGCTCGCGGCGGACGCGCGGCATGAGGGGATGTCGCCGGCGGCCGAATGGCTGCTGGACAACTTCCACATCATCTCGGCCGCCGCGCGCGACATTCATCACGACCTCCCGCCCTCGTTCTTCAAGCGGCTGCCTCGCATCGCCGCCGACGAGTTCGCCGGGCTCCCGCGCATCTACGCGCTCGCGCTCGAGCTGATCGGATCCAGCGGGGGCCGGCTGGAAGCGCAGCGGCTTCAACGGTTCATCAGCGCCTTTCAGTCGGTAACGCCACTCACGATGGGCGAGCTCTGGGCCTGGCCGAGCGCGCTGAAGCTTGCGCTCCTCGACCACCTGCGCATGAGAGCCGACGAACTCGCGGCCAGCCGTGCGCACCAACTCGCGGCGGATCGGCTGGCCGGAGCCGTCGAAGCGGCGCCCGTCTCCTTCGACCAGTGGCCGGCGCACGTCCACCACGCGTTTGTCACGCGCCTGCTTCAGCGCTCACGCGCCCTGGGCGCCATCGCATCGGGTTTGCATCATCAGCTCGAAGCGGCGCTGGCGGCGCGCGGCCAGACAGTCGAGGACGCGATTCGAGCGGAAGGACAGCATCAGGCAGCCGAACAGGCTGGCATGGCCAACCTGATCGGCAGCCTCCGCCTGATTTCGACTTTCGATTGGAGCGAGTTCTTCGAAAGCGTGAGCCTCGTCGAACAGGTGCTCCAGCGCGATCCGGCCGGGGTCTACGGCCGGATGGACTTCCGCAGCCGCGACCGGTATCGCCACGCGATCGAGGAGCTTGCCGTGCCGACCGGAGAAGGTCAGTTGCTGCTCGCGCTGAAGAGCGTCGAGCGTGCGCGGCAGATTCACGTGCGGACTCCCGACGCGCGCGACGCACACGTCGGCTACCACCTGATTGGCGCAGGGCGGCGACAGTTCGAGCGCAGCGTCGCCTGGCAACCCATGCTCCTGGGGCGCGCGCAGCGGTTTCTCTTCGCGTGGGCGACCACCGGGTACCTCGGCTCCATCGCAGTGGGCACCGCCCTCATCGTCGCGACGGCCGTCCTCTACGCGTGGTTGCACGGCTGGCGCGGCACGCCGCTGGCCTTTGTCGTGATCCTTACCGCGGTACCCGCCAGCGAGCTGGTCATCCAGCTTCTGCAGCGGATGATCAGCTCGCTGATTCCACCCAGGCGGCTTCCGCGGCTCGAACTCGACGAGGTGCCTCCGTCGGCCAGGACGATGGTCATCATGCCGACTCTCCTGGATAGCGTGGAACGCGTCGGCGCTCTGATCTCCCATCTCGAAGTACAGGCGATCGGCAACATCGACCGTCACATTCACTTCGCCATCCTCAGCGACTTTCTCGACGCGCCAACCGAAACGCAGCCGCATGACGCGGACATTCTCGAGGCGGCCCGCGCGGGCATCGCGGCTCTCAACGCGAGGCACGGGGATGGCCGGGCGGACCGGTTCTTCCTGTTTCACCGGCTGCGCCAGTGGAACGAGCGCGAAGGGCTGTGGATGGGATGGGAGCGCAAGCGCGGGAAGATCGAGGAGTTCAACCGTCTGCTTCGCGGCGCCACCGACACGAGCTTTGCCGTGTCGGTGGGCGATCTGACTATCCTGCCGCAGATCAAGTACTGCATCACGCTCGACAGCGATACGCGGCTGCCGCGAGGCGTGGCGCGCGATCTGATCGGGATCATCACGCACCCGCTCAACCGTGCCACGTTCGACTCGCGGGTGGGCCGCGTCACCGACGGGTACGGCATCCTGCAGCCGCGCATTAGTGTCACATTCATGAGCGCGGCCGGGTCGCTGTTCGCGCGGCTCTATGCGGGGCACACCGGTGTCGACCCCTATACGACGGCGGTCTCCGACACGTACCAGGACCTCTTCAACGAAGGCGTCTTCACCGGCAAAGGACTGTACGACGTCGATGCCTTTACAGCGGCGCTCGAGGGCTCGGTCCCCGAAAATGCGCTCCTCTCCCATGACCTGTTCGAGGGCCTCTACGCGCGGGTCGCGCTGGTCTCGGACGTGGAGCTGGTCGACGAGTACCCGTCGAGCGTGCTCTCCCACGCACGACGACAGCATCGCTGGATCCGCGGCGATTGGCAGATTCTCTTGTGGTTGTTCCCGTTTGTGCCGTCGCGGCGCGGCCTCGAGCGGAACACCCTGCCGGTCATCAGCCGCTGGAAGATCCTCGACAACCTCCGCCGCAGTCTCGTCGCGCCGACGCTGCTGGCGCTGTTGATCGCCGGGTGGACGGTGCTGCCGGGTCCCCGCTGGTTCTGGACCATGGCGGTCATGGGAGTGGCCGCGTCGCAACTCTTGCCGGTGCTCGCGCGCCTCCTCGTCGGACCCAGCCGAGCGCAATCGATCCCTGTCTTCTTCGGCAACCTGCGCAGGGATGTGGCCACTGCGCTGGCGCAGGTCTGTCTGACTGTGACCTTCCTCGCCTTCCACGCCTTCGACACGGCGCACGCGATCGCCGTGACCCTCGTCCGCCTCGTCGTCACGAAGCGCAAGATGCTGGAATGGGAAACAGCGGCCACGACGGCTGCGAAAGCAGCGGGCGTGGTTGGGCAGGGGCTGCGCCGGTTCGTGGTCGAGATGGCGGCCAGCCCGATTATCGCGGCCGCCGTCGTTCTCGCCCTTGCGGCGCGGAAACCGGCCGCGCTTCCGCTGGCGGCGCCTTTTCTCCTGTTGTGGACGTTCGCGCCAGTCATCGCCTACTGGCTCAGCGTGCCGGTGGGCGCGCGTGTTCGGCCGCTCAGCGACGCCGACCGAACCGTGCTGCGGCGGACGGCGCGCAAGACCTGGCGCTACTTTGAAACGTTCGTCACGGAAGCGGATGCGTGGCTGGCGCCCGACAACTACCAGGAGGCCGGCGACGTTCCGAAGCTGGCGCGCCGCACGTCGCCCACCAATATCGGCATGAGCCTGCTGTCGACGCTGGCCGCGCATGACCTCGGCTATCTGTCGACCGGCGCACTTCTCCGCCGCCTGAACGCCACCGTGAGTACCCTGGAGAGTCTCGAGCGCTATCAGGGGCATCTTCTGAATTGGTACGATACGGCGACACGGGCGCCCCTGCACCCGCGGTACGTCTCGACGGTCGACAGCGGAAACCTGGCCAGCGCGTTGATCGCACTGGCTCAAGGCCTGATTCAGCTCGAAGAGCTCCCTCAGACGCGTGCGCAGCGGCTCGCCGGCCTGGCCGACACGGCAGACCTGCTCGTGGCAGCATCCTCGTCAAGCGACGCTCGATTGGGACCTCGGCAGACCGTCACCGAGATCAATCGTCTGGCTCGCGGTCTGGTCACGGCTGCGCGCGTCACCGCGCCTGACAACGTCGTTGCGGCGATTCAGGCGATGGGGGCACAGCTCGCCGGCGCGGCGGCCGAATTCGAACACGCAGAGCCGTCCGATCCCGGGAACGAGATCATCTACTGGTGCAGGGCCGTGCTCGAAGGGGTGGAGCGGTCGGCGGTGGAGGAGCCGGTGTCTGCGGACTCGCTGCGGGCGCTGACCAGTCGTGTTTCCGCACTCGCCGACGCCATGCGCTTCGACTTCCTGTACGACCGGCGGCGGCGCATTTTCTCAATCGGGTACCGCCTTGCCGACGCCGAAGGCCCTGGACGTCTCGATAGCGCTTTTTACGACCTGTTGGCGTCGGAGGCGCGGCTGGCGAGTTTCATCGCAATTGCGAAGGGTGACGTCCCACAGCACCACTGGTTTCACTTGGGACGGTTGGTGACGAACCTGGACGGCCGCGCGACGCTGATGTCCTGGGGCGGCACGATGTTCGAGTATTTGATGCCGCTGATCCTGATGCGGAATTTTCCCGGAACGCTCCTCGACCAGACCTGCCGCGCGAGCGTCCGGCGCCAGATCGACTACGGCCGCCAGCGCGACGTACCCTGGGGGATCTCGGAATCAGCGTACGCGTTCACCGATCGCGCCGGCAACTACCAGTACCGGGCCTTCGGAGTGCCCGGACTTGGACTCAAGCGCGGGCTGTCCACCGAGCTCGTTATTGCTCCCTACGCCACGGCTCTGGCGAGCCTGATCACACCGACGCTCGCGGCCAGGAACTTCAAGCGACTCGCGGCCCTGGGCGGGGAAGGTCGGTTCGGCTTCTACGAAGCCCTCGACTACAACCCTCGGGGACGCGACCTCGACACACCGCCGCAGGCGATCGCACGACCGGCCGTGGTCCAAGCCTACTTCGCCCACCACCAGGGCATGTCGCTGGTGGCGCTCGCCAACGTCATCTGCAGCGATGTATTCGTCTTGCGCTTCCACGCGGATCCCCGTGTCCAGGCGACGGAGCTGCTGCTCCAGGAGCGGGTGCCTCGCGAGGCCATTCTGTCGGAGCCGCGCCCGGCCGAAAGCACGACGGCGCCGCCGTCGCTTCCCGTGTTCGCAGCGAGACGCTTCCGAACGCCGCACTCGACGAGCGCGCACACGCATTTCCTCTCGAACGGACGCTACACCGCGGCGGTCACGAACGCTGGCGGCGGCTTCAGCATGTGGGGCGACCTTGCGGTCACTCGGCGGCGCGACGACCCCACGTGCGACATCGGTGCCCATTTCGTCTACCTGCGCGATCCTTGGTCCAATCGTGTCTGGTCTGCCACCTACCAGCCTGGCTGTCAGGAGCCGGACCGGTTCGAGGCGACGTTCGATCTCGACAAGATCACGTTCCGCCGCCGCGATACCGACATCGAGACCCAGCTCGAGGTCACCGTGTCGTCGGAGGATGACGTGGAGGTGCGGCGCCTGACGATCATCAATCGCAGCGAGCAGACGCGCGAAGTCGAGGTGACCAGCTACGCGGAGATCGTGCTCGCCCGTCCGGAGGACGACTTTGCGCACCCGGCATTCGGCAAGCTGTTCATCGAGACGGAATTCGATTCGCAGAGCGCCGGTCTCCTGTTCAGCCGCCGCAGGCGCGCACCTGACGAATCATCCATCGTCGGCTTCCACGTGCTCGGCGTCGACGGGCCTCGCCTGGGCGGTGCTGTCGAGTGGGAGACCGACCGTGCGCGTTTCGTCGGCCGCGGGCGCTCGCCCGCCAACCCGATCGCCCTCGATGGCCGTGCGCTGTCGGGCACAACGGGCGCGGTGCTCGACCCGATCGCCGCCCTACGGGAGCGCATCCGGCTCGCTCCGGGTGCGCACGTCCGCGTGACTTTTGCAACCGGTGTCGCGTCGGATCGAGCCGCCGCGTTGGCGCTGGCCCGCAAGTATCGTGACGGGAGCGCCGCTGCGCGTGCGTTCTCGATGGCGTTCACCCATGTGCACATCACCCTGCAGCAGCTGGGACTCAATGACGAGCACGCAATGCTCTTCGATCGTCTCGCGTCGCGAGTCTTTGGATCGGACGCATCGCGCATCAGCCCGGCCGACTTGGCCGGCAATACGCTCGGTCAGCAGAACCTGTGGGGCTACGGCATCTCCGGGGACCTGCCGATCGTGCTCCTCCGAGTCGCCAACGCGGAGTCGCTGCCGCTCGCCCGACACCTGCTAAACGCACAGGAGTACTGGCGCGTCAAAGGCCTGCGGGCTGACGTCGTCCTCCTGAACGAGCATCCGGCGGACTATGTCGACGAGATGCAGAACCTTCTGTCCATGCTCGTGCAGGAGCCGCCCTGGGCAGGGCGGCTCGGGAAGCCGGGGGGCATTTTTCTGTTGCGCAGCGATGGGATGCCCGAGCCGGACCGCCGTCTTCTCTCCGCGGTGGCGCGGGTCGTGCTGCTCGGCGAACTCGGGGATCTCGTGTCGCAACTGGAGCGCCCGGCACCCTGGCTGTTCGCCGGCCACGACGTGCCACGTTCGGCAGCCCTCCAGGCGCCGGATCCCGCGGCGACACCGGCGACGGTACCGCCGCTGGTCATGGAGAACGGGCTCGGCGGCTTCACGCGCGACGGCCGCGAATACGTTGTTGTACTCGACGGCGAACGCGAAACGCCGCTGCCGTGGTCGAACGTCCTGGCGAATCCCACGTTCGGCACGATCGTGAGCAGCTCCGGGTCTGCCTTCACATGGTCTGGAAACAGCCGCGAGAACAGGCTGACGCCGTTCGCCAACGATCCGTTGACCGATCCGACGGGGGAAGCCTTCTATCTGCGGGACGACGAGACGGGCGCCGTGTGGGGCGCCACGCCGGGACCGCTGCCTCGGCGCGCAGACGGTGGCCGGTGGGTCGTCCGTCACGCCGCCGGGGTCACGCGCTATCAGCGTGCCGTGGCCGGCATGCAGCAGGCACTCGCGGTCTTCGTGGCGCCTGAGGATCCCGTGAAGCTGGCGGTCCTGACGCTGACCAACACCGCGGACGCGAGGCGGCGTCTCAGCGTATTCGGATATGTCGAGTGGTGCCTGGGGCCGCCGCGCGCGGGCGAGCGGCGCTTTGTGGTCACCGAGATGGACGACAAGGCCGGCGTCATGCTGGCGCGCAACGCGTACAACGCGGAATCCGGCGATAGCGTCGCGTTCTGGCGAACCACGGTGACACCACGATCTCACACCGGCGATCGCGCCGAGTTCATCGGACGCAACCGCACGCTGAGCGCGCCGGCTGCGCTCTTCCGCGAGCGGCTCGCCGGGCGCACCGGCGCCGGGCTTGACCCCTGCGGGGCCCTGCAGATCGTCCTCGAGATGGAGCCCGGCGAGTCTCGGAGCGTGGCCTTCGTCCTCGGGCAGGGGCGCGACAGGGCCGACGCGATCGAGCTGGCGGCGCGCTATTCCTCTGTCGCGCAGGCGGAGGCGACACTCGCGGCGGTCGAGTGCGCGTGGGATGAGATCCTCGGCGCCATCCAGATCAGCACGCCGGACGATTCGTTCGATCTCATCGTGAATCGCTGGCTGCTGTATCAGACGTTGAGCTGTCGCATCTGGGCGCGCAGCGGCCCGTACCAGCCCGGCGGGGCCTTCGGGTTTCGCGATCAGCTGCAGGACGTGCTTGCGCTCATGTACGCGCGGCCGGACCTCTGTCGCGAGCACCTCCTTCGCGCGGCGTCGCGGCAGTTCGTCGAAGGGGACGTGCAACACTGGTGGCATCCGCCGAGCGGACGCGGAACCAGAACGCGCTGCTCCGACGATCTGCTCTGGCTGCCCTACGTCGCCGCCAGCTACGTGTCGCAGAGCGGCGATGAGTCGGTATTGGATGAAATCGTCCCGTTTCTCGAGGCGCCGGCGCTCGAGCCCGATCAGGCGGAAGCGTACACGCTGCCACGCGCGTCCTCGGAAACCGCCACGCTCTTCGAGCACTCGGTGCGCGCTATCGGTCACGCGATGCGCTACGGCGCGCACGGACTCCCGCTCATCGGCTCCGGAGACTGGAACGACGGGATGAATCGCGTCGGACAGGCCGGCCGCGGCGAAAGCGTGTGGCTCGGGTGGTTTCTCGTGACCGTGCTGAACGAGTTCGCCCCGATCTGCGAGCGCCGCGGGCGGAGCGATCTCGCTCGCGTCTACCGGGACGAGGCGCGATGGCTGACCGGCATGCTCGAACTGGCATGGGACGGCGACTGGTATCGCCGCGCGTACTTCGACGACGGAACGCCCCTCGGGTCCGTCCAGAACGAGGAGTGCAAGCTCGATTCGCTGACCCAATCATGGGCGGTGCTCTCGCAGACAGCGCAGCCCAGCCGCGCCGCGCGCGCCATGGACGCCGTCCGGGCGCATCTGGTGCGCCGCGACGCCCAGATCGTGCTGCTGCTCACCCCGCCATTCGATCGCATGGCGCTCGATCCCGGCTATATCAAAGGCTACGTGCCTGGCGTTCGCGAGAATGGCGGCCAGTACACGCACGCGGCACTCTGGACGGTGATCGCGCTGGCCCGGCTCGGCCTCGGCGACGAAGCGATGGAGCTGTTCCACATGCTCAATCCGATCAACCACATGCGCACCACGGAAGACACCGAGCGATACCGTGCGGAGCCGTATGTGGTGGCCGCAGACGTCTACGCGCACCCGATGCACGTCGGCCGCAGCGGATGGACGTGGTACACCGGGTCCGCGGGATGGATGTACCAGGCCGCGATTCAAGCACTCCTCGGACTCCGGCGGAGCGGCTCGACAATCAGCGTGAGCCCCTGCATCCCCACGGCGTGGCCGCACTACTCACTCGAGTGGAGGGTCGGTCGCACGCGATATCGCTTCACGGTGTCGAACCCGGAGCACCGCTGTTGCGGAATCGCCTCGGCGGAGCTCGATGGCATCCCGATTGATGCGCGTGCGATCCCTCTGGAGGACGATGGCGGAGTGCACGAGGTGACGATCGTGCTCGGCGCCGACTCCGGGCTCGGCATGCAATCGGGAGCGACGCGCCGGGCAGAGCGTGTGCCTACTGAAAAGTCTGTCTGATGGTTTGTCGGCAATCGACCTGTTTTTGAAAAGTCCATCTGGACGCTTGGTTGGGGGTACGACTCAACGCCGCATGCACCTGAGTCGCGCGGCCATCGAGGGCGCTGTTCCGCTCCTGGATCCCGCCACTAACTACGAAGAAACTCTGGAGATATTGTGGAGACGGACGCGAGTCCGAGCGAGAAGTGTCGTGGCTAGAACAACTTATGGGGTGGGTGACGGGTTTCGAACCCGCGACTTCCGGCGCCACAGGCCGGCGCTCTACCCCTGAGCTACACCCACCATAGGGGAGACTGACGCTAGAAAATTTGCTAATTGGGTAGTTGGATAATCTGGCAATTGGCCTGCGGGCCATTGACCAATCCATTACCCGATTACCAGATTATCAGATTACCCAATTCCTCGTTCGTCCGCCCTATCCAATTCGCTGTTCGACCGTGTCCTCGATCAGCTGTCCCTGTTCGATGTGCAGCCGGCCGATGCACAGGTGCCGCGTCCGCTGTTCCTTCGCGGCGTACATCAGCTTGTCGGCTCGCTGAATCAACGCGGCGGCGAGGTCGGTCGCGATGGCTCGACGAGCGGCGATGTCTCCGAGCCTCAGGCAGGCAATGCCGACATCGACATGCAGCGTCAGCCCGGCGAGTTCGGGCGCGTCGGTTGCCCAGTCGAATTGCGCGATGGCTTTCTGAAACCGTTCAGCAACAGTGCAGGCCTGCCGATCGGAATCGAGATCCGGAACAAGAAAGCAGAACTCGTCGCCGCCGAGGCGGGCATGCAGATCGGGGCTCCGGCCTTCGGGGCCCGTCTTCGCGACGAGCCCGTCCAGACGGACCTGGTCGCGCAGCAGCTGCGCCACGCGCTTGATGATCAGATCCCCGACGACGTGGCCGAACGTGTCGTTGTACCACTTGAATCCGGCGATATCGACGAGGCCGACGGCGCACCAGGTGCCTCGCTGTTCCATCGCGAGAAAAAGCTCGAGCCGCTCCGTAAACCACGCGAAGTTCATCAGCGTCGTCTTGGGATCGCGCTGCGACTTGTCGGTGAGGTCCGCAACGAGGTTTTCGAAATAGCGGGAGATGCGGTGGACCTTGGCGTCCCTCGCAGTCAGCTCGCCCTGAAGCTGAGCCATTTTCTCCGCGAACGTGGCCGACACCACCTCGACCGCCTCCTGCTTCGACGCCTGCCAGAACTGTTCATGCTTGTCGAATGCGCGGTGGATGGAGAACAACAGCTCGGCTTCGAGCGCCGGCTCGAGTTTGAGACGGCCCTTGATCCACAAGCGCAGCTCGGTCAGCAGCTCCGCGGCCGAGAGGGTTGAGGCGCGATCGGGATCCATGACTGGGGGCTGCACGTAACTGAGCACCACTACAAAGCACGTGCCGCCAAGTCGTATAGATGAAGGGCATCCGGACCCTGCAAGGGTCGGGATGCGCAAAATGGCAAGTCGGATCACGAATCCGTTTTTCGACGATGCCGGCGAAGTTCGGCCAGCAGCGACGCCAGGTCGTCGGGCAGAGGCGATTCGAACGAAACTTCTTGTCCGCTGACTGGATGTCGAAACGCCAGCCGATGTGCGTGAAGAGCCTGGCGCGGGAATGACACGGGCCGCAGCACGTCGGGTCCGAAGATGTACCGCTGTTCGCCGACGAGGGTGTGGCCGCGCAGTCGGGCTTGGAGCCGGATCTGGTTGCGCTTGCCGGTCGAGAGCTTCACTTCCAGCAGCGACGTTGTTTCAAAGGATTCCATAAGCCGGTATCGGCTGACTGCCGGCTTGCCTCGTGGATCCCGCGGATGAGTTTCCTTCTGCACAAGCGACTTCTCGTCCCAGACGACGACGTCGCGCCAGGTGCCTTCGGGTGGATTGGGACGGCCGTAGACAACGGCCAGATAGACCCGCTCGGGCTCGTGGCGCTTGAACTGCGACCTCAGCTGCTGCTGAATCCGCCGGTCCTTCGCGAACACGACCAGGCCCGACGTGTCGCGATCGATCCGGTGAACGACGAACGGCCGCCGCCGGTGCGACCGCAGATGGTCCTCGACCATGTCGTAGACGGAGGTCGCCTTGCTCCGGCGATCGAGCGGGACTACAAGAAGGCCCGCCGGCTTGTCGAGCACGAGCAACGCTTCGTCTTCGTACACGATGCGCAGCCGGCCCGCGAGCGGCACCGGCGACGCGCGCCGCTTCGCCGATCCCGCGGCCTGGGATCCACCCATACACGGACGACGTCGCCTTCCGCAAGCCGTACAGCCGCCTGCTTGGAGTCCGCTTCTTTGTCGTTGAGGAAGACCTTGCCGCGCTCTAGCGCGCCTATGGCGCGTGCGCGGGAACCGAGGCGTTCTTCAGCAGCGAGGAATTTGTCGAGGCGAAGGCCGGCTGCGGCGGGGGGGACGATCCAGTGATCCAAGGTTCCGGAGTTCCGGGTTCCAAGGTTCCAGGGTTCCTTTGGAACCAGGAACTCTGGAACCCTGGAACTTTGGAACCCTGGAACCTTTTTAGTCGTTATCTATCCGTTTGACCTTCGTTCCCGTTCGCGTCTCGATGGACGCAAGCACCGTTCTAAAGTTCTTGTCTTCGAGTCGCAGAATCACGAAGTCGTTCTTCGACTGCAGCGTCAGCCAGTGCTTGGCGCTCTTCAGGAAGAACCCGGACCCGCCGAACGTCTTGGGGACGGGCGCCATGTTCTCGCCGTCCTGCCAGCGCGGGCTCTTGGTGTGCGCGTACGTCGCCGCCGTGATTGCCTGATACGTCGTCGACTGCAGCACGGCGCCGTTGTCGCGGTTGCGCACGACCACCTTGTCGTTCTCCAGGCCGAGCAGCGCGTCAATCTCCTTCGTCTTGTCGCCGTCCGCGACCAGCGTTCGGACGTCGCCGAAAGACTGCGGGGAATGCGTCGGCAGCGCGGGGGCAACCGGTGCCGCAGGAGCTGGAACCGGCGCCGCGGCGGGGATGGGCAGCGGAGTCGCCGGAATCGGAGCAGGAGCACTGCCGCGCGCACTAGCCGTTCCGGCCTGTGGCGTCGTCGATTTCGTGTTGCCTTTTCCAGAGGTTGACGCTGGCGTCGAGGCGTTTGCGGACGCGTCGTCAAACGGGAACGTTACCGCCGGAACCTTCCAGCCGTATGACGTCGAAGCGGTGTGCTGCCGGTGCGACTGGCGGCGCCACCGGGGTCGCGGGGACAGGCGCTGCATCAGCCGGCGGTGCATTCGCAGCACTTGCGCTTGCTGGCGCACTGCGGGCTCCGGTGAACTGGCAGGCGTGCTTGTCGCACTGCTAGTCGCGGCCGGCGCTTGCCCGGCATCAACGCCCACAGGGGTGGCAGGAGGCACAGCCACGACGGGAGCAGGTGTGATGATGACCGGGCGGCGCAGCGCGGCGTAAGCCAGGAAGCCGACTCCGATGACAAGCAGGGTAAGTAGTCCCCCGGCCAGAGCCAGCTGCGGTGTTCGCAGTGTCACCGTCGCTTCGGTGCGATTCGTTGCGGTGGGTGTCGGCGCTGGCGTCGGCATCGGCGGGATCGGCACCGGTGCGGCGGGTGATGTGGCCGTCGCGAGCGAACTGACGCGCCGCAATGCGGTCGGCGTCGGTGTTGGCGCCATCGTCTCGCCCGCATCGCCAAGAGCCACCGGCCGTACCATTTTCGTGAGCGTGCCCGCAAGACCGCGCTCGAGCGCCAGGCGGAATTCAGCGGCGGTCTGGAACCTGTCGGCCGGCCCCTTCGCCAGCCCGCGCATCAGGATGGTCTCCACCCAGTCGGGTAGATCCGGACGGAACTGACGGACTGGGGTCGGTGGATCGCTCAGCTGCGAGTGAATCAGGCTGATCGCGGAATCGGCCTCGAACGGCAGACGACCGGTCAGCAGCCGATAGAGCACGACGGCCGCAGAGTACAGATCCATCCGGCGATCCACTTCTTCGCCACGGACCTGTTCCGGCGCCATGTACGCCGGCGTCCCCATCATGTAGCCGTCCATCGTGAGGTGGGCGCTGCCGGCGACGCGGGCGATGCCGAAGTCCATCACCTTGACGTCGCCGGATGCTGTCACCATCACGTTGCCCGGTTTGAGATCACGGTGCACGATGCCGGAGGCGTGCGCGTGCTCGAGGGCGTCGAGAATCTGATCGCACAGCACGACCGCCTTTCCGACGGGCATGGCGCCGGTCCGGGCCATCAGCTTCTCGCAGGTTTCGCCCTTGACGTATTCCATGACCATCAGGAGGTCTTTGTCCTGGCGGGTCAGCTCGTAGATGGACGCAATGCGTGGGTGGCTGAGCTTGGCGAGCATGACCGCTTCGCCGCGGAAGCGCTGCATCGCCTCGTCTGTCAGCAGGTCAGCGTTCAGGGCTTTGATGGCCACTTCACGATCGAGCGTTTCGTCGATCGCTTTGTAGACCGTGCCCATTCCGCCCCGGCCGAGTTGCTCGATGATGCGGTATTTGCCGACAGTTGACCCGATCATGCGTTCGCTGCTGAAACGATTTGATGATACATGCATCGCCGGGGTTCGCGCGAGGGTGAAACAAGGCTGCGCGACGGCGGCGAACAAAGTCGTCTGTTTGGTGCCTTTTTCCGGCTGCCTTCCAACCCGTCGCAGGGCGCCTAGTAGCGTCGGCTCCTGGAGGATCCTCCGAGAATCGAGCCGAGCGCGCCGCGAAGAATCGCGCGGCCCATTCCCGAGCCGACCGAGCGTGCCGCGCTCTTTGCCACGGCGTCGAGCAGCCCGGGATGGTGACCGCCTCGCGGACCCGTCGTGCCAAGAAGAATGGACGACAGTGTGCTCGTCACCTGCGATCCCGTGCTCTCGGTCTGCGCGGGCGCTTGCGGTCCAGGTGCAGTGGGCGCCGAGCCAGGAGTCGCGGTACCAGCCACCTTGCCATCTGTGCGCGACTTCAGCTTCTCGTAGGCCGATTCTCGATCGACTGTCTGCTCGTAGTGGCCGTAGATCGCTGCGGACTTCTTGCGAGACGCATCCCGTTCGGCATCGGTGATGGGTCCGATGCGTGAGGCCGGCGTCAGCATCCACGCACGCTCGGTGACGGTGGGGCTGCCCTTCGCATCGAGCATCGAAACCAGCGCTTCACCGATGCCGAGCTCTTTGATCGCCCCTTCCATGTCGAACTTGGGATTGGGCCGCAGTGTTTCAGCCGCCGTCTTGACGACCTTCGCGTCCTTTGGCGTAAAGGCGCGCAGCGCGTGCTGTACGCGGTTGCCGAGCTGTGCGAGCACGGTGTCAGGAATGTCGGTGGGGCTCTGCGTGACGAAATACACGCCGACGCCTTTCGATCGCACCAGGCGCACCACCTGCTCGATCTTTTCGACGAGCGAGGTCGGCGCATCGTTGAAGAGCAGGTGCGCCTCGTCGAAAAAGAACACGAGCACGGGCTTCTCCGGGTCGCCGACTTCCGGAAGCCGCTCGTACAGCTCGGACAGCGCCCACAGCAGGAACGTGGCGTAGACCTTGGGCGATCGAATCAACTCATCGGCCATCAGTACGTTGACAACGCCGCGGCCGCCATCGGTCTGGAGGAGATCGTCGACATCGAGCATCGGCTCGCCAAAGAATTTCTCGCCCCCCTGCTGCTCGATTTCGATAAGCGCGCGCTGAATGATCCCGACCGACGCGGCTGAAATGTTGCCGTATTCCGTCCTGAATTGGTCGGCATGATCGCCGACCGACTGGAGCGTGGCGCGCAGATCCTTCAGATCCAGCAGCAGCAGCCCCGAATCGTCGGCGATCTTGAAGACGAGGGTGAGCACGCCTTGCTGTGTTGGATTCAGATTGAACAGCCGGCCGAGGAGCAGCGGGCCGAGATCCGAGATCGTGGCGCGGACCGGGATGCCCTTGCGGCCGAAGACGTCCCAGAAGACTGCAGGGTTGGCGCTCCACGCCGGCGCCTGGACACCAATCGATTTGAGTCGCTCGACGACCTTCGGCGTGGCCGATCCCGCGGCCGCGACACCGGACAGATCGCCCTTGACGTCGGCCAGAAATACCGGGACGCCGATGCCCGAAAAATGATCCGTCAGCAGCTGCAGCGTCACGGTCTTGCCGGTGCCGGTGGCGCCCGTGATGAGGCCGTGGCGATTGGCCATCTGCGGGAGCAGCTGGAGCTCGGCGCCCTTATCAACTTTTGCGATCGGAAGTGGATCGACCATGCGCCATCATACTGCCGCCTGGACGCCAGAGTCGTGGCAGGTGAGTCCGGATCTCGGGGATAAGAGCTGTCTTGGGGCGGGACCCATCACCGTTTGCGACTTCGCTGTGTCCGCTCGAGCGCGAGCAGCCTGGTATCGTCGCTGCGATTCACACGGAGCTGCGTGTCGATGAACTGATCGAGCTTGCGTTCGATGCGTTCAAACCGCGTGTCCATCGAGTCGAATCGGGCGTTTACTGAGTTGACCCGCGCGTTCGTCGAGTCGCTCAATTCTCGAAAGCCCGCCCGCATCTCCAAGCGCAATTGGTTCAAGCCGAACTCGATGTATTCACGCTGCTCGGCGAAGTGCTCCGCCACTTCTGTGAATTGTTCATCGACTTTCGCGAAACGAGCATCGACTTGCTCGAAACGCGTATCGAATTGAGTGAAGCGCTCGTCGACTGAGGCCGAGAGCGCGTCCAGCTTCTTGTCGATGATGTCGACTTTACGGGTGAGCGCGTCCATTTCCGGATCCGCCATGCGGTCGTTCTCCAGGCGGCGGACGACAGTCTAGCATCGTCGCGCCCACTCGAAGAACGAGCAAACACGAGGCCATCTTAGAAGGTTCTGTTACAACCCGTTGCCGCACGAACGCGGCAGGAATTGTCACACCAAACCCTTGGCAGTACGCAGTTTTGAACCGCTGTCACTTCAAGCCGTAACGCTTCTTGAAGTCCGGCCACTCGGCTTTGAGCCGGAGGAATGCTGCCAGATCCTCGCATCGGAGGAACGGGTTGGTCTGCCGCTCCAGTTCGATTGTGGAGCTGGGTCGGACGCCGTAATCGTGACCGGGCCATACGGTGGTGTCATTCGGAACGTCGTCGAGCACCCGGCGCAGGCTGTTCCACTCGACCCCGGCGTCGTGTTCGTTGCCCGTGCCTCCGACCTTTCCCACAAACAGCAGATCACCTGTAATAAGGATGCGGTGCTCGGGTTCAAAGACGACGAGGTGATCGTCGCAGTGTCCCGGAGTGTGCAGCATGCGGAGACGCAGTGCACCCGCGCGCAGTTCCTGACCATCTGCGAGCGGCACGTTCGGAGGGGCCGCGCACGCCGGATGAGCCGCGGTGGGCGCGCCAGTCAGTTCAACGGCCCGCTCGTTCCCATTGATATGGTCCGGATGCCCGTGCGTATTGACGATGAACTGAATCTCGAGATGCTGGTCGGCTGCGCGCTGGACGAGAACCTCCGGTGCGTACGACGGATCGACCAGGACGCCAACGCCGGCGTCGCGATCGCCGATCAGGTAGCCGAAGTTGCGATCACCGCCGGTGCGAATCTGTTCGAAGATGAGCTGCATACAATTTACCGTGGGGTGCGGGGTGCGGGGTGCGAGGTGCGGGTGCGACGTGCGGGTTGCGATGCCAAGTGCGGTGCCTTTTATCGCACCAGCGCGTCGGTGAACCAGGTGATGGCCTGGTCGGGGCGCTGCAGGGCGTTTGCCAGGCGATGTTTGGTGCGCTCGTACGCGTCATTATATTCAGCCACGCCTTCAACAAAGATGCGACCGACCACCGTTCTGAGTGGTCGCTGTCCCGCTGGCAACTCGATGATTCGCTTGATGGTATCGGGCACGTTCTGCGGATCGGGTGGCGGGTTCTTCTCATCGGCCTGATCGGATTTGGCGCGGCGCGAGGGTCCGGCGGCCGCGACGTACGCGGCGGTCAGCTCGCGGTTCTCGGCGACGGTGGCGCGACTCAACGCCGGCGACGGAAATGCGCCCGGCTCGACGATGACGACGTCGATCCCGAACGGCTTGACTTCGTAGTTGAGCGATTCGGCCAGGCCTTCGAGCGCCCACTTCGTCGCCGGGTAGAGTCCTCCTGTTTCGGGAAGCACGCGACCGATCGTGCTCGACACGTTCACGATCAAGCCCGAGCGGTTGCGTCGCATCGACGGCAGCACCGCTCGACTGACGCGCATGGGTCCAAACGCGTTGACGTCGAAGAGCAATTCGATCTGATCCATGCTGAACGCCTCGAGTGGGCCGCGCGCGCCGATGCCGGCGTTGTTGACGAGGACGTCGATGCGTCCGACCGACGCGAGGATCGAATCAACGGCTTCCTGCACCGAGTCGACGCTCGTCACCTCCATGTCGACGACATCCAGGCGCAGCCCTTCTTGTTCCGCCCACGACTTCAAAGTTCGCGAGGCCGCCAGGTTCTTCGATGCGGTCCCTCGCATCGCCGCAAAAACGTGGTAACCGGCTCGGGCCAGCGTTCTGGCGGTGAGCTCGCCAAAGCCGCTGCTGCACCCAGTAATCAGAATCGTGCGCACGTCAGTCGTCATGAGTCGTCAACTCGGGGTTCGCTCGAGGCAGGCAAGAGTGTGACTCGCACGGTGGGTAGCCCTCGTTCCGGGCCACAGCGAGAATCGCGTCGGCGGAGTCGGCCAGTGTTCGAAACGCGGCATCATCAAGTGTGCGGGCGAGGTGTCCGAAGAGCGTCAGCGAGGACACCAGCTTCAGGACATCGATCGGGGAGCCCATCAGCTGCTCGAGTGCGTTTCCCTGTCTTACCTGTGCCTCAACGGTCCGGGTGACCGCCAGCAGTCGATCACGAAGCACCGGATCACGCAAGTACTCGGCGGGCTTCCGCAACGCCTTCAAGGCCGTAGCGTCTGCGCGAGCGTCGGATCGACCGAGCCCCGCGAGCTGCGGAAACACGTACCAGATCCAGTGGCCACGCTTGCGGCCTGTCTCGAGTTCCGAGAGGGCAACGTCGAAGCCTGCGGATTGTTGATCCTGGGCAATCCTGAAACGGGCGAGCCGCGACACGATCTGGAGTTCCGGCCGGTAGTCTATATCAGCAGCACTGCGGCGCCCGCGATCACGAGCGCACCCGCCCACAGCCAGTCGAGGTTGATCCACGCCGTACGCAACAGCGCCAAACCAAACTTCTTGTACACCACCAACGCGACCAGTGCGGTCACTGTCAGGTAAGACAGCGTGTGGACAGCAAGTGCCATCGCGGCCGTCCACGGTTCGGCTCCAGCTGCCGCGAGATGTTGGGCGTGTCCGCTGGCCGCGACGACAGCGGGCGGCATGCCGAAGAGGAACGGAAGCACCATCAGTCCCGCGCCGTGCGCGGACGCCATCAGGAACGACCACACGGTCAGATCGCGGAAGCCAACCTGCATGCCGCCGAACCGCGGGTGCCGGTGCCGCCATAACCGGTAGAGGCCCAGTGCGACGAGGATGAAGGCCACACCGATCTTCAAGGCGCCGAGCGGGACGACAAGCCGGGCCAGACCTGCCACGAGTACGACCGCGCCCACGGCCAACGCATGACCGAGTGCGATTGGCGGAAGCGCGCGCCACACGCCGCGCACGCTCTTCTTCTGCATCCCCAACGCGACGGCAAACAGCCAGCCCATGCCCGGGTTGATTCCGTGATACGCGCCGAGCAGCGCCATCGCACCCCACATCATGTCGTGTCGTAAGCCTTTCAAGCCTCAATCGAGGCGTCAAGCAGATTCGGCTCGCGACGGGTTGCGGAAGCTCAGGCTCGGACGCGCAGCGTGCGGGAGAGCCGAACAAATCCGGCGAGGTCGTTGACGCTAGAGAATGTCGTGGTGAACGGCTTCGCGGTCCGCATGCCGAGCGCCGTCGGTTCGTAGCCTGGCGTGTCGAGCAGGGGATTCAACCACACGAGGGCGGCGGACCGGCGCCGCAGCGTCTGCATCGACGCGCTCAGTGTGTCGGGCTCGCCAACGTCCAGACCATCGCTGGCCACAATCACGACCGCTTGCGTCGTGAGCAGGCGATCGCCGAATCGGCGCACGAATTCGGCCAGGCAGGCGCCAATTGAGGTCCCACCGCCCCAGGCCTGCGCACGGACCGGTAAACGATACGTCTTTCCCGCCACAGCACTCCGGACCTGGGCGCTGACCTGCTGAAGGGCTGTCGAAAACGTGAACACCTCGAGGCGGGAGGTGGCGCGTGCGAGCGCCGACGCCATCTTGAGAGCCGCGCCGGCGTACTGGCTCATCGAGCGGCTCCCATCAATCAGCACGATGAACCTGGGTGCGCGTCGCGGACGATCGAGCCAACGCGGCGCCAGCGGCTCGCCACCTGTCTGCAGGCTGACGCGAAGTGTGCGCCGAAGGTCGAAGCGCCGGCCTCTCCTTGCCGACCGCCACATCCGTGCCCGACCCAGCTGGACGCGACGAACGAGGGCACGCGCCGCGGCGATCCAGGCTTCGTCTACGCTCGCAATTTCCGGCGCATCGGCGCTGTCGACCTCTATCGGGCTGTAGCTCGCGCCCTCAAACGCCGTCGCCCCATCATCGTCGCCGATCGCGAACGGTGTGGCGTTTTCCAAACCCGCGCCGGAGAGTTCTTCGGCACCCTCACGCGACGACTTCCTTGTGCGCGTTTGCCCGGCTGTTTCGTCTCCGTCACCGCCAGACTCAGAATCGAGGCGCGACACAAAAGGCTCATCGTCTGGATGCTCGGCCGGTGCAGCCAGGAAGAAGCGATCGAATGCAGCGTCGAACACTGCCACATCCTCGCGCGTGCCGGCCAGTACTGGTCGAAGTGCGTCGCGCACCGCGCGCACGTCGGACAGATTGACAATGCCGAGCGCGCTCGCCGCCTCAAGGACCTCTCCGGTTCCGATGCGGAAGTGGTAGTCGCGCCGCAGCAGTGCGCAGAAGCTCGAAAGGTTCTCCGGGAGCCCGCCGAAGGGGTGCATGCCTTGTCGTCGCCTAGACGATTGCACGAGCGGTGCGCGTGGCGCCGCCCCACGTCTTCAGCGCCTCTTCGAAGGCTTGAGCTGCCACGGCGAGCTGTGCTGAGAGCCCGGGCGGAGCGAACAGGACGGCCATCACGTCGGTCGATCGATCGCTCAATTTCGTCGCCATCGAGTCTTTCACAGGGTTCGCGCACGCCTCGTCTTCAGGCAGCCGTGCCACGACGAGGAGGTCCTCCAGCTCGATCGTCTGGCCGGCCGGATTGAACACGTAGGACTCTGGCGCCCGGCCGCGGCGCACGACGAACTGATCCCGACCCGCTCGCACGAGATCGATCACTGAACTGGGCAGCAGCGAGCGCAGCGACACGAGATTGTTGATGTCGACGAGGTTATTGATGCGGGGAAAACGGTCGTCCACGGCGGCCTGTTGGAGGTACTCGCTGGCCGGCTTGCCGCGTCCCGTGGGCTTGTACTTCCCGCGGCGCAGCATGTCGCGCACGGGCGCGGTAATCGAGACAGCATCCTGGCGTGACTTTGCGGCGGCGACGGCCGCATCGATCGCAGTAACGAGTCCAGGTGGGGCGGGACCGATGCGGCACTCACGGGCAACGACGACACCGACAATAGCGCCGTCGACCGCGCGCTCGACGGCGACCGAGTCGATGATGCTTCGCGGAACGCTCATCAGCGGCGCGGTGTGGAAACCGACCCGAAGCCGAAATCGGTGTCCAGGCTGTGGCCGCCGGGTTCGAGCGGTCGAGGCGTTTCGCCGAGCAGCTGTGCCAGCTCGGCCGCGTGAGCGCGGGCGATACCGTGATCCTCGTGCACTTTCAGCACGCAGCCCAGCGTCTCGTTGACCGCGTGCAGGTCGAGGTGATCGCGGTGGAGGCTCATGAGCGCGGTCGCCCAGTCGAGGCTTTCAGCCACACCCGGCGCTTTCTGAAGGGAGAGGCTTCGAAGCTTCTGCATGAGCGCGGCAATCTGGCTCGCCAGATGCTCGGAAAGGCCCGGCACCCTGGCATGCAGGATGGCGATTTCCTGCTCGAGCGTCGGATACGGCAGCCAGAGAAACAGGCAGCGCCGGCGGAGCGCGTCCGACAGCTCGCGGGTTCGATTGCTCGTCACGATGACGCGCGGCTTGTGCGTCGCGCGAATCGTACCGAGCTCCGGAATCGTCACCTGCCACTCGGCCAGCACTTCGAGGAGAAAGGCCTCGAACGCCTCGTCTGCCCGATCGACTTCGTCGATGAGGAGCACGGGCGAGCGCGCTTCGGTGATCGCTTCGAGCAGCGGCCGTTTGAGCAGGAAACGCTCGCTGAAGATCTCGCGCCTCCCGCGTCCTCGTAGCGAGCGCGTCTTCGACTTCGCTCAGGCGAGCCCTCAGCATCTGCCGCGGGTAGTTCCACTCGTACAGGGCCGTCATGGCGTCCAGCCCTTCGTAGCACTGCAGCCGGATCAGCCGGGTCTCCAGGACGTCGGCCAGAACCTTGGCGGTTTCCGTCTTGCCGACGCCAGCCGGACCCTCGATGAGCAGCGGTTTCTCGAGCGTCAGCGCAATCTGCAGCGCCGTCGCAAACGCTTCGTCGATGATGAAGGCCCGGTCGCGGAAACGGGCGCGCAGAGTGGCCGCGTCCATCACGAGGCGTGGGAGAGGTAGTCCTGGGGTTGCTTGAGGAAGCGCGCGCGGCAGCCCGCGCCGCAGAAGTAGTACGTCACGCCGTCTACCTCGGCGGTGTACCGCGCCGTGGCAACGTCCACCTTCATCTGACAGACGGGATCGACAGCGACGGCCGGTGCAGGCGCCGCCGGGCTTTGTGCACGAGCCTGATTCGTGCGCGACCTGCACGATCTCCGCAAGAACGGAAAGCGCGACCTCAGCTGGCGTGCGGGCCCCGAGGTCGAGGCCAGCCGGGTTCCGAATGTGCGTCACACCTGGCACGCCCTGCTCTTCGAGCAGCGACTTCACAGTGGCGCCCCTGGCGCGCGAAGCGACCAGACCGACGTACGGCACGCCGCATCGAAGCGCGGACGCGAGCGCTTCTTCGTCGTAGTGGCCCTGCGAAGCGACCACAACGGCGCGGTCCTCACCCTCGCGCGGTTGACTGCAGGAGTTCGTCGAACTTGTCGAGGCTCACAAGCCGGAATCCGAGAGCCGCTGCATCAGCCTCGATATCGCCGCGCTCTCTCTGGTCCACGACGCGCACGACCCGGTACTCGAGGCTGCGAGGCGACACGAGCCAGCGCGGCGGCGATGGGAGTCGTGCCGACGACCACGAGGAGGCGCGCCTGCACGAACGGCTCGATGTAGACATCCACGGCACCCTCCGACGCACAGGTCATTGGTACGACGATGCGATCGGCGGTCGACTCCGAGCCGCCCGCATCCGGTTGAATCGAGACGAGTCGGCCAGCGCCGGTCGTGATCGCCTCGAGTGCCTGCATGCGCACGATCTCGCGCGAACAGGCGCCTCCGACAAAACCTTCCATGCGGCCGTCGGCGAAGACGATCGCGCGGTCACCCAGGTGTGCGGACACTGGAGCTCGGCGACCCACGACCGTTGCCGTCGCAAATGACCGGCCTTCGCGGCCCAGCTGCGCGACGCGCTCGTGGAACTTGGTCATGTCGAGTCGGCATGGCAGTCGTCAGTCGTTGGTCGGCCGTGTCGGCAGCCTGAGCCTGCACGACATCGGGTACCCTGCAGTCATCGGCCTATTAGCCAGCCCTCGTGAGGCGTTCGCGCACCGTCGCGAACGCCAGGCCGATGAGCTTCTGTGCCTGTGCGTCGAGCACGCGGCCGCCGACGGCGGCGATTGGACCGCGCGCGATCGCCTGCCCGCTCCACTTGAGCGCGGTGGCGTCGGCGCCGGCTGCGACGATGTCGGCGCCCGCCGTCATGTCCACCGCGCTGCCGAAGCCTCCGCCTGAGATCTTCATGTCGAGCCGTTGGTTTGCCGAATCGGGAATCAGCTCGACCTTCAGCTTGAACTTGCCACGCACCGGCCCGACGCCGACCTGCACGACGGCGTCGAAGTGTGTCGGGTCCTGAACCACAACGTCCACGACGTCCGGGAAACAGCGCCCGACTCGTTCGGGGTCGGTGACAAACGCCCAGACCTTGTCGTGTCCGACCGGGATCTGCTCCTCGCCGCTGTACTGCAGGTTCACGCTACGCCTTGCGAGCCTCGGCGTCGCGGATGGCGCTCCAGACCTTGTCGCGCGTGATCGGCATGTCGATGTGGCGCACGCCGAGCGGCGACAACGCGTCGACGACGGCGTTGACGAATGCGGCCGGACTGCCGACGTTCGGGCTCTCTCCAACGCCCTTGGCGCCGATCGGGTGATGCGGACTCGGCGTCACCGTCTTGTCCGTTTCCCAGTGGGGCGTTTCGAGCGAGGTCGGCAGCAGATAGTCGGTGAAGTTCGTGTTCAGGTTGTTGCCGTCGCTGTCGTACTGAATCTCCTGCATGAACGCAATGGCAAAGCCTTCGGTCAGGCCGCCGTGGATCTGTCCTTCGACGACCATCGGATTGATGATCGTGCCGCAATCGTCCACCGCCAGGAACCGTCGGACCTTCACTTCCCCGGTCTCCCGATCGACGTCGACCACCGCCACGTACGTCCCGTTGGGGTAGGTCATGTTCGGCGGATCGTAGTAGAAGGTCGCTTCGAGTCCCGGCTCGTTCTGCGCCATGTTGGTATACGCCGCGAACGCCACCTCCTTCATCGTCACCGTCTTGGACGGCACACCTTTGACCTGGAATTTGTAGTCCTTCCACTCGACGTCGGCTTCGCCCACCTCCAGAAGATGGGCGGCGATCTTCCGCGCCTTCTCGCGGATCCGGCGCGCCGCCATCGCAATCGCGGCGCCGGCCGTTGGCGTGCTGCGGCTTGCATAGGTGCCGAGGCCGTAGGGCGCCGTGTCCGTGTCGCCCTCTTCGACCATGATCGTCTGCGGGTCGAGCCCGAGCTCCTCCGCGACGATCTGCGCCCACGTCGTTTCGTGTCCCTGGCCCTGCGATTTCGTCCCAGTCCGCACAATCCCGGCGCCTGTGGGATGGATCCGGATCTCGGCGCTGTCGAACATCTTGATGCCGAGAATGTCGAAGTGCTTCGATGGTCCGGCGCCCACCACCTCTGTGAACGTCGAGAGGCCGATGCCCATCAGCTCGCCGCGGGCCCGCTTCTCGGCCTGCTCCTTCAAGAGCGCGGCGTACCCGATCTTCTCGAGGGCCAGGTCGAGCGTCTTGTGATAGTCGCCGCTGTCGTACGTGAAGCCGAGCGCGGAGGGGTAGGGAAACTGTTCCTTCTTGATGAAGTTTCTCCGCCGCAGCTCCGCGGCGTCGATGCCCAGTTCATCGGCCAGGATGTCCATGCCGCGCTCGATCGCGTAGCTGGCCTCGGTGACGCGGAACGAACAGCGGTACGCGATGCCTCCCGGCGCCTTGTTCGTGAAGTACGCGTCGACTTCGGCGTGGGCGACCGGGAAGGTGTAGCTCCCGGTCACGATTCCGAAGATTCCCGCGGGATACTTCGAAGGATCAGCCGCCGCGTCGAATGCGCCGTGATCGGCGGTGGTGGCGACGTGCAGCGCCGTCACGCGGCCGTCCGGCGTGGCCCCAATCTCCACGTCCATGTGATAGTCGCGCGCGAAGCCGGTGCTGGTCAGGTTCTCGGTCCGCGATTCGATCCATTTGACCGGCCGCCCGATCTTCAGCGCACCGACGATGGCGCAGACGTAGCCGGGGTAGACCGGCACCTTGTTGCCGAATCCGCCGCCGAGATCCGGCGAGATGACGTGGATCTTGTCCTCCGCAATGCCGGTGACCAGGGCTAATGCCGTTCGGTACACGTGCGGCGCCTGCGACGTGACGTGGAACTGGAGGCGCCCCATCGTATCGAAATAGGCAACGCACCCGCACGGCTCGAGCGGCGCGGGATGACAGCGCTGGAACCAGACGCGCTGCTTGATGCGTTTGGGGCTCGACGCGAGCGCTCGTGCCGTCGCGTCCTTGTCGCCTACTTCCCAGTGAAAGATGTGGTTCGTCTTCTGCTCGCGATCCGGACGCAGGAGGACTTTGTCGGTTTTGGATGTGAACGGATCGGCGACGACGGGGAGCGGCGCGTACTCGACTTGGACAGCTTCCGCGCCGTCAGCTGCAGCTTCGCGTGACTCGGCGAAGACGGCGGCCACTTCCTGATACTGGAAGAGCACCTTGCCGATGGCGAGGACCATCTGCTTGTCAAAGCCGTGGAAGGTCGGCAGCCATCCAAGTCCGGCAGCTTCCAGGTCTTTTCCAGTAATGACCGCTTTCACGCCGGGCACCTTCATGGCCTCGGCGATGTCGATGCTCTTGAGCTCGGCATGCGGGTACGGGCTGCGCACGAGCGCCAGGTACAACATGCCCGGGAACGAGAGATCGTCCACGTAGTTGCCTTTTCCCTGAATGAAGCGCGGATCCTCCTTGCGCTTCATGGCAACGCCGATTGCGTGTCCAGCCTGCGTGCTCATGGTCGTTTGTCCTCGTGCACTGTGGCGATCAGCTGACGCTGACCGGCTGACTCATCTTCTCGGCGGCCTGCTGTACGGCTTTCACGATGTTCTGGTAGCCGGTGCAGCGGCAAAGATTGCCTGCGAGCCCTTCGCGAATGTCGGCCTCGCTCGGCTTCGGGTTGTGCTTGAGCAGCGCGTACGACGCCAGCAGCATGCCCGGGGTGCAGTATCCGCACTGCAGCCCGTGCTGATCCCAGAAGCCTTGCTGCAGTGGGTGAAGCGCGCCGCCGCTGCCCATGCCTTCAACGGTCAGGATCTCCTGACCATCGGCCTGCACGGCGAACATCGTGCACGACTTCACCGCCCGATCGCCGTCGACGACGACGACGCAGCAGCCGCAGCTGGAGGTGTCGCAGCCGACGTGCGTGCCGGTCAGTCCGCACTGCTCGCGGAGAAAGTAGGCGAGCAGTATTCGCGGTTGAACGTCCCGCTCGTATACGGTCCCATTCACGGTGACCTTGACCTTCATACATTCACTCCCAGCCGCCCGAGCGCCTGGCGCAGGCCGCGCGCGACGAGCACACCCGCGAGGTTTTTCTTGTAGGCGACGCTGCCGCGGAGGTCGCCTTGCGGCGCGCTCGTTCGTGCGGCGGCGTCGGCGGCCGCGCGGATCAGATCAGCCGTCGGCTTCTGGCCGGCCAGCAGACGCTCGGCCTCGTCCACACGCACGGCGCAAGGGCCGGCGGCCGACAGCGAAATCCCGGCGCTCTGGATGCGGCCATCGGCCGCGAGCGATATCTGGACGGCTGCTGCGGCCGTTGCGAAATCGCCAACCTTGCGCTCGACCTTCTGATACGAGCCGGCGCTGCGATCGTCGGGAACCGGGAAGCGCGCCTCGATGGCGATCTCGCCTTCCGACACGGCGGTTGTGAAGCTGTCCACCAGGAAGTCGTCGATCTTCACCGTGCGCGGGCCTGTCTTGCCGCGCACGACCACCGCGGCGCGGGCCGCGAGCGCGGCCGCAGTCCAGTCACCGGCCGGATCGTTGTGGCACAGGCTGCCGACCAGTGTGCCGGTCTGGCGGACCACAGGATCCGCCACGACACGTGAGACGTCGTGGAGCAGGCTCCAGCGGCGTTCGCCGATCCACGGCGCGCGCTCGATCGCGCTGTCGCGGGCAATCGCGCCGATGGTGAGCGCGCCGTCACTCGTCTTCACGTAAGCCAGCGCTGTGATGGCGTTGATGTCGACGAGCACACTCGGCCGCGCCAGCCGAAAACGCATTGCCGGGATCAGGCTCTGGCCGCCGGCCAGAACTCGCGCGTCGGCGCCGTGTTTCTGCAGCTCTGCGAACGCCTCGTCTGGAGAGTGAGCGCGAACGTAATCGAAGGCAGCGGGAATCACCGGCAGACCTCCTTGCTCTTAGGGGGGCCATCATACTACCGGCACATCAGAAACGCGTTTCGTCTAGACTGGCCGCCAATGATTAGCGCGGTTGTGCTTGCGGCCGGGGCGTCGACGCGCATGGGAACGCCCAAGCTGCTGCTGACGCTTGGGGGCGAACCTCTCATCCGGCGATCGGTCAAGGCGGTGTGCGACGCCGGTTTCGACGAGGTGCTGGTCGTGCTCGGCAGCGAGGCCGTGAAGGTGGGTCAGGCGCTCGAAGGACTGCCGATCCGCCTGGCGGTCAATCCCGACTACGCGTCCGGCATGGGCAGCTCGTTTCGCACGGCGGTTCAGCACTTGCCCGACAGCACGGCGGCTCTGTTTGCCCTCGCCGATCAGCCGTTCTTGACGTCAGCCGAATACCGAAGAGTCCTCGACGCCTACCGCCAGTCTCTCAGCTCTATCGTCAGCGTCCGGTACGGAGAGGTCATGGCGCCGCCCCATCTGTTTGCCCGTGAGTTCTTTCCCGAGCTCGCCGCGCTCGAGCACGGTGCGCGGCCGGTGCTGCTGAACCACCAGGAGGGGACGACGATTGTGAAGTTCCCGGCAGAGCTGCTGGTGGACGTGGACACGCCGGAAGACTACGAGCTCGCCAAGAGACTTTTGTCCACTGGCGTGTGAAGGCTGCCGGCGGAGCCGGTCAGTCTGCCTCCGTCGAAGCCGCGCCGGACCGCGAGAATCTCCGCCAGGATCGACATCGACACTTCTTCCGGCGTCTCCCCACCGATCGAGAGTCCGACCGGGCTGTGGACGCGCGCCAGGCTCGACGCCGAAGCGTTGTACCCACCGGCTGACAGGTCCGACAGAAGCTTCTCGTAACGCGAACGGGGCCCGAGCACGCCGATATAGACTGCATCGGAGTCGAGCGCGAAACGCAGGCTCTCCCGATCGCGCTCCAAGTGATGGTTCATCACCAGAACAAAGCTGCCATCCCCGATCGTCACCGTGCCCCTGAACTGCGTGAAGTGCGCAGAGACCAGCGTCGCCGTCGGAAATCGATCCTGCGTCAGGTACGCACTCCGCACATCGACCATCGTGACCGCAAAACCGAGCGCCCACGCCTGGCGGGCGAGCGGCGCGGCATCGGGGCCGGCGCCGAAGACGACAAGATTGGGGGCCGGTGTGTTGACCTCGAAGAACAGGTCGGCGCTTCCGACGCGCTCCGCGCCTGAGTGTGGGAAAGCTTCGCGAAGTCGAGCGCGGGCACGAGCAAGAGCGTCATGGGTAAGTGCGGAACTGTTCAGCTCTCCGACAGGATCACCGCTCGAGCGAACAAGCAGTCGCCCTGACGCACCGCCGAGCGGCGTGACGAGGACGGCGGCTTCGTCTCGATCGAGAACCGCGAGCCATGCGCGCGCCGCGGCGTCACGCTCCAGATCGTCGAGTCGCTCGATGCGCACGTCGACAGCGCCGCTGCAGCCCATGCCGAGTCCCCACAGGGAGTCGTCTTCCAGGTCGTACTTGACGATAACCGGTTCGCCCGTCGTGATGACGCGCACAGCGGCGTCAGCGACCGACGGCTCCAGGCATCCGCCGGAGAGGGCGCATTCGTACGTGCCGTCGGCTCGAACGAGCATGCGGGTGCCTTCCCGCCGGTACGCGCTGCCTCGGACCCGCACAATCGTGGCGACAGCCGTCGGTTCACCGGATGAGCGGGCCAGTCGAATGGCGCTCAGCAAGCGTTCGATCTCGCGCCGATCCATGGGCTCACGATCTCACAAGGGGAGGGGAAGAGACAAGAAGGGCAGAGGGCAAAAGGCACAGGGCACAGGGCACAGGGCACAGGGCAAGAAGGCAAAGGGCGCGTTGCACAATGAAGCCGATGTAGTGCAGGCCTTCAGGCCTGCCTGTCACGGCGGACCTAAAGGTCCGCACTACATTCAATTTCGCAGCACGCTCTAATTCGACTTTGTCAGATCGCCTGATTCGTTCGTGTTTCGCACGTGATCTGAATTGAGGACATTGTACTGTTCACGCTCGTTTGGTACGGTGCAGCGCGGTGGTCGACGAGACGGCGACCGCGCGCATCGAGCGCCTCGTGCGCTGGCTCGAGCAGTTCAAGCGCTGCTTCGGGCATCGTGCGCAGGTGATGGCCCTGCGCACGTACGTGCAAGGGGTGTTCAGCGACAGCGAGCGCAAGTCGATGCAGGCGATGCTGGCTCGCGTGACCGAGCCGGTGGCGTACCAGGCCTTTCAGCACTTCATCACCCATGCGCCGTGGGATGCGAGCCGAGTCTGGCGGCGCCTGCGAGCGGTCATTCCGGAGCGGCGCGGCATCCTGATCCTCGACGGGACCAGCTTTCCCAAACAAGGCCCGCACTCGGTCGGCGTGGCGCGCCAGGTACTGTGGCGCCTTGGGCAAGATCGCCAATTGCCAGGTCGCGACGACGGTGGCGCTCTGGACCGGCGTGCGCGCGTGGTGTCTGGGCGCGATGTTGTACCTGCCCGAGCCGTGGCTGGCGGCCGAGCCGCGGCAGCGAGCGCGCATTCCACCCGGGGTGATGTTTCAGGAGAAATGGCGCCAAGCGCTCACGTGGCTTCGGCAGGTGCGGGCGGCCGGATTCACGCTGACCGCCGTCGTCGGCGACGCGGAATTTGGGGATGTCACCGCGTTGCGCGCCACCCTGCATCGACTCCGGCTGCCGTATGCGTTGGGGATCTCGTCGACGCTGGTCGTCTTTCTCCGACGCCCTCGACAACTCAGGCCGCCGCGCACGAGGGGCGCTGGGCGGCCCCGCACGCGTCCGTGCGTGATCGACGGATCGCCTGCCGTGGCGGTCAGCGCCGTGGCCCGTGGCCTGCCGGCCGCGGCGTGGCGAGCCATCGCGTGGCGCAACGGGACGCAACCTCGTCGCCGCGCCCGGTTTGCGGCGATCCGCGTGACACCGGCCCATGCGTGGCGTCAGGGCCAACTTGCGCCCGACGTCTGGCTGCTCTGCGAGGAAGAAGCCGGACGAGCCGAGCGCATCAAATACTACTTCGTGCATCTGCCGCCGCTGACGTCGTTGCGTGCGCTGGTGGCCCTCGCCCACCAACGCTGGGCGATCGAACAGCAGTATCAGGAACTCACATCCGAATTGGGGCTCGATCATTTCGAGGGGCGCACCTATCCCGGCTGGCAGCACCATGTCGTGCTGACGGCCGTGGCGCACGCCTACATCCAGCGCGAGCGCATGCGCCGCGGTGCCGCCGGTCTGACATTCCCGGCCGTGCGCGCGGTCGTCCAGGAAATCTTTACCGCGCTGCTCTTTGCCCAGAAACCGCGCTACATGCATTGGATGGAACAGGCGAAACACAAGCTTCAACTACGGATCTGACAAAGTCGAACTATAAGGGCGGAGGGCAGAGAGTGCTGCGTGCAGGGTTTGCCAGGGCAGCAGCGCGCATTGGGCCCGAACGGGAAAGTGGCGAACGCCGGCGAGCGCCGATAGTTCGCCAATGTCGTCGAGCGGCGAGCCGGGCGGGGCGGTCACGAGATCGCGCACGCGCCCGGTCAGCGCCTCGACTTCCTGAAGCGTCCTGCCACGAACACCTTCGGTCATGAGGGACGCCGAAGCGATGCAGATCGCACAGCCGACGCCTTCAAACGTCGTGCTGGTCACGACGTGGTCGGCGATCTTGGCGTAGACCGTGATGCGATCGCCGCAGATTGGGTTGCTGCCGTCGGCGTGCGGAGCTCCTTCGAGCACTCCCGTGTTCCGCGGCGCTTTGTTGTGGTCGAGAATCACGCGCTGATAGAGATCCAGCACATCTCCCGTCATCCGAAGACCTCGATCACCTTCCGCAGGCCTGCGACGAGTCGGTCGATGTCCTCGCACGTGGTGTAGAGCGCGAAGGATGCGCGCAGCGTGGCTGGCAGTCCCAGGCGGGCCATCAACGGCTGGCAGCAATGGTGTCCGGCGCGCACCGCGATCCCTTCGCGATCGAGAATCGTGGCCGCGTCGTGCGGATGCACGCCGTCGATGACGAACGAGAGAATGCCCGCCTTGCGGCTGGCGCTGCCGATGATGTGGAGCCGATCGATCTTCGCGAGCTCGGCCGTCGCGTGCTCAAGCAGCGTGTGTTCGAGGCCGACAATCGCGTCGAAACCAAGGCTGGTCAGGTATTCGACTGCAGCAGCCAGCCCGACTGCTTCCGTAATCGCCGGTGTGCCTGCTTCGAACCGATGGGGCGGCGGCAAGTACGTGGTGCGTTCAAAGCTCACGCTGCTGACCATCTCGCCGCCGCTTTGGTACGGCGGCATCGCATCGAGAAGCGACGAGTGCCCGTAGAGTACGCCGATGCCGGTCGGGCCGAACATCTTGTGTCCTGAGAAGACGTAGAAATCAGCATCGAGCGACTGAACGTCGACCGCCATGTGCCCGACCGCCTGCGCGCCGTCCACCAGAACCGGGATGCCGCGGTCGTGCGCCAGCTTCGCGATCGCCGACACAGGATTGATGGTGCCGAGCACGTTCGAGACATGAGCGATGGCGACAAGGCGGGTTCGGTCGCTCAGCATCCCCTCGTAGGCTTTCAGGTCGAGTTCCCCCGCATCGGTGATGGGGATGACGCGGAGCCGGGCGCCACGCTGCTCGCACAGAATCTGCCAGGGAACGAGGTTGGAGTGATGCTCCAGTGTCGAGATTACGATCTCGTCGCCGGCAGAAACGTGGGTGCTTCCGTAGCTCTCCGCAACAAGGTTGATGGATTCGGTCGTGCCGCGCGTGAAGACAATCTCGCGCGCGCTTCCGGCGTTGATGAACCGTCGCACCGACTCACGCGCGCCTTCGTAGGCCGCGGTCGCATGCTGACTGAGCTCGTAGAGTCCCCGGTGGACGTTGGCGTTATCGTCCCGGTAGAACCTGGCCATCGTATCGATGACGACTTGTGGCTTGTGCGTCGTCGCCGCGTTGTCGAGATAGACGAGCGGGCGACCGTGTATCAAGCGGCCGAGAATGGGGAAGTCGCGGTTCCGGTTCGACGTGCGACCGTCGCCGCGAGTGATCATCGGCTGCCGCCGGCCTCCCGAATCTTCCTGAACACGCGGTCCTGCATCCACTTGTTGTCCCACCATTCGACGGCGTTCACCGGCCGTCCGTCGACCAGCATGGTGAAGTGCACATGGTCTCCGGCGGCGAGGCCCGTCATTCCGCTGCGTCCCATCTCCTGACCCGGCTCGACCGTGTCACCGACCTTGACGCCGATCGACGACAGATGACCGTAGAGCGACTGCACGCCCAGACCGTGATCGAGAATGACGCAGTTGCCGAAGATGCCGAGATCGGAGGCGTGGACGACGACGCCGCGCTGCGCAGCGGTCACCGCGATCTTTTCGGTGACTGCGAGGTCGAAGCCGAGGTGCACCTGTCGATCGACCTCCTTGCCTTGATAGAAGTACGTGCGGAGGTCGGCGAACCGCGCCTCGATCGCGGCGTTCAGCAGCGGCCGGAACGGTTCCTTCCAAAGCATCTCTGGCTTGGACGAACGGCCCAGCGTCTCGACGCTGGCATTGTTGCGCCTGCGCAGCTCGCCGTTGATGCGCAGGAAGGAGGGCAGCAGATCTTCGGCGCTCGTCGACAACTGCAGGTCGGGCGTGGTGGCCGCAATGGCCGGAACGACACGCTGAAGGAAGCGATCGTCGAGCGTGATCTTGCTCTTCAGGAACGGCTTCGGAAAGGCGCGATGATCGAGCGGGGTACTCGCTTCGTTGCCGGCGGCGTCGCGCGCGTAGAGAGAGATCGGGGTGTTCAGATCCTGATCGTAGAGCAACCCGAAAAACGCGACGCGGATCGACTTGTCGCCGGGGATCCCGGCGCCCGACGCCGGATAGCCCGGATAGGACAGATCCCCCACACGCACGCCAGCCTCCACATCGTCCGGCGTCGCGCGAAAGACCACGAATTCCGCTCCGCCGTGATTGATGAAGTGAAAGGTCGAGAGGACGGCGACGGTGGGTGGAGTGAGTCTGACTTCGACGTCGCGTGTGATGGACGAAGATGCCTGTCGAATGCCGTAGACGACCGGTCGCGCCGCGCGCACGACGATGCGCGCCGGACCGGACTGCAGCGTTGAAAAATCCCGCTTTCCGATGGAGCGTGAAATGTGGAGGCGATTCGCGCCCTCCTGAGTCACTTGCGACTTCGATTGCAGATCGGTGAGCGCAAACACCGGAAACGTCTGGGTTCCCTGTTCGAGGACCACCTCGATGTGCGAGAAGCGTCCACCAGGCGCCGTGACGGTCGCCTCAAACGGTGTGGTCTGACCGATGAACTTCTGGGGCTGCCGGATATCGATGTCCGGCCCCGCCTGGCGTCCGGCCCAGAGCCACGCCCCGCCGAGACCGACGACAGCCAGGACCGCGAGCATAGCGATGAGTTTCAGGAGCGCACGCATTCTCAGATGATACTGGATCAAATGGACTTAGTCATATAACTTAGTCTATGATACCGCTGTGGCGAAGAAACAGGTCGTCGTCAACGTCCACGACGCCAAGACACACTTCTCGCGTTTGCTCGAGCGAGTCGCGGCGGGCGACGAAGTGACGATCGCCAAGGCGGGGAAGCCCGTGGCGCGCCTGGTGGCAATCGGGCCGGTCGGCCGGCGCATCCTTGGCGCCGATGCCGGGCGCTTCGTCGTTCCGGACGATTTCAACGAGCCGTTGCCAGATGACGTTCTGTCGGATTTCGAGCGATGAGGATTCTCCTGGACACGCAGTGCTGGCTTTGGATGGCGGCGTCGCCCGAAAGGCTTTCAGTCCGAGCGCGCTCACTCGTTGAAACGACCGAACACGAGCTCCTGCTTTCGGCGGCCAGCGCGTGGGAAATTGCCATCAAACACGCGCTCGGCAAGCTGCGCCTGCCCGAACCGCCCGCTCGCTACGTACCGACGCGCGTCGAAACGCTGCGAACCATTCCGCTCCCCATCGAACACGATCACGCTCTGAGGGTGGCCGTGCTTCCGCCCCATCATCGGGATCCTTTCGACCGCGTGCTCGTCGCGCAGGCGCAAATCGAGGATCTCCCGATCTTGACGACTGATGAAGTGTTCACCAAGTACGACGTGGATGTGATCGCCGGCTGACGAGGCCACGATCACGTCCCGACGACCGAGCGCTAATTAGGGCTGCTTGCCGCCGTTCACATAGGGTTCGTGCAGATGCACCGGCGCCGGGGAGGCGCCTCGAATGCGGAGGTTGATCATCTCCACGAAGACCGAGAAGCCCATCGCGAAGTAGATGTAGCCCTTCGGGATGTGCAAGGCCAGGCCCTCACCCACGAGCGACACGCCGATCAGCAGCAGGAACGACAGCGCCAGCACCTTGATGGTGGGATGCCGGTTGACGAAAACGCTGATCGGATCTGCCGACCACATCATCACTCCTACGGCGAGCACCACTGCGGCCACCATGATCGAGACATCGTCGGCCATGCCAACCGCCGTAATGACGGAGTCGAGAGAAAACACGATGTCGAGGGCCATGATCTGCGCGATGACCGCACCGAACGACGGCGCGACGCGGGCCGAACTGTGTCCCTCTTCGCCTTCCAGCTTGTCGTGGATCTCGAGCGTGGCCTTGGCGAGCAGGAACAGCCCGCCGACGATGAGGACCAGGTCGCGACCGGAAATCTCACGCCCGAAAATCGTGAAGAGCGGGGCGGTGAGCCGGATGATCCAGGCGATCGACATCAGGAGAAGGATGCGGATGCCCATGGCCGCCAGGAGTCCGGTGCGACGTGCGCGGCTCTGGTCGACCGCCGGCAGTTTGGCCGACAGGATCGAGATGAAGATCACGTTGTCGACGCCGAGGACGATCTCGAAAAGCGTCAACGTGATGAGCGCGAGGATTCCCGCCGAGGTAAAGAATGCGTCCATCACTGCCTCCGGTTATTCTTCGATCCAAGGCGGCAGCACCTGCGGACACGGGGCCTCAATCACGCTGGAGCTCCCTGTCCGCATCGCTGCTGCCACCGCGTCCGGTACCTCTTGAACGGAATCGACGCGGCATCCACTGGCGCCGAACGCTTCAGCGTAACGCACGAAATCCGGGCTCCTGAGGTCGCTTCCGAGCGGCCGTCCCGGATACCGGTGGGCCTGGTCTGCCTTGATCGTGCCGTACGCGTGGTCGTTGAACACCACAACGATCACGGCCACGCGCTCCTGAACCACCGTGGCCAGCTCGTGGCCGCTGAAGAGAAAGCCGCCGTCGCCACAGAGCGCGACGACAGGGACATCAGGCCGGGCGATCTTTGCGCCGATGGCCGCCGGCAGCGCAAACCCCAGGCAGCCAAACCCGATCGGGTAGTGAAACGTGCGCGGGACCCGGCAGGTGAACGCGGCGGCGCCCCAGCACGCGATGCCGTTGATATCGTTGAAGACGAGTGCTTCGTCCGGAAGCACACGGCGGAGTCCTTCGAAGAACGCGGTGGCGTCCGGCGCGCGTTGACGCACAGCAGCGCGCCGCCGCTCGCGGACCTCAACCACGTCCAGCCACGGCGCCCGCGGCTCGACGGGTCGATCACGAAGGAGCAGGAGCAGGGCGTCAACCACCCGGCGTGCGTCGCCGACGATCTCGACCGTTGTCGGCACGTGCTTGCCGATTTCAGTCGGATCGATGTCCACGTGAATGATGTGACCCGCGATTCGACGCGTCCACCAGCTCGTCATCAGCGGTCCGAATCGCACGCCAATCGCCAGGATCACGTCCGCCTGTTCGAGCGCTTCGCGGCCGAGTTGATGGGCCATCCAGCCGTCGCCGAGCGACAGCGCGTGATCCTCCGGGACGATGCCCTTGCCGGAATTTGTCATCACGACAGGAAGCGCGAGGCGCTCGGAAAGCTCACGTAGCGGCCTGGCAGCCCTCCACGCGCCGCCTCCCACGACAAGGAGCGGGCGCCTCGCAGATTCAAGCAGCCGGGCCGCGCGATCCACTTCGGCGAGGGCAATTCGCGGCAGACCGTGGTGTGTCGTTGTCTGAGGGTCCGGAACTGTCGATTCGACCTCGGCGTTCAACAAATCCATCGGCAGGTCCAGGTAGCATGGCCGCGGCCGGCCCGTTTCGAAGCGGTCGAAGGCTTCGTCGACGCTCCCGGCGATTTCTTCGGCGCGCCCCGGCCGGACACCCCACTGCGTGACCGAGGCCAGCACGGCTTCGGATTGCCGCAGCTGGTGAAAATCCTCTCGATCGCGCACCACGGTGGTGCTGGGAAGCTGGCTCGCGAGCAGCAGCACCGGCGACGAATCTGCGAATGCTTCGCCGATGGCCGTCAGGACGTTGGTGACCCCCGGGCCGGGCACGGTCAGACAGATGCCCGGCCGCCCGGTCGCACGGGCATAGCCGTCGGCCATGTGTCCCGCCCCTCGCTCGTCCCTCGTTGTCACGACGCGGATCGATGGCTCGTCGCGGAGCGCATCGTAGATGGCCAGGTTGTGAATGCCCGGGATGCCGAAGATTGTGTCGACGCCGTGAGCTTTTAGCGCGTCCACCAGCAGCCGTGCGCCGGTCGGCATCCTATTTCCCTCCCACTGCGTCCAAATAGTTGCGTCAGGGTATCCTATGTGGCTCCAAGGAGACGTCATGAACCGGATCAGTCTGAGTGTCGCCGTGCTGGCCGCTCTTGTCGGCGCGGTCGGTGCCGGATCGGCTCAATCTCCGGCGCCGCGCCTGCCGCACTTCGAACGGGATCCCTCGTGGCCCACATTTCCAGCGAAATGGAAGATCGGCGATGCGTCGAGCTTTGCGGTTGACGCCCAGGATCACGTCTGGCTCCTGCACCGCCCTCGAACTCTGAAGCCCGATCAGGCGGCGAACGCTGCGCCGCCTGTCATGGAGTTCGACGCCTCCGGGCAGTTCATCCGGGCGTGGGGAGGGCCCGGCGCGGGGTATGAGTGGCCCGAGCGCGAGCACGGCATCCACGTGGACGGCACGGGCGCCGTGTGGATCAGCGGCAACAACTGTCCGACCAACGGTCTGCCTGGTCTGAAGCCGGTGGCCGACGATCAGGTGTTGAAGTTCAGGGAGGACGGCGCCTTCGTAATGCAAATCGGTCGCAGCAATCAGAGCGGCGGGAACGCAGATACGAAAAACGTGCACCGGGCGGCGGACATGTGGGTGTATCCGCAGACCAACGAGCTGTTCGTCGCTGACGGCTACGGCAACCATCGCATCGTGGTGTTTGATGCAACCTCCGGTGCGTTCAAACGGATGTGGGGGGCGTTCGGAAACAAGCCCGTGGACGACGACCACTGCGAGGTGGTGACCCCGAAGAGCTTTCCGGACAGCACCGGCCCGCAGAACTTGAGCATCGTGCACGGCATTCGCGTAGCGCGCGACGGCACGGTTTACGTGGCGGATCGCGAAAACCGGCGCGTGCAGGCGTTTACCAAAGACGGTGTGTTCATCAAGCAGCTGGTCAAGACCGACACGCTGTTCGCGCGCGATTTGACGTTGTCTCACGATTCGGATCAACGGTTCCTTTACGTTGGAAACGGAGACGACATCGTGATCGTCGATCGCAAGTCGCTGGTCGCTGTCGGCTCAATCAAGGTTGCAGGTATGATCGGCGGTGGGCATCTGCTGGCCACCGACTCGAAGGGCAACATTTACATCGCACAGACCCAGGCGGGCGTTCAGAAGCTCATCTACAAAGGCGATCAATAGCACTTAGAGGAGGCAAGCTATGGCATTGCAGTTAGGCGACGTCGCACCGGATTTCGAAGCTGACACCACCGAAGGGCACATCCGTTTCCACGAATGGCTGGGCGATTCGTGGGGTGTGCTGTTTTCGCACCCGAAAGACTTCACGCCGGTGTGCACGACGGAGCTCGGGTACATGGCGCGGCTTGAAGCCGGACTTCGACAAGCGCGGCGTGAAGATCATCGGGTTGAGCGTGGACCCGGTGGAGAACCACAAGAAGTGGAGCAACGACATCAAGGAGACGCAGGGGTATGCGCCGAATTACCCGATGATCGGTGACACGGACCTGGCGATCTCGAAGGTGTACGGGATGCTGGCTGCGTCGACGGCGGGGACGTCGGAGGGGCGGACGGCGGCGGACAACCAGACGGTGCGCAATGTGTTCGTGATCGGACCGGACAAGAAGATCAAGCTGGTCATCGTCTATCCGATGACGACGGGGCGCAACTTCGATGAAGTGCTGCGGGTGATTGATTCGCTGCAGCTGACGGCGAAGCACAAAGTGTCCACGCCGGTGAACTGGAAGAACGGGGAGGACGTGATCATCGCGGGGTCGGTGTCGGACGACGATGCGAAGAAGGTGTATCCGCAGGGCTGGAAGTCGCCCAAGCCGTACATCCGCATCGTCCCGCAGCCCGGGCGCTGACGCAGTCTACGGAATTGGCCGGTAGCCGTGCCGCTCGCAGCATCCCGGGCGGTGCGGCTGACCGCGCATCCAGCTGAACCCCTCAGCTATGACCCGCATCAGCCGTTTCATCATGACGCTCGCGACGGTTATGTTCGCAGCGGTCGCGGTCGGATTCTGGGTGGCGCCAGGACCGGCGGCCGAGCGCTTCGGGATCGCGCCGGCTTCCGCCGCCGGGATCGTCTCGCTGCGCGCCGACTTCGGCGCTCTCTTCGCCGCTCAGGCGCTGTTCGCCGGCGCGGCGGTCTGGACGAAGCGCCGCTCCTGGTCCATCGCCGCCTTCATCGTCATTGCTGCTGTAGTCGTCGGACGGATGATCGGATGGATCGCCAACGGCGGACCCGCCGGCGATTTCGCCGCTCTGGCCGTCGAGCTCGTGGTCCTCGCCGCACTTTCTCTGATGATTCGCGGCTCGCGACCTGAACCGCAAGAGGGCACGCGTTAGCGCTGGGAACCGCGGTGCGCCGCATCGGTCGCGACAAGGCGGTGTTCATGAACGTCCTCGGAGAGGCCAGGGAAGGCCGACCCAGAGCGTCTCGACCGTCGCTCGTGCCTGATTCAGCGCGCGAAGACCAGGGGGCAACAGACGATAGTAACGGCGGGCGCGTCCACTTCGAATAGGCGTGCCTGGCCCAAGGCGCGATGCGACGAGCCGTTTGTTTTCGAGGCGCTCGAGCGTGGCATGCACGGCGCCGGCGGCGACGTCGCGGTTGAGCCGCCCCTGAACGTCCTTGAGAATCGCGCGGCCGTACGCAGCGTCCCGGAGCCTGACGATGGCGAGCAGCACCGCTTGTTCAAAGCTTCCGAGGACGTCGGCCACTAAAGACTACATTGTAGTCTTGAGCTGCACCGCTGTCAAGTCAGACTCGAACGTCATCCGCGACATGAAGGGAGTGGGGTAGCTGAACGAACGTTCACCCGGAGAGACCGGTACCGTGATATCTTGCTGTGCTCGGGACTTGTAGAATCCGCGCGGATGTCAACTTGGAGGTCGGTATGAAACGCTTTGCCCTGCTACTTCTCGGTGTCGCGGCGATTTCGACCAGCGTGCTGGCCCAAGGACGAGGCGGGCCGCCGCCACCGCCGCCACCGCTCGAGCCCGGTGCGTCGCAGGCCGACGTGGACCTGGCGCTGATGGCTGCGCCGGCTCCGTTAAAGGATCAGGCGACCGTGATCAAGTGGAAGCCGGACTTCACCTACACCACGTTGAGGAAAGGCACGAACAAGCTCGTCTGCTTCGACAAGTCCGGCATGGCGCTGCAGCCGGCTGTCTCCATCGAGTGCACTCAGCTCGGAAACCTGGACCGGGTCGCTCAGAACATGAAGATCGAGGCGGCGGCCGGCGACAGGCCCAAGGCGCAGGCGATGTTCGACGCCGCGGAGAAGGATGGGTCGCGTGTGAAGCCCGAATTCGGCACCGTCTGGTATCACGTCTTCGGCCAGGACAAGGATCATGTGGACCGGGAGCACACCCGCACGCACATGACGATTGCCGTTCCGGGCGCGACGGCGCAGACACTCGGGCTGCCGGACAATCCTCAGCAGGGCGGCGTGTGGCTCATGAATGCCGGGACGACGACCGCGCATCTCATGGTGCCTGGCCAATAGCGGCTGAGCAGGATGCTCGCAGCTTTCCTTGTTATCGCCGTGCTGTCCGCCGCGCCGGCCGCCCAGACGTTCAGCGGCGTCGTGACGGACAGCATGTGCGCCAACGGCGATCACTCCGGGATGCGGATGGGGCCGAACGACGCTGATTGCACGAAGGCGTGCGTCTCGGTGCATGGGGCGACCTACGTCCTGTTCGACGGGAAGACCGCCTACACGCTGAGCGATCAGCGGACGCCGGAAACGTTCGCGGGCAAGAGCGTGAAGGTGACCGGAACTCTGGATGCGAAGACGAAGACCATCCAGGTGCAGTCGATCACGGAAGCGAAATAGAACGGTTCGGACGGATTGAACGGATTGAACGGTTTGAACGTTCGGGATGTTCGGCCCGTTCGGGTCGTTCGGATCGTTCGAAATCGTTCGGATCGTTCTTACCGGAACGTGCCGAACCTCGCGGAACGTCCCGAACGACTCTCGAACGGTCCGAACGCCCCGAACGACTCGAACGTTCCGAACGATTTTCCTCTTCCCTTACCGTTCCCTTCGTTTGGCGTTTCGCTTAGCCTGAGGCGACCGCAGGTACCGCTGCAGTTTGGCGACGGCCTGAATTCCTCGAATCGCGAGCGCATCGAGTCGGTCGAACTCGTCCGGTGTCCAGTAACCGATCGCACGGCCTTTCTGAAGTAGTGCGCGCGTTTCCTGGGCGGACCCGCGCGCGATGTCGAGGAAGTGGGCGAATTGCGCGGGGCCGTAGCGCCCGAAGCCTTCGGCCACATTCCTCGCCGCGGAGTCGCTGGCGTCACGGATTTGGTCGCGGAACCTGAAGTCGCGGCATGCGGGCCCGGTACCTCGTGGCATTCCACACGGCCAGGCTCAGCTCGTGCATTCGCTGCCAGACCAGCAGATCTTCGAAGCGCTTCGCCACTCCGCGGACAGCATGAACAAGGCCTGTGCCGCACAGGAACTCCGGCGATTTGGCATCCCCGCAGCTGTTGTTGGCAGAAAGTGCACTCTGAGGGACGGCAAGGGACGGGAAATTCTCAGACCGTTCGGACCGTTCGGAGCGTTCGGATCGTTCGAAAACGTTCGGGTCGTTCTGGGCTGTTCGGGCCTTGTAAACCCGTTCGGGTCGTTCGCTCCGAACGAATCCTGAACGTTCCGAACGATTCAGAACGACCCGAACGATCCGAACGTCCGAACGACCCGAACGATTCCTACTCCTGGCCGTTCGGATCGTTCACGCCCATTTCTTTCCGATCGCCTCGAGTCCGGACTTCGCCAGCTCGTCCGGCCCCATGACGATGTGCGCCGACAGCTCGGCGTTGAACATCAGAAACCATGGTTCGGCCAGCGCGGGAATCTTCGAAGCGTCGGAAACGTCGACGATCATGATCGCGCCGCGCTTCCCGTCGTATTCGGTGAAGTAGACAGCTTCCGGCTTCGTCTCCGCCATGATCCGCTCGATCGTTTTGCCCGCGCTTCCGTTGCGGACGTAGGTGTTGAACGGTTCAAGCGGAAACTTTACGTGGACCAGCATGCGCATATCTGCCTCCTTGAGAAACGTGGATCATACGTCAGTAACCGTGTTCGAAATCGACCGTGTTGAGGAGGGGCTGACGATCGCGGTAGCGAGCCAGGTTCGTAAGGAACAGGGTTGCCGCGCGTTCGATCGTTCGTGTTTGAGCGCGGCCCGATACGTGCGACGTTACCAGGACGTTGGGTGTTGACCAGATCGGGTCGTCGGGGGGCGCCGGTTCCGGATCCGTCACGTCGAGAAAGGCGCCGCCGATGGCACCGCGGGACGCTGCTGCGATGAGCGCTCGCTGATCGATCAAACCGCCGCGCCCGACATTTACGATCCAGGCCGTCTTCTTCATCCCGGCCAGCTCCGCGTCACCGATCAAGTGGCGCGTTGCGCCCGTCAATGCCGTCGCGAGAATGATCCAGTCGAACTCGGCGAGGAGCGGGCGCCAGTCGTCGGGGCCGAGCACATCGCGCTCGCGTGCCTGCACCCCGCTTGGGTTTCCGGGTGTCTGCGCGCGGCGTCGAACTCCGGTGACTTCCACGCCAAATCCTCGCAAGCGCTCAGCGATGGCGCGGCCGATCTGGCCGTAGCCGATGATGAGCGCCTTCGTTTCGAACAGCTCGCCCTTGCCCGGGGAATCTGAAAGCCACTCGCCCCGGTCCTGGGAATGCATGACGGCGCGGAGATTCTTTGCGGCGGCGAGCATGCCCATGATCGCGTATTCAGCGACCGGGATGTTGTGCAGGCCGGCGCCGTTGGTGAGGACGATGTGCCGATCTCGCATGACATCGAGCGGGAACGTGCCGACGCCGGCGAAGGCGGTGAAGACCCAGCGCAGGTCGTCCCCGGCATCAATTGCCGTTCCGATGTGAGGGGGAAAGATGTCGAGCCAGGCGATCTCTGCGCCGGCGACGGCCGCGACGGCTTGGGCCGACTTGTCGTACCACACCGGGGTGACGTCGTCTGGCAGTCGATTTTCGACGTACGGCTGCGCGGATGCGGGTAGCGCGAGCTTCACGGGCGTATCTTATTGACAACCCGGCCGCCCGCCTATGTAGATTGACCGGCTTCTCCGAAGACATGGCCCTCCGACAGATGGTGCTGTCGGCCTGCCTTGATCGAGCGCGCCTTGCTAGACTGAGGGTGCTACCTTTTGCGCCCGTAGCTCAGTTGGATAGAGCACCGGCCTTCTAAGCCGGGGGTCCCGCGTTCGAGTCGCGGCGGGCGCACCATTTCCTAAAGAATTCGCCGATTTCGCCCAGAAGAAAGATCGTGTGGGCGAACATTCATCGAACAAAGTGACCGGTCTGGCGAGTTTGCGCCAGAACTCGCGCATTTCACGATCGCCGAATTTCCGGCGTGATTCCGACGTTCCTTGCGTCGCCGCATGGATGGCATGCCGAAGACGCATCGTGATCACCGGCCAGGAATGCCGGAGGTCGCTTTACGGGCTCGCGCGAACGAATGCCATGGTGATCGCACGATGTACGAGCTCCGCAACCTGCGTCGATCTGCAAATCTCGGGCAACGGGAGTTTGCCGCTCTGCTGTCCGTTCCGCTCGAAACGCTCCGGACATGGGACAGTGGGCGACGAGCGCTGCCGACACGCGTCATGCAGCGCGCCGCCGACGCGGTTGCGAAACACAAACAACAGCAAGAACTGCTGCCGCTCGACCAACTGGCCAACGAGCTCGGTGTGCATATTAGAACGCTCCAGGCCGCAGCTCGAACCGGCAGGCTCGAGGCACACTTCAGCGTGCGATCCGCCTTCGGCCGTCCCATTCGATCTGCCTCGCGTGCTGCTTCAGCCAGCTTCCTCGCACGCCATTACAGATGCTTCAGTGGTCAGGAAGTCTGTCCACTTCCTTTGCCAATCGTTCCCGATGACTACGATAGACGGCTTCGACATCTGCGTCGACGGTTGCATCTAACCCAGTCCGCATTAGCGCGACAGATTGGGGCGGCGGGCAAAGCGGTCGTGTATCAGTGGGAGTCGAGAAAGCGGACGCCTTCACCGGTCCTGTGGGAACGAGTTCTCAAGGTTGAACGGTGGCCCACCGGGAGTGCTCGCGCCAACGCCGGGGACGTGAAAAGCGCACGCGGCGCTCTGTTCATTCGGACGCATGAATTCCATGTAGAACCGCGGGCGAGCAGGTAACACTGCGCTCATCACTACCGACGAGCCGCTGCGGTGTCGGTCGACGATTTCCCCTTCATACGACCCGAGTTTGCCGTGTTCTCCGTTCACTCTTTGGGGCCGAAGTGTCAGCTGCCAGCCCAGGTACGCGTGGAGATTCTGCGGACCCGGTCCTGTGCCAAACGAGAGCAGCAGGTGGTGCACGTCGGACATGTCCACCACGGCGCCCACACTGAACCCGTTCGCGCCAGCCAGCGTCCGAGCCGATTCCGTCTCACGGTAGAGCTCAACGCCGAGCGCCACCGGGCCCATGCGCCGCTGCACTTGCCAGCCGAAGAACCAGCGGTCGGCGTCGGCAGCTGCCGTGCGGATGCGATAGCCACCCCCGCCGTACGTGGTCCAGGGTCCGACGGTCTTCTGGAGCCAGATCGGCAGCAGCACCGTCGCGGCGCCCTCCCCCAAGCCGCGGGCCTCGGAGCCCGTGGGCACGGTGACGATGGGGAACGTCCCGACCTGGACGCCGGCTCGATCCTCGTCGAGGAAGCGGTACTTCGCCCCGAACTCGAGATCGCCAGGCCCGTAGCGCAGCGGGTTCGCTCGCGCCGGTGGCCAGGACGAATGGCGCGATGACGTGAAGCTGGAGGCTCGGGGCGGCGCCGTAGTTCACCTCGAGGTGCGGGGCCGTGCCGGTGAGCCCAGTGCTCCCGAACATCGCTTGCGACGCCAGGTACACCTCCCAGTGATGAAGCTCGACCGGTTCGGGGTCGTCGGTCGTGTACGGTGGACCGGCCAAGAGCCTGAGTCGGCACGAGGAGCAGCACGAAGGCCGTGGAGGCGATGACGTGGCGATTCGGTGTCATCAGTCGGGTATTTGATGGTTAGAGATTGATCGTCAGGTCGACCAGATGCGTGGTCCATGAAGGACCGGGAGGACCTCACCACTGGTTGCCGCGTCGCTCTGCGTTATGCTCGCACGATGGCCGAGATTCGGACGGGGCAGGTCGTCCTGTTCTACTTGTTCGATGTGGCGGGGACGGCAGACCTTCAGGCAATTCCTGGACTCGTTGGCGGCCCCGCCGTTCCGGCGCGGCTTATGCCGAAGCCGGCCACGCCGGCCTACGTTCAATACGGCAAACCGCCGGTCTCGTTCGACGGCGACGCGATCGGCATGGACGAAGTCGACGGCTTCCGGGTGCGGTTCAGAGTCTACGACTACGGCGTCGTCTCTGTCGCGCTGATGCGTACGTTTCACGGCTCGTGGAGCGAGCTCGTGTCGCTGAGTGAGACGCTCGTCGAGAACCCCGACCTGGAAGCCCGTGCCGAACGACTGTGCCGGAGCGTCACGACACGCCTCGATGGTGCGCTTCGAGGCCTTCGCGACACGTATTTGAGCGAGGACTATTTGGTGTTCGCGGTCCATGAACTCGACCGGCCGCAGTCGGCCGACGAACTGCTGACCGCGCACGGCGACGACATTGCCGCGATGCTCCGAGGCGAACGGCGGTCTAAGTGAGCAGGAGAAAGCGACGATCTTGCAGCACCGGATTTCCTATCTTGCGGACGACCTCGTCGTCCCGACATGGAACGCCGCCTTCGTGTACGATACGCCGGCTGGCGCGCAGGCCGCACTCGAGATTGCCGAATACGCCAACTCGCAGCTGCTCGAATTTCGCCACTACGATCAGCGACTCGACGATGAGCTCGAGGTGATCTATGGCCAGCTGCAGCGGCCGCGCTGGTACGACGTGTGGGTCGGTTCGCGCTACACGCGCGCGGCCAGGCAGGTCCACTCGCTATTTATCGACGTCAACGAGCTGACGGATCGCACCGAGAACACCTTGAAGTTCGTCGGGGACATTTATGCGGCGCGTTTGTTTGCACTGATCGCCGACCGCTTGGGCCTTGGTCGCTGGAAAGCCGACGTCGAAGGGAAACTCGAGACGCTCGATGACATCTACCGGTTCGCGGTCGAGCAGTCGTCGATGTCGCGCGGACAATTCCTCGAGTTGACCGTCGTGCTGATTCTTGTTCTGGAGCTGCTGCTGATCTTGATGGGTGTCATGAAATGAATAGAACACGTCGTGAATTCTGGTTCCCCCGTGAGTCACTCAGCGGCGTGATCTTCGGCCACTGTCGGCGCCGCGCAACACCACCAATTTCCATCCGTTAGCTTTCGCCGTGGCTCACGAATTCACACGTGATCCTACGACCATTACGTTTCCGCACGGACCACACCGGCTGGTGATACCAGCGTCGCTCGGCGTCAGACACGGTGATCATGCCCTCATCCGCGGTGGACTGTGTGTACTCGGTATGGGTATGGAGGTCCGCTTTGATTGCGCCATACAACGTTCGCGCCTGGGCGACTCTGGTGGGCGGAACGCGGTGCGTTCGCCTCGCACATTTGGCGAAGCTTCTCCAGCCGGACCCTCCACGCTTCCAAGCGACGAAACATGTCTTGCTGATCTAAGGTCATTCCGTATCACTCCGGGAGGTGAAGTTCTGCCCGACTCGGTAATTTCCTCTGTAAACGCCGCACGACGATCGTCCGTGAACGCCCAAGCCGTCATAACGCGTTGACATTCGCAACAAAAGAGTCGCGAAAGGCCAATTTCCCCCTCAGTCGCGCACGCATTCGTCACACGATCGCAACAAGCGGGCTCATCTCGGATGGTTCAGCTTGTCACGTCAGTCAACCCTGTGATTCAATCGCCCCCTTCGAAGGAAACGCGGCTCAGGGGGCATGCATGCGCACGATTTTTTCCTTGAATCTCATCCGCGACGGCCACGTTCGGTCCTTTCGTATTGACCACATACCGGGAGCGGGTTGGATCGCCGTTCGATGGAGCGATCAGGAGCGTCGGCAGCAGGAACATTTCACGGACTGGCATCGGGCGGAGCGAGTCCGCAAGACATTCGCAGACGAGGTCGCAGACCTTCACGGACAAGGCTGGCTTGAGGCCCGACCCACGCCTACCGTCAGGTAGCGTCAACTGACGGCCCGTCGGAAAGGCAGCTCCCCTTCGACTCCGATTGCCGCTGATGAGGTGCCCTATCTGAAGAAGCCTCTGAATCCACCCAGGAACGAGGGGCCCGAGCATTGAAATAAGGAAACCTGATCGGGATGGGAACGCGTGTCAGGCATGACGGGTGTTGACTCTGATTCACCAGGACGGACCGATGAGACACGACGGATGGCACATGAACGGAGGATACGTCGCCGCATTCTCGGACTTCTGCCGATCATCGTCATCATGATCGGCGCAGGGGAGGTTTTATGTCACAAGTGAGCGCGTTGAACGGTGTGAAGAACGTCGTTCTGGTTCACGGTGGCTTCGTGGACGGATCCGGCTGGGAGGGTGTCTACAAAGCCCTGAAGAAGGACGGCTACACCGTCTCGATCGTCCAGAATCCGACCATCTCGCTCGCGGATGACGTGGCCGTCACCAAGCGGACGCTGGCCGCGCAGAACGGCCCCGCGATTCTCGTCGGCCATTCGTACGGTGGAGTCGTGATCACGGAAGCGGGCAACGACCCGAAGGTCGCGGGACTGGTCTATATCGCCGCGTTTGCTCCGGACAAGGGCGAGTCGGTGTCCGCGCTGATCAAGGATCCACCGCCAGGCGCGCCGGTGCCCCCCGATTCTGCCGCCGCAGGACGGATATCTCTTCCTCGACAAGGCGAAGTTCGCCGCGTCATTCGCCGCCGACGTGAACGCCGGACGCAGCCGCGTTCATGGCCGATTCCCAAGTCCCGTGGGGCGTGGAGGCACTCGGCGGCGCGATCAGCGAGCCGGCGTGGAAGACGAAGCCAAGCTGGTACCTGGTCTCCACCGAAGACAAGATGATCCCGCCCGACGCCCAGCGCGCGATGTCCAAGCGCGCCGGTTCAACGGTGGTCGAGGTCAAGGGCAGCCACGCCGTGTACGTGTCGCAGCCGCAGGCGGTCGCTTCGATCATCGAGACAGGCCGCGAAGGGCGCGGTGGCCTCGGCGGCGACCAGGTAGATTGGCCGCGACACCAACTTCAGAACGGATCCACGCCGATCACGTTCGCGAACAGGCGCTCGAGGGGCCGCCGTGCGAGACATCGTTACTCGCCCGTCGCGCTGCCCCAGAGCGCCTGTCGCGAATTGGTCGCCTTGATCCGTCGCGGGCAGATACGACCGCGGAGGCGGCGATCCAGCACGAAGGCTTGTTGGAGACGACGACGTCGATCGTGGTCACTGCAGACGTGGCCGGTGCCATTCGTGAGGCGATCGTCCGTGTGACGACTCGCGCTGTGGCGTCAGGAACCGCTCTTCGCCACGTACGCGGCCAGCCGCTCGCCGGCCGTCAGCAGTTCCTGTTCGTTCACGATGTTGTAGCGATCAAACACGGCTCGCGTCTTGTGCCCGGTCAGCAGCATCGCGACGCGCTCCGGGACGCCGGCGCGGATCAGGTTGCGCGCCGCCGTTCGCCGACAATCGTGCAGGAGCCGATGCGGCACCTTCGCCTTCCGGCACGCGTCGCGGAGCGCCGTCCGCCAGTCGCGGACCGGGACGCCGTCGCGGCGAAAGACGCGCGGGTCTGTCGCTCTGTCGCCGACGAAGGCGCCGCTTGAGCACCGTCTGCAGCGGCGGAGAGATCGGCAGGACGCGACCGGTTCGGGTTTTTGAGCGGCGTGGCGGAAGCCGGATGACGCCGCCCTTCAGATCGACCTCGTCCCAGGTCAGTCCGAGGATCTCGTTCCGTCGCCAGCCCGAGTAGTACGCGAAGTCGAGCACGTCTCGATACGACGCCGGGAGGTGCTCGCGGACTTTCAGGTACTCGTCGTGTTCAAAGAACCCGTCGCGCGGCGGATTCTCTTCGAGCCGCTTGGGAAAGAGCGGCATCCGTTCGAGCAGCCCGCGGCGCATGGCCAACTGAAACATGCGGCTGAGCGCCGACGTCTCGCGATTGATCGTCCCGGCCTCGAATCCCTGTGTGCGCCGGGCGAGCTGGTAGTCGCGCACGCGATCGGCGGTCATCGCCTCAGCCGGCATGCCGCCAAAGAAGCCGCGCAAATGCTCGACCCGCGCCCGTGCCGTGGTGAGCGAGCGGTACCGCTGCAGCTGATAGTCCTGGAGGTAGGCGATCGCCATCGTGTCGAAGGTGACGGGCGCCCCCTCGGGCACTGCGGTCAAATCGAGCGGTGGATTCTTCCGTCCGCGCATCGTCGTGAACACCTCCCATGATCTGCGGAAGCCGCGACCTGCGGCCTTCGTAGACCGGTGATCACACATTCGCTCTGATGGCGTAGACAGTGAAGTCAGAAGGGGGCAGGGGCGAATCGATGGCGATGGGTGGCAAGTTGCCTCCCAGGCCCGGGAATCATGTGGCCTCTGGTGGCGCGGCACGGACTCGAAGAGCGGGCAAGAAACGAGACAATCGATAATGTCGTCGGGGGACATACGATCGGCCACAACGCTGGAAGCCGACCACGCGCCAAGGCACTGTAGTTGAGCAGGGAGGAGCTTCTGAATGAGGGCGACATCAACGTTGAAATGCGCCGCACCGCTTCTTGGATTGTTCCTCCTGTTCGTGTCCGCCCGTGCGGCCGATTCGGTCGGTACTCTGGCGATCAGAAGTCAGGGGTACTTCTATGTGGCTGGTCAGTACGACAACCCGGCCACTCCGACATCCATGTCGGGCCAGATGTACGTCGAGTATCAGATCCCCGAGGGTCCGCCGAAGTACCCGATCGTCCTGGTTCACGGAGGCTCGCACACCGGAGCCAGCTGGCAGGGCACGCCGGACGGGCGTCCAGGCTGGGTCGACTTCTTCGTACAGCACGGCTGGCCTGTCTATGTCGTCGATCAACCCGGACGCGGACGATCTCCCTACTCGGCCGCGTACGGACCGCTCGCTGCGCCTGCGACACCCAAGAGCGCCGAAGACAGATGGGCCGCATCCGAACAAGGCGATCGCGCCACTCAGTGGCCCCAGGCCTTTCTGCATTCACCGTGGGCGGGGAGCGGTACCCATCTCCACGGGGATCCCGTCTTCGACCAGTACGACGCGCACCTCATGCCAGGCATCGACAACGACATGCAGGAGGAGCGCACGCGCATCGCGTGGCTTGCCCTTCTCGACAAGATCGGTCCGTCGATTCTGATCGAGCACTCACAGCCGGGCCCGGCGACATGGCGAGTCGCGGACGCTCGCCCCGATCTCGTCAAAGCCATTGTCGCGGTGGAGCCGTCGGGTCCTCCCTTCGGCCTCAACGCGGCCGGCGTTCGGACCATGCTGTACGGACCGTCGGCGGGTCCACTCACGTATGACCCGCCCGTGAAAGACCCTTCCCAGCTCGACATCGTGCGACAGGACAGGCCCGACGGCCCGGATCTCCAGGCCTGCTGGCAGCAGCGCGAGCCCGCCCGGCGGCTGCCACGACTCATGGGACTCAATATCCTCTTCGTGCTGTCCGAGTCGTCGTACCACGCGCCGTATGACCATTGCACGCGCCACTACCTGACGCAGGCCGCCGTGCTGAGCGATTTGCTCCATCTTCCAGAGCTCGGGCTGCACGGCGACGGCCACCTCCTGCTGATCGAGCAGCACAACCTGCAGATCGCAGGCCTGATCGAGGCATGGCTGAATCGAAAACTGACAGGGTCCGCGCCGCCCCGGCGCCTGGAGCCGGCCGGGCACGTCGGTCTTCTGCACGTCGAGAGACAAGGCATCTTCTTCGTCGCCGGCCAGTACGACGATCCGGTCAATCCGACCTACATGTCGAAGCAGATGTACGTTCGGTATCAAATCCCGGTCCGGAGCAGCGGCGCGCCGTCGCCGCTGTACCCCATCGTGATGATCCACGGGGGCGGGCAGCAGGCCACGACCTTCAACGGCACACCTGACGATCGGTCGGGCTGGGCGGACTACTTTCTCAAGAGCGGCTGGTCTGTCTATACCGTCGATCAACCGGGGCGCGGCAGGTCGATTTACGTGGAGAACGCCTACGGGCCGAGGGGTTCCAGCAACATCGCGAATCTGGAGAATCTGTTCACAGCGCCCGCGCGCACCCGTCCCTGGCCGCAGGCGCACGTGCATACGCAATGGCCGGGAACAGGAATGCACGGCGACGCAGTCTTTGATCAGTTCTTCGCGTCGCAGTTCGCCGGGATGGACGCGTTGCGCCAGGAACAGCTGACCGCTCGAGCCTTGCTCGCGCTGCTCGAGCGCATCGGTCCGGCGGTGCTCCTGACGCATTCACAGTCTGGACCGCACGGGTGGGACGTGGCGGATGCGCGGCCGGATCTCGTCAAGGCGATCATCGCCGTCGAACCGAACGGACCGCCCTTCTATTCGGAGTCAAATACAGCCATCGAACGATCGTGGGGCGTCACCAGATTGCCAATGCATTTTTCCCCCGCAGCGAATGCTCCCTCCGACCTCGGCATGGTGCAGGAAACGGTCACAGATGGATCGGGCCTCTTCAAATGCTGGAAGCAGAGCGAACCTGCACGCCAACTCGTCAATCTCGGCATGCCAATCCTGCTCGTGACGGGTGAGGCGTCGTTTCGGGCGCAGTACCGATCATTGCACCGCGAAGTTTCTGACGCAGGCCGGAGTCAAGAATGACCACGTGCGCCTAGAAGATGTCGGGATTCACGGCAATGGTCACATGATGATGCTCGAGAAGAACAACCTCGAGATTGCGGGTTATATCGAAAAGTGGCTGCGTGCGAAGCTGTGACGAACCTCGTTAGAACAACCCGGATGTAACAACGGTGAAAAACGCCCGACTCGCATCTCGCGTCAGGCGCGTCGCCGGAACGCGACGCCAGCTATGAATCAAGACGTAGAGCGTTGCTCACCTTCGGGGTCGTCTCTTCGCTGCTCTACGGCGCGATGATCGGCGCAATCCGGTTCGAAGGATACAGCCTCGTCTCGCAGGTGCCCAGCGAACTGACCGCGATTGGGGCGCCGACGCGGACGCTCTGGATGTGGCTCGGCTCGGCCTACACGGTGCTGGTCGCTGCCTTTGGATGGGGCGTCTGGCAGTCGGGCGGCCGGAACCGTGCCGTGCGAATCGTAGGCGGGCTGATGCTGGCCTATGGGTCGCTCGGGCTTCTCTGGCCGTTTGCCGCGATGCACCAGCGCGAGGTGCTGGCCGCCGGCGGAGGCACGTGGAGCGACACGATGCACGTCGTGCTCGGCGGCGTGACGGTGCTCCTCATGTTCCTCGCAATCGGGTTTGGCGCCACCGCATTCGGCAAGCGGTTTCGCCTCTACTCCATCGTCAGCGGCGTGGTGCTGATCACGTTCGGCGCCTTGACGTTTGTCGAAGCTCCCCGCCTGGCCGCCGGCTTACCTACTCCGTGGATCGGGCTGTGGGAGCGCATCAACATCGGAGTGTTCCTGACGTGGGTGGCGGTGCTAGCAATCGTGCTGCTGCGCGCCCCGACAAACCGCAATGGCGGCCGCGTTGGTGCTGCGCATACCTGACGGCCTGTTGCTGAAGGCGTTGCCGCGGTCACCACAGGTCGGACCGCGGCTTCGGACGTATCATGGCGGCGTGGACATCATGGTGACCTGTTCAAAGAGCGCGCATAGGCTGACTTCTGGCAATCTCACGCTTGGGGGTCTTGTTGCGGCAGTCGCATTGACCGCGAATCCCCTAGCTCAGGAACCTTCCCGACTGCCAACCGAGCGGACGGCCGTGTCGTTGCCGTCGGTGTCAGAGAAGATCACGGGGCCGGGTCGCATGTTCGACTCGACACCCTCGCTCCCGCCAGGCAAGGGGCTTTCCGCGTTCGGCTACGAAGTCACCGAATACTTCGTCACGGGAACGGCAAACGGGCAGCCGTACAAGACGCGGCTCGTCGTTCGCAGGCCGGCCGACGACGCGCGCTTCAGCGGACTCGTGCTGGCGGAGGCGATGCATTTCAGCGGCGCGGCGCACATGTTTGAGTTCACGTCGACGTACACGATGTCATCCGGACACGCGGCCGTCGAAATCCTCGTGACGTCACCTGCGCAGTTCAAGGCCGAGAACCAGGCGCGTTATGCAGATCTGCAAGTCGCTGCCGGTCAAGCCAACGAAATCCTGGCGCAGGTTGGCGCGCTCGTCCGAACCGGTCGGACTCTTGGTGGCGCGCGGGTGCGGAAAATGGTGCTCGCGGGGACTTCGATGAGCGCGGGGGTCGTGATCAACTACCTGCCGGCGCAGGCGGTTTATCGGACACCGGGGATGGAGAGAATCTACGATGGGTTCCTTCCAACTTCTGTCGGACTCAACACGCCGCCGAACGTCGACGTGCCCATTATTGAAATGCCGACGATGCTGGAGGTGTCGAGCGGGGGGATAACGGACCGAGAGGATGGCGATGAACCGGGCCAGCAGTACCGCCTGTACGAGTTCGCGGGCATGGCGCACATCGACACGCGCGACAGCGTGCGAATGAAGCCGAATCCGTGCAGCCAGCCGCTCAGTGAGTTTCCTCACCAGGCGTACGTCGCCGTCGGCTTGAATCACCTGCTCCAATGGGTCGATAGAGGAGTCGTGCCGCCGCGTGCTCCCCGAATCCAGTTCGATCGCGGCGCCGCGGCCGGCCCAGGCATGGTGCTCGACGCCTACGGCAATCCGCGGGGCGGAATCCGGAACCCGTACGTCGATGTGCCGATCGCCAGGTACGGCCTGAGACCGCCCGCCATTTCGCCCGTGATTCCTAATCCAAGTGCGTATATCGCAGCTGGCGGACAAGGCGCCGCAAACCTCATGTGCGGATTGAGTGGCACCGAGGTGCCATTGCCCGCCTCGACGCTAAGAGAGCTGTATCAAACGAGGGCCGATTACGTCGCGAAAGTGGACAAGCGAGTAAATGAGCTGGAAAAGGAAGGGTGGTCGCTCAACGTTTACCGCGATCTGATCCTCGCCGATGCCGCCAGAGTGAGCTTCTGATGGACGCTTGCGGAGCAGACTCATGAGATCGATCGCCTGTGTTGCGGGCGCCTTGTTGATTTCCGTCGCGCTTCTGTCGCCTGTCGGAGCACAGGGCCCCGTCGCGCCGACTCGCGCATTTCAGCAAGTCAAGGACGACATCTGGCGCGTCAGCAATGGCAACTGGTGGTCGCTGGTGTACGTGACACCGGCAGGTATCCTGGTCGTCGATCCGATCAACACGGATTTCTCGCGCTGGCTGAAGGCCGAGCTTGCCACGCGCTTTCCGGGCAAGCCGGTCCGCTACATCGTCTACAGCCACAGCCATTGGGATCACATCGTCGGTGCCGCCGTGTTTTCCGACACGAGCCCGCACATCGTGGCCCACGAGCGGGTGCTGATGAACATGGACGGCCGCTGGCCGCATATGCCGGGCGACATGCGTGATCGGAACAACAACGGGACCCTTGAGGCGGAGGAGATCATCATCCCGACACAGGAGCATCCCGGCATCTGCGGTCTCGGGCCGGGCGCGTTCGAAAACCTCGATACCGAACACAGCGGTCACATCACGCCTGCGAAATGGTTTCGTGACGTCCCGAAGCCGGATATCACGTATTCGGAACGCCTGCGCATTACTTTGGGCGGCCGGACCATCGAGCTCGTCTTTCCCGGCCTCAATCATGCTGACGACGGGACGGTGGTTTACCTGCCTGCAGAGAAGGTGGCGTTCTCGACAGACTTTCCTGCGGATGCGTTAGTTCGGGACTCGATGCGTTCCATGCCGAGCGCCTGTGGTGTCTTTGACCAGCACCCCTTGTCCGAGTGGATTCGGTCTTATCGCATGATCGAGGCACTGGATTTCGAGATCCTCGCCCAGGGCCACGGCCAGCGGAACTTCACGAAACAGGACGTGACCGAAGGCCGGCAGTTCTTCGAGGACCTTCGGGCGGCTGTCTCAGAGGGCATGGCACAGGGAAAATCGCTCTCAGACCTGAAGGAAAACCTTCGCCTGAATCAATATCGTGACTGGGCCTACTACGACAAGTTGCTGCGGGACGATATTGAGGCTGCCTATCTGAATCTGAAGACCTATCGGTGAGCTGGAATCCTCGGAGCCTGGACGCAAAAATCCCGGGACTGAGGATGGCCATCGTGTCCCGACCATCCATCGCGTGATGGATTTCTCGAAGCGAGAGGGACTACTGCGGGAAATAGACCAGCTCGAGATAGAGAGCGGGGGTCGCGAAGACTGCGGCGACCGCCGCGAGGCTCCAGATGCGCCGCCGGAATTCCAGCAGGACGTTCACGTCCTCGATTCGCCGCCGCTGGAACACCCACAGCACGCAGATCAGGGCCGAGCCTACCGCGATCAACGATGCTGCAATCTTGACGATGTGCATGGGCGTCAATGGCCAGGCGCGCACCGCCAGTCCCGAACCGGGACCCCGTCGCGGCGAAAGACGCGCGGGTCCGTCCTCTGACGCCGACGCAGGCGCCGCTTCAGCACGGTCTGACATGGCGGCGAGATCGGCAGGACGCGACCGGTCCGGGTCTTTGACCGGCGCGGCGTGAGCCGGATGACGCCGCCCTTCAGATCCACCTCATCCCAAGTCAGTCCAAGGATTTCATTCCGTCGCCATTCCGAGTAGTACGCGAACTCCAGCACATCGCGATACGACCGCGGGAGGTGCTCACACGCTTTCAGGTACTCGTCGTGCTCAAAGAACCGGTCGCGGGGCGGATTCTCTTCGAGCCGCTTGGGGAAGCGCGGCATCCGGTCGAGGAGCCCGCGGCGCATGGCTAGCTGGAACATGCGGCTGAGCACTGAGGTTTCACGATTGATGGTCGCCGCCTCGAATCCTTGTTTGCGCCGAGCGAGCTGATAGCCTCGCACCCGGTCGGCGGTCATCGCCCCGGTGGGCATGCCCCCGAAGAAGCCGCGCAAATGCTCAACCCGTGCCCGTGCCGTGGTCAGCGAGGGTACCGCTCCAGCTGATAGTCCTGGAGATAGGCGATCGCCATCGTGTCGAAGGTGACGGGCGCCTCCTCTGGAACCGGGCTCAAATGGAGCGGTGGGTTTCGACGCGCGTCAGCGCCTCGACGTAACCTGTTAGAGGGTCGGCGTCCTAGACGATGCGAGCTCAAGACGCTGCTCGTGCTCCAGGCAATACGGAGTCCAGGGCACGACCTCAAGCCGGCGTTCGTCGATCGGTCCACCGTCGACGATGCACTTGCCGAACGTGCCGTCGGACACGCGGCCCAGCGCCTCGCGCACCTGTTGCAAAACCTCCGAAGTGCCCTCGGCTTCGGCAAACGCCTCTGACGCCACTTCATCCGCGACGCTCGCGTCGCCGACGTCGTGGGCCCCGTCGATGAATTCTCCCCGGCCTGGTCGGCTTGATGGCTAATCCGGGCGGACAAATCCTTTCAGAGGTCGAGCAGGTGCCGCTTGTAATGCTGAATGTCCATGAAGCGTTCTCCACAACGCTGCGAATGCAGCATCGATCCACGAATTACTGCTGGTACCGCTCGACGACTGAGGGTGGACGCACCAGGTCGCCATCGAGGAGTCTCGACGTGAACAATCAGGGCTGGTGATTGGTAACACCCGCGGCGCAGCCTCAAGCGGAGGCGTCCCAACCCGCTGACTGCTGTAAGTCGCGTGCCTTGATTTCGTCACGACGCCGGCCGCGTCGCCCTCGCGGCAATCACGCAAGCCCTTGAACCACAACGGGATTGCGGGTCTCTGTCCCGCGGGCCCATTGGAACGGCGCTTGCCATTCGGGCGCTGATCGAAGGCGCGCGGAAGAGACCGCAAGCCACAGAGAAAGGGAGGCGGATATGGACAAAGTAGTGGCGGTCGTGTTCAACGATGAGAAACAGGCGTACGAAGGAGTGCGGGCGTTTCGCGACCTGCACCGAGACGGCAGCATCACGCTGTATTCGGATGCGGTCGTGGCCAAGGACGCGAGCGGCAAGCTGTCGGTGCGAGAAGGCGGTGAGGTGCCGGAGGGGACGTTCGTTCGGCCTGCTCACGGGAAGCCTCATCGGCATCCTCGGAGGGCCAATCGGCCTGGCGGTCGGCGCAAGCACCGGCACGTTGATCGGTGCCGCGTTCGATCTGACTCGCGCGGGCATCAGCGATGACTATCTGGACGAGGTGTCGGCGTATCTCCTCCCCGGAAAGGCCGCGGTCATCGCGGAAGTGGATGAGGACTGGCAGGCGCCGATCGACACGCGCATGGAGGCGCTGGGCGGCCACGTGTTCCGGCGCAACTGGATCGCCGTCGAGGATGCCTACTATGAAAGGCAAATCGCCGCGGACCGCGAGGAGTTGGCCGCGCTGGAGGCGGAATTCAAGAAAGCCTCGGCGGAGCGGAAGGCCCGGCTCGAGGCGAAGATCGAGGACACGCGCCACAAGCTTCGGGACAAACGGGACCAGCTCAAGGCTCGCATCGAATCGACGAAGCGGGAGGGCGAAGCCAAGATCAAGTCCTTGCAGCAGCAGGTGACCGCCGCGCGCGATGAGCGGAAGCAACGCCTGGAGAAGCGATTGGCCGAGGTGCGAGCCGACTACCGCGAGCGGTCGGACAAGCTCCATCAGGCGTGGGAGCTGACGAAGTCCGCGCTTCGCTGAGGGTACGACGTGCTCGCTCCCTGCACGCGCCGACCGCGGCCGTGCAGGGGCTATGCTCGATAGCCAGTGCCCGCGACACGCTGCCTGGCGGCGTCTAAGCTGCTGGCAGGTACGGAGACGCTGATTCGTATGATTCGTATCGCGCACGTCTCCGACCTGCACGTCCTTTCGCGGACTGCCGCTGAATGGCGGCGCATCGTCTTCAACAAGCGGCTGACGGGTTACGCGAACCTCATGCTGCACCGAGGCCGCGTCCATCGCCGCGAGTACCTGCTTGCCGTGCTGTCGGAGGCTGCCAAGCAGGCGGATCACCTCGTGGTCACTGGCGACGTCACCAACCTGTCGCTGGAACACGAGTACGAGGAGGCGGCTGCGCTGCTCGACGAGGTCTCTCGTCGAACCGAAGTGACCGTCGTGCCAGGCAATCACGACATCTATTTGCCCTCGACGGATCGCGA